>NZ_QXFJ01000022.1 GCF_003584165.1 Flagellimonas aequoris | reverse complement strand
GGTTGTGGCCCCTTGATGGCCTTCACGAACCCGGGACCATAGGTGGAGCCAGGGAACAGTTTGATGACCTCCACCCCCAGTTCCTCGGCTCGGTTGATCTCCGTAAGACTGCCACAACCAGGGCTATACAGGACCTTTCTCCGGTTGCAGGTCACGGCAATGTCCTCCCTGAGGGAAGGCGTCACGATAAAGTTGGCCCCCAATTGCATGTAGAAGGAAGCGGCCGCGGCATCGGTGATGCTCCCCACCCCCATGATCATGCCCGGCAGTTCCTTTAAGGCATATTTGTTGAGTTCGGTGAACACCTCATGGGCAAAATCCCCTCTCGCCGTAAATTCCATCAACCTTGCACCGCCATCGTAACAGGCCTTCAACACCTGTTTTCCCAATTCCACATCGGGATGGTAGAACAGGGGGACCATGCCCGTTTCCGCCATTTTCCGTGCCACCTCGATCCTTGAATATCTTGCCATATCGTTTCTTTTACCCTTGTCCTTTTACTTTTACCTTTTTTACTTTTGCCCTATCTGGCCACCCTTCCGGAAGCATCGCCTCCCATCAGTTTCTCCACCTCATCAACGGTCACCAGATTCGCATCGCCCACAATCGTATGCTTCAAGCACGAGGCGGCCACCGCAAAGTTAAGCGCTTTCCGGTCATCATCCGGCCATGTGAGCAATCCGTAGATCAATCCGCCCATGAACGAATCCCCTCCCCCTACACGGTCCACAATGTGCGTGATCTGGTATTCCGGGGACGTGAACATATTATTCCCATCATACAATACCCCGGCCCACGTGTTGTGCGAGGCCGAAAGCGACCCCCTCAGGGTGGTGATCACCTTTTTGGCGTTGGGGAACTTTCTCATCATCTGCTGGCAAACGGACAGAAAGGCCTCGGCCTTCACATGTTCCCCCTGGGTGGTGATGTCCAGCCCTTCGGGCTTTATCCCGAAATGTTTCTCCGCATCTTCCTCGTTCCCCAGAATAATGTCACAGTACGACGTCAGTTCCGTCATGATTTTCTCCCGGTCCCCTCCGTATTTCCAGAGCTTGGCCCTATAGTTCAGGTCGGTGGAAATGGTAAGCCCGTGCTTTTTGGCCGCCTTTACCGCCTCGATACAGGCATCGGCCGCTCCCTGGGAAATGGCTGGGGTGATCCCCGTCCAGTGGAACCATCCCGCCCCTTCAAAAACGTTGTCCCAGTCCACCATGCCCTTCTGGATCTCCGCCATGGCCGAGTGGGCCCGGTCGTACACCACCTTGCTTCCCCGGGACACCGCCCCCGTTTCCAAAAAATAGATGCCCAATCGGTCACCGCCGAAAATGATCTTATCGGTGCCGACCCCGCGCTTGCGCATCTCCATCAGGGCGCATTCGCCCAGGTCGTTCTTGGGCAATCGGGTGACAAAGTCCACGGGGATACCATAATTGGCCAGGGATACCGCCACATTGGACTCTCCCCCGCCGTAGACCACATCGAAACGGTTCGCCTGCGAAAACCTTAAAAACCCCGGAGGGGCCAATCGTAACATGATTTCCCCGAACGTGATCACTTTTTTTGTCCCTTTCATATGCTGTTATGTTAGTTGGTTCTTAAAATATCATTTTGTTTGAGAAAAAGAAGAACGTACTTGGGAAAGCGGTACGCTCTTCTTGAAAAACTAAACTAACTCAAACAATCAATTCTTCTATTCTTTTGATTAACTTTTTATTTCGGATACTACTTTTTCTGGGGCGCTTTTGTGCCAATAGGATGCCAGTATGGACCCGGTAATGTTCATCAACGGACCGAAGACTGCCGGCGCAAGCCCCATGGTGGCAATCTTGCCCAACGAATTGGCGATCCCCGAGGCCAACCCCCCGTTCTGCATGCCCACTTCGATGGATATCGTCCGTGAATCCCGTTCGTCCATACCGACCAAGCGTGCAAACCAGTAACCCAATAAATAACCAAAAAGGTTGTGCACCAGTACCAACAGCAACAAAAGCCCTCCTATGTCCAATAAGCTATCACGACCTGCGGCAGTGATCACGATGATGATCAGGCCTATGGCCAACATGGAAAGCATCGGCATGATATCATCCAACCATTTGGTCTTGCCGTGCAACAAATAATTGAACAGCAATCCGGCACCGATGGGCAAAATGATCATCTTGGTGATGCTCCACATCATGGTCAACACATCGATCTCCACGAACTGACCGGCCAACAGCTTCATCAACAAGGGGGTGACAAAAGGCGCCAACAGCGTGGCAATGGAGGTGATGGTAATGGAAAGGGCCAGGTTGGCCTTGGCCAGGTAGGCCATCACATTGGAGGCGACCCCGCTTGGCGAGCAACCGATCAAAACGATTCCCGCGGCAATCTCCGGGGTAAAACCACTGATATTGGCCAGAACATAACCGATGATCGGCATGATGGCCAACTGCGCGGTCACGCCCACCAATACCCCTTTTGGGGATTTGATGATCCCAGCGAAATCCTTGATGCTCATGGAGGTCCCCATCCCGAACATGATGATCTGGATCAA
>NZ_QXFJ01000021.1 GCF_003584165.1 Flagellimonas aequoris | reverse complement strand
GGTTGTGGCCCCTTGATGGCCTTCACGAACCCGGGACCATAGGTGGAGCCAGGGAACAGTTTGATGACCTCCACCCCCAGTTCCTCGGCTCGGTTGATCTCCGTAAGACTGCCACAACCAGGGCTATACAGGACCTTTCTCCGGTTGCAGGTCACGGCAATGTCCTCCCTGAGGGAAGGCGTCACGATAAAGTTGGCCCCCAATTGCATGTAGAAGGAAGCGGCCGCGGCATCGGTGATGCTCCCCACCCCCATGATCATGCCCGGCAGTTCCTTTAAGGCATATTTGTTGAGTTCGGTGAACACCTCATGGGCAAAATCCCCTCTCGCCGTAAATTCCATCAACCTTGCACCGCCATCGTAACAGGCCTTCAACACCTGTTTTCCCAATTCCACATCGGGATGGTAGAACAGGGGGACCATGCCCGTTTCCGCCATTTTCCGTGCCACCTCGATCCTTGAATATCTTGCCATATCGTTTCTTTTACCCTTGTCCTTTTACTTTTACCTTTTTTACTTTTGCCCTATCTGGCCACCCTTCCGGAAGCATCGCCTCCCATCAGTTTCTCCACCTCATCAACGGTCACCAGATTCGCATCGCCCACAATCGTATGCTTCAAGCACGAGGCGGCCACCGCAAAGTTAAGCGCTTTCCGGTCATCATCCGGCCATGTGAGCAATCCGTAGATCAATCCGCCCATGAACGAATCCCCTCCCCCTACACGGTCCACAATGTGCGTGATCTGGTATTCCGGGGACGTGAACATATTATTCCCATCATACAATACCCCGGCCCACGTGTTGTGCGAGGCCGAAAGCGACCCCCTCAGGGTGGTGATCACCTTTTTGGCGTTGGGGAACTTTCTCATCATCTGCTGGCAAACGGACAGAAAGGCCTCGGCCTTCACATGTTCCCCCTGGGTGGTGATGTCCAGCCCTTCGGGCTTTATCCCGAAATGTTTCTCCGCATCTTCCTCGTTCCCCAGAATAATGTCACAGTACGACGTCAGTTCCGTCATGATTTTCTCCCGGTCCCCTCCGTATTTCCAGAGCTTGGCCCTATAGTTCAGGTCGGTGGAAATGGTAAGCCCGTGCTTTTTGGCCGCCTTTACCGCCTCGATACAGGCATCGGCCGCTCCCTGGGAAATGGCTGGGGTGATCCCCGTCCAGTGGAACCATCCCGCCCCTTCAAAAACGTTGTCCCAGTCCACCATGCCCTTCTGGATCTCCGCCATGGCCGAGTGGGCCCGGTCGTACACCACCTTGCTTCCCCGGGACACCGCCCCCGTTTCCAAAAAATAGATGCCCAATCGGTCACCGCCGAAAATGATCTTATCGGTGCCGACCCCGCGCTTGCGCATCTCCATCAGGGCGCATTCGCCCAGGTCGTTCTTGGGCAATCGGGTGACAAAGTCCACGGGGATACCATAATTGGCCAGGGATACCGCCACATTGGACTCTCCCCCGCCGTAGACCACATCGAAACGGTTCGCCTGCGAAAACCTTAAAAACCCCGGAGGGGCCAATCGTAACATGATTTCCCCGAACGTGATCACTTTTTTTGTCCCTTTCATATGCTGTTATGTTAGTTGGTTCTTAAAATATCATTTTGTTTGAGAAAAAGAAGAACGTACTTGGGAAAGCGGTACGCTCTTCTTGAAAAACTAAACTAACTCAAACAATCAATTCTTCTATTCTTTTGATTAACTTTTTATTTCGGATACTACTTTTTCTGGGGCGCTTTTGTGCCAATAGGATGCCAGTATGGACCCGGTAATGTTCATCAACGGACCGAAGACTGCCGGCGCAAGCCCCATGGTGGCAATCTTGCCCAACGAATTGGCGATCCCCGAGGCCAACCCCCCGTTCTGCATGCCCACTTCTATGGAAATGGTACGGGCATCCCGCTCGTCCATCCCCACGACCCGCGCGAACCAATAGCCCAAAAAGTAGCCGAAAAGGTTGTGCACCAGTACCAAAAGGAGCAATATGCCGCCGATATCCAGCAGACTGTCCCTGCCCGCTGCGGTGATCACGATGATGATCAGGCCTATGGCCAACATGGACAGCATCGGCATGATATCATCCAACCATTTGGTCTTGCCGTGCAACAAATAATTGAACAGCAATCCGGCACCGATGGGCAAAATGATCATCTTGGTGATGCTCCACATCATGGTCAACACATCGATCTCCACGAACTGACCGGCCAACAGCTTCATCAACAAGGGGGTGACAAAAGGCGCCAACAGCGTGGCAATGGAGGTGATGGTAATGGAAAGGGCCAGGTTGGCCTTGGCCAGGTAGGCCATCACATTGGAGGCGACCCCGCTTGGCGAGCAACCGATCAAAACGATTCCCGCGGCAATCTCCGGGGTAAAACCACTGATATTGGCCAGAACATAACCGATGATCGGCATGATGGCCAACTGCGCGGTCACGCCCACCAATACCCCTTTTGGGGATTTGATGATCCCAGCGAAATCCTTGATGCTCATGGAGGTCCCCATCCCGAACATGATGATCTGGATCAA
>NZ_QXFJ01000020.1:717-1068 GCF_003584165.1 Flagellimonas aequoris | reverse complement strand
TCTGCCAATCTGAATGAACAGAGCATAAAAAACCCCGCCAGCGCGCCAACGCTGCGGGGTCATGCGGAAAGGGCGTTAGGAGGCCCGAACCTATGTCAGCACACTACCAACCGTCCCTGTTCCTCGCAAGCGCTCCACGGCGCCCCTACTGTGCTGACGACCTAGGCTCAGGCCTGAGCATCCGCGGCCAGCAGGAGGCCGTCCAGAGGCGCTACATCCAGCACAACCCCCCGAGCCATCTGGCTTTTTTGGTGTTCGATTTCGACCGTGCTGGGGCACTGGTGGCGGCTGAGGAAGCGGGCTTGCCTGAGCCGAATTGGGTGGCCGAAAACAGGGACAGTAGGCGGGGCC
>NZ_QXFJ01000020.1:0-648 GCF_003584165.1 Flagellimonas aequoris | reverse complement strand
TCTGGCCTACGCGCTGGCCTGTCCAGTCATCACCACGGACGCGGCCAGAGCCGCGCCCCTGCGGTATGCCGCCGCCGTCCAGCAGGCCTACACGGACGCCCTGCGGGCTGACGCTGGTTATACGAATTTCATCACCAAGACGCCCGGCCATGAGGCATGGTCAACGCGGTGGGGGAGGGGAGAGGCCTACACGCTCGAAGAGCTGGCCGACTACCTGCCGCACGGCTTGCCCACGGTCAGGAAGAAGCGGGCCGAAGCCAGTGGCCTCGGGCGCAATGTGTGCCTGTTTGAGAGCCTGAGGGCATGGGCATACCGCCACCGCTTCCGCCACACCGACGCCGACCAGTGGCACGCCTCGACCCTTGCCCAAGCGCGTGCGCTCAACACCTACGCCACCCCGTTGCCGGACAGTGAGGTCAGAGCCACCGCGAAGAGCGTGGCCCGCTGGGTGTGGACACGGTTAGGGCATGGGCCAGCGGGTCAGGCCTTCATTGCCAGGCAATCGCACAAAGGCCGGCTGTCAGGTGTTGCCAGGCAATCGAAGGCGATGGACACGGCACAAAAAATCTTGGAGTTCGACCGATGAGCAACCTGCCGACCATCCGACGCAAGCGCACGATGACCGCGAAACAAATCGCGGAGGGCTTG
>NZ_QXFJ01000019.1 GCF_003584165.1 Flagellimonas aequoris | reverse complement strand
CCTATGTTCAGCCCGTTGCTGATATTGAACAGCACCAGGCCACTGACACTCTCATCGAAACGGTAGGAGGCACCGAATTCAAAACGCTCCCCGAAATCCAAGATCCCCGTAAGTTCCAGGGACATGGGCGAGGCATCCGCGTAACGGAACATCCCCATGGTCTTCAGATCCAGGGTCTTGCCGAGGAGAAAGGTGTACCCCCCGCTCAGATAGGCGTGCATACGGTCCACACCCAGGTAGGCATTGCCATCACGCTCCTGGAGACGGTCAGGGGTCAACAGCTTCGGTGCCGACACCGAAACAAAATACCTGTCGTGCTTCAAGAACACCCCGGCGCCCACATTGGGCGTGAAACGGCTCTCGTAGCCCACAAGTGCCCCGTCCTGCCCCACTCCGTAGGTGATCAATCCATCGGTATTGGCATCGTAGGAATTCGCGCTCCCCTTGATACCAAAGTACAATGTATGGTCCCCATCCAACTGTATGTGATAGGACACATCGATGGCCACCCAGGTCTGGTGCTCTATAAAGGTCTTGTCGTTCAGGATGGAGACCCCGAGGCCAAGGTTCCTGCCCATCGGCATCCCGAAGATCGCACTTTGGCTCTCCGGTGCCCCTTGGATGCCCGCCCATTGGCTCCTGATGCCCAACGAGAGTTCTGCCGACTCCGAACTTCCCGCAAAAGCGGGGTTATAGATGTTCATATTGTACCGGTAAAAGGTATAGTTCGGGTCCTGTTGGGCCTTTACGGCCACCGAAAGGACCAAGGCCATGATCAGTATTGCTATTCTATTTGTTGTATT
This sequence comes from Flagellimonas aequoris, assembly GCF_003584165.1. GTDB lineage: Bacteria > Bacteroidota > Bacteroidia > Flavobacteriales > Flavobacteriaceae > Flagellimonas > Flagellimonas aequoris. Next base: position 110,876 of record NZ_QXFJ01000019.1, on the reverse strand, counting down.
CATGATTTTAAGCTGTGTTTTTTGTTTTGTTGATTTTTAATAGTTGATAAAGATCCAGCCCTGTAACGGAGCACTGCCATTGCCAAGATCAAGAATGTACAGATAGGATCCCGCAGGGAGTTTTTCGTTCCTGCTCTTGTAGAAACCTCCCCAATCGTTACGATAGGATCTTGCGGCGAACACCTCGTGTCCCCATCGGTTGTACACCTTCACCACATTGTTGGGATAATTGTCGATTCCTGGAATGATCCAAGTATCGTTGTTGCCGTCACCATTGGGTGTGAAGGCCTGGGCAGGTACCAAAGTGGGCTCCTCACTGGTCGGGAAGGCATCATCCCAATCCGCAACACCGTCATTGTCATCGTCATCGTCCAGACTATCAGGAATACCATCACCGTCCGTATCCAAAGGAGTACTCGAAGCATCTGTTGGGTCAGTACCCTCGTTCAACTCGACTTCATCGGAATATCCGTCCCCATCATCATCGGTATCGGCATTATCTCCAATACCATCGCCATCCGTGTCGGTATCCTCATTGGCGTCTGTTGGGAAGGCATCTTCATTATCAGGTATGCCATCATTATCGTCATCATTGTCCACATTATCACCAAGACCGTCACCATCGTTGTCCACGTCTTCCACTCCGTCATTGTCATCATCATTATCGGCATTGTCGCCAATTCCGTCACCATCAACATCTGAACTTTCATTCGGATCTGTTGGGAAGGCATCCTCATCATCGGGTACACCATCGTTATCCGCATCATTATCAGCGTTGTCACCTGTTCCGTCACCATCGGTATCGGTATCCTCCGTTGGGTCTTTCGGGAAAGCATCGTTGATGTCAAGGGTCCCGTCGCCGTCATCGTCATCATCGGCATTGTCCCCTGTCCCGTCACCGTCGGTATCGGTGTCCTCTGTTGGGTCTTTTGGGAAAGCATCGTTGATATCCAGAGTACCATCGTTGTCATCGTCATCATCGGCATTATCGCCAGTTCCATCGCCATCGGTATCGGTGTCCTCAGTAGGATCTTTCGGGAAAGCATCATTGATGTCCAAGGTACCGTCACCATCATCGTCATCATCGGCATTGTCCCCTGTTCCATCACCATCGGTATCGGTGTCCTCCGTAGGATCTTTTGGAAAGGCGTCGTTGATATCCAAGGTTCCGTCGCCGTCATCGTCATCATCGGCATTGTCGCCCGTTCCGTCACCATCCGTATCGGTGTCCTCCATAGGATCTTTTGGGAAAGCATCGTTGATGTCCAAGGTTCCGTCACCGTCATCGTCGTCATCGGCATTGTCACCTGTCCCGTCACCATCGGTATCGGTATCCTCGGTAGGGTCTTTTGGAAAATCGTCATTGATGTCCAAAGTGCCATCACCGTCATCGTCGTCATCGGCATTGTCCCCGGTTCCATCACCATCGGTATCGGTATCCTCCGTTGGGTCTTTCGGGAAGGCGTCGTTGATGTCAAGGGTGCCGTCGCCGTCATCGTCATCGTCGGCATTGTCCCCTGTCCCGTCACCATCGGTATCGGTGTCCTCCGTTGGATCTTTTGGAAAAGCGTCGTTGATGTCCAAGGTACCGTCACCATCATCGTCATCATCGGCATTGTCCCCGGTTCCATCACCATCGGTATCGGTGTCCTCGGTAGGATCTTTTGGGAAATCGTCATTGATGTCCAAAGTACCGTCATTATCATCGTCGTCGTCAGAATCGTCAGGGATTCCATCGCCATCGGTATCTTGGGCCGCTGTAATATTTGCATTATAGGTAGTACTACTCAATGCATCATCCCCATCCTTCACTTTAAATGAAAAGGAAGCGTAGCTTTCTCCAAATTCACCGCTCTCCGTGGTGTATACCAACAAGGTCACATCATCAATCATATCATTGATGGATACGGGGTTGCCGTTATACGTCAATGTTCCTTTTGAGGGAAGAGATACTACCTGAATGCCGTTGAATGCATCACTCGGATCATCATCAGCAAAAGTGAAATCGCTTGCAACAAACGCATATCCCAAATCCTGAATTACATCCACTGTGATATTCCCTCCTTCGGGGGTATCGTTCACATTGTTGATGCTAAAGGAAACGGTTACTGTTTCAGAGAAAGAAACAGCGTCTTCAAAGTTGTATGTGAAACTATCTGTTCCTGATTCGTCACCATCATGCTCATAGGAAAAAGTACCATCCGCATTGAATGTAAACGATGCCGCATGGGACGGATTAGTGATGATGTGATATACCAAATCATCCCCGTCGATCTCCACATCATTGGTGGAAACATCCTCGTTCAATGTTGCATTTTCATCCAAATTGAAGCTATCCGCATTTGCCACAGGTTCATCATCAGCAGGAAGAATGGAAAGCGTGATATTGGCCGTCACCTTTTGGCCTTGATCGTCCAATTCATAGGTAACGGTATCGGTGCCATTTTTGTTGGCATCGGGAGTATACACTACTTGATTGCTTCCATTGACCACGGCAGTACCCTTTGTTCCTTGTACCGTGATGGTCACCGTTGGGGTAACACCGGTATCGTATACGTCGTTGTACAACACGTCAATGGGGTCCGATACGGTATCTTCATCCAAAATGGCCAAGTCGTCATCGGCGCTTACCACCAAGGTAATATCATAAGGCCCAAAAGTGGCCGTCCCCACATTGCCTGCATTGTCCATTACCTCAGCATGGATATACCATCCTGAACCTCCAGAATTGAATGAGGTTGTTTTGGATTGGCTGTTGCTCCATGAGGTCCAAGCCGCATTGTCCGTTGCCGGTGGCGTGGCACTTTGTACTTTTGCAAAACGCTGTACATCAAAACCACTACCTCCATTCTCATCCTGAAAAACCAGTTGGATATCGGTATTGGTATCCAAGCTTCCACTGGATGGATTTGCCGTAATGGTCGGCAAGGTATTATCGTCCACAATGGTAAGCGTTCGATAGAACGGTTCTGACCATACCCCGGTATCCGTTTGGGTTCGCAAACTGATGATGTAGTCGGCAGAAAGGTTGTTATAGGCCGAAAAATCAGTCAATGGAGTAGAAGCATTATAAATCTGGGTGTCGGTTGGATCCCCGTTACCATCATAGGTCCGTTGGGTCACAATCCATTCTTGGGTTGACAACGTCCTGCCATAAGGATCAACCGAGTTGTCCTCAATGGCAATGGTCATGTTCCCGGTATAGGTATTGATCAAATCCGGTTGGATGTTGAACTGGGCAATGGGCAGATCTGTACTGCCCCCAGAACCTGATGTCTTTTCCACATAGATACTGGTAGGACTACTCCAGGTACCTTGATGATCTTGGACCCGTAGCATTACCAAATATTGACCATCGGAAACAGCGTTCTTATCAAATTGGCCATCCACCCAATCGTTGGTGGAAGCAGCGTCAACAGCTTTCCATTTCCATTCGGATTGGTTAATTCCATTATTGGAACCACCATCCAAATCGTAGGAGGTATTGTTGATGAACCCAGTATCATTGCTATAGGTAAAACTCGCCACGGGTCTACGATGGAAATACAAGGTAGTCGGCGCCGTAGGCATTTCTTCAAACGTGAAGGTATACTTACCGGGTTTTTCATAATACTCAGGTACATCTTCCAAGTACAGTCCACTCCAAGAAACACGCCCCGTGTTGTTTTCAAAATAGGTCTCATCATGGGTAATTTTCCAACGCCCACTTGGGTAACTGGCATTGGCGGTATTGTTTTTCAGCTGTGCCGGATCTACATCGATTTCTACCGAAGTACCTGCAATAAAGAACTCACCGGCACTTACGGTGCCAAATTGATATTGTTCATAAATGTATTGGGCCATATCATCGATCCAAGTGGACCAACTTCCAGCATCCCTATTGATAAAGGTTCCTTGATTGTTGTTTTGGGTAATAAACCGTTCAAACTGTGCCTCATTGGCATTGGTTCCCCAACCGATGTAATGGATATCCTCATTGATGGTACGCATCAAGATTTCGGAAAGATCAGTGTCCACATCAAAATCGGCAACTTCTATATCATCCAGGTTTACGTTGAAACGCAAGGCACTGTTTCGCCATTGAGGCTCCCTAAGTACATCTTTAAAGGCACGCAATTCCAATTTTTCAATGTTGATGTCCTTGAAGTAGGCATTCTGTTGCTCATGCACATAAAACCCATAGCTACCTGAAGAAAAGGTTGAGTCGGTAATATCAAAGGCTTCAACCCAATCGGTGCCTGCATTACCTCCGCCACCTCTTCGAGAAATTTTGATGTCATCCCCAGACATTTCAATTTTAAATTCAATCTCTTGGCCATTATAGAATGCAGAAAACATATCAGTTCTACTGGGATTCCAGCCATAGGTTGCCGTACCTGTTGTACCACTGTTGGTGTTCACGGCCAAAATGGTGGTCACCCCATTTTCACGTTTAAGAATCGCCTCGGCAGGATAACCATCGCCTGGCGCATAATTCATCAGGTTACCACACGCGGTATGGTTATCGATGATATAAGCGTAAAAATTGTTGTTATCCTCTTTCTTGAAAATGAAACCAACTTCAGCATGTGTGTAGGGTGCCCCAGAAAGTCCGAAGGTAGCAGAAATGGTCCCATCGGAAACATCTCCCGTAGGGTCATACATGGCCACACCATAATTACCCGAATTTCGGGCCACTGGATCTGCCAGGATCTGGTTTGTTCCCGAGTCAAAGGAAAAGTAAGGACCCGAATAGGCACCACCTCCAGCACTACTTAAATAGTTATGTGCATTAGGGGGTTCGGCTCCATTAAAATCCATAATGTTCCAGCTATTGAAAATATCGCTGGCATCTGCTTGATCGGAAGAAATGGAACTTCTTTGAAAAGCTTCCACACGGAGTTTTCCCAGAGGGATTCCCTTAAGGTGCATGGCCTGTTCAAGATCGGCCTCAAACGTGGAGAGGTCCACATTGGCCGAACCAACAGTTACCATGACATCCACATTGGGCCCCTGTTTTACGGTCATATCCACGGTTTGTGCCTTCACGGCTCCAAACAGAAGAAATAACAAAAAGAATGATAAGGTATTCGTTATGGTTTGTTTCATGGCTGGTAGCTCTATTTAAATATTGAATTATTGACTGGTTGGTTCATTGTGGTATGATCAAACTCCAAATCGGCCCCAAAAATGGAGCTGCAATTTGTAGGAACTGCAATGTTGAAATAAGCCTTGTCACTAATTTTTCTCAGTAAGGCCAGTCCTTCTGGACTGGAACCTAGATTGCAATCGTAAATAAGGAGCTGTAGGTTGGTTCCTTGATAAAGCCCCTCCAGCATGGAAAGCTCAAATTCCTGGTCTACCCCGTTGGCATCATAGGTTTTGCCCCCAAGCTCCATGGCGTTGTAGCTAGCGTTGGCAAACAGATGGACCACCTGTGCAGACCTGTTCTGCTCCAGATACTGGCGGATGGATTCCCAAGGATTTTTGGATGCATCAACTTCAACAACAGGTATGCCCGATCCCAAATGATCGAGCACTTGCTGTTTTTGGAAATAGTTGGAATCGATGACAACCAATTCATTGGATTGTGCCATGGATCTCGTAACAAAAAGGATGATCAGCATCAAAAAGAAGGAGGAAGATTTCCGGTTAACTTGATTTTTCATTGTTTTGTTGATTTTGATTTATTGTTTGTAAGTGATTCTTTTCGTATTCAACTTCCGCCGAAAAAAGGCATGGGAAGGTCAGGCCACCCATGGGGTAGCCATTTTCATGGATGCCCTAAATCTCATTTCTGACTGGGAATCCGATCAATAAGCCTGTGATAGTTTACTCAGGAGTGTTTAGTAAATTTCTTTCATGACAAGGGGACCTTTTTAATAGTTTCGTTTTACTTGGATAATTTTTCTCCTACTTTTTAAATAAAAAAATGTAGCATTTTTCCTATCCTTTGTCTAAGAAACGGAGGTGTATTCGTCTTATTTCAAGAAATCTTTCGGGGAATTGACAAAAATCAATTTTAGGTCATTTTCTTACAAAAAAGAAAGTAATTCAACCAATAAATCTATGTCAATCAGTACAGTATGGTCTTTCTTTTGGGTAAGACATTTAGGGCAAAACTGCCTTTGATATAAAAGAAAAACTAAGAAGTAATTTTCTTTTCCGCCAGTAACCGGGATAGGGTTTCCGGTCTCATTGCCAAGTAAGAAGCCAAGTATTTCTTAGGTATCCTATTGATGATGTGCGGATTGAGATTTTCTATAAAAAAGTTCAAGCGTTTCTTGGCATTGGGAATTCTGGCCAAGTACACCCTATGTTCCGCCAATATATAATATTCTTCGAGTAGTATTCTGTAGATTTGCCGCATTTCGGAGAAATTATTGAGGCAATATTTGTAGTCCTCATACTCCAAGTAATCACAGTGGGTTTCCTCAAGGCTTTGAATGTATTCTTTGGTAGGCACGTTCCTGAAAAAACCGGTTATGGAGGTAAAAACTTCATTCTCGCTATCGATCCATGTGGTGATCTCTGTGGAGTCGCTTTTAAAATATCCCCTCACCATACCGGTTTTGATAAAGTACAATTTATCACATACTTCCCCTTTTTTGCTGATCATCTCATTCTTACCAAAAGAACAGCTCTTGATTTTGCCGGACAGATATGATTTTATACCAGGTCCGAGTGGATAAATGGAATTGAGATAAAAAAGGACGAAAAGGTTTTTTTCGGGGTTTGGTTTGGCAATCATGCTTTAAATGAAATTTCTGACGAGGAGTAAAGCGTTTCCCAAAAATAGCATTTTGAAGTGATTAACCACTTCCGGCAGTGCGGTAATTTTGATGAACTTGACAAATGTCAATTTATAAGCGATCAAAGGATGTTTGGGAAGACACAATATTCTGGCATCATAATTTCCGACCACATAAAAGGCGCAGTATCAAAAAATCACTGCGCCCTTTCCAATTAAACAAACAAACTCACTCAACTTTGATTCATTCCAACTAAAATGCTCTATTTCCAAATCCCATCAAGGGTCTAAAGGTTGATAGGGATTTTGATGTGTGGAAACTTTGTTTCCCGTAAATTCCAAGGTGGATGGAGACAATCTAGAGTGTAGCTCCACAGGTTGGTATCCCAGTTCTTTTTCGCATCGTTCCTTGAAATAATCTCCTTCAACATAGGCACTATGTGCGGGATTGGTTACCATCAGACTCTTTTTATCGATAGGAATACCGTATTCAATCATCAACCGTGTGGCATTCCGCATATTGGTGGTGGTATGCCTGGCATAGGGTTCAATAATGATGCGTTCTTCTGGCACCGCATATTCCTCCATCAATTCCCTCTTCATTTCCACCGCCTCACAATAAGGGGTCATATAGGGATGAACATGACCACCGGATACTATAATGAACGGGGCCTTATTTTCTCGGTATTCCTTTATGGCCAATTGAAGATTGATTTTCCCTGCAATGGAGAGTTTGTCCCTATAGTTTTCAGGCCCACCGCCTAAAACAACAATGGAAGCATAGTCATAAGCCCCAAAATCGATTGTTTTGATAGCTTGTATGGCCTTGGCATTTTCTTTTTGGTCCAAGGGGTCATAGCGTACGGCTTCATCCTTGTGGTTGGCATACAATAGTGAAAGGGAAAGATTCAAGCTAGGTTGGAAAAACAAGTTTGTTTCTCTTGCATCTTGCTCTGCCTGTTGTCCCAAAATGGAAACGGCATAAACATATTGCTTGGATCTTACATCAAAGGATACAGAATCAATATTCTTGTAAAAAGGCTTTTTACCGGTTCCATAAACTTCTAGAACCGTATCCAGTCCTTTGGCGCACAACTCCCAAGCTTTGTAAAGAAATTTATCATCGGGATAATCTTCAAAATGGGCATAGCTATGGGACTTTCTTAGCTTCTGAATAAAACTTGAAAATGCTGCATTGTCCTTGGACACTTCCACCAGTCGTTTCCCAACGGTTTGGATTTTTTGTTCGCTCCATAAAAAAGGTGTAACAACCTCGGTAACACTTTTTGGAGGTACATCCTGTACAGTGGTTTGTCTTCCCAGGGCAAAATCTTTTAAAATTTTATCTTCCCGTAAAAGCTGACTGACTTTTTGGTCATCCATGATAGCGGAAAACAAATAGAAGTTCTTATCCTGCAATCCTTTCAAGGTCTTGTTCGGATATTTTTGGTCTTGCTGCTTGGTCTGGGCCATTGAAATTATTGAAAGGCCAAAAACCAATGAAAAGAGGAGAAGTTTTTTCATCATCTTGAATAAAAAAGGGCAACTCCGGTATGTGTTGGAGTTGCCCTGTATTTAATTTCCTGATTAATAACCGTTGTTCTGGGTCACCAAACCATCATCCACACTGTCAATATATTCCTGTGGAATGGGCCAGTACTCATTTTTGCCAGCGGTGAAAGCGGCATTGGTCAAATGGCTCCTCCTTGTTTTTTCAACCGAGAGGTAATCATCGATCACATCCTTGGCAATCCCCCAACGTACCAAATTGAAGAAGCGGTGTCCTTCCATGGCCAGTTCCAGACGGGTTTCCATACGTACTTTGTCCCTGGCATCGGCAGGATCGGTCCAAGTAGTATCATAGGTGCCGATATTGTAATTGGCCGCATCTGTGGCACCGTCCAAGGTTTGAACGTATTGGGAATTGGCAGCACGTTCACGGATTTGGTTCACCAAGCCACGTGCTTCCTCCAGACTACCCAGTTCCACAGCTGCCTCGGCCCTCCATAACAACACTTCAGCATATCGTATGATATAGTAGTTCAACGCATCCACATAAGGCCAAACCGTTACATGGTAAGGGGAATTTGCAGACAGAATTCGCTTTTTAGGACCAAATGGTCCGTAAGTGGCCAAATCACGGGCCCAAGTATCCTCGTAAAGAATATCCAAATCCTTGTAGGGAATGCCTGGTCGGCCCACAGTGATATCCAATCTTGGATCTACAGAATCGGTGTCGGTAACATCAACATTGTCTTCCATTGGCAATCCACTGGCATCGGTCTTGAACGCATTTACCAAATTTTGGGAGGGACGGTGAAAACCATATTGGGAGTAAAACGGTCCCCCGGGAGCTGTCAATCGGTCACCTATACTTCCATTATAATTACTGGATTGTCCATCATTTACAGAGTATTGTACCGCAAAGATCACTTCTTGTCCGTTATCATTTTCAGGCAAAAACACCGATTGGAAATCATCCATAAGTCCATAACTTCCTCCCATTACCAAGGTGGTGGCATCATAGGCCTGTTGCCATTTATCCTGGAACAGATACGTCTTTGCTAAATACGCCATGGCGGCCAATTTGGTAGGTCTTCCCACTTCTTCTTGGGTATTGGGCAACACGTCATAGGCCGCTTGGAAGTCATCCTCTATCTTGCCCCATAGTTGTTCCGAAGTGAACTCGGTGTTGGAACGGGCATAATCGGAAACCGTTTCGGCCGTCTCATCGATGTACGGAATCTGGTTGTAGATCTTCTTGAGTTCAAAGTAATAATGACCTCGTAAAAATCTAAGTTCCGCAGTTCTTTGGGTCTTTAGGGATGCATCAAAGTCCTCGGAGGCATTCAACAGTTTCATAGCCTCATTGGTCCTTTTCACTCCTTCGTACAAGGCCATCCACTTTCGTTGCACATCATAGGTGGTCGGGGAAGTGTTGTAAAGTTCCATTTGATGAATCTGGTTTTGGTCCCCGGTTCCGCCTCCACCTTTGTAACAATCATCCGAAACCACATCGCCGAAGCTCCAATTGGAAGCTGGGGAATTGTAGGCATTGCTGGCCCCATCGATTTGTCCATTAAGTACGCTATAGGCCGAAATAATGGCTTTTTCAACGTTTTCGGCTTTGGTCATTTCCGAAGGGGAAACTTCACCAAAGGTGACCTCCTCCAAATAATCCTTGGAACAAGATCCCAAGAGCGTAAGTGCCACGGTAGCACCTACCATCATATATTTTGATTTTATTTTCAACATGTTTTTCATGGCTTTTTTTAGAGTTTAAGGTTACATCCGATCACAAAAGTCCTGCTCGGAGGATACAATCCACGATCGATTCCAATGTCGAGGTTTCTATTGCTACCCGAGTAGTTTTGAAGGCCCACTTGGGGGTTCATCCCACTATAATCGGTTATGGTGAACAAGTTGCTTGCTTGGGCATATATTCTCAATTTGAGGCCACCAAGCAATTCTGGGCTAACGTTGTATCCCAATTGCGCATTGGTCAACCGAACATATGATCCATTCTCCACATAATAGCTGGAAGGTCTAATGTTGTTGTTAGGGTCGTCCAGGGATAGACGTGGAATGCTGGAATCGGTGTTGTTTTCGGACCAAGCATCCAATAAAACATTCTCCTTGTTGTAAGCTGCTTGGTTGAAGAAATGGTTCTTGTACTTGGTAAAATTATAGGTGTCATTGCCAAAGCTTCCATTAAAGAAAAGGCCTAAATCAAAATTCTTATAGTTGAACTGTAGATTAAGACCCAACATGACATCGGGGTGAGGGGAACCAATAAACGTCCTGTCGTCGGCATCCACATCACCATCGCCATCCACATCCTTGAACTTGATATCACCGGGTTGGGCATTGGGCTGCAGTCCATAACTATCCACCTCAGCCTGACTTTGGAACAATCCTTCGGCCACATAGCCATAGAACGAGGCAATAGGCTGGCCTACCGCACTCCTTGATATTTCCTGGTCAAAGTTTACACTGTGCAAGGATGAACTTGGAATGCCCAAATAATCGGAAGTGTTCAACTCCGTCAACTCGTTTTTGGATCCGGTAAGGTTAAGACCGATCTGATATCCCAAATCACCCACTTTGTCATTATAGTTGACGTTCAATTCAAATCCGTTGTTCTTCATTTTTCCATCGTTCACCCACTGCCCGTCATTGGTACCCCCATAGGTCAATGGAACAGTGTTGTACACCAAGATGTCATCGGTTTTCTTGATGTAGTAGTCAGCAGTAATGTTCAGGTGATCTTTTAAAAGTCCCATATCCACCCCAATGGAGGTCTGGGTCGTGGTCTCCCATTTCAAATCGGGATTTGGAATCCTGGATTGGGTAAGTCCAATGTAGACAGACTCTTGGGCACCATCGATGGCGTAGTTGGAATTCGCATTGTTGTTCCGGTAACTATCCACAGTGGCATAATTGGAAATATCCTGGTTACCCGTTTGCCCCCAGCTTCCTCTCAAAAGCAGAGAAGAGACAATTCCATCTGGATTAAAAAAGTCCTCGCGGTCCAACCTCCATCCCAAAGAGAATGCAGGGAATGTTCCCCAACGGTTATCTTCATTGAACCTTGAGCTACCATCACGTCTAACGGTTGCCGTAAAAAGATACTTTTCATCATAGTTGTAGTTCAACCTTCCGAAGTAAGAGTTAAGTGACCATCCGGATGCGTTACCGGAATTGAGCATGTTCTCGGTTCCAAAACTCAAGTACCTAAAGTTTTCATCCTCGTACAGGAATTCGCTTACCGAAGCACCAAAACCTTCATAATTGTATTCGATGGCCTCTTGTCCTACTAACACATCCACATTGTGGGCTCCAAACTGTTTTTTATAGTTTAGTGTATTGGTAAAGGAGAATTGGTAGTTGAAGCTATTGGAAGTGGATAACGAGTTGGTGTTGTTGGTGGAAAGAATTTCATTAAACGTAGGTGAAAAACTCCTGATGTTATAATTCTGGTAATCCAAACCAAAAGAAGTCTTAAACGTGAAATCCTTGATGTAAAGATTGGCATATACATTCCCCAAAGCCTGAACCCGTTTCTGCTTGTTGTCCTTGTTACGATACAACTGGCCCATGGGGTTTTGGGTATCGTTGAGTGGGTTACCGGCATATTCCCCATTGATGTCCTTCACTGGGACAATGGATGGAAACTGCATGGCACTCAAGACAATACTCCCCAAAGCACTATTGGTACCTATGGAAACCTGCTCCTTATAATTGGCCGTAAAGTTTTCACCAATGGTCAAGAAATCGCCAATGTTATAGGAAGAATTGAACCTTGCCGAATACCTTTCAAAGCCTGTGTATTTGATCAAACCTTCCTGATTGTAATACCCCAACGAAAACATGTGCTGACCTTTGGAATCCCCTTTTGCCAATGATACGTTATAAGATTGAACAGTAGCAGTTTGCAAAATCTGTTTTACCCAATCTACATCAGCGCTAGGGATGGTCTGTTCGTCATTGAGCCATTGTGGAATTGTGGCCTGTGCGGGATTGTCCCCATAAATATCGTGGGAAGGAGTTCCCCCATCATTGATCGTCGCTTGCCACAATAGATCCCCATATTGCTGGGCATTGAGCATTCTTGGGAGATTGTAGGAAGATTGAAGACCTGCATAACTGTCAAAGGACACTACATATTCCCCACCGGTGTCCGATCCCTTTTTGGTAGTAATGATCACAACACCATTGGCAGCACGGGACCCATAGATGGAAGCTGAGGCAGCATCCTTCAAGACCTGTATGGTTTCAATATCTGAAGGATTGATCCCATTAAGACCGTTGGATGCAGGGATTCCATCCACGATCACCAAAGGGTCGTTACTGTTGATGGTACTAAAGCCCCTAACACGAATGGAGGTTCCTCCACCAGGAGAATTGTCGCTCATGATCTGTACACCGGGCAAACGACCATCCAACATTTCCACCACATTGGCCTTAGGCTGGGTATTGATTTCCTCGGGGGAAACCGAAGCAATGGCACCCGTAATGTTCCTTCTGGCCTCGGTGCCATACCCTACCACCACGATTTCATCCAGTTGTGACGCACTTTCAATGAGGGTGACCGTTACGTTGTCCATATTTTCAATGTTCACGTCCTGCCTTCTGTATCCGATATAGGTTATGGAAAGTGTCTTGAAATTGGAAGGGATTTCCATCGTGAACTTTCCATCAAAATCGGACACTGTACCGTAATCGGTTCCTTCAACAAATACGTTGGCCCCTGGAATGGGACTGCCCGCTTCATCGATTACAGATCCTGAAATTTTTCGCTTTTCTTGGATGAACTTCACCAAAACACCTTGCTCCGTAACCCGGAAATCCACGTTGGCTTTGTTTTTAAGGACTTCCAGGACACTTTCCAGGTTCCCTTTGTTCACGTCTATACTGATGCGTTGATCCAAGGATTGGGCATCCGCAGCGTAGATGAATCTTTGGCCGGTTTGCTTCTCTATAAGGTCGAACACCTTTTCCAGAGCAACACTTTTAAGGTTAAGATTGATCATGTCGAAGTTTTGTGTATTCACCACATTGGATACGGATATGGGGACATTACTTCCCCTACCCAATAATGGAAGACACAGTAGCAATGCTAACAAGTTTAATTTTTTCATTTCTTAAAGAGTAGTTTAATTATTGGTTCTCGATATTTTTTAAGGTTCTACTAAGTTTGTTGTTCAGTTTTTCATAGATTTTGCTGTGAGGTTAATATTGTTTGTTCTTGATGACCATCTTTCTAATGGTCTTGAGGGCTATGGCCATATGGTTTTCGACCGTCTTGATGGAAACTCCCAAGATCTCTGAGATTTCCTTGTATTTGAGCTCATCCAATCGGCTCATTTCAAAGATTTGCCGGGATTTTTTGGGTATTTGGTCCAGCACATCCTTGATCCGTTTTATATAGAATTCCCTTTGCTCCTGATCTATGATTTCCTGTTCTATACTCGGGCTTGAAGCTTGTTGGTTTTCCTGGCCAAACTCCAAGGGTTGTTTAAGATGGGAGTATGCCACGGGCTCCAACAACTTGTTCTTTGCCACCACATAGAGGTATGGCTTGGGATTTCTAATCTCATGGATGCGCTCATAACCGTTCCATAATTGAATGAAAACATCGGCCACCTTCTCCTCAACAATGTCCAGTTTTGACTCGTAGGTAAGCCCAAACCGACAAAGGCTTTCATAGTACCTGTTGAAAACTGTCTCCAAAGCCTCCTTGTTCCTTTCCTGAATCAAGCGGAACAGCTCTACATCTGTCATGTTGTTAAAATCCATCAACTCTGGGGAATGTTTAGTTCTCATCGCGGGGGGCTATTGAAAATTTTTTTGGGGATATTGCGGTAATCTTCACATCGGCAATGAACTCCAATGTTTGTATAAACTGATCAAGGTCTTGGTCTTCGAACGCGGCACTGATTTTTTTGCTGGCGACCAAATCATCCGAGATGGTAAACTCTACTCCATAAAATTGATTGATGGGAATCAATGCATCGCCCAAGGGCATATCATCCAACAGAAGAATATTGTCTTTCCAGGCCGTGGTCTTGGATACATCAAAATTGCGTTTTACCACTTCACCTGTTTCTGTATTCAGCTGCAGTTCCTCATTGGGGCTCAACCGTATTTCATCGCCGGAATCCTTCAAAGTGACCTGTACCTTGCCGCTTTCCAAGGACACGGTTTTTGTTTTCCCTTTGGTATTGACATTGAACTTTGTTCCCAAAACTTGGACCGTCAATCCATCGGTGTTTACATGAAAGGGCCTGTCAACATCCTTGGAAATATCAAAATACGCTTCCCCTTCCAACCAAACTTCCCTGCTGTTCTTGGAAAAGACTTCAGGAAATTTTAGTTCAGACCCGGAATTGATCGTTATCGATGAGCCATCAGGCAATATGATCTGTTTCCGTTCCCCTTGTTGGGCTATGATATGATTGGTGTACCGGGAAGCATCACCCATTGAAAACAGGTATAGGGAAAAACCGATCAGGACTACCGCTGCTGCTGCCAAGATGACTTTCATCCTGTCTTGGAGAAACATTCTTTTTCCCGATGGTTTTGGGGAAATGGCTTCTCTTATCCGATTTCCGGATTGTTTTTTTTTCAGTGGTAGATCGGGTTTAGGATAGCACTCCCACAATAACTTATAATCATGAAAGCGGTCCCGTAGACCATCATCCAGCAGTAAGTTTACCTCGAACATCGACCTCTCTTGATCCGTGTTCATCTCTCCAGAAAGCTTTCGAGCACATTTGATATCCTCCTTGGATATATCCATAGTATGTCTTTTATACATAGGAGGGTGAAAAGGTAGAATTACCCCTAGATCACAATGTCATCAAAATGCAAAAAGAGAATTAACTTAAGGTTAACCGTTACGTTTTGCTGCGGTTGTTGACCTCTGGTGGCAAAATAATCTTTGGTTTGTCTTAATGTACATATGGAAGCCTTATCCGAAACCCATTATGGTGAAATGTAAAAAGGCGCAACTGGGTAATGTTGCGCCTTTTTTGAATTAAACTAACTCAAACCAATGAATTGCTTTATGAAAGCTTGTTATGCCTAATCAAATTCCATGATGAATTGTTTAAACTCTTGTGAATTGAAAATGCCATTGGCATCATGTGCCACATTAGGTACGATAATTTTCCTATGGTTATGGCTTCCGGAATAAAAGGTTTCCATATAATGGAACATGTTCTCTCCCCTATTGAATCGATTGGACCCCAACAAGGTTGCCTGACAATCCGTGGTGTTCAATGTTCCTGTGGTGGAGGTATCATCGCTCCCCAAAAAATAAATGGTATTTCTGGACACCTGCTGCTCCGTTAAAGTAGTGGTATCCACCCCATCGAGATAGGAAACCGCAAATTCACTTCCGTAGGGCCAATAGGTATATCCTACACAATCCGTTGGTTCATAAAAAGTTCCCGTACCCTCATCATACCGTTGGCCATCCGGATAGTAGAAATATTGGTTATTGGCCACTACATGTTGAAAATCAATGGTCGGATGCGAACCTTCAACCTTATTCGCCACGGCATAGTGCTGTGAAAAGGCAGCTCCCGAGGAGTGACCTGCGATAAGGACGGTCTTAAGGTTTGGAAACTTGTCCAGATTGGAAAAACGGTTCACCAAAGTATCCAAAACTGTGAAAGAACTGATGGATGAATTGGTGTTGCTGGCATCCGCTCCTTCTCTCCATCCAGAATCGTTCCAGACCAAACCATCGGTAGGAGCAGTCAGATTATCCTGAAAATGAGGTGCGATGACCAGTGTGGTCTTTTCCTTGTCCATACTTTTCAAGGAATTGAGCATGTAACCATAGTACTCATCGGCATTGCGCTCTGCACCATGGACCACTACCACCACTTTATCAATGAAGTCATATACAAATTCAGGGTCGTCCACAAAATCATAATTGGCATACACCTCAAAGGATAATGGTTCGCTCGCGTTGTCCAAAAAGCTTAGCTGCTGAATGCAATCTTCGGATGCACTCAAACACGGGGTTTTGGAACTGGTATTCCCATCTTCAGTAGTAAAAGAATAGGTCACACTGTTTACCAATGCCTTCCCATCCATGCCAATGCTTCCAGAGTCCACACCGATCATATGTTCTGTAGCGGCAGCCATATCCTCAAGATGGATCAAAACCTTGGTGGATTGATTCAGATACTCCAATGTATAGGGTACATTCTCCGAGCCTGCTGTTATGAAAAATACATTTTCAAATTTGTCCGGGTCCAAAATAGCGGAAAAAACCATCTCAAAAGTGCTGTTCACGGGAACATCCTGCATATCATCCACAAAAGGGGCATCGTTCAGTTTTACGGAAATCACACTTAAGTTCCCAGAAGCATCATCATCATTGGTGCATGCGGTAAACCATAGGACGATACTGCTCAAAAGCAACAGTTGAATGCTCTTTATTAAATTCTTTTTGTTCATCTTTTAGAGAATAATCTATTAAACATCATTAATTACAGACCGGATACACGCAGGCTGATCCTTGTGTGGTGGTTGAGCCGGCAGCG
This sequence comes from Flagellimonas aequoris, assembly GCF_003584165.1. Classification (GTDB taxonomy): domain Bacteria; phylum Bacteroidota; class Bacteroidia; order Flavobacteriales; family Flavobacteriaceae; genus Flagellimonas; species Flagellimonas aequoris. The sequence goes on along the minus strand of NZ_QXFJ01000019.1, from coordinate 94,085 downwards.
CAATCCAATCCACCCACGACCCAAGTTCCACCTAGTTTATAGGCCCAACTGCCCGTGTATTCCCAGCTTACTCCTGTTCCATCCACATTGGCATCTCCATAGGTCTCCACCACGGTATCGCCATTGAACAGTTCAATGGCATCATCCCCATTTTGGTTCATGGATTCGGTTTCTATGATGTGTTCGAAAGAATCCATACAGCCTCCAAAATAAGCCGCAATGGTAGCTTGCTCCCGGGCAAGTAGGTTATCGTCCCCTTCCTCAACGGCAATGGCCGGAAAGGTAAACTCAATGCCATCGGTACCTCCGCCATTATTGGCCACCCCAATACCATAAATACTCAAATCGGGGATATTCTTGTTCGCTTTCAAATGAAGGGCCTTGCCCCCGTTGGTTCCACTGCCATCCCATGTCAATGCCAACACCCCTTGCAAGGTGAGTGCCTCGGAACAAATGGGGTATGGACAACCAGAAGTGTCCAATGTGCTAGAGCCAATGGAACAATCGAGTCCTCCCGTGGTCCAGACCCCATCAATCTTATAGGCCCATGAACCTGTATATTCCCAGGACTGTCCGGTACCATCCACATCAATATCCCCATAGGTTTCTATCACAACATCTCCTTGGAAAAGCTCAATGGCATCATCCCCGTTTTGGTTGATGGCCGATTCGGCCTGAAGCACATGTTCGAACTCACCGATGCATCCACCAAAGTATGTAGAAATCAATTCTATTTCCCTAGCTACAAGGATGTCGTCCCCAGCAGAGACGGAAATGGCGGGCAATACAAACTCGTTACCATCGGTTCCTCCACCATTATTGGCAGTCCCCAGGCCATACAAGCTCAAATCTGCAATATCTTGATTGGCTACTAAGTGGATGGCCTTACCATCATTGGTTCCGGAACCATCCCAGGTGAGTGCGAGAATCCCTTTTAAGGAAAGGGCTGGTAATTGTTCTATGATGGCTATGGATATGCCTTCGGAACCGGCGCTAGCATTGGTTACATTATCCAAAGAAACATCTATGATTTCATTACCCTCATTTTCCCCATCCAAAATGGTGGTGACGGAAATGGAAGCCGATAGACTACCTTGAGGGATGGTGATGCTTTCTTCACCCGAAATACTATAGTCATCATCTTTGGTGGCCGTTCCATCAAAAACAAAGGTGGCGGTCACATCGCTATTGGCCACTTTGCTCAAAGTTGCCATAATGGTCGCTGTTTGGCCATCTTCTTCCAATTCAGAAACATCGCTGGACAATGTCAAAGTAGGTGGTACAAATGCTGCCGTGGTAAAACTTATGGAAAAAGGACTTTGCAATGTCTCTCCATTGGCCCCATATATGCCTTCAGGCAATGACAAGGTGTAACTGGTTTGATAATCCAACATGCTTGGCACCAAGGTAACGGTTGAATTGGTATTGGAAAACCCTATCTCATAATCAACAGTTGTGGAACCCGATGCAAAATCCAAAGCAGATGTAATGGCATCCGTGTCCAGACTGTGTGAAAAAATAATCTCAATGGAAGTATCCACAGGAACATCCTCCACAGTTGTTTCAAAATTTGTTTCGGTGATATTGGTCGTAAGGATTACCAAGGTACCATCATCCAGTACGTTACCTTCGTCATCGTCATTACATCCAATAAATAGGACCAACAGTAAAACGGCTATGTTCCATATTGGGTTCTTACGATTTTTCATGTTCGTTAATTTTTAGTTTGTCATTTGGTAATTTTATTCACGATAAAGGCGCTGAACTCCCTTGGGTGAAAATCCCAGATAAGGGGCAGCAAATAGTACACCATGAGGGTGAGGAACACTATGGAAAAAATGTTCATCCAAATACCGCTCTTGGCCATATCCGATATTTTTAGGTACCCCGACCCGAACACCACTGCATTGGGCGGAGTTGCCACTGGTAGCATAAAGGCACAGGATGCCGCAACCGTAGTGGCTACCATAAGTATATAAGGGTTGATGTTCAAACCTACTGCAATAGGTGCCAAAATGGGGAGCAACATTGCTGTGGTTGCCAAATTGGAGGTCACTTCGGTTATAAAATTCACCGAGGTAATGATGACCACAACCAGCACAATGAGTGCCAGTCCCTGTAAAAGATTCATTTGGCTTCCCAGCCATGCCGCCAAGCCAGTGGTTTCAAAACCTGAGGCCAGGGCCATACCCCCACCAAACAATAGGATGATACCCCATGGTAATTTCACTGCATCATCCCATGTAATCAAGGGTTCTTCTTTATCACTTCCCTGAATGGTGAACAGCAAAATACCCGCACACATGGCTATTATGGTGTCATCTATGGCTGGCAACAATGGTTGTAGGATGAACGAGCGGCCGATCCATGCAAAAGCAGTAAGGATGAAGATGCCCAAAACTATTTTTTCTTCTTTCTTCATAGGTCCCAATTGCCTCACCAATTGATTGATTTCCTCCCTTCCCCCAGGAAATTCTTTCTGCTTGAATTTGAAAGCGAAACGGGTAAGGTAGATCCAAGCCATCAACAAAAGTGGAATGGCGATGGGAAGTCCCCATTTGGCCCATTGCCAAAATGTGATCTCTATGCCATAAACCTCTTCCACATAACCAGCGAAAACCAGATTTGGCGGGGTTCCTATCAAGGTGGCAATACCTCCGATAGATGCACTATAGGCAATACCGAGCATCAATGCCTTACCAAAAATCAAGTTCTCATCCTCTATGGTAGCAGGGTTATCCTTCAATTGTGCCACAATGGACATTCCTATGGGTAGCATCATTACCGAGGTAGCCGTATTGGATATCCACATAGACAGAAAAGCAGTGGCTACCATAAAGCCCAAAATAATCTTTGATACGTTGGTTCCGATAAGCCGGATCACATGTAGGGCAATCCGCTTGTGTAGGTTCCATTTCTCGATGGCAATAGCCAATAGAAATCCTCCCATGTATAGAAAAATATACTTATGCCCGTAGGAGGCAGTGGTTTCCGAAAGTTCGACGGCCCCGGTCAGCGGAAACAATATGATCGGTAAAAGGGCCGTAACCCCAATTGGAATGGCCTCGGTAACCCACCAGATGGCCATCCATAAGGTAATGCCCAACATACTGAAAGCACTGTCGGACATCCCGGTCGGGGGATTAAAGCCTTGCAGTATCAGAAAAGCCAAGGGTCCCGCCACTAAAAAGATATGCTTTTTTAAAAAGTTCATTTTTGGGTTTTAAAGGATTCAAAATTCATTTCCTCTACCAATTGTCTCAAAAAATCCCCCGTGGGTGGCAATACAAAGCACAGGTACAGATTTTCACCGTTCCCGTCTACCGTGGTCAAACGATCTGGGATAGTACCCACAGATTTGCCGGTAAGCAATTTTGTTATGGTAAGGGCTATTAAATAGGACCCGTCCGGCGATGGGTGTTTGTCATCAAAATAGAACTCTAAATCAGGCCTTAAAGTTCTTGCTTTCATATATACAGGGCCGACCGGAAGTACTTTGGCGTTGAGCTCTGTAGCAAGGTCCATATAACCTTTGGTAATGGTTTCCTGCATCAAGGGATTGGATTTATAGGCCCATGTCATATAAAAGATGGGCTCCGCTCCTTGGGAACGGACCAATTCCGCAAACTTGGTCCCATACTCCTTAAAACGTTCCGGGGCTTCAATGGTACTCAAACTATGGTCTCCAAAAACCACATAGTCCCACTTTTTATTTTCAAGTAATTCACGGGTCTTTGTCCCCTTCTCCCCTTTCCAATGTTGTTCCAGATTGCTCCCCCCAACAGTTGATTGGTATGTTTGGATAGAGACCCCTTGTGTTTCCGCCATGGCGCTTACCAACTGGGGCATGTTCCAAAAATAGGTGAAGCTGTTCCCCACAAACAATATTTTAACGGGGGCTTTTTCTTCTTGCGCATTGAGGTTGGTCGGCACCAATACAGTCAATGCCAGTAACCAAAAACAGATGCTTTTAATGTGTTTTATTTTCATGTTCTAAGTAGTAACTATTGGTTAACAGGGGTTTTATCAAAAAAGTTGGGAATGGGATCGGGAACATTGGTGTTCCTATCTATTTCGGATTGCGGATACAGAAATCGCTGTGGCAACTGGCTGCCGGTATTTGGGGTTATCGGAACCCTTACCACTGTTTCCCCCAATGTTCTACGGGTGTCGTTGAAAGGTTCAATCAGTCCAAAAAGAGTCACATAGCGCTCTTCCAAAATTTCGCGTAATAAGGCATTGTTCTGACTGATATTATCCGGATTTTCCATTCCACCGGTTTCAAAATCAGCGGAAACATAGGGCTCATAAAGCACTTGCGCCGGATCTATATTTCTAAGATATCCCCCTGTGTTCATGAATGCCCTAAAATCATTCAGATAGGAAAGACCAGTATCAAACCCATTGACCCTGAATCCTGCCTCTGCCAATATGAGCAGGTTCTCTTCATAGGTCACCAGAGGTGCAGGCGCGTCCTGTGCCGCAAAGCCATTGGAAATATTAGGCTGAATGCCCGTACTGTTCGTAGTGAACAAAAAGTTATATCGGCCAGTTTCATCCGTTTTCGCATTTCCCCTGTAATTGGATGGAATCGGATTCCCCACATTCGGGTCTACCAGACTGGCCATGAAATCTGAAACCACAACATCTGCCTGACGTACTTCGATAGCAAAAAACTGATAGTTTAAATTGGAGTTTTCAGCAGCAGTCCCATGAGGACCATACAAACTGTTGTCCATGGAACTGATGCCATTGGAGGCCGCGGCAAGTGCACTTTGATAATTTTTGGTGTGCAGATAAAAACGTGCCTTCAAGGTATAGGCCACCTCAATCCACGCATTGGCATCGCCATCCAAATAAATATCTGAACCAGCACTTGGTTTTCCGGTACCCTCCGCCAATAATGTTATAGCAGTATCCAACGTGTTTTGGATTTTTCCGTAGACTGTTTTCTGTCCTTCAAAAATAGGATCGGTTATGGCCACATTCCCCGCTTCGTCAAAGGGCATATCCCCATAAAGCGAAGCAATCGTCCCAGCTATCTGTGCCTGGAGCACCAAGGATATCCCCTGTGCTACAGGGCCAATGTCATCGTTCAATGCCGTTTCTTCGGCGATTAGTGCATTTCTAAAGGCATTTACGTAGGCATCGTTCCAAAGGGCATCAAAATCACTGGTGGTCACCGAGTATTGGGAAAACCCGAGGTGTTGTCTATCGATTCCGGTATACTGACCAGCAAAAATGGACGCCCTTCGGGCCGTTTCGCCGGTTTGCAATAGAATGTTGCCCACTTCAGTTCCCGTTAAAACAGTTCCATAGGAACTTTCTGTGAGATTGTTCGGGTCATTATTAAGGTCATCGACCAATTTGCTACAAGATGCCAATAAGGCAAAGAGTATAAAAATGGAGATATAGCTTTTCATTGTCTTATTTTTTTGATTAGAAGTTTAGGGTTAGGCTAAACAAATAGGATTTGGTACTGGGGTTGTTGAAATACTCAATCCCCCTAGCCGCACTGATACCGGAAAGGTTGGTATCGGGATCGTTGCCCTCAAATTTTGTCCAAAGAAAAAGGTTACGCCCTGTAAGTGAGAACTCCGCCGATTGAAGCCCAATGGAATTCTTCAACCAGGGATTGTCCAAAAGATAGGAGAGGCTCAGCTCCCTTAAACGGGTCCAAGAACCATCTTCAATGTACAATTCATCATTTCCATTGCTGAAAAATCCTCCATCCCCATTATACCATGCTTCCGTGAGGGCTACCGGGCCAGCTCCGAAATCGGCCACATTTCCACGGAACGTATCGCCAATGTTGATGATGTTCCCATCCCAAGTAAAATAATTTCGGGTAGCCGTTATCTCGTTCGCCGTGTCTGACCATGTTCCCAAGTCACGCATGACCGATTTTGTTCCTGCGTAGATATCGGCTCCTTGATAGGTTTCGAACAATACGGACAAGCGTAGCTTTTTATATGAAAAAGTGGATGAAATGGAACCCTGCCAATCTGGGTTGGGGTCGCCGATCACACCTTCTAGCTGGTCCTGCTCCGGAAAACCATATTCATCATACACAATGGACCCATCTTCGTTTCGGAGTGTTCTTGATCCCCAAAGCACACCCAAAGGTTGCCCTTCCACCGCTCTTGAGCTTACGGCCGATAACCCTCCCAGATTCAAGGATTCTATCCCTGCCAAATCTGTTACCTTGTTCCTGACCTGGGTAAAGTTGGCATCCAAAGACCATGTAAAATCCTTGGTTTGGATGATGCGGTATCCCAAATCCAATTCATACCCCTTATTCTCTATTTCGGCCCCATTGGTATACACGGAAGTATACCCAGTGGAATTGGCTTGGGGGAATTCCAACAACACATCTTCCGTAACGTTGGAAAAGTAGGTGCCGCTCAAGGACAATCTATCCCTGAAAAAACGGAGGTCCGCACCCAACTCGATTTCCTTTTTTCGTTCCGGTTTTAAATTGGTATTCCCTCGACTGGAACTTGGCACAAAGGCCCCATTTCCGAACAATCCAAGATTGAGTCCACCTCCGTAGGCATCCCCAAAGGTGGGGGAAACATATACATTGGAGGTATTGTATCTCGCGGGCTGTACCCCTACTTCACCATAGGAGACCCTTAATTTTCCAAAGGAAAAGGTATTATTGTCCTTAAACGGTTCCAGTTGGGAAAACTGCCAAGCTATGGAGGTTGATGGAAAAATAAAGGCTTTGTTGTTCTCGTCCCCAAAAGTGGAGGCTGTTTCCGCCCGAACCGTAGCATTCAAAAAGAGCATATCATAAAGGGAAAAGGAGGCAGATGAATAAACGCCCACTGTCCGCTCATGTCCTTGGGTACTGGTGGTAATAATGTTCTCTGGCAAAATGTTGTCCACATCACGAATACCACTGTCCACATCCAAAAACTGTATAAAGTTGGTTCCTGTGTAACCGTTTACGGCCCTTGACTTATCATTAAAATTGAAACCTAAAAGAAAATCCCCATTTAGGTCATCAGTGAAATTGAATGCGGTCTTGGCAATATAATCCATGTTGAAGATAGAATTGGTTGCCAATTCTTGACTGATGTATCCCGTGCTGAACGCTCCCGAAGCAGAACCAGGGGTGAAAAATTCATTTCTTTTTTCGCTGTAGTGATCCAACCCTACTCTAGCAATCAAGGTCAGCCAAGAGCTCGGGGTCGCCGTCAATTCCACGTTGGTGATAAAACGGTCCACCTTGGCCAAATTCTCCTGCTCATTGATGGTCCAAAGTGGATTGTTATACGTAGCGGTTCCATCTGCACCCAAAGGCTCCCGATACGATCGGTGCCGATTGGAAACGGGAGTGGCATCATTGTTGGCAAAATAATCCCCCCGATATCCTGTGATATCAAAATCGACCGGGTTTCTCAACAAGCCCAAGTAGAGTCCTGAACTATTAGCCCCTTTTTCAATTCTATTGGATTTGGTCCGGGAGTAGGAAGAACTGATCTTCAAACTTATGGCATCGGTAAAATTTTGTCTTGCATTGAACCGTACCGTGGTCCTTCTGTAATCGGAATTGTTCCTAATGATTCCCTGTTGGTTCAAATCCCCCAAACTGAAGAACATGGAACTCTTTTGGTTCCCTCCACTCAAACTAAGGTTATTTTCAAAAAAATGTCCATTGCTGAATATTTTATCAAAATTGGAATCATGGAAAGTCTCCCTAGAATTTTTGGTCAGAATCGGATAGTACACATTGCCAGCCTGGTCGATATAAAACTCCCCGGAAGTATCCAATTCGTCCAATCCTCCTGACCTGTCAGCTAGTTTATCTCCCCAAGAATCCCGGGCCCTTTGGTCATAAACGCCATTATCGCCTTGCCCAAATTTATCTTGCAACGGGTATTTTCTGTTTATTTCATCATATGAATACGTACTTTTTAAACTTACGGAAAGTTTACTGTTGAACTTGCCACTTTTGGTGGTAATGTTGATCACCCCTCCCAAGGCCTGTGTACCCCACAAAGCTGCGGCCGAAGCACCTTTAAGAATGGTGATCGATTCAATGTCATTGGGGTTGATGTCATTAAGCCTCGATTCTTGGTTCACGCCACCACTATCGCTGTTTCCACGTACATCATTACTGATGGGAACGCCATCCACAATGATTAGGGGCTGGCTGTTCCTTGTTATGGAAGACAATCCCCTAATTTGAATATAGGAACCCGCACCAGGATCACTTGAATTTCTGCTGATGCGTACTCCGGAGGATTTTCCAGAAAGACTGTTCAGGACATTGGTCTCCCCGGCCTCACTGATCTTGTTTCCCCCAACGGTGGAACTGGCATACCCAAGGTCATCCTTACGCTCCTTAAAGCCTAGGGAAGTAATGACCACCTCATCCAACGCCTCTGCGCTCTCTACCATAGTAATGTCCAACGTACTTGCCGTCCCCACCAGCTTGGTCACTGGAGTAAAACCAATATAACTGAACATAAGTTCAGAAGACCCATCTTTAACGGTAATGGAATACTTGCCATCAAAATCCGTAGAAATTCCATTGGTCGTTCCTTTCTCAATAATGGAAACCCCCACCAATGGCATACCATTTTCGTCGGTCACGGTTCCTGATACTGTTTTCTGAGAAATTGCAAACTGAATGGAAAGGACTGCAAGTAGCAAAAATGCATGCTTAAGTCTAATTTTCATTTTAAATGTTTTAAGTTTGATTAGTTAGAGTAAAAACTACCAAAAAAACAAGGATTGTTGTTTTGATATTATTATGCTTGCTTGATTAACAATTATATAAATAATCAATCATATTATTGATATTTCAATAATTTTTATCGATTTTTACCAATTTTCAACCGACTTGAATGAGTAAAGAAGAGGAGATAAATAAAATTCATGCAGAATTTATCTCAAAGCTTGAACATCATTATGGACGCTACAATGCCGAGAACAATAGTTTTGAATCCACGAGCAATTCCAAAATTGCACGGGATTTATTCTATAGTGATTCGCAATTTTCCAGATTGATCAACAATACGGCATCTGAAGGTGAACTGACCCGGGCATTACGAAATGTGCAAAGGCTTTTGGATGTTCATGAACTTCGTCGCAAAGTATCGAAGCAAGCAAGCGGTACTGGTAATTCCATTTTTGACAAGCGGGTGTTTATGTGGATATCCGGGGTTTTATTGGTCAGTCTGGCGATAACCCTATATCTATTCACCAAACAAACCGATGAGGTTGAAACTGATGATGATCTTTCAGAACAAACGCGCTATGAAATGCTTCGTTGGGGCTTTGAGAACAATTATATAAAACCTTATGTCAAGCTAAAGGAACTACCCGAAGACTGCTACTACCCCTGCTACAAATACCAAGGCAAGTGGATTTTGAAAGATGAGTACAAAATACCTTTTTTTAGGGAACGAAATGGCTTTCACTATGTTGCAAAAGAAGTGGTCATGTATGCTCGTTGCATGGACGAACGTGATGATCGCGGCGAATCGTTCGAGGGGTACGAGTACCAGAAGCACGAAATCTGGTATGATAAGCGTGAAGTTCCCATTGATTCGTTTTTGACCAAAGGTGCCGAGCCAAAATTAAGTGCCTCTTATATGGAGTCCAATTTTGAAGATGATCCGAACTTTGTGAAAATTGCCTACGTGCATACCTTTTTTAAAACGGAGTTCAATATAGAGGATGGATTGATCTACCGTTCCGGAAAGGCCATTGGTCGTGATATTGAATTTGTTTCCCGGGAGATTCTTGAAAAGCAATCCATATCATCGGATTTTTTGAACGAACTGAAAAGCGAGACCAATACCATTGCCAAAAACTTACTGGAAGATTTTTCGAAACCCATTACCTGTAACCCTACCGAGACGCCAAATTTGGATTTTAACCAGATCAAGGAAGGCGATGTGCTCAGTTTTGATTGCCAGTTCAAGACAGGAAGGTTTCTCGTGGATTACAATAAGTCCTATATTTTCACAGACCAGTATATCAGCACCTATTGCAGATAATTGGCACTTCCCTATTTAAAATTTATTGACTCAAATCCGTCGAAGTAGTTCAAAAGTTACATTGACAAGCAGCCCCATTACAATCTGTGAATGATCAATAATTCAACGGACATTCTCCACCAATAAACAATCAACATGGGGATGAAGCCACAGAAAAGTAACTGGGAATTGTGGCGTGATCATTTTTTTCTTCAGCATTGCAATGGCATCATCCTTTCCAGCACCACAAATCAATAAAAGAATCCGTTTGGCAGTGAGGATATTTTGCATCCCCAGGGTCATACCATACTCCGGTTTTTGGTCCATATTTTCCACCATACCATGCCCTTTGGATGCTTCGGAAAGTTGGGCCACATGGCAAAAGGGTTGAAGCATTTCGGCAGGTTCGTTGAATCCAATATGTCCATTTTTACCCAAACCCAAAACACATAAATCGATAGGCTCCCCGCTTTCCATGATATGCTGAATTCTTTCACATTCATTCTCGGGATTTTTGGGATTGGGCGTGAATCCCGTATATCTCCCATTCGGGATTTTAAGGGGTTCAAGAAGATGTTGACGTAGATAGTACTCACAAGAACCGGGACGATCTGCCGCAAGTCCACCCCATTCATCCAGTTTTAGAATGTGTAGACCATTGAAAATTTCAGGTCGGTCTTTGTAGGCTTGAGCCAATAGTCCATACATTCCTGTAGGTGAATTACCGGTAGCGGCACAGATTGTAAGGGTTCCCTTCTTTTCCAGTTCCCCAAGAACAATATCGGCCGCAAAGGCACTCATTTGTTCATAGTCCCCAAAAATCTGTATATCCATTATGCCCAAGCTTTTTCACCGTTATAGGGAATGCAGCCCTCATATCGGCCAGGAACGGGATTATACCGAAGAGCCTGAGTGGCTCCCGGTTTAGAAGTGAAATAGCCCCAAATGGTCAACTCTTTCATCATCCCGAAGAAATGCGGTTTTTCCAATAGTTTATGTTGTTGTGCCTCTTGATCAAACTTGGTCAAAAGTTCCAGTCTTTGTTCCTTTGAAAGGTCAACAAACCCATGACCGTATGCTTCGATGGACTGCTCTTCTATGGTTTCCAATCCATTAATAAAGAGAGTAGCCTCTTCTTGGTCATAACAGTCATTGACCATGGTTTGCATGAAATTTCCAATATGGGCGGCCTTTGCCCCGGGCGATATATCGGTATCGGGTAGAATGGTCTCACCAATTTCATCAAGTAAGGGCACATCGGTATCAACGATCAATTCCGATCTTTTCTTGGGCGGGGCGGCACAGCCCGATAAAAATAATTGGGATCCTATGATACTGCCTCCCAAGACAGTGGCTGTTAGTTTTAACGCTTCTCTTCTTTCCATTTTTGATTCGTTTAACTTATGATGGCCTTTTTTACTTCTTCCATAATTTATAGGGTTTATCCACATTGGGTTTGAAAGGTAACATTACTTTTCTTCCAGTACCTGCCGATTCATAGGCTGCATAAATCACCTCCAGAACTGCCTTTCCGTCCTCGCCCGTCACCAAAGGTTGTTTGTCATTTTTGACACAATCCACAAAATGTTCAAACTCTTGGGGAAAACCATAATTCCAGCTTTCCTCGTACATGGTATAGCTCCACCCGATAGTATTCCCGGCTTTCTCTACGGCATATCCAACGCCCTTTGTGCTATAGGTTTGTATGGAATTGCCTTGTAATAGATCGGCATAAGCCACGCCCCCCGTTCCATGAATTTCGGCCTTGTCGTCCATACCTCCCAGCTTGGTCCAACTTTCTTCCATTATCCCCACAACACCGTCATCAAATTCCATGATCACAATGGAATTATCCTCTCCTATGGTTTTATCGGTATGTACACTGGTCATCATTTGTGCATACACCGATTTGATGGCCCTTCCCGGATGCAACCATCTAAAAAATTGAATGGCGTGGCATCCCATATCCATGGTCACTCCGCCACCTGATCGTTCAACATCCCAAAAGTGATCGGCATGGGGACCATCATGTTTTTCCGATTGTTTGAAGAGCGTTGGTTTTCCCAAAGCCCCCTCATCCAGCAGGGCCTTCATGCGAACATATTTTGGGGCGAAGCACAACTCCTCGGCATACATGAGCTTTACGTTGGCCTGTTTGCAGGCTTCGATCATTAAATCCGCCTCTTCCAAATTCATGCACAACGGTTTTTCTACGACCACATGTTTACCTGCCTTGGCTATCTTCAGTGTTATCTCGCAATGTAGGTAATTGGGAGCGCCGACCACGACCATATCAATACCGGGCATGGCTAGCATATCATCCAGATCCGTAAAATGATTGGGGATATGGAACCTTTCCGCAAAACTTTTGGCATGCCCTTTTGTAGGTGACATCACAGCAAGGATTTCCGCATCGGCCACCCTACTCAATGCATCGGCATGTATACTAGAAATAAATTGTGAACCGATTAATCCAACGCCCACTTTCTTGTCCATATTCAGATGTTTTCTTTATTACAATACGTTATTTTTGAACTGTTCCGCTGCATAGTTGGCCGCACGTGCCGTGAGTGCCATGTAGAGAATGGAAGGACTTTGATTGCCCGTACTGGTCATGCAGGCTCCATCGGTTACAAACACATTCTTGCACTGGTGCATTTGGTTGAACTCGTTCAACAATGAAGTTTTGGGGTCTTTGCCCATTCGTACACCGCCCATTTCGTGGATGTCCAGACCAGGTGCCTGTTTGCTGTCATAGGAATACAGGTCGGTACAGCCCATTTGTTCAAGCATTTTCTGGCTTTCCTCCAGAAAATCGACGACCATTTTTTCATCATTTTCATCGTACCCCACATCGGTCACCAACAAAGGAATACCCCAATCATCGGTTTTGTCTTCGCTTAGATATACCCTATTCGAAGGTTTCGGAATGGTTTCTCCTTGCATGTACATATAGATTCGCCAGTCGCCCGGCTTGCTGAGCCTGTGCTTGAAGTCCGCCCCAAGTTGAGGGGCATCTTCAGGAACTTCCTCTGCTCTATTGCGATAAGCTCCGGTAAAAATGGTATACCCTCCCACAAAATCAGTGTCCTGTTCTTTTAAATTACGATAGTTGGCTATGATGCATTCCGAAGGTCGTGAACCATAATAATAGTGGTCCTCAAAGCCTTTAATCGCTCCACCGGCCCCTGCCCTATAGTTATGAAAACTGACATACCTCCCCAATACGTCATGGTCATTGCCCAAACCATTCGGAAAGCGTTCCGATTTTGAATTGAGTAGAATCAGGTTTGAGTTTAGTGCCGATGCATTTACGAATATGATCCGGGCATTATAGACTATCTCTTCTTTTGTATTCGTATCAATTACCTTTACCCCGGATGCTTTCCCTGACGCTTCATCATATACGATGGAATGGACCACTGAAAATGGTCTTATGGTGAGGTTTCCTGTTTTTTCTGCCCAAGGCAATGTAGATGAATTGGAACTAAAATATCCACCAAACGGGCAACCACGCATGCACAAGTTCCTACATTGACACTTTCCCCTACCCTGATCTAAATGGACTTGTTCGGGTTCACTCAAATGGGCCCATCTTCCTTGTACCAAATGTCTACCTGGAAAATGTTCTTTGAGTGTGGCTTGCATATGTTCCTCAACACAATTCAATTCAAAAGGGGGTAAAAATTCACCGTCGGGCATAGCTTCAATGCCATCATCATTGCCACAAACACCGATGAATTTTTCTACATGGGAATACCAAGAGGCAACATCATCATAACCAATGGGCCATTCTATGCCATAACCATATTTTTTTGGTGCCTTGAACTCGTAATCGCTCCAACGCTGGCAGGCCCTACCCCAGATCAAGGACTTTCCGCCCACTTGATAGCCCCGAATCCAATCGAACGGTTTTTCCTGGACATAGGGATGGTCGGCATCCTTTATAAAAAAATGTGTCGTGTCCTCTCCATAGCCAGAGGCCTTTGTAATCAAGGGGTTTTCTTGGTAAAATGCTTTGGTCATCCTTCCCCTGTGTTCAAAATCCCAAGGGTTCATGGTCATGGTCGGGTAATCCTTTATGTGCCTGACATCCCTTCCCCTTTCCAACACCAAGGTTTTCAATCCTTTTTCGCAAAGTTCTTTGGCTGCCCAACCTCCCGATATACCCGATCCAATTACAATGGCATCAAATTGGTTTTCCATCTTCATCATTATTTTCTGATTCTTAAATGTAAAGAAACCTTTATCGAATTTCTATTTATCAACCAGTCAATTTTGCTTTTCTGCAATTTATCCTTGAAATAAATAGAAAATAACAAATCGGTTGAATTGCAAACACTTTTTGAAGCAAATCGGCAGAAGTGGTCGTGAGGATAGACCATTCCGAGTCAATAGAAATCCAAAGACAGAGTTTACCAATCTTTGATGGGGCCGTTTGTCTTTTCTAATATTTTATACTAAAATCATCGAACTTGGCTTCTGCATCCCCAGAAATGCTGTCTTTTTTAATCTGTATTCCCACTTTCATACCGGAAGACCACCATACGAGGTTATCCCCCTCCAATGCATTCAATGATTTCCATTTTTCATTGGCAGTTTGATAACTGAAATCAATTTTTTTGGAATCGGTTACTTTGGCCTTAAGCCAAACATTCCTTGCATTTTTCAATGTTACACTGGCCATTTCTTCGTAGGTTCCATCGGCTATCTTCCACAATAGTAGCTTTTCCCCCTTTACACCTAGTCCTAAACTTTTATCCTTTGTAGTATAGAACACAAGGCCCTTGAGCGCATGGTTGGTATTTTTAACTTTTACAGAAAACTCAAAATCAGAGTCATCGGGAATCACACATAAAACGGCTCCCGTTTTATTATTGGGATCGGGATGTGTCTCGATCAATTTTAATTCGCCGTTGGCTAGTTCAATATCAAAATCGGTGGCCCGTAAATTTTTACGCCAAGATTTGTTCAGTAGAGCATGTTCAAAGTTATCGGTAAAATTTTTTAGAAGCCTATCCTTATCAGAGGTTTCTTCTTCCACTTTAAAATAGGGCCATCCACTATTTTCATCCCAATACATTTCACTGAATACAGCTGCCCTTCCAAGTGTGGGAAAACCTTTGGTATTGTATGCATGATAAAGGTAGTACCACTTGTCTTTTGTATGGATTACCGTACCATGCCCAGGACATTTCCACGAACTGTTTCCTATGATCAGTGGATTATTGGGAGCTTTTTCCCAAGGGCCTTCCATACTTTTAGCCCGTGCAACTCCAACTTGATAGTTGCATTGCGGACCACAACATCCGTTACCCGAGTATATCATATATAGATAGCCATTCCTTTTTACAATACACTGCCCTTCGATCATATTCTCTTCAAATGCGGAATCATCTGCAGTGATGGTGACAAATTCCTCACCCATGAGGGATAAACCATCGTCCGATAACTTTGAACCCAACAGGGTAACTGGTTTACTGGGCTCCAAGCCATACGCTTTCCATGTAATATAAGGTGTGCCCCTATCTTCATAAACAAAAGCATCAATAGCTTCATTACCCCATTCTATTATGACCCCTTTATCCTCAAACCCTTTTGAAATATCCTTGGTTGTGGCGACACCTATTTTTGAAATACCATCCTTTGCCCTTGCCGTATAATAGCAGTAGAATGTACCGTCCTTATAAAAAAGCTCTGGAGCCCAAAAACTGGACATGGCCCAATCCGGCGTCTCTTGAAACACATGCCCCAAAAGCTCCCAATTTTTTAAATCGATGGATGTATAGATGGGATAAATGGGGGCCCAATCCCCGGAAGTCCCAGTAGCATAATAAACACCATCAACTTCAATGATGGAAGGGTCCGGAAGTTCTCCCGGAATTACCTGGGTTTGCTCCACAAGGCTTTGGGCATTCAAAGGGTGGATAAGCAGTAAGGTACAGGTAAAAAAAAGAAAAATACTTAGGATGTTACGATTCATGGTATGGTCATTTCGGATATAGAATCTCCTAATTTAAAAAGAATTCTTAATCAATATCCCCCTGTACTTCCTTTCTCCTTTTTAGCTCTTTCTTTAGCAATTGCAGCTCCCTTGAGGATTGTGAACCCACAGATGAATTTTCTTCGGCCCTTCTGATCAAATAGGGCATTACATCGCGAATAGGCCCAAATGGCACATACTTGACCACATTGTAACCGTTTTCGGCCAAATTGAAACTGATGTTGTCACTCATTCCGAACAATTGTCCAAACCATATCCTGGCATCGTCATTGAGTAATTTTTTTTCTTCCATTTTTTGAACCAATTGCATACAACTTACCTCATTGTGTGTTCCCAAAAAAAGATCGAAAACTTCCAAATTCTCCAGAACAAAACTCATTCCGTGGTTAAAGTTCTTATCCGTTGTTGACTTATCTACACAAACAGGACTCTCATAGCCTTTGGCCAAGGCCCTGTCCCGCTCCTTTTCCATGTAGGCGCCCCTAACCAGTTTTACACCTACCCTAATGTGGTGCTTTTTGGCAAGCTCCTTCGACTGTTCCAAATATCTCATCTTGTTCCATAGGTACAATTGTACGGTCGTATATACCACCGTTCTTTTTGTATTGAACCTTACCATCATTTCTTCGGTCAATTGATCTATTGCCTTATGGCTCCATGATTCCTCGGCATCGACCATGAGCTTCAGGTCAGCGGTTTCGGCAACAGCCATGCAAATACTTTCAAATCTCTTCTTAACCTTGGCCCATTCTTCCATCTCAGAAAGTTCCAAAGGCAGGTCTTCAGAGACTTTTTGAAACAATTCCAATCTTCCCAAGCCGGTTGGTTTAAAGACCAAAAATGGTATTTGCTCTTGAAGCTCCGAGAAGTTACATATGTCCAACAAGGCAGCAAGTGTACGGTCAAAATTTGCTTCGTTATCAGCTCCTTCGACCGAATAGTCCAAAATGGACATTACTCCCCCTTCGGCATACAGCACATCGATATTCGACTTGCATTCCTCCAAGGTTTCGCCTCCACAGAATTGAAAAAATATGGTCTTTTTCATAATAGGTTCTATGGGCAATCTTATTTTAAAGGCAATTTGCATCAATACTTTGCCTACTCGGGTCAGCCAACCGTATCCCAACAAGCTGAACAAAAACTTCGCCTTGCCCAATTGTTCCGTTGTCTTGGATTGGAAGGCTATTTGGGTATTATTAAAATCTATGGTTTTTGACATGGTCATTTATTTTTGAAAAAACCTTGAAAACGCCTATTGATAACCAAGCAAAATCAAGGGTTGATACTACCATGAATAAAGTACCGCGGCAAATGACTTCGCCGCGGCACATAAAAGGGCACACTAACCTATAATAAAAACAACTGCTTGTAAACAACTATCTAATTAGCCCTTTATTCCTGGTTGCAAAAATTTGTAATTCGTTTTTTCTTTCTCCTTTTTCACCATTTCCCTTACATCTTCCAACAATTTTTTGGCGTCATAAATTATCCCATCCTTGATGGTATATTTTACCCCGCCCACACGGGTTACGGTATTGTCTTCCTGAAGTTTGATGGCCCCAGTGCCGTAGAGCGTCTTGAAGTTTTCCAATGGATTCTCTTCAAGAATCACAAAATCGGCCAATTTTCCAACGTTAATGGTTCCAATCTTGTCCTCCATACCCAATGATTCTGCACCATTCAAAGTGGCCGCCTTGATGACTTCAAGTGGGTGGAACCCTGCCTCGCGCAACAGTTCCATTTCACGGGGGTAGGCAAATCCGTAGAGTTCATATATAAAACCTGCATCGGTCCCCACAGTGACCCTACCGCCACGGTTCTTATATTCATTGAGGAAGGTCATCCAAAGCTCATAGTTCTTTTTCCAATTGATCTCCTGTTCTGTACCCCAATAATGCCAATAAGAGCCATGGGATTGCCTACTTGGCGAGTAGAACTCCCAAAGGGTAGGCAATGTATATTCCTCATGCCATTCGGCCCTTCTGGCCCTATCCAAATCCCTGTTGGCCTCGTATATGACCATGGTAGGGGAAAGAGAAAAATCCAGGGAAAGTAATTCGTCCATTACCTCGTTCCACTTTTTTGAATATGGTTTTGCTGCCTGTTCCCATAAAAGCCCTGCTTCCCCAAATCGGTCTTGCTCATTCTGGTAGTTATAGTCCAAGGAATAGTTTTGTACGGTCCTGTCATCGAACAAGGCCTCTGGAAGACCATACCAGTGCTCCATGGAGGTAAGTCCTGCCCTGGCACTGTTCAACACATTCCATCCTCCCACATAGGTTTGGGAATGGTGCATTTTGGAGCGCAATCCCAACTTTTTGTTCTCTTCTAATGCAGCCTGCATAATCTCTGGCGGAGATCCAAAAAATTTGATTCCATCCGCTCCATTCTTGGCGTTCTGTCTCACCCATTCCCTCGCTTGCTCAGGAGTTGCAATGGTCGTACTGGAATTGGCTCCAAAACGGGTAAAAGCCCTGATCCGTGGGGCGGTAATCTTGTTGGCCGCACTTTTTTTCTTTTCATCCAATACCCAATCCAGCCCATTGCCACAGCCAGGATCTGCTATAGTGGTAACCCCATGTCCCATCCACAATTTGAACACATACTCGGCAGTGGTGCCCTGGGAATTGCCCCCTATATGCGCATGGGTGTCCACAAATCCTGGTAAAATGTACATTCCCTCAGCATCCAGTTCCTTCCCTCCTGGTTTTAACACAGGACGTCTTTTTGGGTCAATGGGAACACCTGGGTAGCCCACTACCCGCACATCGGTTATCACATTGTTTTCCACAACAATGTCCACCGGTCCTTGGGGAGGTGCAAGAGTACCATTGATCATGGTGGCTCCCCTAATGATCAGCTGGTTCCATGGGCCTTCTCCCTCTGCTCTTTCAGGAGCTTTTGCAATCTGCCCAAAACTATTTTGTGCAACTATAAGGCAAATACTCAACAGGAGGATTTGCTTTAAAGCTTTCTTTTTACTTCTTATTGATACCTTCATTTTTCTTGCTTTAAAAGCCAATGGGCATCTGCATGTGTGCCCATTGGCTCAAGTTGGGTTGGTTTATCTTTTGTATTGCGCTGGCTGTCCTTCCTTGGGAGTGGTCTGTTTTATGAATTCCCGAATATGTTCGTTGGCATTTTGCAGATCTTCCTTTCTCAGGTACATCATATGCCCGCTTCGGTATCCTCTCCAACTCATTCTATCTTTAAGTCTTCCGCTCAAATCCATTTGCCATAGGTTGTACTTGGCATTGAAATAATCCGTACCGCCATCATAATAGCCCGATTGCACCATGACATGCAGGTATGGATTCTGGGACATGGCCTGTCTTAGGTCGTCCCCTGTGGTATTCCCACTTCTATCCCAAGGACGAACCGGACCGAACATATTGTAATGCAAATCCGTATCGTACTTTAAAACATTCTTTATGTAATAATTGATGGCAGGGGTAAATGAGTGTAGCCAAGTGGTAAGTTCCGGTGCATAATCCGGACGTTCCCCGGAATTGTTCTTGTCCAATCCCAAATATCTGGAGTCTAACCTGCCAATGGTATAGCCTTCGTCCCTGAGCAATTCTTTCCAAAAAAAGTTCTTCGGAATCCTCAGATTGTGTTCCATAACCACCTTTTCAGACAATCCGGAATATCGAGCAATGCGCTTGGCAGCTTCTTTCCTTTCAGCATCCGAGATGGAACCTCCCTTGGCCATAATGGGAATGAGTTCATTCACCGTATATTGTTCAACTTCTGGCAACATGTCCGTCAGATCCTTGTTCTGAAGGTCCACTGGCAGTTTTTTATGATACCAAGCCGCTGCTGCATAATAGGGTAAGAAGTTGGCGTCCCCCACTGCTGTTCCCCTTTCTATGCCCAAGCCAGTGGGCGATACCAAGATCACTCCGTTCAGGTACATCCAATGGGAGTTCTGTAATTCCAAGGAAAGCCCAGAAACACGGGGTGTCCCATAACTTTCCCCAATAAGATATTTAGGGGACTCCCAACGGTTTTGACGGGTCACAAATGTATTGATCCAGGTGGCCAAATACTCAATATCTGGATTTACTCCAAAAAAGCGCTTGGCCACTTCCTTATCATCCATGGTGTCCACTGCCCTAGAATAAGCTGTATTGACCGGGTTGACATAGACAATGTCCGCCACGTCCAAAATGGAGTACGGGTTATCCTTAATACCATAAGGTTGAACAGGATAGCCTTCATCATCAATGGAAAGAATCTTGGGACCCGTGTAGGCGATATGCATCCATACCGAAGCCGAACCAGGTCCTCCGTTAAATGAAATGACCAATGGTCTTTTAGACCTATCACTGATACCGGTCCTTTCATAGTATGTAAAGAAAAGTCCCGCTATAATTTTTCCTTTCTCGTCCCAAACAGGTTGCTTACCCGTGGTGGCCCTATACTTGACCGGAACTCCCTTTATGGTCACTTGCCCTGTAGTGGTCACGGTGGAGTCCATATCGGTGTTCAATTGTTGTGCATGCAATGGCAGGGCAAAGACAAAGCATACCATGGCGATTGCAAAAAATCTGTTCATTTTCATAATATTTATCCTTTGGTTTTTCTTAGATATTGGGCAGGTTGGCCTTCTTTGGGGGTTGACTGCTTTATAAATTCCCGAATATGGTCCGTGGCCGATTCAAGGTCCTCTGTCCGTAGGTACATCATATGACCACTGCGATACCCCTTCCAACTCATCCTATCCTGTAGGTTTCCGCCAACATCCATTTGCCATAGATTGTATTTGGCATTGAAATAGTCCGTGGCCCCATCATAATAACCGGACTGAACCATTACATGAAGGTATGGGTTTTGGGACATGGCCTGGCGCAGATCATCCCCTGTTGTGTTGCCACTCCTATCCCAAGGCCGCGTATGACCTCCAATGTAATAATCCAAATCTGTATTGTAATTCAAATAATTTTTGAAATAATAATTGATGGCAGGCGTGAAAGAATGTTGCCATGACCTGATCTCAGCGGCATAATCCGGACGCTCACCGGAATCGTTTTTATCCAATCCCAGATATCTGGAATCCAATCTTCCGATGGTATAGCCTTCGTCGCGTAGCAATTCTTTCCAGAAAAAGCTCTCTGGGATTCTCAAGTTATGCTCCAAGACCACTTTTTCCGACAAACCCGAATACCTTGCAATGCGTTTTGCCGCTTCCTTTCTTTCCGCACCTGAGATGGAACCTCCTTTTGCCATAATGGGAATCAGTTCATCTACCGTGTATCGTTCAACCTCGGGAAGCATATCGGTCAAATCCTTGGACTGTAAATCGGCTGGCAATTTTTTGTGGAACCAAGCAGCAGCCGCATAGTAGGGAAGTTGATTGGCAGCCCCAACCGCAGTTCCTCTTTCTATACCTAAATCCGTAGGCGATACCAAGATTACCCCGTTCAAGTACATCCAATGGGAGTTTTGTAATTCCAAGGAAAGTCCGGAAACACGGGGTGTCCCATAACTTTCCCCGATAAGATATTTAGGGGAATCCCAACGGTTTTGACGGGTCACAAATGTATTGATCCAAGTTGCCAGGTATGCTATATCCTGGTTCACCCCAAAAAACCGCTTTGCCACTTCACTATCTTCCATGGTATTCACGGGTCTTGAAAAACCTGTATTCACGGGTTCTACATAAACGATATCTGCTACATCTAGGATGGAATAATGGTTTTCCTCCACCCCATAAGGTTGTACCGGATAACCCTCATCGTCAACAATGACCCTGTATGGTCCAGTATACCCCAAATGCATCCAAACCGAAGCGGCCCCCGGACCACCATTAAAGGAAATGAACAATGGTCTCTTGCTGCGGTCCTTTATATCCGTGCGTTCGTAATAGGTAAAATAGAGTCCCGCTATGATATTTCCTTTTTTGTCCCATACCGGTTGTTTACCGGCAAGGGCTTTATATTTTACAGATTTCCCCTTTATGGTTACCTCACCAAAGGTGGTAACGGTGGAATCCATTTGGGTATTCAATTGTTGGGCCGATACCGATAGCCCCACCAAGAACAATCCTAAAATCAGGACGCTTAATTTTCTACTCATCTTTTTGTTATTAATGTTTTTGGGCATGATCTTCAAAAACGCATGTGCACTTTTCAGTACTTACCACAGCATCCGTTAGAAAAAAGGGCAGAGTCTCATTTTTGAGCAACAGTAGAGAATATGAGATGTTCTGCCCTTTCATAGCTAATCAAACGGAGGGTAGATATGTTGGATTGGCCAAGACCTAGATCCCGGCCAATTTTTCATCAATTCACATCCCAAAAAAGTTTTGTGGTCAACAGGTCACCTCCAACCGAAGATGCCGCACTTTCATAATTGGCCCTGTTCAAAGTCTGTTCAGAGATTGGATAGGTAAGCCTAACGGGCACCGTTGGTACAAAGGATTGGTCTGGAGCTGCAAGCTGCGGGTAATCCAATCTTCTATATTCGGTCCAAGCTTCCAAACCTTGGTTGAACAAAGCAACCCATTTCTGCATTCCTATTTTCTCTTGCCAAGTTCCGGTTGCAGTGGCATAATCCACATTGGGATCTGCCAAATAAGCATCTGCACTATCACCAAGACCGTAGTATTCGAAAGAGGCACGAATAGCCTCCGTGTAATGTCCAGCCGCATCGGTCACACCTGCTATGCTTCGCTCAGCAGCCTCTGCCAATAAAAACTCCACAGTCGAATAATCCATGAATATCACCGGGGTGGCTGGTTGATAGAACAAAGTGCCAAATTTGGAGTAGTCTGCATAGGCTACAACCAAACCAGATGGAGAACCAAGATAGACCCCATCCATACCATCAACTTCTTGAAAGAACACTGCTATCCTTGGGTCATTCAATGAGTTCATATAATCCACAAAGGGTTCACAGCCCACAAAATCACGTCTGTTACCCACGGCAAGGTCGGTCCAAAGTTCCGCGGTGTTGGGCTGAGATTCCAAATGTTCTACCTGAGCCAAATCATCATTGGATGTAAAAATGTTGGGCAGGGCGGCGGTTATGGCCTGTGTGCCCAAAGTTGCATCAGCATCGATCACGCGCATTCCCATCTGTAGCAAAAGGGAACCTCCAAACTTTTTCCAACCTGCAACATCACCTCCATATAGGATGTCCTGCCCCCAGGAACCCTGGGATTCATCCAAGGTACTGATGGCAGCCGTCAAACGGGAAATGAGATCTGGATAAATGGTATTATCCTCATCATATCCTGGTGAAATGTTGTCATAATCCAATGCTTGTGAATAAGGGATATCCCCAAAAGATTCCACAAGCTTGGCAAAGGTAAACACCTGCATGATCTCAATGATCGCCAATTGATTGGAAGCAACCGTTGCATTGGCAGGAGGGTTCTCCTCTATTACCTTGGCGCTCTGTTCCAAATTTATAAGTACTCCCATATAGACAGCATCCCAAGTAAAGTTGGAATAATAGGTGGTACCTTCGTTATAAGTTACCGAAGATATTTGCTGTACGAGCAACCTTGTGGTGTTCCATGGGTTACCATTGGCACCATAGGTAATACCGCTCATAAGGTCCGACATGTTTTTAACGGCATTGTTGAAGAAGGTCTCCGCTGGAGCTTCAGTGGCATTTTTTATGTCCACGTTCATATCCTCCAAATCTCCAGAGCACGAAAAAAACAGGGCTATTAGAAATATGATAAAATAGTTTTTCATTGTTGTTTTTTTTCTGGTTTAGAATTGAACTTGAAGGTTGACACCAATGTTTTTGGTTGTAGGAAGCACACCATTTTGAGATCCCTGAAGGTTACCCGAACTTAGGCCGGCCTCCGGATCTGCAAAAGGAAGATTTTTATGGATAATCCATAGGTTAGAGCCTACAACTCCCAATTTAAGGGATTGTATCTTTAGCTTTTCCATAAAACTCATTTTTGGAAAACTATAGTTAAAAGCCACTTCCCTTAGTTTCACATAAGAGGCGTCGTAGATGAAATATGCCCTTGGAGCCATAACGCTTCCGGTTGCATTCCTATAATTGTCCATGGCTGTCCTCACGGTGTTGGGCGAACCATCTGGTGCAACCCCGTCAAGAATGATACCTCCACCATCTGCAAGGGAGTTTCGGATCGGGTTACCCAAATCGTTCAATCCCACAGACCATTTGTACAAACCTGATCTATTACCTGTAGCAATATCATTGGAATAAACATCCCCTCCTTTTTGGATATCGATCAAAAAGCTCAGATCAAAATTCTTATACTTGAACGAGTTAGTGATACCCGCGTTCCAGTCTGGTGTAATGTTTCCTATCACGTTGTTGGAAGTAGTAGTGCGCTCATAGGCTCCAGTTGTCTGGTTTACCACAGGCTTGCCATCCACATAGATGTAATCCGTACCTTGAATAGTTCCGTAAGGTTCTCCTACGGTCGCATTTATGCTTACCCCGGAAACACTACCCAATTGTAGGTTACTACCTCCTTCAAACAGGGACAATACCTTACTTTGGTTCTTGGACCAGTTTACATTGGCCCTCCATTGGAAATCTCCCGTAGGAATGATAGACCCGTTAAGTGCCACTTCAATACCCTTGTTCTCTATTTCCCCAGCATTTACGTATTTGGAAGAATATCCTGTGGCCGTAGAAATGGCCACGGGAATGATCTGATCCTTGGAGTTGGTCTTATACAGGGAAAGATCCATTCCGATCCGGCTGTTCAAAAACCTCATTTCAAGACCAGCTTCCACACTTACTGTTTTTTCCGGTAGAAGATTTTCGTTGTTTTTTGTTGAGTTTGTACCATACAATGGAACCGAACCGAACGGGGTGGGCTTGTTGAGGACATCCACCAAGCTATTGGCCGGTGCCGAACTACCTACCTCGGCATAGTTCAAACGGAACTTGCCAAAGCTCAACCAAGATTTGTCCATTAAATTGGAGAACACAAAACTGGATGAAATGGATGGATAGAAATAAGTACTGTTTTCAGAAGGCAAGGTCGAAGAGTGGTCGAACCTTCCTGTCAAATCAACATAAATGAGGTTGTCATACCCAAATGATGCAAGGCCATAGAATCCATCAACACCCACTTTTTGAACACTCTCTATGGGTGCGGCAGGTAAATTCAATGAGTTTGATAGCGAGTACAATCCCGCAAGTACCAAACCACCATTGGTCTCTGCATATATGGAACTTAAATCGGTCCTTCTAATATTGGTACCAAGTACTCCACTGATGTTCAGCTTATCCGTAACATATTTGTTGAAGTTCAACATAAGGTCATAGTTCTCCTCACTGTAGTTGATGTTCCTTCTGGAATATCTTCCCACAGCTCCTGCAGTGCCTTCATTGTTCCTTTCTTCTTGGATAAAGGAATAGGTATCTAAAGAAACCCTTCCCTCAATGTTCAACCAATCCGTAAACTTATATTTTACGGAAACATTACCGAATACCCTGCTACGCGAATCATTCTGGTAGTTTTCATAAACCACCCAATAAGGGTTGTCGATGGTACCTCCCATAAAAGGATCCACATTGGTGCCCGTGTTGAAATAGGCATCCTTCAGTTCTTGGACCCCTACGTTCATGGCCCAGTATTTTCTCATGGATGAAATAACGTTCTGGGCGTTGGCACCCGTTTCGTTACCTGTTCTGTTTCTTCCCAAGGCATCTGTAAGAATGTAGTTTGCGCTACCGGACACAGAAAGCTTTTCAGTAATATCAAAAGAAGTGTTTATGGACACATTGTGCCTAGTAAGGTTACTGTTGGGCATAATACCAGATTGTTCAAACCTAGTATAGGCTATACGATATTGAGATCCTGTTCCCGCACCGGCAACGGCCACACTATTGGTAGTGGTCACAGGTGTATCAAAGAACGTAATCAGCTTGTCTTTTGGTGCTACCCAAGGAGTGGGCTGCAAGTAATAAGGAGATCCTTCATAAAAGGAATCCCATTGGTATACCATTAGATTGGAATCGAACGGAGCACCATAGGAACCATAGGCTGTTGCAGGGGTTACCAAATCAACGGTACCATCGCCGTTGGCATCCGTATCCACAAAAAAACTGTCCCCGCCACTTCCATATACTGCACCGTAACCGGTACCGTATTCATATTGAAAATCGGGCCAGGTGGATTTGTCAATCCATCCAGTGGTAACACTGGAGTTAATGGTCACCGTTGGTTTTTGTTTGGCCCCGGCTCCTGATTTTGTGGTAATAATGACCGCTCCATTGGTGGCCCTAGATCCATAAAGCGCGGTTGCGGCTGCACCTTTCAGTACATTGATGGATTTGATGTCGTTCGGGTTAATGTCCGAAGCCATGTTCCCGTAATCGAAACCACCTGAACCACTCTGCTGGTCCGAGCTATTAAAGTTGGAGTTGCTCACCGGTACCCCGTCCACAACAAAAAGTGCCTGGTTGTTACCGGTCAAGGATGTGCTACCCCTTATAACCACGTTGGTGGACCCACCAAGGTTGGTATTCCTTTTGATCTGGACCCCTGCGATCTTACCTGAAAGTGCGTTGGTCACGTTATCTGTTGGGGTTCGGTTCACGTCCTCACCGTCTATTTCTTGGGTGGCATATCCCAAAGACTTTTTCTCCCTAGAAATTCCTAGGGCCGTTACCACCACTTCATCCAATTGGGCAGAATCTTCCTGTAGTTCTATGGTCATTGGGGCGCTACTTGTAACCTCAACCTCGGTAGTCCTAAAACCGATATAGGAAACGACCAATATGTCCCCTACCTCGGCCACAATGGAAAAATTTCCATCAAAGTCAGTTTGGGCTCCATTTGTAGTCCCTTTAACCAAGATATTGGCACCGAGCAAAGGCATTCCATTAAAATCAACCACCGTACCTGTAACAGTGGCCTGGGGCACAGGAGCCTTGTTGGGTTCCAAAGCGGAAGCCCCTTGTGTGGACATAATTTTAGTGGACTTCATCAATATGATCTGGCGCCCCCTAACCTTATACACTATGGGCATGTTCTTGAACAATTGGGCAAGAACGTCGTCCAAATTTTGATTGCTGGCCTTTAAGGTCACCTTTTTTTGCAAGGGGATTTGGCTGTACTCGTACATAAAACGGTACTCGGAGCGGGACTCTATCTCCCCCAATGCCTTTTCAAGGGTAACCCCTTCCAGTTCAAGAGATAGCTTGTCCCCTTGGGAACCAGGCCCTGCTTGAATCTGGATGATTGAAGCGATTATTAGAAAAATGGTCAGTTTGGTTGGTAAACCATTCTTCAAGAATCTCTTTATAAAAAGAAATCTGGATGGTTTTTTTTTCATAATTTTGAGTGATTTAAATTAGTTTGAATCGAATTTTATTACACAGTTTGAGAGGGAATGGGCCAACATTCCCTTTTCTTTTGTGTATTTTTTAAAAAAATACTTATATCATAGGCAAAGCTTTTAGTTGTTCATATTCAGGTTCAATTAATTACAATAAGTTGGTGTGTTCCCGTATCCCCCTCTTTCATGTTGTATTCAAAGGGAACTATGACCTTTAAGGCCTCCAAAACATCAGCAATCGTTTCAACATTTCTATTATAACGGGCATTGAATGTGAGTTCCGCTAAATCCTGGTTATGGTTGACAATCGATACATTATATGTTCTTTCGAGCTTCAACAGGAGGTCACTAAAAGGGGTGTCCCTGAACACGATTTCACCGGTCAACCAACTGGTATACAGCGAAGTGTTCACCTGTGAAATTTCCATTTCCGCTTTGGATTTGCTCCATGTACCCTTGTTACCCGGTTTCAGCAATAAAGTATCACCGGGGTTGGCAGAATGGCTGAGGCTTACCGAGCCCTCCACCAAAACGGTACTGATATCGTTCTGCTCCGCATAGGCGGATACATTGAACTCCGTTCCCAATACCTCAACGGCCACATCATCGGAGTTTACAATAAAAGGATGCTCCCTGTCCTTTGAGACCTTAAAATAGGCCTCGCCTTCCATGAACACCTCACGCTTGCCTGCTTTTGGAAACTTTGCGGGAAACTTGATCTTGGTACCCGAGTTTAGTTCCACCCGTGTCCCATCAGAAAGCAACAAGGTGAACGTTTTTCCATAAGGAATTTGTAGTTCATTATATACCAAGTCCTCTGATGTAGATTCTCCAATGTATCTAAGAAGGTTATCTTCCTGTACCGCTACCACCTCGCCCGAGGGCAATGAAATGGTCTGCTTCTTATTTGCGAGAATAGCCCTTATGTCCTTACCTGTATTCAAGGTAATCACATTCCCTGCAGGCAGCCCAATATCCTTGGGTGAATCGATCATATATTTGAAGAACAAGGACAGACACACTACCCCAATAAATATGGCGGCGTATTTCATGATACGTGGCATTGTCAATCTCCTCACCTTGCTACCATGGAGACGTGTTTGTAGCTTGGACCAATCTTCGTCGACATCCATGCCCTCTAGCACGTCAAGGGATTCATCAACCAAGCCTTGGGACCACAATTGCTCCAACAGTTCCCTGTCTTCCACAGATAGCTCGCTTTCGGGAATCCCACTCAGGTTCCCCGATTTCTTTATCAATTTTAAGTATGACTGTATTTGTTCCTTACTGGACATGAAAATGGTTTTCTAATCTATAGTTGTTTTTTTTTTCATTCAGGGTGACAATTTTTTATTTTTTTTTAAATCCCTAATTTTTAAGGCATAAAATGTAATTTGGTAAAAATTATTTTATTATTTCATTAACTTTAAGTTTCCTAATAACCCCCAAACCAGGAAAATTATGACAAGTAGGGTGGAGAAGTTATTTAAGGATAACTATACTTTCTTATGTCTTGTCTCTTTCGCTATCGTAAAGGATAGGGATGTTGCTAAGGATATTGTCCAGGATTTTTTTGTTTCGTTCTGGAACAAGAGGGAATCCATATCCATTACAACATCTTTTGCATCCTATGCAAGGAAGTCGGTGAAAAATTTGAGCCTGCTCTATCTTGAAAAAGAAAAAAAGGAAAAAAGGGTCCGTAACGATTTGGATTCGGACAACTTCAGTACACAACCCGCTTCAGAAAAATCATCCAAGAACAATAAGTTATATGACCTTTTGAATCAGATGCCCGATAAGCGAAAGGAAATCTTCATATCTTTTGTGGTGGACGGAAAAAGCTATTCCGAAATTGCCGAATCCAAAGGCGTCTCCAAGAATACCGTTAAAACCCAAATGAAACGGGCATATGCCTTCCTAAGGTCTCACAAAAAGGAGGATTTTATTTGACCTACCATCCTCATTGACCAAACATACATTTACTTCTTCAGCTAGAAGCTGAATATTACCCGAGGCTCCTATTATCTTATCAATTGGAGAACCTATGCTATACAATAAAAAATAATCTTTTGTCACCCCTATTGTACTTTTTTCCAACACTATACTAAGGGATCATCCAAATCCCTTCTCAATTTATGGTACCTCAAGAGGATAAAAACAGCAGCCATTGAAGGAACCAATCAACATTACAAATAACGTAGGACCAATTTTTTTAAATAACCAACATTTTAAACCTAAACTTTATGAAACATTTTTTACTGACCGTATTTTTTGTACTTCCCATGCTGTTAAGTGCCCAAACCATTGGTGCGCCAGACAGAAAACCAGGCGAAGGTGAAGGGCCGTTCGACAGGCTTATTATTCGTGGGGCAATATTGATAGATGGAACAGGGGGGCCTGCTTCGGGTCCTGTGGATATCGTAGTGGAAAACAACACAATCGTTGATATTGCAAGGGTAGGCGTACCCAAGGTGGCCATTGATGAATCAAAACGCCCAACTTTGGGAAAAGGAAAGACCAAAGAGATCGATGCAACGGGAAAATATGTAATGCCCGGACTGATCGATCTTCACGTGCATACCGGGGGGGCACCAAAGGCCCCAGAGGCAGAATATGTCTATAAGCTTTGGATGGCCAATGGTATCACTACCATTAGAGGTGTACCTTTTGGTGACCTAGAGTGGTCGTTGAATGAAAAAGAAAGGAGTGCCAAAAATGAAATTGTGGCACCAAGAATGATTTCCTTCCACAGAATTGGAACTGGAAAAGAATGGAAGGGCAGGAAGATTTTAACCCCAGAGGAAGCCAAGGAATGGGTTCGATATGCCCATAAAAAAGGAGTGGATGGCCTAAAATTGGGATCACATCGTCCTGAAATCATGAAAGCCGTATTGGATGAGGCAAATGCCCTTGGCATGGGAAGTACGGCCCACCTTGCACAAAGCGGGGTTGCACAAATGAATGCCGTAGATGCCGCCAGATTGGGACTGACCAGTATGACCCATTTTTATGGCCTATTTGAGTCCATGTATGAAAACAATGATGTGCAACCTTGGCCCGTGGACATCAACTATGGGGATGAGCAACATCGTTTTGGTCAAGTGGCCCGTCAGTGGAACTTGGTAAAACCTGGTGGTGAAAAATGGAATGCCTTGCTTGAGGAGTTTTTGAAGTTGGATTTCTATATCAACCCGACCATGACCATTTATTCTGCAGGTAGGGATGTAATGCGGGCAAGGAACGCAGATTGGCATGAAAAATATACGCTGCCATCATTGATGGACTTCTTTTCCCCAAGCCGAACAAGCCATGGTGCGTATTGGTTCGATTGGACCACGGAGGATGAAGTGGCGTGGAAAAAATATTATCAGGTTTGGATGCAGTTCCTGAACGAATACAAGAACATGGGAGGAAAAGTCACCCTAGGGTCCGATTCTGGCTTCATCTACCAATTATATGGTTTCGGAACCATTTTGGAACTTGAAATGTTCCAGGAAGCCGGTTTTCACCCACTTGAGGTCATCAGGGCAGCCACCATGCACAGTGCCGAGGAAATTTTCAAACCTTTAAAGAAACCTATCGAATATGGAGTGATAAGACCCGGTCTTTTGGCCGACATGATCATTGTTGACGAAAACCCGTTACAGAACCTGAAGGTACTTTATGGAACCGGAGCTGTTAGACTGAATGACGAAACGGCTAAAGTAGAAAGGGTTGGCGGTATTGAGTACACCATAAAAGATGGTATTATTTATGATGCCAAAAAACTATTGAGCGATGTTGAAGCCATGGTAAACAAGCAAAAACAAGAAAGAGCCGGACAATAAGTCAATCTCATTTTAGGGTTGCTACATGCAAAGCATCCCTATAATTCCAAGAAACTATTTCTAAGCAATGTTATGGACCAGCTTAATCTGTGACAGTAAAGCGCCCCCTTTCCTAGGGGGTGTTTTATTTAAGGAGTCAACAGCATCAATTGAACACTTATCTTTACATGTATACAAGAAAAATTCTTATAACAAGACACATACAAAGTACTTTGATCAATATTTTTCAATGGAAAAGGTATAGGAACCGGCTGTAAGGTCTATTCCATTCGTTTTGACTTCCATAGTTGAAATCTCTTTGCTGTTCAATTGTATTTTATCCCCTTGAAGATACAGCTTGGCACTACTATTGGAAGGAACTTCGCAATGATAGGTCACAAGGTTACCCACTTTTTCCCATTTCGAAACAATCAAACCGTACCTGCTCCTAAATTCAGCTTCAAAATGGGTCAGTCCATTCACGAAATTAGGTTTGAGTATAATTTTTTTGAACCCTGGAGAACTCTCGTCTGGTAAAATGCCCCCGATACCTTTATAGAACCACGCACTAATGGCACCAAACATAATATGGTTCCGTGACAAATCCGAAGAAGCGTCTATGTCCCAGTTTTCATACAAGGTAGTGGCCCCATTCTGAATCCACCATCCCCATGAAGGATAGGTTTCTTGGGATGCTACCAAAAAGGCCAAATCTGCGTAGCCGTTTTGGCTAAGTGCTCCCAGAATGGTTTTGGTGCCGAGGAGGCCAACATCGATATGGTTTGTCTTTTGGACTTCTTTGGCCAAATTGTCCGCTACCTTTTGTATGAGCGAATCGGGTACGATGCCCCAATACAGGGGAGCGCTCAATTCTGTTTGAAAACCATCACCATATAAACCAGTTTCTGTGTTCAAATACTTTGTATTGATGGCATTTTTTATGTTTTTGGCCAACTGGGTATAAGTTTCATGATCCTTTTCTTTTCCAAAATGTTGGGCAGCTTTAGCCAAGATGGTCGCATCCACATAATAATAGATGGACGAAGTGAATTCCTTGGGGGTAACCGATTTTACAGGGACCCAATCCCCTAGTCCCCAATCGGTAAGACCTCCATCATAGCTGATGGATGTGATGTGGTCCACATATTTCTTGAGTGGGTCGTACATTTTTTCCAAGGCGTGGTCATCTCCATAAAATTGGTACAGCTCCCAAGGAATAATGGCAATGGTACTGGTCCAATCAGGGCCATTGCCCCAATCATACCCCCATCCACCCCAAGTGGGGATTATGGAGGGGAGCACCCCATTGGCCTGCTGCTCATCTCTATGATCATCCATCCATTTTTCGTACACTGAAATGGCATCATAGTTATACAGTCCTGTTTCGATATTGATATGCGCATCACCCGTCCAGCCGTTCTTTTCCCTCTGCGGACAATCCGTGGGATACCCAAAAAGATTGGATAGGTAACTGGCATTAGTGGCCTCCCAAATTTTGTTGATGGTCTCGTTGGAGGTATGGATCTTCCCAATGGGTTCAACATCACTGTGCATAAAATAAGCTGCAATATTCTCCAATTCCATGTTGATGGGCCTATCACTTTTCACAGCCACATATTGAAATCCTTTGTAATTAA
Organism: Flagellimonas aequoris; assembly: GCF_003584165.1. GTDB lineage: Bacteria > Bacteroidota > Bacteroidia > Flavobacteriales > Flavobacteriaceae > Flagellimonas > Flagellimonas aequoris. The sequence continues at coordinate 61,349 of NZ_QXFJ01000019.1, read as the reverse complement.
ACCGCGGTCTGAAAATTTCCTCTTCACCGCCTTTAAGAGTATAAATATCCGTTTGAAATGGATCCAGTGTGTCCTTCGGCCTATAATGAACAATGATGTTGGATAGGTCCAGATTTCCCAAACTATCCAATTGTTCTGCGTGAGTGACCTTGATCCGGGTTCCTTTTTCGCCTTTTATCCTGAGTTCCGTAACCCCGGCAATATTTCTGCCCAGATCAAAAATATAGTGCCGATTGCTTCGCTTTTCCATTTTTACAAATTCCATTTTCTCTCCGGTGATGGGGGGCATTACCTCTGCCGTAATCTTTCCCGAAGGTGCTTTTACTTCCAGGGCCGAATTCCAACCAGCAGCATCATAACCGCTTTGGTTCCATCCTTCAATTTCAAGACGGGCATCATAGTGCTCAGCGGTGTAGATGCTGTTGAACACCACTGGGGACAATTTGGTCTTCCATGATCCATCGGTCCCGAATACCTCGTTGGTACCATCTGCATACCATATCCGAATGTTCATCAAAAAACGTGGGCGGTTACGCCATCCTGCTTGATGAAAGTTCCATACTGCGGTAGACTGGTGGTTATACCAACCATTTCCCAAAAGCACTCCAATAGCAACCTTATCCTCTTTAAAAAAGGCAGTTACATCATGGGTCACATAAAGATTTCGCCTGTCAAATCTGGTGTAAATGGGTTCCAACCAGTGGTTGCCTACCTTTTGTCCGTTCATATATAGCTCATACAATCCAGCCGCTGTAACATAAGCCCTTGCCTTTACCACCCTTTTTTTGGGAATAAATTCCCTTCGGAAATAAGGGGCAGGTTTTAGGTCCACATCTTCCACATCGGTAATCCAACTTCCTTCCCAATTGGTAACATCCATCGTCCCGGTCTCAAAGGATGAGACACTCACACCACTCACGCTATCGTCATCGGATGAAACCTGAACCCCCCAATAATATTTAGTAAAAGGTTGTAGTGGTTTACCATCATATACCAGCAATGTAGTGTCCGATTCCCTTTGCTCATTCCAATAGATCCCCTTTCCTTTGGCAACCGCCATTGAATCGGTATCCACAGAAATGTGGTATCCTCTTTGTTCCCGAACAGATTTTCTTGAATCAACCCTCCACGAAAACCTGGGCTCTGGAGTATCCAATCCCAAGGGAGCGTCCACATGCTCAACCCTCAAATCTGTTGTAGTAATTGAGTCCCTATCTGGGGAACATGAGTTTAAAAAGATAGCCCCTAAAATGCATAGGTATATCAATCTGAACATAAGAGTCTTATTTTACCGTAAAGGTATGGTTCCCAGAACCGACTGGCAAGGTTGCAAGATGCGCTCTTTTTCCAAGAATCCATAAAAGCATTGAACCAAACTTTCAACCGATTTGGGGACTACCTTCACAGAAAAGGGTACTGGGATAAGGTTTTGATACCTAATTTTAGGTCAATAAACTTCAACATTGGAAAGGACAGGGCAGCCAAGGGACTCTGTAATGACCACTTTTAACCTTGATGTCCACTTTTTCCCCATGGGTAAGATTCTTTTATATCCGATGGTGGTTTCACTTGCAATCTTATTCCATGAACCTTGCTCCCATGCAAATACATCAAAAGCTGCTACCCTCTGCCCCAATTGGATATACTCTTGAAGTAGAAGATAGTTCAACACTTTTGGAGACCCAAAATCAAGTTCAAAGGAAGCTTGGGTAACCCCATTATCGGTGGACCAGTAGGTGTCTTCGTCGTTATCAATCATTCGGGTCGGTGCATATGTTTCATCATTACCGCGAAATGAACTAGCCGTAACACGGGAGTCGGTTGCAATATTTTTATTGAAAACACTGTCCAAAATCCTTTTGAATCCTTGAAGGGAAGCAACATCCTTTTCATGGAACAACCCTCTCCTGTCCGGTGGAACGTTCAACAAGAGATTGGAACCTCTACCTACCGACGTCAAATAGAGTTGAAAAAGGTTTTCAGCACTTCTCACCAAAGAATCCTGTGCCTGATGATAAAACCAGCCCGGTCTAATGGAAACATCCACTTCGGCCGGAATCCAGTGGCTTCCACCCTTTGTACCCTGCTGCAAAAGGTCTTCTATTCCAGCTTTACCTGCATAGAGCGTGTCGGGCGTAATGGTGTTCCAATTGGTTTCTCCTGCAATGCCCCGTTCATTGCCAACCCATCTGATATCGGGCCCGGCATCACTAAAGAAAAGAACATTGGGTTGCATGGAATCCACTATTTTCAATGTGTTTGGCCAATCGTAATAGTGTTCTCCGTCAATGGCTCGTTTTTCACGCGCGCCACCGTAAAAACCGTCTCCCCCATTGGCCCCATCAAACCACATTTCAAAAATGGGTCCATAGCCCGTAAACAACTCTTTTAACTGGTTCCGATAATACTGTACATAGGAAGCTTGCCCATAATCTGATCCATTACGGTCCCATGGGGAGAGATAGACCCCAAACTTAAGCCCATATCTTGCGGCAGCTTCGGAAACTTCCTTGACCACATCACCATTTCCTTTGTTAAATGGACTGTTGGCAACTGAATGATCGGTATAAGCGGTTGGCCAAAGTGCAAAACCATCATGATGTTTGGCCGTTAATATGATGCCCTTAAAACCCGCTTCCTTTAAAGTGGCCATCCATTGGTCTGCATTAAATCCAGATGGATCAAAAAGGTCCGGGGATTCATCCCCATAACCCCATTCCCTGTCCGTGAAGGTGTTTATGGAAAAATGTACAAACGCATTGAGTTCCATCTGATGCCATGCCAATTGATCACTGGTAGGTAACGGACCCAATGGCTGAGGAGGGGGTACTTTGCCCTTATCCTTACAAGCTGTTCCAGCCAAAATCAAAAAGGCAAAAAACAATTGGAAATATCGGTGCATATCCTTTGGGATTTGTTTTAGTATGGAAACAATATAAAAAAAGTAAAGGAAGAATAAATCTCCCTTTACTTGCTTAACTCTAATTAAACTAACTCAATATATGAAAAGATCACATGATTGTTCCATATTACCGCTGGTTTATTGGGCAAACCATAGGACAGTCCCCTGCATATCAGCTCCTTGTGCAGAGTTTGCAGCCTCGGTATTTGTACCATTGGTATTATAAGCAGCGGTACCGTAACGCATTCTTTGCGGATACGCACCATTTAACGTACCGGCACTGTACAGATCATAGTCGGATACCCCGGCAGACAACTCTGATGGATATCCACTATCCCTCACGATAGCCCATGCTTCTGAACCATCCGTATAAGCCGCAATCCACCTTTGGATGCTTATCTTTTCCAGGTTTTCCTCTGCTGAACCATCTAAAAGGGCCATATCCTCAGTGGTCAAGAACGTTTCAATGGCGGCATCATCCACACCCCAAATCTTCATGGCCTGCCTAATACCGTTTTGGTATAACGTCTGTGCGTCACCAGCCGCCAAACCTTTTACAATGGCCTCAGCTTGCAAGAAGTTCCCTTCTGCAGCTGTGAAAACAATCTCCGGGAAAATGTCCTTTCCTTGGTTCTTGGCATTGATGATCAATTCCGCGGGCCTTGAGAAAAGGGCTTCCTTAACGTGTGTATAGATCAATCCGTTTAAACGGGTAGGCTGCCCAACATAATATGGGGTATCGGTAGCAACATTTATGGTAACCGTGGGTAATCCATCGCCATTGGCACCATCTGCCCTCGTATAGCTGACCCCAGCGTTGTCAAGCTGAGCCAAGATAAAATCGACATGTTTTGTGAACAGAGTAGCACCCTCTCCCTCAGCGGGCTGGGTGAAAACCACTTCACCTCCATCGATGGGCTGTGCGTACATGGGCAATCTAGGGTCATTGTTGCTTTGCAAGTAATCAACCAAGGTTTTGCCTACTGTCCAGTTCGATCCTACACCAAAATTATGCCATACATCTCCATAAGCGGCATTGGACCACTGGGATATTTCTGTATCCTTTTCCATTAGGGCGTTATCTGTTTCCGCTACCAAAAGATCGGCCGACATGGCCTCACTAATGGCTGCATTGGCAAAATCAGCTCCTGGGGCACCCTGGGCCCTTAACGCCATTCTGAGCTTAAGGGTATTGGCCAGTTTCTTCCACTGCTGAAGATCTCCCCCGAAGAAGAGGTCATTGTCGGACAAAAGCTCTACACCTTCACCAGTTTCGGTAGATGACCCTATAATTTCCATGGCCTCATCCAATTCATTGATGACACCTTGATAAATAGTGGCCTGTGAATCATAAACAGGGGTTATGATATCCGGGTTAAGTGCTTCTGAATAGGGTACCATTCCAAAAACGTCGGTATAGGTTTGATAATACAACCCTTTCATGATCAATCCAATGGCGTAAAAGTTCTGGTTTTCAAGTTCGCCCCCTTCTTTCACGAAGTTCAAAAAGGCGCTGAGACTTGTCACATATCCCGATAAATAATCAAAAGCAGCATCAGTATACCCTGAATTGTAATTGTATGAAAGGCTATCGTCCCACCAACTGCCATTAAAGCCAAAACAAAATTGACCTGCAAAACGATCCCAATGGATCAATTGTGCCCTCCAGTAGGGGTACCTATCCGGTGCATACAGACGTATCTGTGTCTCAGTAACAAAATATTTGGCACTGACCTCATCCGATGTGAAGGCACTGGGGTTTTCGTTGATTTCGTCAAAATCGGAACAACTTATTGCGAACAATAGGAAGGACAATACCAATCCTATTCTCATTATTTCTTTTTTCATCATCATTTTTTTATAGTTTCAGGTTAAGGTTCAACCCAAGGCTCCTGACCGTGGGCACGTTGTTAATGGATATACCCTGTCCGGTCAACCCAGTCCCCAAAGTTGCATCAGGATCGATGTCTTTTGCCTTTTTGTAGAAAAAGAACATGTTTCTTCCTATCACTCCCAAGGATGCAGAATTGAGGCCTATCTTCCGTACCAAATCCCTGTTAAAGTTATAGGTGAACGCAAATTCCCTCAATCTAACATTGGTCTGTTCATAAACATAATTCTCCGCTATACTGGACATGGCGCCCCAGTATTCTTGGGCCCTAATGCTTTCTGTGTTGGCCACTCCGGTATCGGAATTGATGGCATCCACCACTACACCGCCATCCCTATATTGCAATGTTCTTTCAGAAACACCCGAACCATCCAAACTGGCCGAGGTTGCGGAATAGATTTCTCCACCCACACGACCATCGATCAAAAAGCGCAAGGAAAGGTTTTTATAGGAAACGGTGTTGGTTAGACCTCCTATCCAATCTGGTTGTGAGTTCCCTAAAAGCTCCCTTTCAGAAGATGCATAAGGAATACCTTCCGCATTCACCAATCTGTTTCCTGCGTCATCCTTGGCCCAAACGGTACCGTAAATATCCCCAATACCACCACCTACATTAGCTGTGATGGCCACGTTTCCTGAATTGGTCGTGTTAAGAACGGTTCCATCCAACCCTTCGATCAGTGAGTTTACCGTATTCTTGTTCTTTGAGAAGTTGAACGATACATCCCATGAAAAATCCTTGGTCCTGATCGGTACACCTCCTATCAGGAATTCGACCCCTTTGTTCTGCACCTCTCCAATGTTCGATTTGTAATAATTATAACCGGTTGCCGCAGGCACAGGCAAATCATAGATCATGTCATTGGTAGTGATGTTGTACAATGAAAAATCAAAATACAAACGGTTGCTAAACAACTTTGCCTCAGCACCAAATTCCAATGATTTAACACTCTCAGGTTTTAAGTTCTCATTGTATCGGATATCGGGAGCACTCAAGGTGGTCAATCCCAAATATCCTTGTTGTGGTACATCAAAGGTCTGGTACAATTGGTATACCCCGGTATCATTACCTACTTCCGCCCAACTGGTCCTTAGCTTGAACATATCCAACACATCCTTATCGGGATCGATGAACCTGTCCACAAGAATTGCATAACTCACAGATGGATAAAAATAGGAGCGGTTGTTATCTGCCAAGGTAGACGACCAGTCATTCCTTGCCGTCAAATCCAAATACATGAAATTATCATAACCCAATGACACCGATCCATATAAAGAATTTACCTTCTTGATCTGCATGGGTGTGTGGGTGCTGGACTGAATGTTGGTATTCGCCAACAAGGCCCTTGTAGGTATTTTGAACTGCGATCCCGTTACGTTCATACTTTCAACGGTACGCTTGGACAAGTTGCCCCCAACGTTTGCCGTAATGTTAAGTTTCTCGGTGATATTTTTGTTGGCCGTAATCAAGAAATCAGAATTAAGTTCTGTAAACTTATCATCGGTGAAGGAAAGATACCCGTACCTATTGAAATGATGCCCCACTGGATTGACCACCTCGGTCCTTACATTGGTAACATCGCCCCCCATTCTGATGAAGGCGGATAACCAATCGGTAAATTCATAGTTAAGCTTTCCAAAGCCGATAAAGCGATCGCGCCTTTGGTTGTTCCTGTCCTCGTATTGGATCCAATACGGGTTACCAATGCTCTTTCCACTACCTGAGTAGCTGATTACATCATAATCGCTAAGACCGTTGGCAGGGTCATATAAGGATGGGGTATCGATTTGATAGGTCTTCAAATCGTTCACATCAACACTTCTGGGCATATAATATACGTAGCCCAAAACACCTTCAGAACCCAAATTCACCCTATTGGTCAAATCTTGGGTAAAATAGGTTGCCTTACCATCAAAGCTCAACTTATCGGAGATATCCACCAATGTTCTTAAATTGAAGTTATGGCTCTGCAATTTGGAATTTGGAATAATGGAAGTGGTATAATTGTTCGTGTAGGAAAAACGCATGCTATAATCGTCCCCTCCTTTATCCAAGGAAATGGAATTGATCAGCTTTTCCCCTGTCTCAAAGTAATCTTCCACATTGTTGGGCTGTGCTGAGTAAGCCTTGGTATTCCCTGTGTAGTAAAGTTGCTGTGACCCATCCATTCTAGAGCCCCAGGAAGCAGTTCCCATACCGGCCAAATCCGCATAAGGGGTACCATTGCTACCCTGTCCGTACTGGTTTTGATACTCAGGCAGGAACATTGGGTTTTCCAAGGTAACATTCGAGTTGAAGGAGATGCCCAAGCCTTTCCCCTTGGTTCCTTTTTTGGTAGTGATCAACAATACACCACTTGCTGCACGCGAACCGTAAAGAGCTGCCGCATTAGGACCTTTCAATACGGAAACGGACTCGATATCCTCTGGGTTCAAATCGGTGATACCCCCACCAGTAACGCTACTGCTGTAAACGCTACCACCAGATTCGGTGCCAGACATATCGATTGGGATACCATCCACAACGATAAGTGCTTGGTTGTTTCCTGTAATGGAGTTGTTACCTCGAAGTACAATCCTGGAACCCGATCCCACGCCACCTGACTGGTTGACTACCAGACCGGCAACCTTACCAACCAAGGAATTGGCCACGTTGTAGTCCTTTACCGTGTTGATCTGTTCAGATTCTACCTCGGTCACGGCATATCCCAGGGATTTTTTCTCCCTACTGATGCCCAAGGCGGTTACTACCACCTCGTCCAAGAGCTGCGTATCCTCTTCCAAGGAAACACTGATGGTACTCCTACCGGATATGGAAGCCTCGAAAGGCTTGAATCCCAAATAGGAAAATACCAAAATAGCATTGCTGTCCGAAACAGTAATGCTATAGTTCCCGTCGAAATCGGAAGTGACTCCGTTGCTGGTTCCTTTTTCAACAATGTTGACTCCTGGAAGCGGTGTCCCCGTTCCATCAGAAACCGTCCCGGTAACTGTTTGTGCCATTGCCGCCTGTACGGAAAACAATATGGCAAAAACAAATACATACTTAAGTTTTTGAATCATGTTAGTTTTTTTGATCGTTAATTAAGGTATTTAGTTTTGTTAGTGTTAACATTTAGTTAACCTTAGTGAAAATCCCGATTACTATACCAAATGAGAAAAAATTTCGACCAACAACGGTAGCGAAAAGCCGAAGGGAGGAATTGCGCTTTTAAAAAAAATTAGAAAAACGAATATTTGGGAACGATAACGATTGAAAGCTTAAAAAATATTTTTTGCCTGCACAAGAAGTCTGTACCAACCCCAACAAAATTAATGGGTGTGCATTTCTTACAAGTGTTTACAAATACACTTGTCCATCGCCCCATGACAACCAATCCCATTAAAAAAGGCCTCTTGGCAAAGGTGAAAAGCCGTATACTTCAATCCCTTTTGCACAAAAGACCCATTTCAAATTTTGAACGGGAATCAACCCTACTTGGTTCCCGTCCAAATCGTTACCCTTATTGTTCCTGCTTGGAGGATTTTATCACTTCAAATTGTTCATCGGTTATGGCAGGTCCATCGAAAAAGGAAACCCCTTTTGCCCCATTTTTCCTGGCTTCCCGAATAGCATTGGCCAAATCTTCAGGACTCATTCCCGGAACATAGATCCCGGTGTGGAGTTCCGTTCCCTTATCTTTAAGATCATCCACCCCTTGTTTGGTTGCAAAACCGACCCAATCGGTGCCTTCGTTGTAAAAAACATTGTAGATCATCGGTAGAACCGCATCAATATCCCATTTATCCCATCGTTGTCTCACCATATGATCCGCCATTTCGGGATAAGGGAACACCGCGGCCGTCAAAATCTTGTTGTTCTTGTGTGCAATTTGATAGGCTTCGTTGACCACATTCCTGATTTTATTAAGTCGGAACTGTTTCCATTCGATATCAATGGCAGGATTCTCCATTTCCCTCGGGTTTTTATGGTATTCTTTCTGGAATTCCTCGATACAGACATCACAATAACAGAAATCATATTCAGGAAGTTCCTCGTTCTGTACCAAATCGTATTTAGGCAAGAGGCCTACGGGAAGGTAAACATCGGGGAACCGGATATAATCCAAATGTACACTGGCCACGTCCTCTACTTTGGAAAGACCTTCCACCAATCGCAACACATGATTGCGGGATGCCTCTCTTGTTGGGCATAAAAATTCATAATACCCCACATAGGGTCTGTGATCATATGCAGATTCTCCTTTTCTGCTTACCACATACCATTCTGGATGTTGGCGTACAATGGAATCCCCAGGCCGATTCATTGCCATGATCCAGGCGTGTACTTCCAAGCCTTCTTTTTTGGCCAATGGGGCCAAGCGACCTAAAAGGACCGGGTCTGTATTGGTGTTGATCAAAACCGCATCCAACCCATTCGCTTTGTATTTTTTGAATTCGGAAATGTATGAAGCATCATCCCGTTTTGGATCTGCCGTGATCCAAGTCCAATATTTAAAAGGTTGTTCTTTTTGGGTTTGGTTTTCCCCTACCTGTGGTTTCCTGTCTATATTGTCCAGGCACGAAAACATGACCACGGCCAATAACGACGCTAAAATCAAATGTAATTTCATCTTTCTCAGTTTATGTTGTGTTGGTATTTTCCGTCCTCACGAATGGTGTACAAAATGCCGGTAAATGGGCTTTTTGCCCAAATGTTCCATCCCGTCCTATGCAGCTCCATTTCAAGTTCAATCTTGGTCCCATCGGACAATATTGGTTCTTCCCCTAAATCTTCCAATTTGCTTGCATACATCCCGTTTTTGGCAAAAAACTTCTTTTGTTCCCTGTAAAACCTATAGAGCATCCATCTGATCTCTTCATCCCTTGGGATGCTGAATTCATCATGGTTTCCTGCTACTCTAGGTGAAAAATAGGCGTAGCCCCAATGTTCTGGTTCATGCATGTTGATGACCCCTTGGGGGGACCATACCCAGTTGTGTTCTGGAAGGTACTTTCCATCCGAATCCTTTTTTCTTCCATACTTTCCATTTTCCAACTGGAAATCCCAGTTCACCCTAGAAAAATTAATACGCCAAAATTTACCTTTGGGCACTTCATTGCTTTCACTTGTCTCGGTCAGAACTGACCAAGGCATGGCAATCTCCACATTCCAACCTTTGTCCACATCGGAAGGGTCGTTCAAGGTTCCATTTACCTTAACGGCCGTTTTTAGGCCAAGAATATCCCAGCTATCCACTATGGGGCCTTGTTCCCTGTACGGTTTTACCAACAAAAGGTCCCAAACGGTGTTTAGGGCATTCATTTCGAATTCATAGTAGTTATGGGTATCTCCATCGGGGTCGATGAAAATCTCAAAATCGTTATTGTAGAAAATCACGGTATCCCTTTGATCCAAGGTGGCCCACACATGTGGCTCTTCCAATTCCGCAAAAAAGTAAAGGTATTCCTCATCCCATAGCATTCGCACATTGGTCCGGTAGGTCGGTACCGTAACTCCTTCAATATCCATAAAACCATCGGATATCATGGCATTTCCCCAAGCTGCTTCTTTTGCCATACCATCCACATTTATAGACTCTTGGGTCTTGTATACCACTATGGACTTGGGTACGGTCGTTTTCTGGGACATAGCCACAAAATGGGCCATGAGCCCAAGTACAAAAACCACCCTTTTTGCTATAATTTGCATTTAAATGAAATCAATTTTTATCGCTTTACACCAAACTACTTTCATACGTAATCACCAAGAAAATGGTTGCTAGGTCATTTAAAAAGCCTTGATTTGCTTCGGCAAAAATCCCGCAGACCAAGGCCCAAAGCAGATGTTTTGGAAAAATTCCTAATTTCATCCGTATTTAGGATCCTTTATTAGACCAATGACCATTATCAAAAGCCAAATGTTCAAAAAAGTAAGAATTCCTGTTAATGCGCGCACAAAATCAAGTTAATAACAACTTTCTGGTCAATGCGGTGACCGAGTACAAGATAAGACCAATACACCATGTAATATTCTGGTCCATCTATTTCATGTTCAATTTTTTGAGGTGGGGCAGTTACTTCAACGACTACATATATTCTTTCAAATCAAATCTTTTGGGGTTCCCCATCCATATTACGCTTTCCTATTTCACCATCTATTTTTTGATTCCCAGGTTCCTGTTCAAAAGAAAATACATCTCCTTTATTGTAATACTGTTCCTCAGCATATTAGTAATGGTCACCATCAAATACCTGCTCACCCATTTTTTGATCAGTTACAATGTATGGCCAGAGGGGCCGGAGACCTATAGTATGACCTTGAACTTTACCGTGGTCATGATGTTGGGGGAACTCTATGTGATCACATTTGTGGCTTCCTTCAAATTCACCATGGATTATTTACGGGAAACAAGAAAAGCATCACGATTGGAGAAAGAACAATTGGAAACGGAACTTAGATTTCTACGCGCCCAGATATCGCCCCATTTTTTCTTCAATACCCTTAACAACATCTACTCGTTGAGCCTTGAAAAATCTGACAAGACCCCGGACACCATCATAAAGCTTTCCGATCTGATGCGCTACGTTTTGTATGAAACCAAGGAAAACAACCAAAGCTTGCGAAAGGAAATTATTTTCATCAACAACTACTTGGACTTGGAGAAAATGAGATATAATGAGAACCTACAGTTGGATTTTAAAGTGACTGGAGAATCCAAAGGGAAAAAAATTGCTCCTTTGCTGCTGGTCCAGTTTATAGAAAATGCCTTTAAACATGGTGCCAACAAAAGCATAGGAAAAGTTAAGATCGGAATCGATGTACATGTTGAAGAAAAGTTTCTATACTTTAGGGTCGGTAATACCAAACCAAAAAATCCTGGTACAATTCCGAAAAAGTCCCCTGGAGGGATAGGCCTCTCCAATGTGGAAAAAAGGTTAAAGTTGAGGTATGGGGAAGATGAATACAAATTGAGTATCCATGAAGAGTTGGATGAATATGTTGTTAATTTAATGCTCAAGCTTAGATGATTTTAAAATGCGTTATTATCGATGACGAACCTTTAGCGGTCAAGGTCATTGAAAATCATATATCACAAATAAAGGAGCTCCAGACAGTGGCTGTTTTCAACAATGCCATAGACAGTATGGAATATTTACGTGAAAACAAACCGGACCTTCTTTTTCTGGATGTGAACATGCCCATTATCGATGGTTTCAGTTTTTTGGAAAGTTTGGACGACAAACCCTTAGTGATCATCACATCTGCGCATGCGGAACACGCGGCCAAAGGTTTTGACCAAGAGGTATTGGATTATTTGGTAAAACCGATATCTCTACCTCGATTCATCAAAGCCGTTAACAAGGCCTTGTCCAAAATGAAGGACCATGCCAAAACAGATCTATACCACGACCACATTTTTGTAAAAGTGGATAAAAAGAAGATGAAAAAAATTTATTTGGATGACATCATCCTTATTGAAAGCTTAAAGGATTATATCAAGATCATTACCACCAAGGACAATCATATCGTACATAAGACCCTTAGTGCTTTCACTGATGAACTTTCCAACGATAATTTCATCAGGATCCACCGTTCCTATACCGTTTCAATAGATAAAATTGATGTCTTGGAAGGCAACAGCGTGGAAATTAGGGGGAAACGATATGTGATCGGGCGTAGTTATTTGGATGATGTTAAGTCACGTATACTCGAGTAGACCATATCTCTACTATCAGGTACAATCCAAATCAAGCCAAAGCTGCCCAAAACCACAAATGAACTTCACCAATTAGTTGATCATATTCCTGCCCCATTAAGAATTATAGATTCTTTTAATTCCATTTGAGAGGTTCCGAAATCCTTCAATAGGTCGGTTTCAAGACCAACTTCCCGAACACCACTGGTAGTATCAGATACTCTAAAATCAATTTTACTGTATTATATTTACTTCTTATTTTATAATATTTTTCTTATTATATTTAAAGTTATAAATTACAAACCAGTTCTATGGATGTAATGCTTTTAAAAGCGATCAAGTCTTATTTAAAGGCATTGAATATTCAAGTTTCAACAGAGGAACTGGAACTACAGCTTTTCAGTAATCCACACACCCCTTCCCTTTATGCAATCTCCGAAACTTTGGATTTTTTAGGCATCGATAATGTTGCTGTTAAAATAGAACCTCACCAATTGGATGAACTTCCGGAGCATTTCATTGTATTTATTGATGGTGAGGATGGTTCCCCATATTTTTCGCATGCACAAAAAAAGGGGGTGACCATTCACTTAAAGGCTGAAAAAAGAAAAATCAGTAGGGAGGAGTTTTTTCAGATATGGGATGGGATTGTATTATTAGCGGAACAGAGAGAAGTATATAACTCCAAGAAAACCTATTTCCCAAATCTTATTGGGTACTTTTTTTTAGCGTTGCTCTTGGTCTTTTTCTGGGACAGACCATTGGAATTGGCGTTTTCTACCTTAGGCTTGGCGGGTATGTACATATCACTGGAGATATTTGCCACCTCAAATAATAGAAGTACAAATTTTGGCAAAAAGGTATGCGGAGGTAAAGATGGTGAGGGTTGTGCCAAAATACTCAATTCTGACCAATATAATCTTGGTGTTTTTACACCCAATGATTTCCTTTTTGCTTTTCTACTTTCCTCCACTACGCTGCTCATTATCAGTAAAGAATTTACCTTGCCCCATTTGATTGTTCATTCCTTGGCCATACTCGTATTGTTCATTACCATTGGCATACAGGCGTTTATCGTTAAAACTTGGTGCAGGCTTTGTCTTGTTTCAAGTGCAGTGCTATTACTCCAAGGCGTATTGGTGCTTACATATTTTTTTTACCACACCATTGAACAACGTTTCACGTTCAAGCCGATTGCATTTCAACTTGTCCTGTTAGGTTTATTGTTCGGTACCTATCTAATTGCAGTTCGACAGTACAGGGATATCCAGAAAAAAAATTTCAGTCTTGGCCTTTCGGAGATGGAATTACTCAAATTCAAAAGGTTTCCAAAAATCATGCGGTTCATTTTAAAGGATGCGGAGCAACTACCAGTCCCAAATGGAGCGGAACAGATCGTTTTCGGAAATATGGAAGCTAGACTTCAAATCACCATTATCCTTTCATTTACCTGCAGTTTTTGTACAAATTCATTTTTAAAATTTTACGCTCTTTATCTAAAAAGAGGGAATGAAATACGCTTCAGAATAATATTTAACCAATATGATACAGAGGATCCTAAGTTTATCCATTTGGCCAATTTTCTGATCGACTCCTACAAGGTCAACTCCCCTGATAATTTTTTAGAGCTTTTGAAAACATGGTATTTAAAAAAGAATATGGGGAAATCTATCCATCAAGATTCTCAAAAAGGAAAAGCCCTTTTGTCCCAGCATCGCGATTGGTGTGAAAAGAACCATCTGTATCAAACCCCTACAATAGTCATAGACAACTCCATTGTGCCTTACTACTACAGTGCCGATTTCCTAGAGGACTTCATTGATGTTCTCAAGGAGGAGTTGAATGAAGCCCCTTAACCAAAAGGCTTTCATTTAAACCGCGGATATGCATATTGCCTGTAAACTGTTAAAAATTAGCTGTTGTTAATAATTATTATAATAATAAATTAAATTTTTAACATGTTTTAGCTTACTTTTAAGTGAGTTATTTCTGGTATATCCCTCAAGCCACATATTGAAATTGTAGGGAATTCTTATTCTAAAGTTATGGGACAATTCAGTCTTAAAAATCTCAAGGAAAGGGCGTTAAAAGAAGCCGAAATGAAAAACATCAAGGGAGCCGCTGGTGGAGCATGTTATCCGGAGTATTACTGCGGTGCTTACTACTGTGCCAATGTAAACCCTAGTGCATGTTGCTGCCCCTAAGGTCAGGTCGTTAAATCTTTTTTTGATTTAGATGCAATCCCCAAAAGGTCCGAAAAGTTTTTCGGGCTTTTTTATTTGGCTACCAGAAAAGTACGGTAATACAAAACTTGGCCCGTTATGTATTCCAACAAGATGTCCCTCATGTTCCCTGGCTCCTCACCTAGGGCATCCGATACTAGATTTAAGATATCATGAAATGAAAATTCAGAAGAATAATCCATTAAATCCAGTAACATGCTATTCAAGCCAATAAGACTTAGTTCTTTGGGAGCCAATTTTAAATAACTTGGCATAAACAAATAGTGTGTTTTTTGTGCAAAAGGTGCGGTGTTCTCCTGATTTGTCCATAAAAAGTCGGTTTTTACCAAGTAGTCCTTGAGATTTGCATTTATCTTGAAGCTGGTTTTTTGTTTTTCTTCTGGAGATTTGGCACAAAATTCAACCGCTAAACTTATTTCTTCACAGGCATTTTCAACTTCAATAATAGAATTCTCCATAATGTGATACCGCTGAACCTCCAATGAAATAAAATCTTGAAAATACTCCTGAGTATCAACACTATCATTCATACTATGCAGACTTTCAAATACATACTTCTTTTCCCTAATGTTTAGAAAGCGTGCCATTTCAATGTTTTGGACTCCCTTTATATTTGCCGTTTCTGCCCATTCCATAAAATACCTTCTTGTATTCATAACCATCCTTTATCAAAAGCAGTTTTCACTCGATCATAGTACTCTGGATATTCACTGATCAGTCTTGCAACGGCAAGCTCCAAAAATTCAGTTGACTTCTTAAAGTGACTGATAAGGTGTATGTAACGCGATTTCCCGGGAATATCATGGAATGCCGCAAAATTTTGGCCCCTATCGTTGGATTTAAAAAGCGAGGAAGGTTCTATCTGTTTTTCCGTAAGGATGTTGCTGAACAAAAATTGCTCGTAATATAGGTTTAGTATCCCAACATTGATATCCTTGATTTTATCACGATTATGGTCTATAAGTTCGAATGCCTTTTTTGTATAAAAACGGAAAAGTTCTACATCAGTGCCTCCAATGATTCCCGCGTTGATTAGTTTTATCTTGTCGTCCAGCGTGGCATTGAACTCTATGGGTACACTATTAAAATGATCATGGACATAGGAATGGATCTCTGTATACTGATCGATGTTATGATCAAAACTTTGACAGAAAACCTGCTCAGCTAAAACAGCATTTAGGACAGGACCAAAAAAAAACACATCCCCATCCACATGACAAAAAGGTTCCTCCTGTATTCTGTAAGCGTGAAGTTTGCCAAGAGCCCAAAGTTTCTTGTCATAATCATCCAAAGCATCCAAATCCCTGGAAAATGACTCATATGGCAATCCAAGAAGTTCTTGAAAGATATACAAACCTACTTCATCCGTTATCAAATGAAGACTTGGATAATATTTTTTAATTGACAAACAACTATAGCACCAAACACAATAAAAAATAAAGGAGGTGGGAAAGCCGCCATGATGACGATAGTTCCAGTTGTTCCTATTATCGTCATCTTCAAAAGGCTTGGACCAGAATGATTGAATAAACTTCATCTAAAAAAGAACAGACGGTCGGACATAAAGTCTCTATTTTCGATACCATCTAAAAATAACCTTTTATATTTTATGTAGGAAATTTCATAAAATATTTTTATACAATGTACAGCCTAAATTGAATAGTGGCATACACGGAAACACTGATGAAATCAACAAAGCCATGGAAGTCAGGTCTTGGCTGCTCTTCAATCATTTTCATCATTTTACCTTGAGGAATATTATGAAAATTTCAAAGCCAACCCGTTGATCGAATATTGGAAACTCTCTTAAGAAATAGTACCAAGAATATTTAAAAACCCGAAATTAGCGGAATAGACCAAGTCAAAATATCCTGATAAAAGTTAAAACAATGGCATTGAAACATAAATCCACAGTTTATATCATCCTGTTTGCCTTCTTGGTAAGTTGCAAGTCCAGAACAGATGGGGCAAATGAACCCATTCGAACATTAGAAATACAAGAGACTCCTAAATCCATAAATCCGCCATCCGAAGCACCTGAGGGTACGGTATGGATACCAGGTGGGAATTTCATGCAAGGAGCCGTTCCGCAGGACAATATGGCCATGATGCACGAAAAACCGGCACATCAAGTGCATGTTGATGGTTTTTTTATGGATATCCACGAGGTGACCAATGCACAATTTGCAAAGTTCATCAAGGAGACCGGATATGTTACCGTGGCCGAAAGGGAAATAGATTGGGAAGAAATGAAAAAACAATTGCCCCAAGGTACACCAAAACCCCACGACTCCATTTTACAACCAGGATCCTTGGTGTTCAAAAAGACCAAGTCCAGCGTGCCTAACCTGTATGACTACTCGCAATGGTGGGAATGGAAAATAGGGGCCAATTGGAAACATCCCAATGGCCCAGAGAGCACCATTGAGGGCAAAGAGAACGAACCTGTGGTCCACATCGCATTCGAAGATGCACTAGCCTATTGTAAGTGGGCAGGAAGAAGGTTGCCTACCGAGGCCGAATGGGAATATGCCGCACGGGCAGACAAAAAGGACGAACTGTTCTTTTGGGGAAGCGATATCTCTCAGTTGAGCACCCACGCCAATTCTTGGGAAGGGGAATTTCCAGTTGAAAATACCAAGGAAGATGGATTTGAACGCAGAGCTCCCGTGATGAGCTATCCAAAAAATGGATTTGGCCTTTATGATATGGCCGGGAATGTGTGGGAATGGACCAGCGATTGGTACAACACGAATTATTACAAGGAACTTGCCGACAAAAATGAGGTTGTCCAAAACCCCCAAGGGGCTCTTATGGCTTATAATTCCTCTAACCCATATGCTAAGGAAAGAGTCATCAAGGGTGGGTCGTTCCTCTGCAGTGCCTCTTATTGTGCCAGTTACCGCATAAGTGCCCGTATGGCCACCAGCCCAGACTCCGGCATGGAACATTTGGGGTTTAGGACAGTTTTGTCGACCCAATAATAATTACTTTGTTAATATTTAAGCTTGTCGGCTTTCCTGTTTCACCATGCACAGTTGTCAATACGCTCTTTCAAAGTATTGAAAAAACAGGCCTTCCCATAGGAAACCTTAATATTGATGTCAAACTCTTCTTTGGGTGATTGTGGTTTTGAACTAAGGAAAACTTGACAATCAATAAATCAACAAGGTCTAAATTGCCGACAGAATATAAAAATCAGTAGAGTAGAATGCTGAAATAATCTTTATTTGATCCATAAATCAAAATGAATCAGATACCCTATAGGCTTCGATTACGGCCGCTTCACCTTCCTTCCCTTCCATGGAATTACCGTGCTCCATACCCACAATACCCGTAAATCCTTTGGAATGTATGTGTTTGAAAACATTTTTAAAGTTTATTTCGCCAGTAGTAGGTTCATTTCTACCAGGGTTATCACCAACCTGAAAGTAACCGATCTCATCCCAACATGCATCTATGTTGGGAATTAGGTTACCTTCTTGGATCTGTTGGTGATAGATATCAAAAAGTATCTTGCAGGAAGGGCTATCCACGGACTTGCATATTTCAAAGGCTTGTGGGCTATCCGTTAAAAATAGGCCAGGATGGTTGTGAAAGTTCAAGGGCTCCAAAACCATGGTCAACCCATGGGGCTCCAAAAGCGAGCAAGCTCGTTTCAACGATTCTATGACATTGGCAGTCTGATATCCTTTTCGCAATCTAAGGTCCACATGGCCCGGTACCACGGTCATCCATTTGGCGTTGACCCTTTTGGCAACTTCGATGGACTCCTTTATTTCCTTCAGAAACTTTTCACGCAGCGATACATCTCCACTAGCGAGGTTGGGTTTGTCCCAATAAATTTCATGGGCCACAAATACCCCCATGGCAATACCCCTTTCCATCATGGTTTTGGCCATTTTCTCCTGAAGGCTTTGATCCCTGCCTTTCATCTCATTGTCCTCAAAAGCGGTAAAGCCCATATCCGCCATAAAATTCAACTGGTCATTGGGGTCATTACCTGCAGATTCCTTGAACATTCCTAAATGGGGGGCGTAATTAAGGTTGAATGGCTTTTGTTCCTTCTTGGGATTCCATTCGGCAGCGGACAATACCCCTGCTCCGCCCAAACCTAAAGCAGCGGATACAACCATCTTTTTTTTCACAAAGTCCCTACGGTTCATACAATACTTACTTTTAACAAATTCATATGGTCAAGTACTTACATCTTCAAAACCATGTTTTAAATATAGCCAGAAATGTATGGAATACACCTTAAATTCTTCAATTCCATGAGAGTTGTAGGAAACTACTTTGATTTGGAGGTAATTAGAAGTGTTTCGTACATACTTACAACAGAACCATTATCTTTAATAGCTTAACCAATTCAAATTGCCTGTGTAAAGTAAACCTATGTTGTAAATTGAAACACTTCCATTTATGAAAAAACCAAATTTCCGTTTTTTATTTAGTTCAGCCTTAACCCTTGTTCTGATGCTATCCGTTCAGCATGAACTTCATGGTCAAAAACCTCTTGAAGGCAAGGTATTGATGGCTATTTTTGCACACCCCGATGATGAGGGAACCGTTGCCCCCATTCTTGCCAAATATTCCAGGGAAGGTGCCCAAATACATCTGGTCACGGTAACTGACGGCAGGTACGGTTCCAACGAATTCAATAACCATATGGAAGGTGATACATTGGTTGCTATACGGAGAGAGGAATTAAAATGTTCCGCAGCAATTTTAGGGGCCAAACTTCGCCATCTGGATTATCATGATCAATTAAGGGCCGCGGAAGGCTATGATGGCCATATACCCCAAGCACGAGGAATCATAAAGGACTTGAATGCCATTATTGAGGAAGTAAAACCCGATGTTTTGATTACCTGGGGGCCTGATGGTTGGTCCAACCACATGGACCACCGTCTTGTTGGCGCCTCGGTCACACAGGTGTATCTGTCCAAAAACTGGGAAAAACCTATGTCGCTCTATTTTTGTGGTGTTCCTTCCGATTTGATCGAAAACCCAGAGGAAAGAATGTTGCACGGATTGGAAAGAAAATATTTGACCACCAAAGTGGCGTTCACCGATGAAGATCTGGACAAGGCTTACCTTTCTCATAAATGTCATAAAAGTCAAATCAACCCAGAAACGACCAAGGAAGACCTAAAAAAGAATTGGTATAAAAATTCGATGTTCATTTATCTTCGAAAATTTGAAGGTCCCAAAGAGACATCGGACACGGTTTTTGATTAAACTACTGCATGGAACATTCATGAAATAAAAACAATAACCCAAACCCAATGGTTTTAAAATTATTCTGAAATTCATGATAAGAAACATTGATGGATAAATGAAAGAATATGTAGTCAACCATATCTCCTCCGATCAATTGAGTATTACCGGAAAGGCAGATGATCCGTTATGGAAAATGGCCCATATCTTAACCGACTTTGGCTCACCTTGGCGTAAGCTTCATAACACAACAACAGAATTCAGGGCCTTATGGGATGATGAAAATCTATATTTCATGTTCCGGGTTTCGGACACCAGTATCCATATAGACAAAAAGGGCATTGGCAATGAGAGCATAAACGTTTCCGACAGGGTGGAGTTGTTCTTCCGACAAGACGATTCCCTTACCCCTTATTATTGTTTGGAGATCGACCCGACTCCTAGAATTATGGATTTCAAGGCACTTCCTAAAAGGGTCTTTGATTTTAATTGGAAATGGCCCGAAAGCCATTTGATCGTAAAATCCCATTGCGATACAAATGGATTCATTGTTGAAGGTAGCATCAGTAGGGTATCTTTAGAAAAACTGAACTTGATCCAAAACAATAAAATTGAAACGGGAATCTTTAGGGCAAAATATGAAAAAGTGGACACTTCCGTATATGAGTCCATTTGGATTTCTTGGGTGGATCCCAAAACGGAAACTCCCAATTTTCATATAGCCTCATCATTTGGTACACTGATACTTGGGGATAGGAATCCTAATTTTCCAGATAAGTAATCAAATTTTCAGAATTCACTATACCAATGGGCAACAACTTTTTACTGGGTATTTCCTTGTTGAACAAAAAATGTTCTATCAAATACGTCAATCCAATATAGGTCTGGGTCTTTGGGCTCTGGTGTATCAAAAATGAGATCTTATCCTTCCTTAAAAGATCGTTGTTCCTATCCAAAAGATCATAACCGATTACCTTGGTGTTCTTGCGGTTAAGCCCTTGAAGAATCTCCACCAAATTGTATGACTTGGAGGTGGTCACAAAAAAAGCCAAGGCTTTATTGTTCGATTCCAAAAAATTGACCAAGGATTGGTCAGGGTCCGCTTGGTCTACACTTAAGGTCAATATCGTATGGTCGGCCCCTTTCAATCCATTGAAATAGTCCCTGAAACCTTTTTCCTTCTGTTGCATATGAATGGCATTGCTCAGGGATTCACTGAAATGGCAAATCACAATGTCATGGTGATCCGGAACAATGGTATGCATCAACTTAGCGGCCACCCTCCCACTCTGATACAAATCCTGTCCCACAAAACTGACGGCTTGCTCCAAATCTATTTGGCTATTGAACGTACTTACGACAATACCGGCAGATCTGAAACTTTTTATGGCATTTATACTCTCTTTTTGAAATAGTGGGGACAGTAGCACAGCATCGGGTGTCAGTTTCAATATCTGTTCATTGACTTCCTTGAAGGATTGGGTACTACTGGGACCATAAAAGAACAATTTGATGTCCACCAAAAAGGATCTAAATTCTTCTATGGCCTGATTTACACCATCAACGCAAGGAATCCAAAAGTTGTCCTCCTTGGGGTCCGGCAAAACAACACAAATTAGGTAAACCTTATTGTTTTTTAAGCTCTGTGCTATTGGGTTGGGCTTGTAGTCTATCTCCTCAAGTATTTTGGTGACCTTTTCCAAGGCCTTCTGGGAAACCTTGCCCCTTTTATGGATCACCCTATCCACAGTGCCTTTTGATACTCCTGCCTGTTCAGCAATATCCTTGATCGTGTATTTCTTCATATTTAGGCAAATATATAACAATGTTCGTTGACAAAAAATAATGTGTTCGAAAACACAATTTTGGTGTGCTCGAAAACATTTTTTTGTGTGTTCGAACACATTTTTTGTCCAATTTCTTTTTTTATTAAAAAAAAACAGATACATTCGTTAGCAACGCGAGTCTAAATTTGACGATTTTTTAACAAAAATTTAATGACGATAAGACTCTTAACCAACACATTTTCAAATACATAAATGAAGAAAATAATATCACTTGCCCCTGGAAGAACATGTCTGTTCGGAGATCATCAGGATTATCTGGGTCTGCCTGTCATTGCATGTGCCATTAGCAGGAGAATAAAATTAACGGCTGTTGAGAATGGACTACAGGTCTTTAACATCAACAAACCGGATATCAACCAGAAAAGGATCATTCCCATAAATGGGAACCTTGAGAACATAGAAAAGGGAGATCATCTATTGCATGCCCTAAAAGTTCTTAGGCGTTACAATTGTGTACCCGATAAAGGTTATGACATAGAGATAAAGGGAAACCTGCCGATCAATGCAGGTACATCAAGTTCTTCCGCTGTTGTCGTGTCCTGGGTCAACTTTTTGATCGAAGCCTTTGGAATCGATGCAGAGGTGACACCGGAACTGATCTCCCAGTTGGCCTATGAGTCGGAAGTATTGGAACAAAAGGCCCCAGGTGGAAAAATGGACCAGTATAGCATTGGGTTGGGCAATATCGTATTCATCGAGACGGGAGATGATTTCTCGTTTGAAGTGATCAATCAACCCTTACAGGGCATTATCATCGGGGAATCTGGCATTCCGAAGAAAACATTGGGGCTCTTGAGCGAATTAAGGACCAAGGCGAAGTTGTCCATAGAGGCGGTAGAAAGTAAAATCGAGGATTTTGATATCAAAACCGCCAAAAAGGAAGACTTGGAAAAATATTTGGTCCATGTTCCCGATGATCTGAAAAGCTATTTGTACGCGGCCATAACCAATCACGATATAACCCAAAAGGCACTGACAGAATTCAGAAAACCCCAACCGGATTTTCAAAGGATCGGCGCGTTGATGAACGAACACCATGACATCCTCAAAAACATTCTGAAAATTACCGTACCCAGAATTGATAAAATGATCGAAGGAGCTTTGAATGCGGGTGCCTATGGGGCCAAGATAGTGGGCTCGGGCGGAGGTGGCAGTATTGTGGTACTGGCCCCGGAAGAAAGTAAAGAACGGGTAATTGAAGGTATTCTAAATGCAGGGGGAATAGCGGCCTATGAAGTAAGCGTGGACTCCGGGGCAAGAATACTTGAATCCGTAGCGACCGATTAATTTAATAATGATGATCCATTGCCTATTGGAAAACAATCAATTCCAAAAAGGGAGATGCACTTAAAACCAGAAACAATCAAATAACAAACTAAAATGAAACATGAAAAAAACCAACGACTCTGAACCGATTTTAGAAGCCGGAAAATATTGCGGCATTTTCCGGCTGTAAAACGTGACTTAAAAATCTCCTAATAACTAATAAATCACCAACGTAAAATATGAAAAAAAATATGAAACTACTCAGAGGAAAGGGTGTTGGGTTCTTTTTTGATTTGAAAATAAAGCTGACCGTTTTAGCGATGTTGGTTTTCTTTTTCAATGTAAAAGCAGAAACCTATTCACCAAATGAGAACTCCGTAATTGAGACTGCTCAGCCTCAAGATAGAGTGATTACGGGTACTGTTACAGATGAAATGGGGGTTCCGCTACCCGGGGCCACCGTGTTTGTGAAAGGTACCACCACAGGTACCTCAACAGATTTTGATGGAAATTATAGCTTGACCATAAAAGGCGGGGCGACCACTATTGTGTTTTCCTATATTGGTTATATACCCCAAGAGAAATCGATAGGCAATGACTCGGTCATCAATGCCTCTATGGTACCTGACAATACCTTGCTGGACGAAGTTGTCGTGGTCGGCTACGGTACACAAAGAAGAAAAGATATCGCAGGAGCCATTTCAACAGTAGAGACCAAGGAGTTGGTACTGTCATCATCGCCTTCTATTGGCGATGTGCTAAGAGGAAAGGTTTCGGGCTTGCAAATTACCCAGAACAGCGCACAACCCGGTGGTGGGCTGAATTTTCAGATCAGGGGCGCGGGATCCATAAATGCCAGTAACCAACCGCTGATAGTTGTTGATGGGTTTCCAATAACCGATTTCCAACAACCAGGGACCGGTAATAGGTATAGTGGGGGAACGCAAAGTATCTTGAACTCTTTTAACCCCAATGACATTGAATCGATTTCTGTTCTAAAAGATGCCAGTGCCACCTCAATTTATGGGGCCAGGGCTGCAAACGGGGTTATTTTGATCACTACCAAAAAAGGGGTTTCTGGAAAAGTGGAGGTAAGTTACTCATCCTCTCTTTCGTTGCAGGCCTATAACGACAATTTTGACGTGTTGAGCCTACAGGAATGGATGAAACTGCGAAATGATGCCGCTTATGAAAATTGGCTTTTCCAAAACAGGGTTGAACCTTACAGTAGTGGAAATACCAGCAGCAGAACTTTGGAAGAGGCCATAGCCAATCCGGTTAATGGAGTGGCATTCACAAGATTTTATTCAGACGACCAAATAAATAATGCCGGGCAAAGCACCAATTGGCTGGGCTTGGTAACCAGGGACGGTAGTACGCAACAGCATAACCTTTCCTTAAGGGGAGGTACCGAAACCACCAGATACTTCCTATCAGGTAACTTGTTCGATCAAAAAGGGGTATTGAAGAACTCCGCTTTTGAGCGGGCGTCCCTAAGGTTCAACCTGGATCAAAAACTATATGATTTTCTTTCTGTTGGGATGAACCTTACCATGAGTAGGATCAATAACGACAATAGCCAGTTGGGTGGAGATCGCTATGAGAATTCAGGACTTTTGAGGTCGGCATTGCAATACGGGCCCCATATACAGGCTATTGATGAAAATGGAAATTATCCCATAAATCCTGATAATTCCCAAGAACCAAACCCATATTCCCTACTTACGATTACAGATAAAGGTGTAATCGACAGGACCCTCACAAACTTTTTTATGGAAGTAAAACCCATAGAAGGTTTGGTGGCCAGGTTGCAAGCGGGTATGGATCAAGGTTATACCAGTAGAAATACCTATTTGCCCAGAACAACGCTGTACGGTGCTTTGGAAAACGGTAAAGCCACAATAGCAAATGAAAAAAAGAACGATGCTCTTTTTGATTTTACCTTGAACTATACCACAACTATCAATGATGACCACCATTTCAATTTCTTGGTAGGTTATTCCAGGCAAAAATACAGATCGGAAAGTGCTTCTTCCGGAAACAGTGATTTTATCACCGATGCTTTTCTATGGAACAATATCAATGCCGGGGCAGGTACCAAGGTATTGGCCTCAGCCAAGTACGAAAACAACCTTGTATCCTATTTTGGTAGACTGAACTATACCTACAAGGACAGGTATATTTTGTCCTCAACCGTCAGAAGGGATGGTTCCAGTGTGTTTTCCAGAAACAATAGGTTTGCGGTATTTCCTTCCATAGCCTTGGGATGGGACATTGCGGGCGAGCCCTTCATGAAAAACCTAAGTGACCAAATATCCCAATTGAAACTGAGAGTGGGCTACGGGGAAACAGGAAATGCCGACATTGGCTCCAACGCCTTCGCAGCATACTATGCGCAACCTGCCTATCTAAACCCGGATGAGTCCATCCTGATCGGGGTATTCCCATCGCGGTTGGAAAATCCTGATCTGAAGTGGGAGACCACAAAAGAAATCAACCTTGGTCTGGATTTTGAAATTTTGAAAGGAAGACTATCAGGCTCTTTCGAGGTCTACAATAAGGAGATTTCGGATTTGTTGCAAATAAAACCCATCAATTCCTATAATGAGATCAATGAGGTATGGGCCAACGTAGGTTCCACCCAAAGCAAGGGTCTGGAATTGACATTGAATACGGTAAACGTCGATACCAAAGATTTTAAATGGAGCAGTACGCTTGTCTTTTCCAAATTCAGGGATAGATGGAAGGAAAGAGCCCCGGATTGGAAACCAAGTATTTATCAAAAAGAGGATGACCCGATCCGCGCTAGGTACTCCTACCTGTCCGATGGCGTGATGCAGATTGGGGAAACCGTCCCTGCCCAGCCCGATCTATTCCCAGGACAAATAAAGATCAAGGACATCAATGGGTTTTCTAGGGACAATGAAGGGAACCCAATAGTTGACGAAAACGGAAGGTTTGTTGCAACAGGGGAGCCAGATGGCATTATTGATGAAGCGGATATCGTTTTAATGGGATCGACCGACCCTGATTTCATAGCTGGTTTCAGCAATAGTTTTCAATACAAAAACTTTCAACTGAACTTCCATTTCAACGGTATGTTCGGAAGAGAGATCGTTGATGCCACCGATCTTGCCTTGGGGGTTTCAGCAGACGGGGTATGGCAAAATGGACGTAATGCCCTTCGAAACATTTATGATAGATGGACACCGGACAATCCAACAAACACAAGACCTGCCTCGCATTATGGCTATACTCCATATAGTGCAGGAGACTTCTTCTTGCAAGATGCTTGGTTCATCAGATTACAAAACCTATCCCTATCCTATACTTTACCTTCCAAATTGACCGGAAAGCTATTGCACAGTGCGGCCATCAGGTTTGATGCCCAAAACCTGTTCGTGATCACACCGTTCAAAGGTGTAGATCCTGAAACCAATGGATATGACCCTAGATTACAAGGTACCGACCAAGACCCAACAAACTTGGTGGCTGCATATCCTAACGTCAAGACCTACACACTCGGGATAGATTTAAAATTTTAAAAAATAATGATTATGAAAAATGTAAAACTAATACTGCTAGGGTTACTGATAAGCACAATGTTTGGGTGTGACCCAGAACTGGAATCCATAAATTATGATGAGATCAACCCAGCTATTTTTCCGGCTTCCGAGGCAGACGTGGAAGCTCTTGTGGTAGCGGCCTACTATCCATTAAGGGGCTCCTGGTGGAATGGGATACACACCACATCGGAACGGGGGATCATGTTCGTCAATGATGCTACCACGGAAATCCTTCAGGGAAACTTTGGGGTACAACAATTGGCAACATTAAGCAGCTACATCCCTACTAGTGAGGGAGTTACCAGATTTTATGACGATTTTTACAACAGGATCAGTTCCAACACCTTGAGTATCGATCGATTGGAAAATTCCACCGTTAATGAAAACATCAAAAAGAGAGGGATTGCAGAACTCAAGTGTGCCAGGGCCTTTTTGAGCTATGAACTTTTTGACATGTATGGCCCCATCGTGGTGGCGCCACTGGAAGTTTTGCAAAACCCATTGATCGAAACGCCTTTGGCAAGGCTAAGTCATGATGAAATGGTAAGTTTTATTGAGAAGGACCTGTTGGATGCAGCTGCGGATCTACCTTCTCCCTCAGAGGCAGCTTATGGAAGGTTCAGCCAAGGCTTCGCAAGAATGCTCTTGATCAGGTTGTACCTACATGAAAAAAGGTGGGCAGATGTAGAAGCACAGGCCAACGCCATAATGGCCATGAACTATTATGAGTTGACCGACGATTATGTGGATATGTTCAGCACGGAATCACAGGCCGATAATAAAGAAGTGATGTTCGCTGTCCCAGCGGATTATGCTGGTACCAGTGAAAATCAGTGGCAAATGATGGTATTGCCTTCCAACTATCCTGTTAGAGGTGGATGGGCCACCATACAAAGTTCTTGGATGTTCTATGATTCCTTTGAATCCAATGATGTTAGAAAGACCAATTTAATAGCAGAATACACCGGGACCGATGGGGTTACCTACAACCGAAGTAATCCAGGAAATGTGATGCAAATGGGGCCCCTTCCTTTAAAAATATCTGAAGATGCAGATAGGAACACTGCCCTTACCACCGTGGATATCATTTTATATCGATATGCAGATGTGATTCTATCTAAGGCCGAAGCCATAGCCAATAAAAACAATGCACCCAATCAGGAGGCCATTGACCTTGTAAATGTAATCAGGGAGCGAGCCGGTCTAGACCCCATCCTATTAGCGGATTTTGCCACTATAGATGCATTCAATGAAATGATTCTTGTGGAAAGATCCCATGAATACTGGTGCGAGAACGGGCAATATAGATCCGACCTCATCAGGCACGGAAAGTTTGTGGAGCATTCCATAGAGTTGAACGGCGCGGCAAGTCAAGCGGCTCCTTACAAAGAGCTATACCCCTTTTCGCTCCAAAGAATTAGTGAGGGCAAGGGAGCTTTCTTGCAAAATCCAGGTTACAACTAATATAATTTGGTTCAGGCATAAAACCATAATTGACAATAAATACAAAGCAACTATAGTACATGGATTCTAGAAGAGATTTTATAAAAAAAACCGCAGTATTGGGAGCAGGAGTATCGGTAGTTCCAAGTTTTGTTTTTGGGGCTTCCCCGAACATGACCAAACTGAACATTGGTATGATCGGTGTGGGTCTTAGAGGAACAAATCATTTGGAAAACCTTTTGCTAAGGGATGATGTGAATATAATCGCCGTTTGTGACATAGATCCAAGCAGAACAAAACTTGCGGTTGAAAAAGTAACGGAAAAGGGTGGTCGAAAACCTTTGGTCTTCGGCAAAGATGAACATGACTATAAAAATCTTCTGGCCCTGGACAATATAGATGCCGTGATTATTGCCACCCCGTGGTTATGGCATACCCGCATGGCCAAAGATGCAATGCGGGCAGGGAAATACACAGGCTTGGAAGTCTCGGCTGCCAATACCCTTGAGGAATGTTGGGATCTCGTGAATACACACGAAGAAACCGGGACCCATATGATGATCTTGGAAAATGTAAACTATCGAAGGGACATACTCGCCATATTGAACATGGTGAGACAGAACGTGTTTGGGGAATTGGTCCATTTCAGATGCGGGTACCAACATGATTTACGCGAAGTCAAGTTCAATAATGGGAAGCAGCCCTATGGCGGTGGTGTGGAATTTGGCGAAAAGGCAATTTCAGAAGCAAGATGGAGAACACAACACTCCGTAACCCGAAATGCCGATCTGTACCCAACACATGGTGTGGGTCCTATTGCCGCGATGTGCGACATCAACAGGGGAAATCGGTTTTTGTCCTTAACGTCCCATGCTACAAAAAGCGTAGGTCTGCACAATTATATTGTCAAGAACGGAGGAGAAGACCACCCCAATGCAAGCGTAAAGTTTAAGCTGGGAGATATTGTGACATCCACAATAGAAACAGCAAACGGAGAAACCATTATCGTTACCCACGACACCAATTTGCCAAGACCGTATTCCCTAGGTTTCAGGGTACAGGGGGCAAATGGTCTCTGGGAAGTTGATGGGAATAGGATCCATATAGCCGGGGTCACGGAGGCACACCATTGGGACAGTGCCGACAAATGGCTGGAAAAATATGACCACCCCCTATGGAAAAAATATGGGGAGCTGGCCACTGGCGCCGGACATGGCGGTATGGATTTCTTCGTGATCAACGCTTTTGTGGAATCTGCCAAATTGGGAGTGGCACCACCAATGGACGCCTATGATGCCGCCGCTTGGAGTGCAATTACACCATTGTCCGAGGTTTCCATTGAAAATAATGGGGAACCACAGGACTTCCCTGATTTCACTAGGGGCAACTGGATCAAAAGAAAGCCTTATGATTGGATCAAAGACACTTATTAATCCACTATTTACCAAGTATACACTATGAAATATAAATTGATATATCTGCTGGTTTTGTGCACAATTGGTTGTGGCGGTGAAAGCAACGGTGAAGTTCCCGTTGATCCGGAGCCAGAACCCGTGGATAACAGTATAAGCAATATAACGTATGTGGCCTCATTTGATGTCATATCGAATCCGGAAAGGGGATTTATGCACCACTGGGCAGTTGAATCCGAAGGCATGCCGGTCAGTACGGCCATGCTCAACAGTTTGAAAAACGAAAAGGTCACGATCATCAATCGGATATATTATTTGGACGCATTTAAGGATGCGGACCTAAGTCAAGCCGAGTTGGATTTGATAACCACCGATTTTGAACGAATGAGAACCGCCGGGATTAAATGTATCCTGCGATTTGCCTACAATAGCGACCAAAATGAAACCGATGCACCGTTGTCCAGGGTCATTTCGCATTTGGACCAATTGAAACCCATTTTGACCGACAATTATGATGTGATTGCTTTTGTTCAAGCAGGTTTTATAGGATCTTGGGGAGAATGGTACTACACGACCAACAATTTGACCACGCTTGAAAATAAGACGGCTGTACTCAACAAACTATTGGAAGTATTGCCAAAAGAAATCAAGGTACAGGTTAGGACCCCATTGTACAAACAGGAGATCTTCAATTACTCTACCGCAATGGATGCAACTGTGGGATACGGTGACAGCGATATTGCCCGTGTGGGGTTCCACAACGATTGTTTTTTAGCCAGTCCTGATGACTACGGGACCTACCAGAACATCCCCATAGAAAAACAATACATAAGCAAAGAGGCCCTTTTTGTACCCACTGGCGGGGAAACCTGTCCCCCATCCGGGGTGCCAACCGCCAGTTGCACTACTGCCGATACGGAAATGGCATTGTTGAAATGGACCTATTTGAACCTTGATTATTATGGTCCCGTACTGCAGGAATGGAGAAACAATGATTGCTTCGAGGATTTTCAAAGAGAATTGGGGTATCGCCTTTTGCTCAAAACCGCCAGTCTAAAAAAGGAGATTAAAGCCAATGGCAATTTTGATTTGGACCTGGTCATGGACAATGTGGGTTTTGCCCCCGTTTACAATAAAAAGAATGCCTCTTTGATATTGAAATCCACTGATGATGGGACCATCCATAGCAAATCGTTGGACTTTGATATCAGAAAGGTGGTGCCTGGTGCAGAATACGATTTAACAGAAACCGTGAACCTATCCGGTATACCTGCTGGGAGCTATACCTTGTATTTAAAGATCGAAGACGCTTCCCCATCCTTGAAGGATAGACCCGAATATTCCATTCAATTGGCAAATTCAGGCACTTGGGAGGCCAGTACCGGCATGAACGAATTATTACACACACTAATAATCAACTAAAACCATAATTTCTAAACACATAAGTCATGAAAAAATTCAAGCTTTTATATTGTCTTTTGGTCGTTTCACTACTTGCAGGATGTGATTCGGACGATTCCACAAGTTCAGAAAGCAGCATTGTGGCCGACTTCTCATTTACAAGCGATGGAAGTACGTTTACCTTTACCAACCTATCCCAAGGGGCAACCACGTACCGATGGGATTTTGGCGACCTTTATTTTTATTCCTACGAAGAAAATCCCACCTACACCTATTCCATAGTTGGTGGCGAGCTAACCGTCACGTTAACGGCAATGAATGAATCCGGGGAAGAGGCCCATGTATCAAAAATGATCAGCGCCCCGGTAATCATCAATGCCAATATCGATATTGATGGGGATTTTGAGGACTGGGAAGAGGTTCCAGTTTACTATGAATTTGCAGGTACCGTCAAAAAAATGAAGTACTACACCAAAGGACCCAACATAGACATCTACTTTGAAGGTGGATCAGACATGACTTTGGAGATTACGGACATGCTTTTCAATGTGGATGAAGACAACGGAACAGGATATAATGAAACATGGAATATTGGTGCGGAATACCTATTTGAAGGACCACCTGTATTGGGTTCATGGGGAAGTTTTTACAGTTACCCAGCAAGTGGCAGCGGCGGCTGGGCATGGGACTGGATAGGACTTGATGGCCACGGTTTTGAATCCTCTGGGGTTATTGCCGTTGATGGCAGCACCAATGCCATAGAAATGAGGTTCCCAAAAAGCTTTTTTGGGACTGTAGGGGACAGCATTGATTTTGGAATGTGGTTGAATTGGGGTGTTGAGTACTATCCTTCAGATACCGCTGGTCCGGCCCTCAATATAGAAATCCAAAAATAGGTACAGAAACGCAATCAGAACAACTGCATTTCTTGGTTAACAGGAGTCTTATTGATCGGTATCGATCCTGTACATAAATTTTATCAAACACATTAGAAACAATAAAACCCTAATAGATAGCTTGAACATTTATTAGGGTTTTTACTTAAAAAGTAGATTATGGAACACAACAATAACCGATTACTGTCCCTGGATTTTTATAGAGGTCTGACTATGTTTTTGCTTATTGCAGAATTTTCAAGTCTATTTGAATTCCTGGTTGCTCCAGAACTTCACGGTACCCTTATACATACCATTGGGGAACAGTTTCATCATGTGGAATGGGAAGGGCTGCACTTTTGGGATTTGATCCAACCATTTTTTATGTTCATTGTGGGTGTTTCCATGCCTCTCTCCTTTTCAAAAAGAATGGCAAAGGGAGATACATACAAAGAATTGCAGAAACATGCTTTTAAAAGAGCTTTTTTAATGCTGGTTTTAGGATGGGCTTTATATTGCATCGATCCTGGAAAAATTGTTTTCAGGTTCCAGAATGTACTGGCACAACTTTCGGTCACCTACCTCCTTGCATTTTTGGTCATCCGTAAAAAACCTATCGTACAAATCGGGTTTTCTATCATCCTTATTTTAATCAGTGAGGCCATTTATAGATTCTTCTCCGTTGAAGGTTTTAACCATGCCTTTGTGCCCGGGGAAAATTTTGGCGCATGGCTCAATATTTTGATTTCAGGAGAAGAAGACAGTGGTCATTGGGCCATGTTCAATGCCATTCCCACCGCGGCACATACTATTTGGGGCGTACTGGCTGGCCAACTGCTAATCAGTAAGAGGACTGTCAAGGAAAAAATCCAGCTTTTGGTCATTGGGAGTGTCACGGCCTTGATCATAGGATATGGTTTCAGTTATGTAACGCCCATCATAAAACGTATTTCCACGAGTACTTTTGTTTTTGTAGGTGGTGGATGGTCGTTGTTAGCCCTTGCATTATGCTATTGGGTGATAGACGTCAAAAAATATCAGAAGGGAGTATTGTTCTTTGCCGTTGTAGGCATGAACCCATTGTTTATCTATTTGTTCGCGCATGTTGGTGGGGCAGAGCTGATCAGAAAAATATTCTTACCATTTTCAAACGCACTATTCGGGTGGACGGGAGAACTGAGTGCCCAGATACTATTGAGTATCGTAGTGCTCTTCTTCCTATGGTTCATTTGCTATTGGATGTATAAAAAGAAACTATTTATCAGAATATAATCATTGGCTAAAAGAAGCTACTATCCTATGAAAAATCTTTTGTTCTTTCTTGGTTTAAACTGTTTTCTCGTTGCTTGTGGTGGTGGTGGAAACAATGGCAATCCCGATGAAAACCCCGAAGGTCAGGAACAGGTATTAAATGGTGGCGGTGTGAGCAGTTTTACCAAAGTACAACCTATGACCGGAATCGTGGTGTGGGATGGAAATCCGAATGCCGGCTCCGGAGCGCACACCTTGGAATATTCCTATATGCTATTTGAAGATGTGGTTTCCAAAAAAGGGGTCTATGACTGGACGGTTGTTGAAACTAAATTGAACGATATCGCCTCGCGGAACCATCAAGCCATCCTCCGCTTCAGATATACCTATGTAGGGCAACGAACATCGGTGCCCAAATACATTAAAGATTTACCGGATTACTATGAAACACAAGGAATCAGTGAAGGTAGGGAAACATGGTTTCCGGATTGGTCGCATCAAGAATTACAGGACTTTACCTTGGAATTCTATGAAAAATTTGCTGAACGATACGATCATGATAACCGATTGGCCTTCTTGCAGGTAGGTTTTGGATTATGGGGCGAATACCATATTTATGATGGTCCATTTACGCTGGGAAAGACGTTCCCTTCAAAGGAGTACCAAACCCTATTTTTGAATAGAATGAACACTTTGTTCACTGATCTTCATTGGTCCATTTCCATTGATGTTGAGGATGGCAATGTTACTCCATTTCGTGATGATCCTTCCTTATTGAATTTATCATTTGGTTTGTTCGATGATTCCTTCATGTCCGAGGAACATGCAACGGTCAACGAACAGCGTTTTAAATTTTTGGGACTGGAAACCCGCTATGTCAACAATCCGGTTGGGGGCGAATTTAATTATTATACGGATTATGACCAGCAAAATGTTTTATCTCCCAATGGTCCACATGGCGAGTCCTATGAATCGTTCATAAAACGGTTCCATACTACCTACATGATCGGAAATGACCAATACAAATATCAATCCCTGGATAGAATAAAAGAGGCCAGTATCCATACGGGTTATAAGTTTGAAGTCACAAAATTTGTAAAATCCGAAAATAAATCTCTTCTAACCGTTAGAAATATTGGAACAGCTCCCATTTATTACGATGCATATCTTTCCATTAACGGTAATAAATCCACCACATCCCTTAGAACTGTGCTGCCAAATGAAGAAAAGGAATTCACTATCAATTATGATGGCAATGAAGATTTGGTCATTACCTGTGGCCGATTATTGAAAGGACAAACTATAGATTTTAAAAGGTCCTTTTAACATTTGAGCGACTGTCAATAGGGTGTTGCACATCAATTAAACTTAGATTAAAGGGCTATCACGATGAAATAATACCACCCTAATAGCCCTTGCTAAAAAACTAACTAACAACTCAAAACTAATTTTAATATTTCATGTTGCAAGTGCCTACCATCATGGCACCACCATTTTAATTATTCATTTTAAAACGCTACCTATATTTTGTTTAAATATTAGCTACTTGCCAACCTTGGTAAAAAACGGAAGTCTGCCCAACGGCACTTCAATTTCAACGGTCTTGTTCCCTTTATAATTTTTTCCCTTTTCGTCTTGCCATTTTCCTTTGGGAAGAACCACTTTTCGCTTCAAGGATCCTTTTGTCACCACTGGAGCTACGATGATTCCATCGCCTAGAACAAACTGGTCCTTAATGGTCTCGTAGCCATCATTCGGAAAAGCCAATGCCATTGGTTTTACAATAGGCTCCCCTGTTTTTGAAGCCTGAATGGCCAGTTCAAGAAAATAGGGGCCCATCTTTTCATGGAGTTTTGCGGCTTCCAAACAGTACCTTGCGTTTTCTTTGGACAACACACGCCATGGTGCCACTGAAAATTGCATCATGGGCATCAAGGCATGGACCTGGGCAGATCG
Organism: Flagellimonas aequoris; assembly: GCF_003584165.1. Lineage (GTDB taxonomy): Bacteria > Bacteroidota > Bacteroidia > Flavobacteriales > Flavobacteriaceae > Flagellimonas > Flagellimonas aequoris. The sequence continues at coordinate 26,397 of NZ_QXFJ01000019.1, read as the reverse complement.
TACAACCAATTCCTCATCCATGGAGGCAAGGTCTATGAAAGAACCATACTCCCCTCCCCCTATCATGTCCGGGCATGTGTACGCATACCCCATCAAACTTTGGGACATCTGGTCAGGGATCAACTTTTGCAGATCTTCCCAATTATGTCCTTTGTCCCTTAATCGTTGTGCCAAAGGCAAACCTGCCATTCTCCATGACGCCCGATATTCATTCAGGGGATAGTCCAATCCAAATTTGGCATACAGGGCCGTATGGTCGTTAGGCAAAACACTTTCAAATGAAACGATGCCATTTTCATAAAACTGGGCATCACCCGCATCGAATTTAAATCCATCCACCCCATATTCGTCCACCAGGTGGTTCAACTGCTCCTTGAACCATGTATTGGTTTTGGGATTGGTCAAGTCCAAACAAGCACTGGCACCGTTCCACCAGCGTATGATGGCTGCCGTATCCTGGGTGTTTTTCCATTGTACCTCCTGTGTTTCTTGTGGAGCCTGCAATAGCATGCCTTCTTTTGCCAGATAACGGAAAACCTCCGAATCAGGACTAACGAAGGGGCATACCCATAGCATGACCAGAAACCCCATGTCATGGAGTTTCTCGATCATTGCCTTGGGATCTTTGAATCTTCGAGGTGAAAAATTCCAAGTCCCATAGTCTTCCTGCCAGTTATCATCGATCATCAATACTCCTGGGGGGTACCCATTATCCAAAATGCCTTGGGCATATTTCAGGATATCCTCTTCATTTTGGTCATAGATCAGCTCTATCCATGTATTGTATTGGGGATGGGTGAACAACTTTTCTTCCGGAATCTTCCCATTTGGAGCGAAGAAGTTTTGCGCCACATATTGGTATGCATCGCGTAAATTCTTACCAGCACTGCCAAACTGAATTTCACCAACCCTGGTCGTTATCTGAATGTGGCCTTTATCAAAGACATATTTAATTGGGGTATTGGACCAAACATACCTGCCCTTATTGGAAAGCAGGATGGGTTGGGCTTGATTGCCTTCATCATTGGCCCATTGGTCATGACTTACCTCAGAATTGACATCATATGGTGTATTGTGCCCTTCAGTGCTTAGGCCACCCCACCAATATTCACCTTTCATAATGTCCAGATCAAGCTTATCCCCATTTTGGGAGTACGTGTTGAACATGGTCAGGGTCAGTACTGCAAAAGTTGTTATGGTCAATTTCATTCCTAGTCTATCTTGTTTTGGAGATTTTCCAAAGCTCCGTTGGGTAAATGTGTTGTCTTTTTAATTCATCGATCGATCTTTGAACGATTTCCTTGTCTTCTTTGTACGTGACACCGAACCACTTGGCATTCGATTTTAAAACCTTTACGGTCACCGAGTCCAACTGTAACATTTCGTTCACGATGTATGGGATATAAAATTCCGCCTTTAGACTTTCCTGGTTTTCTTCCAAGAATTTCAAGAATAGGTTTTCCGCAAACGCAAAACATTTAGGGGTAAACCCGAAAAAATTCATGGATACTACAGTATTCCCATCAATGGGAACGAAGTGTTCATTTTCATCCTTTCGCATTAACCGCCCATCAATTTTTTCAATATGGGTCCTCTCCTTTATATCGGTCAGATATCCCTCTTCGTCCACCTGACATTCTCCCCTGGAGACGAAACCATGATCGGATATGGTATTTTTCAACAGGTAGGACATGGTAAAAAAGTTGTACGATTCCTTGTCCGTTGTACCCAAAGCCTGAGCCATGGCCATGAAGGCTTCCCTCCCGTAAAAGTCATCCGCATTGATGATGGCAAAATTTTCGTCTACCACATCTTTGACCATTAAAAGGGCATGACCTGTGCCCCATGGTTTTACCCTATCTGGGTTGATATACTTTTTTGGAACATTTTCCAGTTCTTGGTATGCATAGACTACCTCAGCCTTCCCTTGTAATTTTGGGTTGAAGATTTCCTTGAACTCGCGCTCAAAACTCTTTCGGATGATGAACACGAACTTTCCGAAACCAGCCTGTAATGCATCATAGATTGAAAAGTCAATTATGGTGTCCCCTTGGGGGGTAAATGAGTCTATTTGTTTAAGACCTCCATAACGACTTCCCATGCCTGCGGCCAAGACCACCAATGTAGGTTTTACTTTTTTCTGCATTTGATTTCTATAATATTGATAATCTTGCCTTTACAGACAATATTCTTCATTTTTATGTCCAATCTTAGCCGAACTTACATATTTTTTACACAAGAAAAAAGCAAAACCAATAAAAATGTGCTCGAACACACTAAAAAATTGTTTTCGAGCACATTTTTAACCGAGCCTATGTTACCTAGAGGTTTATTCGCGGTGAAAGCCTTTAATGCTTTACATTATTTACGAGTGATCCTATCCGTTTCAAAAAATTCCAAAATGTCCTTCAGGGCTCAACCCAATCCAGATACGTGCTGTGTGAAGCTTATAATCGCATGGGGGGATTGCAGTGAAAAGCCAGAACCTTTGCCCTAAGGAAAGTCCATGCAACAGAAAGCCTTGTCCCATGTGGACATGCCTAAAAAGAGCCCTTTCGAAATATCATTGTGCTCCTACACACCACTTTTTTTGTTCTACATTGATAAACCTTAGGCTTACACAACATTTAATTGGGTCCAATCCAATAAAGGGTTAATTTCTCATCATCTTAATCCATAAAGATGTACAAGGAAATATATCTGGTAGACGATGAGGAACTCATCAATACCATACATGCCCTCATGTTCCGGAAAATGGGCCTTGAGGATAAAGTCAGAAGCTTCACCAATCCTGAACTTGCCCTGGACCACCTTCGGTTCCGGGAAAACCCCGAAGAACATATCCTACTATTCTTGGATATCAACATGCCTGAGATGACCGGGTTCGAATTCTTGGAGTTCATGTCCTTGGAGGAACTGCCAACGACCATCGATGTGGTCATCATCAGCTCTTCCATCCACCCTGGGGACCACAAAAAAGTGACCACATATCCGAAATACGTAAGGGGCCATTTGGACAAGCCTTTGACCATTGGCGACATCCAAAGGTTTCTGGGAAATGGATCGACCATCCAAAACCTCGAACCCTCACATGTATAGGCATCCCATGGGATGTGAACATACAGCACTATAAAAAACGGTCAAGATGGCACCGACCCAACACCAACAATTAGCGTTTTTCAGAAAAAACAAGATTGCTTTGAAAGCAAAGCATATCGCTATCCTAATAGCGACAGTGTTTTCATATGTTGGCATGACCTATTTCCTAGATATACTCGATCACAACTCACAAAGGATCGCGGACACCACCGATCTTGGTGTAGATTGTGAAAGTGTAGTCACCGAATATTCCCTGAACCGATTGGGCCAAGGTGCCAATCTATCCAAGGATAGGCTCGAAGAATGGAGCCATGACCATAAGGCATTCATTGCCCATGGAACGAAGACGGTGACCCTTATGGACGAATCCAGGATCGCATCTTCCAGAAAAGCTTACCAAGACCTGGACATGGGACACAAGAAACTGGCAGCTCTCTTCAATGTGGAAAATAAGGACATGGACCATAAGGTTAATTTGGACAGCGTGATCCGATGGGAATCCAAATACCTTAGGGGAGTGAACACGCTCGTTGCCAATTACCAGCTGGAGCGGGAAAATATCATGTCACGGTTCAAATTATTTGTCATCGGATTGGCCGTCTCCTTTCTGTTCCTCACGTACATGAGCTATGTGGTTATCGTACGTCCGATGCAGGCGGGCTTCAAAAAAAGCCTGGAAGAGATCATCGATCAAAAAACACGTCTAAGTGCATTGGTGGACAGCACGGAAGAATTGATTTGGTCCGTGGACAGAAATGGACGTCTATCCATGTTCAACAGCGCCTTCGAAACCTTTTATGTGAACAGGTACCATGAGCCCCCCAGGCTGGATATGGACATCAACGGAATGGATTGTTTCCGGTTGCACCAAGCGGCCTATGACAAAACCCTGAAAAATAGCTCGGCCACCATATCGCAGGAAAAAATCGGGCAGAAGGTATACGAATCTAGGTTAGATCCCGTAGTAAAAAATGGACAGGTAATCGGATGTATCATAAGACGATCCGATGTCACGGAACGGGAAAAGGTCACCGATGAGATCAAAAAAGGAAGGGAAGCCCTTATGGAGGCACAGGAAATAGCCAATATGGGAAGTTGGAACTGGGACATGGCCAACGATATAATCGAATGGTCGGATCACCTATTTACCATTTTCGGTCAGAAGAAACGTGACTTTGTCCCCCGTCATGAAACCTTGAAAAACCTAATACATCCTGAGGACCGAAGGGCGTTCGACTACGCCATGGGACGTTGCCTTAAAAAAAGAAACAGACAACATTTTGATATGGTCTACCGAATCTTGGCGAATCAACAAACCAGGTTCGTTCATCAACAGGGTAGGATCTTCCATGACGGTAACGGTAGACCCGTTCGAATGGCAGGTACGATCCAGGATGTTACGGAGAAGGTATTGTCAAACCAAAAAATTGAGAGACAGAACAAGGAACTACGCCATTTCGTGAACGTCATTTCGCATAATGTCAGGAGGCCCCTATCGAACCTGCTAGCCTTGGCCAATCTTTATGAGCATGGCCACCATCAGGAAAACGATTTCCTTTTGGGACATATCCAGACTTCCTGTGAGGACCTTGATAGCACCATAAAGGATTTGAACCATTCCCTTACCTTAAAGGAGGTCGATGCCAACCATTTCACGGATGTGGAAGTTGATGATATCATGGATGATGTCACTGCTTTGTTGCAACAGGAAATCCAAGATTCCGGTGCCCAACTGAAGGTACATTCGAACAGGAAAACCATAAAGGGCATCAAGAGCTATTACGTGAATATCCTTTACCATCTTTTATCCAATGCGATCATTTATTCCAAACCCGATGAAACCCCTCAAATCAAACTGTCCATAAAAGACCATCCAGACCATGTCTCCATCAAGGTCCGCGACAATGGAAGAGGGATGAAACTCACCCCAGAGAACAGAAAAAAAATCTTTGACATGTACGGGCGTTTGAGCGGAAAAACCAGCGGTAAAGGCTTGGGGCTCTATTTGGTGAGGAACCAACTGGAAGCCATGAACGGGGAAATCGATGTCCAGAGCACACCGAACAAGGGAACTGTCTTTGAAATCAAGATGGCCAAAGGCCTTGATGAAGTATATCAAGAGAAAGATCCGTTGCGGAATGTAAACAGGTCCATTTCCCAAAACACCGTGGTTTGACCTTTATCAAAAAAACTACAAGGGCAATGGCCCTATCATAGCCGAGATGCATGCTGCACGGTATGGAACACAACCCTTTTATGTCCTGATAAAAGTCCAATTTTAGATACAAATGCTTTACCATGCATGTGGACTTGCACACAAAACGGATAAAATCTTAGCTTTGAACATTGTAATGAATTTATCCTGTTTTATTTTTGACAACGAACACCAATAACCCATTACTATCCCAAATATGGATGTTTTTGATTTTAGGGACGTAACAACCATAGTGTTTATATCCATTTTTGCCATTTTCGGAATTTACCACCTTCTTTCGTTCCTAGTGTTAAGGCATAAGATCCTACTCTATTATTTCATTCTCATTCTGGGTCTTGCCCTGCATTGGAGCCTTTATTTTTTTGTGACCAACTCCTTCGGTGGCGACACATCCGTGATTGCGGACAGAGCCTCCCTCACAACGGCCATGATCACAACGCTTGGGTTGTTGCTGTTCGCCAAGAATTACTTGAATATTGATAAAGATCACCACCCAAGATTATCGGGGACCTATACCGTATTTATCTGGATCGTGATCTGCCTACCCTTTTTTCACATTGTGAACAAGATGGTTATAGGCATCGGCTGGTTGAACGACTTTTTTGTATTGTTGGCCGCGATTACCGCCATGGCCTCGGTTTTCCTGAATATCTTTTCGGGGTTCCGTTTGTTCCATGCCCATCAACTGAACCGGTATTATCTCTATTCGTATGCCCCTATCTTACTCGCTGCACTCCTATATATTGGAACTTGGTTCATGAAAAGGTATTACGATTTCAACGCAAATCCGATAGTCCTTGGCACTTCTATTTTGGTAACGGTACAATTGATCCTTTTTTCACTGCTCATCGGGTTTAAGTTCAAGGCCTTGGAAGACGAGCATATGACCCTTCAGCTTGAGGCCAACATAAAGCTTAAAAAAGAAGTGGACCGACAGACCAAGGGCCTTCAAATGGCAAAGAGGGAGTTGGAAACCCAGAACGAGGAACTGGAAAAGATCGGTGAACTCAAAAACAAATTGTTTTCCTTACTTGCCCACGATGTAAGGGCACCGCTGAATAATTTCATCGTAATCATCGAATTGATCGAAGCCGAATTGGAGGATACGGACCTAAAAGCCATTACCGGAAAGTTAAAAGGGGAGATTGTCGATAAGATTTCCATGGTCAATGGATTGCTACAATGGTCCTACAAGCAATTGGATGGGGTAAAGTTGGACAAAACGATATGCGACCTGAAAGAGGTCTTTCAATCAGTAAAACAAGAATTTACAAGAATGGCCGATGATAAAAATATAACCATTGAACTCAAGGTTTCCCATCCGGTGCTCTTTATCGATGAGAACATGTTAAAGGTCATGCTACGGAATTTGATTTCCAATGCCATAAAATTCAGTTCCAACGGACAAAAAATAATCATATGGTCCCAGCGCAATGCCAGCAGTGTCGATATAGGGGTACAGGATTTTGGGATGGGTATGGACATCCATTGGTACGACAAGCTTAAAGATGAAGAAAGGCCCCAAACCAGAAAAGGCACGAAAGGCGAGAAAGGGACAGGTTTCGGCTTGCTGATCACCAAGGATTTTGTGGAAATGAACGGGGGTGAGATGATCTGCGAAAGTGAAATTGACCACGGCACCAACTTTATCCTGCGCTTTAAAGATGCTCCAGAAAATCGGATTTCAAATCGGACGGCTTCCAATCAGGCCACTGGTGCCTCTTAAAGGGAATCCCTATCAGGATAGAAGTGGCCAATGTCCGGATTCCACTTGATACTATAGCATTCAATCAATACCGATCAACAAAAAGAGTGCAGAAAACAAAAACCCAATCCAGCAAGAACTATACGCTTGTGTAATAAAAAAGGTAGGGTAACCCATACATAGCACTTAATGAAAATAAAATTTCAAAACCAAAATGTGTATTTTTAAAATCGTTAATCGGATTTTAATAAAATGAGGTTTTGAGACCCAGACGAAAAGCAAAATACGAGGATCTAGGGCTGGATACCCGAACAGGTACCACTGGATATCGGGCCCTGAACAAAGATGGAACATTCAATGTAAGAAAACATAATGTTCCCCTGCTGGAGCGCATCAACATGTTCCACTCCTTGGTAACCATGTCATGGCCTTCTTTTTTTGCGATACTCGTCACTGTCTATTTTGGAATAAATTTATTTTTTGCAAGCCTTTATGTTATTATTGGCACCGAGCATTTAACGGGAATTCGTGGGACTACGACCATGGAAAAATTTCTGGACTCCTTTTTCTTCAGTGCCCAGACCATTACAACACTGGGATACGGCCAAGTAGCCCCTTTGAACCTTCCTGCCAATATTGTGGCCGCCACCGAATCCCTCTTGGGGCTTTTACTGTTTGCCTTGGCCACTGGACTGATGTACGGGCGGTTCTCCAAACCCTATGCCTCCATAAAATATAGTACTTTTGGCTTGATTGCCCCCTATCTGGACATTAATGGTTTTATGTTCCGGGTGGTTAATCCCAAAAACAACCAACTCATTGAAGTCGAAGCTTCCGTGACCCTTTCCATGCAGCGAAAGGACAACCCTGATTCCCGGGAGTTCCATCTATTGGAACTTGAAAGATCCAAGGTGATCCTATTTCCCACGATGTGGACCATTGTACATCCAATTACCGAAAACAGTCCATTGTTGGGGATTTCCCCAGATGAAATGATGGAAAGGGATACCGAGTTCCTAATCTTCATAAAGGCCTTTGATGAGTCTTTTTCGCAAACAGTGTATTCAAAATCTTCCTATAAAGCCAACGAAATCAAATGGGGGGAAAAATTCACCTATTTGACCAAAAGACATGGATCCGGTGTTTCCATTGATGTTGGTGGTATTGACCTAACCTATAAGGCGGCATTGAATTAGTTATCGATCTTAGTAAGAACCCAGACATGGGATTATAAAAAACAGTAATGGCCTCAGAATTCTATAAAAATTTAATCGAGAACAATAAAAAATGGGTGGCATCCAAATTGGCCGAAGACCCAGAATTCTTCAAGAAATTGGAGAAGGGTCAACAACCCCCTCTCCTGTGGATCGGCTGTTCGGACAGTAGGGTTCCGGCCAATGAAATTATTGGTGCCCAACCCAGCGAGGTCTTCGTTCACCGCAACATTGCCAATATGGTCGTGCATTCGGATATGAACATGTTGAGTGTCCTTGATTATGCGGTAAATGCGCTCAAAATAACCCATATCATCGTATGCGGCCATTATGGATGTGGAGGTGTAAAGGCTGCCATGGAAAATCATTCCTACGGATTGGTGGACAATTGGATCCGACATATAAGGGATGTCTATAGACTTCACCAGAACAGTTTGGAAGGTATTGAGGACACGGAATTACGTTTTGACCGGTTTGTTGAGTTCAATACAAGGGAGCAGGTGCTCGATCTGGCCAAGACCTCCATTGTGCAAACCGCATGGAAAAAGGGACAGGTACTACATCTTCATGGTTGGGTATATGGGGTCGGAACCGGTATCATTAAAGATCTTGGCGTCAATATGAACAGTAATACCGACCTGGAAGAGTTTTATAGACTGGAAATCAAGGATTAAAAACCACCGCATGGAACAATAACCGAAAGGATGATCTATCGCATATGTTCCGATCAAAAACGTAAAATAACAAGGTAGTGGATTCATCTGGGTGAAACCCTTGGCCCAAACCTTTTGGCAAACCATTGGAAATCCTGGACATTATAGGAACATATCAAGGCCCCACTGGGCTTTGACCTCCTAGAATTCAAGTAAATAATCTTCAGGAATATCCTAAAAAACGTTTTCAGTATTTTTCCCTTTACCAGGACATCCAAGGGACTCTTAGCCTTCATGATAAAATGGATCAATTACCGTTCACTTTCAATAAATGAGGTTGATTACCATAAACTTTGGGCATAAATTAAAATTTTTAATATTTTTTTAAGAAATCAGGTAGGGTAAGTACGGTTTCAGTTGTCTTGTAGATAGAACAACCTGGAAAAGTCAATAAAATAGAAATACGTTAACAGAATTGTGGCGTAAAAATAACCCCAACCTTGAGCAACAGTTTACATAAAATCTATGTTGCGACCATGGTACTTGTAACCATGGCAGTCACCTTTTATTTGGGATATACTGGGTTTACCTATTATTCATTGCCCTTGGAAGACCGTTTCTACCATCCCCAACATCACTGGTTTAAACCCAGTGGGATCCATGGTCAAGGGCTTGGTGTCATTGGAACCTTTATGATTGCACTTGGAGTGTTCCTTTACATTGCAAGGAAACGATACAATTTTTTGGGCCGTTTTATTCGACTCAAACACCTGCTCGAATTCCATATTTTCCTTTGTACCCTAGGACCAATATTGATTTTATTCCATACGGCCTTCAAGTTTGGGGGAATCGTTTCCATTGCCTTCTGGAGTATGACGGCAGTTGTTCTGAGTGGTGTCCTTGGTCGATTTATCTACAACCAAATCCCAAGGACCATCGAAGGAAGGGAATTGACACTATCCGAGCTTCAGGATTTGAAAATAGATTTTGCCGTGGTCCTGCACCAAAAATTCGATTTGGCCACCAACACCATCGATATTGTCTCCAATCTTATGAGCGAGGACAATGATGTGGACAGTGCTACAAAACTGTCCTATCTCCGAAAAGTTTTGGGACGAAAAGACCTCCCAAAATCCGATAGGCGCGAAATCTTGGGAATGGCAAAAAAAGAACTCAAGCTTTCCAAACGAATTTCAAGGTTGCAAAAAATGCAAAGGCTCTTTAAATATTGGCATGTGGTGCACATGCCATTTGCTATTATCATGTTGATCATTGTAATCATCCATGTGTCCGTTACCGTAGCACTTGGATATAAATGGATATTCTAATGGATTCACTATTCTTGGAGCAGCTGATCATCTACGGAACGGTTTTTTTCCTTTGCGGCTTGATCGTATCCTTTTATCTCTGGGGAAAGAACAAGAAATACAAGCGAACCAAAGAAAAGGTAGCCATCGCCAAGATCGAGGGTCTGTTCGAACCTGTTTCCCTTCATCCGCATATTGATCTTAAAAGTTGTATCGGAAGCGGTGCCTGCATTACCGCATGCCCGGAAAAAGATATTCTGGGCATTGTGGACGGTGTTGCCACGGTGATCAACACATCTAATTGTGTAGGACACGGTGCCTGCTTTCACGCTTGCCCGGTAGAAGCCATCACGCTTCGCATCGGTACGGAATCCAGAGGAGTAGACCTGCCACATGTAAGTGAGGATTATGAAACCAATATAAAGGGCATGTACATAGCTGGGGAACTCGGCGGAATGGGGCTGATAAAAAATAGCGTTGAGCAAGGGCAGATGGCCGTTCAAAGCATCCTTAAATCCAAAAAACCTTCCAAGGAAAACATATTGGACCTAGTGATCATTGGTGCAGGACCCGCCGGAATTTCAGCATCCTTGGCCGCAAAAGAAAACGGTCTTACCTCGGTAACTTTGGAACAGGATTCCTTAGGTGGTACAGTTTATACCTTTCCACGTTCCAAAATTGTGATGACCGCGCCAATGGACCTTCCTTTATATGGAAAAGTCAAACTGTTCGATACCAACAAGGACGAACTTTTACAGCTCTGGAAAAAGGTGATATCCGAACACCAATTGGATATTAGGGAGCAAACCAAGGTGGATAAAATAGTTCCCATTGAAAATGATGTGTTCAAAATCGTGACGAACACCGAGGAAGAATTTTTGTGCCATCAGGTCCTTTTGTCCATTGGAAGGAGAGGAACTCCCAGAAAACTGGGTATTCCGGGCGAGGAAAGTCAGAAAGTTGCCTATAGACTGTTGGAACCTGAATTGATCCATGACAAAAAAATCGTTGTGGTCGGAGGAGGAGATTCCGCCATTGAATCCGCAATGCTGCTTATGCAACAGAATGAGGTCACCCTTTCATACCGAAATGATACTTTTTCCAGATTGAAACCAAAAAATAGGGATAAGATACAAGACGCCATAAATGAAGGCTTGCTACAAGTCATTTTTAATTCTAACTTGGTGTCTATCAAGGATAAAAGTATCTTAATAAAGGTATCCAATGAAGAACCCGAGGAGATGGACAATGACCTGGTATATATTTTTGCCGGAGGTGAATTGCCCACCAAATTTTTAGAAAATGCGGGGGTTAAAATCTCCAAGCGATTCGGACATGTGATGAAATCCCACAAAAAATAAATGAAACGCGTTGCCCAACATATCGCCCTTTTAATCATGTTGATGGCAATGCCCGTTTTCGGACAAATCTCCCCTGGTCCCCTTACCGATGCACATGCGGAACTTGAAGGGTTGACCAATTGTACCAAATGCCACAAATTAGGAGACAAGGTATTGGATACCAAATGTTTGGAATGCCATAAAGAAATTCAATCCTTGGTAAACCGAAAAACTGGCCTACATGGAAACCCGGATGTGGTACGAAAAAATTGTGCCGAATGTCATGGCGAACACAACGGTCGTAAATTTGACATGCTGCGCTTTGATGAAGCAACTTTTGACCATTTGATCACCGGTTATGAACTTGAAGGAAGTCATGCCACCGTTGAATGTAAGGAATGTCACACCTCAGGCAACATAAAGGACAAGGAACTGAAAAAGAAACCAAAAACGTTTCTTGGATTGGATGAAACCTGTCTTACCTGCCATTCAGACTACCATCAGGCCACTTTACCCGGCGATTGCAAACAATGCCACGATATGGAAGGGTTTAAGCCGGCCCCATTGTTCAACCATGATGCCACGGATTTTGCCTTAAAAGGAGAACATCAAAATGTGGAATGCAAGCAGTGCCACCCAATGACCACCAAAAACGGAGCAACATTTCAAGAGTTTGCCGGTGTTGCCTTTAATGATTGTGTAAGCTGTCATGAAGACCCGCACAACGCACAATTACCGGGACAATGTGCCCAGTGCCATACAGAAAACTCTTTTACGACCTTCTCCGGTCAAGGAAATTTTGATCACAACACCACCAACTTTGAACTCCGGGGAAGCCATCAAAGCTTGGATTGTTTTGCCTGTCATTCCCAATCCCATGACCCCTTGCGTATATTTCAAGATAAAAAAGGTATAAGCGAAAACAAATGTGCCACGTGCCATCAGGATGTGCACAATGGTGTTTACGGACTGGATTGCGCCAAATGTCATCGGGAAACAAGCTTTCTCTCCATGCGGAACATGGATTTTTTTGACCACACGGTCACCGATTATCCATTGGAAGGCAAACATATTGGAGTGGATTGCCGTGAATGCCACAAACAACGCTTTAAAGACCCCATTGATTTTACGGATTGTAAAAATTGCCATACCGATTACCACCATGGGGAATTTACCAAAAATGGCATCCAGCCAGACTGCGTGGAGTGCCATTCTTTGGAACACGGTTTTGACTACAGCCTTTTTACGTTGGAGCAACATCAAAAGACCAATTTCCCCTTACAGGGTGCCCATATGGCCACCCCATGTTTTGCATGTCACGTGGACGAGCGCACCCAAAAATGGTCTTTCAGGAATTTGGGCAACACCTGTGTGGAATGCCACCAGGACATTCATGAAGGTTATATCGATGCCAAATATTATCCTAAGGATGATTGCCGCTATTGCCATGGAAACGACAACTGGACCGGTGTACAATTTGATCATAGCAAGACCCATTGGCCGTTGGACGGCAAACACCTTGAAGTGGAATGCAGACAGTGTCATTTTGTCGAAAATACCACAGAATCAAAAGGTTGGACCCAAGAATTTGCTAATTTAAGTACAGATTGTAATACATGCCATGAAAATGTTCATGGTAGGGTATTTGAGATTGACGGTGTTACAGATTGTACGCGGTGCCATGTTACGGATAGCTGGTTCCCGAAACGTTTTGATCATGACCTAACCAACTTTCCACTGGAAGGCAAACATGAAAAAATTGCTTGTAGTGCATGCCATGAAGTGGCCAATGCGGACGGAGAAATAGAAACCATTTATAAACTGGGAAAATTTAGATGTATCGACTGTCATTTGCAATAGTATTCTTTGTTGGCCTTATCTCGATTTCGGCACAATCCCCCCATGGGAAAAACTTTAAAATGGCCTGTGAGAAATGCCATAATCCCTTTGGTTGGAAAATAGACTACAGAACGCTACAGTTCGATCATAATAAAACCGATTATCCATTGGAAGGGTCCCATGAATTGGTGGACTGTAAAATGTGCCATCAGGATCTTACCTTCAAAGGGGCGCCAATGGAATGTGTATCCTGCCATACCGATGTGCACAGTCAATCCGTAGGTAATGACTGTATGCGTTGCCATGATACCGAAACATGGTTGGTGGCCAACATTCCGGAAATACATGAATCCAATGGCTTTCCACTTGTAGGGTCCCATGGAAACCTAAGTTGTATAGAATGCCATACCTCTGAAACGAATTTAAGGTTCGACAGGATCGGGAATGAATGCGTCTCTTGCCACCGCGATGATTATTTGGCGACCCAAAGTCCCAACCACCAACAATCAGGCTATTCCATGGATTGTATCGAATGCCATAACCCACTTGGCTTTGGATGGGATTCGGAAAGCATCAACCACGACTTTTTCCCATTGACACAAGGGCACGACATCAAGGATTGCACCCAATGCCATACCACTGGCAATTATTCGGATGCTTCACCTGAATGTGTTAGCTGTCACCAAAACGACTATGCGAGCACGCAAAACCCAAATCACGGAACTGCAGGTTTTTCAACGGATTGTGCCAATTGCCACTCCACCTTGCCAGGATGGAGGCCTGCGATGCTTGATCATGACTTTTTCCCACTGACCCAAGGTCACGATATACAAGACTGCAATCAATGCCATACGACCGGAAATTTTGCAGATGCTTCACCTGAATGTATAAGTTGTCATCAAAATGACTATGCAGCGACCCAAGATCCCGACCATCAAGCCAGCGGATTTTCCACAGATTGCGTCAATTGCCATACCACAGCCCCTGGATGGAGACCTGCCACCATTAACCATGACTTTTTCCCACTGACCCAGGGACACGATATTCAGGATTGTACCCAATGTCATACCAACGGCACTTACTCAGGTCTTTCCCCTGAATGTGTTTCCTGTCATCAGGATGATTATTTGGCAACACAGGACCCAAATCATCAAACCAGTGGCTTCTCCACGGATTGCGCCTCATGCCATTCCACTAGCCCTGGCTGGACACCGGCAACCATCAACCACGACTTTTTCCCCTTGACCCAAGGGCATGACATTCAGGATTGTACCCGTTGTCATACAAACGGTACGTATTCAGGATTATCCTCGGAATGCGTCACTTGTCATCAAAGTGATTATGATCAAACCTCCAATCCCAATCACTTGGCCGCCAATTTTCCAACCGATTGTGCCGCGTGCCATACTATAAACCCAGGATGGACCCCTGCGGAATTTGATCATGACGGCCAATATTTTCCCATATACTCGGGAACACACCGACAGGCATGGAGCGATTGTACCGATTGCCACATTAATTCGAGTAATTATGCGGAATTCTCCTGTTTCCAATGCCATGGACAATCACAGACCAACAATGACCACAGTGAAGTAAACGGATACAGTTATAATAGTATGGCATGTTACGAATGCCATCCGAACGGGAGAAGTTGATGAAAAAGGTTAAACCTGCAATAACGATATTTTTCCTATTTGTGGGATCATTGCTTTCTGCACAGGACGGAGTGGTGACAGGACAAGTTTCCTTTGTTACTTCCAACAACATCTACGTTCGGTTTGAAAATACCGCTTCCATAAAAGTGGGTGACTCCTTAAGATTGGATGGAAAAACAGGAAGTCCATGTCTCTTGGTCAGCAGTATGTCCTCCACATCCTGTGTCTGTGTACCTTTATTTGATTGTGGTGCCGAAAAGGGTGCCAAGGTTACCTTCATCCCCCCAACTGGACAGAGGAAAGTGGTTGCCGAAGAAAAAATTGTTCCCTCTTCATTGCGTGATACCGTGGAACTTGCGGAAGAGGACCCTGTTTATTTACAGGAAATCAGGGCCAGGATTTCTGCTTCTACCTATAGTTTGGTTTCCAACGACCGGGCAGATAGGCACCGGTTGATGAGTAGGCTTTCCATAGATGCCGATCATATCAACGATTCCAAGGTTTCCGCTGATGTGTATTTGAACTTTCGGCAAATTTTTGACGAGCCCACCAGCAACCTGCAGAACACTTCACTTTTAAGGGTTTATAATTTTTCCGTAGGTTATGATGCCTCCCCTACCCTTAATCTGCTGCTAGGCCGTAACATCAACCCAAAGATTTCTTCGTTGGGGGCCATAGATGGTTTACAGGCAGAAAAACAATTTGGAAATAGTTATGTGGGGCTTCTGGTGGGTTCCAGGCCCGATATTTTCAATTTTGGTTATAACCCCGACCTGTTGGAGTATGGTGCTTATTATGGCTTTAACACCAATTCCAAAAACATTAACGCCCAAACCACTTTGGGTTTAATAGAGCAACGGGGAAACGGCGATATTGACAGAAGATATGCCTATGTTCAGCATACCAGTACCCTATCAAAAAATCTGAACTTTTTCACCTCCGCCGAACTTGACCTGTACAGCAAAGTGGATTATACCACAAAAAATGAATTGAGGTTGACCAGCCTTTATTCCTCCTTGCGGTATCGCTTTTCGAAGGCGGTGAACCTTATGGTTTCCTATGATACACGAAAACGAATCATATATTATGAAACCTACCGAACCGATCTAGATCAATTGTTGGATGACGACCTCGCCAGACAAGGAATTCGGGGCAGAATGAATTTTAGACCCTTCAAGAATATTTTAACGGGTTTTAGTTATAGTAAAAGATTCCAAAGTGATCAACAGAACAAATCCGACAACATTTACGGTTACCTGACTTTATCCCACACCCCATTTATGGATGGAAGAACGTCATTTTCCTATAATCGTAATGAATCGAACTACCTGTTGAGCAATATAGCATCAGTCCGGCATTCCCGTTCTTTTTTTTATGATCGATTGTACACGGATCTCTACTATAGATTGGTTCAGTACAATTATTCCAATATCACGGATAACCTGTTGCAGCATTATATGGGGGCAGATGTATCCTATAATATCAACAGAACACTTTTATTCAGTATCACGGGAGAATTCTCCATGTACAATGACAGCAAAAACTATAGGGTCTATACCCGTTTGGTTCAAAGATTTCACAGCAAACACAAAAGATAATGTTTTATAAAATGCACTATAAGCTAGGAATTACGATTGCTCTTTCGGTTTGGGCAAGCTCCTGTAACAATGGTCCAAAAATAGTAGAACCGAGTACCGATAAAGGAGTGGCCAATGTGGAAAATCCTTTTCAAGTAGACCCAAAACTCGAGGTCAAACCTGCCACCAATCCCTTTGGAGATGCCCTTCATCAGGTTAAGGTGGAAGAAGTGCTGCCCACTACTCGCTATGTTTATCTTAAGGTTACGGAGGCTGGTAAGTCTTTCTGGATCGCAACCCGAAAAATGGAAGTGGCCCCTGGAGAAGACTACTTCTATCAAGGTGGACTATTAAAGACCAACTTTGAAAGCCAGGAGTACAAACGCATGTTCGATACCATTTATCTGGTTTCCAATTTGGTTTCCAGAGATCATTCCAAACATATCAACAATGCCAGTCCTTCGAACATGCCATCTCCAAACATGGATTCCAAGGAAGATATACCCATGCATTCCGATCAAGAGTTAGTGCACAAGGGAACTGTTAGGATTGCTGATGTTGTGAACGACCCAAAAAAGTTTGAAGGCCATACCATTCAAATTAAGGGAATATGTACCAAGATCAACCCAAACATCATGGATAGGAACTGGATCCATGTAAAAGACGGAAGCAAGGATGATTACGATCTAGTGATCACATCCGATTCCTATATCCCAGAGGGAAAGGAATTTACCATGCGTGCCGTTGTACATCTGAATCAGGATTTTGGTGCCGGTTATGCCTATGACCTTATCCTCGAGCATGGGGTCCTTGTAGAATGATCCACTAAGAAATTTCCGGAAACTTTCTTTTTTTAAGGTATGACCCAATGCTTATGAGGGTTATGGATGCCACTACAATATACACCCAGGTTGGAATAGGTACTGGATCTCCCGTAGCATAGGAATGCAAACCGGAGAGATAGTAATTGACCCCATAATAGGTCATGATAACGGATGATAAACCAAATATGGTGGCCAGGTTATAGGCAAACAAACCTTTTAACTGGGGGACCAGCCTCATGTGCAAAATAAAGGCATACACCAAAATGGTGACCAATGCCCAAGTCTCCTTGGCATCCCAACCCCAATACCGACCCCAGGACTCGTTGGCCCAAACACCACCCAAATAGGTTCCAATGCTTACCATGAACAGTCCCCCAATCAAGGTCATTTCACTGATATAGGACATTTCGGTGATCATTTTCTTGATTCGGTCCAAATTGGATTTGTTCAGAAACAGCATCAATATAAGGTTGATCAACCCTATGATGGCGCCAAGCATCAGAAAACCATAGCTACCTGCTTCCAAGGAAACATGAATGGTAAGCCAATAAGATTTCAGGACGGGCACCAATGGGGTAATTTCAGGGTCCAGAAAACTCAACGTGGCCACAAAATGAATAATGGCTGCCAAGACCATGGTCGCCGATAATCCTCCAAGCGATTTTCGGGTAAAGAGCAAACCCGCCAAGGTAGAGGTCCATCCAATATAAATCATGGATTCATAACCATTGCTCCAAGGAGCTCGTCCGGACACATACCACCTCAATCCCAATCCCACGGTATGGAACACAAAACCTACCACCACCAATACCAACAATACCGCATGTATCTTCTTAAGATTCAATTGCGGCTTAAAAACGGATAAAAACAGAAAGAACAAAAGAACCAATCCCATTAGGATATAGAAAATGGCCAAACGGGTAAAAATGTTCATTTGGTTCAATAAAATTTCAAGGGATATTTTGGTGTCGGATGGAACTATGGTCCCACCCTTTTGAATTTGATATTCCTTTAAATCGGAAACCAGTTTATCCGCATCAGCATAATTTCCGGAATCCAATCCTGAGTTCAAGGCTGCCTTATAATTGGTAAAAAACCGGTCGGAAACGGTGGCCTCGTTCCCATGCGATTGATGGGTATGTGCCGACAACCAGGTCATGTCGGAATTATCGGGATCTGGGACCAATCGAAGAAGCGTGCCCGAGAATACCATATTGAGGATATTGACCCTTTCATCAATTTTGAGCAATTCCTTTTCAAAAGTACCCCTATCCGCAGGATCCATCCCATAGGCACGCTGTACCTCCGAGTTCAATTTATATTTTCCGGCCTGGTCAAAAAAATCGGCATAAGAAGCATAACCGCCACCGGTACTGATTTTTTTTTGAATTTCTTTATGTTCCCCGAGCTTGATCAATTTTTTGTGGTACCATTCCTGTGGCCTGGAGAACATACCCAATATCACTTGGTCGGCATTTAAACCATCAAAGCTTTCCTTTCGATAGGTTTTACGCAAAATTTCCCTGCTCAGGGTGTGCATCGGTTTCATCCTTCCCTTATAATCCTGCACCACCAGTTTACTAAAAGCCTGGGCATGTTCCTTTTGGATAGGTTCAGCTACTGTTGATCGGTTCTGTGCAAAAACACTTGTACCAAAAAGTAGCAGGAACAAAAGCACCGATTTGGACCTTATCTTCCTTATTTTTTGTGACAATTCATAAAACCTTGATTTTTTGCTGAACAAGGTCATGATCATGCCCAAAGTGAGCAGCGCATATCCCAAGTAAGAAATAGTAGTGCCCCAAAAATCATGGTTGACACTCAAATAGGTTCCCTGCTCATCCCGATCAAACGAAGATTGAAAAAATCGGTACCCCTTATAGTTTAGAATATGGTTCATGTAAATTCTAAAATCCATGTTTACCTGGTTGCTTTCATCCAACAAGGTCACTTCACTGGCATAGGAAGATGCACTACTGGTACCAGGATACTTGTCCATGATGAAATCATTGAGTCTCACATAAAAGGGTACGGTATAGGTTTTGGAACCATAGGATATGGCAATGGTTGTTCCATCAAAATTGACGATCTCCGGTTTTCCCTCATAACCTCGGTTCCCGTAAATATGTACTTCCTTTTCCGCGCCATCCACTGAAACATTTAAAAGGATGGCCACTTGGCTGTCGTTCCTGACCTTTGGAGATGCTGAAACCAACGTGGTGGACGCATTTTCATTGAATTCTGGAAAAACCACATTGTTGGTCCCATCAGAATAAAGGGCCCTTAATTGAAGAGGTTTTGAAGGTTCATGGGCCAGAATGGTGTCCCTGGTTTGGGTGGCCATGACCGTTACGGTCATATCCTTGTTGGAATCGAACATCAATTGCCCATCCCTAAAATCAATATTAAATGCATTGGGCATCTTTGCTGAACTAAAATTATAAAGTACAGATCCAATGCGCTTGTTTTCTCCTTGTGTCAAAAAATATTCTTCACGACCATTGTTCCCGGCCACCACAAGTTTTAGGGTTGGTTTACCCATAAGACCAGAGGTGATTTTTTGAACAGGGTTGGGCACAAATTCCTTCAATTCGATATTGATTAGATGATTGTCCACCAAATAACTTTCCTTCCATTTGTTCTTGCCCATGGAAGCAAAAAGTACCGGTTCCTGCATATCATAATCCTGCCCACTGGACCGGACCTTGAACTTTAGATAACTATCCGAAGACAAAAACGAATTGGATGTGGTGTGCTCCCTAATATGCATAACCCCCTCATAGCTAAAATATCGGGTGATGAAAGCACCTAAAAGGATGACCAAAATGGCAGCATGAAAAAGGAACAAGGCCCACTTTCGTTGCTGAATCATCCTGAATTGGATGATATTATAGATTATGGAACCAGCAAATAGTAACAGGAGCAATTCGAACCAACCTGTTTTATAAACATATTTTTGGGCAGAACTGGTTCCAAAATCATTCTCAATAAAAGTGGCCACCCCTATGCTGAGTGCAAATAGGGCAATATAGATGGTAGCAGCCTTTGTCCCGAAAAAGGACAAAAAAGCTTTTTTTACATAAGCAATGGATAGCTTTTGCATAATGGAGGTTGATTAGTGTAGCCACAAGCATAGTTGATTGTAGCTCAATACTATGACAACTAACCCACAAAAAACCCTAATTGTTTTTTTGATTATTTCAGTAACATTTGCGTAGCAAAACTATCCAGCATGCGCCAACCGATCCATAAATCGATTTTATAAATATGGTTTTCATATATTTGATATATCAATTATAAATATATCAAATATAGACCATGGAAATTCCTGCCAAAACGGTTTTCTACACCATCGAACGTACCATTAAAACGTATAGAAGGTTCTCCAAGCAAAATTTTTCAAAAGTGGTCAATGATATTACCGTAGATCAAAAGTTGATACTGCAGTATTTAAATGACCGTCCTGAACTTAGTCAAAATGAAATAGCCGAATTGGTTTTTAAAGACAATGCATCTTTGACCAGAATGATTGAACTTATGGTCAGGAAAAGGTTCTTAAAGCGGTCCATCAGACCAGAGGATCGTAGACGATTCAACATTGAATTAACTTCTAAAGGAAAAGAAATACTGGAAAAACTGACTCCGGTCATAGCCGAAAACAGAAAAAGGGCGTTTGCTGGAATAACCGAAGAAGAATTGGCACAACTGCAACTTACGCTCAATAAAATTCTAACCAATTTGAACCATACCTGATATGCATAAAATACTGTGGATGATTTATTCATTCTGTTTTCTATTGTTAAGCTGCGAAAGCAAAGCACAAATCTATCCGGGAAATACATGGTCAAGTATGGAAAATCGAGAAGCCATGGGCTGGCCCAATACTGCGTGCTCTGAATTTACAAGGTTCATAGCAGACAGTACCAATATAACCGGTTTGGTGCTTGTCCATAAAGGACAAATTGTAATGGAGTACGGAAACATCAGTGAAAACAGTTACATCGCCTCCTGTAGAAAAAGTGTCCTTGCCTTGTTGTACGGCAAATATGTTGATAATGGCATGATTGATTTGGATATGACCTTGGAGGACCTTAAAATCAATGATGTTACCAAGCTTCTGCCCATAGAAAAAAGGGCTACCATAAAAGATCTGATTTCTGCCCGCTCAGGAGTCTATTTAAGAGCTTCAAATGGTGGAGATTTCAGAAGGTTTGCCCCGGAGCGGGGTTCGGTCGAACCAGGAAGTCATTGGCTGTACAACAATTGGGACTTTAATGTAGCGGGATATATTTTTGAACAAGAGACCCAAAGCAATATCTATGATGAAATCAATTCCCAACTGGCCCTTCCCTTGCAAATGCAAGATTGGGACAGGGGACTACAAAAGAAAAGCGGTAATAAAGAACTATCAAAGTTCCCTGCATACCATATGTGGTTTTCCACCAGGGACATGGCTCGTATGGGACTCTTAATGCTCCGTAACGGTAAATGGAAAGAGAAACAAATAATCCCCAAAGACTGGGTCCATGAGGTTCTAAAACAACGGACATCCTATTTGGAGGCACAGAAAAGCGTGCCACTACTAAAAAAAGACGGGCTTGATTTGGGATATGGCTACATGTGGTGGCTTATAGAAAATACCACGGATCTGAGGCTCAAAAATGCCTATTCCGCTCAAGGCGCCCTTGGACAGAACATTACCGTCTATCCAGAGATCGATGTGGTTTTGGCCTTTAAGACCAATAGCATCTATCGAAGAAGAAACTCCATTCAAACCCAAATGAAGGTTATCCGAAAAGCGGTTGAAATATATAATGCACCATAAAAACAAATCAACAATGAATAAAATCGGGACAGGGATTTTCCTATTGGCGTTGATCGTGATGGCCTGCAATGGAAAAATCGAACCTAAAGAACAAAAAAAAACAAAACAACCAACCCCCATGGATTTGGCCACAATCTTGGATACAATATGGCAAAACGAGCAAATCCCCATTAGAAAAAGGGATTCGGCATTCCATGCATCCGGCGATGAATCCGAGGCGTATAAAAAATATCAAGCCCTATATAAAAGGAACCATAAGGTCAATGAACAAAAAATAGCCGAAATCTTAAAAGATGGATGGCCAGATTACGAAGAAATTGGTGAACAAGGTAATTTGACCATTTGTAACGTAATTCAGCACAGCAGTCCTGAAATACGCCTTGGTTACCTTACACTTATGCGACAAGCCACAAAGAATAAGCGTTTAAGCCCCTGGTTGTTGGCAAGGACGGAGGACAGGATCGCTACCGATCGCGGGGAGCTTCAGGTCTACGGAGGACAAATTAAATATTACCCCAAGACCAAAACCTTTGATGTTTGGCCCATTGTTGACCCGGAAAATGTCGATAAAAGACGTGCTGAAATTGGACTGGAGCCAATGACCCAATATTTGAAAAATAGAAGGTTCCCCTTGGAATGGAACTTGGACGATCAAATAAAAAGAACCGCTGAATTTGAAAGCACAACTGGCAAGAAACAATGACTTATTCCTAAGAGGTTTTATGGGAAAAATACGGAACAGATTTGAAAAGTTGAGCAGTATACCCATGCGGAATATATCAAACGCATTGGCCCATATGACCCTTTCCTTGATATGAATGAGATTATCGCTACCATTGAGGAAGATCATTATATTGCGGCCACTTGGATGAAGACCGGAAAAAACCTTTGTGGAATTGTGACATTCCTTGAAAAAACAAAAAATCGAAACGAAAGGAACGGCCATTTTCACCTTTTGGATCATTGGGTCGGTGTCCATATCCAGATTATAGATAGAAAAACAGTAATGAAACGATTGGTTTAAGTAAATGAAGACAAAAAAGGAATTTAAAGACGCATATAAACAAATGCAATTTCCCATGGGGGTTTACCAAGTAAAAAATCTGGTCAACGGTAGGGTATTAATCGACAATAGTGTTGACATGGAGTCGAAATGGAACCGGCATAAAATGGAGCTCAAGTTAGGGAACCACAGGATCAAAGAATTGCAACATGATTGGAACAAATATGGGGAGAGCCATTTCGAATTCGAAGTCTTGTCCGAACTGAAGAAAAGCGAGGCCGAAACCGTGGATTACAACAAGGAGTTAAAAATGCTTCAAACAATGGTATTGGAAGAACTTAAAATTGAAAACATCTATTAAAACAGAAACAATTTCCGAGGAATTCAATTTGGGCCAATTGAAGCCTTTTGGTCAAATCAATTGCTGAAAATGAAGATACAATACCAAAGCTTTTTAATCCGTTAAAACGTCCAGGAAATTCCAATGAACCATAGTAGGTGCACATTAGGGATGATTAAATTCCTATCATAACTTTTATAAAAAAAGTAGCACAAACTATGAATGGTGCGGGAAGCTCTTTCATCCTCAAAATCTCTAAATGCATCAGTGCATAAAAATTGTCTTACAGACCTCAAAGGAAATCATTTCATTTTTTTATGTAATTTTAGGGTGTAATGTTCTCCCCTTAACCAATTTAAGCAGTAAAATAGCTTATGTTAGACAAGGAACCGGACAAAGGACAATTGTTCAAATACCTGGAAAGTGTCTTTACGGATTTGGAACAACAAAAGATTGCGCTGGACCAATCCGCCATTGTAGCCTTCACGGACACCAAAGGCAATATCACTTACGTCAATGACAAGTTTTGTGAGATTTCCAAATTTTCACACGACGAACTGATCGGACAAAATCATCGTATTATCAATTCCGGCTACCATGAGCCGGAATTCTTCACCAACCTATGGAGGACTATAGCCAAGGGCAAGGTCTGGAACGGCGATATCCGGAACAAGGCAAAGGATGGTTCATATTACTGGGTCGCCACTACCATAGTGCCCTATCTCGATGCCCGTGGCAAACCATATCAATATGTCTCCATTCGGTTTGACATCACCAAGCAGAAAAAACAGGAACTTGAACTGAAACACAGGACCAAACAGTTGGAAGATTTTTGTTTTATCGTTTCCCACAACCTAAGGGCGCCACTTTCCAACCTTCTTTTATTGACATCTATGATCGAGGAATGTGAAAGCTTTGAAGAGCAAAAACTCCTTGTTGATAGGGTAGCCAAACCCGTCAATCTCCTCAATGAAATATTCAATGAACTCATAGAATCACTTCAGATTCGTCAGGATGGTGAAATAGCAAGGGAACACCTTTTCTTTCAGGACTGCTTTGACAAAGTAGTGGAATCCCTCAATATCAATATCATCCATCCCGATAGTACCATACGTTCCAATTTTACCAAGGTACCTACCATCCATTATCCCAAAAAATATTTATTGAGCATTATGCAGAACCTTCTCAGCAATGCCATTCGATATGGTTCGCCCGATAGAAAATTGAAAGTGGAAGTGAAAAGCTATGTAAAAAACGGTTCCATTTGGATGGAAGTGAAGGACAATGGGATTGGCATAGACATGAAGGCGAATGGAAAGAAATTATTCGGCCTACGGAAGACCTTTCACCATAACCATGATGCCAAGGGCTTCGGCCTTTTCATCACCAAGACCCAAGTGGAGACCATGGGAGGCTCCATCCATGCGGAGAGCGAACTTGGGAAGGGAAGCTCCTTTTATGTCCAATTCATTAAAAACGATTCCATATGAAAGCAATTGACACCCTCTATTTGGTGGATGATGACGATACCTACCAATTCATTGTTGAAAGGACCTTGGCCAGTCTTGATTTTGTGAAATCCATTAAGATCTTTTCCAATGGAAAATTGGCCATCGATTTTTTGGAAGCCGCCATAGGCAACCCTGACCAGATTCCCGATATCATATTGTTGGACCTGACCATGCCCGTTATGGATGGATGGCAGTTTCTTGAGAATTATCTCCTTCTTAAGCCCCGGATAGGCAAGAAAATAACCATATATGTAATCTCATCCTCCATTGACCCTACGGACATGGAACGTGCCAAGGCCATAAGCGAGGTCACCGATTATATTGTAAAACCATTGAGCAAGGAAAAGCTTATTTCCATGTTAAGTTCCCTAACCTAAAAAGGTAACCGATTTCAAAAGAGTACAGGAAGCGGTTAACGTTCATAAAACTTGTCTTTTCAAGGAATAATCAAAACAGACCAAACGATTTATTTAATTACATCCTCAATCTCATGAAAAGCTCGTGGGTATTGTTGTCCAACCCATTGATCGGGCTCTGCAGGGCGGTCTCATAGGCATATCCTATGTTCAGCCCGTTGCTGATATTGAACAGCACCAGGCCACTGACACTCTCATCGAAACGGTAGGAGGCACCGAATTCAAAACGCTCCCCGAAATCCAAGATCCCCGTAAGTTCCAGGGACATGGGCGAGGCATCCGCGTAACGGAACATCCCCATGGTCTTCAGATCCAGGGTCTTGCCGAGGAGAAAGGTGTACCCCCCGCTCAGATAGGCGTGCATACGGTCCACACCCAGGTAGGCATTGCCATCACGCTCCTGGAGACGGTCAGGGGTCAACAGCTTCGGTGCCGACACCGAAACAAAATACCTGTCGTGCTTCAAGAACACCCCGGCGCCCACATTGGGCGTGAAACGGCTCTCGTAGCCCACAAGTGCCCCGTCCTGCCCCACTCCGTAGGTGATCAATCCATCGGTATTGGCATCGTAGGAATTCGCGCTCCCCTTGATACCAAAGTACAATGTATGGTCCCCATCCAACTGTATGTGATAGGACACATCGATGGCCACCCAGGTCTGGTGCTCTATAAAGGTCTTGTCGTTCAGGATGGAGACCCCGAGGCCAAGGTTCCTGCCCATCGGCATCCCGAAGATCGCACTTTGGCTCTCCGGTGCCCCTTGGATGCCCGCCCATTGGCTCCTGATGCCCAACGAGAGTTCTGCCGACTCCGAACTTCCCGCAAAAGCGGGGTTATAGATGTTCATATTGTACCGGTAAAAGGTATAGTTCGG
>NZ_QXFJ01000018.1 GCF_003584165.1 Flagellimonas aequoris | reverse complement strand
AGCATCGGCATGATATCATCCAACCATTTGGTCTTGCCGTGCAACAAATAATTGAACAGCAATCCGGCACCGATGGGCAAAATGATCATCTTGGTGATGCTCCACATCATGGTCAACACATCGATCTCCACGAACTGACCGGCCAACAGCTTCATCAACAAGGGGGTGACAAAAGGCGCCAACAGCGTGGCAATGGAGGTGATGGTAATGGAAAGGGCCAGGTTGGCCTTGGCCAGGTAGGCCATCACATTGGAGGCGACCCCGCTTGGCGAGCAACCGATCAAAACGATTCCCGCGGCAATCTCCGGGGTAAAACCACTGATATTGGCCAGAACATAACCGATGATCGGCATGATGGCCAACTGCGCGGTCACGCCCACCAATACCCCTTTTGGGGATTTGATGATCCCAGCGAAATCCTTGATGCTCATGGAGGTCCCCATCCCGAACATGATGATCTGGATCAAAGGGATGATCAACCCCGTCAGCTTAAAGTCCCCAATCTGAACGAAATATTGGGGCCAGTACAAGGACAGGGCCACCCCTGCGAAAATGAGTACAGCAAAAACAAAACCCTTCAACATCTTATAACCATTGAAACCAATGGCCAAAAGCACAAAAAATGCAATGATAAACGGGCCAGCTCCTGAAATGTTTCCTTGAAAAGCCTGATAAACAAAAATCAACAAGGCCACTACTGCCAAGCCCAAGGATATATTATGTAAAGTATTCTTTTTCAAAATCAAAAGTTTTAAATGTTAGTTTCGTTATTGTTCCTTTAGGGCAAAGGCGATATAATCCCCACCTGGTTTTTGCCCCCGACCTCCACCGGCAGCAATCACCACATATTGTTTTCCATCCACTTCATAGGTGATGGGTGTGGCAAATCCCCCTGCTGGAAGTTGATGTTCCCAAACCACTGCTCCGGTCTTTTTGTCAAACGCCCTTATTTTCTCGTCCTTTGTTCCTGCAATGAACACCAATCCACCTGACGTCACTATGGGACCACCATAACTTTCAGTACCAGTTATGGGAACTCCCTTTTCCGTAAGTTCCGGATATTCACCGAGAGGAACACGCCATAAATATTCCCCAGTGCTCAAATCAATCGCATTCAGGGTCCCCCAAGGTGGTTTTATGGCCGGATATCCATTCTGGTCCGTTAGTTTTTTCCATGTTTTGATGACATATTTGGCCTCGTAACCAAAACTTTTTTCTTTTTCCTCATTTTCTTGGATTGCCGTTTTTTCAGGATTGGCTGTTTGGTGCATTCCTGTGGGCAAATCCAAAATATAGGTGGCAATGGCCCTTTTCCCCTCTTCGGGAATATGTTGAAACGAAGGCATCCTACCTGTTCCAGATTTGAGCAGTTCCAAAATCTGTGTTTCCGTAAATCGTTCCCCAATACCCACAAGGCTTGGAAACTCAGTGGTGCCCGTTCTATCAACACCATGACACATGGCGCAGTTCCTTTGGTAACGCTCTTCTCCCGTCAAGACCTTTTCACGCTCCTTTCTTCTGGTTTCGGCGTCTTCCATCACTAAAAGCCAAGGATCATCATTAGAGTTTTGGTAGAGCACGCCGTCCAAATCAGTGGCATTGCCTCCCCACTCGGCTCCACCACTATATCCGAACATGATGGTCCCCTTTTCATTGGGCAGGGCAAATTTTTCATCTGTCCGATATTGGTCGTAGAGCTCCTTGACATAGGCATGCGATTCAGGAGACAAATCTGTAATGATATCCTCTGTAAAAACTTGATGTGACAACGGTTCGGGTTTCAAAGGAAACTTTTGTACCGGATAGGGATGTTCGCCTGGTAATCCTCCTTCTGTAGGAACCTGACGTTCCTCCATCGGAAAAATCGAAGTTCCGGAATCCCTGTCCAGAACATAAATGAGTCCGTCCTTGCTCACCTGCACCACCACATCCAACTTTTTACCATTGTGGGTTATGGTCGCTAAATTGGGTGGACAAGGCAAATCCCTGTCCCAAAGGTCATGTTGTACCGTTTGAAAATACCATTTTAGTTTTCCCGTTGATGCATCCAGCGCTACCACACTGTTCCCAAAAAGATTCTTTCCTTCCCTATTGCCCCCATAAAAATCCGAGGATGCGGAACCTGTACCAAAGTAGACCACTCCGCGATCTACATCCAAGGACATACCTCCCCAGCTATTGGCCCCTCCCTGTTCTTTATAGGCTTCTTTTGGCCAAGTATCATATCCTTCTTCGCCAGGTCGAGGTATGGTATGGAATGTCCACTCCAACCCTCCTGTGATGATGTTGAAGGCACGGACATCACCGGGAGCGGCATTGCCTCCTTCGGAAACACTGGAACCCGTGATGTACAAATCCTTGTAAACAATTCCCGGACTGGTGGCATTGACGGCCGCAGCACTGATGTCCACATCCAAACCTTCAGCCAAGCCCGTATGAAGGTCTACTTTTCCTTTAGTTCCAAATGTTTCAATTGCTTTGCCTGTTCTTGCGTTCACGGCATAGAGGAACGAACCCGAGGTATAAAGAATCCGTTTATCCTCGCCTTTTTCCCAATAGGTGATTCCCCTACTGGCACTGATGTTGTACCTTCGACCATCTGCCATAGGTTCAAACTTCCAAAGTTCTTCCCCTGTGGCCGCGTTCAAAGCAAAAAGGTTAAGTTCTGGCGTTGTGCCATATAGTATACCGTCCTTTACAATGGGTTGGCATTGGATGGCCTTTTGCCTTTTAGGTATTGCTCCATCTACATAGTCACGGGCATCATAAACCCATGCCACTTCCAAATTCTGGACATTTTCTTTATTGATTTGATCTAAAGGGGAATATCTTTTGTTGTTCCGATTGCCTCCATACACAGGCCAATCCTTTCCTGTTTCCAAATCGATGTATTCATCCTTTTCCGTTTCCACGGCACATCCGAATACTATAAAGCCGACCAAAACCGACAACATCATTCTTTGCATTTTAATTCATCCAGTATTTGAAATTCAAACTATACATTCCAAAACTTTCAAATTATCAGCTGGGTAGCCTATAGGCCTGACGTGCCAGAAGCACCATCTTATCATTTTCATCCAACTGGAACACCATGATGATCCCGATATGCACCTTGGCCGGTTGACCTGCATTTGTGGCATCGGCAGAAAGTATGTGCCTAACGATGGCGACATTTTCCGATATGTTCACACTTTGATTATCATTGGTAATGGACACAAACTGGAAGGATCCATTGACCACGTCATCAACAAATTCTGCCTTGTCCTGTATTTTTCCACTGGAGTGGCCATAGCTCAAATTGGTGGCCGTTATGGCTTTGAGTGTGACTTCGTCCCTTGCGATTACGGCATCATCAAACTTTTTAAGAGTCTGCAGTACCATTTCCTTATCCAATTGTTTCTGGTCCGTGGAAGAAGCACAAGATGTGATA
Source organism: Flagellimonas aequoris (assembly GCF_003584165.1). GTDB lineage: Bacteria > Bacteroidota > Bacteroidia > Flavobacteriales > Flavobacteriaceae > Flagellimonas > Flagellimonas aequoris. The sequence goes on along the minus strand of NZ_QXFJ01000018.1, from coordinate 93,568 downwards.
GCTATCACCCCAATGAACAATATGATCTGTTTACTTATTCTTATCTTTCCCATAATCAGATCAATAATTGTTCTTTTTAAGATGGTCGTTCAATTCGGCGCGGGTCATCGGTAATTTGGTGTCAGGATACTTCTTAAGCCAATCCGTAAAATCGGCTTTGATCTCATCCGTCCATCGTGTATCGATTTGTCCAGCGGTATAGGTTTTCTCACGGAGTCTTTGGAAGCCGAACTCGTCACGAAGTGCCACCACTTCAGAGGAAATCACCAATTCTGCAACCAAGTGTGAGGGTATAAAAATAGTACCGTGTCTGTTCGCCAAGACCACATCGCCGGGCAGAACCGTGGCGCGACCTATGCGGATAGGTGCATTGATCGTGGTAAGCATTTGCTCTTGAAGGTAGGAAGGATCCTCATCACGGTACCAGCCATTGAACCCTTCAATTTCTAGGAGTCCGCCCAGATCGCGAACACCACCATCGAACACCACCCCGTTCTTGGAATTGGCATAAATGGCATTCCCCAAGTTGGAACCAATAAGGGTTCCGTCAATAATTCTTCCGTAGCCATCGGCCACATATACATCTCCGTTGACCAAAATTTCTATGGGCCAGGAATTGCTACCTCCAATGGTGTCCCTTTTTTCCTTGGCTCCTTGTAGTTTTACATATTCCTTTAGATCTGGGCGCAGGGGCACATATTGTGCGGTCACCACACGTCCGGTCATGACCCCTTCCGGATGGATGATCTTCCAGCCCCCTTCGTATTGGTTGTTGAATCCTTTTCGGCGGAGGTAGCCCCAAGCTTCCTCTATCCGTATTTTTTTCAGTCTACCCAACAGGGCGTCCGATACTTTTGGCCTGCCATCGGAAAAACGCTCTCCTTCCCATTGACTGGTCAAAGCCTTAACATACTCTGGGGACGAACCCACTTTTTGTGCGCTCATACCAAGTGTTACTACAAAACAGGCCAATAGCAACATGTTTTTCATTTGATCTTTTTTCATTTTAGATTTAGTTTGGTTCATCAAAAAATTTAATCAAAGCCCATGATCTTTGAAAAATTGACCATGGGCCTATCTTTAATTAACTAAACAACTTATAAACAACTTAGCTTCACTACTAGCTATAAGTTCTATCATGTGACCTCAACTCGTCCCATTCCTTGGTCGACTTGAAGAAGCTCTTATCGGTTGGGTGCAAGTGTTCCTTGACCACATCTTCGTTCAATTCAATTCCAAGTCCAGGAGCAGTCAACGGTACCGTGGCAAATCCTTTGTCTATCATTTTGAATCCACCCACGGTTGTTACGAGGTCTTCCCACCAGGGCAAATCCACGGAATGGTGTTCCAAGGCAAGAAAATTTTGGGTAGCTGCCGCACAATGTACGTTGGACATGAAAGAAACCGGGGTGCCTGCTTGGTGCATGGCCATAGCAATCCCGTATTCCTCGGCATAGTCGCCAATACGTTTGGTCTCCAGCAAACCTCCAGAAGATGCCAAATCAGGGTGGATAATGTCCACCGACCTGTTCTCGATCAAAGGTTTAAAATCTTTCAACAAATAAATGTCTTCACCTGTGGTGGTAGGGGTCTCAATTGCCTCTGTGATGGTCTTCCATTGCTCATGGTACTGCCATGGCACCATATCCTCAAACCAAGCCAATCGATATTTATCCAATTTCTTGGCCAATCGGATTCCATTGTTAAGGTCGAAGTGGCCATAGTGATCGGTTGAAATAGGAATATCATAGCCTACCATATTTCGGACATTTTCCACAATCTGGGCCAATTCATCCAACCCTTTCTCCGTAATCTGAATTTGGGTAAAAGGGTGCATGGTATTCCCATAGGACATCATGTTCCTACGATCTCCCCACTGTGCCAATACTCCCCTATCGTTTTCCCAAAACTTGCTGTTTACCACAGTTCCTGGTTTTCCCCTTAATTCACCGATGGAAACATCCATTTTTAGCCATGTGTAGCCCTGCTCCTTGGTCCTGTACTCGATCAACTTCTTTTGCTCTTCCGGGGAACTGGCTTCCGGGGTATCGGCATACATGCGCACTTTGTCCCTGTACCTTCCGCCGAGCAATTGCCAAGCGGGAACGTTATAGGCCTTGCCACAAATATCCCAAAGGGCCATTTCCACACCACAGACACCACCAGCTTGACGTGACGGACCTCCAAATTGCTTAATGCTCTTGAAGATTTTTTCCACGTTGCAAGGGTTCTCTCCCAAAATGCGGCTCTTGAGGAACAGGGCATAACGCACATCGGCAGCATCCCTGACCTCACCAAGGCCATAAATGCCTTGGTTGGTCTCTATTTTGATGATGGCCGTACCTCCCATAACACTGGTCAGTGCATAGCGCATATCCGTAATCTTAAGATCTGAGGGGGCAGACATTCTACTCACTTTGGATGTGGTCTGGGCAATGGTATCTTCAATGCCCAAGCCCATCATACTGGTCATGGCAATACCACCCAAAGCTGTCTTTTTCAGGAAATTACGTCTGTCATCCGTGGTCTTTGGGTTGTCGATTTCTACCTGTCTGGCCAGTTTATAATCGTTCTCTTCTTTTTTGTTCTTTGCGATAATGTGTTTCAATACCGATTTCATGCTTTTTTATATTTAATTTGATTTTTACTATTGGTCCCACCATACCCGGGTATCGAGATTATCCGGTCCCATTCGGGACACGGCCTCATTCAGATTGGCCCCATTTACTGCAATCTCCGCATTGGGGTACGTCAACCTATTGATGAAATCTCCTGTAATATCCTGACCTGGATAGGTATTCGGGGACAAATCGGGGAATCCCGATCTTCTGAAATTCGCGTAGGCTTCCGGACCATTGAGAAAGGAGGAAACCCAGTACTGCGTATTGATCAGTTCCAAATTGTTGGTCCCGTCCAAGGTATTGGCGGCCAAGTAGGTATCTATATCCGCAGCATCGATAGCTGTATCGGTACCGTAATCAGCCATTTGCTCCATGTTAGCTCGGATTCCAGCTTCAAAATAATCCTGTGGATCCCCTGTAACCCATCCTCTTTCAGCAGCCTCTGCCAACAGCAGTTGGGTCTGGGAATAGGTCAAAAGAAACTGGGGAGAACTAATGGTAACCATTCTGCTCCTGTCCACTTGGCTAAAGGCATAGAAACTTTCCAAGCCTAGGTCCGCGACCACGGGGTCAATAGACACATTATCGTACCCAACAGGCATCCCTATCTGATCTGCAGGATCCGTAGAGGCATTGTCCTCGGTCTGTTCGGCTCCAGATGCCGCTCCTACATATCGCACTGCGATAGATGCCAAGCGGGGATCCGAATTTGAGGAAAGATAATCCACAAAATACCCTGTCAAATAAAAGTTATTTGCTTCGGAACCATTAAGATAGCTCCCAATTGGGTTATTGAAATTGTTGTCATGCCTCACCACAAAATTATCGTCGTTGGATTCCAATACTCCTCCGTTGAACGCATATTGAACAGTTTCTTGGGCCAGTTGCGCGTCTACCTTCACCAATCGCATTCCTATCCTGAGCAAAAGGGAATATCCCAGTTTTCTCCATTGATCTAGATTTCCGGCATACATGACTTCCCCATCTTCATCTTCGGCGGCGTCTGAAAAACCCTCCACCGCTGCTTTCAGTTGGGCAATCATATCGGTATAGATGAATTCTTGGGAATCGTATTTAGGCAGTACAATTTGATCGGAGAAACCTTTACCTGCTTCCGAATACGGTACATCACCATAGGTGTCGGTCAATACCATAAAAGCATAGGACTGTACAATCGTGGCCATGTGCAAAAGATTGCTCCTTTCCGGTTTATCGGCCAATTGGGCAATCAAATCACCAGTATGTTTGATCACGTTCTCATAGTAATCGGTCCATTGCAGTTCGGTTGCACTACGGTTATCCTGGTTGTAGTTGGCACCTGTCAAAATCCCAGAGTTCGGGGTTACCATCTGTTGTACGATACCCATATCATAGATGACCTGTCCGTTGGAAAAGGACAAACCTATGATGGCATTGTTCAACAAAAAGGTCGGGTCGACGCTTTCACTGGTAGGGTCTACTGAATTGGTGTTTATTTCATCGAAATCCTTCTCACAACCAATAAAGAGGAACACAACCATGAGCATTGTTGCTATGATCTTTTTATTGTCTTTCATAATTCTTCTCTTAAAATTTTAGATTTAGATTAAAGCCCATGCTACGCGTTGTTGGAACACCGGTAGACTCCAATCCCGATACATTGTCCGAGCTGTAACTGAAAGAATCCGGATCAATATTATCCACCCATTTTTTGAGCAATAGCACGTTATTGGCCACAAAACTCAGTGTAGCCCCCCTCACGAAGGAATCCTCAGGAATAAACTTTCTGAAATCGTATCCGAGGGTCACCTGTCTCAATTTCCAATAACCACCGTTATACACAATGGGCTCTATGATCTGTGAAGACCTAACGACTTCCCAATACCTTTGGGATTCCGTGGCCACGGTATTGGTCTCTCCTGCTTGGTTTACCCCATCACCGATTACACCTGTATCCCTTCCTGGAAGGGTCATTTTGTGCAATCCATGGCGAACTGCGTTGAAGTTGGTTCCAGAGATCATCTTGTTGCCCAACTTGAAATCTATCAAGAAGGAAAAGTTGAAATCCTTGTACTTAAACGTGTTGGTAATACCTCCAACCCATTTGGGAAGGGCACTACCAAAGTATTGGATCTCGTCCGTTCTAAGGGCACGTCCATCGTCCCCAAAAATCTGTCTTCCTTGGTCATCGCGTTTATAACCAAAGCCCGCCAATTGTCCGATTTCCTCGCCAACCACTTGGTACAAAAATCCATTGAAAACGTGGTTACCCACTAAAATAGATTCCCCTGGAGTATCGGTCAAAAGACTGATCACCTTGGTCTTGTTGTACGAAGTGTTCACGTTCACATCCCACCGGAAATCATTGGTTCTGATCGGGTTGAGACTGAGCATGGCTTCTATACCATCACTTCTACTCTCCCCACTATTGATCAAGGTGCTCACAAATCCAGAAGCATTGGAGATTTGTGCTGGAATGATCTGATCGATCGTGGTCTTGCGATACACGGCAACATCCAATCCAACCCTATTATCGAACATTCTTAGATCAAGCCCGATTTCTGTTTCCTTGGTACGCATGGGCCTCAAATCAGGATTGGGCAACGTACTGGTATTGGCTCCTGCCACTGGTTGTGCATCCCCATCGATGTTTGGAAAAAAGTTGGAATTGATATCGTAGAACAAGGCGTCGGAATACGGAGGCACATCGGTATCACTACCCACCTCTGCATATGCTACGCGAAGTTTTGCGAACGTGAGCCAATCCGGTTGTTCCGCAAAGGCATTGGATACGATATAACTCGCAGAAACCGAAGGATACAAGATGCTCCTATTCTCTGGTGACAAAGTTGAAAACCAGTCGTTCCTCAACGTGGCACTCAAAAAGTAAGTGTCCTGAAAAGAAACATCGGCAGCACCATATAAAGAATTTACCGCACGCTCCGACAAACTATAGGAAGGGTCTTTTACACGGCCATTCTGTACGGTGTACAATCCCCTAATCACAAAATCGGTAACGTCCACCCTATTCACATCAAGGGTACGTTTCATTCTATTGCCACCAACATTCAGGCCAACGGAAAAGTCTTCGGAAAGATCCTTGTTGGCCGAGATAAGGAAATCCACATTGGTTTCCCTGAACCTCCTAGCTTCTTGGGTGTAAGTACCATTTACAAAACCCTCAGGTGCCGCGGCCCTTGATGCCTGACCTGTTGGGAATCCATTGTAGTCCTGGGCCCTTGACCAATAATCCTGTCCTCCACGAAGTTGGGCGTTCAACCAGGGAAGAATCTCATATTTAATGGCAATATTACCAAAAATACGGTCCCGCTTGATATTGTTGAACTGTTCTGATAGTGTAAAGTAAGGGTTTGTCCTGTTCCTGAATCGGGAATACACATATTCATTTCCGTTTTCATCAAACTTGTTCGCTTCCAACACATCCAAAGGCATGGAATTCGCCAAGTTGAACAAGGAAACCGGAATGGTGTTATCCTGTTGCCCAACGTTTGGAGGGTTGGTGTTTTTCTCGTTCGAGTAATTGATATGTGCTTCAAAACTCAATTTATCCGAAAGGTCATATGTGGTTCCTAAACTGATGGTGCTCCTAGCAAATTCATTGTTCGGGGTAATGCCCTCACTTTTCAAATTTGAAAGGGAAACATTGAACCCTCCTTTTTCATTTCCCCCGGCAAAGGAGATGGAATTGGTCACGTCCAAACCGTTCCTATAGAATTTTTTGATCCTATCGTAAACCGGCTCATAGGGAACTTCAAGTCCATTGAAAAGAATTTGGGTCATGCCCGGTTGAAAACGTTCCCCGAAGGACCATTGTCCAGAGGTAGGGTTCGCAGAAGTGGGTCGGACCCCATTTTCACCTTGTCCGTATTCGTACTGGTAATCCGTAAAATCCAATGGGGTATGGTTGGTCACGTTCAAATTATAGGTGATTCCCAATCCATCACCTGATCCACGGCTTTTGGTGGTGATCATGATGACCCCATCCTTGGCCCTAGACCCGTATAGTGCGGCTCCCGTGGCGCCTTTTAAGATGGTCATGCTTTCAATGTCATCCGGGTTGATACTGGAAAAACCATCACCACCATCCGAAAATACACCTCCACTGTTGGTTCCCACTTCGGTGCTTGTACTACCGGGACTGGTTCCAAAGGTTGTATTGTCTATAGGAACGCCGTTAACCACAATCAGAGGATTGTTGGTCCCCGAAATGGAAGACTGTCCACGAATCCTGACTTTGGAAGATCCACCAGGACCGGTACTCAGAGAAGAAATGTTGACCCCCGCCACTTTACCCTGAAGGGTGTTCATAAAGTTGGAAGACCGGTTCACATTGACCTCATCCGCATCCACTTGGGCCACAGAATAGCCCAGTTTTTTGGTTTCTTGCTTGATACCCAATGCTGTAACCACAACTTCGTTCAGGTTTTGGGTATCCTCCTGCAGTACCACATTCAAGACAGTGGATCCGCCTACGGGCACTTCCTTTTTGGCAAATCCAATGGAACTCACCACCAAAATTGCATTGGGGTTTTGAACCGTAATCTGATAAAGTCCATCAAAATCGGCCGCCACACCATTGGTGGTGCCTTTTTCAACTACGGAAGCTCCGGGAATGGGGGCTCCATTGGCGTCGGTCACTTTACCTGATATTGTGTTTTGAAGAGCCTTTGCATCGGAATATCCCGCTTTTGTCGGGTCATCCATAAGGTTGGGTCTAAGCTTCAACACAATCTGTTGTTTGTTGAAGACATAGAGGACGTTGGTGCCCTTAAATAACTGATCTAAGATTTCCGTGATCAGTTTTTGGTCTGCCGATACCGAAACCTTTCGGTGTGTATCGATTTTTTTGTTGTCGTAAAAGAACTTGAACTCCGACACAGATTCGATTTGCTCGAACACTTGCGCAATCTCCACATTATCCATGGCCAATGAAAGTCTGGTTTTCTGGGAATAGGAATTGGCATGTGTCGAGAAAAATGAAACTATAAAAAGAAAAACGGTCAGTTTCACGGTTAACGACAGGTTGTTAGTTAAACAAGGCAGAGTGCGCTTGATGTAATTTTTCATACCTTTGTAATGTTTTTAGTTAACTTATTTTTTTAAGTTGATAATCTCAATCGGGAACATGTTGCAGCATTTCCCGATTTTTTTATGTGCATTTATTTCATAGGCAAATCAGGGTTTTGGTTATTTAATATGGTTATTTGCTTTCCTTCTATTTTATAATCGAATTTGGTTTCCGATACAAAGGTGTTGAGCACCTCCTCCATAGATTCCACATCAAAGGTTGCCGTGAAGATTCGATTGTTCAATGCTTCGTTCCTGTTTTCTATGGAAACTCCGTAATGTCTTTCCAGTTTTTTGATGATGTCCTTGAACTTCATCCCCCTCAATACAAGTTTACCCTGCATCCAACTGGTATACAGGTCGGTATCCACCGCTTCGGTTTTAGCGGACTTGGCTGCTTTGTCCCATTGGGCCATGTGACCAGGCTCAAGAATTACTGAGGAAATATCTTCACTGACATTGTCCGGAGTAGCGTTGACCCTAACCGAACCTTCCACCAATACTGTGTTGATGTTTTCTTCTTCGGGGTATGCCGAAACGTTGAACTTTGTTCCCAATACCTGGACATCCATGTTATCACTGGTCACCACAAAGGGATGTTCCTTGTCCTTGGTCACTTCAAAAAATGCCTCTCCTTGCAAATAGACCTGTCTCTTTTTGCCCGGTAAAAAGGTTACCGGATATCTTAAAGAGGATCCTGCATTCAAAAATACATGGGTATTATCGGAAAGAATGATGTCGAAACGCTGGCCATTGGGTATGGTCAAGGTATTATAAACCAGTTCATCCATATTTTCATTGTTCGCGTAGTTCAGTTGGTGACCACTCCTTTGCCCAAGTTTGTTTCCTTGTTTGTCCACCAATTCTTGTTGGCCAGAGGATGAAAGCTCAATTTTTTCACCATTGTCGAAAACAATCACAATACCCTCCTGTTGCTGAACGGTATCATCTACAATCGTTTCATTATTGAAGTTTTGGTTCCAATAGAAATACCCGGCAGAAAGGGCAACGACCAATATGGCCGCATACTTGTAGGTAGCCCTCAGCATTTTTCTGGTCTTGGTCCGTTTGGTTGATGAATATTGCATCATCACCTTTTTCCAAGCCTCATTCGGGTTCAATTGAGCCAATCGAGAAATATCACCACCATTTTTATAGTAGTTTTCTATACTTTGATATAGAAATTGGTTCTCATCGGACTCCGATAACCAATTATCCAACTCGGACTTTTCCGATTCACTAAGTGTTGAAGTAAGCTTTTTGTATACCAACAAGGCAATTTCCATAGGAACTCTACTTAACGGTGATGGCACCTTTTACCTATAGAATTATCAAAACAGAAAAACGGGTAGCGGAAATTTGTTAAAAAATCAATTTTTAACACTTAAAAAAGTAACAATGACAATAATCAAGCTAAAAAAATATGACCCACTTAGTGTGTGGCGAAGTATTTTGAAGGCTTTTTTTAAATGGTATTTTACTGTGTTCGTGGATATTCCCATGATATCCGCCGTGCTCTTGTACTGTAGGCCTTCAATGATACAAAGTTCAAAAACCCGTTTACTTTGTTCGGGTAATATGTTGAGCGCCTTTTGAACTTTTGCCCTTTCTTCCCTATCAATGAGTTCTTGTTCATAAGAGGTATCGAACAGAGAAATAGCATCGTCCAGTTTTCGAACCTTTTGTTCCGATTTTATTTTTTGCAGACTTGTGTTTTTTACCGCCACTTTAACGTAGGACGCCAAATTCTCAATCTTGTTCAAATCGTTACGGGTAAGCATTTTGACCATGACATCCTGTACTACATCCTCTGCTGCCTGCATGTCATGAAGAAATGCAAAGGAGAGCATGCACCATTCTTGGTAGTGCTCCAAAAAAATCTTCTTAATGGTATCTTCGGTCGGTCTTTTCATTGATCAAAAAACGCACCCTTAAGATTGAGGTTGCTTTCTATTGAGAAATAGATAAAATAAGCGCTAAAATTTTGAAAAATCCATCTAATATATTCAAATAATTCTGAATATGTAAAAATCGACCTAAAAAGAATTAAGATAAACTTCTGCTAACCTTTTATTTATTCTTTATTATATTATGCCTTTTCTTAAACTTTAAGATGCAAAAACCATGAATCTGAATTGTTGAAAACTACCTGCATGGTTTCAAAAACTGTCAAGCGGATAATTTGGGCTCCAACCACAACCAGCCCATGCACAATAGAAACAATACAAAAAACCAAGTCGGCGGAATAGGTTCCAGCGTTTGGGTTGAAGTTATTTTGCTTTCCTCTACGCTTTTCCCCATTCCAAATTCTCGCAGATTGGCTTCCAAAGTCCGGTTTTGAGAAACCGTTTTTCGTTGAAAATCATCATACACATAATAATGGAAATCAGCAGCGGAGTCCTTTTGCATTTGCAGTTGATTCCAGCCTGGGTTCCTAGGATATGTGGTCCCCTGCCATACTGTTGGAATTTCCAGATTTTGAATAAGGGGAATTACAGCCTCATCGGATTTAACATATGGTGTGGGCAAGCCTGTTCTCAACTTAAAATGAGAAGGTTCGTCCGGTCTAGAGATTTCGGTGACAGACTCCCATTCGGCAAGCTTTTCGCTTTTACGGGCAATTCCGTTCAAAATTTTGGACCATAATTGGGCATACAATCCTTGGTCCCCTTCTAAAATGAGTTGGTAACTATTTTTCAATACCGTTGTGGCTATCCTACCTTTTCCCTTTACCAAATAGGAAGCTATGGGTACTGAATCCATCAAAATGGATTGGGCTGGAAAACTCCCTTGAAATGCATAAGGGTATTTTTCCAAGGTATGGGAAGGCCCATCAAAAGTAACCTTCTCGGAATAATCCGGTACAAACTCCAAAAAAGCGCTTTTTGAACGCTTAAAAAAAGAAGCGTTGGGTTGTACAAAAAGCCCCAACCCATCATCCTTAATACTTTTTTCGAGAGCCGAACGTGAGGAATTATTCAAATTGTAATAGGAATCCGCATCAATGATGAGCAGGTCCAACTCTTCCAAAGCCTTTTGGGTAAACTGGTAAATAGGATTGGCCGCCCCATTAAAATACTCAAATTTATACTTGTTCTTGGTCAACTGGGAACGTACCGAAACTTGATGGCCCATTTCTGCCAAATAGTTTTTCAAGTATTTGGTTTCAAATGTAGGGAAATCGTTAACTATCAATACTTTTAAAGGTTCTCTTTCCTCAATTTCTACTGGCAAAGGTTCTATCGACACCATCGCCCCACTTGAGTCTTTTTCCACTAAGGCATATTCAAATCTGCCGCCGGCCTTGGGCCTTGTATTCAATGTCACTTTCGTATATGTACTATCTTCAAAAAGTACGGAATCCAAAGGATTGCCCCCATTGTCCAACAGCACGGCCCAATGATTTTTTTCAGGTTGAACATATTTGGCCATCACCTGAAAGCCATCACCCAAATTGATAGGGCTATCATGCTGGATCTCCGACCAACCTTTTGTTTCATCTGCTCCTAAAAACGTTATGGACTCACCCTGTAATTGCCAAAAATCGAAGGGTTTCAATCCATTTCCCAAGAGGAACAGCGAATCGGCTTCATCCGTGACCGTCATCATTTTTCCGGGTACATATTGTTCTACTGGAATGCGCTTGTATTTCGATTTTAAGCTATCCAGTTGAGTTGATCGGAATCCTTCTGTCAATACAACACCCCTACCTTTGGCTTGCTCTTTTGGAAGGGCTGGTTTCAAAATGATCAAGGCCAAGCAAGATAGCCCGATAAAGGCCAATATGATTTTAATCCAAAATCTTCTTTCTCTTCTTTGTGACCATTCTTTCCAAATAAAAATGGTCCATAAGACAGCCAAGCCCAAAACTATGGGCCACAGAAATTTTGGGTTCAATAGGGTCAGTCCATCAATCATTCTTACCCAATTCGTTTATGAATAACCTATTGATTTCATCCTCATACTGGTTTCCCTTCCCTGGGTTGTTTTCAACCTGAGGCAACACAGAAAGCAAGCTTTTTTGAACGGTAGCATAATGCTCCTTTGTTCGGTTGGTGGACTTGTCCAAATCTCGCAGCCCTTGAAGCACTTTTAAATATTTCACTGGTTCTTCAACGGCTTTTTTGGCCAATTCGTTACCTGCATTTTGAAAGAGGTCCCTATCCGATTCCGTAAACTCAGTGCCTTTGATCAGCTGCTCCAATCTTGCTATAGCCTTTCGGGAAGAAGCAAAGGACATCTGGTACTCAAACTCTTGTTTTTTGTCATAGTTGGAAATGGCTTCAATATCTCCCGTAAGTCTTTTTTCTTCCTTGATAGGCGGTGGGTCAAAGCCTATTCGGTGCACATAGATACGGGCACTGTTCTTGATTTCTTGAATGATCTTTAAGGCCTTGTACTGATACGGTAACGATTTCTCCGGCTGGTACAATCTGAGGTACAGTTCCGCATCCCACATAATGCTCAGGGCATCCCTGAGCTTTGCTTTCAATGATTTTTCGAACAAGGTGGATTCCTCTGGGTCATCATGGTTATGGAGGTAATCGTGCAAAGGGTCTTCCTCTCCTCCTTCTTCATTATGCCCTTCATGTTCTTCGACCAGATTGTGTTCGTTGTCGCTATCGTGTTTATGGCTATAGGCATCCAAAAGATCTTTTTCTTCGCCTTCCTCTTCCTCGTGTTCGCTTTCAACGGAACTCACCTGACCCGGGGCGGCCTGTAATTCCGTTTCATCACCCATGAACTGACCGTATTTTAAACGAAGAGATTTTTGGTCAAAGCCCAGTTCATTGCTCTTGAACTTAAAATCCTTTTCAGAAAGGCTGGGCCGGTCCTTGATCAATTTTTCGGTATCGATAATCAACTGCCGCTGACTTCTAAAATAATCGGGCATTTGATCTACACCCAAAGTGCTTTCCACAGCAAAATCATCGGTAATGGTGTCGCGAATAACAGCAAAGTATGTCTCACTTCTCGAAATATTGGGAGTCGGAATTTTATTGTCCTTAGCCTCCACATAAAAGTAAAGCTCATCCCCTGGATCCATTTTCAGTTTGTCCAGATCTAAAAGCTTTTTCAGTTGCAATTGTTTTTCTCCTTTGGAAAGTGTACCGTCAAAACGAATGGTCTCCTCACGAAACTTGACCGATTCCCCTGAACCTTTGCTCACCGTGGCCACAATGTAAGCATCATTGATTCCAAAATCGTCCGAAACCTTGGTATTCAAGGGTAATTGCTTGGCATCATCAAATTCAAAATAACTGTATTGGTCCAACCCATCGATTTCAACCAAGGGAGTTTGATCTTCAATCGCTTCCAAGGAATACAGATCGGTCACAAATTTGTTTCCGTTTGCGTCCTCAAAAGAAAAACTATAAAACCCTGATGTTTCCAATGTTTGGGAAAGATTAAAACCTCCATTCTTTTGGCTCAGGGTAAATATTTCTCCCATCCTGTCCATGCGAACGTTGGAAACTTCCCCGTCAAATTCCAATTGCCACGAAATCACAGCACCAGTTACGGCGCTAATATTCGGGTTCTCCGTACTTACATTGGCGATTCCCGTATAATCAGGTTGATGAATGGTAATCTTTGTCGAACTCAGTTTGGGGATTGCTGCATTGGTTTCCACGGAATCCAAAGGAGCAAATTGTATGCTTTGAGGAGTTGAAGGTGTTTGATCTTTTGGTTGAAATTCCTTCAGCATAAACTGGGTGGCCAGTCCGATCATGATCAACCCGAACATCACCATGGCCGCCATGGGTAACTGATGCGGAGGTTTCAATTTGGCAATGACGGCATCCAATTGTGTTGCCACTCGATAGCGTTGCAACTTGGATAGATTGGAAAGTTCGGATGGTGACATCAGCAACAGGGCACTACTATAACCAGCTTCCGGCACATGGGCATCCACATAGGCAACCGTTTGTTCCGAAGACAATTTCCAAGGCTTGAAAAGCAATAAAGCTACTGCCATGCCCACTACAAAACCTAAAATCCCAAGATAGAAACTTTGGCTCGCCAAATAGGAAAGACCGGCAACACCTACAGCATACAACACACATTCCGTGTACTGCACCAGTTGCCATCGCCTTTTAAAGTCGTTCAATCGCTTATCCCCCATCATTGCCTTTTTACATATGCGGTTACACGTTCCACGACCATAAAAATCACCAGTATCCAAAACACCCATTGGGATACATCCAGTAGTGTAGTCCTTTCCTTTTTCTTGGGTTCTCCAACATAGTTGGGCTTTAGTTCGGCAACGTCCATTTGGCGCTGATCATATTGGGTTACCAATGGTGTTACGGCCGCATCCAAATCCAAAAGGCGTAGCAATTGCTCCGTAAAATGTTTTTGGGTGGTGTTCTCCGTATTCAATGTTGAAGTGAGCCAATACACATTGGATTGGCCGCTTTCCTTAATCAATGTATTGGACAATATATCTTCTTTGAATACTAACCATTTTCCCGGTTTGGGCTCCCACTTTTTCTTACGAAGCCAAATGTTCAATCCGACTTCATTTTCAACATCAGCATCAACGCTTTGGACCTGAATTTTTCGATCCAAAAACTTCGAAAGCGCACGAAAGGAAGCTTCCAGATATTGCCGATCCGTCTCGAATTCCGTATCCGCCATGATGTTGACATGAACCGTATCCAAATCTACTAAGGGTACAGTTTGCATATTCCCATCAACCTCTAATTTCAAACTATCACCTGCATGGGAAAATCCATCGGATAGTGTTTGCTTTTTGAAATAGGTGGTTTGTCCGTTTCCTTGCAATGAAACCAATTCCATATCCTTTTCTCTTTGATAGGCCAAGAGTGGCTTTTCAAAAAGGGTATCGGACTCCATTACTACCCAATGGATTTTTTTGCGCGTTTTGGGCCTCATGGATTTTACACCTTCCACATATGCCCTGGTGAAAACCACGATACTGTCCGAAGCCAAAGAATCCATTCTTTGTACCAACTGCCAATATTGCGGAACCATAGGTTCCGATGGTAACTCAAAATCCTGTTCCCATTCCGGAAACCCTTGTTTTAGGAGCAAAACTTGGGATGATTCGCTTAAACTATCCAGTAAACCCATCAACGAGGAATAATTGGCCAAAGAAGGCTCCACCAAATAGGTAATCTGCTTTTTATTGTGTTGGATGCGCCATTGCGGGCCAGCCATCAACAGTAAGACCAATGCCAAAATCAGCATCCGAAGCAACAGCAACAACCATTCGTTCAGTTGAATGCTGCTGGATTGTCTGGAATTGGATTCGTCCAACAATTGAACACTCCCAATTTTAATGGTCTTTGCCTCCTTTTTACTCCACAAATGAATGGCCAGGGGAACCAAAAGTCCCAATAAAGCCCACAAATATGTCGGATGCGTCAAAACCATTAATTGAGTCGTATACGTTCTTTTAAAAACAATTGCAGGGCATCTCCCAAATGGGCATCCATGCGAAATACATAATGGCTAATGCCTTGGGAAAGCAATCTTTCCTTGGTGCGGGCAATTTTATCCTCCAAAGCCTTCAAATAAGCTGCTTTGGCTTTGTTGATATCCACCTTGACCTTGGCCCCGGTTTCCAAATCTTCAAAAGTGACGGACTTTTTAAAATCAAAATCCATTTCGTTTCCCGCCATGATCTGGATGACCACCACCTCGTTGTTAGCCGTTTTCAAGCTCTTGACAAAATCCGATAGTTCCGTAGTTTCCTCATACATATCGGTCAAGAAGAAAACCAATTCCTTGGTGCCCCTGTTGTGTATTCGTTTTGCCGCCACGGAAAGTTCCGGCCATTTTCCTTTGGAAGAAATTTGAAGAAGTTCCAACAACATTCGGTTGTAATGTTTTTGGTCAGCCTTCGGATAGATGCTCACAAAGTCATCTTGGTTCAAGGCAAACAATCCAACGGCATCCCCTTGTTTTTGGGCCAAATGCGACAAACAGGCCACCAAAATCCTAGCAAATTCTAGCTTAGAGACCCCATTTTCAGTATGTTCCATGGAGGCACTGGCATCCACAATGAATTTGACCACAACCTGACTTTCCACTTCGGATTGTTTGATGTAATACCTTCCCGAGCGTGCCAACATTTTCCAGTCCAGCAATCTTAGGTCGTCACCGGGTTCATAACCGCGGTATTGACTAAACTCCATACCAGGACCCACGCTCTTGCTCCGGTGCAGCCCGGACAAATAGCCTTCCACCACAATACGGGATATCAGGGAAAGTCCCGACACCGTATTGATGATCTCTGGTTTTAATAGATCGTGGTAGTCCCTCGTGGCCATTTAATATTGCTTTTTAATCTCTCTAAGTTTTTTAACCGTTTCTTTTAAATCTTGATTTGTCCAGCCTTTGGTTGAATATTGCTTTACTTTGGTTTTCCCACGCTGTTCAATTTTAATACAGTGACCAATAAGTGAAGAAATTCCAATACCATTTCCGTAATAGTCTACGGTTAATTCATTTAGGGGCACTTGAATTGAAATTTCCTTATTGTCAAAGTTTAAATAGGAAATTTCAAAATTGTTGTTGACCAATTTAATATTAGTTAAATATTGACTCATGGCATTGTAATTCATGAGAACAAATGTCAAATAAAGAAGAATTGTAAATAACCATAGATAAGGAAGGTTGATTGACAAAACAATCAAACAACCTATGATAACATATACCCGCGGAGAATTCAACGACTTTAAAAACCTTGATTTAAAGTCAATAGGCTCTCTGATTAATATTACTTCAAGCTTATTCCTCAATTTTTTTTTGTTAAATCAACTTCAATTTGGTTATCACCTTCTATTTGAAAAATCCCTATTTTCCATCCTTTAGTTTGATGGCATCCAAAATGTGCTGGGTCACTGCATCGGATGTGATATTTTCGGCCTCGGCCCTAAAATTGACCAAAACTCGATGTCGTAACACGGGCAATGCCACCGTTTTAAGGTCCTCCAAAAAGACCGCCAAGCGTCCTTCCAAAAGGGCATTGGCCTTGGCCGTCAAGATCATGGCCTGTCCTGCACGGGGACCTGCCCCCCAATCCACCCATTGTTTTACGTAATCCACAGCAGTGGTATCGGGTCTCGTGGCGCGAATCACATCACTCACATATTGAATAAGTCCGTCGCTTATGGAAACCTCTCGTACCAATTGCTGCAATCGCACAATATCGTCACCAGTAATCACTTTGTTCAATTGCGCCTTTTTGGTTCCTGTGGTCGCCTTCAAAATGGCTGTTTCATCTTTGTCTGTGGGGTACCCAATTTTGATGTACAGCAAGAATCGATCCTGTTGCGCTTCGGGCAATACAAAAGTTCCGGATTGTTCAATCGGGTTTTGGGTCGCCAAAATGAAAAAGGGTCTATCCAAAGGATAGGTCTTGTCCCCATAGGTCACTTCAAATTCCTGCATGGCTTCCAAGAGGGCCGCCTGTGTCTTAGGTGGGGTCCTGTTGATCTCATCCGCCAAAATGATATTGGAGAAAATGGGACCCTTGTTAAACTTGAAGAATTTTTTACCCGTGGTATGGTCTTCCTCCAATATTTCGGTTCCGATAATATCAGAAGGCATCAAATCGGGCGTAAACTGTATCCGTTTGAATTTTAAATCGATGGCATTGGCGAGGGTACGTATCATCAAGGTCTTGGCAAGTCCGGGTACGCCTTCCAAAAGGGCATGACCGCCGGCCAAAAAGGTAATAAGCAATTGGGACACGGTTTCTTCCTGCCCGATGATCACCTTGCCTATTTCTTTTTTGAGCGCCTTGAGCTTATCGGAGAGCCCCTCCACCTCGCTCGCAATTTGTTGTAGTTCTTTGTCCAAGTTAGTATCGTTAAGAGGTTAGGGCATAAAGGACAATATTCACCGCAAAACGGGTATTGTCAATTTTATACCATCGTTTGTTCCTAAAATCGTAATCCCATTCGCAACCATAATCCTTGTTGCTGTAGAGCACCCCAATGCGCCCATTGATGATGATGGCCTTGAGGTAATCGTGCACCAGGTCATCCCCCCAACCATTCAGTTCTTGGGAAGTGGTGGGCGGACCGTCCTCGAACTCAAAAAAAATGGAATAGATCTCATGATCGTTCGGGATTTTTTGCAGCTGACCCGGTCCAAAGATCTCTTCCATCTGCCGTTCAAAGGATTTGGCAAAAAGCCCATCGATGTCGTGGTTGCAATCATCAGCAAAAACAAATCCGCCATTGCGGACGTATTTCTCAAAATTCTCCCTTTCCTTTTTGGTGAACTGGACCAACTTATGCCCCGAGATATAGCAAAAGGGACTTTTGAAAATATCGTCGCTCGCCAAAGTGATGATCTTTTCTTGGGTATCCACTTTCAAGGTCGTATACTCGACCAACGAATTCAACAAATTGGAGGGCATGCGCTGGTCCACGTCCCAATCGCCGGATTCGTATTGCAAACGGGTGAAAAAGAATTCGTTGTCCAATGCCATAAAGGTAGTAGGCTAAAATAAAAACTGGCGGTTTCGGAGCACCTCAACCACCAGTTTGTCTTTGTTCGAATTTTTACACGGCGTCCGAGAGACTGGTGAACGTAAAGTCTCGAATCTTCATATAAGGAATCAGGTTACCGTCTACACGGACTTGTTTCCCCAATGACTCGAGGTTGTTGAGCATGATGATCGGACTTTCGTTGAACCTGAAGTTTTTGATCGGATGTTTGATCTTTCCGTTTTCAATATAAAAAGTTCCGTCACGGGTCAATCCTGTGTAGAGCAAGGTTTGGGGATCTACACTACGGATGTACCAAAAACGGGTCACCAAGATTCCTTTTTTGGTTCCTGCAATCATATCTTCCAAACTTTCATCGCCTCCTTCCATGATACCATTGCTGGGGAACGGAACAGGATCAACACCTTTTTGTTCCGCCCAATAGCGATCATAGGCCAGGTTCTTGACCACACCATTTTCAATCCAATTCGTCTTCTTCAAGGGCATTCCCTCACCGTTCCAAGTGGAGGTGGGCACATCAGGATTCAAGGGATCGGACCAAAGGTTCACCCGTTCATCCACAATTTTTTGACCTAATTTATTCCCACCATCGGGAGCCGACATAAAACTTCTACCTTCATCCGCAGACCTTGCATTAAAGGAAAATATCATATTCCTCAACAAATCCGATGCCGCTGCGGGTTCCAGAATCACCGTATATTTTCCGGGCTCAATCGCTTTGGCTTCCCTGGACAATACTGCTTTATCGATTGCTACTTTGGATGCCTCGTCCGCATCAAATTTGGTAATATCGTTATAATCCCTGGTCACCCATCCTGATCCGGTGCCATCGTTGGTACGCATGGTCACTGTAAAATCCACATTGGTGGATTTGTTATAGGCAAACAATCCGTTGGAATTGATCATAGCGGAGAAACGTGCCCCATCATTCAAAAATCCTGCTGCGGTCACATCTTTTGCAGCTGCGGGAACAATGCTCTTGCTGGCCACATCTGCCCTATATTCTGGGGTGATGTTGGCCGTAGCCTCAACGAAAGTAATGGATTCATCGTACTTCTGAGGGCCCAAAGGCGGCATGAACTCAGGGTTTTCGGGTGATAAATTTGCCAATTCCTCGGCTCTACGCACCACTTTTTCCAAAGAGGCATCATCGAACTCGTCTATGGTAGCGGTGCCTACCTTTTTACCAAAACTGGACTGTACCACCAAACTCTGACTGGACTGATGTCCGGCCGTGGATACCGTATTTCTGGCATATCTGATATTACCACTGTTTGTGCCACTAAGGTTTATTTCACAGGCATCGGCCTTGGAAAAGCTCAATGCTTTCTCCAAAATCTTTTTTGCTTCTTCTTCTGTATATATAGCCATTATCTTACTATTTAAATGGAAAACCTTAAATGGTCCTACCTGTATTGATCACATTAACTCCATTGAACCTTGCCGTGGAGCTTCCGTGGGAAACCGCACTGACTTGGGAAGGTTGCCCCTTACCATCGAAGAAGGAACCGAACAACCTGTAATCATCCTTATCGCAAATCTTCACACAAGAATTCCAGAACTCCTGGGTGTTGGATTGGTAGGCCACATCTTCCAGCATACCTATAACTTCCCCATTTTTAATCTCGTAGAACATGGTTCCACCAAACTGGAAATTATATCGCTGTTGGTCAATGGAATAGGATCCCCTTCCAAGAATGTAGATTCCTTTTTCCACATCCTTGATCATGTCCTGCAAAGAATATTTTTCCTTACCAGGCTCCAAGGAAACATTGGGCATACGTTGGAACTGTACATCTTCCCAGCTTTGCGCATAGCAACAACCGTGGGATTCGTTTTGGCCTATCACATGGACTTGGTCCCTGATGGCTTCGTAATTCACCAAAACACCATTTCGGATCAGATCCCATTTCTTGGTTTTCACACCTTCATCATCATAACCCACAGCTCCCAAAGAACCTACTTGGGTCTTATCGGCCACGATGTTGACCACATCACTTCCGTATTTGAAATTTTTGGATTCCCATTTGTCCAATGTGGCAAAACTGGTTCCTGCATAGTTCGCCTCATAGCCCAAAACCCTATCCAACTCCAAGGGGTGACCTACGGATTCGTGAATGGTAAGACCGAGGTGGTTGGGTTCCAACACCAAATCATATTTACCCGCTTCCACAGACTTGGCTGTGAGTTTATCTTTAGCTTGTTTAGCGGCCATAGTGGCGTCTTCCACGATGTCGTAGCTATTGCGATACAGTTTAATGCCCATGGGGCCGTTCAATTTTTCGGACTCCAATCCATCCATATACTCATAACCCATACCCATTGGGGCGCTCATGGCCTGACGGGTCCTGAATTTCCCTGCGGCACGATCAATGGCGGTTACGTTGAACGTGGGCCAAATACGGTGTACATCTTGATCAATGTAGGAACCGTCGGTAGAGGCAAAATATTTTTGTTCGTTTACCATGAAAAGGGCAGAGTTCACAAAGTTGGCACCATTCTCAATGGCGGCCGCGTTGGCACTCAGCAACAGGTCTACCTTATCGGAAATCGGCACTTCCTTGAAATCTTTTTGAACGGGTGTCTTCCAAGAAACCTCTCCGTAAGCTTCAACAGGAGCCAAAACTACTGGTTCCTTTTGAATCTTGGAGTTGGCCTTGGCTATGGCCACAGCTTGTTCGGTAGCCTTTTTAATGCCATCTTCGGTAACCGCGTTGGTGGAGGCAAATCCCCAGGTGCCGTTGGCAATCACACGGATTCCAATCCCGAAGGATTCCGTGTTCACCACATTTTGGACCTTGTCCTCACGGGTGAATACGTACTGGTTCAAGTACCTTCCAATCCTTGCATCGGCATAGGTGGCGCCCAAGGATTTGGCTGTGTTCAAGGCCACATCGGCCATTTTCTTTTTGAGCACGACATCCATACCGGGTTCAAGAAGGGCCTCTGCGGGAATATTGTTCCCCAAAAGCAATGAAGGCATCATCAGTGCCCCCGTTCCCAAACCGGCATACTGTACAAAACTTCTTCTTTTCATATGTTTCGGTTATCTGATTTTACTGTTTTTTGATCAATGAAACGGAAAGTAGTATGGCCACATTCCGAACCTTTTTTCAAGGGTCTCTAAAAATAAGTAGAGCCGTTCTTGTTTTATGTTAATTTTAACCTAAAATCCCCCAACGACAGCCTAATATCCCTGAACGACTACCTTGATTTATTGACCAAACAAAATCAGGCACCTTATTTTTAACATTTCCCATTGTTAAAAAACCACCTATATCATGCAATCCTCATCACGCAATGAGTTTGATCATTTTATTTGTTGTGATTTTATGTAATTTGTTACGGAATCGATGTATTTTTTTGAACATATCCTTAAAACATGAAAACATTGGGAATGATAGGGGGTACTTCCTGGCACTCCACCATTGAATATTATAAATTGATCAACCAAATGGCGGCCAAAATTATTGGCGAGCAGGCCAACCCTCCTTTGATCATCCATAGTATCAATATTGAACTGATGCGGGAACAGAACAAGGAAAAGATCAACGCAAAATATTTGGAAACATCCCTAAAACTTCAAAATGCAGGGGCGCAGGCCATAGTCATCTGCGCCAACACTCCCCATATGGTCTATGACTTTGTACAACCGAAAATCGAAATCCCCATTTTGCACATAGCTAAAGCCACGGGAACGGAAGCACAACGCTTGGGGCTGAAGAAATTGGGTCTATTGGGAAACAAACCCACCATGACCGGGGATTTCATTCCAAAAGTGCTGAAGAAAAATTATGGGATTGAAACGATCATACCTGAAGAAGAAGCCATTCCCCAAGCACACCATTATGTTTCCAAAGAATTGACCCAAGGTGTTTTTTCAGAAGAAGCCAAAGCCTTTTTTTTGGAGCAGATCCATCTCTTACAAAAGAAAGGTGCAGAGGGCATCATATTAGGGTGTACCGAACTGCCCTTATTGATTAAATCCAACGATATTGATATTTCCACTCTAGCCACTACCGACCTTCATGCACAAATGGCGGTGGATTTCATATTCAGTGATGGATGATCACATCATCGTTAAACCCATGTTAAAAGAGAGCTGTGTAACCTTGGTTACTGGTAGGTCTATTTTTATAAGGTAATTTTATCAAAAATTAAAAAACAATAAATTTATCTTATACTATTATGGAAAACGCTTATCTAGAAACCGAAAAAGCTTATCAGATGCCACGAATCGGGGATACCGCCCCAGACTTTGAAGCTGTAACCACAAAAGGAAAGATCAAGTTCTCAGAATTTGCCAAGGATAAATGGGTAGTCATGTTCTCCCACCCTGCCGACTTTACTCCGGTATGTACCACGGAGATGAGTGGTTTTGCCACCCGCAAAGAGGAATTCGATGCATTGAACACCGAACTGTTGGGCCTTAGTATCGACAGTATCCATGCCCACTTGGGATGGGTGCAGAACGTAAGGCAAAACACCGGGGTGTATTTTGATTTCCCCATTATTGCCGATTTGGATATGAAGGTGGCCAAGCTTTATGGAATGCTTCAGCCGAATGAAAGCATGACTGCTGCGGTAAGGGCCGTGTTCTTCATCGACCCAGCAAAAAAGGTACGCTTGGTGATGTACTATCCCTTGAACGTGGGACGTAACATGGACGAAATCCTAAGGTCATTGGAAGCACTTCAAACTTCGGACAAATACAAAGTTGCCATGCCATTGGATTGGAAAAAAGGAGACAAGGTCATCGTTGGGCCTCCCAAAACTTTGGATGAGTTGAATGCCCGTATTGCAGATGATTCCCTTGAAAAAGTGGATTGGTACCTGGCCAAAAAAGAACTTTAAGATTTGTTGAATAGGGGCTCCTTGCATGCAAGGAGCCCTTTAAACCAAAAAGCTTATGGAAATAAAACAATTTGAATACAAACCTCTGGCCCATTATTCCTATGCCATTGTCAGCAACGGTGAAATGGCGGTCATCGACCCTGAAAGAAACCCGATGCAGTACTATGCCTTTGCACAAGAGCATGAGGCGAAAATTGTGGCAGTCATCGAGACACATCCCCATGCGGATTTCGTAAGCTCCCATTTGCAAATCCATCAAGAAACGGGAGCTGTTATCTATCATAGTAAAATGCTGGGTGCCGATTATGAATACCATCCTTTTGATGAAGGGGACAGTATAAAGCTTGGCGACATTACCATTTCTGCTCTGAACACACCAGGTCACTCCCCTGACAGCATCACTGTTGTTGCCGAACAAGCTGGCAAGATGGCATTGTTTACAGGCGATACGCTCTTTATTGGTGATGTGGGACGGCCCGATTTGAGGGAAAAAGCAGGGAACATGACTGCAAAGCGTCAAGAATTGGCCGAAATGATGTACGATACCATCCAAAACAAGTTCAAGGATTTGCCTGATGGCGCCCTGGTTTACCCTGCCCACGGAGCTGGATCTCTCTGCGGAAAAAATCTGAGCTCGGACAACAGCAGCACCCTGGGAAATGAAAGAATGGGAAACTGGGCCTTTAAACCACAATCCAAGGAAGCATTTGTGGGAACCCTTTTGGACAGTCAGCCTTTTATTCCATCCTATTTTGGATTTGATGTGGACACCAATCGCAGAGGTCCGGAAAACCTAAGGACGTCTGTTGCGAAGGTTCCCTTCAAACTTAATACCACTGCGGAAGGATTGATCATTGACGTACGTGATGAAGTAGTATTCAAAAAAGGACACTTGCCCGGAAGTATCAATGTAATGGCTGTTTCTGAAAACTCGAAGTTCGAAACCTGGTTGGGATCCATTGTGGAACCCAGTGAACCCTTCAGTATAGTAATCGATAAGCCCGAGGATTTGGATATGATCTTGGAACGCGTGGCCAAAATTGGATACGAAAAACAGGTGAAACTGGTTTTGACCATGGATGAATCCCAGATGGTTCAAAGCAATAAATTGGATTTAAGCGATTTCAAGAAAAATAAAGATGGCTATACCATTGTGGATATTCGCAACCAAAGCGAGGTGGAAGAAGGGAAGTTTTTTGAACAAGCCATCAACATTCCATTGAATGATCTCCGAAAATCCGTGGACCAAATACCTATGGACAAACCTTTGATAGTTCATTGTGCCGGTGGTTACCGAAGTACTGCAGGAAGTAGTATCTTGGAGAAATTGGTGGACAAAGTACCGGTTTATGACCTTGGTGAGAATGTCAACGATTTCAAATAATAACTAAAGCCCTTCTAAAGAAGGGTTTTTCATTTTAATGATTCTCTAGAATTTAAAAGGAATCCACTACCAAAACGCCCTTGCTCGTAAACTTGTCCATATTAGGCAATTCCACAATAATATTCTCCAAGGAAATGGTGCGTTCCACCAACTTTTCGGGTTGGAGCTTGCCCTCTTTGATCATTTCGAGCATGGCCGAATAACGAAAGGCCTGCATACCATGACTGCCTAGAATTTCCAGTTCATTGGCCAAAACTTTGTCCATGGGTACTTTTGGGTGCTGATGGTCTCCCGTCATCAAACCTACCTGAATATGTTTTCCTCTTTTTCTGAGGTTGGCAACGGAATTGAAACAGGTCGCTTGGCTTCCCAAGGCATCCAAGGACACATGTGCTCCTCCATGGGTCAGCTCCCTCACTTCTTCCACCACATTGCTAGATTTGGATGCATTCACCGTTTTGGTCGCTCCCAATGCGGTAGCCAACTTCAAGGTTTCATCATTGATGTCAACGGCGATGACCTGTGCTCCCAAGGCATTGGCGATCATAATAGCGGAAAGACCTACACCCCCACAACCATGAATGGCCACAAACTGCCCTCCTTGCACTTTCCCTTGATCTACCACAGCCCTGAAAGAAGTGACAAACCTACAACCCAAAATGGCAGCTGTAATATCAGCGATCTCCTCTGGAAGTTTAACCAAATTGATGTCCGCATGATCAAGAGTAACATACTCTGCAAAAGATCCCCAGTGGGTGAATCCTGGTTGGGTTTGATTATCACATACCTGATGGTTCCCTGAATGGCATTCGGGGCAGGTACCACATCCACAGACAAAGGGAACGGTCACCCTATCCCCCACTTTGAAGTTTTTGACATCTTTTCCGACTTCGACAACAATGCCCGCCAACTCATGACCCGGCACATGGGGCAATTCAATATCGGCATCGTGACCCATCCAACCATGCCAATCGCTTCGGCATAGCCCCGTTGCGGTTACTTTTACCACCACACCATGACTTTTTGGAGTGGGATCAACCACATTTTGTAAGGTAATGGGACCTTGAAACTTTTCATAAACAATAGCTCTCATCTGTTTTCAATTGGTATGGCAAACAAATGTAAAATGAAAACCTGGGGTTTGGGCAAATCTCCCTGCTAGAAAATAATCAGTTGGTCTTTTTGTAATTCAACATGGCCCAACCATTGAGTCCGATGGCAAAAAGGGCAATGGTCAGCAAATGGGGAACGATATCAGAAAAAGTACTTCCCTTCAAAACGATCATCCGCAACACCCTGATCAAATAACTCAATGGATTTATTTTGATGGTCTCCTGGGCCCACTCGGGCATACTTTCAATGGGAGTAAAAAGCCCGCCCATCAGAATAAATACCATCATAAAAAAGTACATGACGAACATAGCCTGTTGCTGGGTTTCGCTATAGGTAGAAATCAATAATCCGAAGCCCAAAACGGCCAACAAATACACCGCGATGAAACCATACAGCAACAACAGACTTCCCACGGGAACAATACCGTAAATGACCCAAGAGACAATCAAGCCCAAAGTAAAGACCACATTCCCCAAAACCCAAAAGGGTATCATTTTTCCCAGAATAAAATGGTGTTTCTTGATCGGGGTCACGTTCACCTGTTCTATGGTACCCACTTCTTTTTCCTTCACAATGTTCAATGCGGATAGAAATCCACCTACCATGGTCACCAAAATCGCCAAGATTCCGGGAACCATGAATACCTTATAACTCAAATGGGGATTGTACCAGTTGGAAAAAGTCACCTCGGCCCTGTGGGGTGTCGAGTTCCTTCCAACGGAATGAATTTCCGTTTGTAACTTTCCATTGTATTCTTTGATGACCTCTTGCATATAGGCCGCTCCCAAATTGGCTTTGGTACCATTGATAGCATTAACGGCCAAAAACAGTTTCTGTGTTTTATTCTTCACCAAATCCCTTTTAAAATTGGGCGGAATCAGAAGGACCAAATCCGCGGCATCGGATTCAATGGAACGATAGGCCTCATCGTACGACGCGGCGGTGGATACAATATTGAAATAATTGGAACCGGATATTTTAGAAATCAATTCTTGTGTATAGGTGGAATGGTCTTGGTCCACCAAAGCCACATTGATGTTCTTCACTTCATAATCTGCGGCCCAGGGCAAAATGAGCAATTGCATAACGGGCATGAACAGGATCAGGGCTACGATCGATCGGTTCCTAAAAATCTGTTTGAATTCTTTGTAGAGCAAAAACCTGATAGTTCTCATGCCAGCCTAATTTTAAAGTTCTTGATACTGATTCCGAGGAAAAACACCGTGATACCCATCAAAATCAAACTCTCTTTCCATACCGCGGCAAAGCCCAGACCCTTGATCATGACATCCTTCACAATGATATAAAACCATTTGGCGGGAACAATGTTCGATATCATACGAAGCGGAAAAGGCATATTTTCAATGGGGAACATAAATCCGCTGAATAAAACAGTGGGCAACAGCATCCCCATCAACGAAATCAGCATGGCCACCTGTTGGGTCTGCGTTTTGATGGAAATAAAAATTCCCAAGGAAAGACAGGTCGATATAAACAGGGCACTCTCAGCAAACAGCAACAATACATTTCCCTTGATGGGTACTCCCAGAACATAAACGCTCAACAATAAGATGGAGACGATGTTCAGCATGGAAAGGATAAAATAGGGCACTACTTTGGAAACAATCACCATAATGGGTTTGAAGGGTGATACCAACAACACTTCCATGGTGCCCATCTCCTTTTCTCGGACAATGGAAATGGCCGTCATCATCACACAGACCAGCATCAAGATCAAGGCCATGACCCCGGGCACAAAATTGGGTGCGCCTTTAAGTTGCGGGTTGTACAACATACGAACCTCTGGAGTAATAGTGTAGGGCATGGAGGCATTCAGGGAATTGGTATAATCCCGAATGATGGCCGTGAGGTAATTTTCAATGGTGGTGGCATGGTTGGGATCGGAGGCATCGGCCAAAATCTGCACTTGAGCCACATGTTTGGTCATCAGGTTTTTCTCAAAATCCTTGGGTAGGATCAAAGCGGCCTTGCTCTTTCCCTTTTTAAAGGAAGCTTCCACATCCTGCACATCAAAAGTGACCGATGCAATATCGAAATACTCACTCGCCTGCACTTTGGAGATGATTTCTTTGGATGCACTGTCCTGGGCCTGATCGATCACCAAAAGATCGGTGTTCTTCACCTCATTGGAAAGTACAAATCCAAAAATGAGCACTTGTACAATGGGCATACCGAACAATATCAGGAGTGTTTTTTTATCCCTGAGCACGTGGGTAAATTCCTTTTTTATGAAAACCAACAGTCTTTTCATCTTGTTCTATTCTGCTCTAGTGGCCTGCCGGGCCAATTTGTAAAACACTTCGTCCATGGATTCCGCTTCAAACTGCATCTTTAGATTTTTTGGTGTGTCCAAAGCCTTGATCTTTCCATCCACCATGATGGACAATCGATCGCAATATTCAGCTTCATCCATATAGTGTGTGGTCACAAAAACGGTGATGCCATTGTGGGCCGCCTCATAGATCAATTCCCAAAATTGGCGACGGGTCAAGGGATCCACACCCCCGGTCGGTTCATCCAAAAAAACGATTTTAGGCTGATGGATGATCGCAATGGAAAATGAAAGCTTTTGCTTCCATCCCAAGGGAAGGTCTACTACCAATTCCTTTCGGACGGAAGTAAGTCCCAAACGCTCGATCAGTTCCTCGGTTTTGTTTTTGATCTGCTCATTGCTCAACCCATAAATACCCCCAAAAAATCGAATGTTTTCCACCACGGTCAAATCCTCGTACAGGGAAAATTTCTGGCTCATATAGCCAATATTTTTCTTGATGGATTCCGTCTCTTTGTAAATATCGAACCCTGCCACTTTTGCGTCTCCTGATGTTGGAACCGACAATCCACACAACATTCTCATGGCCGTGGTCTTTCCTGCTCCATTGGCACCCAGGAAACCAAAGATCTCACCTTTCCTTACCTGAAAGGTAATAGCATCCGTGGCAGTGAAATCACCAAACTTTTTGGTGAGCTTATCAGCCTGTATCACTACTTCTTCCATCCTAAAATCAATGTAACAGGTTAATAAAACAATCCTCGATGGTCACCTCGGCCTCTCCGACCTCTACTCCCCTCAAACCATTTTGCTGTAGATGTTGGGCGATTTCCGAAGCATCCATTTGATGGCCTTTCTCTACGGAAATATGGGCATACTCCCCAAAGGCGTAGCTTTTGGTAGAGGGTACAGTTTTCAACACTTCCAAAAGCCTGTAACGGTCATTAGCTTTCACCTTAAAAAGTTGATTGCCATAATTTTTCACCAAATCTTGTGGTGTATCGATGGACAAAATACGTCCCGATTGGATCAAGGCGATGCGATCACACATCGAAGCCTCATCCATATAAGGTGTGGAGACCACAATGCTGATATTCTGTTGCTTCAGTTTTTTGAGCATTTCCCAAAATTCCCTTCGGGAAACGGGGTCGACACCCGTGGTAGGTTCATCCAGGAACAACACTTTCGGCTTGTGGATCAAGGCACAGCACAGTGCCAGTTTCTGCTTCATCCCGCCTGAAAGCTTCCCTGCCCTTCGGTTCTTGAAGGGTTCCAATTGCACATAAATGTCCTCTATTAAATGGTAGTTTTCCTGAATAGTGGTGTTGAACACAGTAGCAAAAAAATGTAGGTTTTCTTCCACAGTAAGATCTTGGTACAAACTGAATTTACCGGGCATGTAACCCACGGCGTTCCGGATGGCCCTCCAATCCTTGACCACATCCCAATGATGCACTTGGGCCGAGCCACCATCAGGCAACAATAAGGTCGTCAATATTCGAAAAATGCTGGTCTTTCCAGCCCCATCAGGACCGATGAGACCAAAGATTTCCCCTTCGTTGACCTCAAAAGAGACCTTTTCCACGGCGGGTTTACCGTCATAATGTTTACTGATATTTTCGGCGATTACGGCTTTCATTTTAGAACTTCACTTCTCCGTACATACCAATTTTTAAGTAACCATCGTTGGGCACCTTAATTTTTACCGCATAAACCAAATTGGCTCGCTCCTCCTTGGTCTGGATGGTCTTGGGCGTAAACTCCGCCTTGTCACTTACCCATTCCACAGTGCCCTCATAGGTTTTATAATTTTCTGAAGCGCTATCGATCAAAACCTTTACCAGCTGACCAATCTTTACTTCCGGAAGCAATTCTCCCGTAATGTAAGCCCGTAGAGTAAGGGTTTCTAAATTGGCAATACTATACAAGGGAGCTCCTTGAACGGTGGTTTCATTTTCCTCGGCAAACTTGGTCAAAACGGTACCCTTGACCTTATTGATGATCTTGCATTTTTCCAGCTTGTCGTTCAACTGGCGTATCTGTGCCTGCAAGGGTTCGGTTTCGTTTACCAGGCTTGAAGTGCTTATGGAAAGCGTTGATTTTTGGGCCTTTATCTGGTTTTCAATAATCTCCACTTGCGAATTGGCATCGTCGAGGGCCTTTTGCGGAGCCGCTTTTCCGTTAACCAGATTCTGGACACGCTGTTGCTCCCGTTTGGCCTGTCTTAATTGTTCTTCCAAGGAAGAGAGTTGTACCGCAATGTCCGGTCTCCTGTTCAACAATACCTTGATCTGGGCCTCCAATTGTTGTTTTTGCAGATACACTTGGGTACTATCCACATAACCTAAATACTCCCCAATTTCCAAGGTTTGACCTTCCTCAAGATCTAGTTGCTTGATCACACCGTTGGCTTCTGAAGCAATGTTCACCTCGGTGGCCTCAAAAGTGCCCGAAGCATCATACAATCCATTCGTATCGGAACAGGAAATGGCCAACAATAGTAGCGCGGCAGTTGATATTTGAATTCGTCTCATCATGGTATCGGTAATTAAATTCCTTGGGTTATTTTCAATTCTTCTAGCTTCATCAGCAACTGAATCTCGTGCAACAGTTTGTTCTGTATGGCCCGGCTTTCCTGATTCACATCTCGGATGTAATCGTTCACATCGATAGTGCCATTATCCAATTTGAACAGGGAGGCATCCTTCACCTTGGCATAGCTCTCAATGATGGAATCGTCCATTTCCAAAAGCTTTCGAAACTTGTCTATTTCGGTATGCTGCTGGGTCAA
Organism: Flagellimonas aequoris; assembly: GCF_003584165.1. GTDB lineage: Bacteria > Bacteroidota > Bacteroidia > Flavobacteriales > Flavobacteriaceae > Flagellimonas > Flagellimonas aequoris. The sequence goes on along the minus strand of NZ_QXFJ01000018.1, from coordinate 62,958 downwards.
TTCCATTTTGGTGTTGAAGAGAAAGGTCTCCTTTTGGGTCTGGAGTTTTTCCTTTTCAATTTTGTTGATTTCCTTCTCCTTTTTGTTGGTGTACAGATTAAACAATGGCCATTGCAAACGTGCCCCTCCCAAAAAATAGGAATCGAATTCGTTGCTGAGCATATTCAAGCCAGGTTTTCCGTATCCAGCCCTACCGAAAAGGGAAAGGCTTGGGGTAATCTTGGTGTTCAAAAGACTGGATTGCAAATCGAGCAGGGACATTTGTTTGTCAAAAAGGCCCACTTCCAGCCGGTTGATACCACCTATATCCATGGTCTCTTGCGGTCTGGTCAACAAAGTTTCTTCATCCACTTCCTTACCAACAAAGATGGATAGCATTTGATAGTAAGCCTTTTTAAGGGAAATCAGTTCCGTTGTCCTTTGATGGATGGACAATTGACTGGCCATTAGCGTAAAAAGATCGCTCTCAATGGCAGCTCCATTTTGGATTCGGGTCTGTACCCTGTCCATGGCCAACTGAATGTCTTTTTCTTGCAGGTCGTTTTGCAATATTTGTTCCTTGGCCAATAAAATGCCAAAATACAATTGGCTTACCCGTTTATAAATGTCATACAATTGAACTTCCAATTGTCCCTCTTCAATATCTTGGAGTGCTTCTTGAACCTTGACTTTCTTTTCGGTTTTGCCCCCATCGAACAATTTTTGATTGATCTCCGCATACACTTGGTATTGGTCCTTATCCAAAACCGGCACATCCATTCCGGGAACCTCTATGGGCAACCGGGTGACCTCGGTCTGGTAACTGGCTTGTGCATTAAGGTTTACCTGTGGTAGGTTTCCCTTAAGAATGTTTTCCACGTTAAAGTCGGATGCCGATTGTATCAGGCCTTGCTGCCGAATCAAGGGATAATTGGACCGCGCCATGTTGTAGCTCTCTCTCAAGGTGAGGCTTTCCAGGGATTGTGCTTGCACCACAATGCCGAACAAAAGCAGTAAAACGGTCAGTGAGCTTGTACGTTTCATGATTGATATTTTGATTTAATCATTTGACCAATTTTTAGACAAAAAAATTTATTTACTTCCCAATATGGCATTCATCCAAATGGGTATCAGTTTCCTACGTTCATCCATAAGTGCTTTGAAGCTCTTTTCATCAATAACTTGAGAAGCCATAAAAACAGGCTTGGACAAAAAGGGAAATACAGACATCCCCATAAGGTTCATGATGAAATGTACTGGGTTGATTTCTGGATTTTTTGCCCTGATCTGGTTCATCAATGATGAACTCATCAAAATCTTATTTGCCCCAATTTCCTCCACAAAATGTTTGGGATTATTGCGGATTTCGTTCAACACAAAAATGGGCAGGTCGGGGTTTTGGGTCAGGGTTTCGATATATTTCTCCACAAAGAGCTCAATCTTCAATTCAAGATCTAAACTGGCATCCGTGATGACGGGGACCACAATTCCAAAAAACTGACGGATCTTTTCACCCATGATCAGGTTGAACAGTTTTTCCTTGCTTCGGAAGTAATAGTTCAATAAAGAAAGATTGATGCCTGCCTCCTCGGCAATATCCCTAGTTTTGGTCGCGGCATATCCTTTTTGTGTGAACAACTTTGCGGCAGCCGCCTTGATTTTTTCCTCCGTATCCAGTTTGTTCTCTGTCATAATTCCTGTATTCCATCACAAAAGTACAAAACAAAATCAAACATTGAACAAATGATTAAAACAATTGTTCAAATATTTTAAGTATCTGATTTCCATCATGACCCCAAAATAGGAAGTAGTGTATCTTTGTTGATATATGAACCCATCCAAATAGATGCTCATACCCATTCTCATAGGAATATACATCCTGATTGCCTTGATCATGGTGGTCAGCTTATTGTTGAACGGGGTGAGGCCCAGTAAGACACTGGCATGGCTGTTGGCCATTTTTACCATTCCAGTCGGTGGTGTTCTGCTCTATCTTTTGTTCGGTAGAAACAGGAGAAAGAGCAAAATGTTTTCCTTAAAGAATACATTCAACCACAGGGACGAAATACCATACAAAGACTGCATACCAGATATATCCTCCAATAAGCAAAAAATAACCAAACTCATTCAAAAAACAGTCAAATGCCCGGTTACCTGCAGCAATGAACTCAGCCTGTTACAAGATGGAAAAATCACTTTCGAAAGTATTTTTGAAGCCCTGGAAGGTGCCAAGGAACATATTCATCTGCAGTATTACATTTATGAAGATGGATTGCTTGCGGACAAGCTGCTGGATATCTTTAAGAGAAAAATCAAAGAAAATGTCACCATTCGACTTTTATATGATGGCATTGGAAGTTATTCCCTTAGCAAAAAGTACCTGAAAAAACTAAAGGAAATCGGCGTGGAAACGGCACAGTTCCTCCCTTTCCGGTTTGGCCGGTTTCTGACCGCCCTCAACTACCGGAACCACCGTAAGATCATTGTGGTGGACAACAAGGTTGGGTTTACGGGGGGTATCAACATTTCCGACAAGTACCTTAAAGGCGACCCCTCTTTGGGGAAATGGCATGATACCCATTTAAAAATTGAGGGGGAAGCCGTTGATTTCCTGAATAGTATCTTCATCACCGATTGGTATTTGGCCAGTGGTGAAAAAGTGGATAACTCTAGTTTTAAAGTCGCAAAAGTTTCCAATTCCCAAACTCCCCTTCAAATTGTGCCCAGTGGCCCTGACGACGATTTTGACGTTATGGAACAAGTTTATTTTTCCATCATCAACAGTGCCGAAAAATACCTCTATATCGTAAACCCCTACATTATCCCCAACCATGCCATTTTGCAGGGTTTGATGACCGCTGCATTGAGTGGTGTTGATGTGAGGCTTTTGATGTCTTCCACAACGGATATTAAATTGGTGGACTGGTGCGTTCGTGCTTATTACGAATCTTACCTAAAAGCGGGTATAAAAGTCTACTTGCATGCGGACGGTTTTCTTCACAGCAAAGTGATGCTCTGTGATGACGAGATTGCCAGCATAGGAACGGCCAACTTGGACAACCGTAGCCTTCAACAGAATTACGAGGCGCAGGCCTTTGTTTATGACTCGGCACTTTGTCAAAGGATGAAACAGAAATTTTTGGAAGACTGCGACAAATCCAAAGTACTGAATGACTATCGTAAATTCAGTCAACGACCATGGATCAATAAATTGATTGAGGGGTTTGCCAAATTGTTGAGCCCTCTTTTATGAGACATAGGTTTCGTAGCCCAGTTCATTTTTACAGCTCCTGCCCTCTTCCCAACAATCCAGATTATAAATCGTGGTTTCCGCAATCCTCTCCAAGGCTTCTTTGGTGGCAAAAGCCTGGTGTGGCGTTAGGAGCACATTGGGCATGGCGATGAGATCCTTGAGTTTTTGATCATCGATTCCCCTTTTACTGTTGTCCTTAAAGAATATGCCTCGTTCCCCTTCATATACATCGGTAGCATAACCTCCAAGGATTCCCTTTTGAAGTGCCTCGATCAGATCATCGGTCTTGACAATTCCACCTCGGGCCGTGTTCACCAGATAAGTTCCTTTTCTCATCGCATTGAACACAGAAGCATTGATAGCATGATGGGTCTCATAGGTGAGTGGAACATTGATGCTTATAATATCTGCCCTTCTGCACATTTCTTCCAAAGGAAGGTATTCCAGGTCATAATGGTTTTCCAAATAGAGGTTCCTTCTCAGGTCCGTGGCCAAAACCTTGCATCCAAAGGCATGGAAGACCCCTACCAATATGGAACCTATTTTTCCGGTCCCATAAATGCCCACGGTTTTTCCATTTAAATCGAACCCTACCAAATTGTCCAATGAAAAATTATACTGGTTTACCTGCTCGTGGGCCAATACCAATTTACGGTTCAGGGCCAATAAAAGCCCTACAGCATGTTCCGCAATCGCGTGGGGCGAATATTCCGGGGCATAGGCCACCTTGAGCCCAATACGCTTGGCGGATTTTACACTTACATTATTGTAACCGGTAGCCCTCAAGGTAATGTATTTGACCCCAAGTTCCTTCAAGATTTCGAGTACGACCAAAGAGGCATCATCGTTTGAAAAAATGGAAATGGCATCGTAGCCCGCAGCCATGACCGCCGTTGTGGCATCCAAAGCCTCGGGCACGAATTTGATTTTATGCTTTTCTCCATTTGCCTTTTTGAGGTTATCCATCTCAAAATCCTTGGCACTGTAAACCAGTACTTTCATAATTTTCTTGCTAGACAGGCTATTAATTCAATAACCTTTTTTGTTTTTTCCTTTTGATCACTTGCGATACGATATCGAATATTTTGTTCTTGGCCTCACGATATTTGATGAAATAGCGTTCCATTTCCTTTTCAAGGTCGGCATGGGTATCCAGATAAGCATTTTCCATCCTATTCTGGTTCACATCATCTACCATAATCTGAAGTTGGTTCTCATGCAACTGTACTTTTTTGAATAGGTCGACCAACTCTTTTTCGGATTTGTTCATGGCTTCCACTACTGGTTGTACGGTGTTGAACATGTCCGAATCGATAATGTCCAATGTATAGTCCTTGACCATACTGTTCAGGAATTTTTGCTCGTCCTTGGCGAATTTTAATTCAGAAGACCATTTTTTGGATTCTTCGTGCAGTTCTTCTGCCGTAAGCCATTCTCTAAAGGTCCCTTTTTGGATTTTTGTCTTCATAGCTTTTGGTTTATGCGGCAAATGGAAAACCCACTTGCCGCGTGTTCGTCTTTACACCACTTCAATTACTTTTTTGGGTTTTTCCTTGGCTTCTTCCATTTTAAGAAGATTGAGCTTCAAGATTCCATTTTTGTAAGTGGCCTTTACTTCTTTTTTTTGATCTACCGAATGGGGCAACTGCATAGTTCGTGTGAACGAATTGTAATTGAACTCCCTTCGGGTGTAGTCTTCGTCTTTTTCGGTTTCTTCCTTGCTTTTTTGTGCAGAAACTTCCAAAACGTCATCTTTCATGGTGATGTTGAAATCTTTCTTGTCAAACCCAGGGGCGGCAATCTCAATTTCAAAATCATCGTCGTGCTCCTTCACGTTCATTGATGGGAGGGATTTTTCCAGATTGAAAAAATCATCGTCAATAAAAGTGTCTCGATTAAAAAAATCGATCAAGCTCTCATTCCATGGAAATCGCTTTCCGTTTAATTTAACCAGTGACATAATTAAAATTTTAGATTAATGAATCTGTGTTATACATCATGTGCCAATGCTTTTTAACATTGCGCTGCATGTCAATCCTGTGGTTTTTTTCGCTTAAGTACCGATCCCGCATAACTGTACACCTTGTGCTTGAGTTTGAGGTAACTCTCTATATAAGCACTCATCGCGTCCTTAAATTCGAGATGTTTCTCAAAATAATGGGAATCACAATCATCAGAAGTGCATTCTACCAGGCCTCCAAGATGTTTCTCGTGTTCCAGTATGGCCTTTTTCAATTGGTTCTTTTCTATCTTGGAATCGTGGAATTCCTGCTTGAAATCCTCCAACCTCTCGAAAAGATTCGGGGTTCTAGGTTCAAAAATGTAGGAGTTCAACAGCCTTTGGATGAAGACCATTTCATCATCAATGAACTGCAGGTAAGATTTCCAATTTTGCAGTTCTTTGTGCAATTCCCCTATTTTACCCAACTTGACCATAACCATAGTTTTAAATTCTAAGGTTCCCATGAATGTATGGTTTGGTCGGTTCTTATGAAATGATTTTAATCATTTAGGTGGTTCTAAATGGATTTTTCCGGATATCGATCATCCATGCCAAAGGTTTGTTTTACCATGGCCTTGAACTGGTTCTTGGTGATACTGTCCGTTTTTTCGGAGACGGTTACCTTTTGGGCCAGTTCGGGATAGTTATCTTCCAGTTCGGCCATGAACTTTTCCGGAGCCTCAGCAGGTCCGAAAATGGCCAATTGATCGGCATCCTCTACTTTTTCGGCAATGGTATCGAAATAGTTTTTCAATTGGTGTTTTTCCCTTTCCAAATATTTACTGTCCTGGACCACGTCCTGGGGTCCCCATTTTGTTTTGGAGCGCGACCCTCCTTTCGGGTTAAAAAAATCCAATTCGGAATCGATATTGAAAAACTTTTCCTTTCCATCTTCCAATACCACTCCCATGGCTTCCTTCTTGTCCAGCCAAATTCCAACTTTTTTCATCTTCTTAATTTTCAATTATCATTCAGTTCCAATATGGGCACCTTGGGATCATAACCTATTTCCTTGACCAACGGATTGGATAGGATGCTTCCGAAGAACAAATGTTTCCTGTTCATGAAAACAATCATGTCACAGTCCTTGCTTTCCACAAACAGGTTGATACCCTTGCTCACTTTTACCGAGGACAAAAAATGTGTTTCGTAATCGGTTCCTTCCAAAATGTCCAGCAACAGTTTTTTGTTTTCTTCTTCCTCCCTGTTCAGTTTACCGTCCTTGTCCCTATCTATATGCAACACATTGATTTTGGCACCGTGTAGTTTTGCAATTTCGATCATGTAATCGAGCTCACGTTTTTTAAAATGGGTCTTATAATCGGTCGGGAAGACCATTTCCTTTGGTGGTTCCAAGGAATAGTCCGTTGGTACGGCGATTACCGGACATTTTTTTATCCGCTCCATTACAGAGACGGCATTGGTACCAAATACCCTTGCCTTGGCATCCGTTACACCTTTGGTGCCCATCACAATAATGTTGATGTCCTTTTTTTCTATCACATTGCGAATAGCCTCGGACAGACTGTTAAACGTGATGATAGTGTGCAAGGTGTGCTTCTCGTTCTTAGGATGGATTTCCAGTTGTTCCATCAAATGGGCCATGCCATCCTCTGCTTCTTGTTTGGCGGCCTCATATAAAGGCTCCCCAACTTCGGGCACCCGCATGCTATCCAGATTGTACCCAGAAACATGGAATGCATTCAATAGATAAAAATCGCATCGAACGTCTTTATAAAGTTCAAAGGCATACCTGATGGCGTTCAGTGCATTTTTTGAATAATCTGTGGGCAACAACACTCGCTTGTCCATGGCTTTTAGGTTTTTGATTAAAGCTACTCAGAACTCCCAAAATGCACCATGATATAGGTCACTTTGGTCTGTCAGGAAGGATCAGGAAGGGAACGGAAAGCTTGGTATTCAAATCCTTAATGATTCCTTTTCCAATAAATTCCAAGAAAAAATGATGGGGATAATACACCATACAAAGCATATCGATGTTCCACAGTTCCACAAATTCCAAAATGGTCCTGACCTTGTCTTCGAACACCGGTAACACCACCTCTTTTGAAAGATTCTTGGACACCGCCTTTAAAAACTTCGCCTTGTTCTTGGCCATGGCATCGGTACCCTTGCCTTCCTCAATGCTCATGGGCACCAAGGAACTATCCACAAGATTGGAAAAAAACAAAAGGGCCTTCACGTTTTCCTCCGCAATAGGATTGGCATAATTGGATATGAATGCCATCTTATCCACATTTTTAAAATCAATTTCCAAGGGAACAATGAGTACGGGGCATTGTTTGACCTCCCGTACCAATTGCATGGCATTGTTACCGAACATGATGTTTGCCCCCTCTTCTTTGGCCTTGTTCCCAATGACCATCAAATCTATAGGATGCTCTTTGGCATAGTCCGCAACTCCCTTGGTCATATTACGACACAAGGACACTTTTTCAAAATGATGCTTGGTATTGTTCCCAACATCACGAACCAATCTATGGGTCATGGCATCCAACCCTTGGGTCGATTCCACTTGTGCCGTTTCGATGTCAACATTACCCAGTACCCCACACACATTTATCAAATGAAAAATGCATTCCTTGGTTTTGAACAATTTTGCCACATAGTACAGGGCGTTGTATGAATTGTTGGAAAAATCCGTAGGGACCAAAACTTGTAACATGGCTCAGGTTTTTAGGTTATAGGGAAGTACCAAAAAAGGAATTGTACTGTGCAGTCCGACATTTTTGATGACGGGCTCCATAAAAAGACGTTCCAAGAACGTATGCTTATTTTTGACCATGACCAGGATTTCGGCAGTAATTTCTTCTTGAAAAGAATTTATGGCCATGATCAATTCTTGATCAGGCAGATTGTGAAACGCATGATTGTGCTCCAACAACAATCCTTCCAGTTTAGCTCTATTGTTCTCCTGTTCTTCCGTAAGACCTTCCGGCAAGGCAACGTGCATGATATGGATTTTAGAGTGCCATAGTTTGGCAAACTCCAACAGAAACGCTATATCCACCTTGTCAAAATCCACTTCGAGGTCAGTCGGAAACAAAATCTCTTCTGGCGCTTCGAATTCATAATCTGCAGGAATGGCAAGCACAGGGATTTGTGTTCGTTTCAGTACATGGACCGTATTGGATCCAAAAAGAATTTCTGTTGCCCCGGTTGCTCCTTGGGTGCCCATGATGATCAAATCTACATTCTCCTTCATGGAAAAAAGCCGGATCTCATCTTCCAACGTATTGAAAGCGGCATGGGTGATAAAGGTGTGTTTGGGATTATCAAACTGTTCTTTGATTCGCTCCCTGGTCTTGTCCAACTGTGCTTCGGCTGCATATCTAAAATCGTCTGGAAGACCCATTTGACCGGGACTACCCAATGCATAGTCTACCCGGTATACGGGCGGGGTATAGGTATGCATCAAATAAAATACAGTGGTGGTGTTCTCCAACAACCTCGCAGCATAGCTGATGGCATGGAACGCGTTTTCGGAAAAATCGGTGGGCAAAACTATCTTCATCATGGCTCAAATCCTTGTCAAATCTTAATATGTGATAAAACTATAAACCTGAGCTGTTACATACTATGATTTCCATCACTTGTCATAAAAAGTTAGGGGCCAACCTTCCCTACTTATTGATGGATTACATAAAAGGGAACCTTGGTATGGAAACTGATCTGCTCCACAAGAGAATCAAAAAGGATGAGTTGGATGAAATTCAGGTTTTTGGCCACCATGAACATCATATCGATATCACGACTCTCCACAAAACACTGAATGGCCGACTTGACGCTCTTGTTGGTGATGGTATGGGCACTGTAACGTCCAGGGAATGATTCCTCCATAAAATCCAGAAGATATTCCTTGTTAGCTTCTTGCTCATCGTTGAGTTTATCTCCTCCTTTTATTGTGTTCATAATCCTGAATTTTCCATCGCCCAACTGTAACATCTCTGCCATGGAACGTAAAATCTCATGGGAATAGAAAATATTATAATCTGTGGGAAAAGCTATTTCAATAGGCTTGGAAAACTCAACATTGTTTGGCACCACCAAAGTGTTGCACTGTACCTTGGTCACCACATCCCCAGCATTGCTGCCGACCACTTTTTCTTGAATGCCCGAAACCCCTTTGGTCCCCATAACTATGAGGTCTATATGTTGGCCTTCAACATGTTTTTTAATAGTCGGGATAAAGAAACCATACTCATGAAGGGAATAAAAGGAATGATTTGGTCGAGTGCTGGATTTTCTGGTCAGTTCCACCAAGTCGGCCAACTTTTGTTTGGTGTTTTCAGTAGGACCGATTTCAACACCCATGGTGGCCTCACCTTCAATCTTAGTATCTAGGAGAGAGCCTACGTAGAGCAAATAAAAACTACACTCCACGGAACCGAATAGCATCTGGGCATATTTTAGAGCATTGGTGGAGTTTTCAGAAAAATCCGTGGGAATCAATATATTCTTCATCAGGTATCTGAATGTGGGCACAAGTTTATCATTCCATAAAACAAACGGAATGATAAATATCATGACCTTTTACCTGATGGTGACAGATTTAATGCACGCGTTCAAGGGCTTCCCTATCCAGAACCACAATATTCCTATTTTCTATGGCGATCAACCCTTCGTTCTTAAAATCGGACAAGGTTCTGATCAAACTTTCCGTGGCAATCCCCGCCACACCTGCCAAATCGCTACGCGCTATTTTAAGGGGGTTGTCCTTTCCCCTGTTCATGGCCTTGGAATACATCAATAGGGTCTGCGCCGTTTTCTTGCGAACCGAGCTATAGGCCATTTGCAAAAGCTGCTTTTTGATGTGTACCAAATCCTCCGCAATGACATCCATCAGTTCCAAGGAAACACTTTTGTTCTCTTCCAGAATGGATTTCACCTTTTCCTTGTGGATCCCTGCCAGTTGCACATCTTCAATGGCCACGGCATATTCTTGGTAGGGAAGGTTTTCCGTAAGGGAGGTAAACCCAAGAAAATCGTCTTCGGAATAAATGGAGGTAATAAGTTCTTTACCCTCCTCATCCAGACCACAGCTTTTTACCACCCCTTTTAAGATTAGATAAACCATGTTGGAATGGTCACCTATGGTATAAATGGTCTCGTCCTTACGAAAAGTGAACAATTGTCCATGATCATCAAAAAAATTCTTCAATTCATTGAGCGATCTGATGTCACTTCCTTCATTATGGGGTTTTGCCCGTTCCAAAAAGGTATTCTCCAATTGTTCCGCTTTTTCCAAACGCGAATAGATGGCCCCCAAGAGCTCGTCTTCCTCAAAGGGTTTGGTCAGATAATCGTCTGCCCCAAGGTCCATTCCTTTTCGGACCTCTGAGCGTTCGGTCTTGGCAGACACAAAAATGAAGGGAATATGCCTGGTTTGATTACATAAGGACATTTGTTCAAGTACTTCATAGCCATCCATTTCGGGCATCATGATATCGCATAGTACAATATCGGGTCGCTCCTTTTTGGCCAGTTCCAATGCCATTTTACCATTGGAGGCCGTAAAAACACGAAAGCCCGAAAGTTCCAGAAGTTCCTCTACATTCTCCCGCAAAGAGGTATCATCCTCCACCAGTAGCACTTTTTTCATTTTCCTTGTTTTTTATTGGTATGTGCAGTGTAAATGTGGAGCCCTGGCCCAACTCACTTTTAAAGGTGATGTTGGCTCCAAGATTATGCATGTGTTGTCTTACAATGTTCAGGCCTATCCCAGTGCCTTGGACGGTAAGGACATTACTCGCCCTAAAATACCGATCAAAAATAAAGGGTTGGTCCTCCATCGGTATTCCAAGTCCCTGATCGTTTATGTTGATCTGCAGATTGTTCCCATCCTTGATTACCTGAAGGTCGATTTCGGTATCCTCAGGGCTATATTTTATGGCATTGTGTACCAGGTTGGACAAGGCAAGGGTCATGATCTTTTCATCAAATTCTAGGGACATGCCCTCAATGTTCAATGGGTATCGGATATGTTGGCCTTCCTTTAAAAGTGTATTGGAATCGTAAATGACCTCGTTGACCAACTTGCTCAATGGAAAAATTGTGACATTGTAGTTGACCTTTCCTGTATCCAATCGCTCGATGGAAAGAAAATCCGTGAGAATATTGTCTAAATGCCGCACCTTATATTTGATGGTGTTGATATGTTTGTCCCTTTTGTCCTGTTGTTCAGTTTCGGTATACTTGGACAACAGGGAAGTGGAAGTCAAAATACTGGTCAACGGGGTTTTGAACTCATGCGAGACCAAGGATAAGAACTTTGTCTTGAGTTCATTGAGCTTTTTCTCGGCCATAAGAGCCTCCCTGAGCTGTTGGGTACGCTCTTCCACCGTGTTCTCCAATTGCTGGGTGTAGTATTTTCGTTCGGTAATATCCAATACAATGGCCACACAAACCTCTTTTTTACCGATATGGGACAACTGTAGGTGCACCTCAACCGGGTAAAGCGAACCGTCTTTCCTCTTGTGGATCGTCTCAAAATTTACCTTTTCCTTCTTGCCACTGACCAATGGTGCCACAAGGCGTTTCATCACTTCTTTGGAAAGTTTGGGCTTAATGTCAAAGACGGACAATCGGTTCAATTCTTCCAGATTGTAGCCTAAATTGAGCTGGGCCCCTCGGTTTACATTGATAAAAACAAAGGTCTCAGCATCAAAAACATAGATTTCGTTCAGGGATTCATCAAAAATCTGAAACCAATAATCAATGGTCTGTTCCGCCTTTTTACGCTCTGTAATGTCCACCACAAGTGCCATTACGTATTCTTTTTCTGCCAGTGTAAAAGGGTTCAGGCTTATCTCCAGTGGAAAACGCTCCCCATTCTTGCGAACTCCATAGAGCTCCAGTCCAGGTCCCATGGGCCTAGCTTCCCCTTTTTTTATAAATGCGCGGACCTCATGCCGATGCTTTTCCCTTAACCCTTCCAAAATCAAGATTTCCAGAGGCTCTTCCAAAAGTTCCCCTTCGGAATATCCGAACATTTTATTGGCCGAAGCATTACAGGATACAATCTCTTGGCAATCATTAACAATGACCACCCCTTCGGAGATTACTTCCGAAATCACCTTCAATACATCGCTTTTTTCCAATAGTTCTGCAGCCACATCTAAAAGTACTGATTTTGGTCATGGGGAGGAATTTTTTCCATGCCTATATTTATTAAATAAGTACTAAAAATTACTAAAATGTTGGATTCTGGAAAAAAACTTGGAAATGAATTTTATCAAAACCTAGGGAAGCTTTTTTATGCTGTTGCCATGGCCGATCACAGCATCCATGTAAAAGAAATGGAAAAATTGAACGAAGTGGTGCATGACCATTGGTTGGATGTGGATTCCGTTGAGGATGAGTTTGGTACCGATGCCGCTTTTCAAATTGAAACCGTATTTGATTGGCTCTTGGAATATGGGAAGGACAACAATGAGATGTATGAGGAATTTGAACAGTTCTACACTGAAAACAAAATCCTGTTCACCCCCAACATAAAGCAACTGATCATGTCCACCGCTAGGGCCATCACCTCGGCTTTTGCCGGCAGCAACAAGGCGGAATTGATTCAATTGGGGCGATTGGAACTGTTGTTCAGAACTTGATCATAGTTTAATGGTCATGACCGGCATTTTGGCGTGATTGGATACATTTTCCGCCAAACTGCCTACCACAAAATGGGCCAATCCCTTTCTACCGTGGGTTGGGATCACTAAAAGATCGACATCGTTCCTGAAACAATAATTGAAAAGACCTCCTTCCACAGTGTGGTAATTGTAAAAATTGACCTCAACCGGTTCGCCCAATTCCTTTTTAAAGGATTCCACTCTTTTTTCCACATCATCAAAACCCATAAAATTGGCCCCAGCATGGTTGATGTACACAATTTCAATGGAAGCTGATAACAATCTGGCGAATGCGGATGCTTTCTTAAAAGCAGGGATGCTCTCCTTTTCCAGATCGGATGCAAAGACAATCTTATTGACCTTAAGGTCTTGGTGGCGTTGTTTGATGACCAATACAGGTATATCCGAGGTCCGGACCACCTTTTCGGTATTGGATCCCACAAAAAGATCGGAAAGGCCACTGGTACCATGGGAACCCATCACCACCAAATCACAATTTTGTTCTTGGGCCACTTGGTTCACTTCCTTAAAATCCTTGTAGTTCTGGATAATGGCCTCCACAGGAATTTCTTTTAAATAGTCTTTATTAGTGAATTCTTTGAGCTTGCTCTTGGCCATTTTCAAGTAATATTTGGCCTCTTGTTCCTCTGCGATTTCCGAGTTGTCCAAAACAGAATCGGCCACTCCGATCATGTGAAGTATCAAAATTCCCGCCTCATGTTGCTTGGCAATCTGTGCTGCCACTTCAAGGGCATATTCCGAATGCTGTGAAAAATCGATGGGCACTAGTATTTTTTTCATGATATCCGATGTTAACGCAATGGGACTTTGTTCCTGAATGAAGAATCCAAAATCCAAAACCCCTATTCCTGTGATAGTTTTCATTTGTCTGGATTTTATTTCGAATTTAAAAACAGTACATGCCACATCCTATGACCTGGGTCATATCCCTAAATTAATGGGGCTTAGGTCATCCCAATCGGTCCAGTTTTCTGCGAAGTGCCATAACCTCCTGCTGAAGGTTTTCCACCTGCTCCAATAAATGGTATACGGCCTGGATGCCTTCCGGGTTGATATCGAGATCATGGTGCAACCGCACCATCTTTTCCAAAATAGGCAATTCTTCCATGGGGATGAGGGCCTCATCTTGGTCTTGGGCAACATGTAACAGTTCAAATTCATGCATGGAGAAAACAAAGGATTCCTGCACCCCATGATGTTCGCAAAACGTTTTGATCGATATGTAGTTTTCCTGTTTCATGTCTTTAAACTAGGTTGGTTTTTTCCAAGGCTTCAAAAAGAGAACGTTGCTCCGAAGTCAGGTTTTTGGGAATCTTCACGGTATAGGTAAGGATCAAATCCCCAAATTGACCTTCTTTTTTGTATTTGGGAAACCCTTTCCCTTTAAGTTTTACCTTGGTCCCATTATCAGTACCTGGTGCAACCTTCAACTTTACTTTTCCCGTCAGGGTATCCACCACCATTTCACCTCCCAGTACTGCTTTTACCAAAGGAATCTGTACATTTTTATATAGATCGGCACCATCTCTCTTAAAGTCCGTGTTGTTCACAATGGAAAAGGTGATATAAAGGTCACCGGCCGGACCGCCCTCTATCCCTGGACCACCATGCCCCTTGATTTTGATGGTCTGTCCATCCTCGATGCCAGCTGGAATGCTCAATCGGATATTCTTCCCGTTTACGGTGAGGGTCTGTTTTTGCGTCGTGTACACATCCATAAGGGATAATTGCAACTCGGCATGATAATCCTGGCCACGGTAACGAACTTTTTGTCCACGACCCCCAAAGCCAGCGGCACCCCCGAACATGGATTCAAAAAAATCTGAAAAATCCTGTGCTGATTCCCCTGAATGGGAATAGGTATATCCCGAATAATCCCCCTGTGGTCTTTGCGCCCTGGAACGTTTTGCTTTCTCGAACTCCTCCGCATGTTGCCAATCCTTGCCGTACTGGTCGTACTTTTTGCGCTTGTCCGGGTCCGAAAGCACCTCATTGGCCTCGTTCACTTTTTTAAAGTTCATTTCGGCTTCCTTGTCGTTCGGGTTTAAATCAGGGTGATATTTTCTGGCAAGTTTCCGATATGCTTTTTTAATATCATCGGTACTTGCATTTTTATCAATCCCCAATACCTTGTAATAATCAATAAAATCCATAATTCGATATCGTAATCGCTGTTCTAAAACACCTTGAAGTTTCTAAAATCCGTTCAAGGCAAACTTCACATCAAAATAAGAAAAAGATCGCGAAGGTTTGCAATGATCGTTATCAGGAAAAGGAATATCTACCCATCCGAACTTTCTACTTATTTTTACAAAAACCATTCAACCAGATAACCAAAGTATATTCTGATGATAGTACACCAGTTCGATCAGACCAATTCCATTTTGAACACTTTCATTGCGGAGATGCGGGATGTCAACATCCAAAAAGACGTCATGCGTTTCCGAAGGAACATTGAACGTATTGGGGAGGTGCTTGCCTATGAGGTGAGCAAAACCTTGGATTATGAAGAGGCCGACATCACCACTCCCCTGGGAACCAAAAAGACCTATCTCTGTTCGGACCAACTGGTGCTATGTTCCGTATTAAGGGCAGGACTTCCATTGCACCAAGGACTTTTAAGTTTTTTTGATGCTGCCGAAAACGCCTTTATTTCTGCCTATAGACACCATCCAAACGATGGTGATGATTTTGAAGTGATTGTAAAATACTTCGCAGCGCCGTCGTTGGATGATAAAATTCTGATCTTGACCGATCCCATGTTGGCCACTGGAAAGACTCTGGAAAATGTGCTCAATGCCTTGAAGAAACACGGTACACCCAAGCGAATCCACATTATTTCCGTGATCGGTTCCAAAATTGGCGTGGCCAGGGTAGAGAATGTATTTCCTGAGGATACCCAACTATGGATCGCTGCCGTGGATGATGCCCTCTCCAGCAAGGGGTATATCATTCCCGGGCTTGGCGATGCGGGCGACCTGAGCTATGGGGTAAAATTGTAAGTCAGAGCCAAAGCTCCACTACTTCGTGCAGCCTTGGAATATGGCAGTCCCACCCGAACCTTTCGTGAATTTTTGTTTTGTAGGTTTCCATCGCGGTATTTTCCCCATGGATCAAAAAGACCTTTTCAGGTATATTCTGAATGGAGCCCATCCATGTCAATAGTTCTTCTTGGTCCGCATGGGCGGAAAGACTTTCCAAATGCATAATCTTGGCTTTGATGTCCACATACTTGCCGAACATTTTGAGTTCCGTAGCGCCTTCCAGCAACTTTCGACCCCGGGTCTCCTCTGCTTGATAGCCTACCAAAAGAATGGTTGTCGACTCCAAGTCTGCCAATTGTTTGATATAGGTCAGCACCCTGCCCCCAGTGACCATTCCACTGCCCGCAATCACGATTTTTGGCCTTGGGTCGTCTATGGTTTCCCACGTTTCGCGATAGGAACTCACCAAGTTGATATGGTTGCACATGTTGTGATATTCCTCCAAGGAAAGCTTGTGCCATTGTGAAAAATGTTCGAACACGCCCAACACATTGGTTCCCATGGGACTGTCCACAAAAACAGGGATATTGGGAATCAAATTCTTGTTATATAATTTCCATAATTGGTACATCAGGGACTGCAAACGTTCCACCGCAAAGGAAGGGATGATCAACGTGCCCCGTTCTTGAAGGGTCCTATCAATCAAATCCTGCAGAATTCCCGCTACATCTTCCTTGGGATGCAATCGATCCCCATAGGTACTTTCCACAAAAAGATAGTCGGCCCACTTCGGCTGTTTGGGCGGATTGAGCAAATCATCGTGCATTCTTCCCACATCTCCCGAAAAAACAAAGAGTTTGCCAAAAAGGTGCAGCTCAATATAGGTGGAACCAATGATATGTCCATTGTACTTAAAACAGGCTCGGCAGTTTTCCGACAAGATGATTTCCTCTCCTTCCTCGATGCTTTCAAAAAGCTTTAAAGCTTGGTTCACATCTTCTTCCGTATACAAAGGCAGCGCAGGATCGTGCTTGCTATACCCTTCCCTGTTCGCCCTATCCGCCTCCTCTTCATGGATTTTTGCACTATCCTCCAAAATGATCCTTGCAATCTCAAGAGTAGGCGCTGTTCCCAATATCTTTCCAATAAAACCCTGCCGAACCAGCAAAGGCAAATATCCACAATGGTCCAAATGGCCATGCGTCAATAAGACCACATCAATATTGGGTACATCAACGGGCAAGGGTTCCCAGTTTTGCTCCCGAAGTTCTTTTAGTCCCTGGAACATGCCGCAATCCACGAGAATCTTGATTTCATCTGTATCCAAATGGAATTTAGATCCTGTTACCGTTCCTGCCCCGCCCAAAAATTGAATCTTAAGTTTGTTCATCCTGTTTTCCTTACATTACACACAACGATTTCATTTCTCCCAAGATGCGTTCCTTTCTTCCGTTGGAGACCCCTAGATGGTCCAAGTAAAAACTATCTTTCAACAATTGGCGGCAAAGGACAATATCTCGTTCCAACAGAAAATCCTTTTCCCGATTGCTGAGCAAGGTCGATACGGTAATCGGGTAAAGTCCCAACCGATCGATCCTGTCCTTTAGTCCATCACCTTCGGGATAATCCCAACTCAAAAGGTACAAACCCATACATTTTCCGTATTGGAGGGCATCCGCGGTAAAACGGGTATTGGTTACCACCCATCCCAGGGTGTCCTCAAAATCCTTGTCCTTTTTGGCCTCAAGGGGAATTTTAACATCGTGATATCGGGAATTGATATACAACGGAACCTTTACGTTGCAATTGAGGCCATCCTCGCTATGAAATTTGCACTCGATGATATTCAGGGTGCCATTTTTAATGGCCAACACATCTATTTCGTGGGAAACACAGGTTCCCTGTAACACCTCTCCCACTTTGGTGCGATAACCGGAATAGTGCAGGATTCCGCTCAAGAATCGCTCAAAAGGAAAACCGGTGGGGCCAAGCTCATAGATGGCCTTTTTCAATTTATACTTGGAGGCATAAACCGATTTTCTTTTTTTCAATAGGGCAAAGGCCCGATTGTGGATTTCCCTCGTAGAAATACCCGGATATAGTTCATCCTGTACCGATTTGACAATTTCCTGCACTGTGGTTTCATTGGCTCCACTCAACCGAAGGGATTTCTGCAACTTATCTATGGAAAACCTAACCTTCTCCCCGGAAGATTTGGTGATGTCTATCTTCTGATTTGCCATATCACTAAAATACGCATCCTAATGAGACATTCGGCCATCACTATGAACAAGTTGACCTTTATCAATCTATATGGAAAAACCTCTATATACACTAATGGCAAAAGAAATGGGCAATACTCTAGCTGAAATCTCAACTTGGTATTGCCCATTCTCCATTAACAAAATGAAAGCTAGGTCTCTTTCATTCCAAAACATCAATCAAAAAACAATCAAGATACTTTCAGGATTTTACCGTTTTCATCGGTAAATACCTTCATTTTTTTATCGTCCTTACCAAGAACCAATTTGTAACGTTCCTTGGCTTTTTTACCTTCATAGTGTACCATTTTAAAGGCATCCTTTTCAATGGTCCAGCCTGGGTACATTTCAGCCACGGAGTTTCTGACCCGTGCTGGAGGTGTAACGTTTTTGAGATGCTCCACGGTACTCAACAATTCCCCATCAACCTTGTAGGTGGCATCCAAATACCTATCGTTCCCTTGGGTAAGTACAAGTTGGTAGGTATCATATTCCGATCCAGGTTTCTTTGTGGTATCGACAAAAACTTCTTCGTCAACGACTTCCAAAGGAATGGCCGCGTATTCGGTCACGGAAAAACCCGGAAAATCCTTTTCAACAGCTTCCACAATGGCCGCCGGCACCTCTTCTGCATCCAATTTGGCCTTAAAAAATACATCTTGTGCATAGGTTTGGGCTGATGAACCTATCAATAACAGCACTATAATTAAATTTTTCATGATACTCATTTTTTGTAATTACTTTTGATTAAACCAATTCCTTTTTATCGCTATGCGCGGTAACATCTGAAACGGTTGATTCCATAATGTTTTTGGCTTTTTCGATTTCCGCTTCGGTACCGGTGGCCAATACCAGGTATTTGTCCGCTTTCAGTGCAGACTCAAACTTGAGAATGGAATCTTTGGGGATTCCAATGCTGAAGAGGGCTCCACCAAGGGCGGACAATCCGCCGACCACTAATGCCCCTTCCATGGCACCAACCAACGAGGACACAATGGGACCTGCCATGACCACTGGCCCGACCCCAGGAATCAGGAACAATCCTGCCCCAAAAATGAGTCCCCAAATACCTCCCCAAAAGGCTCCGGCCTTGCCCCAATTGGCTACCCTATCACCTGTGTTGTAGAACCCCACTACTCTATCTTCCTCATGGTAGTCCTTACCGATAATGGAAAGCTTTTTCATGTTGAAACCTGCTTCGTTCAAATCTTTGACCACTTTTTCGGCCTCATTGTGCGTATTGCAAATGGCCACTGTTACGTTTTTCATGATATATTATGTTTTATGTTACTATATTATATGGCGAAAATACCTTTGGGAATGATGTCGAAACCCAGTTTCCCCACCTCTTTTTGAATGTTTTCCACAGAGACCATTTTACTGGTCCGGACCACCAATTCCTTTGGGTACTTTTTGTGGTCGATCGAAACTTCATCAATACCCTTCATTTTCAGTAATTGTCTTTTAATCTCGGCCAAATCGTCCATGGTTTCGGCATTGGTGGTAAAAATTCTACCACGCGTATCCGGCACTACATTTTTTGATAGAAAACTCATCGCTTATCGTTTTATAGTTATTTTCCCTTTTGTATGACATGGTTGAAAACTTCCTGTTTCTCCAGTCGTGTCAATCCTTGGTTAAAATCGAGCAGCCATTTCTCCAGTTTTTGGGCCATTGCCTTATCCTGCCCACGAGGGGACAAATAGGTCCCATCGTCCTTTTTAACATTAATGGAAAGATTGACACCTGTTTCTGCTGGATTAGGGGCCATTTTCATGTTTATGGTCACCGTTTCATCATCCAAGGGAGTAAACCGGACATCTTTGGAAACCATTTGAAAATCTCCTTTTTCGTAACCCAAAATTTCAGATCTGCCGCCATGATCCAAGACATATTGCTGCCAATGATCCAGTATAAAATCCTCTCCCAAACCAATTACCTCTGTGGTAAAATAGGTTTCATTGGGATAGTAGGGCAATTTCTCCTCCATCACAGTATTGCTTGCCTGCGCATTCATTATTCCCATGAAGCCCAAGCAAATTGCATATGTAAACCACGTTTTCATGTCATCAGGATTTGATTGATACCTATTATCTCAAGGGTAGATTCCCTTCAAATATTTCACTCTCCAAAAAATCAGAAGTCTTGGCATTGTGCACTTTTACTTTCTCCAACCATTCTTTATACTCCTTACCAAGTTTCTCGCCCTCTGCGTACAGCTTTTTGGCGGTATCCTTGTTATCTGCCTTCAAATCTTTATTAAAGGCATCCAAGGCTTCCATGTTATTGTTGAACACATCCCTGACCTCGTTTTCTTCCTTGTTCTTTGTTGAGGTGAGTACATAATAATCTTCGGTGACCAGATAGTTGTGTTTAATGACGAGTTCCGCTTCCAATATGGCCTCCCTTAGCTTGTTCATTTCCACTGTTCCCCCATTTTTAAGGGTCTCTGCCATTTGATCTAGGTTGAACACGGCAGAATCCAATTGATCCTTACCTTTTAGGGTCAATATTACCCTACCGCTTTCATTAATCAATCCCTCTTTTCCTTTTTGGATTTCTTCAGCGGCTTTTAGCTTGTCTTTGTTTTGCACTGCCTGCAGGGCCAGCTCAAAGTGTGCATCGGAAATATTGGGTAATTCCACTTCGGTGGTTTCGTCTGCCAAGGCAATTTCCTTGGCCTCATTGTTTTTGCATGAAACTGAAAAAAGTATCAGCAAAATCAAGAGTGAACTGTTGGTGATTTTTGCTTTCATTGTAGTAACTTTTAAAAATTCGTACTTCATTTTGTCAATACAAATTTCCATCAGCATATTCTCAAAGCCTAGTATTTTCAAGGGATTGGGGTTCGGAATTCAGAAATTCGAACTTTTTTGGAGAAACGTGAGGACGTAAAACTCCTTCTGAAGCCAAACATCAAATAAAACGGGTTGCTGTATGGGTTATTCTGGCCTAAGTTTGGCCGGGGTGGTACCCTCAATTTTCTTGAAGGCAGCATAAAAGGTACTCTTGGAATGAAAGCCGGCCTCCATACCAATCCCTTCTATGGACAGGTTTTTGTATTGGTCACTGGAAAAAAGCTCTTTGGCGTATTCCACCCTAAAACTGTTGATGTAGTTATTAAAATTGGTCCCCAACAAACTGTTTATGGATTGTGAAATACGGCGGGGATGTTCGTGTATCGCTTCGGAAACATCTACAATGGTAAGGTCTTCCTTAGTAAAACACCTGCTCTTTACCATGTGGTCTTGAATACGATCCAATACTTGTCTGAATATTTCCTGCTCATCAGGAGTTTTAACGACTTTTTTGTCTGCAGGGTTTTCCTTTATAATCTTATCTTCATTTTTAGCAGATTCATTTTTGGCACCCGAAGGAACATTCAAAACAGAATGATAAACCGGTGAAATATTCTGTTGGGCAAATCCTTGGTAGGAAATCCAGTAAATCAACACCACATTTACTGCCGAATAAACGATATAGACCGAACGGTCATCCGTAAGAAAAGTGAGCAGGAACAACATACTGAATACAATACTAGCATAAATGAAATAGGTGGACCACTTTAAATTTCGGTGCAACAGGAGACTGTATTGGTTCTCCAGTTCCGTGCGATGACGTACGATCCATTTCAAAGCCAAGATCTGGATGAACAGAGAATAGCCCATCCCGAGCAAAAAATAAATCAACATGGCATTTGAATCCTTGATCCATGTTTTGATATGCAAAGGCAAAAAGAAAACCACAACCCCAACAATCAACTCCAGGAACCCTGGTACCATGGTCCAATAGCTGGGCCTTTCATCTTCAAGAATTGAAATTTTTTGCAGGTAGATATAGAACAAAGGATACGCCAAAAAATGAAAACTCACGGGAAGCAAGATCAAATGGGGCCATTTTTGCAAAACACCCAATTCATGGAAAATATTCTCCAAGGGTTCCAAAGAAAATAGGATGATGAACAGACCCAAGTACAACACTGCCTTCCGTTTTCTGGAATGGATCAAAATCAACATAATCCCCAGTAGTACACCCTGTACAAGTCCCAGAGTGTCCAAAAGTGATACTAGGTTGAATGTTTCCTTCATATGGAAAGAGTGCTGGAATAACTCCTCGAAGATATGGATTCCAATGCGTTGTGCCATAGACTGTCCCACATCTTAATAAAACTTTATCAAAGCAGAACGTGACCATGGCGAACTAGCGGATTTAGCATAATCTTAGCATGACTTTCCAAGACAATCCCGCGATCCATCAGTATCTTTATAGTACTACGGATACATTATTTTCAAATCCAATAAATGTCAAAAAAATGAAAAAAGTATTGTTCCTTACCGGAGATTTTGCTGAAGACTATGAAACCATGGTTCCCTTTCAAATGCTCTTGATGGTCGGTTATGACGTCCATGCCGTCTGTCCTGATAAAAAGAAAGGTGACACCATCAAAACGGCCATCCACGATTTTGAAGGCGACCAGACCTATTCCGAAAAACCGGGCCATAATTTTGCCCTTAATTACAGTTTTGCCGATGTAAACCCTTCCGATTATGCCGGATTGGTCATTGCCGGAGGGCGTGCCCCCGAATATCTCAGATTGAATCCAAAAGTTCTGGAGATTACCAAGCATTTTTTTGATGCGGATAAACCAGTGGCCGCAGTCTGCCATGGCATACAGATTCTTACTGCAGCCGGAGTGGTAAAAGGACGGAAACTTACCGCCTACCCCGCAGTAGGCCCTGAAGTAATTGTAGCCGGTGGGGAATTTCAAAACACCCCAGTGGATGGTGCCTATGTGGATGGTAATTTGGTCACATCTCCCGCATGGCCCGCACATCCTGCGTTCATCCGTGAATTCTTGAAATTAATGGGAGCTACGATTACCATTTAATCGGAAAGAAATGGGCGACTTCCCATTGAAACTTACAAAAGGACAAAACCTTTTCATCTGATCAGGTATTGTCCTTTTCCTTTGTCAACTAGGTGTATTGTCCCTCAAAATTTATCGCTAACTTGAGAAGTAATATGTGTTGCTCCCATCTTGTGTGCACTGGAGTTTCACTATTGAAGAAAGACTATGGAATTACACAAAGAACTTCGATTGCGATGTTGGATCGATATTGACGGAGAAAGGTTCTTCGGACCGGGACGGGCCCAATTGTTGACCCATATCGACCAAGAAGGTTCCATCAGCAAGGC
This sequence comes from Flagellimonas aequoris, assembly GCF_003584165.1. Lineage (GTDB taxonomy): Bacteria > Bacteroidota > Bacteroidia > Flavobacteriales > Flavobacteriaceae > Flagellimonas > Flagellimonas aequoris. The sequence goes on along the minus strand of NZ_QXFJ01000018.1, from coordinate 39,616 downwards.
TGCCAAAGCCATGGGCATGTCCTATAAAAAAGCATGGTCCATGGTAGACGATATGAACCAAAAGGGTCAAAAACCCTATGTAATCCTACACAAAGGGGGTAATAAAGGAGGTGGTGCCGAATTAACGGAAGCCGGAAAGACGGTCCTCCAGACCTTTAATGAATTGATGGGGAAATTGAACGAAACCCTGCGGGAAGGAGAAGAAAAATTCCTTCAATTGGTTTGAGTCAGACAAATTTGGTCTTAAATTTTGATGCCGAAGCCGTGCAGCAAAATCAATCGTAAGCCTACATACAACACCAAAATACTGGTAAGCACTCCCAAAAATTTCAAATTGAATTTTTTATTGGAAAGATAGGACCCGATACTGCCGCCCAACACCACGGCAACAATAAGCTGTAGCATAAGTTCTTGGTTCAACTTAAAGGTCCCGGCTACATTCAAACCGACCAACCCCGATAGGGAATTGACTAAAATAAATACCGATGCCAAAGAGGCCACAATCCTTGGATTGGCCCATTTTAACAAATTAAGAACAGGGGAAAGGAATATGCCACCTCCTATTCCAGAAATACCGGACAACAGTCCAATACTCCCCCCAAGTAGCAACTTTTTGGTGTTGTTGAATTCCTTGGATTCCAATTTTTGCTTGACGAATCGCAATAGCATAAAAACGCCTGCCAAGATCAAGGCGCTTCCCAAAACTAGGAAGAACGCCTTCTGGGAAAGTCGGACCTGCGCACCCACATAGGCAAAGGGGATACTGAGCACCAAAAACGGCCAAAACATCTTAAAACTGAACACCCGGTTTCTTATAAAAACAAATGTCCCGATGGCTACCACACAGATATTGAGGATGAGTGCCGTGGAACGGATTTCGTAGAAATCGGTAAGGAACAAACTTAGGATAGCCAAATAACTAGATCCGCCACCAAATCCCACTGAACTATAGAACAAGGCTATCAAAAAGAAGACTATGGGCAAGTATTCAACGGGCATATCAGGAAATGAGTTTGCATTTGATCAAGTCTCCTTTTTTGAATTGTTGGCCCAGTTCAACAAAGGCCAAGGCATTGCCTAAAGCCATGGATTGAATCATGGACGAACCTTGGCCATCCAAAATTTCAACACCATCAGGAGTCAATCTAGCCTTTAAAAAGGAGGGTCGGTCAAAACGGTTTTCATAGTCATGCTGAAGGGGAAATTCATACCATGGTAGACCCAAATCTTTATGTCCACTCCATTTTTGAAGCAAGGGCAGTACATAAATGTAAAAACAGGTCAACGATGAGGCAGGGTTCCCCGGCAAGGCAAATACAAACTGATTCCCCCTTTTTCCAAAATACAAGGGCTTGCCAGGTTTTTGGAAGACTTTATAGAACAGTTCCTGCACCCCATTTTTTTCCAAAGCCTGCTTTACAAAATCATAATCGCCCACGGAAATACCCCCCGAGAGAATCAGAACATCACAAGTTTCCATGGATTTTTGGATGCTTTTTTTGGTCTCCTCAAAATCATCCTTCACTTGTTGCTGTTGGGAACATAGGAACCCGAATTGCTCCAACGCCCCAGCAATCGCATAGCTATTGGATTCATAAATCTGTCCTTCTTGTTTCGGATGACCGGGTTTCACCAATTCATTTCCCGTGGTGATCATGTGAATCCTCGGCTTGGAAAACACCCTTACGGTTTCCAATCCTAAACTTCCGATCAGTCCCAAGGAAGAAGGGTTTAACACATGGCCTTTTTGAAGCACCAATTGTCCTTTTTGGAGTTCGGCCCCTTTCTTACGGATGCTTTGGCCAGCCTTGGGCATTTCATCCAAAAAAAGAGTATCTCCTTCTACCTTTGTTTTTTCCTGCATCATCACTGAAGAGGCATTTTTTGGAACTTTGGCACCCGTAAAAATCCGGATGGCCTCCCCATCCTGAAGAGGTACCTCTTTTACATCGCCTGCAGCAATTTCTCCCACAATTTTATATTCCAGATGAAGTCCGCAAAGGGCATACCCATCCATCGCCGAATTGTCAAAAGCAGGCATATCAAAAGGGGCCATGATGTCTTCGGAAAGGGCAAAACCCAAAACTTCTTGAAGTGGTTTGGTTTCCCCTTTTGAAGTTATATCCTGACTTTTAATGCTATTGAGGGCTTCTTCTATGCTTACCATTATCCTCCTATTGATATCATAGATCGGTTTTGTTCGTAGTGCTCTTCCTCCATTTTCACTTCCATGCCGTCCCGCGAATGTTTTTTGGATTTGATGGCGTTGATAATGATATCATCCAATTTTTCACCGTTCCGTAAATGCGAGAGCAAATCGGTCTCCGAAGTGGCAAACAGACAGTTTTTCATTTTTCCATCTGCTGTAAGTCTGATCCTATTGCAATCATCGCAAAAAGGATTGGTGATGGTGCTTACGATACCGAAACTGCCTTGGTGGCCCTTCACCCTAAAATTGGTAGATGTACTGTGCTTTGGATTGTGCAGTTCCTCAATTTTTCCAAAACTGGAACCTATGGTATGTAAAATTTCCTCTCTTCCCACGCCTTTGTTCCAATCCCATTTATTACCCTTAAAAGGCATGAACTCAATGAATTTTACCACGAGATTTTTATTCTTGGTCAATGCGATAAAATCATTAATCTCATTATCATTGACTCCCTTGATCAGAACCACATTGAGTTTGAGGTCCATATCCATCCCCAGGGCACGGTTCAAATTGGCCATGATGCGTTCGTAATAATCCCGTTTGGTGATGAAAATGGACTTGGCCTTATCCAACGTATCCAAACTGAGATTGATTTTCCGAAGACCGATCTTTTTAAACAGGTCCAAGTATTTATCCAAAACAATTCCGTTGGTCGTCAACTTGAGTGTCACACCCAGTTTGGACAGTTCTTCCACCAAAAAATCAAAATTCTTCCGAACCAAAGGTTCGCCTCCTGTCAACCGAATGGTATGTACTCCCAAATCCCTGAACGTACGAGCCATCTCAATGATCTCTTCCAAAGTCATGATATTGGGCTTTTCGATCAATTCAATGCCTTCTTCGGGCATACAGTAAAAACAGCGTAGGTTGCACCGATCCGTCAATGAGATCCTGAGATACGTATGCGGTCTGCCGAAATTGTCAATTATTTTGGGTGTTCTGTCAATCATGTCGTTTTCCTTCTATCACCTTAAATGCATGCAACACATGTGGAAAAATGGCTTCCATGGACTCTAAAGCCCCACGGGCCGAACCTGGGAGCGCCAATATCAATTTTCCGTCTTTTATCCCCGCTATGGAACGAGAAAACATGGCATACGGCATACGGTCCTGACCATAACTTCGCATTTGTTCCTCCACTCCTTTCAACCTAATATCTAATAAAGGTTCCAAGGTTTGAGGGGTTACATCTCGGGGACCAACACCCGTTCCACCGGTGTAAATGATGAAATCCGATGAGGTGGTCTCCAAAATTTTTACAATCTCCGATGGTTCATCCGGGATGATGGTTTTAATGGTTTCCAATCCTAATGACTGAAGTTTTTCTACAATGCCTTCTCCTGCGGTATCCTCTCCTTTTCCTTTGGAAATGGTATCCGAACAGACTACCACATGAGCTTTTAAACCTTCAGTGTTGACCTTGTAGGACGATTTTCCGCCTTTCTTGGATTTCAGCCGAATAGTTCCGATTTCCACATTTTTATCAATGGGTTTCAGCATGTCGTACATGGTGAGTGCCACCACACTTGCCCCGTGCATGGCCTCCACTTCCACCCCGGTTTTATAAATCGTTTTCACCGTCATGGTGATATAAATCTCCAGCCCTTTGATTTCGTATTCAATTCCAGTGTATTCAATAGGCAGTGGATGACAATCAGGTAAAAGATCCGGCGTTTTTTTTACGCCCAAAAGTCCGGCAGCTTTGGCCATCTCGAACACATTTCCCTTGGGAACCTGATTGTTCTTCAGGGCATCGATGGTTTCCTGACTGCTCGTTTTCACGATGGCCTCGGCGGTAGCTTCCCGCAAGGTGTTCACTTTGTGTGTTATATCGACCATTTATTTGTTGACTTTCCATTGATGGGTTTCATCCTCGAAAATTTCCTTTCCGAAGATGGGTACTTTCGCCTTGATTTCCTCCACAAAATAATTAGTTGCTTCAATGGCAATTTTTCTATGGGCGGAAGAGGTAAAAACAAACAAACAAAGTTCCCCTGTCTTTATGGTGCCCAAACTATGGTAAATATGGGCACAAGTAATATCGAATTTGGCAAAAGCTGCTTCCCTTATCTCGTGGAATACCTTCTCTGCCATTTCTTCATACGCCGTGTACTGAATTGCAGCAACCGTTTTGCCATCGATCACATCAGCCCTAATCTGGCCCAGAAAAATGCTGTGTGCCCCAATATTGGTCTTGCTCTGATGGTTTGCCACCGATTGCGCAATTTTCTCTGGGGGTATGGCCCCTTCCACAAAAACCTTTTTTACTTTTTTAGTCTCCATTGATGATGGTTTCAATTCCTCCTTCCACATTGATCAGGTTGTTGAACCCGAATTCCCTTTCCAATATTTCTATGGCATTTTGACTCCGTTTTCCGGATTGACAAAACACCAGAACCTCTTGGTCTTTTGGTATTTCATGATGGCGCACCAGAAGGTCCGCCATCGGTATTTTTAGGATATTGTTCCCGTTGGGTTTGGGCTGTTCAAAGGTTTCCCTCACATCCAAATACCATAGAAATTCACTTTTTAAGGTACATTCCACTTTTACTGGAACAATGCCATTCATTTTAATTTTTTCAATTTCTTCTTGACGTTTTTTTATGTTGATGGTTTGTTCCGCTCCTGAAAAAATGTTGAAGACCTTCAACTTGCTCGATAACACTTCGCCATTACCCAAAATCATTTTCAAAACCTCGGTTGCCTGCATAATACCCAGCATTCCTGGTAAAACCCCAAGGACCCCTGTTTCCTCACAACTGATATTTTGTCGTGTTGTTTTGGGGAAAAGACACCTATAACTTGGTCCATTTTGGTGATTGAACACCGAAAGTTGTCCTTCATTTTTATAAATGGAAGCATACACCCATGGTTTTTTGGACAAGATACAAGCATCGTTTATCAGGTATTTGGTTTCGAAATTGTCGGTGCCATCCAGAACAATATCATATCTATCAATTATGCTTTGCGCATTTTCTTGCGTCAAGGCTTCCTGAATGATTTCAAAAACCACTTCACTACTTCTTTTGGACAACTGTTCTGCAGCGGCAACAGCTTTGGGTTTGCCCAAATCCGATTCTTGGAACAACACTTGACGGTGAAGATTGGTTGCATCCACCTTATCATGGTCCATCAGACCAATAGTACCGACACCTGCTGCGGACAAATACAAGGCAGCGGGACACCCCAAACCACCCACACCAACAATCAACACTTTGGCGCGGCTTAGTCTGTCCTGTCCTTCAGTACCAACTTCCTGTAGCTTTATTTGTCTTTCGTATCTGTTCATCCGCCTGCGAAGGGTGGCAATAAGGCCACCTCATCCCCTTCTTTTAAAATGATGTTCTCATCCAAATTTTGGTTCACGGCCACTTGCACGGAATCTTGGTCCACAATTGCAAGTGGGCTCAAACATTTCTGTTTCAATTCAAAGGCCGTAGTGGGTGCTGTCAAATTCAAGACCTCCTCATTTGTGCCTTTTGCTTCGGCAACCAGACCAAAATATTTTACGGTGACTTTCATTATTCCAATCCTTTCAATTTTTCAATATCCGCTTCCGTATCGATATCAAAACCACCTTGTTCAAATTCTATCGTCCTATAAACGAAATCTGCATTCATGGTCAATTTTTTAGCGCCTTGGTCCCCTTTTAAATTTTCCAAAAACGGAAAAGCCGATTTGGAAAAAATGGCTGGAACACCTAGGTCAGAACCATATTTGGAATACGTTGCCATTGGTTTTTGATACACATGCGCCATGCTCAATCTTTGTATGTATTCCGTAGTCAATAAGGGCTGATCGGAAAGCAATAGAAGGATGTGTTCCATTTCTGTATCTCGAGTCAATTCCTGTAACCCTATTTTTATGCTACCTGCCATGCCCTTTTCCCATTCAGGATTTTGTACCACTTCAAAATTCTTGATATCCACTTCGTCTAAAATCAAATCCTCATTAGATCCCAAAACCAAAATTTTCTTTTTGAAATCCAACTTTTCAACCAAATCAATGGTGTGCTGTAAAAGTGGTTTTCCTTTGAACTTTACTAATTGTTTGGGTCTACCCAATCGGCTTGATCCACCAGCCGCCAAAATGACTACTCCTATTTTTGCTGTTTTACTCAAATATGTATTTTTTGAAACTCGGTCCCTTCCTTGTCATGGATGGGAGTCGATCTATGTTTTAAAGGGCGTGCTTGTTTTCCTTTCAAAACGCTTTGTATTTCCGCCAAAATGGAAAGTCCGATCTCTGCGGGAGTTTCCGCTCCAATTTCCAAGCCCACTGGGGCATGGATCTTGGCCAAATCCTGTTGTGAAATCTGCAGCCCCTTCTGCTCCAGATCATCTAACATTCGGTTGTATTTTTTCAATGGTCCCAAAATGCCAATGTAAAAAAGTTGTGGCTGGTCCAATAAAAGTTCCAATACCGCTAGATCATAATTATAATTATGGCTCATCAGCACAAAACAGGTCCGTGCATCAATATTTATATTTTTGAGCGTCTCTTCCGGCTTGGATACCATCACTTGGCAGGAACCCGCAAAACGTTCCTTATTGGCATGTGTTGGGCGTCCATCGGTAACGAAAACCTTCCATCCCAAAAGTTCGGCCTGTTGGGCCAAGAGCTGCGCATCGTTACCAGCACCAACCAAAATCAGTTTAACAGGTGGTTGCAGTACCTGTACAAAAGCTTGTAACTGGCTTCCGTTCGATTCCAAAGCCACAAAACTCGACTCATTTTCCTCCAAGACCCTTTTACTTTCCTTCAACAGAACCTCCAAAATTCTTTCATTCAAACTTTTGGAAGCCATCACTTCGAATGAAGCGACCATCATTTTGGTACCAGGTTGATTATTTCGGTCGTCCAGATTGAAACCAATGGTGAGCGCCACAGGTTCTTCCATTTTGGAAGCTTTTCTTAAAATTTCACAAGCATTTTCACCAGATGTAAAATCCAATGGCTCGAATAACACCTGAATGATTCCGTTACAGCCCAACTGCGCGCCTACGACAGCATCATCTTCATCACTGGTATCATATGTGACCAGCCTGTTTTCCAGAATTTCCAAAGCATACAGAGCCTTTCTGAGGGCATCACCTTCCAAACAACCACCGCTGATGGCACCGGTTATATTTCCGAATTCATCCACCAGCATTCGTGCGCCTGCCCTTCGATAAGATGATCCTTCGACATGAACCACAGTGGCCAAAACACAACCGATGTTTTGGGCTTTCAACTCTTCATATTTTGCTATGATGGCATCCAACTCTCTCATACAGAAACGGTTTTAAATTGGTTGACCACCTTGTCTATTTCTTCAAAAGCCAAATCCATATCCGCTACCGTGGTATGTTTTCCTGTACTAATTCGTAGACTGGCCAAAGCGGTTTGTTCATCATGCCCCATCGCCATCAGCACATGGGACGGACTGACCAGATTCGCAGTGCAAGCTGAACCTCTGGAAACAGCCAGCCTTTTCAAATGCAATAGCAATTTGGAACCCTCTATCCCTGAAAACGAAACATTGGTGGTGTTGCTCAATCGTGGTACATCTTTACCATTGATTTTGACTCCTTCCACCTGAAGAAGCCTTTGTTCCAAATGATTTCTCAACTGCAACAACCGGTTGCTTTCTTCCTCTATTTTGGAGGTGATAATCTCACAGGCTTCCCCAAACCCCACAATCGCCGGTACATTGAGCGTACCAGGGCGAAGACCTTGTTCTTGACTACCTCCAAACAGATGCTTTTCCAATTTCACCTGATTCTTTTTGTTCAGGTACAAAGCACCTATTCCCTTCGGGCCGTAAACTTTATGTGAGGAGAAAATGGTCAAATCAATGTTCAGATCTTTCAGGTCGACCGGTATTTTCCCAACGGCCTGGGTAATGTCAGACATCACCGCAACACCATGTTCTTGGGCAATTTCAGTAATTAATTTAATGGGATGGATGACACCTGTTTCATTGTTTGCCAACATGAGACACACCAAAATAGTCGATGACAACAAAGCTTTTTGAAACTGATCCAAATCAATACTCCCTTGAGCGTCCACATCCAAATAGGTCACTTGAAAACCTTGGTTTTCCAATGCACCTAGAGTTTCCAAAATAGCTTTGTGCTCCGTTTTACAGGTGATAATATGATTTCCCTTATGCTGATTTGCTTTACAGAATCCCATCAAGCCCAAATTGGCAGCTTCCGTGGCCCCTGAAGTGAACAAGATCTCATTGGCCCGGCAACCCAACGAACTCGAAATTTGCCTACGGGCCTTTTCCAAGGCATCATCGGCATACCATCCATAGGAATGGTCGCTTGTGGCATTTCCAAAGTGTTCTGAAAAATAGGGCAACATGGCATCCAACACTTTCTGGTCTACCGGTGTGGTTGCATTGAAATCCAAATATATTCTATTGTTTGCCGCCATTGTTTTTCGATATGTACACGTGTACATATTGCAATTTAATAAGATTTCAGGACCCTTTCATACATTTTTCAAACCATTTTTGATGAAATCCAAACAAAAAAAGCCACTTTTTCCGTGACGATTAACTTTGTAACTTCCAATCACAAACCATTGTCAATCAAAATTCTAAAATCAAAAGAAAAATGACCGCAGGCTATTCAGGTACTCCATTGGCAAAAAAGCTGGGCATTAAACCTGGCTACAAAATTTCTGTGATCCACGCACCGAACGGATATTTTGAATTATTTTCGGACCTGCCGGATGACTTGGAATGGATTGACGATCCTAACATAAAAAAGGACCTCATCCATTACTTTTCGGACAGTAGGAATCAACTTGAAAAAGATATTGAGCAACTGCGGGATGAAATTGAGCAACAGGGATCCATATGGGTCTCATGGCCAAAAAAATCATCCAAAGTAGAAACCGATCTGGATGGCAATGTGGTCCGTGAAATGGGGTTAAACCATGGATTGGTCGACATCAAAGTCTGTGCGGTGAGCGAGGTTTGGTCAGGGCTCAAGTTCGTTATCCCGGTCAAAGACAGAAAATGAATTTTTAAATTGCAAACTAATTCTTCAAAATGAATTCAAACCTAAAAGTTCGACCAATAGCTTTTATCCTATCCATCTCGTTGATATTAACGATGGGCTGTAAATCTTTTCAGAACACCGCAATGGCACAAACTTCCGGCAACCCTATTTTTGAAGGTTGGTATGCCGATCCAGAGGGCGTGGTTTTTGGGAAAGAATATTGGATCTATCCTACTTTTTCGGCCAAGTATACGGACCAAGTATTTTTGGATGCGTTTTCATCCAAAGATCTGGTTAATTGGGAAAAACATTCCCGCGTTTTGGATACGAGCATTGTTAAATGGGCAAAGCAGGCCATTTGGGCCCCAGCAGCCATAGAAAAAGATGGAAAGTATTTTCTTTTCTTTTCTGCCAACGATGTGCAACGGCCTGGCGGACCTATGTGGGATACCGAAAACGACATCAACCATTATGGGGGTATTGGGATAGCGGTTGCAGAATCACCTAGTGGCCCATTCAGGGATTATTTGGAAAAACCTCTAGTCTCCGATTTTTATAATGATGCCCAACCCATTGACCAATTTGTATTTAAGGATGTGGATGGCACCCATTACTTCTTTTACGGAGGATGGAGCCATTGCAATATGGGTATTTTAAATGATGATTTTACAGGGTTTATCCCTTTTGAAGATGGTGAAATTTTTAAAGAAATCACCCCCGAAGGATATGTGGAAGGTCCTTTGATGTTTTTAAGGAACAATACCTATTATTTGATGTGGTCCGAAGGAGGTTGGACCAACGATACCTACAAGGTGGCCTATGCCATGGGAAATAGTCCGAGGGGCCCATTCAAACGGATTGGCACCATTTTGGAGGCCGATCGTTCCATTGCCACCGGAGCCGGGCACAATTCCGTTATCCAAGTTCCAGGAACCGATGATTGGTACATGATCTATCACCGAAGACCCATCCCTAATTTGGACAGGGACCACCGTGTGGTGTGTATCGACAAAATGGAATTCAATGCGGATGGCACCATCAAAAACATCATCATGACTTTTGATGGGGTAGCACCTCAATTAATTTCAACCTCTAAAAAGTAAAAGTGGTTCAATGCTAAACCTAAAGATTTAGTCCTTTAGGAATTTTTTGATGTCTTTATTGGCACCATAAACAACGATAAGATCGTCTTTATTGAGTACACTGTTGGGATTGGCCACACCTTTGACCTCGGTAACAAATTTCACCTTGCCCACTATGGTCCTTTCCTGCGTGTTGGCAATGGTCGTCAACACCAAAAGATTGTACTGCTCGCGAATATTACTGTCCTTGATGGTCTTTCCGTGAAGTTTTACAGGAACACTTACTTCAACGATACTGAAATCGTCATTCAACTCAAAAGAGTCGACCACGCCTTTTAAACACAGTTTCTTTGCCCAACGTTCGGCAGATTCTTCCTCTGGATGTACTATTTCGTCCACACCAATGGCATGGAGCACTTTTTCATGAAGTTGGTCAATGGATCTACTGATCAATCGTTTTACCTGAAGGTTTTTGAACAGAGCCGTGGCCATGACACTGGCACCTTTGTCCTCCCCAATGGCCACCACCACCATGTCCGTGTCCTTCAAAGGCAATCCTGCAACGGTAAATTCGTCCGTGGCATCCATGCAAATGGTATGGGATATATGCTCCTTGTAGTGATCTACCCGATCCATATTGGTGTCTATACCTATCACCTCATTCCCCGCCTCGGTCAATTTAGCCGCCAATGAGGCGCCAAAACTTCCCAATCCCACAACGATATACTTCATAAGACTTCAATTTTTAATTTATGGTGAGTTCTTCCACCGGATACTTATAATTCTTCTCTTTTACTTTTTTGAACACTGCTATCAATAAGGTCAGCATACTCACCCTGCCCAAAAACATGACCACAATGATCACAAATTTGCTGGCCGCACTAAGATCGGCTGTGATACCCAAACTCAACCCGACGGTACTATAGGCTGAAAAGCACTCAAATGCGATGTCCAACAGTTTTTTATCCCCGTCAAAAACAGAGATCAAAATAATGCCCAGCCCAATGACCAAAAGGGATAGGGATATCACCGCAAAAGCACGTCGAACCGATATTTCGGATATTTCCCTTCTAAAGATCTCTATTTTGGCCTTGCCTTTGGCAAGACTCAGAAAATTGAGCGTAGCGATGGCAAAGGTATTGGTCTTGATACCACCTCCTGTGGATGCAGGAGAAGCACCGATCCACATCAAAAGGAATATCATCATGACCGTGGAAAAATCAAGTGCACCCATATCCACCGAATTGAAACCTGCCGTTCTGGGCGTAGCCGCTCCGAATAGGGCAGTCACCCATTTCCCAAAGCCATTGTGCTCAGCCAACGTGTTGTCATATTCATTAAAATAAAAGAACACGGTGCCCACTATGGTCAACGTGGTTGTGGTCAATAAGGTAATACGGCTGTTGAGTGTCAATACCCATGGCTTATGGGTCTGTTGTTTCCCGCGGATATAGAACAGCTTCCTCAAGAAAAAATATTTTAGGTATTTGATGATGTTGACCACAATGGGAAAACCAAGCCCTCCCAAGACAAAAGCAGCTATGATGATGCATTGGAACGGATAGTTGTACCGGATACCCGATTCGAACAAACTGTTGGGCAACGTGGAAAAGCCCGCGTTACAAAATGCGGATACGGCATGAAACACGGAAAAGAAAGTGCGCTCAAAAAACGTACTGAAAAACTCTTTGTCCAAGCTTATGTAAATCAACATAGCGGCCACCAATTCTATGGAAAAGGTGATGACCAAAATCCGTTTCAATGTTGAAAATACCTCCCCCAACTTACTGGAACCTGTCATATCACTAAGCGTCAACTGGTTCTCATAGGATGCCCCTCCCTTAAAAAAATAGCTGAAAAAACTGGCCACGGTAAGGATACCTATCCCCCCGGCCTGAATAAGAAAGAGAATGATCGATTGGCCAAAGGTGGTAAAATAAGTGCCTGTATCCACCACAATGAGCCCTGTAACGCACACCGCACTGGTGGAAGTGAACAGGGCATCCAGAAAAGTAAGCCCGTTATAGGTAGCATTGGGAAGCATCAAAAGGACCGCACCCAACAATATGATGGCAAAGAAACTGGCTATAAACAATTGTGCCGGATTGAGCAAGGTTCTTTTGTAGCTGATGTTCTGTTCCGAAAACTCCCTGATGAAGGTTAGAATAATGGCAAACTTTACCCAATTGTCATTGTACAGAAAAGAAATATGCCTGTGGGCCTCCTCTCCCAAGAAATGGGCATAAAGAATGACCAAGGTCACAAATATACTGGCCACATCAAAAATAAGGACGGAGCGTTTCATCTCTTTATCATGCTCCAAATAGCGCAATCCCGTTACCAGAATACCCAGTCCAATGACCACAAAATAATAAGTGTTGTACCAAAGTTGGATTTCTTGGGACTTATCAAAGCCGAAGTCAACTATGAACAAAAGCAGTCCAAGGATACTGGCATAGAATGCAATCTGAAAAAGATGTTTGGAATACTTCAGATAATCGGGATGGTCCTTTCCCCAATTGATAAGAGCCATAGAATACTAGGATACGTTTAGCAGTGGCAAAGTTAGTTATTGTGTGTTAAAGATTTAGGAGATAGCACCAAATTGTTATTACATCAACCTAGAAGGAAACAGAATAGAATGACCATCTTATAGCTGTTGTTCTATGCTAACCTTCATTTATTACCTAGATGCCATCCATTTTAACTTCAAATGGCATCATTTTACGCTGTAATGTCGGTCAGGCAGGTTTCTTAAAATATCCGCAGCATATTCCGCCGTGATATCCCGTTGCGGATTGCCAAACATTTCATACCCAACCATAAATTTCTTTACGGTTGCAGAACGTAGCAATGGTGGGTAGAACGACATGTGAAAGTGCCACTCGCGGTGTTCCCTGCCATCCGTGGGCCGTTGGTGTATCCCAGATGAATATGGAAAAGTTGTTTCAAACAGGTTATCGTACCGAACCGTCACTTTTTTGATCATCTCGGCGAATCCCTTCTTTTCCGGATTATCCATTTCCAAGATATCTCTCCGGTGCTTTTTGGGAACGATCATTACCTCATAGGGCCATACGGCCCAATATGGTACCAAGGCTACAAAATGTTCATTTTCCAAAATGATACGCTCACCTGATTCCAATTCCTGTTCCAGATAGTCTGCCAAAAGACTCTTTTGATTTTGTTCCCAATACAACTGTTGCTGTCTCGTCTTTTTTTCCACTTCCTGTGGAATGGAACTTTGGGCCCAAATCTGTCCATGTGGATGTGGATTGCTACATCCCATAATGTCCCCTTTATTTTCAAAGATTTGGACATGGCTGATGTTTTCCTCTTTACCAAGTGTATTGTACTCTTGCTGCCAGACCTCTATAATCTTTTCAATATCCTGCACTTCCATTAAAGGAAGGGTCAATGAATGATCGGGCGAAAAGCACACCACCTTGCAAATTCCTTTTTCAGCTTGGGCCTTTAAAAGTCTGCTTTGATATGTGGAAATTGGAGTGTCTTGGAGCAATGCAGAATAATCATTTACAAAACTGAAAACCTGTTCATATTTTGGGTTAGACTTCCCACTTGCCCTTTGATTACCTGGACACAGGTAGCAATTTGCATCGTAAGAAGGCCTATCCAAGACAGGATGCCCTTCCTGCTTACCTTGCCATGGTCTTTTGGTTCGGTGTGGCGAAACCAAAACCCATTCCCCGGTCAGGATGTTGTACCTGCGATGTGGATTGTTATAGAATTCCCTTTTATCCATTCTTTTCCATGATTGAGGTTCCCTTGCTTGGAACGGTATGGAACGCTGAAAGTTCCAATGAAAATTTCTTTTTGTAGGCTTTTCCGGCTTCTTTGATGAAGTCTTCAGCCACATCTCTATGGACAATGTTCAACGTACATCCTCCAAAGCCACCACCCATCATACGGGCTCCCAAGACCTCTTTCCATTCCTTGGAAAAATCGACCAAAAAATCGAGTTCGGGACAACTGACCTCAAACTGTTCACTGAGTCCCCTGTGGGTCTGGTAAAGCAATTCACCGAACCTGTTCATCTTTCGATCACGGAGCGCTTGGACTGCTTCCAGCACCCTTTCGTTCTCTTGGAGCACATACGAACATCTATTGTATACCACATCTCCCATTTCACTTCTACATGCGTTCAGCATATCCATCGTCACATTTCTGAACGATCTGTTTATTTGAAAATGTTCTCGCACAATATCCAATCCTTCATTACATTGGTCCCGACGGACATTATATGCCCCGAAAGCCAGATTGTGTTTCACATTTGTGTTCAACAACAGGATTCTATAGGGTTCAATTTCAATGGGGATATACTCAAAATCCAAGGTCTTGCAGTCCAATAACATCACATGCTGGTCCTTGCCCATCACCGATGCAAATTGGTCCATGATACCGCACTTGGTGCCCACATAATTATGCTCTGCCCGTTGCGACAATTGAATGATATCCCATTTGTGCAATCCAAGATTAAAGAGCTCATTCAACCCGAAAGCGAGCCCGCACTCCAGCGCTGCGGACGAACTTACTCCCGATCCAATGGGAAGATGGCTCTCAATGGTACAATCAAAACCTCTTAGTTTATCCGTCAACAACATGAGTTCATACAACACCCCAAGGATATAATTTTCCCAATCGTTGTTGCTTTTGGTGATGTTGCCCAAATCAATATGCACAACCTCTCCGAAACCTTGACTGTGAATCCTACAATCGCTCTTGGTTCCGTTTTTTCCCAATTTCAGGATGATGGCCTTGTCTATTGCTGCGGGAAGCACAAAGCCGTCATTATAGTCCGTATGTTCTCCGATTAGGTTGATTCTTCCTGGGGAAGAAATCACCAAATCAGTGTTCAGCTGATGCATTGTATTTTCCTTTACCACGTATTCATGATAATCACTCACCTACTTTTTCCATTTATCTTCCAACAATTTGATAAAGTACCCTCCGACCACACTTCTAGCCTGAAAGCCCCTTACCTCCCCACTGCTCGTAAAATGCCAGTCACTCATGGGAACCCGATCTGGGGATTCCTTGGCAAATCCCATTACCGGGTCGACCAAGGCCTTGAAATCGTTTACATTATCGGTTAAAGTGGCCGTCCACAATATCCAATCCGATTTTGTGTAATCCGACCTATTGTCCAAGGGAAGACCATACTTGTTTTGATGTTTCAGGTAATAGGAAATCTCGGTATCGTACACTTTTTGTGGGAACAGGTCAAAGCCAAATATTTTGTCCCATACCAGATTATACTTTTGGCTCCACGTATTGGGGTCGTCAAAAGTAAGGGCGTAGTGATCACCACCATCGGCCAGTTGCATCCATTTTTGGGCCATGGATTTTGCCATAACAAGATATTTTTCACCCAATGCTTCCATACCTAATTGGTTGGCCAAATAGCCATAACTGCCTAGGGCTACGATGGCCTTTATGGAAAGGTTGGCATTACGGGCAAGGTGTCCTGCAAAGTCGTCGGTACACAGTTGGTTTCCGGGGTCAAATCCCTTATCGGCCAAATATTCCGCCCACCGACTCAAGGTTTCCCAATGCTTTTTTGCATAATCTGCATTTCCTTCTGCCATGGCTATTGCGGCTGTCAAAATAATCATGTTTCCCGATTCTTCCACGGGCATGGGCTCACCGTAGGTTTGTCCATTTGCCATGGGATAGGTACCCAGATCATGTGCGGCGTAGGGTTCCTTGTGCCTTCCACTTTCCGAATAATAAAAGATGCCGGTGAGCATGCCTTTCATCAGTTCCGGATTGTACATAAGATACAGGGGGGATGAAGGATATGTAACATCCACCGTGTTTATGCAACCATTGCTGAAGTTTTCTTTGGAAAGAAACAGGGTTTCACCATCGGGGCCTTGCACCAGTTTATGGGCCGCAATGCTCTGTCTATATCCAATTTCGCATAATTCTGCATAGGATTGTCCACCAACGGCTGTTGCTTTCTCCCTTAATTCCTTGTCAAAAGCATCACATTTTGCCACAATAGTGCTGTACTCCGTATTGGCCTTGTCCAACTCGGCAAGAATGGAATTGTCCCCGTTTCGGTTCCACCACGGTCTCAGATTCTCTCCAAAGTATTGGATGCTAAGAATATCATCATAGCCCACCAATACCTTATATTCTTTTGCTGTGGTTATTTTTTCCTTTGGAAATGTGGTTCCCAATACAAGTTCTTTGCCGTTGGTTTGGAACGGATGCTGGGTTCCTTTCTCAAAATCCGTCCGTGCCTCCCCGGTAGAAGTAACATTTAGCACCGCTTGGGCTTCATTGGGAGTTGCCACGTACAGATATCCCCAATCGATCCTCAAGTTGTCCCCTTTCTTTTCCAAAATCGGTTGTGCCTGTGTACCCGCCTTCAAAAAGGATAATTGGGATGTTGCCGATTTTTCGGCGACCAAAGATTGGCTGGGGTCATTGGTGCCCAAAGCGGTGGAAGCCCCAAAAAACAGTTGTACCTCATGGGACTTGCCATCATTGGGGGTCGTTTTAAATGTAACGTACGATACGGGTCTTGATAGTACATCCAAATCGTCCAACAACAAAGGAGAGGTGAAAGTGAGTTGAAGATCGATTCCCCCGCAGGAAAAACCATAAATGGTTTGGGTAGCCGTCATATCCAGATGGGTCTGTTGGACCATTTTCATCTGCGAGGTGGACTTGACCAAATCTACCAGTCCTACATCAACATACTGATCCCCGCCTGTATTCTTCACATGGACGGCCAATACATTACCCTTTTTTTTGAGCAGTTTCACAAAGGTTTCTTCCATTTCCTCATATCGATACTGACTGGCGCAACAATTTGCCGTGAAGATTTCCTGACCATTCAGATACACCTCAATATTGTCGTCATAATAAAGTTTGAGGAAAAGTTTGTTGAAATTCAATGCACCCAAGTTGAAGTTTCTTCGATACCAAATATCATCCGTGGTCCATTCGGTCTTAGCCTTGTAATCATTGCCAAACGGCCCTGATCGTGCATCCCACTGGGCATCATCATAATCCGTTTTATACCACTCGCCCTCAGGGAATGATGTGGTCATTTTCACGGAATACCCCATTTCTCCCCCAGTAGAAAGGACTTCCTTATAATTAGCGGGCTCCTTTCCCAAAAATCTATAATCGATGCCGTCCACTTTTAGGAACCCGATCAAAGGTTGATCGGTTCCCGTCCAGTGTTTGGTAGGTTCACCGTTCAATTCATCCGAAAAAGACCATATGCTAAAATACGGGTCGTGTGTGATCAAGGGATAGGCAGGTGCCTTTCTGTCCTGTGGATATAGGATCCCTGCCCAAAGAAAAAGGGATGCTAAAACAATATTTTTCTTCATTATGATCTTGGTTGATTTTTAGTTTCTTACACTAAATCTGTATACCGATTTGGTTGTATACTTTTCTCCAGGTTCCAAGGTAATCTGAGGAAAATCAGAATGATTGGGTGCATCTGGAAAATGCTGTGTTTCCAAGGCAAATGCGGTACGGTAAGCATCCGTTGCACCAGATTTAAACGTATTTTTTCCCAACATGAAATTCCCGCTATAAAATTGTACCCCAGGTTCTTCTGTCATGACATCCATAACTATCCCAAATCGGTCCCCAACAATGGTTCCCACATGGTTCATTCCCTCTTTTTGGGTTCCGTTCAAAACAAAATTGTGATCATATCCCCCTCCGTTCTTCAATTGAAGGTTCTCCTCTGAAATTCGCTCCCCAATGGTATGCGGAGTAGTAAAATCAAATGGGGTTCCTTTCACCGGAGCCAATTCCCCAGTGGGAATAAGCCCTGAATCAACCGGCGTATAAGCTTCTGCATACAGGGTCACCTCATGGTTCAAAATGGTTCCATTTCCTTCCCCGTTCAAATTAAAAAAGGCATGATTGGTTAGGTTCACCACGGTTGTTTTGTCCGTTGTGGCTTCATACTCCATTACAATCGCCCGGTCGGCCGTAACCGAATAGGTAACCGTTACCGATAGATTCCCAGGAAAGCCCTCTTCCATATCCGGGGAATTGTAGTGAAAGATCAAGGTTTGCGCATTGGGTTGCTGCACATCCCAAACTACATCCTGAAATCCTTTTTTACCGCCATGTAGGGAGTTTTCCCCATTGTTGATGGGAATGTTGTATTCCACACCATTTAAAGAAAACTTTCCTTTGGCAATGCGGTTGCCTACCCTACCAATGGTAGCCCCAAAATATGGCTCGGTGGAAGTTATAAAACCCTTTGCGCTGTTAAAGCCTACCACCACGTCGGTCATGATTCCATTCTTATTAGGCACCCAAAGACCAACAATGCGTCCACCGTAGTTGGTCATGGCCACCTCAATGTCCTTGTTTTTTATCCAGTACAGCCCCACCTTCTTTCCGTCAACAATAGTATCAAAATCCTCGGATTTTAAAATAGATTCCAATCCCATTTCCTTGCTGTTTGCATCATCGGATTGTTGCAAAGTTTGCTTTTCTTTGTTCTTGCAGGAACCCATTTGGGTGATGAGAAGTACAGCAAGAACGATGTATAAAATGTTGTGTTTATTCATTTTTCGCAGCCATTGGTTACCCTTTTAAACGGACCAATTATTTCTTTCCGTTCAATTTCTTTATCAAATCCACCTCATCCTGACGATATGGGGTTCCATCCTTTCGGAAGATGTCATGAAACCATTCCACTGGTTCTTCCCCACTATCAATAGGCGTATCCCACTGGTATATGGTATTGGTCTTTCCCTTTACCAATCCCCAGTTAATGGCCCCTATGTTTTCCTCTTTCAACATCGGCATGATGTTAGAAAACCGGCTATTGCGGGTTCTGGCCATATATTCAGTGCAAATCATGGGCCTGCCATGGGTCCTCAAAAGCTCTATGATCAGTTTGTGATCTTGTGGATTTCCGTAATGATGGTAAGTAATGATATCGGAATGTAGCGCCTGAAAGGCATTAAGGTCCACCAATCCCCAGGACCAAATCCCTGCTGAAATGGGTTGGGAAGGATTTATCTCCCTTGCCCATGAAAAAACTGCCTCCAACAAAGGCATGGAATCGTTGATCTTACCCGAGTTTCCCGGTTCGTTGTACAAGTCCCAGAGCAAAACCCTTTTATCGTCCTTGAAGGTTGTCAGAATATCTTTTACGTACGTTTCCAGAAAAGGAAAATTCGCTTTATCCTTGGAAGCCGGATCGCCCGGATCCTGCATCCAACCTGAGTTGTGTGTACCTGTTATAGGTTCTGGTTGTTTTCCGGTCTTGGGCTCTTTCCCCCATACATCATCAAAGATGACGAACATGGTCTTGATTCCCTTACTATCTGAAATATCCAAATACTGGTCCATTCTTTTCTTAAAACCTTTTGGATCTTGCTTGTATGCCAAACTATGGAGATATACCCTCATCACATTCATGCCAATACCATGGGCATAGCCCAACTCCCTATTTATGGTCTCAGGATCAAAAGTATCCTCTTGCCACATCTCCAATTGATTGATGGCCGTACTTGGGATAAAATCAGCACCATTGAGCCATTTGTATTGAGCATACCATTTCTCAGCCTTTTCTATGGACCATCTTTGAGATGGACCGGATTGGGCAACAAGGAAGCCTGAAGCCATAAAAAGAGCCGCAATCAATAAGCTTTTGATTTTCATTTTGTGTTTGTTTTTAATCTTATGTGTCATTTATCTTGTGCTAAAGATATACAATATGTGTAATTTTTACATTTAAAATTGCCAAACCTTTTTTTAAGGTTTGGCAATTCTTAAAAAAATATCTCAAACTCACCCTTCTTGGTTTAGTTTATCGGCCAATCAGTCAAGTTGACCGGGACCTTAACTAAACTTAGCACACTAAATACCTCTAATCATAGAATGCAGGTTTCTTAAAAACTTTATTTTAAATAATAGTAGGCCACTACGTCATATTCACAAATGTTCTCATTGTGCTCGCCCCATGTTCTTCCTTTATATCGCTCAATGTAAGCCTCAAAAGATTCTGAGAAGGGAACATTATCGGCCATGTGAAAACGGTTCACAACGGTATGTCCCTTACCGGTAAGCGGTGTTGCAGGTTGGGAAAGGAGGCTCGGCGGACCACGCGTAACCAATATAATCCTCGCTGCCCGTACCAAAGGTTGAGGGGAATTTTTCCCCATCCACGAAAAACTTCTCATCTCCTTCACCCCACCACCGATCAATGGTTTTTTCGCCGCCTATGCCGTACCACCATGAAGACGGTTTCTTTTTGGGCTCTTCCCAAAAATTGGTAATATGCAGGGTTACTCCACAGAATCTTCCCGTTCCCTTTACTGCAATCATAGGCCAATCTATATCCCCTCCCTGATCTTGGGTCAACGACACATCAACTGGTTCATCGACCCCATTTGAATCGTCTCCATTCCATTTGGCATTGAAATACAGAAAGTCTTCCTTTTATTGTTCCAAACCATGACGGGCCACTTTAAAAGTAAACTTGTAGGGTTTGTCCCCCTTGTTTTCCATGGTGAGGTTTCCTTTTCTAAAAAGGGCATATACCAATTGAATACAGGGTATTTCCCATTACACCTACAGGCATTCTCCTATAATGTGCAGGTCCTGGCCCATCCCAAAAAACATCCCAATGGGAGAATGAACGGCGGACAAGTGTTTGTCATCCCAAGAGAAATTATACCATAGGTCCCCATCATCACAAAAAACATGGCTTTTGTCAACTAGGTATGGAAAATTTGGTGAATAATCTGAACAATGGAACAAAATCATGGGTCATTTTTCTGGCTTCAAATTGAAGGATTCATCTTCTTCGTTCAGCTTTTCTATAAAATAAGAAGGTAAAATTCCCAAGCGTTTTTTAAAGGCGGAATAAAATGTATTAAGATTGTTGAATCCGCTTGTGGTGGCTATATAGGAGAGCTTACTATTTCGGTATTCTTTATCTTCCAACAATCTATTCAACAAATAATTTATCCTAAGTTCATTTATATAGTTGTTAAAATTGGATTTTTTTTCATGGTTGATTACCTGTGATAGGTATTTCTGGTTGGTTTGGAGTACTTCGGACAGACTGCGAAGACTACACTTGGGATTAAGAAAAAAGGCTTCCTCTTCCAAGCGATTGAGCTTGGTCAAAATTATTTCCTTAATATCCTCATCCATATAACTCCCCCCTGAACTAGCCTTAACAACCTGGCCACTTGGATTCTTTACCTTTTCCATCGTGACCATCTTCTTTTGGTTAAGCTTTTCAACTGCCAATTCCTTGGTCCTGGAGTACAGCAACCTGTTCTTCTTGCTTACCCTGAAGTATGAGTACGCGGCAATACTGCCCAAAGCCAATGTGAGAACAAATATTATGGTCATGAAACGATAGCGATCTTCCTGTGACTCGGACTTAAGCTCCAATATTTCCTTTTGTTTGGAAATTTCAGAAATCCTCCTTCTTGCCTCCAGTATTCTCAATCTTTGTTCGGATTCAATTGAAAAAAGGGAGTCGCTTACAGACATATATAAATTAGAGAAAAATGCTGCTTCGTTTGTATTGCCCATTGCCCCATTTAAAGCGGACAACGACCTACTCACCTCTTTGATCACATCAAAAGCTTTGATTGCCTTTGCTGCGTTATAGGCTTCATAATAATCTTTTTCGGCTGTCAGACTATCCCCTTGCTTTAAATGTAGGTCGGCGATCAAAACATGTACCCGGGGTTTTCTAAACCTGTAATTGTTGGAATCGATTAGGTCAAGTGCCTTATCCAGAAAATCCTCCGCCTTTTCAAATTCAGATTCCTCTATATAAATACTGGCTATATTCATATATACCACACTTTGAATATAGCTTCCTGGACTCTCAACCGATTTTTCCAGTTCGAGATAGAAATCATAAATTTCAAGTGCTTTTTTGCCCCCCTCCAACTTATGGGTCATTCTGGCTATTTCATCTATTTTCGCAAAAATGAACCTAACCTCCTTTAATTCCAGTATATAATCCAGTCCTTTCAGACAGTTCTCAAGGGCCTTGTCATATTCACCCAATCTGAGATAGAAATGGGAAATTGCCGAATAAGCCCTCATCAAACAATAATGATTCTTTAAGCCCTCTCCCTTCTCCAGCAAGTTTATTGCAGTCTCATAGGCTAAATCATATTCGCCTCTTTCCGTAAAAATGTATGATTTAAGTGTTTCACTATCCGCTTCTATGTTACTAAAAAACTCACACTTATCATTTGTTTCCACAAAATCGATAATATCCAAAGCACGCTCAAACTCACCTTGGACAAAAAAGATAAATGCCTTATTCAATGAGCTTCGTAAATACCCTTTATCATAACCAATATCGGAAGCAAGCTGATATGCCTCATCATTGTACTTTTTGGCAATTTCGGTTGATTTGAAAATATAATGGATGTAGAGGTCCAAGCATGCATCTACCCTCTCTTCCCCGTTCGAGCGTTTTCTTTTCTCGAGAAGACTTTCCAAGCTGGGAAAAGTGTGATCCTCTACGAGCCTTTTTATTTCAGCAAAATAGGGTTCCAGCCTAGTGGGTAAAGTTGGCGGTTTTTTTTGACAATATACCGGCATTATAACAAGGCACAGCAATATTATCAATGTGCGGTTTAATGACATTGTGAGAGTTTGTTAGTTATATTGTACTGTAAGCGATCCCTTTAAAAAGCGTATCACTCTATCTTGTCCCAGGTAATATTACCCAGATAATATTGATGTTCCCTGTAAGCTACAACTTACTTTTGTTTCCTTCCGTATCATTTCAAATAATTTTTATTTTCAGGATAATTATCCAGTTGATTAACCTTCACATCGAATGAGGATAACATGGGTCACAGGAAATTGATATTTCAACAAAGCAACCTCTTGCAGATATCCTAAAAAAAAGCAATGCTGCATAATACAACATTGCTTTTGAACTAAACTTGAATTAAACCTCAACTAACTCAAAATTTTCTGGAATTTATTCCAATTACAAATTTTAGAGACCAGTTAATACAGTATAATAAACTAACTTCAATAAATTTAGCTTATCCAAATCGTTCAAAAACAATTAATTGGAGAAAAAAACTTCAAATTCATGAATTTTCACCCCTATTATTTTGATGCGTTGGAATGTCCTTTTTTGAATGGACGTAAGGGTTTTAAAATGCGTCATTTTCATCTTTCATAGGAGTTGCTCCATCCTTGAAGACCAATAACCTACCCTTGTTCTGTGTCACAAAAAACAAACTGCCTCCGGATGCGCTCCTTACCTGAACGATAGACTTGGCATCCCCTGGAACCAGAAATCCGCTCTTTGCTGTTTTTTCCGTTATAAAATTGCCATGGCCATCCCCTTTTAAAAGTATACCATTAAAGGCATCATATCTTCCAATAAAGGTTTCATTGCCAAAATCGTTGCCTATCCCAAGTATATCATCGTTGCCATCTCCGTCTACATCTGCAATTAACATATCGTTCAATGGTGCCAATTGTGCTTCAATCGGCAACGGATGAAGGCTAAACTTACCATTACCTAGGTTTTCGATGTATACACTTTTATCAAAATTGCCCTTCAACATCAAGGCATCCTTTATTTCATCTTCACTGAACAATGTGTTCAAGGAAGCTTCTGCATAATCCCTGAAATAATCGAATTTCTTTCTAAACAAAGGGCTTTGCAAATTCAAATCGCCCCAAAAATTGACAGGATACGGTTTAAATTCCCCTGTTTTGTCCTTAAAATAAGCAAAAAATATAGGATCTTGGGTACCATTAGAGTCAAAATCTTTGGTTACCAGGTATACGGGCCTTTCCGAGGATGGCTGAAAAAAGTTGTTCCTTCCCAAATTCCCGGCAACAAAATCAATGTCTCCATCACCATCCATGTCCTTGGCCTTTATGGATTCCCACCAACCGATTTGATCATCAACCCCTGTTCCTTCAATCTTGCTGAAAGATGTTGTTTCATTTTTGAAAAAGGTAATAGGCATAAATTCGCCCAATACTATTAGGTCGGGTCTTTCATCCCCATCATAGTCGGCCCATATGGCATCGGTGACCATTCCAACTTTTCTCAGTTCAGGCGCATACTCTTGGGTCACATCTTTTAGGGTTCCCTTGTCATTTTTCAGTAAAAAGCTTCTTTCTGCCATGGGATATTCCCCCGCAGGTGTTCGCCCTCCAACAAACAGATCCATATAACCGTCACCATCAAAATCCATGGCCCTCACTACCGATCCACTGGCACTGATCTCAGGCATCCTGTCCTTATCAACCACAAAATTTCCGTAGCCGTCATTGATCAGGATCCGATCTTTATAGAATTCACTTCCCGCCTCAAACTCATTGCTCCCGGAAACCATATAAAGGTCCAGATCTCCATCATTATCAATATCGAACAATTCCAAACCTACTTCTTCATAGCCTTTATCCTGTTTGTCCGTAAACATGTCATGTTGCTCAAACTTTCCATTTGCATCTTGAAGCAGGATCACAGGGGAATAACCAGCGGAACTTCCCACTACAACATCATCATAGGAATCGCCATTGATGTCGCCCACCGCAAGGCAAGGTCCATTTTGTGTTAATTTATGCGGAAGGGTACGTTGTTGGGAGTTGAAATCCACAAAATCATGCTCGGCATGTTTGTAATCGATTCCCAACTGGCCCGAAACCTCTGATATCAAGGATTTCCCCAATTGACCCGATTTGATTTCCAGTTGGTTCGTATCCTTTTCTTTTTTACTAGTTTTATGGTCTACCACAAGCACTTGGTTGGACTTGACATCGACCAACCTATTGAAATTTCCATCTGGCCATTGTACTTCTACTTCAGAAATCAATTCGTTCGAGCCAATCCCGAAATGAACGATCGGTTCCATGGAGGACATGTAGCCCCTACTGAGGTAATGCTGATAATATTGCTTTTGCCCGTCCCCATAACGGATTGAAATCTTTGTCCCGATGGCCAAAGGGTTTTTATCATCTCCCTTTAGGTTGATCCTTAGAAAATTGTTCTTGCCAAAAGCCTCCAATTCTGATTGGTTCTCAAATACAAAAGCATCTTCATTGATATTGTTGACCACATAATCCAGGTCTCCATCTTGGTCCAAGTCGGCATAAGCAGCACCATTGGAAAAGGAAGGAATATTCAATCCCCACGTTTTGCCTACTTCCTCAAAGGTCCAATCCCCCTTATTCCGGTAAGCATAATTTGGAATTTTGACCACAGGAATAGAGTCCAATATTTGGGCCGGGGTCAAAAAAGAAGCGGCTCCCAACCTGAAGTCCCCAAAATCCCTATCAGTAACATCCCTCGGAAAACCATTTGTGATCAATAGGTCCCTAAACCCATCATTATCCACATCAATAAAAAGTGGGGCCCAACTCCAATCTGTTTTGGAAATTCCGGCCATAAGGCCAATCTCGCTAAAATTTCCCCCGGAACTGGATCCTTTATGCAGCATGTTGCGCATATATTGATATTGATAATCGTATCTCTCGTTCAAGATATACTCCAGATAATTAGTGTGACCAATCGTTGTTTTCATCCGTTGGTTGGTCTCTCCCAACATATCCAAGGTGATAATGTCGAGCAAACCGTCATTGTCATAATCCGCAATGTCGGATCCCATTGAAAACTTGCTCTGGTGTTTTATAAAATCTTCTATTTGATTGGTAAATGTTCCGTCTCCGTTGTTGATGTACAAAAGATCGTTGGTCAGGTAATCATTGCTGACATGGATATCCGGCCAACCATCATAGTTTAAGTCCGAAATTGCCAATCCCAATCCAAAACCTTCATAGACAATCCCAGCTTCCATGGTCACATCACTAAAGGTTCCATCACCGTTATTGTGATACAACCTATCATTGCTTACTGCGGAACCATCATTGATTTTTGGACGATAGTTTGTTGGCAACGTATGGGTTTGTTGGTTGTTGAGCACATATAGGTCCAAAAGGCCATCCTTGTCATAGTCAAAAAAAGTGGCGTTCATGCTATTTCTGGAATCATCAATGCCGTACTCAGCGGCCATTTCACGAAACTGGGGCACTCCGTTTTTGTCAAGCCCTTGGTTAACGAAAAGTAGATTTTTCCTTTTTTCGCTTTCATTGTTCATGGCCGTACAGATGTATGCATCCAGCCAGCCGTCCAAATTGATATCCACAACAGCCACTCCGGTACACCATCTATCCTCTGCTCCAATGCCGGATTCCTTGCCGACCTCCTTGAAGTTAAAATCGCCTTTGTTCAAATACAGCTTGTTCGCCACCTGATTCCCGGTGAACAGTATATCACTTTTGCCATCGTTGTTAAAATCACCAACGGCAACACCTCCACCGTTAAAAATATATTCACTTGTTAGGATATTGAAACTATCCGTTTCCACAATTTTATTATTGAAGCTTATGCCCGTCTTATCAGCATGCATTTGCTTGAACAAAACCTTGGGGGATTTCTGACATGAACTAAATAAAACAACAATAATAAAAAGGGGGATTAATTTTTTCATTTTCAACTATTTATCCATTAAAACTGAACTGGATTTTTTTTTGGAAATTATGCTAACTCCCATAATTCCAAAAGGCCATGATAAAACTATCAAGGCCTTTTGAATTTAGGCATTTAAAAATAATTATTTCAATTTTTAGTATGCAGGATCTTGGGTCAAAGTAGGTGCACCGTCTTTTACGGACCTATCGATGGCCTCGATCGGGATTGGGAAAAATTCATTTTTACCCTGTTGAAAGGATCTACCCTGCAAATAGGTTCTATGTTGGGACTCACTCTGTAAATACTGGTTCAACACATCGGAAGCAATCCCCCAGCGCTGAAGATCGAAAAAGCGGTGTCCTTCCATGGAAAACTCCAATCTGGTTTCGAAGCGCACAGCTTCTCTGGCCACATCCTTATCTGTCCATGGAGTAGTATATTCAGCAATGTCATAATTGGCAGCAGGAGTTCCTTCAACGATGGTAAAGTCGTTTCGTTCCTCACCTTGAGTGGCCATAGGGACGAAACCATCTGGATTTGCCGCTCTGGCCCTGATCTGATTAACCAGGCCTCTGGCCACTTCCAAATCTCCAACTTCTACTTCCACTTCTGCAAGCCAAAGGATGATCATATCCAAACGCATAACCCTGTAGTTGTTGGCAGAAAGGTTACCCCATCCACCTTGTCCAAAAGCCTCTGGTTCGGCCACATGTTTCATGCTGAAAAATGGTCCGGCATAGGTAAGGTCACGAACGAAATCGGTTTGGTAAATCTTAAACCCTTTGTAAAGGATACCTGGTCTACCCACAGAATGGTCGATACGTGGATCTAATGGCCCATCATAAGTGGACAATGTGGTAACTGGATCAACGGTGGAAGGTACATCTTCATCATCAAAAGTATCCAACATGGGCAAACCGCCTTCTGTCTTGAAAGCATTCACCAAATTTTGTGACACTTGATAAAATCCACAACAACCCCAAGGATCGATATATGGATGTGCAAGTCCGACCCCAACGTTAGAAGCATCTCCGGTAGCACTGCTGATAGCATATTGCACCTCAAAAATAGATTCTGAGTTATTTCGGGTGGCTACCAAGAAGTTGTCCTCAAACTTGTCCATCAATGTGAAGGGGCCGTTATTCAAGATATCCTCCAAAATAGGTTTGGCCTCTTGTAATTTAGCTGTATTGGCAGAACCATCCGAGTTCCATCCCTGGTACATTTTGGCCTTGGCCAAAAATGCTTTGGCTGCCCAACTGGTCGGTCTTCCCACTTCACTTTGTGTTTCTGGCAAAACGGCTGCCGCTGCGGCAAAATCAGCTTCAATGAACGGCCAGATCTCGCGATCGTTGGGAACTTTGGTACTTTCAAGGTCGTTGAGATCAAAATTCTCCTCGCTGATATAGGTAGGCATTCTCCACATTTTTCTAGCTTCAAAATGGAACAATCCCCTTAAGAATCGAGCCTCTGCAATAATTTGCTGTCTTTGCTCATCAGAAGCATCCTCCACTTTTTCCAAAGTTTTGATGACATTGTTTGCGGCGGCAACTCCTTTATAAAGTCCTCTCCATTTGTCCCTAATGTGAACATTGAACGATTGGAAGTCATATGCCTCAATGAAGGATTGCTCTGGCTGGTCACCAGCATCCGTTCCTTTCAAAGCATCGTCAGAGGCCAAATTGAACACCCAGTTTTGCATGTCGTTATGCCAAGTTTGACCTTCCAAACCATTACCGTTCACCATTTTATAGGCACCGAGCAGAAGACCGTTGACACCATCCAATGTAGCAACATCCGCTTCACTGAACTGACCCTGTGGTTGTCTGTCCAAAAAATCGTTATTACAACTCAGTACCAAAGCAAGCAAGCCAAGTGTTCCAAGTAAAGTCGATATTATCTTTTTCATTTCTATAAACATTTAGTTTTCGTTATTTAAGTGTAACATTCAACCCCAAACTTATGGTTTTGGCCACTGGCTGGGAACCTCCATCGTAACCTAGGGTAAGGTTCCTTCTTGAGTCGTCCGCGTTGCTCAATTGAACTTCGGGGTTAAGACCTGTGTATTTGGTAAAGGTGGCTATGTTCTGTGCCTGCACATATACTTGGGCCCTGTCCAAACCAATGGTGGATATAATTTTCTCTGGAAAATTATAGGTCAACTGAATGTTCTTCAACCTGAAGAAACTTCCATCCTCAATCAAATAGGAAGAAGGCCTACTACTAATTTGGTCATTGGCATCCATAATAGGCGATGTGGCACCAGGATTGGCCGCTACCCAAGTACTCGGATCGGCCGTTGGATTGGTCGGTTGCCATGCATCGTACAATGCCCTTTTGCTCCTATTCCCTTGGAAAGTGTTGAAGTCAGCAAAATATCTCACGTAGTTGAACACATCGTTACCTTGCGATCCGTTACCAAAGATGTTCAAATCCAAATTTTTATAGCTCAAATTAATGTTGATACCATAAGTGAAATCAGGGTGTGGGCTACCTATAATGGTGCGGTCATCATCGTTGATTTCCCCATCGTTGTTGATATCGGCAATCCTGAACTTACCTGGCGCGTTGTAATCGCCATAAGGGGCCCATGCATCGGCCTCAGCCTGTGATTGGAAAATCCCCAAAGTTTTGAACCCGTAGAAAGAAGACAATGGCGAACCTGCTTCTGTTATTGATAGAGCGGGAATCCTTCTACTTTGGCCAAAAATCCTGGTACTTTCACCTTCAAGGGCATCAACATTGTTCTTATAAGTAGAAATGTTGGCACTTACCTCATAGGAGAAATCTCCTTTTTTATCACCATAGCTAATTCCTAAATCAATACCCTTATTGGTCATTTGTCCAACGTTGAAAGCAGGTTCATCTGCTTGTCCTGCCGTATAGGTAACCGGAACGTTGATCAGCATGTCCGTGGTGACCCTTTTCCAAAGATCCAAGTTAACGGACAACTTATTGTTCAACATCACCAAGTCCATACCGATGTTGTTGGAGGTAGTTGCTTCCCATTTGGCATTTGGGTTTCCGAATGCCCTAGGAGCAAATCCAATCTGTGGGGAACCGGTGGAACCGTCAATGGGGTAACCTCCCGTTAGGATATCTGAACGATAAGTGGTATAGGCATTATAATCACCAATTTGCTGGTTACCTGTTTTACCCCAACCATATCGAAGTTTCAAGTTATCGATCCAAGTTACGCTATCCATGAACTTTTCATCCGACATCCTCCAACCCAAACTGAAGGCAGGGAAAAATGCACTTCTGGAGGCTTGTTGGAATCTGGACGAGGAATCGTTCCTCAGAATAACCTGGGCCAAATATTTTCCGTCATAGTCATAGTTCAACTGACCGAATTGTGACCATAAGGTATAATCCTGAAATACATATCCCCTGTTGGTTGCCGTTGTGGCATCACCCAAATCCAGATAGCTCAAAATATTGGTGGTTCCGAAAGCATATCGTTCACGACGGGCCTCAAAACGTTCTTCAAATTGTTGAATGGATTCCACACCCACATACGCCTTAAAATTATGGACCTCGTTAAAGGTTTTGGCATAGGTCAATGTATTGGTCCATGTCCACTGATATTCATATTGCTCCCTGGCTTCCGAGCTTCGGATAAAGTTCCCCTCCACATATTCAGGCTGTGGACGGTCCAAATTCTTTACTCTTTGTACCCTTGCATCCACACCAAAACTGGTACGTAGATCAAGACCCGGAATCAACTCATAGTTTGCATAAGCATTCCCCAATAGTCGTAGACCGTATCTTCTATCGTCTTGATCCCTATATAGTCGTGCATATGGGTTAAAATTGTTCCCTAGGTTGGCCCCCCTACTACCTGCAAAATTACCGGCAATATCATAAATGGGAAGCAATGGATGGTGTTTGTAAGCACCGGAAACCGGACTTTGCTCATCATCATTGGACACATTTCCTTTTAGATTATCAAAGGATGTGGTGAAATTTTCCCCAATGGTCAATTTCTTGTTCAATGTCCTAAACTCGGTATTGGCCCTCAAGGACACCCTGTCATAACTAGCAAACTTTATTATACTCTCTTGAGAGAAATAACCAAGACTAAAGGCATAACGTGCAGATTCTGTTGCTCCTGAAGCTGAAATGTTATGGCTTTGAATGGGCGCCGACCGTGTTACTGCATCCCACCAATTGGTATCGGCAGAACGGGTAATGGCATAAATATTACCTGGTTCCAAGGCATAAAGACTTGGGTCCGTGCCAGGGTCTCCCTCATTGGCACCACTAGGGAAAACATAGTCAGGTATGGTCACCTCACCATTAGGCCCAAATGTGTACTGTCCATGACTGGGGGTCTTACCTGCATATAAATCGGCCAAATACAAGTATCTTCCGAGTTCTTCAGCGTTCAATGACTCTGCATCTTTAGCAGGGGATTGAATACCATAGTACGTATTATAGGTTATGGTGGGTTTCCCCATTTTTCCCTTTTTGGTGGTGATGATAATAACCCCGTTTGCCGCCCTAGAACCGTAGATAGAAGCAGAAGAAGCATCTTTCAATACTTGCAATGATTCAATATCATTTGGGTTCAGGTTAGATTGGCGTTGGGATGGCACACCATCTATAATGTAGAGAGGGTCATTGTTCCCCAGTGTTCCGAAACCACGGATACGCACTGTTGCCTCACCTCCTGGTCGGGCATCGTTAACGATCGTAACCCCTGCTGCCCTACCTTGCAACTGTTGGGAAAAAGTGGTCGCGGGCACTGATTTAAGTTCATCAGTGTTTACCACGGTGACCGCACCTGTCAGGTCCTTTTTGGCCTGCGATCCATAACCCGTTACTACAATCTCATCCAACCGGTTGGCATCCTCCTCTAGGATTACATTGATCGTGCTTTGGTTATTGATTGGGACTTCTACCGTCCTGTATCCAATATAGCTGATCACCAAAGTTGCATCACCAGGTGCATTGATACTGTAGTTTCCATCAAAGTCTGTCTGGGTTCCATTTGTGGTTCCCTTGACCAGAACGTTGGCGCCCGGTAAGGGTCCCGTTTCATCGGATACCGTACCCGTTACGGTCTGGGCCTGTGCAAAACCCATGCAAAGTACAGCAGCCAAAAAAATAATTCTCTTGAAAAAAGGTTTTTTCATAAGTTCAATTTTAGGTTTGTGTTAGTTAATCAATATAGATTCCATCTACTCTGGCAAATGGAACAAAACATAGTTGTGTATGGTAAACTTATATTTTAAAGCTCACACTTAATAAGATATGCGCTATTTTAAACCTTCAAATTCATGAATTTTATAATAAATCATACCTCTTTTTATGTATTTGAAAATAAAATTCTTAAAATCATACCGTTGGAATGTTTTAAGAATTTCCATGTAAAGTAAAAATCCTAGGTCAACAGGTTCCCGTTTTCATCCCATTCCGCTATTTCATTCCGCTTGCTCTGGTCCACACATTTGGCAATCCATTTGGGATCATAGGACACCCCATGCTGATCGAGTACCTCTTGCGGTACACCATCCCAAATGTTCGGTTGATTTCCCTTATATCCTAAATCAGCTATGCCGACTTTGGAAGTATAATATCCGGTAACGGTCAGATTCCGCATCAGTGCAAAAAATTGTATTTCCAATGGTTGCTCATCCAATGGCTTTTCCACATCCTGAAATGCAATGGTGTCCAAAATTTGTTTTTGCTGATCCGTGGATGCCTTTTTAAACTCCTGATCAAAGAGGACATTACTTTGGTGGTCCAACCACATGAGGCCACCCTTTAAAGTGAGTTCCAATTCTGGAATGTCCTTGGCAATGAATTCGATAAATTCAGGTACCTCCGCCTCAATCGGTCCCCCATGAGGTTCCTTTGGAGGTAGGATAATCGTACTCAACAAGATAATGGTCTCCATTTCATGTTCGTTGAACAACTGGATGGCCTTCAATTTTTCAATGCGTTCCAGTTCTTCCGGGGTTCTTCCGAAATAGGCATTATTGTCCGATGCAACTGGAACATCCATATCCGTATCGGTCTTGCAACCGTGGAACATCAGGGCAGAAGCACCAGCCCCCATGATGATGGTTTGTATACTTTTTCTTCTGTCCATGTACTAAAGATTTTGTTGTTTCAATTGTTCTATGATGTAATCCGATGCCCGCCATGATAGGGCCAAGATGGTCCAGGTACAATTTTTGTCCGCTTGGGACGTAAAAGGGCCTGCGTCCACAATGAACACGTTATCAACATCATGCAATTGATTGAATTTATTGGTCACTGAAGTCTTTGGGTCGTCACCCATTCTAGTGGTCCCTACTTCATGGATGATCCGTCCGGGAGCAAGCAGTCCGTAGTCAATATCAGCAGAAGGTTTATCTCCCAATGGTTCGCCACCCATGTTGTGGATGATTTCCTCAAAAGTGTCCTGCATGTGCTTGGCCTGCTTCACTTCCAAATCAGACCACCGATAATTGAACTTTAGAACAGGAATTCCAAATTTGTCTACTGTAGTGGGGTCTATCTCACAATAGTTTTCCTTTCTAGCGATGCTTTCCCCACGACCCGCCATGTGAACCACGGAGCCGTAATATTTCTTTACATCGTCCCGAAGAACATCACCATAACCCCCAACATTGAGGCCAAAAAACTTGTTGAATTCGTTCGCATTAAAACCGAAGCCGTAGTTGGGTTGACGCATGCCTCCCCCCACTTCGATGTGATAACCACGGGGAAAATCCAATTTGCTGTTATCTCCCCACCAGGGCGAATATACATGCATACCTCCAGTACCATCCTCATTGTACGAAACCTTACGGTTCATGAGAGCTGGAACAAATGCAGCGCGACTAGCACCAGTGGAATCATGCAAATATCTGCCTACATGGTCGCTACTGTTTCCCAACCCATTTGGGTGTTGTTTACTCTTCGAATTCAATAGAATTCTGGCAGAACTACAGGCGGAAGCCGCAAGTATCACTACCCTACCCTTCAATTTGTACTCTTTTAGGTCATCTTTGCTGACATAGGATACCCCGGTAGCTTTTCCTTCGGCATTGGTTGTTACCTCTCGAACTACCGAATTGACATATATTTTGACTTTACCCCCACTTTTTTGCGCTGGGAATATCAAACAACTTCCTGAAGAGAAATCAGCATATACCGAGCAAGATCTTGAACATTGTCCACAGTAAAAGCAAACCCCTCTGTCCTTGTTAATCCGCTTGGTCAACATGGAAAGACGACCTGGGATAACGGGTACTCCCGATTTCTGGGCCCCATTTATATAAAAGAGTTCGTGCAGCCGTGGTTTTGGTGGGGGCAGAAAAAATCCATCAGGATCATTTTCCAATCCTTCATTGGTACCATAGACCCCGATAAGTTTATCCACCTTATCATAGTAGGGTTTTACATCCTCATACCCTATGGGCCAATCATCCCCATGTCCATCACGGGTTTTTCCCTTAAAATCCTTTGGGCCAAAACGAAGTGAAATTCTTCCCCAGTGATTGGTCCTACCTCCCAACATGTGTGAACGAAACCAATCAAACTTTGTCCCAGGTTCATGGGTATAGGGTTCGCCCTCTATTTCCCATCCGCCATAGGCCATATCCCAACCCCCGAAGGCCCTAGTGGTACCAGCGCCTCTATTTGGGGATTCGTAGGGCCACTTTAATTGGGTCATGGTTTTGGGATCAGCGGGATCAAAAAATGGACCCGCTTCCACCACCGCAACATTCAATCCGGCATCTGCCAGCTGCTTCGTTGCCATACCACCTCCCGCTCCAGAACCTACAATGATTACATCATATAATTCCGGCGCTTCCTTTATCTGCATAATAGATTTTCTTTGAATTATTCGTTAGGGAAAATACTATTATGACCTATGGGATTTAGGGAGTTGGGAACAAAATGGGCCCAAATTCAAGAATTTTATAAAATATGAGGTTTTTCTTGGTGGACAGCCTGTGGTGCTTTAACCGGTGTTCAAGTTCTTAAACGTTCAGTTTTTCCGTTTTTGAAGTATCCCATCCACATAGATACCGATCAAATGTGTCCGGATATTGACCGATGTTTCTTGAGTATCATTTCCGAGTTGCACTTTCATGGTTTGGGAAGGAAAGAGGGGCATATGACAACTGATGCAATTGTTAAGATCGGAAGAATTCAAGTTTGAGTTTTGGTGCAGGTCTTTTGGGGAGGCATGGCATTCGATACACTTGGAATTAAAATACTCCGTTTCTCCACGTTGCTTCCTATGTGGATCATGACAGGTGGTACAACTCATAGTACTCGAGTTTCGAAAGCATTCACTGCTTTTGAGAAGACCATACTGGTTGCCATGCACATCAAGCTGTGCATCTGGCCGCCCAAAGTTGTAGTTTTTGGCATACTCGTCCAAGCTCTCCCCTGCGACAAATGAAAAGGGGTTGCCCTTTATTTGAATGGCACGCAATCCTGAATGGCATTGGACACAAATGTCCATTTTTAATTGTCTTGACAATGTGTCTATTTTGATCACCACATCATGATCCATTTGCTGCAGCTTCCCGGTTCTATAATCAACATGCTTCTGAAGCGGACCATGGCACCTTTCACAATCTATCCCATAGATAAAGGACTCTCGTTCATAAATATTGGTGTTTCCCTTAAAATCCCCGTTCTTGGCAAACGTTACATGGCATTTGATGCAATTATCCGTGACTGATCTGGTAAACTTATAGTTAGGATAACCGGGACTGTTGATAAAATCATCGGTAAGTGTAAAATATGAAGCCTGTAACTGTATCAGAAAATCTTCTTTGAACGATAGATAAGATTGCCCCTTAACCCCTGAACCGACAACGATGTCCAAACGGGACTTATCCATCAATTCCCCTGAAGTTTTGGAAGATATGGTCTGATAATATGAATCTCCTTCATGTACCATCCGTATCACACCGTCAATGAGTTCCACCTCATGTGACGAATCATCAAAAGGTCCTTTCAACGTCTCTTCGGCCGCAATTGCGGAGGTGTTGAAATGGGGTGTGTTGATGTGGGTTTTATAAATGTCTTGATGACAGGGGATACAAGATTGTGACCCTGCAAATTGCTCACCATTGTAGTGGACCGGCATCGTTTTGGGAAGAGTTTGATATTCCGCTTTATCCTGAAAAACAAAAACCATGGCCACAATGATGGCTACCGTTACCAAAACTACTATTGAAACCTTTTTTTTAGATTTAAAAGACACGGACGAAAATTCATTAACCTATTAGAGAGGCATCTAAGGAACATAATTTTAATGGGATACCGAAATTGTAATAAAACTCAAGGCCAAAATACTTAAGAGACGTGGAGATATATCCATTCCCTTCCGCATCCCTGATTTATACACCACTATATGCACTAAATCCTCCATCGATTGGTATGATGGCCCCTGTCACAAAGCTGGCGGCATCACTGATGAGCCAATGTACGGCACCATGTAATTCGTCTGCATTTCCAAAACGCTTCATAGGGGTGTTATCAATTATTTTTTTTCCACGGTCGGTATAACTGCCATCTTCATTTAGGAGCAGTTTTCTGTTCTGATTGCTGATAAAAAATCCAGGGGCAATAGCATTTACCCGAAGGCCTTCTCCAAACTTCAAGGCAAGTTCGGTGGCCATCCATTTGGTAAAATTATCAATGGCCGCCTTGGAGGCCGAATACCCCACAACCCGCGTCAATGCCCTTGTGGCCGCCATGGAAGAAACATTGAGGATACATCCATGGCCTTGGTCCGCCATTAGCTTTCCAAAAACCAAGGAAGGGATTACGGAGCCATCCAGATTCAATTCGGAAACCTTCCTAAAATCTTCCATGTTTAAATCGAAGATGGTCTGCCCCTCACCAATTACCGCACCAGGCATATTTCCACCCGCCGCATTGATAAGTGCATCTATCCGGCCCCATTCCTCTACCACCTTGTTCTTTACCGCTTCCAGAAAATCCTTGTCCAATACACTCCCGGAAAATCCAAGAACATGGGTATATTTTTGCTTGAACCCAGCAACCTTGGATTTCACTTTTCCCTCAGTCTGTCCCAATAAAACAATCTTTGCACCTTCCGATAATAGATACTCCGCCATACTACTGCCGAGCACACCCGTTCCTCCTGTAATCAGGATTACCTTGTTTGAAATATCGAATAATGTATTGCCCATACCCGTTTTATCGATTTAATTGCTTGGTGATTCTTTTCAAAAATTGTTATTTCTGTGTACTTTGGACATGGATGCTAAATTATAAGTTTTAAAGCAATAAAAAAATCAAAAGAGGAACAAAAAGGCATTTGAATAATAAAATCTTCAAAGTTTAATGGCAAAGTTGACGTTTTCTACAGTTCCATCGATACCAGTGATGGATGGGATTCCCAAAAACACCAGAACAGTTAAAGCTGGCATCGCAGATGGGCCAATACTCTATGGGTATAGCATGGGCAACAAAGCATAATCCCTTATTTCAAAAAAAAAGAAAATGAGATATATCGATCCAATGCAAAAAAAATTATCTTGATACCAACAAACAACCGTACCATGAAAACCAACCGAACACTTTCCTTTTTTCTACTCCTATTCACCACGCTATCATTTGGTCAAGGTCAAAAAGATTATGAACCCACCAAAGAAAATCTAGAAGCTCGAAAGTGGTTCCAACAGGCCAAGTTCGGGATGTTCATCCACTGGGGTGTCTACAGCATTTTGGGAGATGGTGAGTGGGTGATGAACAACCAAAATATTCCGATACAGGCTTATGAAAAACTACCCACTTTTTTTAATCCGACCGGCTTTGATGCCGAGGCATGGGTGAAAATGGCCAAGGATGCCGGCATGAAATATATCACCATCACCAGTAGGCACCATGACGGGTTTTCCATGTTCGACACGAAAGCCAATAATTATGACATTGTCGACAGTACTCCCTACGGAAAGGATGTCTTGAAACAATTGGCGGATGCGTGCCATAAAGAAGGTATCAAGCTCTTTTTCTATTATTCCCTATTGGATTGGCACAATGATGATTACTATCCGCGTGGGAGAACCGGCAACGACATCGCTGGACGTGGTGCCGGGGAATGGGACAAGTACATCGCCTTTATGAAGGCCCAGTTGACCGAACTCTTGACCAATTATGGTGAAATTGCAGGTATTTGGTTTGATGGGCATTGGGATCAAAAACTCTGGGATGGCAAACGGTTCGGGGCACTACAGGTAGACTGGCATTATGACGAAATCTATACCTTGATCCATGAGCTACAGCCCCAATGTTTGATCGGTAACAACCATCACTTGGCACCCATTGAAGGCGAGGATTTCCAGATGTTCGAAAAAGATCTTCCTGGAAAGAATACCACGGGATTTGGTACCTCGGCATCGGATGTTGGCCAACTGCCCATGGAAGTGTGCGAGACCATCAATGGATCGTGGGGATTCAACCTTCAGGACAGACAGCACAAATCCAAGGAAGAACTCATCCACTATATTGTAAAAGCTGCTGGTTATGGAAGTAACCTACTGCTCAACGTAGGGCCCATGCCCAACGGAAAAATCCAAGAAGAACATCAGCGATCCCTTGAAGAAATGGGCGCATGGATGCGAACAAATGGTCCCACCATCTATGGCACCATGGCCGGGCCTTTTCTTCCCAACGACAAATTTGCCACGACCAGAAAAGGCAATACCATTTTTCTACACATTTTGGATGGAAGCCAGAAAGTTTTCTTGGAAGATTTTGGGAAAAAGATCAAAGATGTGAAACTGTTTCCAGACCAATCCAAATTGGTTTTTCAACAAAACAAGTTTGGTTTGTTCGTAGAAGTACCTAATGACAAAATCGATAGTGTGGATACCATTGTAGAAATTACCTTAAAGTAACTTTTGCCATATCTGATATTCGTTTTTACCTATTAGGATACAGAAATTGAAAATCATATACCAATAAAAAGGGTTGCATTTGTAAATGCAACCCTTTTGCTCTTTTCCCATGCTTCTTCCCGTTACATCCTCAATCTCATGAAAAGCTCGTGGGTGTTGTTGTCCAACCCATTGATCGGGCTCTGCAGGGCGGTCTCATAGGCATACCCTATGTTCAGCCCGTTGCTGATATTGAACAGCACCAGGCCACTGACACTCTCATCGAAACGGTAGGAGGCACCGAATTCAAAACGCTCCCCGAAATCCAAGATCCCCGTAAGTTCCAGGGACATGGGCGAGGCATCCGCGTAACGGAACATCCCCATGGTCTTCAGATCCAGGGTCTTGCCGAGGAGAAAGGTGTACCCCCCGCTCAGATAGGCGTGCATACGGTCCACACCCAGGTAGGCATTGCCATCACGCTCCTGGAGACGGTCAGGGGTCAACAGCTTCGGTGCCGACACCGAAACAAAATACCTGTCGTGCTTCAAGA
The DNA here is from genome assembly GCF_003584165.1 of Flagellimonas aequoris. GTDB lineage: Bacteria > Bacteroidota > Bacteroidia > Flavobacteriales > Flavobacteriaceae > Flagellimonas > Flagellimonas aequoris. Next base: position 406 of record NZ_QXFJ01000018.1, on the reverse strand, counting down.
ACACCCCGGCGCCCACATTGGGCGTGAAACGGCTCTCGTAGCCCACAAGTGCCCCGTCCTGCCCCACTCCGTAGGTGATCAATCCATCGGTATTGGCATCGTAGGAATTCGCGCTCCCCTTGATACCAAAGTACAATGTATGGTCCCCATCCAACTGTATGTGATAGGACACATCGATGGCCACCCAGGTCTGGTGCTCTATAAAGGTCTTGTCGTTCAGGATGGAGACCCCGAGGCCAAGGTTCCTGCCCATCGGCATCCCGAAGATCGCACTTTGGCTCTCCGGTGCCCCTTGGATGCCCGCCCATTGGCTCCTGATGCCCAACGAGAGTTCTGCCGACTCCGAACTTCCCGCAAAAGCGGGGTTATAGATGTTCATATTGTACCGGTAAAAGGTATAGTTCGG
>NZ_QXFJ01000017.1 GCF_003584165.1 Flagellimonas aequoris | reverse complement strand
CAAGGTGCAGTACGCCAAGACAGGATTTATAGGATTGTTCGGGATGCTGCTTCTTGTCCAATATGGCCATGATGTAGCCTTGGCAGCTTTCCCCTATGTTTCCGGCCCAGGCAATGAACCTTTCACTGCTCCATTCGCTGACGAAGCGGTGGTGGGAGGGCATGTGCTCGGCCAAAGTGGTATAGCCGTAACGTTTCCTGTTTCTTCGGTGCACGGCCAGCCTTTCATGTTTATGGTAGACCTCGACCATACTGTCGGTATAGACAAGCTTTACCTGTTTGCCGATATGCCTGTAGTGTACGCTGTAATAGTGCTTGTCCCTGCCAAGGTAGATATGGCTGTTCTTGTGCACGGTGGCCTGGGCGTACCGTTTTATCTCATAGCGTTTTTCGGGCAGGGGCATCAGTTCCCGGCTTTCCACCTCGAGGAACAGTGAACGTCGGGAGTATTCCCTTCCCCTGAAGGACATGTCGTTGTGCTTTTCCAACAGTTCCCGGATCGCGGTGTTGATATCGGCCACACTGTGGAAGGTCTCGTTCCGTAAGGGCGCGAACACCCTTGTGTAGATGATGCGCACGGCGTTCTCCACTATGGCCTTGTCCCTTGGCCTGTAGGTGCGCGTGGGAAGGACAGCCGTTTCGTAATGCTCGGCAAAGTCGGCAAACACCTCGTTGACCTTTGGTTCATAGCGGCTGCTCTTGGTAACGGCCGACTTAAGGTTGTCGGGCACCAGTGCCCTCGGCACACCGCCGTAGAACCACAGTGCGTTCTCGGTGCAGCGGATGAAGTCCTCGAGCTTCTGGCTGGCACATGCCTCCACGTAGGTATACTGGCTGCTGCCCAATATGCACACGAACACTTCCAGTTCCTTTAGCTCCCCGGTGTCCCTGTCGACAATGGTGAGCTTCTTGCCCGTAAAATCGATGAAAAGCTTGTCGCCGGCCTTGTGCTCCATCCGCATCACGGGGGAGGTCTCCTTTTGCCATTCGGCGTACCAGTACTTGAACTGTGAGAGCCTGAACCCATCGGGATGCTTGGCATAATATTCCTCCCAGAGCAACTGTCGGGTCACCCCGGTCTTTCTTATTTCCTTGTCAAAGTAGGGAAAGTACCGCTGTAGCTCGACCAGTTTTGGGCTCTTCGGCCTTTGGTCGGCCTTGAAGAGGCCGTGCAGTTCCTCCAGGGTCATCTTCTCAACCTCATAGGCCGTCAGACGGTAACGCTTGAAGAAATCGATGTACTTGGCCACTGTATTGCGGGAGATGCCCAACTGCTGGCTTATCCGCCGCTTGCTCACACCCGAGGTGTAGAGCTTGAATATCCTTTTTATTTTTCGCATGTCTATCTGCTTGTTCGCCATGGTCCTTTTTCACAAAAAAAGACCTTTGGCACATTACAGACAGATCAGGTCCAAAAGTGGCTCACTTTCGTCCGGCGCGGGTGGCTCACTTTCACCGGCCAGCTATGCTCACTTTGGTCCGGCGAAGGTGGTATACTATGTCCGGCGTTTCCACTAAAAGTACAAAAATAGGCGTATTTGGGATAGGTCTCAAACTGTCTTGGAATCCTAATTTTACAGCCTAATAAAATAATATGGGTACGGCCAAAGATATATTGGGTTGTAAATGTCCAAAATGCCAAAAAGGTGATATGTTTGAACGGAAGGACAGTTTCATTTCATTGGGAATTCCCAAGATGTATGAAAGATGTCCCGATTGTGGGTATAAATTCGAAAGGGAGACAGGCTTCTTTTTTGGGGCTATGTTCGTCAGTTATGGCCTTGCTGCGGCTCAAATGATCACCACGTTTGTGATCTTTTGGTATTTTATCGGACTTTCTCCCTTTAACGTATTCCTGATAGTCGTCTTTATGGCCGCGCTTTTGAGTACCTTGAATTTCAAATGGTCCAGGGCCATTTGGCTATACCTGTTTTTTAAGGAAGAAAAATGAATGGGACGTATACCTTACAATATTGATGCTCTTGTAATAGGGGATCCATCAGAAACAGGCCATTTCAAAGGGGACGCGCTGTAGAGGCCCTCACATTTGGGTGTTGGGCGGCCCTTGGGAATGGATTGTGCCTATAGGGCGATTCCGGCCCTATGACTATGAATGAAGTTCGGCGTGTACTATACCATATTCATTTTTAAGAAAAGCACATGCATGGCAGGCTGTTTCAATGTTAAAGAATCTTAAAAGCCCTGGTACAAACCTAAATACTTCCGCAAGGAACGGGTCCGGCCGTGGATAGGATTCTTCCCTAGTGATGGGGTATGGAAAAGTGGGAGTGAAAGACCGTTCCCCGCCCATTGAATTCACTTTCTTTGGCGTACTTTTGCACCGCGATCATTATGAGCATGAAAATGAATATGTACACTGATCTCAATAGAATCCTATATGACCATTTGCTCAAGACGGGAGTGGGGGAAGAGGTCGCCGCCTATTTGAACTTATTGGTCCTGTTGATCGGTAGTTTACTGTTGGCGGCATTGGTGGATTTTGTGGTCTGGAAAATATTGAGGACCATTTCCGTACGCCTGGCACGCAAATCAGCCACAAATTTTGATAATTATCTGGTGGCCCATAGGGTGCCGAGATATGTGGCCCGTATTGTTCCCTTACTACTGCTTTTCGAGGCGGTCCCCATCGTGTTCGTGGACTTTGAACGGGGAGGGGCGATAGCCCATAAACTGTTCCAGATCATCTTGGTGGTTTTTACCCTATTGATCGTAAAGAGCTTTTTTCGAAGCACCAAGGATTACCTTAAGACAAAACCGCGATATCGGGACAAACCCTTGGACAGTTACATACAAGTGTTCATGATCTTTGCATGGATCATTGGATTGCTCACCATCTTTGTCATTATCACAGATACCACGGTTTGGAAATTCTTTACCGCCCTCGGTGCGGCATCTGCCATCATCCTCTTGATCTTCAAGGATTCCATTTTGGGATTGGTGGCCAGTGTACAGGTCAGTATCAATGACATGGTCCGGATTGGCGATTGGATCACTTTTGACAAATATGGAGCCGATGGTGATGTGATCGAGATTACCCTGGCAACGGTCAAGGTCCAGAATTTTGACAAAACCATTACCACCATTCCAACCTATGCCCTGATATCGGATTCCTTTAAAAACTGGAGGGGAATGCAGGAATCTGGGGGGCGACGGATAAAACGTCCCTTGATCATCAGTCAAAAAAGTATCCGCTTCCTCTCGGACCAGGATGTCGAAGACCTTAAAAGGATCGAGCTCATCCGGCCCTATCTCATGGACCGCAATGAAAAGATCAAGGCCCACAACCAATCCCATGGTGTCGACAAAGGACTTGCGGTCAATGGACGTAATCTTACCAATGTGGGGGTGTTCCGAAAATATGTTCAGGAATACCTGGGCCAGCATCCGGCCGTGAACAAGGGAATGACCTTGATGGTGCGTCAACTGCAGCCTGGACCAGAGGGCATACCTTTGGAAATCTATGCCTTCAGTGCCGATAAGCGATGGGAGAACTATGAGTATATCATGGCCGATATCTTTGACCATCTCCTTGCCGCCCTGCCTTTCTTTGGATTGGAAATCTTTGAATGGCCGACCTCCCAAATATTACTGAAACCACCCCATGACCCTAATCCAAAAACTTCTTGACCTTCAACTTCCTTTGACGAGATTTAAAAGGAAGTGATGGTTACCTATTGATTTGGAGCATGGATCGAACAAGAATAATCGTTGTTCAAACCTTTTTATGGTTGCAATTTCCATAATCCCCCTTCAACGGATAAATGCTGTTGGCAATTCCATAACGTATAAAACCTTATAAGGGTGATAGATCGTACCTTTTGCAGTACCCTGTGCAGAATCTTTTGCGTATCCACCTGCCCAAGCGTAATATCTGTGCGACACCTATTTTCTTCTGAATTGGACTGAGGCAAGGAAGGGTATCCGGTACCCATTTGAGAATATCGGATTCGGGCCATTGCCATCGATTTTTTAAGGAACCGACCAAACATTTGATGTTTTTTGCAGGCCCGTTGCTTGACCTACTTTGGGTTGTCCACATTGACCAAAAGGATTCCAATAAAATCCAATGGCAATCCGAATCAAAATAACGGAAACCACTTCAATTATAATGATATTCACAAATAACTGGTAATGAGTATATTGAAGTAATTTTTACAGTACTTTCCAAGATATCAAAAGCATTCTTTTAAAAATAGCTGTATCATGGAAAAACGACTGTTCATCACTTTGTTCTCCTTATTTGCAACCAGTGCCATCTTTGCCCAAATCGGGGGCATAGAGGATTCCGTCAATGACATTTCGGATACCATCCGTGCCATTTTCCCCATTATCCTGGGGGTCATCTTTTTGGTGGGCTTTCTGTTCAATGCCGGTCATTTCTTTGGAGAGAACGCCGATCTTAAAAAAGGGATCACGCGGGTCTTGGTCTTTGTCCTTATTGCCGGGGCCGTTGTAGGTATTTTTACGTATCTGATTGGAATCGTGGTGTAGGATGAAAAGGTACAATACTTACCGGAATATCCGTAAACAGGCCATGATCATGGGACTTCCCATTTCCTTATTTGCCCTACAAATGGTGTCGGTCATCGGTTCCTTGTTGGTCATCATCTTTTCATTCCATTTGGGTGTCATCGTAGGCCTACTGCTGTTCAATGCCTTGCTCTACGGGGCATTGGGCCGGTGGGTCAAAAAACCGTTCCCGATCAAGGTACAAAGGACCTTTCCCCAAGCCATAAGTAACAAACGACAAAGCCCTTTGACCCATGTCTAAAATCAACCTGAACGCCTATCATCCCATACTCGATATCCAAAACCATATCGTCTTTGCCAACAACGGCAATGTAGTGCTCTGCTATACCGTGGAACTGCCCGAGGTATATTCCCTTTCTGAAAGGGATTTTGAAGTACTGCACGGGACCTGGTTCCAGGCCTTTAAATCCCTGCCGACGGCAACGGTCATCCATAAACAGGATATTTATCAAAAAAAGGGCTACACGGCAGTGCAGCTCAACAGCAATACCTTTTTGGAGCGGGCCACGCATGATTATTTCAAAGGCAGGGAGTATATAGGGCACGATAGCCATCTCTTCTTTGTACTCCCATTGGACAAAGTGCTCAATGCCACCAAATATGTGAACCCCTTTCGGAAAATGGAAAAGGGATACCATAGAAAATTGGATCTACAGGTGGCCGAGTTCATCACCGCTGTAAATGACGCTGTTTCCTATATCAATAACTCAAAGTCCATTACCGTCCTTCCCATGGGATCGAAAGAGATCTTGGCCCATACCCATGCCTACTTCAATGGGTTCAATATGGATTTCGATACGGATATCCTATTGGAAAATAAACATATAACGATTGGGGACCACTATTTTGACGCCATGGCCATCAACAATGAACTCTGCTTTGGGGAATCCGTGCAAAGCAGCTTGCCCAATGGTAGGTTCTCCACGGATGACTTTGCATTCCATCAGGGCTATTTGGACAGTCTGGGACTGGATCTCAAGGAAAACCATATCGTCAACCATATCATGTATCTGGATGACAAACAGAAATGGCGCAGAACCCTGGACAAAAAAATCGAAGAGCTCTCCAAAAGTTCCAATTTCGGCACCCAAAACAAAGTGGTCCTTCAAAAAATCCGGGACATTGTCGATCAAATCAACCAAGATGATCATTCCCGCATAATCCGTGGGCACCTGAACATCGTCTTCTGGCACCAGGAACAGCAATTTTTAAAACGGATCGCCTCGAAGATCAAAGCGGAGTTCAAGGGACTCGATATGGTACCCTACCATCCCAATGGGGAAGAACGCAAGCAGTACTTTTTGAATTCGCATCCTTGCCATGCCCCAAACTTTTCCAATGAAGATCTGTATGTCTCCGAATTGAAACATGCCCTGTGCCTCTATATCAACAACACCAATTACAGATCCGATGGCGAGGGAGTGATCTTTAACGACCGCCAATACAATATCCCTGTGCTCAAGGATGTCTGGGATACCGAAAAGAAGCGGATCAAGGCCCGTAACTTTGCCATTTTTGCCCCTACGGGAGAGGGGAAGTCCTTTCTGGCCAATAACATCCTTCGTCAATATTTCGAAGCAGGTGTTCAATTGGTCATCATCGATCTGGGCGGTTCCTATACCAAGTTTGCCCAACTCTATCCGGATAGGCATATTATTCTGCGCTATGTGCATGGGAAAAATTTAGGGATCAATCCCTTTTATATTTCCGATCCATCAGACCTGGATCCCGAGCGCTTGGAGGACCTGACCCTGTTCCTTCTCGAACTCTTGGCAGAGGGTAGGGCGAACAAGTCCAGACAGGTGGCCCTCAAAAAGGTATTGTTGTACTATTACGAACATACCCAAAGGGAACATTCCCTGACTTCGCTCTACCACTTTGTAGATCGACGAAAGGATACCCTAATCCAAGAAATCCATCTCAAGGAAACCGATTTCAATGTCTACGACTTTTTACATATCCTCTCCGAATATGTGGATAAGGGATTGTATAGCTTCTTGTTCGATGTAGGTACGGACCAGACCCACAAGCTGGAGAACAAACAATTGATCGTCTTTGAACTGGATGAGGTCAGGGACAATAGGGAAATCCTATCCGTGATGCTCAAACTCATCAAATCCGCCATACAGCGCACCATTTGGAACAATAGGTCCAAACGGGGCATTATCCTCTTTGATGAGTTTGCCAAACAATTGAAGTTTCCCAATGTATTGGAAAGTGTGGAATTCTACTATCAGGCCATACGCAAACAAAATGGCGCCATTGGCATCATCCTGCAATCCATCAACCAATTACCGGACAATTCAATGGCCGCCAGCATCCTCGAGAATACCCAGGTCATCTATAGCCTTAGAAATGAAAAGGGCTATGGGGAACTGAAAAAACGATTGAACCTCTCAGGCCATGACCTGAACCAACTCCGATCCATTCGCAACAACCTGACGGGCAGCCGCAAGTATACCGAGATCTTTATCAAGATCGGTAAGGAAAGTAATGTATTTCGGTTGGAGGTCCCCCCTGAGGTCTATGCCGCATACCTCACTGATGGTAAGGAGAATGACCAGATCATGCGGTGTTATGAAAAGACCCAAAACATGGAACAAGCCATCAAAGAATTCTTGAACCTTAAAAAGAAAACATATGAGACTACCTAAGAAACAACCCATCAGGAGAAAAGTCCTGACCTTATCAATGGCCCTGACCATCGCCCTATTACTGCCAGCAGGTGCTGCCTGCCAGGGGATGCCGGTGTATGACAATACGAACTTTATCAGCATGACCAAGTCCTTGGTGGAGTCCGCCAAGCAAACCTCGGAACTCTTAAGGACCGTGGAGTTTTTAAAAGAGCAAAAGGATAATATTGTCAAGGTGAACAATACCATCAAGCAATTGAAGGCCGTCAAGGAACTGGCCAAGAACAATGAAATCCTTTTCCAAACCGTACAGAACGATCTCAGGGATATCTTGAATTCCCCATATATCAAGGCTGATGAGGTGACACGGATCTCCACTTCCTTTGAGGAGATCATGGACACGGCCCTTGATGACCTGGATTTTGTGAACCAGATCCTCTCCAGCGATTTTTTGAAGATGACCGATGCCGAGCGGACGGCCATTTTAATGGAGAAAAAGGTGGCATCCCGGGAAATGGTGGCAGAGTTGGGGGTAAAGACCCGACGCTATCGGGAAATCATCTCCTTTCGAAAAATGCAGGATATCATCAATAACCGGGAAAAGGAATACTGATGGCAGGTATTTTTTTGGGCATAGGGTTGGAATATGTGGATGCCGTCTTTCAGACCATCAAGAACAGTGATTTTTCCCAATATACGATTATAGGGATGAAGTCCTTGGCCGTGCTGTTCTTTTTGGTCAATATCCTTAAAAAATACCAAGAGGGGATCGCCGCCACGGATGGGCATACCTGGGGCCTTACCCCCACAGAGCTGGCAAAGAACTTTGTGATCGTGCTGTTGGTCATTTTCTCCACTGAGATACTGGGCGTGTTCGATGGCATTCTGGTGGCCATCGAATCCCAATATAGGGACACGGCTCCGGCACTCCTCCCCTTACAACTGCAGGACGTAGATCTGGAACGGGATGTGGGTGCCTTGGAAGCCGCCAAAAAAGCCATGGCCATTTTATATGAGGCCTTGGTCACCCCACTGTACGGATTGAAAATGTTGGCTTTTATCATAGGGGTCATCTTGTGGTTGTTGGATATCTTCATCTATCCGCTCTTCTTGGCCGAACGCTATTTCCTGTTAGGGATCCTACAGGCCTTTTTTCCCTTGGTCATCAGCCTATCGGTATTTGAGAAGTTCCGCAGTCTGGCCTATACCTATTTTAAATTGTACACAGGGGTCTATATGCTGGTGCCGGCCTTTTTCTTGGTCAACGTATTCGTGAACAACCTCTATACGGAGATCAATACCAATTTTTGGAGCAGCCTGTTCGGAACGGATTGGGGCAGTGAGTTTTTTGCTCCGATCATCGAATTTGGATCTATTGGCTTCATTGTGTTGCTCAAGTTCAAGCTCTATCGTAAGGCCACGAGCTTTACCCTGCGCCTGTTCAATGGTTAAATACATATGCCTATGAAAACATCTTTTAAAAATATACAACAACAACTGCGATTGAACCGCTGGGTAGTACTCTCGGTAGTCATTGTTTCGGGATTGGTCTGTATCATTTCCGTTACCATCGTGGCCCAAATGCACAAAAATATCCTCAATAGTGCCTTTGTGGTCAATGGTTCGGGCGACGTCATTCCCTTACAATGGATCCATGAACGGGAGAACCTCGAAGTGGAGGCCTTGGCCCATTTGGAGCAATTCCATCGGTGGTTCTATGAAGTGGATGCGGCCAATTATGGACGTCATATGGAAAAGGCCCTTTGGCTGGGGGATGCCTCGGTGGATGCCCTGTTCAGGCAAAAGAAGGCCGATGGGTTCTATAACCGCTTGATGCAGTATTCCCTGGTCCAAAAGGTGGAGCGCATTGATTCCAAGATCGATTTGGCAACGGAACCCTACCGGTTCGAGACCCGAACCGTTTTCCATATCAACAGGGGCAGTGTCACCGACACCTATGAGTTGTCCACCTCTGGCAAACTGATGGCTGTGGAACGGCATTTCCCACACAATCCCCATGGGCTGTTGATCATGGATTTTTTTGAAAACTCACTTCGTAAAATTGAAAACAATGAAACCACAAAAAAATAAAATCGTATTTGTACTGGTCATGGTATGCGTCGTGTTGTTCACTATCGTATACGGCATCCTGACCTTTGGAAAGAATAAAAAGGAGGAATTGGCGCCAGACCGTATTCCCATACCTGACTTGGAAGATAACCAACAGGTGTATGGAACGAAGTTGGAGGCTTTGGAGGCCATTGAAGAAGAGCGGGAGTCTACCGCACCACCAATATATCCCGACCATATGGTGGACGACAAGGGGTACTTCAATCCCGATTATATGGAATATGAGAAACAACGGATCATTGATAGTGTTTATGCGTCCACAAACCATAGGCAAATAAGCACCCCGCTTGAGCGCAGGGAGGAAACGGTACAAGTACAAAAGTTGGTGGAATGGAAAGAAAATGCAGGTTCAAAACCAGCTGGGACTCTTCTTTCGGTAGGGGAACCGGCCCTAAGACACCAACTTTTTTTTGCTTCCAATCCCAAACCGGTCATTGGTATGGGGAATACAAGGGAACAGATCGGTGTTTTGGTCCATGTGGACGGCGATCAAGTGGTCAGGGAAGGTCATCGGTTGGCCCTTAGGTTGGCGCGGGAAACCAAAATTCAAGATCGAACTTTTCCCAAAGGGACCAAGATATACGCTTTTGTGAAGATCCGACCCAATAGGGTCATGGTCAGTCTGGACCAAATGAATGGAACCCCCATGGCCCTGAAGGGGTATGACCTACAGGATGGTAGGGAGGGGATCTATATCGAGAACCATCTGGCAGGAGCAGTAATCGAACGGGGCATGGATCGAGCCATGGATGGAGTGGACCTGCCCGGGCTGCCACGGCTCAATGGGATTGGACAAATCTTTAAAAGAGACCATAGGGCGGTCAAAGTAGCCCTTGGCAATCAATATCAATTCATCTTAAAACCAGGATCATGAGACTAAAGAATATACTTTTTCCCTTTTTGGGGCTGGCCCTTTCAGGGTGTATGTCGGGTCAACAGCCCTTGGATACCCTTTATGCCAACAAGGACAATAATCTGGCCCTCTTTTTTCCAAGCCCTATACGGCAAGCGGTAACGGGAAACGATAACTTTACCTTCACCTACAATAGGGAACTGGCGGGCTATTTGGGCCTCTTGCAAGGAATACCTGGTCCTGCCAGTGATTTATTGGTCATTACCACCGATGGAAGTGTATATGCCTTCGTTATTGCGTTCTCCGATACACTGGTCCATACCTATCGTTTTCTTCGGAAAGTAGACCGGATAGGGAATGAACGGCCCGATGAAGAAAATGTGTCGGTAATGGAAAGGACCGAAGGTGTTGACCTTCGGTATGCGGATTATTGCAGGGCATTATTGCAGAAAGAATACCGTGCCATGGCGACCAAACAGAAAAGGGGGATACGGCTCCAATTGGAGGGTGTGATCTATGATGGCGGGGAGGTCTATATGATCATCAAGATCCAAAACCGATCGGACATTGATTTTGGGATGGCCTATTTGGATGTGGTGCGGGTCAATGGGAGCCAAAAGCGAAGGGCCTCCTTCCAAGAGTCAGGAATACATGTACGTTACACGCATGATAGGCCTGATATGGTAAGGAGCCACCGGAGCGAACGTTTTGTATATGTGGTGCCCAAATTCGTGATGGGGGATGGGGAACGGCTGAAACTGGAACTTGGTGAACTGCACGGAAGCCGAAAGGTGGTACTGACCAAAAAATTGCGGTAGGGTTGTTGACGGGAAGGGCTCGGTCGATAAAATACCATGGACCTGGAAAAGGAATGAAATGCTGCTATTCCTTTTCCATTTGTGAGCCGATAAAAGGAATTCTTGGGGCCAGGAAATAACCGGTCAGACTGGCAAATAAGATGGGAATGAAATGTCCAAAACCTGTCAAGGTCGCCAATAATATGGTCGTGCTCATCGGGGTTCTGGTCACACAGGCGTTGATGGCCGCCATACAGCTCACAATGGCCAAAGTGAGTTTGATATCCGGAAACAACTGATGGAGGATAAGTCCTAAAGTGGCCCCTACAAAAAACAAGGGAATGATAAATCCGCCCCTCCATCCCGAAGTGACCGTCACCGAGATGGCAATGATTTTAAAGACCAGTACCAAAAACAATACAGAAATGGAATAATCGCTGGTCAACAACCGACTTATCTCATGATGGCCAAAGTAACGGGTAATGGGTAGATAATAGGCAATCATGCCCAGTATGAGCCCACCAATGAGTGTTTTGATATAAATGGGCAGGGGCCGCTTTTCAAAAATGGCCTTTATAAATTTGGTGACAAAAATGAAGATCCATCCAAAAAATGCCCCGACCATGGCAAATAGGACAGCTTGGCCAAAATCAAAAACCCCGGAATACTCGTAGGAAGAAAGGTCCCATATCGGGCCCAGGCCCAAATGGATGATCAACGCGAACACCAAATAACTGAAACAGCTGGACACAAAAGCGGGGATAATGGCCTTGTAATACTCCACGGCATACTTGTGGTGGAGGATCTCGAGTGCAAACAGGCTACCTCCCAATGGGGCACCGAACAGGGCCGTAAAGCCAGATGCCATCCCTGCAATGGAGAGGGATCTCAATTCTTCTCCCTTGAGACGGAACAGCTTTCCTATCCAAGTACCGGTCGAACCTGTTACCTGCACCAATGGCGCCTCAGGACCCAAGCTGCCACCCGAAGCCACACAGAGTAAGGAAGAGAGGATCATGGAAGGGTTGTTCCTTGGATTGAGCTTTCCCTTGTTGAAACGTATATTGTTCACGATCAGGTGTATCTCTCCGGGATCCCCAATAAAATGAATGATCAAACCGGCCAACAACCCCGATATGCCCATTATCGGTACCACTTTCCATCCCGTAAAAAAGGCAAGTTCGTGGGTCAGGAACTGCAGTACGATCCAATAGACCCCGGCAATGATACCTCCAACCAGTCCAAGAAAGGCCCATAACAAGAAAATCCTGCTGAACACAAAGGGATTGAACCGTACAGGTTGGTCTAAAATGTTCAAATAGGTCACCAATTTTCTTTTCTGCCGTAACTTCACGTGATCGCTATTTTTTAAATGGGACAGGGTAATCGATTCCCATGGCCTAAATTATGGTCTTGGAGTTTATTGCAATAGTTCCTTCAAAGCTCCTTGGGTAACCTGCTCCTTGATTTTCACTGTGCAATATTATCATATTCTCGCCATACCGCGATATATTCCACGGTCGGAAACGGATTTCCTGTTACGTTCATCTCCGTGGTCGCGTATCCCCATACTAAGGATACCAAAGGATTTGGCAAGGCTATCCGTGATTTTCCATAAAAATCGTGCCGCTAAATTTTATGGAAATCATTGAATATTTTCATGCAATTTTCAGGGTTTCCCCCTGGATAGGGGTTAATTTTGGGCAGAAGACTTGTGAAATGGAAATCAGATACTTGAGATTGATAAAGGCGATTGTGGAAGAAGGGGGGATAACCCGTGCCATGGACGTCCTCCATCTGTCCCAAAGTGCCCTGAGCTATCAATTGAAGGAAGCTGAACTCCAAGTTGGCACACAATTGTTTTATCGCCGGAACAAGAAGCTCATTTTGACCCCTGTGGGCAAAAAGCTGTACAATAGTGCCATTAAAATACTGGCAGAGGTGGACAGGACCGATGAGGAGATCAAACGAATGATCAATGGGGAGAGTGGCGTCATCCGGGTAAGCACGGAATGCTATACCAGTTACCACTGGTTGCCCGCCGTCCTGAAAAAGTTCAACAGCGAGTTCCCGAACGTAAAAATTGAAATTGTCTTTGAGGCCACCCATCACCCTGTCGAGAATTTGATTTCCGGTAACCTTGATATTGCCATCACCAGTAATTTGGAACAGACCGATCAGGTGGATTTTATACAGCTGTTCTCCGATGAGATGCTGGCCGTGGTGAGCAATGGCCATCCCTGGGCAAAAAGGTCGTTCATCGAGGCCGAGGATTTTCAGGATGTCGACCTGATCATACATTCGCTGCCCTTGGAAACGGTATCCATTTTCAGATCGGAATTGATACCTAAGGGCATCAACCCAAAAAAATTGATCGTTCTGCCCCTGACCGAGGCTTCCATTGAACTGGTGAAGGCCAATTTGGGTGTGATCGTTATGGCCAATTGGGCCCTTGCACCTTATATGGACCAATCCATCAAGACCATCAAGGTAACCTCCAAAGGGTTCCAACGCCAACAATATGTAGCTCGGATGAAGGATAGGAAGTACCCCATGTACTTTGATTACTTTATAAAATTTCTGCGCGAGGAGATCAAATTGGATGCCGAGTCTTAAGGACCGGCCCTATTAAAAACAATAAAAACAAAAGTATGAGTTTAAAGATTGGAGACACTGCTCCTGATTTCAGTGCGGAAACAACTTTGGGAAAAATTGATTTTTATGATTGGACGAATGGGCGTTGGGTCGTACTGTATTCACATCCTGCGGATTATACCCCCATTTGTACCACGGAATTGGGCCGCACCGCCCAACTGAAAGATGAATTTGAGAAACGGAACACCTCAGTGCTGGCCCTTAGTGTAGATGATGTGGAATCCCATAGAGGATGGATAAAGGACATCAATGAAACCGCCAATACCCAAGTCGAGTTCCCCATTATAGCCGATTCGGACAAGACCATCGCGAATGCGTATCAAATGATCCATGAAAATGCATCAAGTTCCGTTACGGTACGCACCGTGTATTTCATTGGACCCGACAAAAAAATAAAGGCGACCATAACCTATCCAGCATCCACCGGACGAAACTTTGCAGAAATCCTGAGGGTTTTGGACTCCCTACAACTGACCTCCGAATTCAGTGTGGGGACTCCGGTGGATTGGGAAGACGGACAAGAGGTTGTGATATCCCCATCCGTGGGGAATGAGGAGATCCCGGAAAAATTCCCAAAAGGGCACCGTGAAGTGAAACCATATTTGAGGTATACCCCGCAGCCGAACAAATGAGTGGTACATTGCTAAAGGGTGGTCTGGAAAAAGGTCCTTTTTCCAAGCAACAACTCACCTACCTTGATACATCCCTCAAAAGTCTCGATACAGACCAATTGCAATGGCTTGCGGGGTTTCTTACTTCGTTTTCCTGGATACCAATGGAACATGTGGCCGATCCGACAGATTCGGTTTGGGTGCTGTACGGAACACAGACTGGAAACAGCGAAAGATTGGCAAAGTTGACCGCGGAACGATTGGATGGGCTGGGTATCGGCAATACCCTTTGCAGCATGGGTTCCTTCAATCCGCGGGAACTTGGAAAGATAAACCGGCTATTGGTGATCGTAAGTACCCAAGGGCTGGGGGAACCGCCCGTGGAGGCCGAAGCTTTCCATAATTACCTCCATGGCAAAAGGGCCCCGTCACTTGGACATATGAAATACTCCGTCCTGGCCCTTGGGGACAGTAGCTATGCGGATTTTTGCCAGACCGGAAAGGAATTTGACAAAGTGTTTGAAGATCTTGGGGGGAAAAGACTTTTCGGAAGGGTGGATTGTGACGTTGATTTTGAGGACAGCTATGAAGAGTGGCTCAACGGTGTTCTGAATGAAATGTCACAATCCCGTGCCCTTTCCGCCAATAGTATTGAAAAAATGGTTCCGGAAACCTCCGAAATGGGATTCCGTACCTATGATCGGAAGACGCCATATGAAGCAGAGGTCCTTCAAAAAATCAATCTCAATGGTAGGAATTCAACCAAAGAGACCCTTCATATTGAACTGGACCTGGGGGATTCACGGATACAATATCAGCCCGGGGATGCCTTAGGGGTCTATGCCCATAACCCTGACGAGCTTATGATGGAGGTAGTGGAGACTTTGGGACTTACCGGTACTGAAAATGTTACATCCCATACAGGAGAAAAATCCCTCATGGAAGCCCTAAGGACGGATTATGAACTGACACCGTTGACAGGGGCCAATGTGATCAGATATGCAAAATTGACCAAAGATCCCCGTTTGGAAAAAATAGTCGATGATAATATGGAACTGTTGGAATATCTGCGTGGTAGGGATGTTTTGGACATGATCAGGGAAACCCCGTTCAAATTGTCCGCTGAAACATTTATAACGCTCCTGAGAAAGAACAGTCCCCGTTTATATTCCATAGCTTCTTCAAGCGAAGTATATGAAAATGAAGTTCATATCCTCGTGTCCACCGTGAGGTATAAGGCCCATGGCCGCAATAAGGGCGGACATTGTTCCACCTATATGGCGGACCGCATACAGGAAGGAGATCGCATCAGTGTGTTCGTGGAGCACAACAGTAGGTTCAAACCCCCGGTGGAATTGGATGTGCCCATGATCATGGTAGGTGCCGGGACCGGGATTGCCCCCTATAGATCGTTTATACAACAGCGACAGTCGGGTACAGCCCAGGGTAAGACGTGGTTGTTTTTTGGAGACCGCAACTTCAGTACGGATTTTCTGTACCAGACCGAATGGCTCGAATACTTGAAAAAAGGAACCTTGGCACGTGCCGATGTGGCCTTTTCCAGAGATCAGGAGGAAAAGGTCTATGTCCAGGATCGATTGTTGGAAAAGGGAGAGGAAGTATACCGGTGGTTGGAGGAGGGTGCCTATTTCTATGTCTGCGGGGATGCCCAAAAAATGGCCAAGGATGTGAACCATGCCTTGAGGTCCATCATTATGCTGCATGGGGGGATGACCGAAGAAAAAGCCAAGGAATATATGGATTACCTAAGGGCCGCCGATCGCTATCAAACCGATGTTTATTAACGTATTCTAAGCTATGAGAGAGAATTTAGTGGAAAAACGTTCCAAAGAGGAAGGTATAAAGGACAATAGTAATTATTTACGGGGTACCATTGCCAAGGGATTGGGGGATCCACTCACAGGGGCCATTGCCGAGGACGATGCCAAACTGCTGAAATTCCATGGTTCCTATCAACAACATGACCGTGACCTTGAAAAAGAACGGAGACAACAGAAACTGGAACCCCTGTATCAATTTATGTTGCGTGTAAGGATCGCTGGAGGGGTCACTACCCCGGAACAATGGTTGGTCATGGACGAACTTGCCGACCGTTACGGCAATGGTACCCTTAAATTGACCACAAGACAATCCTTTCAGATGCACGGTATCTTAAAGGGAAATCTAAAGCCAACGATCAAGACCATCAATGAGGCCTTGATGACCACCATTGCCACATGTGGTGACGTCAACCGCAATGTGATGTGCAATCCCAATCCCTATCAATCCAAGGTGCACGGACAGGTATATGCCCTGGCGCGAGAGGTGAGCGATTATTTTCAGCCCAGGACAAAAGCCTATTATGAACTGTGGTTGGACCACAAACGGGAAATCGAGGTTCCCGATCAGGAACCCTTGTACAAGAAAACATATTTACCGAGAAAGTTTAAAATAGCTTTCTGTATCCCTCCCCACAATGATGTGGATATCTATGCCAATGACCTGGGTTTTGTGGCCATAGTGGAAACGGGAAGGTTGCTGGGCTTTACTGTCATCGTTGGGGGAGGCATGGGGATGACCTTTGGGGATGACAGCACCTATCCAAGATTGGGTACCCCAATTGGATTTGTTGCTCCCGATCAGGTACTCCCTGTGGCAGAGGCCATTGTGTCCATACAAAGGGATTTTGGAAACCGCGTAAACCGAAAACAGGCCAGGTTCAAGTATACCATTGACAACTATGGGATCGATTGGTTAAAAAATGAACTTTCCCAACGCTTTGAGGGCACACTGGAGGATATAAAGCCCTTTAGATTGACCACCAATGGCGATCAGTACGGTTGGGTAAGGGGAATCGATGGCCATTGGTTCCATACCCTGTTTGTGGAAAACGGAAGGATCAAGGATACCGAAGGGCATTTCCTGAAAACGGCCATCCGTAAAATTGCAGAGCTCGGGATAGGTGATTTGAGACTGACCGGCAACCAAAATTTGATCATTGGCTCCGTTCCTGAAAATGACAAGTCCAAAATAGAGGAGGTGTTGAAGGAATACCATGTCCATGAAAAAAAACGCTTGACGGGACTGCGTTTGGGTTCCATGGCATGTGTTGCCCTGAATACCTGCGGTTTGGCCTTTGCGGAATCAGAAAGATATCTCCCCTCCCTTTTGGATAAAATTGATGTGCTCTTACAGGAGGACGGCTTGGAAGACAGGGCCATCAATATACGGATGACAGGATGTCCCAATGGATGTGCCCGTTCGGCATTGGCGGAGATCGGTTTTATCGGTAGGGCGCCGGGACGGTACAATATGTATTTGGGCGCCAGTCACAATGGGGATCGGTTGAACCGATTATATCGGGAGATGCTCTCTGAAGAGGAAATCCTGGCCGAACTTGCCCAACTTCTAAAAAATTACGCCAAAACCGGACTTCCTTCCGAACACTTCGGCGATTATGTGATCCGAATGAAAATTGTTTGATCTAATCAAAATAGTACTATGATGGAGACCCTATGCGTACATCCAATACATGACCTTCAAGGAGGAGGAGGTTCCTTGCTCCCCGATATCAGACCATCGACTGCTTATAGGTATTTGGAGTCCGAAACATTGCAATATCCTGGATTCCATACCACCTATAACCAGATCCGCCTAGGAGAGGTCATGGCCAAGCTCGAACACGGATCTTGGGGATTGGCCCTAAGTTCGGGAATGGCCGCCATAACCACCGCGATCCTCGGATTGGTCAAGGAGGGGGACCATATGATATGTACCCGGGAACTATACGGGGGGACCCGAAAATTTGCCGAATATGAACTGCCAAGAAGGGGAATCGAAGTGAGTTATGTGGGCAGTTCCCCTATGGAATTGGAAAATGCCATTACCGATAGGACCAAAATCATTTTTATGGAGACCCCTTCCAACCCTTTATTGGATGTTTTCCCATTGAAGGCATTTACAGAGGTGGCCAAACAGTATGGTTTGACCACCATCGTGGACAATACATTTGCTACCCCGATCAACCAGTTGCCACTTTCACTGGGCGTGGACATTGTGGTCCACTCGGGAACAAAGTTTCTGGGAGGACATAACGACCTCTTTTTTGGTGTGCTTGTGGGAAGCCGGGAGTCCGATCGGGAAACCATTTTTAGGACGGCCAAGTTGTATGGTGGGGCACTGGCGGCCCAGGAGTGTTACCAAGCTGAACGGAGTATCAAGACCTTGGCCCTTAGGGTGGAAAGACAAAATGACAATGCCATGGCCGTGGCCCAATTCCTTTATGGGCACCCACTGGTGGAAGCGGTGTACTATCCGGGCCTGGAATCCCATTCGGGGCATAAGGTGGCCAAAGCCCAGATGACAGGTTATGGGGGCATTCTTTCCTTTACGTTAAGGGCCTCGGACAACCAGGTGGACAAATTTCTCAGAGCCCTTACCGTTATTCAGCCAACATTGAGCTTGGGAGGCGTGGAGAGTATCATATGTACTCCAAGTGCCACGTCACATAAGGATTTGACACCGGACCAGCGAATGGCTTCGGGGATTACCGGTAATCTGCTGCGGTTGTCCGTCGGTATTGAGGACAAGAAAGATCTAAAAAGGGACCTAGAACAAGCCATGAAGGCCTCATTGGGCCGATAACCTACCACGGGTAGATAAGACGCAAAAGAGCTGGAATACAGCCAAAACCCTATATGATTTACAATTAATATTCATTTATAAAATAATGACCATGAACAATTCCAACATTCAAAAATTTGCTACAAGATCGATACATTCGGGACATGATGTCCAGGCTACTGCGGGTACCAGGGCGGTCCCGATCTATCAATCCACCTCCTATGTGTTCCATGACTGTGACCATGCGGCCAATTTGTTCAATCTATCCGAACCTGGTTATATCTATACAAGGCTGAACAATCCCACAACCGATATTTTGGAAAAACGGATGGCGGACCTGGAAGGAGGGATCGGTGCCCTGTGCACTTCCTCGGGGATGTCCGCGATTTCTACAGCGATTCTCACCCTTTTGAAAGCAGGGGACCATATTGTTGCCTCCAATAGCCTTTACGGTGGAACGTTTAACCTTTTCAATGTGACCTTACCGAGATTGGGGATCAGCACCACCTTTGTGGACGTCTCCGATCCGGAAAGTTTTAAAACTGCCACTAGGGTCAATACGAAGGCCTATTTTCTGGAATCCTTGGGCAATCCCAAATTGGATGTTCCGGATATTAAGAAAATAGCGGATGTGGCCAAGGGTCTCGATATCCCACTTATCGTGGACAATACGGTGGCCACTCCATACTTATTGAGGCCCATTGAACACGGGGCCAATATCGTAGTACATTCGTTGACCAAATATATCAATGGGAACGGAACTTCCATTGGGGGTATCATCATCGATGCGGGTACCTTCGATTGGGGCAATGAAAAATTCCCAGAGTTCAACGAACCTTCTCCCGGCTATCATGGATTGGTCTATAATGAACAGATTGGGCAGGCAGCCTTTATCGCCAAGGCCAGATTGGAAGGATTGAGGGACTTTGGTGCCACCTTGAGTCCCTTCAATGCATTTCAGATCTTGCAGGGATTGGAAACACTGGGGATCCGTGTAAAAAGACATTCAGAAAACAGTTTGGCCCTGGCCAAATGGTTGGAAGCACAAGAAGAAGTGCAATGGGTCAATTATCCCGGTCTGGAAAGTAGCCCCTATTTTCAACTGGCCTCCGAATACATGCCAGAAGGCCAGAGCGGTATTGTCACTTTTGGTGTCAAAGGAGGGTTTGATGCAGCAAAAATAGTGGTGGACGGGACGAAATTGTTCTCACTTTTGGTCAATATTGGCGATACCAAGTCCTTGATCGTACACCCTGCCAGTACCACGCACCAACAACTTCAAAAGGAAGAACAGGAACTGGCCGGTGTTACCGAGGATATGATACGGTTGTCCGTTGGTCTTGAAGATGTGGAGGACCTTAAAAAGGATTTAAGACAGGCTTTTGACCTGGTCGAGCATTAAAACACATATTTTGAATATCCTTGTTTATGGCGTCGGGGGAATCGGTGGCTATTTTGGCGGTAAATTGGCACTTACCGACCATCATGTCACATTTTTGGCCAGGGGAAAACATTTCGAAGCAATACATGAAAATGGTCTGTTGGTCAAGAGTTGGCAAGGTGACTTTACCGTTCGTCCCAATATGATCACAGATGATGTCGCTTCCATTGGAGTGCCCGATCTGGTGTTGTTGGGTGTAAAGAGCTGGCAGATTCCCGAGGCCATTGGGCATCTTCGACCACATCTTTTGCCACATACGGTGATCCTACCACTGCAAAATGGTGTGGACAATACCCAAAGAATCACCAAGTTGTTGACATCCGGCCATGTACTGGCCGGGTGTTGCAATCTTATCAGTTACATTGAGGCTCCCGGGATCATTAGGCATGCCCATTTTATCCCCAGTATTACCTTCGGGGAAGTGGATGATACATTGACGCAACGGGTATTGGAAGTCAAGGAATTGTTTGAAGAGGCAGGAATAGCCAATAATATTGCATTTGATATCGAAAAAGAGCTCTGGAAGAAATTCCTGTTCATTTGCCCGATCAGTGGTGTCGGGGCCTTGACCCGGTTGGAGATCAATACCATTTGTGCTGCACCATACCTATTCAAAATGGTTCGGGATGCTGCTTATGAAATATTGGAATTGGCCCGGACCATGGGCATTGCATTGTCCCAAAGGGATGTGGAGAGGACATTGGAAACACTGAAAAGCCAAGAGCATATGAGCACCACTTCCATGCAGAGGGACATCATCCATGGCAGACCCTCCGAACTTGAACATTTGACCGGATATGTGGTGCATCAAGCCAAAAAAAGAGGCATCTTCGCGCCCACAAATGAATTGATCTATGAATGTCTCTTGCCTTCTGAGCTAAAGGTGCGTAGATCTTCCGATTAAAACCAGGCCATCCTGATTGTTGTAGAAGGTCATACCTATTGGATTTCAATATTCATATACTCAATACAACATCTTCGGAATGTAAAATTGGGAAAGTAAGTCTTGCCAAATTACAGTTAAAAGCAAACGGAATGATATAAAAATGAAATCTGGCGGGTGGTATTTTGTAATTATAAACATACGCCCTATTAGGATGAAAATCTCCCTCGATGGGGATTTGAACTACTTATTGGGTTAGATTTCCAACACCCAAAGGCATGCTGCAATTCCAGTTGAAAATGCATAAGGCTTACCCTGCCATGGAGTTTCAGTCAACCTGAATGTATGAAATGGTAACGATCAATATGATTTTATAGGGTAATGTTGGCTATGAAGACCTATTGTTCAATGATCAATGTTTGTTTTTATCACGACAATTTTTATAAAATTCAAGAGCCAAATCAATCCCAAGTATCATAAACGATCCAAAACCAAAGATGGATGCGAGACTATAGGATAGGATTCTTTGGCCTTGGGTAATATTTACAAAATCCAGATTGAACCTGTATATGGTGATGAACAAAATAAAATACAGGCCAATAAACTTATAGGCAAACAATCTTTCCTTCAATGTACGGGAGGTTTCTGTAAACCCATAGATCAAAAGGAAGGATAGGGTGGTATAGACCATTACATATAACAACTCAAAAATACCCAACCAGTTGAACAGACCTTCCCAATCCACCCAATCATAAGGTTGAAGGACCTTAAAAAAAAAGACAGCCAAAAAGAAGGGTATAAAATGCCCTATATCAGTTTTGGACAACTTACCATAAAGCCCCCGTTTCAATAAGATGTGGATAAAAGGACAAAGGAGTAGTGCAAAAAATAAGAGTACTTTACTGAAACCTATGCTTATGAAGCCCATGCTATACTAAAATTCCTATCAAGATATTGGTCGCCCATGGAAGCAATATGAGAACATCCAAGGCGCTTTAAAAGATGTTTGCTGTCTCACACTCAAATAAAAATATCCCCCAGTTTCGTAGGGACACCAAAAGATTACGTCCATTGAACATTGGATGATTTTAAAGGGAATCGGTTACAAAACTTTAAAGGATTTAATGTCAACACTATGGAATATGGTGAAAGCAAAGGCATATGATCCTTATCTTATCGGTTTTCAAAAATGTTTACATAAAGCATGGTGGCAATCTTTCTGGCCCGGTTTTTTGCGATCCATGCCCTTTCTCCCTCGAAAAGCTGGTCCAAGGTCTGGAGCCATAGATTGAGCCATTGGCCAAAGTGTTCCATCGTGAGGGTTCCATTTATCCTTTTATCGACAGCCTGATGTACCTTAATGGGGTTGCCTTTGTATTTTTTGACCAGAAATAACTGGGACTCCCAAAAATCGGTCAACAGTTCGAAGTGACTTTCCCAGTCCATGACCATTTGATCGAATATGGGACCAAGCGTTTCGTGTTCCCGTATCTTGCCATAGAAGGTACGGACCAGAAGATCAACATCGCTTCTATCCAAAATATCATGCTTAATTTCTTTTTCCATGGCTTTTATGCATAATGACCATTAAACTTGGTAGGGATCCTACATGGGTTGTCCATTTATCACAATGAACATCTAGTTTACCATCCCATTACTTTTCATAGGTGAATGGATTACCAACAGATCAATAGCTTACCCTTCCCTCCAAGACACACTGTAATACCAGGGCATGATTGTGTTTGGTGTCCTTCGCACCATAAAGCAAGGTCACGTTCTGCTTTTTGGCCTTTCTGGCAATTTCATCCAATACCTCTTGTTTGTCTTCCAGTTCAATGAGGTATTTTTTTGCAAATTCCCAAAATCTATCAGGGTCGTGGTCAAACCATTTTCTCAAGTTTTCCGAAGGGGCGATTTCTTTCTTCCAACAATCGATCTTTGCTTTTCCTTTCGACACCCCCCTGGGCCAGATCCGATCTACCAGTATACGGTAGCCATCTTTGTTGGATGAGGCTTCATATATCCGTTTGATCTTAATTTTTGACATTTTAATGTGTGCTGAAACCTTATTTTCAAGTGGTGATCATTTGGGAGACATGGGACGTATAGTCAATTCGTCGATCAATAGCGTATCCGGGGTCTCCAGAACATAGATTGCCAAATCGGCAAGCGCTTGTGGCGCGATCATGCTATCATTGGGAAGGATACCGGAGTCCTCAAAGAACCTTGTGGCAATGGACCCTGGATTTAAACAGCTTACCCTGATGTTATGGGAGCGCAACTCCTTGAACAGGGCCGAACTAAATCCCTGTACCCCATATTTGGTCAGGCAATAGACCGCCGCTTCCTGTCTTGTGGTCTTTCCCAATATGGAACCGATATTGATGATGTGACACGTTTCCTTTTGCTTTTTCATCAAAGGGACCAGCCCAGTCGTCATATAAAAAAGGCCGTTGAGGTTGGTCCCGATCATTTCATCCCACTGTTCCCATGACAGTGCATCGATTTTTGCAAAATATCCCGCTCCTGCATTGTTGATCAGGATTTGCGGGGGCCGCATCCCTGAAAATGTTTCCGCTACCCACCCCATGACTTGTTCCCGATCCGAAATATCAAGGGGTACCGGGACAAAATGGCTCCCTAGTGTGGTGCGCAGTGCGATCAAGTCGGTTTCGGTACGGGCCAACCCATAGACCAACGCCCCTTTGTTTACAAGCGAAGTCGAAATGGCCTTTCCCAAGCCCTTGCCGGCCCCGGTGACCACGGCTATCTTGTTCTTGAGTTCCATAGGTTTAAGTGGTATTGTTTTTTTCTTGATCAGTACCGCCACATACCGTATGGAAACACTTGGACAAGCGGTTCCAACCATTGGTGGCAATGATGCAAAAGGTCAATGCGACAAGATCTTCTTCGGAAAAATAGCCCCGTGCGGTCTTATACAGTTCATCCGGGATTTCATGGGCCGCGATCAGGGTCAATGCCTCGGTCCATGCCAAAGCGGCCCTTTCCCGTTCTGAAAACAAGGCGGAGCGTTCCCACTTGCCCAGGGCCACTAAACGCTGCTCGCTTTCACCTGTGGCCAAGGCATTCCCTAGGTGCATGTCCAGACATTTGTCGTTACCGTTGATCTGGGAGATTCTTAGCTTCACCAGTTCACATAGGGAAGGCTTAAGATTTGAATCGGAAGCGCATCTTTCCATTTCTACCAGCCCTTTTAAGGCCGTGGAATTTGATTTCAGGATGTCCAATCGTTCTTTCATAACGTAGGTTTCACGGATTGTTTTCCATTTCCTCCATGGCGATATTGGCGTGGGAGTAGGCGGCTCCGGCCCGCATTTCAGCGGCCACCCAAATGGCCTCCATAATCTCTTCCTTACTTGCCCCTTTGCGCAATGCCAATGGGGTGTGCGCCTTGATACACCAAGGACATTGTGTGACATGGGCCACCGCTACCGCTATAAGTTGTTTTGTCTTTTCGTCCAGGACCCCCTCCTTGAAGACCGTTCGACTGAACTTGCGCCAAGCTTCAACCTGGTTCGGGGCAAGACTGGCCTTTTTTTGTGCCAATTCTGTTTCTTTGCTCATCGTATTTCTGTTTTGTAGGAATGGTTATTGTAATTCCGCATCCAAGGTTATTTCCAGATCCAGGGCCTTGCTGACAGGGCAATTGTCCTTGGCCTCATGGGCACACTCCAAAAACGTTTCTTGGTCGATGTCGGGTATGATGGCCCGTAAGGTCAAATGGGATTTGGTGAGCTCAAGGGAATCCACATCCATGGAGACCGTGCTGGTGACATCCAGGGATTCTGCCGTAAACCCGGCTTCGTTGAGAAAAAGGCTCAGGGCCATGGCAAAGCAGCTGGCATGTGCCGCGGCGAGCAATTCATCCGGATTGGTGGCCTTACCATCCCCGAACCGGGAATTGAAGCAATATTTATGGTTGTCCAGTACCTTGCTCTGGGTGGTAATGGTACCTTCTCCTTCCTTTAGGGATCCGCTCCAAACGGCATTGGCTTTACGTTTCATAGGTCTCTGTTTTAAAGATTAATATACTATTCGAGGGACCGTTGTAGGTCTTCCTTGATTTTATTGATTTAAATATTGGCGCAGTACATACTGTAATATGCCACCGTTGCGATAGTAGGCAATTTCAATATCCGAATCCAATCGGACCGTTGCCTTGAACCTCACATGGGTTCCATTTTGTTTTTGGGCAATCACCTCAAGGTCTTTTAGAGGTTTCAGATCTTCCATTATCCCGGTAATGGTGAAAATTTCATAACCATCGAGATTTAATTTTTTTGCTGTATCGCCCTGTTGGTATTGGATGGGCAAAACGCCCATGCCTATTAGGTTGCTCCTGTGGATCCGTTCAAAACTTTCGGCCAATACACATTGGACCCCCAAAAGAAAAGTGCCCTTGGCCGCCCAATCCCTGGAAGAACCACTACCATATTCCTTACCGGCCAGAACGACCAAGGGTGTTTGGTCTTGCTTGTATTTCATGGCGGCATCAAAGACCGTCATCACCTCACCTGTGTGCAGATACCGGGTGTATCCCCCTTCTTGGTCCACAAGCCCGTTCTTGATACGGACATTGGCAAAGGTGCCCCGAACCATGACCGCATCATTGCCCCGACGGCTCCCATAGGAATTGAAATCCCTTGGGCTTACCCCACAACTGACCAAATAACGGCCCGCTGCCGAATTTTCATCAAAGGAGCCCGCCGGGGAAATATGGTCTGTGGTGATACTGTCCCCCAATACCAATAGGGCCCTTGCATTTTTGATGTCCAATGTTTCCGGTACCGCTGTTGGAAGGTCGTTGAAGAAGGGTGCCTCCTTGATGTAGGTGGAACCCCCGTCCCAGTGGTACAGTTCTCCGGTTGGGACCTCGAGGGCCTTCCAGCTCTTGTTGCCCGCAAAGATTTCCCCGTAGTTTTTGGCAAAGTCCCTAGGGGAAAGCACATCGGCCAAAATGGAATTGATCTCGGAATCCGTTGGCCAGATGTCCTTGAGATATACGGCTTGTCCGTTCCTATCATGGCTTATGGGCTCCTGGGTCAAATCAATATCGACTCTTCCCGCCAGGGCATAGGCGACCACCAGCATGGGGGACATTAGAAAGTTCATTTTTACCTGGGGGTGTACCCTGGCCTCAAAATTTCGATTGCCCGACAATACCGAGGCGGCCACCAATTGGTGTTGGTCAATCGCTTGGGCAATGGGAGGGGGCAAGGGCCCCGAATTTCCAATGCATGAAGTACACCCATAACCGACCAAATGGAATTGTAGGGCCTCCAGATCCTTCATCAAATCCGCTCTTTCCAAATAATCGGTGACCACTTTGGAACCGGGGGCAAGGGAAGTCTTTACCCATGGCCTGACATCAATGCCCCGCTCCCGGGCCTTTTTGGCCAAAAGGCCCGCCCCGATCATCACGTAGGGGTTGGAGGTGTTGGTGCAGGAGGTAATGGCCGCAATGACGACCGAACCATCCGCAAGCATGAACCCATCATTATCCTGGTCGATCCAAGCCGTTCTGAGCGCTTTCCTTTCCTTGGTGCCCAAATGCTCCGAACCGGAAGGAGGAGATTGGTGACCTTGCTTATGGGATAGGGATCCTAAGGTGGGCATTGTCCTATGGTCAGGGGATATATAATCCCTGTGATGGGATTGGGAGAGGAAATCTATAAACGTGGATTTTAGATTTTTCAGTAAGATTTTGTCCTGAGGTCTCTTGGGGCCCGCCACCGTGGGTTCTATGGTCGAGATGTCCAGCTCAAGGACCTTGGTGTAGGCGATGCGGTCCTCATGCTCCCGCCAGAGCATATTGGTCCTACAATAGGATTCCACCAATGCCAGTTGTTCTTCAGGACGATTGCTCGCCCTCATATATTCAAGGGTCTTGTCATCAATGGGGAAGTAGGTGACGGTGCACCCAAATTCTGGCGACATATTGCCAATGGTGGCCCGATCCGGCACGGAAAGGTGATCCAATCCTGGGCCAAAGACTTCCACAAATTTTCCCACGACCCCCTCTTGCCTCAACAGGTTGGCCACGGTCAATACCAAATCGGTGGCCGTGGACCCCAAAGGAAGTCTGCCCTTGAGCCTAAGGCCAATGACCTCCGGCATGATAAAGTAAAGAGGTTGCCCCAATACGGCAGCCTCGGCCTCGATGCCCCCGACCCCCCAGGCCAATACACCGATTCCATTGACCATGGGTGTGTGACTATCCGTTCCGACCAAGGTATCCGGAAAAAGTTCACCGTCCCTTTCAATGACACCTTTTGAGAAATATTCCAAATTGACTTGATGACAAATTCCCATTCCCGGGGGGACCACCCTAAAATTGGAGAAGAATTTCTGTGCCCACTTCAAAAACGCATAGCGCTCTTGGTTCCGTTGGTATTCCTTTTCGATGTTTCGATCATAGGAATAGGCCGTGCCAAAAAAATCCACCTGGACGGAATGGTCAATGACCAGATCAACGGGGACCAAGGGATTGATCGTTTTCGGATCCTTGCCCTTTCGGGCCAACTCGGCACGTAACGATGCTATGTCGACGACCGCAGGAACACCGGTAAAGTCCTGCATCAATACCCGGGCCGGCTTAAAGGGAATATCCTTGTTGGAGGGTTTGGACCCCCAATGCAAAAGGGTTTCAATATTTTCCTGGGTTACCGAGAACCCATCATGGTTCCGTAGGGCATTTTCCAATAGGATACGGATGGAAAATGGCAATCGATCAATATCATGGCCCTGTTTTTTGAGTTCCCCAAGGCTATAATATCCATAATCTTTCCCATTTACCGTAATCTTCTTTTTTGTAATGTAAGGTGTATCTGCCATCGGTTCATCTTTTTTTGTTCCTGTTTATATCATATCCATCTTTCAGTAAGGTAAGAAAATGTCCTTGCCCCTTAAAAGTAAAATGCCCCATATTGGGAAACCACCGCGCCTATCCTATCCGACCGTTGTTCCAGTGCTTTATTTCTGGTCAGATAAATTGGATTTCAGCATTCACGGGCATGGTGACAACAGCCTTGAATTCTTTCAATACGGTGAGGGTATGTTCCTTTTTTGCTGGGATGATGAACACACTGTCTTTTCCCAGTTTGTGTTCGCCATCACACATTTTTAAAAGGGCCTCCCCCTTTTTGACCATTACCACTGCTTCCCCGGTACTATGGTGGTGGGGCATTACCATGCCCGGTAACCCTACGACTTCCAAAACCTTGTAGGTCTTACCTTTGACCATAACCTGTAATCGGGGCCTGTTCATTGTTTCCATAATCAACTACTTTTTGTTTCTCCCCACTGTTCTTTTTCACTTTCAGTCCATAGCGCTGGGAAGAATTTGCGCTGTTGGTGTCTCGGATGTAGATACTTTTTCCACTGGGAACCCCCAGTAGCAGTTTTCTTTCCGTCATTACTTTCCAAATAATGGGCGGCCGTCCTTAGGTGTACCAAGGGCCACTCCACATTGTAGAGATGGTCGAATTCCTTGAGGACATCCAAAAGTAGGGTTGATGGGTGCTGTATGCCCTCTAGTTTATCCTGTAAGGTCTGCCCCCGTACCTTTTTGGCCAAAACCATGAAATCCTCAAGGTATCTTTCCTCGAACCGTGCCAAGGTCAGGGTCTTTTTGCCCGTATTGCGATCATACCCGGCATCCCTCCAATAGATATGGTCAAAATAATCCTGTATGGATGGGTCTTTGGGGAGCCTTTTCCTACCTTCCGCATTTATGAGGTTTTCCAAAGGGGTACAAAGGAGCTCGATGTATCGGAACTGGGCGCTCTGAAAACCACTGGCAGGGGTCAGTGTCTTACGAAATTCCTGGTATTCCCCATAATCCATCCCATCCTTCATAATAGCAAAGGAATCGATCAGCATTTTGGTGTAGCGTATGCAGCGTTTGATCTTTGTGACCATCTGGTCCCCATCAACCCCCTCCCTGTATACAAGCTGCTCCAGTTCATGCCGCATCATTTTCAATAGGAGTTCGGTAACTTGGTGATATAGGATGAAGATGGTTTCATCCTTGAACGGGGTTCGGGGCCTTTGAAGGCTCAGCAAGGTATCGACCCCTATATAATCCCAATAGGTAATGGGCGCTGCATGAAGGAGTCCTTGTAGATGGGTTTCCGGGTTCTCACCCATTTCTTGGTACTTGTCAATAATCTGATCAATCGTATCGGACATATGCTATCTTTTAAAAAGTTTGGCCCCCAATAGGGACAGACAGACCACCTTACAGATTTCCATACCCTCATAATACAGATGCAGATATGAATTTTCAGGCTCCTGTCCTTGGAGCAATAGTTCCACCCGGACATTCAACGCCGGCAACAGCCAAACGGTCTGGAGGACCAATAAGGTCAACGGTATGGCGTATAGAATGGTTCTGGGTGAAGAAAAATGGGCCTTGCCCACTACAAAATTGCCCAGTATGATAAGGGCAAGTACCCATTCCACTTTGTTCAGGGCACTGAACACCAAGCGGCCTATGCCCAATCCAAGGGGTACCGTTATGCCGGGGGCCTGGAACTTGAGCCAAGCCTCCATAAAACTGATGGCCCCGATAAAACCTATCCAAAGAAAGGAAGTGGCCAATGCAATGGGATATCGTACATGTGTCCTCATCTCATCTATTTTCATTAAGGTTGGAGCAGGCCACAATGTTGTGATGGAACGTTTCCGCCATTTTAGCGACCTGTATTTTGAATTCCTCGGTTTTTTGGCCTTCAAACAATTGATCCAAGGTCCTCTGGAACAATGTTACCCAGTGATCAAAATAATCCTTTCCATGGGGGAGATCCACATGGGGCAAAAAAGGATTGCCGAAATATAAGGGATCATCGAGCAGTATGGAGTGCCAGAATCTGTACATTTTGTTCAAATGACCGGGCCAATCCCCCTGCAAGGCCTCTTCGAACACGGGACCTAAAAGATCATCGTTACGCACCCGATCATAAAAGACATCCACGAGAAGTTCAACATCATCCATTGGCCGTATATCACATTTCATCAGAAAAAGGATTTGTAGAGTTCAGGATTCCAGTACATGATGGCATAGAAAAGGGCAAAACCAACAAAGATGACCAGAAGGGCCCATACCCAAGCCGGAATGGCCTTTGGGGTTTCCGATCCACGGATGACGAATGAATCGTTCGTCTCACTACCATAGGCATTTATGGTAATGGAAACCTGGGTATCGACCACTTCGTTATCCTTCAGGCCGACCACGGCAATTTCAGGACCATTGCGCACCTCAAAGGGAATGGTCCGTATCCCCTCCACATTGTTGGATGATCGGGCCACAATGCGCAGACTGTGTTTCCCATCGGGTATCTTGGTGGTATCCAGAACAAATTTTACGGGAGGGGAAAACTCGGCAAATGGTCTGGGTTCCTCGTCCAAATAAACCTTAATGATCCTATTGTCCTCCATGTTCCCTCAAATTATGGTCCCAGACAATGTTCTTGATATGGTCAGGTTCATGCTCCCGGGGACGTACCAAGAACTTGATGCTGAAAAATAAGGTGACGATCACCAATAGGATGGCGGACCATGTTATAATGTAATCCATATTGCCAGTAGGTCCCTGGCCATGTGTAATGTTCTCAAAACCTTTGGGCTGATTTTTTTTGCATAGGTCACATGCCCATGCGACCTGATGGCCCAGACCAAAAAGTATACCGTAAATGGGAATCAATCGTTTCATTTCCTAAGGGTTTAGATCTTTGTTTATGTATTCACGTATCTTACGGACCTCTTCTTCGGTTACCTTGGATCCGGTATTGCCCCAGCTGGTCCGTTCATGGGTCGCAATGGCTGCGATCTCGGCATCGGAAAGCTGATCGGCAAAGGCCTGCATGGTCGCAAATTCCGAACGTGCATCATAGCCCTGCAAAATGATTTTGATCATCAGCTCAGGGTCCTTATTATTGACAATCCCACTTCCGGCCAAGGGAGGGAATGCACCGACCACTCCCTTGCCATTGTCCTGATGGCAAACCGCACAGGTCTGCAAATACAGATTTTCACCGTTCAGGGCGTTGGTATCGTTGCCCTCCGATGTACCGGGCGTTTGTTTGGATTCCAGGGCCGGGATGAACTTTTCTTCCCGTCCATCAGGCAAGCTCGTCTGTTGCAGTGATTGAAGGTAGGCAACCAATTGTAAAGCCTCCTCCTTGGCAATAACGGTCTTGCCCGAGGGTGGGGCGAAAGCATCTGGAAGATTGACTACCTTCTCATCACCAGTGACGGTATTGGTATCCCTTATATCAAATAGCCATGGATACGAAGGCATGATCGATTGTCCAACGACCGAACGTGGATTGTACAAGTGGAGCAAGTGCCAATCAATGCTTGGCTGGCGTTTGCCGATATTGGTCAGATCCGGGCCAGTACGTTCACTGCCCAAAAGGGAAGGGGATTGCCGCCAAACACCCATGCGTTCCTTGCTGTAATAATAATCGGAAGGGATGGAGGGACGGTCTCCCCACATATTGTCCATTTCAATATTGCGCACCTGTTGGGTATGGCAGGAGACACAGCCTTCCCGAATGTAGATATTCAATCCCTCCCTTTCATTTTCTGTCATTGCCGGTTGCTGTGGCAAGGGCTGTACATCCTGCATTTGATAGGCGGGGAACACCGCGACAATAAAACTGAGGGTTACAAATCCCACTAGGGCTGCTATGACCAGTACTTTATGATTTTTATGAAAATCGAACATAATATTTTGACTTAATTGTTAACCTGTCCCACTTGGGATACACGCATAGGTTCAACCGACTTCCTTTTGTTTACCATAATGTAAAAGTTATAGGCAAAGACGAGGTGCGAGGTGAACATCAACGACCCACCGATGGCACGCCATAACCAATAGGGTTTCATCAATATGACGGAATTCAGAAATGCATTGCCCTCAATCCAGCTCAAGCCCTTGTAGGTCCCACCCACCATTAGGGACACCATGTAGGCAAAGAGTCCTATAAAGGCCATCCAAAAATGTGCCCCTACCAGGACCTGTGGTGGTTCCTTGCCGGTAAGCTTGGGCAAGATCGTATAGATACAGGCCCAAAGGATAAAGGTGATGATACCATACATGGTCATATGTGAATGGGCCACATTGAAATCGGTAAAGTGCCACACGTAATTGGTAAACCTGAACGCTTGTACACTGCCCTGGGTGGAACCGACAAAATAAAAGATGACCCCGACCAGGAAGAAGGGAAGGACATAACTCTTTGATATATGGCTCCAACTTCCCCTCATGGTCATTAGAAAATTCGTTGTGCCGGCCACCACGGGAATGAACATCCCCGCACTGAAGACAATGGCGGTGGTCTGCAACCACCAGGGGAGGGGGCTGAACACGAAGTGATGCGTACCGATCATGGTATAGAACAGCATCTGGGTCCAAAACGCCAATACCCCCAGGGAATAGGAATAAATGGGCTTGTTCAATGAAGAGGGCAGGTAATAATAGATCAGTCCCAAGGTAAAGGTCATAAACCACATGCCCACCCCTTGGTGCATATAATATCCCTGTATAACGGTCTCGCCCAAGCCGTCGGAGAAAAAGGGCATATACCCGATAATGGCCAATACCGTGGTCCATATCAATGCGGCCAGTATGTACCAATTGGATACATAGATATCCGCTATTTTCCGGGAGGCAATGGTTTTATAGAAATTCCAAAATGTAATGATCAGGCCAATGGCAAAGATCAGCATCACAGGCCAAGTGTATTCCCGGTACTCGCCACCGCCATTGTTGATTCCCGACATCAGGGAGAGGGTGCCCAAGAACACAGTGAGATTGATCAACCGCCAAGTCCACCATGCACTTCCATAACTATAGATCTTGGCATTGGAGGTACGGGCGATCACAAAATAACCAAGGCCGATCATGGCCAAGGAGGCCCACCCCCAAAATACCGCATTCGTATGGACAGGGCGCAACCTTCCAAAGGATAGCCAGGAAAAATGGTCCATTTCCGGCCACAAGAACTTCATTCCCACGTATTGGCCCACCAAAGTCCCAAATACCAACCAGAACACGGACGCCCCCAAATAATAGGTAACGATCTTTTTGAGTTCATCTGGCGTTTCGATGCCCAGAGGTGTTTTTTTCTTTTCGTCGAACAGGGGATTTTCGGGTTCATGGGTCACCCGACCTATCAGGCCCTTTTCATCCACCGCTCCCTGGTCACTACCAAGTTCTGTGCCTTTCAGTCGATACTTCAATCCACTTTTACGTTGTTGGAGGATAATATCGATATCTTCCTCCTGGAGTGCCAATAGCTCTTCGTTGAAGGCAAGGTTCTTCTTTTCGATCTGTCGATGTTTCAACAGCTTTACATAGGAGTTGAGCCTCGCCATGAAAATGAGGACCGCAATAAAAATAACAATGAAGACCAGGACCAAAGTGCCTATTATTCCAGGACTCGTTATCCAATTTTCCGAATTCACCGTTGTAGTTTGTGCCACCGCTGTAAAGGGTAGAAAAAAGAGTGATAAAATAAAGATCTGCCTACTATAATCCATTGTACATCTTAAATAGGACAATTTTGTCCGTTTTTTGTTTAATTTTTTTTACCCCTTTGAACGGCTTGTTGCTGCAAACAACCTGTTCAATCGTTGGTATGAAGCATCCCGATATGGGTTCTCACCGACTTGGTACTGGCCCTCCCTTTGCGCAGAAATGTTTTGAAAGAAATCGTTCATCTCCCAGGGAGTCCCCAACCGGAACTTCTTGGTCATCCCCTTGATCGGGCAATCCACGCCACATCCTTGGGCGGTGGGATTCCCTTGATCCATGTGCGGCCGTAATGATCCAAACGGTACCTCTTTCGGTTTGCACCATTGGGGCACCTTGACCCTAAGTTCATTTGTAATCGATCCGTTTTGCATGGTTGGAAAAGGATTTTGGACAAAGATAATACTAAAAATAAATCGGACAAAAATGTCTTAAATAAATATCCATGAAAATATTTGATGCACCATTGCTGGATTGGGCAAGATGGAAGCATAAGATCGTATAGGGCTGAAAAATAAAGGACCATACTAAAAAAGCATGGCCCTTTGGAGGCATCATGAGTAAAAAATTGTGCCTGTATCGTTGTTCAATGATTTTACCTCGTATTTGAGTGTTCAACAATTCCCATGGCAAACCTATTCGGATAATTTTACCAAGGACAGGGCCGCAATGGCCATGACCAAGTCCCTCACGGCCACATCGAAATGATTGCCGGTAAAAATCAAAACCAATGCTATCAAGGTCAACCAGAGGGCGACTATATAACCACCGATTATAGTCCGTACAAAAACGACTACCCCGGCTGCGATCTCGACCACTCCGATAATACCCATAAAAATTCCTATATCCACGGGCAATGCTTCAATAAGACCGGTTGACATATATTGGGACCAATCCGTCAATAAATTCGTAAACTTGTCCAGTCCAGCTACGATTGGAACAATTCCAAACGTATATTTCAATAAATTTTGCACTTTTTGTACATTGGCAAGTATCATATTTTTACTATTTATGGTGAACCCTTTAGATGCAGATGTCATGGACGGGTTACAAAAAGTATGATATAAGTCTTCGCTTTTTATCTATTGTATCAAACATTAACCCAGTTCCATATGCTGAATCCTTTTAAGGACCAATTCCACAAGGCGGTCGCATTTGTGGTTGCCAAATTCAAATATATTCTTGGTGTTTGTGGCCGTAAAGATATAATCCTTGATCATGTTCCTCGCCCTGAACAATCGTACTTTTACATTGCTGACGGTCAGATCAAGACTTTTGGATATCTCAGGAATCTCCATGCCTTCCACCTCCCTAAGGATAAAGATGATCTTATACTTTTGGGGGAGCGTATCGACCGCCTTTTCTATAAAGGCAGTCGACTCTTTGTAAATGGTATTGTTTTCTGGGTTCATGACTGAAGTATCTGCAATTTGAAGAACACCCGTCTCGTATTCAAGGGCGGTCGATCTATAATTTTTCAGTTTTCGCTTTCGCTGTAGTGCTTCATTGATCCCTATCCGTACCAACCAAGTCGAAAAAGTAGATTCATTTTTGAATTGATATAATTTTTGATAGGCCTTTACATAGGCATCCTGCATGATGTCCTCGACATCGGTATCCTGATTGAAATAGCTCCGTACGGTACGAAACAATAACTCATTGTATCTCCTCATTAAGATTTCAAATAGTTCGGTCTCCCCATTCAATACTTTTTCCACGACCACATGGTCCGGTAGTATTTTTTCGGATTGGATAAAATCGTTTTTGCTTGCCACCATGATGTTCCATTTTTAGTTGGGCTACATCCATTGGATGCATTAATGTCTTTTCGGTTACAAAATTTGTAACCGCCTATTAAAATTATCATCTAACCTGTGGTGCTGGACTTTTCTATGTGAAAGGCCAGGTACCAAAATGGAAGATTGGAAAATGCCATCGTACCACTACAGTCAAGGTACAAAATTGGCCTTAAATATGATTATCATGGGATTTTTAGTAAAAATCATAAGAAAGGAGTGGTTGACCCACAATGTAATTCAGTTTGTCTTGGAAAGACCAAAGGAATTTCAATGTTCCATCGGCGATGCGGTGGATATTATATTGGAGCCCAGTGGGCCGAAACAACGATCGGCACCTTTTACCTTGACCAATTTACCCGATTCAACAGTCCTGGAACTGATCATCAAGGTCTACCCTGATCGGAAAGGTTTTACGGCCGCCCTTTCCAAAAAGGAAATTGGGGATACATTGGACATAAGTGAAGCGTGGAGGTCCTTTGAATATCTGGGCAAGGGAACGTTCATTGCGGCCGGGTCCGGTATTACGCCTTTTATCCCCATGATCAAGGAGGCCAAAAGGCGGGGGACCCTATCAGGACATAAATTGATCTATGCCAATCGGAACTTGGAGGACATTATCCTTAAAAATGAACTCGAGGAGTTCTTGGGGCTTCATTGTTGCAATATCCTGAGCAGAGAACGGGCGGCTGGATACGCACATGGAAGAATTGACAGAAAATATTTGAATTCCAGGGTCACCGAACCCGATCAATATTTTTATGTGTGCGGGCCTGATGCCTTCTCCCAAAACGTAAAGGGCCTTTTAATGAATCTTGGCGTCAAGGAGCGCAACATACAAATAGGATATTAATGAAGGATAGTAAACGTGATCAAACCGGAGTGGGTACCATGGCCGGGGTCAATGGTGCGTCGTACAATGGAGAGACCTGCCAACATCAAAGGAATAAAGATAGAATGACCGAAATCGCCCATCATTTTGGTAGAATAATGGAGGTGCTCGGGCTGGATCTGGATGACCCTAGCTTAAAGGATACGCCGGCACGGGTCGCAAAAATGTTTTTAAATGAAGCCTTTATTGGTCTGGATGAGGCCCAATTTCCCGAAGTGTCTTTTTTTGACAATACCTACAACTTTGATGAAATGGTTGTTGTCAACGACATTAGTCTATATTCCTATTGCGAACACCACTTTGTGCCCTTTTTTGGAAAGGTGAATGTCGCATATTTTCCGAATAAAAAGGTCATTGGGCTTTCCAAGATCAATAGGATCGTGGACTTTATCGGTAGAAAACCACAGGTCCAGGAAAAATTGACCAGGGAAATCGCGGAGACCTTATCCGCCCTTTTGGACACGGAACATGTGGCCGTATATGTGGAGGCCAACCATCTCTGCGTGGCCTCGAGAGGCATCAAGGACCATAACAGCCATACAAAGACAGGGAGTTATTTGGGGAAGTTCAAAAATGAATGGACCAAAAAAGAGTTCATGTCGACTTTCCAATAAACTTTTGTAACCGCATTCGCCCGTTTGCATCCAATGGATGTATTAACAAATAAAAACTGTAAAAATGAGAAAAGCTTTTAGTCTAGTGGTCATCGCAATGTTGGGTGTCCTTGCTTTTGGACAAGAAACCCCGTTGATGGACACTGAGGTGGCGTCAGTGGCCGTTGTGGCGAACCAAATTGATATCGATTATGCACAGATAGCTTTGGAAAAGTCCAATAACAAGGAAATATTGGATTTTGCCAATAGAATGGTCAAGGACCACAATGCAGTGATTGCACAGGCGGTGGCATTGGTCAAAAAATTGGGGGTCAACCCAAAGGACAATACGGTCAGTCAATCCCTTTTGGCAGATGCCGAGAAGACCAAGAAAAAATTGAAGAGAACCGCCAAGAAAAAATTTGATGAAGCCTATATTGATAATGAAGTAGCGTATCATAAAGCGGTTATTGGGGCGGTAAAGAACCTTTTGATCCCCGAAACGGAAAACAGTGAATTAAAGGAATTGCTCAGTGCCGTGGTGCCGGCCCTGGAAGCACATTTGGGACATGCGGAAATGGTCCAAAAGAATATTAAGGGGTAATACAATGAAATCCTTGATTCCAAAAATAACGGTGTCCTCAATAATCCTGTTGACATTCTTTATGGAGGTCTGGGCCTATAACAAACTCAAGGTCATGGAAGAACCCCCGAAGAAACACACGGTAAAAATATTCCGGATGAAGTTCATTCCAGACCATTTGACCGTGAAGGAAGGGGATACCGTGGAATGGGTGAACAAAGATTTTTACCTCCATGATGTGACCGATGAAAAAAACCGCAAATGGACTTCAAAACCTTTTGGCCAAAATGAGGTCTGGAGTAAAGTGGTGACAGAGGATGAACAATATTTCTGTAACCTTCACAAGGTTATGAAGGGAACCATTACGGTTGAATAAAATTTTTGAAAAAGAAAATTATGGAAAAACCGGTTTGGAGCCTTGTGTTCCAAACCGGTCCAATAACTGATTTTGCAATCTAAATTAAACTACCATGAACAAATACTTTTATTTAAGATTATCGGTACTCACTGTAATGTTCGCCTATTTGTCCGGTTGTACAAAGACGGAGACCATTACCGAAACGGTTACCGAGACCATTACGGAAACGGTCACGGATACCATTATCGAGACCACCATCGATACATTGCGCCTTGATCCAGTGCTCGTGGCGGAGGGTAAAGAGGTCTTTAGACACGATACTTTCGGGGATGAGGCGTTTTGGAGCGGCGTACTTCACCTTGACAAGGCTATCCTGGGAGCGGACAATGGAGGATATGGAGGAGGTGTGAGCCCGGCAACAGCGTTGGCTGTTGGACTTAAAGTGGATGCGGAAGCACTGCCAGACGAAGTGGTCTCCTTGATACAGTCGGGGGATGTTGACCTGAATGACCCGGCCACAACGGTGGAATTGCTTCGGTTGAATTCAGTTGTCGGGATCAAAGGCAATTTTGATGGTGCCGGGGATCTTTCCTCCATCGGGATAACGTGTGCCCTGTGCCACTCAACCGTGGATGATTCATTTTCTGCCGGTATAGGCAAACGATTGGATGGCCATCCCAACAGGGACTTAAATGTAGGTGTCATTGTTTCGTTGACGGACAATGCCCAATTTTTGGCCGATTTGCTCCATGTGGATGTCCCTACGGTCAATGCAGTATTGAATGGTTGGGGCCCTGGTAAGTTTAATGCCGGCCTGATGGTGGATGGTATCGCCACACGACCTGATGGGTCCATTGCCGCCAACCTACTTCCGGCGGCCTATGGATTGCAGGGCGTTAATTTGGCGACCTATACCGGTTGGGGGGATATGGTCTATTGGAATGCCTTTGTCGCCAATCTGGAAATGCACGGTCAAGGGAACTTTACAGATGCCAGGCTGAATGATGCGGGCATGTTCCCCATAGCCGTGGAAAATAATTTTGCCAATGTGGTCAATTCCCCGGATTTGATTACCGGAAAACTTCCAGCACTGCAGGCCTACCAATTGTCATTGGATGCACCGACACCTCCCGAAGGAAGTTATGATGTAGCGGCCGCTGAGCGGGGCAAGGTCCTTTTCGATGGTCCCGCACAATGTGCCACCTGCCACATCGCACCCATTTTCACAGATGCCGGGTTTAACCTGCATACAGCAGAGGAAATTGGAATCGATGATTTTGAAGCGAGTAGATCGCCCACGGGAATGTACAGGACCACACCTTTGCGAGGCTTGTTTGCCCGCATGAAAGGAGGCTTTTACCATGATGGAAGATTTGCCACCTTGGCCGAGGTCATCGATCATTACGATGGACATTTTGACCTTCAACTCTCACAAGGTGATAAGGACGATTTACAAGAATATTTAAAATCCATATAAATATAAAGACTTGGTTGATTATTGATTGATTGATGGATTGAATGATTGATTGATGATGGTTGTTCCTGACCAGGGCCTCATTGGGCATTACAACCGATGGGGCCTTGGTTTTTGATTGACCGGAATTTGGTGTAAATGAAAAATTGATTTTCACTTTAATTCTAAAAAAAAATTATGATTGGATTTATACCGGAATTGGTCTTTGATGCCCTTTTTGTATCCACAAAGGTTAAACTGGACATTTTGTTAAAAAAACGTGACAAATGTACTTGGGATTGAATCACACAGGTAAAATTATGATCATCACCTTTGGAACTTTTTTGCTCTATTGGGTACTTGATGGTTTATATTTTGATGCACTCAGATCCCATTTGGACTTGTATATTGGACAAAGGGGAATAAGCCATATGATGGCATATACCCTTTCAGCTTTGCCCATTCTTTTCGGAGTGTGGCTCGTTCACAGGAAATGGAACTTTACGCGATACTTGGGATTGGATGGAGATCCATTCAAAGCCCTATTGTTTTCAATGGTGGCTACGGCCCCGATGTTCGTTGGTTATTATTTGGCCTTTGATGTGAATACGGAAATCTCAATGGACCAAATATTGATTTCAGTGGTTGCGGCCGGATTTTTTGAAGAGGTTTTTTTTAGGGGATTTTTGTTTGGTCAATTGTACAGGTTCACCAGATTGGGTTTTATTCCCGCAATTTTTTTTGGAGCCCTATGGTTTGGGGGCATACATCTGTACCAAAGCCATGATTTGATCTCGGCACTTGGAATCTTTGGAATTACATTTTTGGGTGCTGTCTTGTTTGGATGGTTGTACATCGAGTGGGACAATAATTTATGGGTGCCCATTTTTTCCCATACCCTTATGAACTTGAGCTGGTTACTTTTTTCGGTGGATGAAAATGCAATGGGAGGTTGGTATGCCAACGTATTTCGGCTCATTTCCATTGTTTTGATGGTCCTTTTGACCATTTATTCCAAAAGCCTTAAGGATAGGTCGATGGAAATTGATCGTTGGACACTTTGGATAAAAAATAATTCTTGATGTATGCTTTACCGAAGAGCGGATATTGTTGCCTGTCACTCGGGATGGTCGAGATACATGTCGATTACTTTATGAATGGTCTTAATCCTAATTACGTATTATGAAAACAATATTCATGAAATTGATTTTCATCCTGGGATCCACTTGGCTCATGGTGATACTTTTTGTTGCACTTGCCCTT
Source organism: Flagellimonas aequoris (assembly GCF_003584165.1). Lineage (GTDB taxonomy): Bacteria > Bacteroidota > Bacteroidia > Flavobacteriales > Flavobacteriaceae > Flagellimonas > Flagellimonas aequoris. The sequence continues at coordinate 152,204 of NZ_QXFJ01000017.1, read as the reverse complement.
GGAATGGGTCTGGGAACATTTATTGAGAATGCACATTCCATTGATGCTGCCCGGATCTATATATACAATTCGTGGTGGTTTGAAACCTTGATGGGGTTGTTTGTGATCAATTTCTTTCTGAACATTAAAAAATTCGGTCTGCACTTAAAGCATAAATGGCCCACCTTGACCATACATTTGGCCCTGGTGGTCATCATTATAGGTGCCTTTATTACCCGGTACCATGGATTCACTGGGCTGATCTCCATCCGTGAAGGGGCGACTTCGGATGAGGTCCTTTCGGATGATGCCTTCTTGGAGGTGGAAATTGAAGCAAGGAAGGGAACCCGAACCTTAAAACAGCATATCGAAAAACAGCAATTGTTGTCCAGTGCGACCCCTAGGCTAAATACGTTTTCAATCGGGACCGTTTTTGACAATAGGGATATTACGATTTCATATAAGGACTTTGTGGAGAATGCCCGATGGAGCTTTAGAAAAGAACCCCAAGGTGCCCTATTTTTAAAGATCGTGGAAACAAAACAAGGCGAAAGACACGACCATTTTATCAAGGAAAATGAACTGTTACATTGTGGGGATATAAGCTATAGCCTCAACAAGCCAGTGGAAGGAGCCTATAACTTTTTGACCCTAAGGGAAGGATCCCTACTTGAGCCACCCTTGACAGGCTCCTTGTTGGAAATGGCCACTGGCAGGAAAACCGAAATCGTAGGCGGGCAGAGGGACACAGTAAAGACCAAAGTGCTCTATGACTTTGGAAAGGTGAAATTCGTTGTACCGGAACCTCCCGCCATGGGAGCATTGGTATTGACCTCGGGTGCCTCCTCAGGGGAAATGGATGGTTCGGATGGATTGATCCTTACCGTGGCCAGCGATACGATACAACGGGAGGTGGTCGTATTGGGTAAAAAAAGAAAAGTCGGGGAACCCACAACGACCATGATTGATGGATTGGGCTATACCATCACCTATGGAAGCAAGGTACATGAATTGCCCTTCCAGCTAAAACTTGATGACTTCATTGCGGAAAGATACCCAGGGACCACCAATAGTTACTCAGCTTTTGAAAGCCGTGTTGAGGTGTTGGATGGCCAAAAGAAACAATCAGCGGAAATTTATATGAACCATGTATTGGACTATAGGGGATATCGTTTTTTTCAATCATCCTTCCACCCCGATGAAAAAGGTACCGTCCTGTCCGTTAACCACGATTTTCTGGGTACCATGGTCACCTATATAGGCTATTTTCTCTTGTATTTTGGACTTTTGGCAATTCTTTTTACCAAAAAATCCCGGTTCGGCCAAGTGGTAAGAAAATTGAAACGGCTCGATGCGATGACCAAATGGGCTGGACCTATCATCCTTCTCCTCGTTTCATTCCAAGGTTATGGCCAGCGTGACATTGATCCTATGGATTCGATGGTCCAAAAAAAATTGGATTCCATTTTATTGCATTATAAAGTTCCGGAATCACATGCCGCAAAGTTCGGCCGCTTGGTCATCCAGGATGCCAACGGGAGGATGAAGCCCATGGACACCTATGCTTCCGAAGTATTGCGAAAAATCAGCAAAGATTACTCATATAAGGAGCTCAATGCGAACCAAACCATATTGTCAATGATACAATTTCCCGAGCTTTGGTTCAATGTTCCATTGATCTACATCAAGAGCGGGAATGACAGCCTAAGGAGCCTCTTGGGGATATCCAGGCAAGCTAAACTTGCCCCATTATCGAAATTCTTCGATAAGGAAGGCGGATACAAGATCAAGAACCAAGTGACACTGGCCTATAAGTCCATGGTGCCCAATCAGTTTGAAAAGGACTTTATCGAGGTGGACCGAAGGGTTAACCTCTTGTACAATACCCTTAGCGGGGAGGGTCTGAGATTGTTTCCGATACCCAATGAATCGAATAATACTTGGACTTCAAATCGCAAGCTGGTCGGACTTGGCTTCCAAAAAAGGGACTCCTTGTTCGTTGCCGGGATACTGCCCCTCTATTTCAATACATTTTCAAAAGAGATCCCCACCGGAAATTTTCAAGAATCCCTCCGTTTGCTGGAACAAATTGAAAAATACCAGTCGAAGTTTGGCCATGAAGTCATTCCCAATGCCTCCAAGATTAATCTGGAAATCCTTTATAATGAGTATGATGTATTCAAGAATCTTTTTTCCTGGTATCTTTCCTTTGGATTATTGTTGCTGATCGCGGCGATTCTCCACCTCTTTAAAGGAAGAGGTCCCTTTGGTGATATGCTTTGGATACCCCGGGTTGGGATCTACCTATGCTTCGCCGCACATACCTTGGGACTGTTGGCCAGATGGTATATTTCGGGACATGCCCCTTGGAGCGATGCCTATGAATCCATCATTTATATCAGTTGGGCCACCATGTTGTTCGGGATTGTCATTGGACGAAAATTTGACCTGGCCTTGGCCGCAACCGCATTTGTAAATGCCATGATTCTTATGGTCGCCCATTGGAACTGGCTCGACCCGGCCATTGCCAATTTACAGCCCGTACTCAATTCCTATTGGCTGATGATACACGTAGCGATCATCGTGGCGAGCTATGGCCCCTTTACACTGGGAATGATCCTTAGCGCACTCAGCCTATTGTTCATGGCCCTGTTGAACAAGAGGAACCATGGCAATCTACGACTGGCCATCAAAAAATTAACACTGCTCACAGAGATAACACTGACCATTGGATTGGTCATGTTGACCATTGGTAACTTTTTAGGGGGGCAATGGGCCAACGAGAGTTGGGGCCGTTACTGGGCCTGGGATCCCAAAGAGACCTGGGCATTGGTCAGTATCATGGTCTATGCATTGATCATCCATATGCGATTGGTCCCTAAATTGAACAATACATGGCTGTTTTCAACTATGGGGGTATTGGGTTTCTATGCCATCCTTATGACCTATTTCGGTGTGAACTTCTACTTGTCAGGACTCCATTCATACGCCCAGGGGGACAATATCGTCACCCCAGGTTTTATTTACTATTCCCTTGGTGTTGTTGGCATTTTGGCAGGGATATCCTATTTCAAACGAAAACGATATCCTGTTTAAGGCATGTTGTCCGTTTCGATCAATGCCCTTTCCAATAAATGCACAAGGAGGTCGATCTCTTTCTTGTGGGTCCTAAAGGACAGTAGGGCGGCACGAAGAACAAACCTATCATGGATCATGGTGGAGGAGAGGAAGATGCGTCCATCCGATACAAGGAACCTTAGAATGGCCCTATTGTGTTCATCATTGTACTGATGGTCATCCGGCCTGGCTTCATACCTGAATGCAATAACGGTAAGTTCTGGTTCACAGAGCACCTTGAAGTTTAGCTGTACCAATTTCCGATAGAGATAATCGGTCAATACCAGTTTCTCCTCCAAATAATCGGAAAATACCTTTGGTCCATAGAGCTTCAGGGGCAACCACATCCGTGGCCCCCTAAAGTGTTTGCTCAGTTCAGGAGAAAGATCGGCAGGGGAGAATTGGTCATTTTGATAGCTATCCTGCATGTAATGCGCCTCCTGTTTAAAGGCCCTTACCAAGTGCTTAAGCTCCTTTACCAAAACAATCCCGGATCCGTAGGGTAGAAAAAGGCCCTTATGGGGATCAAGGATTACGGAATCTGCTTGTTCCAAACCCTTGAGTTTGGCTTTTCCAGTGGTTGTCAGTGCAAAAAAGCCCCCATAGGCAGCGTCCACATGCAACCATATCCCGTATCTTTTGCAAATGGTCCCCAATACTTCAACGGGGTCAATGGCGCCAATATCCGTGGAACCTGCATTGGCTATGACCAAAAATGGGCTCAGCCCCCTTTTGACATCCCTTTCGATCTGTTCCTCCAAATATTGGGTGGATAATCGGAATTGTCCATCCAAAGGAACTTTTTGTAGGACACATTCTTCCAATCCAAGCAAATGTATTGCCTTATAGATACTATGGTGTGTCTGTGGGGAGCAATAGATCACATTTGTACGTACGTTTCGGGAGGAAATACCGTGGTGCTTTTTGGCACAGGACAATGCTGTTAAATTGGCCAAACTTCCCCCAGAGGTCAGATTCCCACCAAACCCTTCCTCGTATCCTATCAATTCCCCGGCCCACTGGATAAGGGCGTTTTCCATTTTTACCGCTCCCGGGGACGCATAGAAGACCCCGGCATACCTGTTGGTCAATGCCGCCAGGTAGTCCCCCAATGCGGAACTGAACAGGCCCCCGCCCGGAATATAGCCCAAATGGCCACCCGAAGCAGGATTCAGCCCAGGATTCAACACCGCTTGATCAAAAAATCTCAATAACTCACCAAGGCTCGAGGTATCTTCCCTGATCCCAAATTCCAATACGAGATTTTCGGGAGTTTCGGAATTCGTATTAAATGCTTTGGTACTTCCCAAAGTATCTATAAAACTATGACCGAATTCCAATATCATTTTTTCCAGTTCCCTCCGCTGTTCCCCATTCTCCTCCAAAAGAGCATTGGGTTTGTTCAGGAAATCTTGTTCTGTTTCTAAAGCCATGGTTCGTCAGGAATTTAAGGGTTTGCCCTGTCCAAACGTATAACCTGTCTGGATCCGTTTTTGGTCAACACCTATTTTCATCAAGTGGGTCATCATATCAAATTCAAAGGACTTGGGCCCACAGATATAAAAGTATTGATCTTTTTTTTGGACAATCGATTGGAGGAACCCAAAATCGATACGTCCTGGAAGTTTTGCGCTTGCCGTTGGGCTGCTCAATCTGGTAATGAAATTATTGCCCAACATCCTTCTCAATCTTTTTTCGAACAGGACATCCTCTTTGCTTTTAGTGGCATAGACCAATAAATGGCTTTCCGTAAACTCTGGACCAAACCTTTGGATATAGTCCAGAATGGGCATAAAGGGAACAATACCTGTCCCGGCGGCAATAAAGTGTCCGTGACCCCTATATTCAAAAGTATCCCAGGGCCGACTGAGCTGGATTACCGCGCCTGGCCTTAATGCGGACAAACGGTAGGTCAAACTGTCCTTGTTTGGCCGGATCTTAATGATGAACTCCAGATATGGGTCATCTTCGGTACTTATGATCGTAAAGGGGGCCACCTCCAATTCACAACCGGGCTGATCGATACTCAGATCAACAGCCTGACCTGGAATAAAATTGAACCCAAAGGGTCTTTGGACCGAAAAGCGGACGACATTGTGGTTGACTTTTTCTTTTTTTACAAGTCTTGTGGTGTAGGGAAAGATGAAACCGTTCATAGTACAAATGGCATGTTGGTTACCAATTGGATTAAAATGTGCGGTCTGGGTTACAAAAAATGAAGATAAGCCGATATGGATCATACCGATTTTGAAAAAATTACTTCATCCGTTCCCATATGGAACGTATCCTGTTTTAGGGTGGAAAGGAGATAAGTGATGATATCCTTTTTTGAAAAGGTCGATTTATATTCAAAACGGACAGCGCCACTGTTGGCAAAGCATAGGTTATGTTCATTGTTGCCATCCGACATATATGGGATGTCATAAAACTGGGCCAAACGTTTTACAAATTCCATTTTTATATCCAAGGACAGGAGTTCGTCCCTTGAGTACATAGATCGGTTGGCGGTATTCCCGAAAATTTCTGAAAGTTTGACCTTCATGAGTCCTTGTTATTCAATATGCTTAAAATATTCAATCTTCAATTGGAACATCTCCGCCATCTTTTCCGCCCGAAACTTGGCCTCAGTGGCTTTTTCACCGGTAAAGTTCTCATCCACCGTTTCCATAAAGAGCTGCTTCCATCGGTCAAAATGTGTTCCTTGGACCGGTAGTTTGATATGAGGGGCTAGGGGACTACCATAATAGGTGTGTTCACCCAATAGCACTGTTTGCCAAAAACAATACATTTTTTCCAAATGTGCAGGCCAATTGTCTTGGATCACTCCATTGAAAATATCCGACAATATATCATCCTTGCGAACCTTGCCATAGAAGATATCCACCAATTGTCGTACTTCCCCAAGGGTTGCGATTTCCTTTTTTTGTCCCATCTTTTACATTACAATAACCATACACCAAGTTCCACTTACCCTTTTTGGATCTTTATCTGAGCAGGACTTGAAATTGGTGTAAAGATACGTAGAATTGAAAAATAACGGATATTTTTGTCCGAAATATTGTTGGTATGAATACCCCTATCAAAACACAAAAAAAGGAAATTAGGAAACGGATGCTGCATCAGCGCGACCTTATGTCCATGACCACCAAGACCCTCTATGATCGATATGTCTGTAAGACCTTATGGCAACTTATGGAACAGCAGGGATGCCAAACGGTCCACACCTATCTGCCCATGGGTTCCGAAATTGATATTTTTCCATTTATCGAACAATGTCTGGCCCATAAAAAAACTGTAATTTCTCCCCAGTCCTTACCCAAAAGGAGTTTCAAAAATTTAGTGCTTACCTCCCTACAGGATTTGGAACCTGGTATTTTTGGAACTGTTCATCCGGCAGGGGAAAGGGTTTTTGAAGGGACTTATGATCTGGTCGTGGTCCCTGGGCTGGCCTGTGATGGAAATCGATATCGGTTGGGGTATGGGGCAGGCTATTATGACACTTTTTTGGCGAACTTGAACACGTCCTTTAAAATTGGATTGTTTTATCCTTTCCAAAAAATGGACCAGTTACCGAAAGAGCCCCATGATGTTCGATTGGACGAAGTATTGTGCGACATAAACTTTGGAGATGATACCGGTAAGTGAACTTCATGTACGAGTAGGAGTGGCTTGATTATAGGATTAATAGGAAATTCACTCTTTTGGCATTAGCAAAGGGACTTGAGGTTCCACCCCAATAGCCTTAATGGAATTTGATGGTGGATAGGGGAGATTTTGGAATTGCCAATTGATTCAGTATGGTGTTTCAATCCCTAACTGAATCTGTTTTATCAAACTTTTTTGACCATTAAGGGAACCTATTTAACAAGGTGATCACAATAATAAAATATAAAAAGGTCATTTTATATTTATTATTTACATTTGCTTTATTCCGATCTAATGGATGTAGGTCTTGAGCCGCTCTTATGAACAGCGGGAGAAGAAACTCAAGATTATATAACTAACTAACAAAAACTTTAAGTGCGTCAAAAATGGGGAACAAAGGGACTATTTCAGGCAAAAGGGGTTTTAAAAAGAATATTGATTATTGGATGGATACCAAAAATTGGTGGGCCCCATTGTTGTTCATATTGATCATAAGCCTGGCCGGTGTCGGTTTGATCGGGTTTCAAACATACAATGATGCACCACCTATGACCGGATTCCAGACCTCGGATGGTACGGTACTGATCAGTAAGGGGAATATAGAGGAAGGTCAAATCGTCTTCCATAAGTATGCCCTTATGGAATATGGCTCATTCTTTGGGGACGGGGCGCAAAGAGGTCCCGATTTTACTGCAGAGACCCTTCATCAGATAACCATACATGTCAATGAATACTATCAGGAGCAATATAAGGTGGAGCATGGTCGCCCAGCTGATCCCAATGAGCAGAAAGTGATTGCCGAAAAGGTGAAACAAGAGCTCAAGAAGAATGGTTATGACGGTACCGAGGATATCGTGGTATTGAATGATGCGTACGTATACGCACTGGAAAAGGTCAGGAATTATTATCTACATGTTTTCATGGGGATCTCCGGTGAGAACACTTTTCCTTTGAAGAATTATCTCACCGATAGATCGGAGATCCTCAATCTTTCCGATTTCTTCTTTTGGGGAGCATGGGTCTGTGTCACCGAAAGACCGGAAAAAAATTTTAGCTATACACATAATTGGCCTTATGATCCTGAAGCAGGCAACACCCCAACCTCTCCAGTGGTGCTGTGGAGCGTACTTGGGCTTTTGGCCTTTGTGCTACTTTGTGGTATTGTGCTGTACTTCATAGGACAGTACAATCAGTTGTCGAACAAATTTTTCAAACCATCGTCCAAAGAATTACTGACCGCTGGAAGTGTTCGGGATTTTGTGCCAACAAAAACCCAAAAAGCGTCCTATAAATTCTTCTTTGTGGCGATTGTATTGTTTTTTGTACAGGTTTCAAGTGGTTTTGTCACCATCAATGAATTTGTGGATTATCTTGGATTTTTTGGTGTTGATCTCTCCGAATCCTTTCCTATTACGGTTTCCAGAAGTTGGCATCTGATGCTTTCTTTATATTGGATATCGACCTGTTGGATTGCCTCATCCATTTTCATCCTTCCGATTTTGGCCAAAAAAGAGGTGAAATTTCAACTTCAACTGATCAACATACTATTTATTCTTTTGGTTGTCCTGGTTGCAGGTTCCTTGACAGGTATGGTCTTGGGCCCAATGGGACTTTTGGGGGATTGGTGGCACGCTTTGGGGCATCAAGGATGGGAATTTGTTGATTTTGGACAGGCTTTTCAGGTTTTGCTCATGCTTATCTTTGTACTCTGGGGCATTGTGGTCTTCCGCGGAATCAGGCCCGCCTTTGTCAGGGGTATGCCTTGGAACCTTCCCAATTGGATCATGTATTCCATAATCGGGATTCCCCTGCTGTTTATCTCCGGTTTTGTGGCTAGGCCGGAAACCAATTTTGTTATTGCCGATTTTTGGAGGTGGATGGTGGTGCATATGTGGGTAGAGGCATTTTTTGAAGTGTTCATTACCGTTATAGTGAGCTATCTCATGGTATTGATGGGACTTGTGAGTAGGAATGCGGCCATAAGGGTCATCTACTTTGCCACTATCCTATTTTTGGGCACTGGCCTGTTGGGGATTTCACACAATTTCTATTGGAATGCCAAACCAGTGGCGACAATGGCCTTGGGCAGTATATTTTCCACATTACAATTTGTACCCCTTATTCTCTTGACCGTGGAAGCTTGGCGGTTCAAGAATATGCCCAGAATTGCCCTTGAGGGCATCAAACCAAGTGAATTGGGTGATTTCGGGTTCCCCGAGGTGTTTTTGTTTTTGATCGCCGTGAACTTTTGGAACTTCTTTGGGGCAGGGGTATTGGGAATCATCATCAATTTACCCATCATGAACTACTACGAGCATGGTACCTATCTAACCGTAAACCATGCCCATGCCGCCTTGATGGGAGTATATGGGAACATTTCCCTGGCCGCCATGCTATTTGCCACAAAGTTGTTGCTTAAACCCAAAAAATGGAATAAAAAACTGGTAAAAGTTTCGTTTTGGTCCATCAATTTGGGTTTGATGCTCATGGTCCTACTGGACCTTCTTCCTGCAGGTACGATCCAATTTAAGGCCGTGGTTGAAAATGGGCTTTGGTTTGCCCGCTCCGATGCGTTCATTGGTGGAGGGGTGTTTCAATCCCTGACATGGTTACGGGGTATTGGTGCCTGTATATTTCTTTTTGGAGGGGTTGTTCCTTTAATGCTGTTCATTGTATCAAGGGCAGTATCCCTAAAACGTACGGCACATACCGATAGCAGTTTGGCAAAAATAGCAAGACATGATACTATTTAAACAATTCAAGTTTGATTCGGCCCATTTTTTGCCGAATGTTCCCAAGGGACATAAATGTAGGGGCCTTCATGGCCATACCTACCAGTTGACATTGTATTTTGAAGGGAAGATAGATGAAAAACTGGGATGGATCATGGATTTCTCTGAGATCAAGAGAGCGGTCGACCCGATTATTGAGTGTATTGACCATAAGTTGTTGAATGAGGTAGAGGGACTTGAAAACCCTACATGTGAGCTGATTGCAATTTGGTTGTGGGACAAGATCAGGTTAAAGATTCCACAGCTCAGCAGAATCAAGTTGTTTGAAACCCCTACATCGGGTGTCATTTTTGAAGGGGAATAAATCGTTGTCAAAAATTTGGATATTGAATTTCCCGTCCAACGTCATATTGATAGATCGATTCCCTTTAGGGAAATGATCGTACCGTTCTGTTCGATTTCCGTTACGAGAACAGCTATGGACTTATCCTTGAAACTGCTGAGGATTTCTTCCTTGAACGGAGAAACGATATGGTGTACGGGACAGGGGTTTTCATTATTGCACTTGGAAAGTCCCAAAAAACAGTCATCAAATTTGTATTCCCCATCTATACTGGAAACAACCTCCCAAAGCGTATTTTCCATATTTTTTTGGTCCAAGAAAAAGCCACCTCCCGGGCCCTTACTTGAAGAAACCAATTTGTTCGTGGTCAGTTTGCGGAGCAGTTGCGCCAAAAATGGTTGTGGTACTTCCAGCTCCTCTGCAATTATTTTTGCACCTAACTTATTGTTTACGTTACCATGGATGGCTAAATAAACTACTGCACGAATTGCATATTTGCAAGCATTTGACAACATAGGATTCCCATATTTGAAGTATTCAAAGATAATAAAAAGATAATTTTATCTTTAATTATGATTTTTATCATTTTTTGTGACAGTCAACGCATCTAGTTTCGCTCCACCAAATCCCTGCCACAATGTGCCCTTGCCACAAAATTCAGTAAAAAGGGAACGGATCATGAAATAACTAAACTATGAAAGGTGGACAACAAATGAATTTTTTTATGCCAGGAATGGACCTTCAACATGAAATCCTAAGGCTCAAAAAAGAAAAAAATGCCATTATACTTTCCCATTACTATCAACGTCCAGAAATCCAAGAAGTCGCCGATCATGTCGGAGATAGCTTGGCACTTTCACAAGCTGCCGCCCAGACCGATGCAGACATCATTGTATTTGCAGGAGTGTATTTCATGGCAGAAACGGCCAAGATCTTAAATCCGACAAAAAAGGTGCTGTTGCCCGACCTGAATGCAGGTTGTTCGTTGGCTGATTCCTGTCCGATAGCTGATTTTGAACCCTTTGTGAAGGCCCATCCGGAACATTTTGTAGTGACCTATATCAACTGCTCGGCAGAAATCAAGGCCTTGAGCGACTATGTATGTACTTCGTCCAATGCGCTACAAGTCATTTCGGATATTCCTGAGACCGCTCCCATTATTTTTGCACCGGACAAAAATTTGGGTAACTATCTAATTGGGAAAACAGGTAGGGATATGTTACTTTGGGAGGGTAGTTGTCTTGTCCATGAAGCTTTTTGTATCGATAAATTGCTAGATCTGTGCAAGGAACATCCTGATGCAATGATCATTGCCCACCCTGAATCGGAGGAACATATTTTAAGGACCGCAAGCTTCATCGGTTCCACCTCTGGCATGATAACCTATGTGAAACGGCATCCCAATAAAAAATATATAGTTGCCACGGAGGTCGGTATCCTTCATGAAATGCAAAAGGAAGTTCCGGACACCATACTGCTCCCGGCCCCGGTAGTGGAAGATAACAGTTGTGCCTGCAGTGAATGTGCCTTCATGAAGTCAAACACCCTTCTAAAAACATACCGTTGTCTTAGGGATGAAACCCCCGAAATAGAAGTTTCACGGGCCATTGCGGAAAAAGCGTGGGTTCCCATTGAGCGAATGTTGAAACTTTCCAAATAGGACAGAAATGGTTTCAGTGGATTATCTAGTGATCGGTTCGGGAATTGCCGGACTTTCCTTTGCCCTTAAGATGGCGCATAAATGTCCAGATCGGACCGTCTTTATCGTTTCCAAGGCCGATGAAGACGAATCCAATACCAAATATGCCCAAGGTGGTGTTGCATCCGTTTCTGATTTAGGGGAGGACTCCTATCAAAAGCATATATCCGACACCTTGATCGCGGGAGACGGTCTTTGTGATGCGGCCATAGTGGAGATGGTTGTCAAGGAAGGCCCGGAACGGGTAAGGGAACTGATGTCCTGGGGGGTCCGTTTTGATACGGGCAAGAATGGTCGGTTGGCGTTGGGTCGTGAAGGAGGCCATTCGGTGCATCGTATCCTACACCACAAGGACAATACGGGGTATGAGATTGAACAGGCCCTTCTGAATCAGGTGCGTCAGCGACCCAACATCAGAATTTTTCAACACCATTTTGCCATAGACCTCATTACGGAACACCAACTCCGTGGGGCCAATCCGGTCCCAACGACATGTTATGGGGCCTATGTACTAGACCAAAAATCCGGTATTGTGGAAACTTTCCGCGCAGAGTACACTGTCTTGGCCACAGGAGGAGTGGGCATGGTCTATGGCCACACTACAAATCCTATCATTGCCACTGGCGATGGCATTGCCATGGCGTATCGGGCAGGGGCACAGATCCAGGATATGGAGTTTGTCCAATTTCATCCCACGGTTCTCTACGATGGTAAGGCAGGCCGGTCATTTTTGATTTCAGAGGCTGTGAGGGGCTTCGGAGCATATTTAAGAAACAAAAAAGGACATAGATTTATGACGGACTACGACACTAGGGCTGAACTGGCACCCCGTGATATCGTTTCCCGATGCATTGACCAAGAGTTGAAAAAATTTGGGGACCCTTGCGTTTTTCTCGATTGTACACACCTTGATATAAAAGCTTTCAAGGCACATTTCCCCAACATTTATGACGAATGCCGGACTAGACATATCACTATTGAAACGGATTGGATTCCCATTGTCCCAGCAGCGCATTACCTCTGTGGAGGAATTGTCGTGGATCCAAACGGAAGAACAACCATAAATAACCTATTCGCCTGTGGGGAATGCTCGCGGACAGGTTTGCATGGCGCCAATAGATTGGCATCCAACTCTTTATTGGAAGCTCTGGTATATGCCCACAATATTTTTGAGTATTTGGAACACCAAGAAAGATTCCCGGAATCCCTTACCATACCCCAATGGGACGATACGGGAACACGGTTTGCCAAGGAAAACATCCTTATCAAACACAACACGGCCCATTTACAGGCACTTATGCAAGATTATGTGGGGATTGTACGAAGTACCGACCGTTTGCATAAAGCCATCAAACATCTGGATGTGATATATAGTGAAATTGAGGTACTATACCGAACCATGAAAGTGGACGTGGGTATTTGTGAATTGCGAAATATGATCAATGTGGCACATCTTATCATCGGGCAGTGCTTGAAAAGAAAAGAAAATATAGGTGGGTTCTACAACATTGATCTTGAACCTATAAAAAATAGTCAATACCTAAAAAATACAGACGGCCTATGACAAAGCAGGTACATCATTTGGTTCAAGAAGGTATCCGCAAGGGGATGGACTACGCCGGGTACATTTCAATGATAAACGACCTTGTCGCTAAAGGTAAAGCGACAGGAACCGAGCAAAGCGAAGAAAGGATTGCCAACACAAAATTAAATGCCCATAGATTACGAAGGATCGAAAAAACAATCACCATTCCAGATGAAAGACTTGATGTGTTCCGCAAGCTCCCAGAAAAGCAAGTTTGGCTGGTATTGCTGGAAAGTTGGTGCTCGGATGGGGCACAGGCCATACCCCTTCTTCATAAGATTGCCAAGGCATCCTCGAAAATTGAACTACGATTGGTGTTAAGGGATGAAAATCCACGGCTCATGGACTGTTTTTTGACCAACGGGACCCGTTCCATTCCCAAGCTGATTGTCACCAATAGTGCCGGAACGGTAATACAGGAGTGGGGACCAAGGCCGAAAACGGCTTCCAAAATGGTAGCGGAATATAAAGAACGAAACGGAAAAGTGGACGACAACCTCAAAAAGGAGCTACAGATGTGGTATCATAGGGATAGGGGCAATACCATGTTGGATGAACTTATAGAAATGGTTCATCCCCATTGATATGGGTTTCTTGGTTTAGGAAAATATAATATCCACCCCTCCATAAAAGAAGGTAAGAGGTTTCACCCAGACCATGTTCATGGACTGAAAAGCTCATGTGATAGTGAGGTGGTGTCCCTATTGGGCGTTGATGGTTTTCAAATCATGGATCTCAACCGAGAAATTGTCCAGAACGGTCCTGAAACGATCCAAGGCCCTTACCATTTGGGAGTTGTCCAAAAAGGCTTTGCTGATATTCCCCAACAGGGTCTGATAGTAGGATATCCCATCGTTTAAGTTGTTGGTGAAAATGGTTAGATACGCCAATTGCCTCGGGGTTGTGGAACCTCTGGTTTCTTCGATCTTGATTTTGAGATAATCAATATAAATAGTAAGCTCCTTGATGAACATATTCGGCCGATCTGTACGTTCGATCAAATTGGATGTGCCATAAATATGTTGAGTCATTTCCCTAAGACCTGTGATTTTCGAAAAGTAGGCCATGTTGGGTCCGGGACAAATGGAAACACCTTTTCCTTCGGCCTTGGTGTCCAATCCATATTTTAATAACGCTGCGGTTCCCAATCCCACACAGGCACAGGATTTCTCAACAATTTTGTCATATGCCTCTTGATGTTTTTCCGGAGTAAGGTTCATGCCGTCCAACGCTTTTAATTTCAAATGTTGGTATTGTCGCGACGCTGTACAAATGCCTTCATTGGTGAATTCTTTGTTCATGGCAACATATTTTTTTGGACAGGCACTTCCTGGCCTACCTTTTTCAATGTTGACCCTCTTTTCCAAATCTTTTGTATTTCCTTTCAGACTATTAAAAGGGACACCCAAGGGCGAGATATTGCTCAGATAAAGATCCTGTTCTTTGGCCTTGGACAATTTTTCCATTGTGGAGTCATCAACCGTGGTGACTTCGGGCACCAACAGGAACGGGGTTCCCCAACCTACGGAATCCAATTTATAGTGCTCCAATAGAAAATTGTGTTCTTCCGCTGTCCCTACCCCACCTTGTGCCGAGATTTTGATGGGTAGGGGAGATTGGGGGACATAGCGCTTTTTATGCATAAGGGCCTTTGCAAGAATAGAATGGATTTCGGCCACGAGTTCTTTTTTCCGATCTCGGAACTCTGCCAATATCGGTCCCATCAGATGACCTTCGGTCGCGAAGGCATGCCCACCGCAATTCAATCCCGATTCGATCCTGTATTCCGAGACCCAAAGCCCTTTTTTGGCCAGGAACTTGCCTTGGATCATGGCCGATCTATAGTCACTCACCTTTAGGATGATTTTCTTTTTAATGAACCCGAAATCGTCGGGATAAAAATCTTCAAACTCCTCGATGTATCCGTACAATCTAGGGTTCATGCCCGCTGAAAAAACAACCGAAGAGTTCAGATTACTTTCTGCAAAGCCCCTAAGTGCTGCATGGGCATCATTGTATATCTGGCCCAAAGGAACCTTTTTTCGATAATTCTCCCGATCCAGTTTCGTCATGATGTTCACTTCAATGTTCCCCATGGCAAGATTTGAATCAAGAAAATTTTTGGACAACTTCGGATTATGGGTGCCCAGACTTACATTTTCAAACTTCTTCTTAAGCGATGAGGTGTTCGGCAACATATCGAAATATTGTTTTAGCCCATCGCTTAAACCGTGTGTGACGTCCTTTAGCTGTTCGAATTTTTTTTCTGCCAGATCCTTAATGAGATTGAGATAAGAACTGATTCTTTTGGCCCTGAAGTCGATGCTATTTTCAGTGATCTCCTGATAGGGTATTTCAAATCTTTCACAATACATCTTTCGCATTTTTTCCAAAAGAATATCATCTACCAGTGAAATCGTCGAATCTATGCCAAAGTGTGCCACTTTCAACGGGGTGTCAATGGTAAATGCTATTCCCATTACAGGTATATGGAATGAATGTGCTGTCATACGTCGTATTTATGTTGATCTTCCAAAGGCCTTGTCCAGTTGATCATATTGAATTCCTATTTTTTTGCGAACCACGCATTCCATGCATGTAAATCGATATGGAAACGGTTCAAAAAGGCATAAATCATATATGGGTCAAGGAACGCTGGCACTATTTGGCGGGGATTATATTTTTATGGTTTCTTGAGTATTACTTGCTTTTTGACCTGCCAAAAGGATTTCGGCCCTTTTATCCATCATGGTGCTTTTGGCCTGTTTCAAATGATAGTGCCGCAATCCATGTTCCTTTTGCCTGCCCGAACTAAAGTTGGAGACCCGTTTGAGGTACCCGATGACCCTGGTGGCATGGTCCACATCCTGTGAATGGCATGCGCTGCATTCCCAAAGGGTGCGTTTGTCGATATGGGAACAGTCATTGCAAATGGTGATTCGGATATTGAAACAAAAATAATTGCATCCAGCGTTGGCCGTGGCATGGATCAATTTTTTGAATCCTTCTTGGTTCGGGGTTTCCTCGAGGTTGAGGTGGAGCGCCGAACCCCCGTCCAAATATTGAATGGTCTCCTTGCCATGCAATACAATTTTGTCCAAGGCATTGGTCTGTTCATCCTCTACGATATAGAAATAGGAATTGTAGCAGTCCCGGGGGACGAAAAGGCCGTCTTCCCGATCCCATTTGGCATTTTTGACACCCAAGTTCTCGGCGGGGACGAATTCGGTGTTGAACATGTACCCATAGGTTTCCCTGGCCTTTCTGTTTTCCTGATAGATGGCCTTGAGATAACGGTTGACGAAGTCCTTGTACTTTTCATTGTTGCCCACTTGGATGCCTTGGCTTTCCGCAGCCTCGACCATCCCGTTGATGCCCACGGTCAGGAATTGCTTGTCCAGGGAGATCAAACCGGCATGGTACACCGGCAACATGCCCGCCCTTTCGTAGTCATCGATGAGCTTTCTAAAAGCGACCTGGTACTTGTGTACCTTTTGGACCTCTTCCACAATATCCGCCCCTTGCTGCACCAAGCGGTTCATGTTCAGGGTGATGACATTGATGGAACCTGTGGCGACCCCTCCGGCCCCTAGGGAATAGCTAAAAGTATGGTCGCTGATCTCATTGCGCAGGCGACAGCAGGAAGCCAGGCTGTCGGCGTTTTCGGATTGGTAGATGAAAAAGGAGTTCCCCTTGCCCAGTTCATGGGCACATAGGTCCGTAAACTCCGTATCGACCGGAGCCCCGTCCTTGATCAACATGGCCGCGGTGACCACAGGGAAGGTAAGGATGGCCTTGGTTCGCTCTTCGTTGAACCAGTCCATAAAGAAGGCCTGAAGCCTTTTGACACTTTCCCATTGGGGCCTGCCCATATCGGGAAAGACAAAATCCCCGAACATATTGTCAAAGTAGGGTCTGTCATAAATGGAAATGTTCCAGAACACGGATTGGTAGCCCCTGGCCGCGGCAGGTTGGTTGATGGCGTAGACGACATGCTGCAAATGGTTGGCAATGATGTTCTTGTGGGTCACCAGGTAGTCGGGCCCATAGTCCTTGGCCGCGAAGTGGTCAAAATACATCAAGAACTCCACGGTGGCCAAGGCCCCTGCGAATTGTGAACTTACCGCAAAGACCAAATTGACGAATTCCCCGCAAAAGCTTTCCAAGTGTTTTGGGGCCAAGCTTTCCCCACCCAGTTTGGTCAGCCCGTCCAATAGGAAGGGATACATGCTTATAGATGCGCAGTAGGGTTTTAACGAGGTCTCATCATGGACGTAGATCTCGTGCGATTCTATCTGCCTCACATATTCATCGGCCAGGTCCTTCCCGAACAGTGAGGCGATCTTCTGTTGGACCAAGGCCCGGTTCACCTGGATATTGATATCCTTATTGAGCTCGGCTTCCATGGTGGCAATGTTCTTGGAGGTGACATTGGCATTGGCGTCAACCTTGGAGCCGTCAGCAGCATTGTGGGAATGCAGGTAATGATCGATGAAAGCAATTTTTTTGGCAATCTGTTTGCCGGTAAGCCGTATCATATGGAATATTATTTAGAGATGAATAAATGGTTGAGCAATTTATTGGTCCTCACTTCCCGGAAGACCTGATTGGTGGTCGGACTGTCCAATCCCCCAAGGGCTTTGTCCCAATTTCCTGTCTTGATATAGGTCAGATGTTCAAGGATATCAGGGGATACCCGATCGGCTCCGGTATACAGGCATGTCCTATATCCCAGTTCTTGGGCTTGTTTCAAATACCTTACCAATGCTCCCGGGTGCCATTCACCCCCCATGAAGAGTACGCAGCTTGCAAGTCCGGCATATTGGTCGAGGTACTTTTGATAGTCCTTGGAGGTCAGCTCGGAGCCGCTACCTTCCTTCCACAAAAAAGGGGAGTGGCAGCCCTTGCAGCGTAAAGGACACCCTGAGATGGAAAAGCAAAGACTGACCTCTCCTGGAACCTCTTGGAGCACTACTTGAAAATGATGATAAAACATATATGGTGCAATTCATTTAAGTTCATTGTATAAAATTAGACCAAGGGTTTAGGGGATAATCGGGGTAGGGCAAAAGTTATAAAGAGACTTATTAACAATAAAATGACCTTTTTATCATTTATATATATACGATTAATTTAACCTTTGATTAAGTGGTACAACTTGATATCCTAATTGGAAGGCTGGGAGATTTTTATAAATACACCTGTAGGAGGTATGGTAGGAAGGTGCTATCCCATCCGCGTGGAAGAACTAACCCAAATGTAAAATAATGATTCCTGTACTGAATAGCACACTCAAAATTAATATATTGAATGTGGTCAAAGGTTTCAATTGTGCCAATACGGCCCCGTTGAACGCCATGCAGAAGATGGTGACAAAAAACAATAAGGTCATTTTTACCGCGGTATCCAATGCTCCCATCAACAGTACCATTGCTGCTGCAGAGCCCAAACAGCTTTGCCCTATGATCGCTATGGTGGCGTAGCCCATCTCACCTCTCTTGTATTCCAAGAACAGACGCTTGTGAAGGTTGGTAAGGACATTGCCTTTGCTTTTAGTTCCAGAATGGGTCATAGGTATTGTCTTTGAATTTTTCATGATTGTGATATTTTTCTATTAGGTCCAATTGGGCGTCACTGGCAATTTTTTGAATTTCATTGAAGAGCTGGCGTTCCTCATAGCGTATATGTTGTTCCAGTTCCTCTTCAATCTGTACCAACCTTCTGATCAGGTCAACATTGGATGTAAATAACCTGACCAATCTTCGATGTTCCCTTAACGCTTTTTTAATTTTTGGGTTGCCCATACCCAGGATGGGAAAGATGTAAGTTTCTTCCAATTCAAAATGTGGGATCAAATGGGTCTTAAAGAACCAATCCACATAGGTCTTTATGCGTTCCGGTGCTACCTTTTTTGAAAGTCCCGTTCGAATCTTCCAACATAGGAGCAGGCCGTGATGGTGTTCACGGCTTACTCCCTGTAGGGCCTTGTGACGTTTGATGGGTGTTCCAGCCATAAGGGCTTTAGTTGCTAAGCACTTTTTTTTCCAATATTTCTGCTTTTGGGAACAGGATATTGTTCTCCAAATGGATATGTCGATGAAGGTCTTCCTCAAATTCCTGAAGAAGGGAAAAGGTAACCCTATACGTATTGCAGGCATCGGCAGGGGGGGTGTAATCGCCGCTCAGGGCGGCGATTTTTCGGAATCGCTCCCCTTCATTGTCATGCTCCTCCATCATCATTTGAATAGGGTTATGGACTGTACCAAATTGTGGTGGTCCCAAGGTCTTTCCATCTGCCGTTCCCGCCACCATTTTACGGATCCAGGGAAACAGGACCAGTTCTTCCTTCTTCATGTGCATGGACAGTTCGCCGGCAGAACCGGTGAAATGTTCAAAAATACCAAACAGTTCAGGGTGTTTGTTGCCATGTACTTGACATAGCTTGTTAAGATATTGTTTTAATATCGGGATACGTTCCTCTACGTACCGATGGTGTTTTTTTTCGATATAGTCGATCAAAAGGTCCAAAGGCCATGTATTGAAATCGGGCTGATCCGTTTGACTGTTCCGCTGGACTTCATCCAGTTCTTGCAATAACACTTCCTTGTCCAGACCATTTTTGTCGGCAACTTCCTGTAAGGTCCGATTGCCTTTGCAGCAAAAATCGATCTTGTGGTTTTTAAAGACCTGGGCGGTACGGTAATCCTCGGCCACCATCTGGCCCACTGTTTTTTCGATGGTATCGTTCATGATATTAGAATTAAATGTTATTTTAATAAATAGGACAAAAATGTCCTTTATTGGTTTAAATTTTTTTAACGCTTCAAATAAGTCAGTCCAACTTCCAGTCCCGTTGCCAGTTCGTACAAACTCGTATTTTCCAACATATTCTTTAGATCGGTCCTGATATCGACAAACTTGTCGTGGAGAGGACATGGCTGGTTTGCGTTGCACTCCTTGAGTCCAAGGCCACAGCCAACATAGATATCATCCCCATCGATGGCATGGACGATCATACTTAATTTTACGGTATCCATCTCGGTTCGGTCCAACTCAAAGCCACCTGTGGGGCCCTTGACAGAATGGATGACCTTGCTCCTCGAGAGCTGTTGCAGGATTTTGGCCGTGAAAGCAATCGGGGAATCAATTTCTTCAGCAATTTCATTGACACTGACACGTCTTCCATCCAAGGATTGCAATGCGACATAGACCGCAGCGCGAATACCATACTCACAGGCTTTTGAAAACATCATTGCTAAATTTATTCGTTACAAAGATAACATTTATTATAATTCGGACAAAAATGTCCCTTATTATTTTTCCGCATCGGGAACGCCAATCGGTCTCAAATATACACTTTATGTCAAAGTAGGGCGACATACTCAGAATCTTATGTTCGATTTCGGTTTAAGACCATCAATAAAAGTAGGCCGCATAGTATGGATAAACTCACCAAGGCCAGGATTTCCATATAGCCTTTAAAGATGGGCCATTGTACCCAGGCAGCAAATCCTTTATAAAAAATAAGGATTTCAGTTACAAGGAATCCCCAAAAATACCATTGGTACGCTTTCTTTGATATCACGAACAGACCAAAATAATCCACCAAAAAGAAAAGCCCGATACTGATCATCCCCAGAAAAGTCATATGTAGATAACCAATGGTAAGGTCAAGATACATGGTCGCGATCCGTGCAAAATAGGGTAGGGCGGTCAGCAATTGTAAGGCTATTTTGATAAATACGAGAAACACCGCGGTCTTCATTAGCAAAGCCTGTAGTTTTGAAAGGGGCAGTACTTTAATGTCATATTTGGCCATGGCCCACAATAGGACAAGGCCACAGCCCTGTGCAATCGCTCCAATTCCTGCAAGGACATATAACAAGGGTGGTGGTTCTATCCACAATGTGGATAGAAAAAAGGTGAGCACGACCCCTGCGTTCAATATCCAAGAAAACCACATAAAACTTTTTTTGGGTATCACCATGTCGCGCCGTTCCATCGCAAAGAGAAACAGCCCGATCAAGGCCAGGAGCATCCATCCATTGTATTGAAAATGGAGATAAAAATAGATGGCCAACCGATACCAAATGGATTGGGCCCCCAAAGTACCCATGATGATCCCCAGTGCCCAAGGCCCCAAACTGGAGATGACCATATACCAAAGTGCTGCCCTTATACATCGTAGACTGTTACCATGCCTGAATTTTGGGTCGCTGTTTCTGGAAAAATAATGGAAGAACACATAGGACATGATGAGGAACAAGGTGGAAAAAAATATGGAAAACAACGCATACCCTTGGAACGGAAAGGTGAGCAACATGCCGACCAATGAAACCTGGGTAAACCAAAAGATACGTGTATATTTTTTATCCGAGGTACCCTTTTCCACAAAACAGTAATGGATCAGTGTGGTCAAGGCTACATATACCCATCCAAGCAATGCAATGTGTGAATGGGCATGGACCATATATCTGTAGTTGAAACCAAAGGAGAAAATAGGATAGAAGCGCAGTAAAACTCCCAACAGGGCGGCCATGGCGAAATAAGAAATTGCCACCCGAATATGCCGTTGATGTATACTGTCCTTCACGCCTTATAATTTATAAAAACCTGGGATAAGTCTTAAAAATCCTTTCTTTTGGCCTTATGGCGCAGTCCTAAAATGGGTAAAACTGTCCATAAAAATAGAACGGCCATGGAGACCAGAAAGCCGAGGTCGGTACCAAAGAACTTTTTAAATATGGCCCCGGTATACCCCAACAGGGCTGAAATATCCAATTTGAGGAGGATCAAGATCCTCGAAAGGTCAATGGGGTTGAGCATGGTCGCCACCAAGGAAAAGGTGTCCAAGGGATATTCCTCGAACACGATGAGCGACATCAGGAACAGCCCATCATACACCACGGCCAAAAAGAGCCATAACAGTACGGCGTACCCGAATCCCTTGATCTTGTTTTCGTTGGATATGGCAATGACGAAGGACAGCCCCACAAAAATAAAGGTCAAAAATGCACCTGTTACCAATAGGAGGGAGAAATCAAAGATGGCATTGCTCCGCAAAAGGCCATATAGGACAAAGGGAATGCCCAAGCCTAGAACCAGGCTCAAGGTCAATGAACCGGCAACACCTAAATATTGTCCCATAAAAATGGAACTGCGTTTAATGGGTTGCGCCAAGAGGAGTTCCGTGAACTCCCGTGAATTGTAGTAGTACATTACCCCGAAAATGGTCCCTATCAAGGGAATAAGGACAATGATCACGTTCATCAGGGTGATCACGGCCTTGGAGACATCATTGTTCAGGAACAACAGCACGAAACCCAAAGTGAGGTAGAACAAAAAATAAACGTAACTCCAACGGCTACGGATAAGGTCATAAAAACTATATTTAAGAATTTTCAGCATGGCTTTCTGTGGTTGTTAGGGCCGCGATGGCATGTTCAAAATCATGTTGCCCGGTCTGTTCCATCAATTGCCCGATGGTTCCTTTAAAATAAATCTCCCCCTCAAGAAGATACAAGACCTCATCGGCCATTTCCTCTACAAATTGCATGATATGGGAAGTGATCAGAATGGTCTTTCCTTTTGCTTTTTCATTTAGTATCAATCCTTTTAAGCATATCAAGGCCTTTGGATCGAGGCCCGTAGTAGGTTCATCGAGGATGATCAAGGGACTGTCGAACATAAAGGTCAGGACAATGTTCACCTTTTGTTTGGTACCTCCCGATAGGGTGGATAGTTTTTTGCTTAGAAAGGGTTCCAGACCGAATAAAGCAATCAGTGTTTCTTCTTCGCTGGGACTGTTCCTCAGGTCTTTGATCATATGAAGCAGTTCTTTGACCTTGATATTTGGCGGAAAGTTGGCAATCTGTGGAAGATAATTGATCTGCTTGCGATACCTCCAATCTTTTTTTATGGACTTTTCCAGAATGGAGATGTCCCCTTTGTCAGGAATGACCATCCCCAAGATACTTTTGATCAAGGTGGTCTTGCCAGAACCATTAGGTCCCAACACTGCATAAATATGACCTTTGCCAATGTTCAGATCCACACCTTTTAACACTTGGTTCTTGCCAAATTTTTTGTATAAATTGTTTATTTCTATGGTCATGGTCGTATCTTCATTAGAGGTTGGGCATCTTGCAGATTGTCCGGAGTGAATACCGGGGAGACCCTTTCGGAGAAATCGATGATATCCATGAACAGGCTCCGTAAAAGGACAATCGTCTCCGGGGTACGGTTCACTACGTAGGAAAACAGTTTGACAGGACGATAGGGCACATCGCCAATGCCATTCCTATCCAGATCGTAGCCGGTATAACTGCTCCAATAATTACTTTCGAAAATGTTGTCGTTAAGTTTACTGTTATAAGAGATGTCAAAGGAATTGTACAAGAAATTATTCCCTTTGAATGTGTTGGTATAACAGGCTCCTATCACCCGAATGGCCCAACCGTTGCCTATAAAGTCATTATCGGTATAGTCTATCCGGTTCGATCCCTCGATATTGATGCCAATGGTGTTTTCCTCAAAGGTGTTGTTGCTGATTTCCGCATCATTGATCTCTTTCAACAGCATGCCATAGGCCGCGGTGCCCCAGTTCTTTCGAAAAGTATTGTTTTTCATGGTGATGAACTTGGAGAACATC
The DNA here is from genome assembly GCF_003584165.1 of Flagellimonas aequoris. Classification (GTDB taxonomy): domain Bacteria; phylum Bacteroidota; class Bacteroidia; order Flavobacteriales; family Flavobacteriaceae; genus Flagellimonas; species Flagellimonas aequoris. The sequence continues at coordinate 128,453 of NZ_QXFJ01000017.1, read as the reverse complement.
ACCGCTACCCCAGCACCATTGTTCTCAAAGGTATTATGGGTGTAGACATCATGGTTGGAAAACATAAAATGGAGCCCGTATCGAAGATTGTCCATACTGGTGTTTCCTGTGATGGTAATCTGATCGGAAAACTCCAGATAAATGCCGTCCCGCGTTCCCTGGACATGATTTTTGCGCACTTCTATATCCGATGAATACCAAAGTTGTATACCATTGCCCGAATTGTATTCATCCACGGCCTCCCCGATAATCCTATTGTGGTACACTTTGCCATGGGAGGACTTTTCCAGATAGATACCGAAGAACAATTGTTCCAAGACCATATTCTGGATGAGAAAATCCTTGCTCTGTATCACCCGAATGGCAGCATTGTCCTTGGTGTAGCTGACCCCGACATTGATAATGAAAAGACCATCCAAGGTCACGTGGTCCGATCGAACCTGAAAAATCTCCCCTTTTTTCTCCCCATCGACAATGGGGTATCCAATACCCTTGATATATAAAGGTTTATCCACCAGGATCTCATATTCCCGGTATGTGCCCTTTTGTACCAATAGGGTGTCATGGGCCTCGGCACGTTCAATGGTCCCCTTGATCGAGCTGTGCTCACAAGAAGTGCAAACGGTCCAAGTCTTGGCCATGACGGTTTGGGTGAGCACCAGCAGGATGCATACTAGCATATAGGCGTTATGTTGTGTGTCCGTTCTCATAAAATTCCTCCACTTCGTGCACTGAACCCGACCAAAACAAATAGGACAGCAGTGATGGTGACCCCGATGATATGCCATGCCAAAGGCTGTAATTTCTCTTTAGGTATCAAGAAGAACCGGGCATGGATGGCCAATCCTATCGTAATCAGTAACAACATCAATTTTAAGGCAATATGCCGGGTATAATGGTCCCCTAAATCCCAATCGAAAAAGGATGGGGCGTACACTGTGGCCATATAGATACCGGTAACCACCAAGATCAATAGGGAAGGGATGCCTATTTTCTCATACCGCTCCTCAAATTGGGCGATAATGGAAAAATCATTCTTTTTCAGTGCCCTGGGCAAAATGCCAAGGGCAAGGATCAAATGTCCCCCTGTCCATATCGTGGCAGCCAACAAATGAATGAAGATTATTGCCTTGGGTACCATATCCACTACCGGATTATCAAGAATTTAGCATCTGTATTGGCCTTCACCCAGTGTTCTACCCCTTTGGAAAAGCCAAAATGTTGTTGTACCGTTAAAGTAACGATTTGGTTCTCGATATAAAAATCGATAGAGCCCTCCAAAACGACCAAATGGACATCTTTGGGAGATATATGCTTTGGAAAGACGGCATCCCTGGCCAAACTGATGCTCAAAATTTCCAATGAAGGTGTTTTGACCAGATATTCGATCTGTAGACCGTCGAATGATTGCTGGGCAATGGTATTGTCGATGGCTATGGCATACATGGTTCAAAGGTTAGAAGTCTAATTTAAATTGTTGTTTCAGTGCGTTCCAAGTCAAGAGTTCCCCTCCATTGACGTCCTTTACATGTAGGGCGGCTTCTTCTTCTGAAAAGGCACTTAAAAATGCCCCCATGGGACTTGGAATGTTCTCACTGATCAAATAGGTGGCCTTGGTGGCATCGGTCAGTTCTCCCGGTCGATCAAAATCATTTACCAGAAATAGGGCCATGGCGGTTCCGTCCTCATCTTTCAACTGGTTCATCATGCATTCAACGGCATCAAAGTTGAAGACCTTGCCCTTTTTGGTCACCAATTGGGCGGCATGTTGTTGGTCAACAATGGTCATACTACAATAGTGGCAGCCGACATGCCCGTAATCAATGGGCTTTGGACGGACTTGGCAGCCCAAGGACAGGACCCCGACCAAAAATAAAGAGAAAAATAGTTTTTTCATTGGATCGTCAATTTTGGTTTTTTGTGCTTTTCCAGCCCATGAATGCAGCCACCAAGGTGAGCATCATACCCATGAACATGAGCCAGGCACCTGTGGATGGCAAAGAGGTGACGTCAAAATTGAGCATTTTTACATGGCCCAATAGGGGGGGCTTGTAGGTCATCGGACTTCCATCGGGATTGGTCAATTTCATAATGGCATTGGGATCCAAGTTGGTACCATAGTCCACCAGCCATTCATTGAAATCGTACATGCCCAATATTCCCAATATGGACATCAATAGGAACCACCCGAGGAACCATTTATAGCTTACTTTGCCCAGATATCCCAAAACACCGATCAATACTCCAATACCTACCATGATTCCTATGACCATGGGAAAAGTGCCAAATTCCCACATTTCCTCAGCTTTGGGCAAGGTGTGCATACCGATATAGTGGTTCAGGCCATCGATGTTCTGTATATCAAATTCGCTCACGCCCCGTAGACCATTGATGTGGATATTCAATCCCAACGGATCGGGATATTGGGGGGCACCCAACATAATGTTCCAAAGGGGGAAGACATACAATCCCAATAGGAAGAGTGGGCCAAGGATCATTAAAATACCAGCCTTTTTCATTTTTCTTTGATTTAGAGGTTCCAAATTGAATATGATTTTTGGTGGATTGATGTCGATATACTGAAATTAGGGATTAAAGCGGGCAGGTCATCGACACAGCCCGCTTTGTTCAATGAAGACAATACATCAAATTATTCGCCGAGGGACCATTTGAGCTCCGTATTGGAATTCGCAGGGGAGACCCTGACATACCCTTGCATCTCTTGGTGCAGTGCAGAACAGAAATCCGTGCAATAGAACGGCCATACCCCAACTTGCTTAGGTTCCCAAACAGAGGTCTTGGTCTGTCCGGGCATCACGAGGAGCTCGGATGAGTTTTGGCCGAGGATGGCAAAGCCATGGGGTACATCAAAATCCTGTTCGTGGTTGGTGATGTGGAAATATACCTTGTCGCCGACCTTGATACCTTCGATGTTGTCCGGGGTAAAGTGGCTTCGAATGGTGGACATGTACACATGGACCTCATTTCCGTCACGTACCACTTTCGATCCGTCTGCGGAAGTCACTGCGTAGGGGTGCCTGTTTTCATCCAATCGATAGATTTTCTTGGAATTCGAGGTTAATAGTTCTGCGGGACATCCAGCCGCATAATGGGGCTCCCCATGGGTGGGGAAATCATAGAGCAATTCCATTTTGTCACCGGAAATATCATATAATTGGGCCGAGTGTTCCATTTCAGGGCCGGTAGGCAAATAACGGTCCTTGGTGATCTTGTTCATGGCCACTACATATTTTCCAAAAGGCTTTCTGGAATTGCCCCCTGGGATCATTAGGTGACCCACGGAATAATAGGTGGGTTTTCTGTCGATTACCTCCCAAGTGCCCAATTGCCATTTTACCACCTCGGAAGAGATAAAGAATGTGGTATAGGCATTGCCCTTACCATCAAACTCGGTATGCAGTGGGCCAAGGCCACCACTTTTTACCTGTCCTGCCAATACATCCTCAAATTTCAGGATTGGGATACCATAGGCCTCCCCATCAAATTTCTGGCCTTCTATGGCCGCAATCATTTTATCAAAGGAGTGTACGGTCAAATCAGCGGAGAGTTTACCATTGCCAATGATATATTGTCCTGTTGGATCTACGTCACATCCATGGGGGGATTTTGGAGTGGGAAGAAAATAAACCGCTCCCGGTACCTTGGTTGGATCAACGGTCAATACCTCATTGCGCATGGTGGATGTCCCGGTATGGGAGTGTTCATCGTATACATTGTGTGCATAATTGGCAGGCATTTTGGTGCCGCCACCGTTGTTCACATATTCCTCAATTTTCTTCCAGTTGATGGCAGCAATAAAATCCTTGTCGTTTTGGGAAGCGTTCACTTCCAAAAGGGAATTGGCCTCTTCCGTATTATAGGTGGTAAAGAAGAACCAACCATGGGACTTTCCACGGCCGGGATGGGAGAGGTCGTAATTGAAACCTGGCATCAAGAGTTGAAACTTGATGGCCATGTGACCGTGTTCAGGATCGACACTGATAAAGGTCAGGGCACCCTTAAAGTTTCCCTTATATTCATTTATGGGCATATCACGTTGGGGTACGGGAACAGAAAATCGGGTACCGGCCACTACATATTCGGTGTTCTCCGTAATGAAGGAAGAACTGTGGTTCCCGGCACTGTTGGGGACCTCGATGATCTCCGCGGTCTCAAAAGTGCTGAGGTCAACCCTAGCGATACGAGGGGTATTGTTTCCATTGATAAAAATCCATCGTCCATCCAACTCGCCATTGGTCTGTGAAATGTCAGGGTGGTGCGCATCGTCCCAAGGTACAAATCCATGGGAGGTGTTCAACATCGGCACGGTTTCTTCGGAATACCCATATCCCGATGTTGGGAACTGGGAGAATACAGGAATCTCCTTGAACATCCTTCCCGAGGGCAATCCGTAAACGGTTAGGTTACCGCTGTATCCCCCTGAAAGGAAGGCGTAATATTCATCTTGCTCACCAGGGGCAACATACACTTTTTCAGCGGCACTGGACGACAGGGCCCCGTTGGAGCTTTGGTTCTGTTGACCACAGGAAACCAGCATCAGGGCCACTCCGAAGGTCAAAATTAAATGGTTATAAATTTTCATTGTATTAGGATTTATTCGTTTTTACAGGTTTTACGATTTTTACTGGGCAGGGGGTAGGATGACCTTGTCCACGATATGGACGATTCCATTGCCCGCTGGTACACTGGCAATAATCTTGGCACCTCCGATAAAGACATCATCACCCTTGACTTCTACTGGAACATCTTGATTGTTGGCCTGCCCCAACTTCTTGAATTTTTTCAAAAAGTCCTTGGAATAATTGCCCGGGGTTACATGGTACTTGAGTATATTGGCCAGGGCTTCCTTGTTCTCCGGTTTTAAAAGATCTTCAACGGTACCTGCGGGTAATGCATCGAAGGCGGCATTGGTGGGGGCGAACACCATAAGGGGGCCTGCATTGACCAGGGCGTTCTCCAATTCCGCTGCTTGCACTGCAGCCACCAAAGTACTATGGTCGGGTGACCCGATGGCAATCTGGAGTACATTGGGTGTGGAAGCATCATCCTCGATAAAGGCCTGCCCCTTGTTGCTCTCAATGACCGCATCGGATGTATTCGATTCGGCAGCGGTTGTTTCGTTTTGGGCCCTATCCTTGCAACCGCCATTGAGCGTAAGCAGCAAGATCAGCCCCAGGGTACTGAGTTTAATGGTTGATTTCATATGTATTATTTTAATGTCCTGAAATATTCAAGGATGGCACGGGCCTGGTCTTCGGTCAACCCTTGGTTGGACATGGGCGATCCGTTGAACTCTTGGAGCAGGTCTTTGGCCAAAGGGTCTTGCTGTACCATTTCCTGAGGGTTCAGGATCATGTTCATCACCCACTCGGGACTCCTTCGCTCCAATACTCCATTGGGTGGTGGACCAATGAATTTTTTGCCGATCCTGTGGCACGCCAGACACATTTGTTCGTAGACCTCCTTACCATTGGCGGCCAAGGCCTGATCGATTTCCGGGGCCAAGGTCACGGATTTTATGGGGCCGACACCCTTCGTGGACATATCCACTCGTTCGGAAGCCTTCACCTCATTGGTCGTATTGGTCTCAACAGGCTGTTCCGTTGCTGCCTTTTTCCGTTGTACGCTGAAACCTTCCTCTTTTTTTTCCTCTTTCTTGCCGCCGCAGCCCAACAAGATGAGTGCAAAGAACAAGACCATACCTTTTATTGTTGTCTTCATGTGATAAATGGTTAAAATTTTGATTCAAATGTATATAGGGTTATATATCTAAAACATGATAATAATCATAAAAAGGATAAAAATGTCTTTTAATCTTTGTTAGCATATTGCCATCATGCTATCCAATTCTTCAAAATATGCCATTAAGGGAGTTCTCTATTTAGCATTGAACTCCGATGAGGACCATAAGGTCATGGTCCGGGATATGCATGGGGTAGTCCATGTGCCCGAAGCCTATCTCGCCAAATTGTTGCAAGAACTTTCCCGTCATGGTGTTATTTCGTCCACTAGGGGCCCCAGGGGAGGTTTTTTTTTAAGTAAAGAAGATAGAAAGCGTTCCCTGATGGATATCGTGAAGGTAATCGATGGGGAAAAAAGGGTGAAATCATGTGTTCTGGGCGTCAAGGATTGCGATACCGACCAGCCCTGCGTGCTCCATAAATTGGTAGGTGCCAACAAATCAAAATTCATCAAAGTATTGGAAAACACAACCATTTTGGATTTGATCGAAGGCAAAAGGGATGTTGAGGAGTTTTTTCCTGTCTGAGCCAAAATTTCTAAAGCTGATCCAAAGGAGTTCCTTTAATTTAAGCCGTACCAGTCATCAAAAAGGCCATCCACAATGGGATGACCTTTCAAACAAACGAATAAAAGCGCAAACAACAGCTTTAAAATTCAATTTCAAAAAATAAACTGCTTCCTTCATTTTCTTCGGTAACGTCCTCACCTTTGAGTATATCCCCTTGGTCATTGAGAAGTTTTAGGTTGATCTTCCAATAGCCGGTCATGGTCAAAGACAGTTTTCCGGAATAGATTCCAGTATCGGCATCAAAGAGCAGATCTTCATTGTTCGGGGAACTATGGTTGCCCATACTGGGCATTCTGGGATCTATGGCTACCGTGTAATCCACAACTGCGGGAAAGTTCATCATGGTCTCCATTTTAAAGAGGACCGCGGATAGATCGTTCACGGTGACCTCGGGTGTCAGGGGCATCATGGCCAGTACATATTTTACATCGTCCGTTCCGGTGAACACATTCACCGTCCTTTTTCCGTTGGAAGGGGCATTGACGGTAATCTGTTCGGTAGTGGTATAGGTAGTGCCCCCAAAACTGTATTCCAGGTTCAGTTCCCAATACTCATCATCATTACTGGCCATTTGAAAGACGATAAAGCCCTTATAGACGGTATCCTCTCCCGTTGTTGAGATTTCCGATCTTGGGCAGGAGTGCGCTTTATCGGTCATGTGCATGACCGGGTTCCAATGTATTGTGGCATCGGATACATAGTCCTCTGTCGATAGATCCTTGATACGGATGAACAGTTCATTGTACCCCATGGTAAACCCTTCCTGTTCGGAATAGATTTCCAGGGCATGGCCATTGGCCTCGAAACTGCCTGTCAAGTTGAATTCCTCAAGGGGATTGTCCGCTACGGGAAGTGGGTCATCCGTACCATTGGAACAGGATGCGATTCCCAAGGAAAGGGCAAGAAGGGCGAAAATGGATTTTATATTTTTCATTGTTAGGGTTTTAAATGGGATTTATAAAAAAGTTTTATGATCAATTGATGGCATAGGATAAGGTCATGAAAAAGTTCCTTCCCATGCGGGGGATGTTGTTCCAGTCGGAATAGGTGGAATAATACCGGTCAAAAATGTTTTCGATACCCACTTTGCCATACAGGGCTTCACCTCCTATGGAAAAGGTTTTGCCCAATGATAATGACAATAGGGCATATGCCGGTGTGTGGTCCTCACCAAAATCCGGATTGAAATCGCTTTGGTCCAAGGCCCCGGAAAGGGTCAGGGTGCCGGAAAAATTTCCTTGTCCATAGGTAAGTCGGGAACGATAGGCCAATGGACTGATAAAGGGTAGGTTACGGCCATTTTGATCCGTACCCCTGTGATAGGAGACCAATCCGCTCCAATCCAGTTCCGATGTGAGTTGGTATACCATGTCCAAAGACACATTGTAAAGGTTGGCATATTCCAGATTGGTATATACCTTGACCCCATCGGCACCAATGGTCATAACGTCCAGTTCGGGATGGACCTCGCCGATGATGTAATCCCAAGTATGGAAATAATTGCCTTCCACGGCGATGTCCAGATTTTTTATGGGCCACGCCATTTTAAAATTGGCCTCTAGGGCCTTTTCATTCTTAAGGTCAGGATTTCCGATATAGTCATGGTTGTCAAAACTGTTGAACAGGTAAAATCCAAAACCTTCCGAAACCGATGGTGCACGGTCCCCATACGCAAGCCCACCACTGAGGTGAAGTGCCTTGAACTGTCTGTGGTAGTGCGTGGAAACACTCTTTAGTACCCGGGTCTGCCGTTGGGCCATATCAGGATTGAAGATCCGAAGGCTGTTCAAGCCGAAATCATCGGCCACGTTGAAGGTTTGGAGTGCCAAGCGTGTCGATAGCTTCACTGAACTTTCTTTAAGCGAAATTTTGTCCTCCAAATAGATGCCTGAGTTCAAGGTCCGCACGTCGGGCCAGGTCAACATGAACATGTCCTGCTCGTTGGGATCATTGGGATACATGGTCATCTCCGCCAGGGAACGGTTGTAATAGCCGTCGAGTTTACCTATAAGATGATGGTCATCCAAGATCAGCTCGGTCTGGGTGTAAAACCCATAGGTGTCGCTCCAACCGGGCATGTCCATCCGAATGGGTACATCGGGCCGTTGACTGTCGTCCATGATATGCGTAATGGTGTTCGCATAGAGTTTGGTCTCCCAATTCTCCAGGTCACCGATGAAACTGTCCTGTACCCAGCTCAGGGAGCCGATAAAGGCACGTGCCAGGGACACATCCATAGGCAGTGCGGGATACCCTACGTCCCGGGCTTCATCAAAGATGAAACTGGCCAACAGTTTTTGGTTTTCCGAAACTTTATATCCCGCATTTGTGGAGAGGTTGTATTTTTCAAATTGGGAAAAAGCAACTTCTTCACCTCCGCCGGCCGTATAGTTTTCCGCTTTGCGGTAAATCAGGTCCGTATCCACATAGAAATGTTCATTCGAAAAGTTGAGCTCACCGCCCACAATTTGGGCAGTATTGTTGCTCTCATAGCCAGTTTCCACTGCACCTGTCCATCCCAAGGGCCTAAAATTGCTCTTTTCCAAACGCATGTCCAGGGCGCCCCCGATCACATTGCCGTGCCGTGCCCCTTGTTGGCCGCTTTCCACATGGATATCGGAAAGGTTGGACACATCCACATAGGAGGTAATGGGATCCATTTTGTCGGTACAGGCCCCAAAGATCCGCATGCCATCTATTGTGATGGACAGCCGTTCGGAGGTCATGTCATTGAGCATGGGGTCCCAGGCATAGGCCCCTCGTTTGACCATGGAAACCTTTTTGGAGGATTCCAAATATTGGTCCAATGTGGATAGGGGCTTTGGTTGGGATTTGTGTTCAATCCCCCTGTTGAAGGAAGAAATGACGATGACTTCCTTTAAGTCAATAGGGAGAATAGAGTCTATGATAGGGGCCAAGATCGGTTCTTGGGCTTGGGCCTTTTGTGGGGACAATGGTATGACCCCCAGACAGAGGACCAAAATCAAATGGCCCAAATAGCCCGACCATGCCCCATATGGATATGTGGTTTTCATTGAAAAATGTTTTGAATCAATTCAAAAGGGATTGGGGTACTGTCCCAACAAGTATTTTAAAGCGTCGGGATGTGTACAGGGAAGTTGTTCAGACCACTTCTGGGGGATGGGAAATGTCGGAAATGAACAGTTGGGAATGGATTCCTTGATATCGGAAGGAATTCTTGTCTGGATACACCTGAAAAAGGGTATCGAGATCAAAAACCAACAAGGACTGAAAGAAAACCAGGGGTTGGATCTCCATTTTTGATCGTTGTTCCCCAAAGGGGTTCTTGTCCTGGTCTTTTTGCTGTTTCTCCAATTGTTTGGCCAGATAGCATTTGCCGTTGCAGTGCAATTGGGGCCTGTCCTTGTTCTCGCAGAGCACCTTTGTTATATAATCATAATTGGCCACATATTCGATGACCGGCCAAAGGGGTTTGACCAACATGATGAGAGCCACAAAAAGAATTATATAAGGTTTCATAGGAACAAATGTAGGGTTGACCAAAAAGGCGGGACATGATAATTGTCATAAAGAGGATAAAAATGTCTTTTTTATCTATTTTCGTTTTGTAAATGGGTTAAAAAGATGTTTGGGTAGGGGACAGGACAATTGTTTTAAATATATGGCGTGGGCTTTCATGATCGACCATGTTGTATTTTTGTCAATAAAGGGACAGATCGTTTTTATGAACCTTACCCACGCCCAGTATGCCATCATTAGGATTGGGAAATTGTTTTTTTAAATTGTAAAAATGATATATGGCTTTATGACAAATACAGAACAAAAATTAAAGGAACGTGTCAAGGAACTGACCTGTCTTTATGAGGTTACCTCCATTATTGTGAATTCAAATTATGATGAACTCGAGACCTCCCTTGAAGCCATTGCCCATTGTTTAAAACGGGGTTGGCAGTTTGCTGAGGCAGCAGCGGTCCAGATAACGATCGGGGATTACCAGGTACAGACCAAAAATTATGGAAACGATATGGTCTCCCATTCTTCCGATGTCAAGATATTCAACAAAGTAGAGGGGCGAATAACAGTGGGCTATCCTTCTGCCGAATTTAGCGTAACAGATTTTTTGGATGAGGAAAGGACCTTGCTCAAAAATGTCTGTTTGGCCATCGGTAATTTGATGGAACGCAAACACATCCGTGATTCGGAAGAGGAAACCAAAAGACAAATGGAACGAGCCGATCGGTTCCACATCATGGGAGAGATCACCGCGGGAATTGCACATGAACTCAATACCCCTTTGGCCAATATTTTAGGTTTTGCCGAACTGCTCGTGGAAAATACTGGAGATGAAGCCACAAGGAGAGATCTCCAGAAAATTATCGATAATGCTATTTTCAGTCGAGAGATCGTTAAAAAGCTCATGTTCTTTACTTGTGAAATGCCCCAAGAGATGGAACAGATTGAACTGAACGCAGTTGTGGAAAATGTTTTACGCTTGTTGGCACCATCCCTTAAGGCCAAACAGCTGAACATTGTCAAATCTTTTGGCCGGGAACATATCCAAATGCGGGCCAATACCGTTCAACTGACCCAAGTACTGTTCAACCTTATCATGAACGCAGCCTATTACTCCCCGCCGAAGGGGGCTATACATATTGAACTTGACAAATCAAAAGACAGGACCATTATCCGAATTGCGGATGAAGGACAGGGCATAGAAACAGAACATGCGGATAAAATTTTCGAACCCTTTTATACATCAAAACCAACAGGTGAGGGTACAGGACTGGGTCTAAGTGTAGTGCACGGTATTGTGCGTAGTTACAAAGGAACGATCTCACACCGGCCCAATACCCCCAAAGGCACTATCTTTACCCTAGAGTTTCCCAAAATTTAGGTATGGCACTGCACAAAGAGAACATCTTAGTTGTCGATGACGACATTCACATCCTGGAACTTCTTTCCAGACAGTTGAAAGGACTCGATTACCATGTCTATAAGGCCATCTCGGTAAAGGAAGCACTGTATATTTTAAAGGATAGTGTTATTGATCTTTTGATCACCGATATTCAAATGCCCGAAGTGGATGGCCTACAGTTATTGAAATATGCAAACGAACATTATCCCCTAATGCCCAAATTGGTGGTCACGGGCTATCCTTCGGTGGACGGGGCCTTGGAAGTCATCAAATCGGGCGCAATTGATTATTTGACCAAGCCCTTTACCAAAGAGGAACTCAAACAATCCGTTGAAAAGGCCTTGTACAGCAAGGAGAAACAACCTTTGTCCATAAAGAAACAATCAATACCTGACATAAGTGATAACCGTTTTGAAGGAATGGTCGGCAGTTCGGACGCCTTTCAGAAAATCCTCAATATCATAGATCGCGTGAGGGACAATAGGGCCACTGTACTGATCACGGGGGAAAGTGGAACAGGAAAGGAACTGGTGGCAAGGGCCATCCATTATTCCGGTAAGTTTTCCAAAGGACCTTTCATTGCAGTAAACTGTGGTGCCATCCCCGAAAACCTCCAAGAGGCAGAACTCTTCGGATATGTAAAAGGTGCCTTTACAGGAGCCAATGAGAACCGCAGTGGATTCTTTCAGGCCGCTGAAGGAGGAACCCTTTTTTTGGATGAAATAGGAGCAGCTGGTTTGGCGGTACAGACCAAGCTGTTGCGTGCACTTCAAGAAAAGGAAATCACCAGGGTGGGGTCCCGAAAACTGGAAAAAGTGGAAATCCGCATTGTTGCGGCCACCAATGTGGATCTTTTGGAGGAGATCAAGAACAAGAACTTTAGGGAAGACCTATATTATCGACTTACGGTTGTGGAAATCAATGTGCCGCCACTTCGGGATAGAAAATCCGATATTCCTTTGCTGGTGGAAAAGTTTCTCCGAAAATATGGTGTTGAATATAAAGACCGTCTGCCAAGAATTAGCCCTGAGGCCTTAGGGATTTTGGAACGATACCACTGGCCAGGGAACATCAGGGAACTTGAAAATATAATCCAGCGCGTGGTGATCATGTCGGATGGCCCCATAGGGATCGAAGATATACCCGAGTTCTTGAAGTACCGGATTGATTTCCCCCAAAAAGGTCTTGTGCCCCTTAGGGAAATGGAGAAGGAATATATCAAAAAGGTTCTCTTGCACACAAAGGGAAATAAGACCAAGGCCGCCGAAATACTGCAGATAGATCGCAAAACCTTGCGTGATAAGCTGGATTGAACCGGTTATAAAATAGCCGACTGGGGAAATATACCCCGTTTCCATTTTCACTCCAAAATTTTTAATATTCAATTGTGTATTGATAATCAGTTGATTACAATAACGTCTCCTTTTTTTTGAACATTGGGTACGGACTTTGCCCTTTGGATTTCCAAACGTGCCAAATCTGGACAATACCGGTTGACGGATTTGTGAAAATAAGAGAACCTTATGAAGTATGGCAGTCTCATTTTGGAGAAGAATGATTTTCTGATGACCAGAAAGTTCATGAAACAGAATTGTATATGGGAAGATTATATCCATACAGGTGTATTGGAGATCTTGGACCTGAATTTGAACAATGCTGTGGTGTTGGATGAGGGCCAGATGCCCTCTGACATTGTTCGACTGTATTCCGAGGTTACCCTTGTTGGTTCCTCGGACCATCAGGATTCCTTCCGGCTTGTACCTCCTGGCGAAGAAGATGCGACGACAAACCAAATTTCTGTGACCAGTAGTTTGGGCGCATCATTGATCGGTTTCTCCAAAGGTGACCGAATTACCTATGGCCTTCCCGGTAGTAAAATATCTTTTACGATCGAAAAAGTAAAGCAGGGTAGGCAAAAGGTCAAACTCTCCATTTCAGATGGTGACATGCAAAAGATGGTACCCGAACAGTAAGTGATTTATTGATTCTAAATATTATGGTTATGATTAAATATGTAATTGTCCTTTTGTTTTCTATAAACCTGTTGCATGCACAGGCCAATGCATCCCAAACGAACACAAAAGTCAAAGTCGGGGATGTATTCGAAATCGGGAAACCTGAAACGAACAAGTACAAGTATATTGACTTCCCCAAGGCGAACTTTATCATCAAAAGAGGGGGTATCGCAAACTACAAACGTGTGGAAGGGGAAAAAGTGGTGGTGACTTCCGTCAAAGAAAAAAAGGATGGATCCACAAAGATCAAGATCAAACGAGTTGATGGTAACAGGTTCTTTGGCAGTCATAGCATAGTGGCCGTCGACTTTTTTGGGGCAATGGAGTCCGGAGAGCTCCAAACCTTATAGTTGATTTATGATTGGTGGTTAGTTGATGATGTCCACCCGGTTTTCCAAAATTGTTATTTGCTCAACAAGGTAGTGGCCGGGTGGATTTTCGATCCAGAGGATAATTCTTTGATGTAATACCTAAATGATTAAAACATGAAAACTAAATTTTCAATAAAACAACGAATATTGGTCGGTCTGGTCCTGGCCACCGCTTTTTTGTTGGTACTGGGCTCCAACCTGTTGGACCGGAAATATTTTTCCACAATACAAGCATCGGTCAAATCCATTTATGATGATCGCATAGTGGTGCAGGATTATATCTATCAATTACAGGATATGGCACATGAGATGGAAGTGGCACTCTTGAAAGGTGAGTATGTGCAGGGTAATGAGAGGTCTGAAAAAATCAAAGCTTTGTTGGCTGATTTTTCCAGAACCAAGTTGACACGGGACGAGGCCAGGCTGTTGGAGCGATTGGACCGTCAATTTTCCGATTTGGAACCCAGTGGGACAACCAATGCATCAAAAGAAGGGAAACCGTTGGCCGAAGCAAAAGTATTGCCACAATTGGCACAAATAAGACAAACCTTGGATGGCCTTGAGGAAATCCAATTGGAACAAAGTGACATGCTGACCCAGCTATCAGAAAAAACCTTGGGGGTCAATAGGATGTTGTCCAATTTAGAAGTGGTATTTCTGGTCATCATCGGAATATCGATTTTGGTACTGGCGTTCTATCCGGTAAAGGTGCTAAACCCCGTGCATTGGAATTAATACCCTAATCTCAATTAATAAAATTTAAAGAATCCATGAAAGAATTAGTACGGAGCCTATGCTCAACGTGCAGGCATGTGGCCTATTGTTCCTTAAGTACGGATAGGACCAATATCCAATTATGTAATGAATACGTCCATCGACTTGATGAAAGCGACGGACCGGCCATAATGGTCACAAATGAAATGATGAGTAATTAAGCACACCTAGTGCAACCAAAATTTTATACAATGACAACAACGATAACATCGGAAAAAAAACAACTGAAACAAGGTATGTTGGACAATGTCATGAGACAGTTCAACAATGCAGCGGACATTATTGAACTGAACAAGAACATCCGTAAGATCCTTGAAGTGACGAACAACGAGTTCATTGTCCATTTCCCGGTCCGCATGGATAACGGTGAAGTGGAAATATTCACGGGGTATCGGGTTCAGCACAACAATGCCCTGGGCCCCTATAAGGGAGGACTTCGTTACCATCCTACAGTGGACATTGATGCTGCGCGGGCACTGGCCATGTGGATGACCTGGAAGACCTCATTGGCAGGATTGCCCTACGGGGGGGCCAAAGGGGGTATCCAATTGGATCCGACAAAGTATTCACAGGACGAATTGCAACGGATCACCAGACGGTTCACCTATGCCCTTGGGGACAATATAGGCCCAGAATTGGATATTCCGGCTCCGGACGTGAATACCAACGCCCAGACCATGGCTTGGATCTTGGACACGTATATGTCCACCAAATCTCCCAATGAACGTTCAAAGAACCTACATGTGGTCACTGGAAAACCCATAGGGGCAGGAGGCTCCGAAGGCAGGGACAGGGCGACCGGTTACGGGGTGTTCCTGACCATTAAATTTTGGGCAGAAAACAAAAAGGTCGATTTGAAAAACAAAAGGTTCATTGTACAGGGTTTTGGCAATGTGGGCTATTGGGCCGCACACTTTCTGGAAAAGGAGGGGGCAATACTCACAGCGGTACAGGATGCCTATGGAAGCATATATAACGAGGATGGCATCTCCACTGAAAAATTATTGGAATATGTACAGGCCAATAAGGGAAGTGTCCTTGGCTTTAGTGGTGCAAATACTATGGACAGTGCCGATTTTTTTGGTCTGGACTGTGATATCTGTATCCCGGCAGCATTGGGAAACCAGATCACTGTTGAAAATGCCCCGAAGATAAAGGCCCGTTTGATCGCTGAAGGAGCCAATGGACCAACCGATGTAAAGGCCGAGGAAATCCTTTTGAAAAGGGGAGTCGATATCATTCCTGATATCCTCTGTAATTCCGGAGGTGTAATCGGAAGTTATTTTGAATGGTTGCAAAATCGCAACGGAGAAATATGGCATTTGGATGAAGTATTGGAAAAATTGGAAAAAAAGATGAGAGAATCCTTTGGCAAAGTAGTCCATAAGGCGAAATCCAAAAAAGTGGATATGCGCACAGCCGCCTTTATCATTGCCATTGAGCGACTTGAGGAAACGTATGTCCAAAGGGGTATTTTTCCATAATCCAATAATCCATTTAGGGTTCCATTTGAATGTGATGGAGGCTAAAACATAAAACGAAAAATAATGAAATACGGTAGTTTGGTAATTGAAAAAAAAGAATATGTCCTTTTGAAGCGGTTGATGAACCTATCAGGATACTATAAGGACAATACCCTTAGGAGCTCGGTAAAAAAGCTCGTGGGTGAAATGGAAACAGCACGGATATTGGATGAAGCGGAAATGCCGGATGATGTCATCCGGTTCAATGCCGTGGTGACCATAATTTCCGAAAATGGATGGCACAAAAAATTCAAATTGGTACTTCCTAGTCGGAGTGATGTGAAAAACAACCATATTTCAATCCTGACCCCCATGGGAGCAGCGGTCATGGGGTATGCCAAAGGGGATTCCCTAGTTTGGGAGTTTCCTTCCGGAAACCAAAAATTGAGCATTGAAAATGTGGAACAGGAGAATGAACCCATAAACCTAAACATGGTATTATGAAGCAGGTGAACAGACCCTATTTTCACGAGTCCATAAGCCAGATCATAGTTAAAAAGGACAAGTTGGAGATTTCCAATTGGACCGAAACCATGGAGTTGATGAATAATGAACTGCAATATTTGATTCCATTGGAAAAACGCCTATTGGGAAACCCTGCGGTAAACCAAAGCCTTTTGGCCATCCAGCGGGATAACCAACTTCGCTTGGGCACCCTGTATCGATATGAAAGGACAATGATAAATGCCATTGAGTGTGATACCACGGAATGTGACGCCTATTATCTGAACACCCATGAGAAAAATAGGGATAGTTATATGGACCATATCAAGACCTATACCAAGATCAAGACGATATTGCTTTCAAAAATTTTGGAAAGGTATCAAAGGTAACTTGGATGATCAATACGTAAGAATTAAAATTTAATGAAGAATACGGTTTTCACCCTTTGTTGGTGAAACAGGGAGGGAACGACCATTGCCACCAATGCCAATGGTCCATTCTGAAAGTACCTTGGCCATTACTTGGCGACCCCTACCCAAGGATCGGTAGCACGTTAGTACAAAAATTCAATAATGTCTGGTTGTAGTTATCTGGGCGTAAAAAGTACCGGATTTGGATTTAAAAAACCATACAAACAACATGAAGAATTTTTTTTCCAATTTACGAGGAGATATATTTGGAGGGCTCACAGCAGGAATTGTAGCCCTCCCTTTGGCGTTGGCGTTCGGTGTCAGTTCTGGGATGGGTCCCAGTGCAGGACTCTATGGAGCCATCTTCATCAGTTTTTTTGCGGCACTTTTTGGAGGGACCAATACGCAGATTTCTGGTCCAACGGCCCCTATGACAGCCGTCAGCATGGTCGTGGTAACAAGCATTCTGGCATTCAATGATGGTGATTTTGAGAAAGCTTTGCCAGCAATACTTATGGTCTTTTTGATGGCAGGACTTGTCCAAATAGGATTGGGACTTGTAGGCATCGGAAAGTATATCAGATATATTCCCTATCCTGTTGTTTCCGGTTTTATGACCGCCATAGGGATTATTATCCTTGTAACCCAGATTTTGCCTTTGGTGGGGTATTATCCCAAAGAGGACATGGCACTTGTGGATCAGTATAGGCCCATGGCCCAAGAATCAATTTTGAGAAAAATCCTTAAAGAGGAATCTAGGGAAAGTATGCTTGTCCTCGAGGATTTCCAAGAAACCATCGACCGATCTGAAGAAGTTTCAGAGGAAAATATTTTGAAAGAGGCAAAGGCACTGGCAGGAAAGGATACTTCTGGTGTGATGGGTGCCATCAATATGCTTCCAAGGGCATTACAACATATCAATTGGCTCGAATTTGCCTTGGCCTTTGGCACGATTGTTATTATTTATGGGTTTAAAAAAATAACGACGTCCCTTCCCAGTGCACTTGTAGCTTTATTGGTCGTTTCAGGTGTAGCTTATGGTCTTGGACTGGACTATAGACCCATCGAACAGATACCTGGAGGCTTTCCCATAATTCATTTTGATATGTTCACACAATTTAGGCTGGATTCCATAACACCGTACGTATTTACGGCATTTACACTTGCTTTATTGGGAGCTATTGACTCTTTGTTGACCTCGGTGGTCGCGGACAATATGACCAAGACCCAGCACAGGCCGAACAGAGAATTGATCGGGCAGGGAATAGGAAACAGTATTGCGGCATTTTTTGGTGGGTTGCCTGGAGCAGGGGCCACCATTCGGACTGTGGTGAACATCAATGCAGGAGGTAAAACCAAATTATCTGGAATGGTAGCCGGAGTATTCTTGTTGACGGTGTTGTTGGCATTGGGTCCAGTGGCATCCAAAATTCCAGCGGCAGTGTTGGCAGGCATCTTGGTAACGGTCGGAATTGGGGTGATAGATTATAAGGGGCTCAAGGCCATTCCGTTTCTACCAAGGGACACGAAAATTGGTCCCTTTAAGGTTAGTTCAGAAGTGATCATCATGCTCGTGGTTATGGTGTTGTCCACTGTTTGGAACTTGGTGTACGCAGTTGGCGTTGGCTTGGTATTCGCATCATTGATGTTCATGAAAAAAATGGGAGACTTGACCGCGGAACGCTCCGATGTGAAGACCCTGGAGCAAGAGAAGGGTTGGGCGGATGAAGCTGCGTTTCCGGAAAGCCTAAAAAGAAAGGTATTTATCAAACATTTGAAAGGACCTCTGTTTTTTGGATTTACCAGTGAGTTCCAGCAATTGGCCAAACAGATTCCACGCTCTGCATCAACGGTCATTATCCGCATGGACCGTATGCAATATTTGGACCAATCGGGACTCTACACCTTGGAGGATATATTGATCGATCTCAAAAATTCAGGAATCGAAGTGTTGTTTGTTGGATTGTTGGAACAGCCCAGGTACATGATGGAACGCGTTCGGTTGATTCCTTCATTGATCTCGGAGAACCGCATATTTATCGACTTTAAAGCATGTACGGCGTATTTAAAAAACAACTTGGATCATACAGTTGATGTATCGAAGGAAAATTAGATCTGCCTGTGGTTCAAACGACTAGAATTTTTTGGATAGACTTGTCAGTTCAAAATAACGGTGCCCGTGATCAATGAATATGCAATCGTTGCTATTATGCCTATCAAAAGGATTCCGGATGATATCAAAAGTAAACGTTGTTTTTTTGCTATGGCCTTGCCCAAGAAGTAAAGATCGACCACCATTTCATCATAGGTGTTCTGTCCACTTTCCATTATGCGGTTCAATTCTTCCTTAAACTCAACGAGGGATTGGTTGGCAAAATTGTCCGCATAGAGGGTACCCTTATAATTGCTGGCCCTGAATTCCTTTCCGATGTACCGATGGGGCAACATGCTGAATATGGCGAATATCATGGAGAACAGACTACAAATGACCAAAATCCGGGTTCCGATGGTAATGGTGAATTCCCCATTTGCCGGAACAAGGACCAGGGCTCCCAATAGGAGGGAGGAGATGATGGAATTGACCGTAAGCATGATCCTGGCCTTGTTGTCGACCATTTTCAGAAGATTATAATGATTCCGGGACAGTGTTCTGAAAAGGGTCTGCACCCCGCGGGAATCATACTTTTTCAATTTTTCCATCCATTGATCCCTTGGCAAGGTTTTCTCTGATATTGATTCGGTATTTTTCATAACGTTCATTCTTGGTTCACAAAAGACACAATTGATGCACCTCGGACAATACCTCCCTGGTTTTTCTGGAAGAAAGATGTAGTGGTTGCAACACTTCGGGTCGTTGTTCGATTTCCAAGGTCAGGATGACGTCCCGATCTAGAAGCTGACGCTTTTCGTGCTTGGACAGTGTGGTCAGTGCGGTGATGGGATAGAGTCCGAATCGGTCCACATGCTTTGGGATACCGTTGTCCTTGGGATAGTCCCAGCTTAACAGTGTTAACCCGATGCAGTTTCCATAGTTGATTGCATCGGCGGTGAACTGGGTATTGGTGACCAGCCAACCTTGTTTTAAATGGGTGCTTTTTTCCGGATCGGCGTTCCATTTTTTTTGGACATCCAAAAACCTGGAATTGATGTATAGCGGGATCTTGACATTACTTGAGAATTTGGTGTCGGAATGGAACTTGCATTCAATGGCGTAGACATTGCCCTTTTTTTCTGCCAATACATCTATCTCATGATTCACACAGGCACCTTTGAGAACAACACCTACCTTGGTTTTGTACCCTTTTTGCCTTAAAAGGGCGCTGACCATTCGTTCAAAGGGATAGCCCGTGGGCCCTAGGTCAAAGATGGCCCGTTTCAAGCTGTATTTGGATGCACGGATGCGGTTTGCTTTTTTTAAAAAGGAAAAAACCCTTCTGTGGATCTCATCGGTCGAAATCCCATCATAGATCCAAGGCTCAATGTGGGCAATAACCGCAGTTATTTCTTCCGGTGTAGCCCCACATTTTTGAAGGGAGTGTTCCAATTTGGCGATTGAAAAATCCTCCAGTTCCCCGGAATATTTCTTTACCTGAAATGTTTGTTGCTCCATGCTTATTGCTTTAAAATCGTAGTACCTCGGTCATGATGCCAAAACGGATGACATCGAGACGGTGCTGGAAATACATGTTGTAATAATCCGTGCCGTGGTAGTATTCCATAAAAAATCCAATGTCCTCCAAAAATTTGGGATGGTAGTATACGGTCAACCGTGTATGCAATCTTTTGATAGCGAGGAGGTCCCAATCGTTTACTTGGTCCATGAACCAGGTGGCTTCCAATTTCAAGGAGAAATCTGCCTTGATGGAACCTCGGTGTCCCATTTTCACCGGGAGCTTGTACGCGTAAAAGGCATTGTGCCAGCGCAAACCGCTATAATGACCCTGTAGTTCCTCCAGCATCCAGCTCTTTGGATGGATTTCCAAGGATGTCTTGAGGAATTTTGTCGCATTCACGGCCTTGTCAAAGGATGTATGGACCAGTCCCAGTTCAAAATAATTGGTGGCAAAGTTTCCCGACTCCAAGTTGACGGTACCATCCGTGTTGTAAAAGGCCCCATTTTGACCATTGGAATGATGGGCCAACTTTCCAAATAGGGCCATTCGAGTGCCGGTGGTACCTTTGGACATCAAATAGTATGCGGCAATTTGTGGGATATAGCTTGGGGTCTTTACCGGGTAGGAAACGGCATTGTACATTCGGATGATGATCTGGGGGGTCAGCACCCCCATCAATTTGGAGTCCATACGTTTCCGTATGATAAAACTGGGGCTGACATTGGCCTCGAACATCAAGGGTTCCAAATTACCAATGTCCATGGGAAATGTAATGTAGCTTTCCCGTTGGTTGACCAGAGCGACCTTATCCAATTCCATACTGGGCCAATCCTTGTCCTGTCCTTGCAGGGCCTGGAAACAACAACAAAAAATGATCATTATGGGATGAAAAAGCCGCATTTATTTATAGATCATGTTCACCACGATAGTACTGTCCTTGACCAGGTCAAAGCTTGCCTTGCTGAAATTGGGACGATTGGACAGGCCAATCGTTTTGAAATTGGAAAAGCCGATTCCCTCCTTGGGCAATAGCAATCCCATTTCAATCTTGCCGTTCTTGTCCTCATCATGTAGCACACTGATGGCATAGGTACCCAGTGTAAGGTCGGTAAAGGTTGTGGAGGACTTTCCATCGGATATGGACGACGTCCTTATTTGATGGTATTTTTTGAACTTTTGATCGGGAAGTGATCCCTCCCTATCGTACAGTGCATATTGAACCACGCCCCTTGAGCTCCGTAAACCTTCCACGTTTACGGTCAGGGAAGGGTTCATATTGGAGTGTACTCGATCGAAGGTTATGGATGTGGACAGTACAAATGATGTGAAACTGATGATAAGTATATTTTTCATAACCGGGGTTTTGTTACAGTATAGGTGCCCAAGGCGAAGAAAAGGGTCAGGATGATTCTCAGGAACAGGGCGGTGATGGTCTTGTCCTCATACAGACCCCCATCCAAAATATGGATCAATAGGCCCATAAATGCTCCCATTAGGATGAACAATGCCACCATTAAGGGAACAACGGACCATTTTTTATGGGAAAACAATCCAAGGAGAGATAGGCAATAGAGCCAGCCACATAGGAAGTTGCTCCAAATGACCAGGGGAACATAGTTGCCCTGATGTTCCCGGATCCCAAAAAGATCCAATAGAATGGAACTGCTGAGGAACAGGGTAATGGCCGTAAACAAGCCCAATCCGCCCAAGGTAATGGTTCTGATAATGCTCTTTTGCTTCATGATGATACGCTTTTGAAGATTCCCTGAACCTTTTGTTCCCCAAACCACCATTTTGGTCTTTGGGGTTTACGGGTAAGGTTGAACTTTTTGATTGCGTGGGTCTTGATATGTTCTTGCATCTCTTCAATGGAGTCCGTTACAAAGAGCAGTTTCATATCCTCGGATCCAATACTCTCGTTGGCTGCCATCAGCTTGATATGGTTGCAGAGTTCGCTATGGTACTCCGATCCAAATATGACCACGGGGAAATCCTGGATCATTTTGGTCTGGATCAAGGTGAGCGCCTCAAAAAGTTCATCCAGGGTTCCAATGCCCCCGGGCATGACCACAAAGGCATAGGAGTACTTCATCAACAGGAATTTCCGGACAAAGAAATAGGGGATATCGATCCACTTGTGGAGATAGGGATTGGGCTTTTGTTCAAAGGGTAAAATAATATTGCAGCCCACTGAATATCCCCCTGCTTCAAAGGCTCCTTTGTTAGCGGCTTCCATGATGCCAGGACCTCCACCGGTCATGACCGTAAACCCTAGACCGGCCAAGGCGGCACCCACTTGCTCTGCTTGGGTATAATAGGGATTGTCGGGTTGAAAGCGGGCCGACCCGAAAACGGTCACACAGGGTCCCATAAAGTGCATCTTCCGAAATGCCTTGATAAAGCTCCGTTGTACCCGAAAGGTAAAGGCAAGCTCCTTGAACCGTGACAAAGGCCCTCGAAGAAATTTGGATTCCGATCGTCGCAATGGATGGTTTTGTGTGTTCATCAACTGATTTTTTTATAGCTCCATACGGCCATGGTATTCATGATCACGGCATAGAGGGTTGTTTTGAGAAGCTGGGGCAAAATATCGGTAAGACCGGAGCCTTTGAGCATGACCATGCGCATGATTTCAACAAAGTATTTGATAGGGTTGAATTCGGTCAGGAACTGGGCCCATTTGGGCATACTTTCGATAGGGGTGAAAAGACCGCTCATCAGGATGAAAATGACCACAAAAAACCAAGCGATGAACATTGCCTGCTGTTGGGTATCCGTAAAATTGGAGATGAACAGACCCATACCCAAAATCACCAGTATGTAAATGGAGGTGTAAAAGTACATGAGGGCCAGACTTCCCAGCATGGGTGTGGCAAAAATGAGTTTGGCCAATACCAACCCAATGGTCAAAAGCCCCATGCCGATGACCCAAAAAGGAAAAAGCTTCCCAATGATAAAGTGGTGCTTTTTAATTGGGGTGACATTGATTTGTTCCAAGGTGCCTATTTCTTTTTCCCGGACAATGTTCATGCCCGAAAGGAACAAGGTAATCATGGTCACCAACAGCACTAGGATCCCGGGAACCATAAAGGTTTTATAGTTCAAGGTTTTGTTGTACCAAAATAGTGGGATGCCCTCGATGAGAACGGGTCGTACCGTGTTATTGGACAGCTGGACCATGTCTACCGACAGATTCTTGTTGAATGTTTTGATTATCTGGGTGATATAGACATTTTCAACCCCTGCGGCAGCTCCGTCGATGGCATTGATGGTCACCCCAAGATCGATATTTTTGTCCTTCCACAAATCCCGTTCAAAGTGCTCGGGGATGGTCAATACCACATCGACCTCCCCTTGTAACATGGCCAGGTCGCTTTCTTTTGGATGGGGGAATACCTGGGAAACATCAAAAAAGGTGGATGCACGAAACTTATCTATCAGGGCGCGGGAGGTATGGGTGTAGTCATTGTCAACATATCCAAAGGAAATGTTGTTGATCTCATAGGTGGCCGCATTGGAAAGAATGACCAATTGCAGTAGCGGCAGTATGAAAATGATGGGCAACATGCCCTTGTTCCGAAAGATCTGCCTGAATTCTTTGTTTATGATATATAGGATTACCCGCATGCTATTCCAATCTTATTTTATATTTTCTTACACTAAGTCCAATGAAAAGAAGGGTCATCCCCAAGAGGACCAAGGTTTCTTTCCAAACAATGCTGATGCCCACACCTTTGAGCATGATTCCCTTGACAATGATGATGAACCATTTTGCCGGTACGATATTGCTGATGACCTGAAGGGGAACGGGCATGCTGGAAATCGGAAATATAAAGCCCGATAAAAGGATCACTGGTAACATCAGCCCCATCAAGGAGATCATCATGGCCGTTTGCTGGGTGGCCGAAATAGTGGAGATCAATATCCCCAGTGCCAAGGAGGTGACAATGAACAGCACACTTTCCAGGCCCAACAGGAACAGACTGCCATTGACGGGGACATGGAAGACGAAAATGCTCAGTATGACAATGGCGGCAGCATTGATGATGGAGAGAAAGATGTAGGGGAACACCTTTCCAATGATTACCTGAAAGGGGTTCAAAGGGGATACCAATAAAATCTCCATAGTGCCCAATTCCTTTTCCCGGGTTATCGAGATCGAGGTCATCATGGCCGATACCAACATGAGGATGACGGTCATGACCCCCGGTACGAACATATAGACACTTTTCAGTTCCGCGTTGAAGGCCATCCGGGATTGGGGAACGATCTGATAGTCCAACGTTATGGACCGGTTTTGTTCCTCTTGGTAATGGGAAAGGATGGAATTGATATAGTTACTGATGGTGTTGGCCATATTGGGGTCGGTCGCATCCGTCACAATTTGAACCTTGGCAGAGTGTTCCTTGACCAGTTTCTTACTGAATTCCTTTTCAAAATAGAGCACAGCCTTTATCTTCCCTTTTTTAAAGACTTCCTCAATCTCCGCCTCCTCCTTTATGTGTTGGAGGATACTGAAATACTCCGATGACGATATTTTTGAGATAATCTCTTTGGTAGAGGCATCCTGGGACCGATCTAGAATCGCGATGTCAACATTGTTGATCTCATTGGTGATGGCAAACCCAAAAAGCATGATCTGTGCGACGGGCATCCCGAATAGGATGAACAGGGATCTTCTGTCCCTGAAAATATGGTAAAATTCTTTTTGTACAAACCCGATAAAGCGTTTCATATGGTAACCTGTTTAACTTCTTGCCAATTTTAAGAACACATCGTTCATGGAATCCGAACCAAAATGGGTCTTTAGGTTTTTTGGGGTGTCCAGGGCCTCGATAGTGCCGTCCACCATAATGGATACCCTATCGCAGTATTCTGCCTCATCCATGTAGTGGGTCGTTACAAAAATGGTCGTGCCATTGTTGGCAGCCTTATAGATCATTTCCCAAAATTGCCTTCGGGTAATGGGATCCACCCCTCCTGTGGGTTCATCCAAGAAAACAATTTTTGGGTCGTGCAATAGGGAAACCGAAAATGCGATTTTCTGTTTCCATCCCAACGGTAAGGATCCCACCAGACTATGGGCGACTTTCTCCAGGCCCAACTCCTCAATGAGCAGGTTCGATTTTTGGGAGATCCTATTCTTGGACAACCCATAGATACCCCCAAAAAAACGAATGTTTTCCTTGACGGTCAGATCATCGTAAAGAGCAAATTTTTGACTCATATACCCGATACTTTTCTTGATGTCCTCTGTTTGGGTATATACATCGAATCCCGCCACATTGGCCGAACCCGAACTGGGAGCGGAAATGCCAATCAGCATTTTCATGGCAGTGGTCTTCCCGGCGCCATTGGCACCCAAAAAACCAAAGATTTCCCCTTTCCTGACATGGAAACTGATCTTGTTCACCGCGGTGAAATCACCAAAAACCTTGGTGAGTCCCTCTACTTTTATTACTGTTTCTTCCTTCATTGTTTTGCCAATTCCATAAATGTGTCCTCAATCGTTGCCTTGGTCCTTTCGATATGGATGTTCTGCAGCCCTTCATTTTTTAAGTATGCCATGAGCTCCAAAGGATCGAACCCATCCCGTTGATCCGTATAGTGGATGTATTCTCCAAAGGGAAATACACTGTGTTTATGGGCATAGGCGTTCAATTTTTCGATCAATAGGTACGTGTTGTGGGCCCCAACGTCGAAAATGGGTTTGGGATAGTGCTCCACAATGGCTTTTGGGGTGTCGATTTCAAGGATCCTTCCATCTTGGATGAGTGCGATCCGATCACATAGGGCGGCCTCGTCCATATAGGGGGTCGACACGAGAATGGTAATTCCCTTGTCCTGTAATCTTTTGAGCATTTCCCAGAATTCTTTTCTTGAAACCGGGTCAACACCCGTTGTGGGTTCGTCCAGGAACAGCACCTTGGGTTTATGGATCAAAGCACAGGAAAGTGCCAATTTTTGCTTCATGCCACCGGACAATTTGCCCGCCCTTCGACTTTTGAAAGGTTCTATCTGAACATAGATGTCTCGGATCAAATCGTAATTCTCTGCGATGGTCGTCCCAAAAATCGTGGCGAAAAAACGAAGGTTTTCCTCGACCGTGAGGTCCTGGTATAGTGAAAATCTCCCGGGCATGTATCCGACCTGTTTTCTAATGGCCTTAAAATCGGCAATGATATCGTACCCTGCAACGGATGCCGACCCGTGGTCGGGCAGGAGTAAGGTGGTCAGTATCCGAAAAAGGGTGGTCTTACCAGCACCGTCAGGTCCGATCAGCCCAAACAGTTCCCCTTGGTCGACCTGAATGGAAATGTCATCCAAAGCATTGACCTTTCCGTAGGATTTGCTGATATGATCTATACGAATGGACATGGGTATGGGTTGCTATTGTTTTGGTTTCCTAAATCTGGACAGCTATTCAAAAAATTCATAGTAGCCATTTAAATGCTGTTCAATATCATGTACCCTTTGAACCCCTGATGTCTCACTGTCGGTATTTTGCAGGGCTTCGATTTTTTCGATCAATGGATGGAGCCAGACATGCAAATTGTCATGGGAAGGGCCGGTCATGGTACATTCCTTTACAATGGTATTTTTAAGGTCGTTGAGGTCATCCCCCAATGCTTGGTACGCTGATACGGAACCGCCGTTGAAGCCGTTCAGGGTAGTGAGCATCTTGGATACCCCCAGGGTGGTCTCCGCATTCGCCAGCCATTTGGATCCATGGTCCAGTTGGATTTCATTGATCCATGCATCATGGGCGATCGGTACATTTGGGGAGGCTTCCTCGACCTGGATTTGATCTGGATTGCTTTGGGAATCTGAGCTTTGCCTGTTCGGATTATTTTTGCAGGAATGGAGGATAATGGTTGTTGCACCCAACAGCACTGCCATGCCTCTCCAACCCCTGGTCTGTAGATTTGATTTTTTGAACGAACCCCATTGGATGAGTAAGAATACCAGTGCCCAAATGATGGCCCGGATTTCCATGGCCCTAATGCTTTCTTTGGCCACATGGTTTGTAAACAATACGAGGAAGATCAGGACGGAGATATGGGACAACAATAGCAGGAGTACAGAACTTGAGGTCGACCTAGATCGATTCCAAATAAGGTAAGCTACCAGTAATGACAGGGCACCTAGCACGATATTATAGACCAACAGTCCCTTTAGGACAACATGGCCTGCTTCGTGGATGCCGAGAAGTACCAAAGTTCCCATTATCAAGGAAACGGCGCCCAACACGAATACTAAGATCATTGCAATAAAATGTTGTAGTTTCATAGGATGTCTTTTATGGGTTAAATAGATTAGTTCGCAATCCACATTTCGGCGGGCATGCCAATTTTGAGGCTTCCATCATTTTTGACCTTTATCTTCACAGCATACACCAAGTTCACCCGTTCTTCCTTGGTCTGTATGATCTTGGGCGTGAACTCCGCAGATGCGGATATCCAGGATACCGTGCCTTCATACGATCTCATTGAATCCACATCATCGATCTTGACCGTGACCGATTGACCGATCTTGATGTTGGGTAGTTGTGCTTCACTGATATATACCCTGAGTTCCATTTCATCAAGGTTGGCCATTTTGAACAAGGGCCTTCCGAAGACAGCGACTTCACCAGGTTCGGCATATTTGACCAATACCGTACCGTCCAATGGACTTTTCACGATACTTTTTGCAATTTGGTCCTCAATCTGCTCGATCTGGACCTCAATGCCCTTGACTTCATTGATAATGGGGGCGTTCTGGGTTTCGACACTCTTGATCTGTTGCTGTAGGATTCGTACCTTGCCCTGGATGTCGTCCAATTGCTTTTGGGTGGCCGCATTCTCCTTGATCAAGCTTTCAATGCGCTTCTTGTCGTTTTGGGCTACCTGCAATTCCTCTTGTAACACGTCTCGCTGGGAGAGCACGTTTGTTGATTTTGAGTAAATGGTTTGTTTTGCGGCTTTCAATTGATCGCGTTTCAACGATAATTGGATGGTGTCGATGACCCCGACAACTTCATTTTTTTCAAGGAGGTTTCCTTCCACCACATCCAGAAATTGAATTTTACCGTTGGCTTCGGCGGAGACGGTGGTCTCCGTTGCCTCAAAGTTTCCATAGCCATCAGCGAGATCCCCTCCACCATTACAGGATGTAAGGGAAACGACCAGGGTGAAAATGGACAATATTGTTAGGGTTTTTTTGGTCATAGGGGCCTTAGTTGCTGCTCTTTTCATAAGTACCTTGCGTAATTTGATATTGAATCTGGTTCAGTAGTTTTTGGGTTTTATGGAGGGCAAGGTTGCTCTTGGCCTCATATAAATTTGTAAACTCGGTGATATATGCCGAGGAGGTTATCACACCGTTTTTTAGTTGGGATTCTGCCGTCTTGACCATTTTTTCAAACCGAGGGATGATCTGTTCATCATATCGGATGAGCTCCTCCATTTTGTCTATTTCGGATTGCAGGTTGACCAGTTCCAAGTCATTGTTCAATTCAAAGGTTTCTTTTTGAGAATCGACAATATTTCGGTCAATCTGTAAAGACTGTCGTTCTTTTCGGTTTTTGTCCCAATCAAAGACATTCCAATGGAGTTTTACACCGGTCATGAAAAAGGAGTTGAAGGTATTGTCCAGCATGTTGAGCCCTGGATTCCCATACCCGCCCTGTGCAAAAGCACTAATCTTTGGAAGTTTGGACCTTTCCAAAAGATCCGATAACAGATCGACTTGGGATTTTTGTAGCTCAAAAAGCAAAAGTTCCGGTCTTTTGGATGTCTGGTCGGGAACCACGGGAAAAACCTCCGGACGCTGTAATACAACCTGTGGTTGCAGGTCGGTGCCTATCATAATGGAGAGTTGCTGAAGCAAATCCAATTTGGACATTGAAAGTTCTGTGTTTCGCTGTTGGATTTTGATGAGTTCGACCTCCAATGCATCCGCTGATGAGGAAAGCAAGGTGCCATATTTTACACCGGCCCTGACCTCTTCAAGCCTTGCAGTCAATTGGGATTCCTTTGCACGCAACAAATCTTGGTTTTCCTGTAACAAAAGCAAGGAGAAATACAAATGGTTAACACGGTTTTTCAGCCCATATAAAGAAATCTCAACTTCCTGTTGCCCAATGGCGGCCTTGGTCTCCTTAGCTTTGATCGAAGCATCGATCAGACCTCCATGGTAAATCAATTGGTTGGCATCCAATGTCGTGCGGTATTGATCTTTATTTGGGGGGTCAATGGTAACATTCATCAATTGCCCCCCAAGACTTGTTACTTCGGATTGGTAGGTGGCCTGGCCATTGAGATCCAATTTGGGCAAGCGGTCCTTCTTGATCACATCAATATCCAGTCCCAACTGTTCGGTCAACAGCGATGTTTGCTTGGCCAACGGATAATTTATATGGACCAGTCTCAAACATTTGTCCAAGGATATCGTTTCTTGGGCCTGGATTATAAATGGGAATGAAAGGAGGACCACTAACAGGAATGAATCCTTGTTTAGATGAGGCAATACCAGCTTCCATGATACATGTTGTATACTGTCGATCAGATGCTTCATTGTACTTTGATTGTATTAATGATCATTTCAGGAATCAATTTTTTTCGTTCCTCCATGAGGGTTTTAAAGGCTATTTCATCCAGGTCTAGAATACCTATGACCAAGCCTTTGCCTACAAATGGAAATGCGGTCAGGGAAATAAGGTTCAAAACCAATTGTTTGGGATCAATGGGCCTAATATTTCCATGTTCGATCTCCCGAGCTATTTGTTCTTCAAATTTGGATGGGTCAGGAGTCACATGATTCCTGAAAAATGTTTCACCAAACTGCGGGTTGATGTTCATTTCTTGGATAATAAAAGTGGGTAAATATGGGTTATCGACCACAAAGGTGATATAGCCGTCCACAAACTCCCTGATTTTTTCAAAAACGGGTTTGTCCGAATTGAAAATGGAGTTCAGAAAAGGAGCCAATTCTCCAAAAGCCTGTAGAAAAACTGCTCCAAACAGTTTCTCCTTGCTTCGAAAATAATAGTGGAGCATAGCCTTATTGATGTTGGCCTCATCAGCTATTTCCTGCATGCGTGCTGCGGCAAGACCCTTTTTATAAAACACGGTCTTCGCGGCTTGTAATATTGCTTTTTCAGTATCTGTATGTATCATAAACCATATATTAACCAACAAATTTAACCAAATGGTTAATACCATTTATAATTATTAACTTATTTTTAAAATTGAAGTATTTGAGAGAGGTATAAAACAGCTTTAAATATGAACTGTTATGTTAGGAGATGGTTGGGGATTATAGACTTTGAAATAAAGGGAACTCTTTCTTATGAGATACTGAGAATCGGTTGCCTTGGATTTTATTTTCGAATAAGCATATTGCTTCAATCAAAAATCACTTATTCAATTAACTTATTGATGATTAATGATATCTATGATTTTTTAGTTGCAGACAACCAAAATATATGATGTAGTAGGTTAAATTGATGTCTTCCTTGATTCCCAGAAACCGGTTGTTCGGCAATTTTTAAGAGTCTACCTCAGCCATAAGGTGGACATATAAATTGAGTGAAGAACAAAGAGCGACTATGAAAATGATAATGTGGAATCAACAATATGGGTAAGTTATTGATTTATATTATGCAGTCATTTGAAATTCCGATATACCACGGTTTATTTAAATAAATGGAAGGTTGCGATGAAAAAATGGCTTTATCCCTTGATGATTACTATAAATCAAGCTTGAATTCAAAATCTATGTAGAATTTATTTTGTTATGAGAAGCCTACAATGATTGAAGGCCAATCAATATCCAATTGGCCTTCAATTTTTTACATTAAGAATTTAGTATTTATACTTTTAAAAGGAAAACAAATGCATTAAGCTTTTCTGGATTTCCGCTTTTTCATTTTTTTCTCCTCAAGTTTTTTTTGGATTTTTTCTTGCTTCTTTGCCTTTAGGTCAGCTTTTGAAGCTTTTGGTTTAGCAATATTCTTTGCCATTTTTATTTAATTTAAAAATTGAAAAATTCTTTTTGAACACTGTACCCTGAGCAGACCTTTTTTTGCGAGTAAGCCAACCAATTTGAAAATTATTCAAATAGGCGGCGTGGAAATAACAAAAAGGAACAGGTGTTTAAGCACACTCGCAAGTGCTTAGGAAGTCGGAAAGATGATCTTCAATTTTCTATTGATACTAACCTTAATCATTTTTAAATAAAATTGCTAGGCAGATAGAGTGAAGATACACCTTGTTTTCAGTATAACAAAGAGGGATATGGTGCATCTTGGTCCCATATGTAAACAACTTTTAAAATGGATAATTTTTGTTCAATGACTCAGTTTGGGTATCAAATTTTATTAAATTCGTTAGTGTAAGCATATCGATTCGGTCAAAAGTTACCTATTCGGTTACCTTATTTTGAAAAATTAAAGTAACTTATTGATAATAAGAGGTGTATGGAATTGTTTGTGGTTCTGCCACCCCGACGAATCTAGCAATAGATAAAAACAAAAGCACTGTTAATCAATTGATTTTCAGTGCTTTTTTCGTTTTGTGCATTTATTTGATATCATTTAAAACCAAATGTTTGGTGTGCAATTAGGTGTACAGCCTTTTATTTAAAATGTCGTATCTTTAAAGAGCTTTTGGGCGCGATTTGACTTTCGAAGAACAATTATTGTTTAACCAAAGTCATTTTAACATGAAAGCAAAAAACACTTTCACGGTAGTCTTCTTTACCAGAAAATCAAGGAGCGTTACAAATCAATTATCCATTTATGTCCGTATTACCGTGGACGGGAAACGCGCTGAAATCAGTCTCAAACGGAACGTGGCCTCAAAGAATTGGGACAAGGCCAGAAACCGGGTCAAGGGATGTTCCCAACCAATCAGGGAATTGAATTCTTATATGGACAGCGTGTACGGAGCATTGTTGGTGTGCCATAAAGAACTATTGGAAGAGAATCAGGTAATTACCGCAGAGGCTATTAAGTCACATTACCTTGGTGAGGATGATAAGAACAAGACTTTAAGGGAGCTAATTTCTTATCACAATGAAAAGATGTCCGTTGTCTTAAAACATGGTACCATGAAAAACTACTATACCACGGCACGGTACTTAGACAGGTTTTTATCAAAAGAAAAAAAGATTGGCGATGTTTTCCTCAAGCAATTGAACTATGCCTTTGTCACAGAATTCGAGCACTATCTAAGGAATTACCGAGGCCCCAATAAGAAACTTTCCTTGGGGAACAACGGTGTCATGAAGCATCTGGAAAGATTCAAGAAGATGTTGAACCTTGCCGTAAAATTGGAGTGGATGGAAAAGAATCCATTCAATCAGTTCCAGTTGAAGTATAACAAATATGATAGAGCGTTTTTGGATGAAGAGGAATTGCAGCACTTGGAATGCTCCGAGCTGAAGAATGAGCGTTTGGAGAAGATACGTGATTGCTTTGTATTTGCCTGTTATACGGGGCTGTCCTATGTAGATGTAAAGGAACTCACCAATGATAATATTGTCAACGGAATCGATGGAAATCAATGGATAAGTACCAAACGTGAGAAGACGGACAAACCTGTTAAGGTTCCATTAATCCCCCAGGCACTGGCGATTTTGGAAAAATATGATCTTAATGGTCCAAATGAAGAGCTTTTACCCATTAGTTCGAACCAAAAGACAAATGCCTATTTAAAGGAAATTGCCAATGCATGTGGTATTGATAAAAACCTGACCTTCCATGTGGCCAGACATACTTTTGCGACTACGGTTATGCTCTCCAATAATGTCCCAATTGAAACGGTATCCAAACTCCTGGGACATACCAAACTTTCTACGACACAAATTTACGCTAGAGTTGTGGAGTCCAAGATAAGTGAGGATATCGAAAATCTTTTGGTTCGTTTTAAGCGTAAAGAGGTCGAAAGAAATGCTGGGGGTTAGTTTATGCTTATATGATAGGTAAAGTTATTTATCCAATGGAAGTGTCGAATACAGATAAGGCTTTTGGAAAATGTGGGTTCAACTTTAAAGATTGGAAATTGATGGTTCTATTGACGAAGTTTCCAGGTGATAGTAAAGCTTGGCATTAGATGTACTTGGGTACAATAAATGGGTTGACACCAATTCAATGTAATTCATATTTATATATTAAATTAATAACGTAAAATACTTTTTGTATATTCGTATTAAATAGTAAATAGTATTTTACGTTATGTCAAGAAACAGTATTGTGTTACTACCTAAAAACAGAAAACTTTTGGAAACGGTCGGGGAGCAAATTAAGTTGGCGCGTTTACGTAGAAAGCTTACGATGAAACAGGTTGCTGAGCGCGCAGGTATTTCTAGACCCACACTTTCAACCTTGGAACAAGGGAACCCTGCGATTTCCATAGGGGTTCTCCTTAAGGTTATGTTGGTCTTGGGCCTGGAAAAGGACCTATTACTTTTGGCAGAAGACGATGTTTTGGGAAGAAAAATACAAGATGCTGATCTGACCATTAAAGAGCGTGGTCCGAAACAATCAAATAAATAATGGCACAGGAACGAAGGGAAATATGGGTGTATGCAAATTGGGATGGTATCAAAGGACCGGTTCCCATGGGACTTTTGTATGCCACACCCTCAAGGGGAAAGGAGATATTTTCATTTGAATACGATAAGACCTGGCTTCAATCCAATTTTGCACAGATCATCGATCCAGATCTACATTTATTTGAGGGACAGCAATACTTAAATGATGAGAAATCCAATTTTGGTATTTTCTTGGATTCTTCCCCTGATCGTTGGGGAAGGGTCTTAATGTTGCGAAAAGAAGCAGCTCGTGCAAGAATGGAATCAAGGCCTTCTAAGACCTTGTTGGAATCTGATTATCTTCTTGGGGTATATGATGGTAACCGAATGGGGGCGCTGCGTTTTAAAACAACCCCGGATGGACCATTTTTGGATGATGATCAAGCAAAAGCTGCTCCCCCGGTAGCTTCTTTAAGAGACCTTGAATATGCCAGTTTACAATTGGAGAAAGATGATGCCCCAGACCATCCTGAATATCTAAAATGGCTCAACATGTTAATGGCACCGGGTTCTTCCTTGGGAGGGGCAAGACCCAAGGCAAATATCCGTGATACCGATGGCAGCTTGTGGATTGCGAAGTTTCCAAGCCAAAATGATAGGCAAGATACGGGGGCTTGGGAAATGTTGGCCTATCGGCTGGCCATTCAATCCGGTATAGTTATGGCTCCATCCAAAGTTCAAAGATTTTCACACCATCAACATACATTTTTGACACAACGATTTGATCGTAAGAAGGATGACACCCGTATTCATTTTGCTTCAGCGATGACACTATTGGGCTATACTGATGGAACTGATCATCAAGATGGGGTAAGTTATCTGGAGCTTGTTGAATTTTTGATGCAACAAGGGGCTGATGTGGACAATGACCTGAGGAAGTTATGGACACGTATTGCATTTAATGTGTGTATTTCCAATACGGATGACCATTTACGGAACCATGGGTTTTTATTGTCCAATTCAGGTTGGGTGCTCTCACCAGCGTACGATATCAATCCTACCCCAAATGGCGGTGGTTTAAAACTCAATATTTCAGAAAAAGACAATGCACTGGATTTTGATCTGGTAATGGAAGTGGCTCCTTATTTCCGTCTAAAAGAGAAGGAGGCTAAAAGCATCCTTGAATCCATTAAAAAAAATGTTTCACAGTGGGAGCAACTAGCAGAAATTCTACGCATACCAAGAAATGAAATGGAATTGATGGGTAGTGCCTTCAGATTTTGACTATAATAATTATTGTCCCTTGAAGTAAAAGTCACAAACATTGACATCATAACTGACATTATTCATTTGTGGAACGACAGGAAGTCATTAATGGTAATTTTATGAATTTACCAATGTCCCAAAAAGGGTATGACTACAACCAGTTGGATGCAATAAGTTATGATGTTCACCATGCAGAGGTCGGATTGGAATGGCATCCCTTTCCCTGTTTTGAATTTTTGACGGAGTACACCTATTCTGATCGCAGGTACGATGATTTTACAGAAATTTAACCTCAATTAAGGAAAATCCCCAATTTTTTAAGGTTTTTATATAGCTGTAATTCAGTTAATTATGGTAATTTTAGAAGCGATTCCCCCACCTTAAATATCAACCACAATGCCGACCACTACAGCAGGTGAGAATTACATTTTCAATGCCCATACCCATTTGTTTACAAAGGATCATGTGCCGAGGTATTTGGCAAGGAAATTTTTGCCCGCACCTTTTTATAAATGGTTTCCAACAAGTTTGGTTCTTAAGGTACTTTACCCTTTCTACCACCTTCCCAAGGACTATTATAGTTATACCAAAAGGAACGAAAGATGGAGAAAGTATAAGTTTAAGATGTTATTGCAACGGAACTGGTTGTTGAAATTATTGGTATGGTTGCCTGGTTTTCTCGTTAAAGTGGTGTTCCTCTATTATTTTTTACATTGGATCGAGCCTTTGTTGTTGGACACTTGGTTCGGTAATCGGTTCTATGGTTTCACTGGTCGAAATATGGATTCTTGGGCATTTCGATTTGAAAATCGATGGAACCTTTTTTTGTTTCTACTACTCCTAGTCCTGTTGTTCCCACAGACATGGAGGATGATTTCAAGAATTGGCAAGGCGCTTTTTGTAAAGGTCGTAGGTGCAGATCGACTGGAATTCTTTTCACGGTATATCAATCTTGTCCGATATTCCGAATACAGTACCCAAGGAAGGGTCTTTGAAAAGCTCAAACAACAATATCCGCCTGAATCCAAATTTGTGGTATTGCCCATGGATATGGAATATATGGGAGCTGGTAAAGTAGAGGAACCCTTTCTTGTTCAAATGGAAAAATTGATGGGCCTTAAAAAGAACAATCCAGAGCAACTCTATCCCTTTGTTCATGTTGACCCGAGGCGCATCGCACTTCAAAAAGACCAATCTCCTTTCTTTTTATACGATGCCACAGATGCCAAGAACTTGAAACTCAAGAATTGTAAGCTTAAGGAATACATGGACGATGGTGCTTGCGGTATCAAAATATACCCAGCCTTGGGGTATTATCCTTTTGCTAAGGAACTCTTGCCCCTTTGGTTGTTCTGTGCGCAACAGCAAATACCGGTTACTACACATTGTTCCGTTGGCCCCATATTTTATAGAGGTGCCAAGAAGAAGGAATGGGACCGACACCCTATTTTTCAAGAAATAATCTCAGGTAACCAAGAGGAAGGCAATCAGGTCATAGAAATGTTGCGGCTATCCCAAGTGAAAAACAAGGATTTTCAATCCAATTTCACCCACCCTTTAAACTATTGCTGTCTATTGATGCCGGAATTTCTTAAAAAGGTGCTGGACCTATATAACGATACTGATCTCAATCAATTGTTCGGATATGCAAACGGCGAATTGCATCGGGATTTGAGCAAGCTTAAAATAAACCTGGCCCATTATGGGGGGGCAGAACATTGGGAAAGATTCCTGCAAAAAGATAGACAGCTGCTGGCCAATGAAGTGCTGAATAGACCCGATCTGGGATTGCAATTGAAGAGCGAGCTCCACAAGGAAGGAAATCTCTATGCCTTTTGGCACTATACGGATTGGTTTTCGATCATCACCTCCATGATCGTTGAATTTGAGAATGTCTATGCAGATATTAGTTATACCGCTCATGACAACAAATATTTGAATGTACTTTCTGTGATCATGGACCATAAAAAGGTCAGGGAGAAAGTACTGTTCGGTACGGATTTCTACGTGGTGAGCAACCATAAAACAGAAAAGGCATATTGGATAGATATGCAAAACCTGATGCACGGTGACACATGGGAAATCCTTTCTTGCTTAAACCCACAGCGCTTTATGCAAAGTGGTCTTTTGTCTTTTCCAAGGACTTGATCTGTTGATCTATAGATATTGATATGAAGTTGTGATTTTAATGCGTATGGATTGCGAGTGCTGGCGAGGAATTGTTAGAGTGATAATTTAATACTATTGATATGAGTGGAAATCTAAAGATTACATCGTGGAATGTGGAATGGTTGGACAAGCTTTTGGACAATGTCAATGACAAAAAACAGAAGCGTATCGATGCCATTGCCGAAGAACTGAATACCATCGATGCAGATGTGTATTGCCTACAGGAAGGGTTGAAGGGGGAGGTCAAAATGGAATTGTTCTGCTCCAGTAACCTAGGTGGTAAATATGTTCCGGTCAAGGCCGTTGGCAATGATTATAAAATGCAGGGAAGGCAATGGATCTGGTTTTTGGTGAAAAAAGAGTTGAAGGACCAAGTTTCCTTGTTGCCCACCAAGATTTATGATGAGTTTTCCAGTTCCAGTTGGGATGTCAATTATTGGAGCGATTTTGAGACCGCACAGCACAAACACTATAGACATCCACAGGTACTCATATTGAATTGGCAGGATGTTAGATTGGAATTGATCGGGCTTCATACCAAGAGCAAATATGTGCAGAGTGGGAAAAGTGATTGGAATGCAGGAGGGGATCGGAAAAAGGATTTTATTAAAAATGCCATCAAGGCAAGGATTAAAATGACGACCGAGGTGGCCAATGTCAGGGATTATATCAATACCAAATTCAATCAAGTGCCCAATCCCGCAATCATGGTGATGGGCGATCTAAATGATGGCCCCGGAAAGGAATTTTTCGAAAAACAGTTCATATTTTTTGATCTGTTGTCCAATCTTCAAGGTGACGTGTTTGAGGCGGAGCGTTTTTTGAACCACGCTTTGTTCGATTTTGAGGATAATTTAAGATGGAGCGTCCATTTTAAGGATTTTATCGATGAAGACCGAGACCCTAAAATTTTATTGGACCATATATTGTTCACCCAGAGTCTTGTGGACGGGTCTTTGCCCATTATAATAGAAAGCCAGTCAGGGTATGTGGAACACGAGATCCATGATTTGATCAACGCCAATAATCCCAAATATGCACAGACCAGTGATCATAAACCGGTGTCTGTCGTTATATCCAAAAAGGAGGAACCTTAATGGTTAGAAAATCCAATGCCTTTGATTTGGTTTGATGCGGTATTGATGCCTGTAGGTCTTGGTCGGTTTGATCTTGCCGTTGTCGATGCGGAACATGATTCGGCTGTCATCCCCTTGTTTGATATATTGCTTTATAAAGGCCCTTAGTTTAGAGGCATCCGGTCTAAGAAAAACCGGTGCCTTTTCCAAATAATAGGCATATAAGGAGTTGGTGATGTTATCATCAGGTCTATAGTTGTGGAGGTAGGCACAGGGGTAGAGGGCGATGGATTCTTCATCCACCGTAGAATTAAAGGCAGTGAGCAAGGCAGCATAGGACCAAGCCTGATAGGAAGGATGGCTGGTTTCCGAGGTGCCGTATTGGAACCTTGTGGATACGATACCGTCCTTTTGGGTTATATCCGCGTGCTCCCATTGCTTCAATTCAATGATGATCACATTTTCCTGGTCCCGGTCTTTTCCAGTTATGATAAAATCAACGCGCTTTGAGGTCTGTGGCAAATGATACTCTATGGATATCCCGGAATCATCGGGAATTTCAGGGTCCCGAAGGATTCGCTCCATATATCCCAAGGAGTTTTCAAAGGATCGGACTTCATTCGGTGCGACCTTGTTACCTGTTTTGTCCTTGATATGTTGGGTGATGATGTCGCCTATTGCATTGGTCAGGATGTCATTGCTGAAATCTTCCTTGGTCTTGTGATATACGATCATAGGTCGGTATACTTTTTGGCAGTTCCCTTTGCCTTGTCGATAGGGTATTTCTCATTGTTTTTTTTGATCTTCTCCAGCATGATCTCCTTGATGTCCAATTGATATTTCTCGGCGATCAAGAAGGCATAGGCCAGCACATCGGCCAGTTCTTCCCGTACCTTGTCGGGGTCTGCCTGTTCTGGGGATTTCCATAAAAAGACCTCCAATAGTTCCCCGGCCTCAATGTTCAATGCCACGGCAAGATCTTTGGGATTGTGGAACTGTTCCCAGTCCCTGGCGTCCCTGAATTTTATAAGCTCTTGGATGATTTCCGGTATTTCGCTCATGATCATAAATTGGTTCTTCCATTTAAACTTAAGCAGTATTTCTGAAAAAGGAGCCATAATCGTAGTTTTAATCGCGTTCTTTCAATCGCAATACGTATGGATAAAAAACAGATTTCAAGAGAGGAGCTATATGAATTGGTATGGTCCAAACCGATGGTCCAAGTGGCCAGTCTGCTCAAGGTGAAGGACCATGTCCTGAGAGCGATATGCCGTTCCAATACCATTCCGTTGCCCCAGCCCGGTCATTGGTCCAAACTGAGGTATGGTAAATCTGTCGAAAGAATGGACCTTCCTCAACATGATTATGCAGGTCCCATTGAGTTTTTTATTCCTGGCACTGGGGAAAGTCAAGGTCCGGTATTCAAAGATGACCACCAAAAAAGAATCTATGAGCTGAAGCATGATCACACATTGAATTTTAAGGTGCCTGTCAAGTTGCGTGTAATACACCCCTTGGTCAAACGCACAAGGGTTGTTTTGGAGCAATGGGAGCATAGCCACAATTTTTCACGACATCGCTCCTATGATGGGGATGAAGATATCCTACCCATCCATACGGAGGCCAAATTGCGACCAAGGGCCCTTCGCTTGATTAATACTTTGATCGGGGTGGTCGAAAAAATGGGACATCAATTGATTTTTGAATATGGGCGTTGCCATGTTCAAATGTTCGGACAAAACGTGGAAATACACTTGCGTCAAAAATTCAACAGGGTCCGAACAAAAGATAACAACGGTTATGGGATGGAAACTTGGGTAAAGACGGAGAAATTGGAATTTATGAAGGGTCCTTCCTATGATCAAAAAAGGTGGATGGATAAGAAGACCATCCCTCTTGAAGAAAGTTTGCCCGAGATTGTGGCTTGGATCGAAAAGACCTGCAGGTATTGGTGCAAGTTGAGGCAGGAGCAGCAAAAGGAGCGTCACATCAAAGAACTTGAAAAGTTAAGGGAGGAAGAACGGACCAGGGTGCTGGCAGAGGATAGACAACAGTTCGATCAATTGGTCAATGATGCCATGGATTGGAAAAAGGCCAATCTGCTCAGGGACTATGTCAATGCGCTGGAATCAACACTCAATTCCGATACAGGTTCTGGTATAACCCGTGCCTATATACAGTGGGCCAGGGAAAAAATTAAATCGCTCGATCCCTTAAGTCGATAGGAAAGGCTTTGGATTCCTACGGATTTCTACATCCGTTGACTTTGAAATTATAGTCAAAGTTTATATTTGAGCTGAATTCACTACTCGTAAGGCTGGGATAGGGGCAATTCATTTTGATCAGTTTTCATCTCCACCATTCTTAATTCCGAACCTTGGTGCCGGAAAGAAGATGCA
Organism: Flagellimonas aequoris; assembly: GCF_003584165.1. Lineage (GTDB taxonomy): Bacteria > Bacteroidota > Bacteroidia > Flavobacteriales > Flavobacteriaceae > Flagellimonas > Flagellimonas aequoris. The sequence goes on along the minus strand of NZ_QXFJ01000017.1, from coordinate 87,646 downwards.
ATATTGAGCTTGAAAATTAATCGAGGTGGTCAATAGAATTGTTTTATTGGTTTTGCTGGGCCTTTGGGGTCGGATGCTAATCGGACAGGAGCAGTCCCCCAACAGGGAACGGTTCATTTATGGGGTCGGTCCGAAACCTTCCTCTATACAGGTCAACGGAGTGTATGCTGATGGGGAATGGGACGGATTGGACAGCATTCAAGAACTGTTCAACCATAATCCCATCGATCATGGGTTTGCCCCTAAGGTTACCAAGATAAAAATGACCCATGACGGTCAAATGTTGTTTATCGGAGCATGGATATATGATGGAGGGGAAAGGGTGATACAATCGCTTCAACGTGATTCGGACAATGCACATTGGAACAGTGACTCCTTTACCGTTGTCATGGATCCGATCAACACGAAGCAGCACGGGGTGTTGTTCGGTGTGAATGCAGGAGGTGCCGAACTCGATGGGACTCTTACAGTGGAGGCATCCCAAACCTATTATTCGGAGACTTGGGATGAAAAATGGTATTCAGCGGTAGGCCAGTATGAAGATCACTGGTTTGTCGAAATGGCCATTCCCTTCAATAGTTTGCGATATAATGAGGGAAATGAGCGTTGGGGCATCAACTTTATTCGAACGGATAAGACGGCGAACTTTTATTACACCTGGACCGAGTTTCCCGTAAATTTCAATGCCATCGATTTGAACTATATGGGAACCTTGCATTGGGAACATCCACCAAAGGTCAAAAACAAGCATTTTTTTGTCAAACCATATGTGACAGGATTTTATGGAGATGGGCAAAACGAGGAGTCGGATGTGGACGTGGGGGTGGATGTTAAGGTTCCCATAACCCGTTCCCTTTATGCCGATATTTCCATACATCCAGATTTTTCCAATGCAGATGTCGACCAGGAGGTGGTCAATATCTCAAGATTCGATATTTCCTTACCGGAGCGAAGGGACTTCTTTTTGGAAAACAATGATGTCTTTTCCAATTTTGGAAACGAAAATGTTCGACCTTTTTTTTCTCGAAGGATTGGATTGGCCGGCCAACAATCGATACCCATTGTTTATGGCGGGAAACTGACCGGTAATTTGGGCAAGGACCTAAGGATCGGGCTGATGAATGTACAATCGGCTTCAATGGAAGACGTGAATGCTGAAAACAACCTTATTGGAGCATTTCAATACCGTGTTTTAAAGCGCTCCTTGTTCAAAGGCATCTATATCAATAGAAATAGTATTGGGGACAGTGCTGCCGAAAATGACAGCTACAATTTGGGAGGCGAGTTCTCCTTTATTTCTGACAATGGTAAATTCAGTAATGTCATCATGTACCATACAAGTCAATCCTCGGGGATTCCCAGAGGACAATTTTATGGTATGGAGGGCAGTTACAATACAAAGGGTTTTGGCACAGGATGGGTGTTCAACCATCTCAATGATTCCTTTAGGGCGGATTTGGGGTTTGTGCCAAGAACCTTGGTGTACAATGCGGAAACCAATGAACTGTTCCGCCAAGGCTATAGCCAGGTCAATCCATGGATGAAGTTTACCTTTTTTCCAGATAAGGGAGTGCTCAATAGTCATGGGTTGAGGACATGGCATAACCTATATTTTATCGATGGCAAGGTAAATGAACAACAGTACAATCTCGCCTATGATGCCTTTTTGAAGAATACGGGTTCGTTCACGATCTCAATGAACCATACCAATATCCGTCTATTGTACCCCACAAATTTTTTGGGGACAGCATTCGACAACCTCCCTGCAGCCAAGTATACCTATTGGAGAACGGATATTTCATATAATTCCGATATACGAAGACAGTTTAGCTACAACTTGGGGCTCAATATCGGATCGTTTTATAATGGGAGTAGATCGACCTTTTCTTCTTCGGCCAATCTTCGTTTTGCCCATTGGGGCAATTTTAAGCTGTCCTATGATCTGAACAATGTCAGTTTACCTGACAACTATGGAGATGTGACACTACATCTACTGAGGTTCAACAGTTCCATTGGTTTTACGAACAAGTTGTTCCTGAACAGTGCTGTACAGTACAATTCATTCAATGAAAACTTCAGTATATATGCTAGGTTGCAATGGCGTTTTTCGCCACTTTCCGATATTTTTCTCATTTATAACCAAAACAATGTCACCGACAACTTTGAACTGCTCAATCGAGCGATCATGGTTAAAGCGACCTATCGTTTTGGGGTTTAACTCTGGGATACCAAGTTGTCAACCCCAAAAAATTGCTCTTCGTATTCTGTGGGACTCATTCCGGTCACTTTCTTGAAAGCTGCATAAAAAGTGGAAGGGGTGTTGAATCCGGCCGAATAGGCCAAGCCCTCGATTTTATGATGCTCCTGTTCCCTTTCCGGTAATTTTTCGATTACTTCTTGAACACGGAGATGATTGATGAACTCGGAAAATGATTTTTCATATTCGGCTCTAATGGTACGGGATACCAAGTATGAGGGAAACCCTAATTCTTTTGAAAATTTATCCAAGGTCAACGAGGGGACCCGGTATATTTTTTCCTTTTTGATAGCCTGATTGACTTTTTGGATCACTTCGGGATCTCCCTTTTGTACCGGCTTTTTTTTGGGAAATAAAATGGGGGTTTTCAATGAAATAAAGAATAGGGCATAAAACAAAAATGAGGATACGCCCGATGCAATGGTATAGTGCAACAACTCATTGGTGTAATACTGAAATAGGAATATCAGGCAAAACAGGGTGACCGTTGTCAAAAGAATGATGTTCCATTTGAACAGGGGACCCGTTATCTTGTTGCTGTGTTTTATCATATAGCCCCAAGAAATCAATAGATACACCAACATAAGGTAGGTGGTATACATATACAGTTCAACAGCAAATTCTTTTCCATAGAAGGTAATCGCCACAAATCCCAATAGGGAAGGAAGAAAGTGAAGAAGTTCCTGCTTCCGTAATGTTTTAAATTCCGCTTTCGGTGCATTGGAGATATACAACCAGGTTATTGGGCCTATACATGCCAGGCCCAAATAGCTAATGGCCATGCCCATATCCGGGAGATTGAGGGAAAAGCAAAAAAAAGATTTGGAACAGCGGATGGCCAAAGCAGCAAAAAGCATGGCCAACAACCCTAGTTTTAATCGGTTCTCTTTCCTTATAAAATAAAAATAGGCGCCTAGTAACAGGCCTCCGGGGATGGCAATCCCTGATAAAAATGAAAGTATCAACATTAAATCCATGGTAAAAAAGTCTCTTGATTTAAGAATTCAATACAAATTGAGGTGCTGATCCACCTAGATTTGACTTCCTAATGAGTAATGATTGATGTAAATCGTTACAGAAATAATTGTTAAAATATAAATTTAATTAGTATTGATATGAGAGGATACCTGTTTTCCGTTGTTTGCCTTTTAATGATGGGCAATGTCATGGCCCAACAACAAAAAACCGATTATGCGGAAATGACCGCGACCATCGATGGGACCATTAATGCGCTATATGATGTGATATCCGGTGAAAAGGGGGAAGAACGGGATTGGGACCTTATGCGGTACATCTATCATCCCAACGGTCGACTTGCTGCCACAAGGAAGAATCCCGATGGAACGGCAGGAGCGATTTTCTTGACCCCTGAAGGATATGTCGAGACTTCAGGGAAATGGTTGGTGGAGAATGGATTTTTTGAAGAAGAGATACATCGTGAAGTTGCTGTGTTTGGCCATATAGCCCAAGTGTTCAGTACGTATCAGTGCTTTAAAAGTAAATCAGACACCGAACCATTCATGAGAGGTATCAATAGTATCCAATTGATCAATCAAGGGGGGAGATGGAGGGTCGTCAATATTTTTTGGGCCCAAGAAACGGAAGAAAACCCCATTCCCGAAGCCTACTTGCCAAAGCATTGAACGGATTCCCGAATTTAACAACTGTACAATGCTCAAAAAGGAATGGCGCAAGCATGAGAAACGGCTTTATCTGCCCAAAAATGGCCCCGAAATAATTGATGTTGCCCAACAGGTTTATCTTACCTTAGAGGGGAAAGGAAATCCAAGTGATGCAAAATTTGCATTGGCGGTAAAGGCACTGTATTCCATTTCCTATGCCATCAAGATGGCATTGAAAAAATCTGTTGATCGGCCTAAAAACTATGTGGATTATACGGTTTATCCCTTGGAGGGTATCTGGAGCCGCTGTGATGAAGGCAATACCTGTTCCGCAGGATGTCAGAACAAGGATAATTTGGTGTATCAATTGATGATTCGGCAGCCCGATTTTGTGTCAGAGGTAAAGTTTATGGGGCTACTTACAGATTTGGTACAACGCAATGAAAACGAATTGCTTGGTCAGGTCAAATATAAGATCATACACGATGGGAAATCCGTTCAGATGATGCATGTGGGGCCTTTTGAAAAGGAAGGGGAGACCTTGGTCATGATGGAAAGCTTTCTTGAGGAGCATGAATTAAAACGTGTATCGGATTCCCATAGGGAGATTTATTTGACCGATTACAACAGGACCGCTCCGGAAAAGCTGAAAACGGTCTTGAGGTTTGCCGTTGAAAATGTTGGTTAAGGCAGTTGGGCTGTTATTTTTTGATCAAAACCATTTTGGTAACACTTATTCTTTATAAATATGAAAACAAATCGTTATTACATGCTATTGTTCGTGCTGGTTTCCAATGTTGGTCTATTTAGGTCCATGGGGCAGGTCGAAAAAGCAACAGATGGCTTTACAGGAGCACATTCGGAAGTCTATCAAACCGAAGTTGCCTTTCAAAAAATGACCGAAGCGGATGGGATACAGAGCGCTTTTGTGTTCTATGCGGCTGCATCGGCCGTATTGCACCGAAATGGGAAACTTGTGGAGGGAAAAGAGGCCATTCAGGAATTTTATGGCTCACCCATGTATGAAAGCGCAAAGGTGCAATGGACACCCGATCACATTGAATTGGCGGGCTCAGGGGACCTGGCGTACAGCTACGGAAAGTATGTATGGTTTTTTCCGGATGCTTCCGGTAAAATGACTGAATATCCAGGTATTTACTTGACCATTTGGAAACGTCAACCGGATGGTACTTGGAAGTATGTTTGGGACTAAGCTATCCTTGGAGGACAAAGGTGTAGTTTGAACCTAAGGTCTTCAACCAAGAATAGTATAAAGATCATGGTAGGGTATTTTTTAAGATAATGGGCGTTCCAAGAATTTTTGGAAATGCCCATTATTCATTAATCTTTTTCTGAACTCAATATGCCAAATTCTTATAGTGGGCCAAGTCCAATTGGACGATGTAAAAATTTAGAGATCCATTTTCACTGGAGGATTGAATGGATTTGAACTCTGAATAATTCGTCATGGCCCTTTTTTGGATATCCGTGGTTCGGCGTCCTGTGGTAAAGATCAAATAGTTGTGGTCCGGGGTGACGTAGGGACTTCCATCGATCTGGTCACTATTGATGTTTTCGCCCATATTGATCGGGTCGGTCCATTCGTTGCTTCCCTTGTTGAAACTAATGTACAGATCACTGTTGCCAAATCCATCAGGCTCATCCACACGAACGAATATGATAAAGGATTCGTCTTGTGATATGAAGGCATCGGCCTCTCTACTTTCCGAATTGATGTTTTCAGGGAGCGGAACCGGTTCCTGAAAGGATCCGTTTTCAAATCTTGAAAAATAAATATCGGAGTTTCCGGTTCTGTCAGAATTGAAATAAAGAGACCCGTTCTTGGTCATTATTGGATAAAATTCATTACCTGAAGATGCAATGGGTTCCCCTATGGGTTCCGGGTCTTGCCATTTCCCGTCTTTTAGGGATGATGACCAAAGGTTGAAATTGAACCCTTCAGGTTTTCCCTCATAGTGTTTGAACGTAGCGAATAAGAGTTGGTTTCCGTCAGGGGAAATCTGTACATCTGCGATAGGCGTATCACTGGACGAAAAGGGAACGAACTCCGGTTGGGAAAATGTATTCCCATCAAACTTCTGATATGCGATGCCCGTAATGCCCAATTTTTGCGATGTTGCAGAATAGTAAATCGTATTCCCATCGGGACTGAAAGTGGTGTTGAACTTATCAATGGATGTAGAAACAATTTCAGGAAAAAATTTGATGGGGGAGCGTAGGTTGGAATCCAGTTGATACCCTGGCATTGCCGTCCAGCTTTCATAGTTGCTGCCTTGCGGTTGGTCCGCACACCCTAAAGTGGCAATGGCCATGATGCATAAAAATGTTTTTTTCATTGGAGTATGTCAATTTAATTAATTCGAATTTGATACGATGAGCTCATTTCGATGTACCCACTTCTCTTGAAGTACGATACTGTAGATTTGATCATAGCCTGTTATGTTGTTCAAATGGATTCGATTTCTTCATCTTGGTCTTTTGTCAAATGGTATTTGACAAGTTCTTCAATTTTAGAAAATTATCGTTTTGGTCGTATCCTGAATTTCGAAATTGATATAGGATTTGATAATTTTTTTCAGTGCTTTTAAATGGTTTCGTATACAGGTCATGGTATGTCACCACTCCTTTTCAGTCCTCTAAAACGGTCACTTTAAGATTTCGAAAATATCCTTGGGTCCCGTTGTCCACAAAGAGCCCTATTGAGCCCTTCGTGTCAAAAGCGTTTTTCAAATCGTTGACGATCAAGGATGGTTGTTCATCTCCATTCAGATAAAGTCTTGCCGTTCTATCGTGGATCTCAATTCGCATGGGAATCCAAGTATTCAATTCCATGTCGGCATAGGATTCATATGTCCCTGGATATTCTTTTCTTAGTTTGGAAAAGGGATGATCGGGATAGGCGAAATATTGCGTGGAATGATTGCGGCGCAATTGATCTGGGTCCCGCCCATTTCTAGGTCTGATATAGATGCATTCAAAACTTGTATTGTCATTGTTGATACGGAAGGCGACACCTATAAAACCCCTTGCAGCTTCTGGTGCCCCTTGCAAAATGGAACTGTATACTTCGAGTTCAATAGTGCCATTGATGAACGATACGTCCTTTATTTTGGCATAGGTTGGTTGGCTCGGTTGGTATACTCCCTCGTTTTTGAGGACCTCAAGGCATTGTTTTCCATCCGTGGTCAATGATCTTAAATGGACGTTTACAGCCTCAATGTGGGCTTTTTTATCCAAGGGGACAAACTGGGCCGAAACAGGTTGAAATAACCCTAATAGGCAAATGATGCATACATATCTAAACATATAGAAAAATTAAAAGCCTCCCATTGGGAGGCTTAAGTAGCTAATTCAAAAAATCAATCAATGAGAACTACACTCAATGGATTTTTTAACAATCCAAATGTATCGATACAATGAACTGGTTTTTTGGATTTGATATGAAACCAAGGGTTTTTGATAAGACTATTTTCAAGTAAGGGATATGATATTCAATTTCCAGTGTGGGAGCTGATTTTTACAGGATTATTAGCTTTAAATACATATGTTTTTGCTTATAATTTGCAATGCCAATCTGTGGTCAATGGTTTCTTATATATTTTTGGATGCCATCGATGACCAATGCCCCTTTTTCGAAACTAGTGCTATCTTCTTCCCAGCCAATGGCGATATCGGGCTTGATGCCATATATTTCATTGGTACCGTCCTTGCGCAATCTCACACAATCCGGCATTTTCACCACTAGGTCTAGATGTTCCAATACCACTTCCTGTCCACCATTGGTGTAACCACAACCGGCACCATAACTGGTTTCTCCCACAATAATGGCAGCTTCGTTGGACTGTAGGATGGAAGTGAAACCTTCGGTTGCAGATCCCGATCCTCGATCTTGGACAATGAAAAGCCGGTCCTTATCGGCAAAAATACCTCTTTTGAAGGGCAGGAATCGATTGGTTTGAATCAGATTCTTAGTATGAAGTTCTCGGAACTGTTTGTCTTCCGTAATCGCTTCCGGCAATTCATAGGCGTATGCATGTTCAAGTAAATCCAAACATTCTAGATTATTGTTCGACCATACGTCATTGGGGTCGCAGTGATTTATACAACTTTCCAAGAGCTGGCTTGTATGGTCCTTTAGTTGTTGAAGGGCATTCTTAAGTGGAACATTGATATCGGGATTGGCCAAATCGGCATCAATAAGCTTAAGCTGAGGGCTTAGGACATTTTGCCAAATGGTATGTTTGACCACATAAAAAGGTGGGTTCCTGAGTTTTGAGTCTGAAAATAATCTGGCAACCGCTTCATACCATTCCGTGCCACCCCCATTTCCTGAGACATCGACGATAAGTGCATCTACCTCAAGGGACTTTGCGAGGTCAATTTGCTGAATCAATTTCTGGGTAAGCTCTTTTTCCACCATTTTGGTAAAGGTCCATTGACATTCATTGTCACAATTACCCTCAAAGGTTTGGCTATGTTCTTCCCAAAGGGAAAGGGCAGTATCCCAATACCTCCAATACCCAAAGAAGCCAATACGAAGTACCCCTATCTTGTCCTCATCCTTTTTTATAATGGCCAAAGGAAAAGGATTTTCCTTGGAGGTTAGCGGTTCATAACCAGCCACCGAATCATATTGAATGGGGAATTTAGGGGCTCTTTTTTCGTAGGCCATTTTGGTCAATGCGCTGAATGCCGAGTCATTGCTGTTGAGCTCACGGAATGCTTTGTCGGAATTCAAGTTTTTGTCAGGGACCCTATACTTTCTTGCCCGCAAATGCCCATCATTGAAAATCTTCAGAAAATTCATAATGATTTCTTGGGCATCCTCCTTGCTTTTTGCCTGTTCCAACTGAAGCGTGGTCCGCTTGTTGAGCTCAGCGAGATCCAACCCCTCTTTGATGGTTGAAAATTTTAGGTTGGCATAGCCTTTTACCATCTCTTCTTTGAGCTTATCGAAATCGGCTATCCATTGCTGCGTATTTCCTGATGGTTTGGAAAAGATGAGCAACCCCACAAGAAGTAGCCCAAGTGTTATGTATTTCATAAAGTTCGTTTTTTGATGATGATTATGATTGATGCGTAAATTATTCCTGATGACCGAGGGCCAGCTTATTGATCCGAGGGACAAGTTGGGTCAGTTTTCTATAAAGCCCCAGTCGCTCCCTATCGGAAACGTTGACTTGAAAGGCTATGCCAACCTTGCTCCGCGGGAAGTAGACCATATTTGTGATATAGCCCGGAAAGAATCCACTGTGACCATAGGTGGTCACCCCTTCGATTTGTGAAACATGTACGCCCAGTCCCCATTGGCCACCGAGTTCTTTGGCGTCAATGCCCTTCAAGAATTCAGGCATTAGGTCTGCCTTGAAAATTTGGTTCTCATAGATCAATTTCCCCGCTTTGGCCAGATCTAGGACATTGACCACATAACCACCTCCGGCCCATTCGAATTGGAGGTTGTATTGATATACTCCATTCTTGGTGACGGTACCTGGATAAAAAGGGTCTTTTGTGCCATTGTATCCTGTGGGAAGATTTGGGATTTTCCTGGATAATTGGGGTTGAACATTTTTTAGGCGGTATGGCGCAAGTATGTTCGAATCCACATACTCGTAAAGGGTTTTTCCGGTTACTTCTTCTAGTACAAGGGCCAAGATGATGTAATTGGTATCCGAATAAGAAAAGTCTGTTCCTGCTTCAAACAAGGGTGGGAGGTCAAATACATAACTCAATAACTCCTGTGGTGTCCAGAACCTGTCCGGATCCTTTGCAACATCGGAAAGAAATCTTTCGGTAAATACATATCTTGAAATGCCTGAACTATGTTGCATTAAATTCCTGATGGTAATGCTTTTATGGTTTTGGATCCTATCAAACCATTTTTTGTCGCCCAAATAGTACTGAATGTCTTTATCCAGTTCGATGTTCTTTTGTTCGATCTGTTGCATAATGGCCGCTGAAACAAATATTTTACCGGTACTGCCTCCGAGCATCATATGGTCGGGTCGCATGGGTGCTTTGGTATCCATATCGGCATATCCGACGGCAAAAGCATGTGAGGCGCCATTGGGAAGAACGATTCCCAGAGTGGCACCACCAAAATCTTCATCCTCATTATATAAGGAGTCAAGAGCTGATTGGACCATTTCCTGAAAATTGTGGTCCAATGAAGGCGGTGATTGGAATCCCCTTCCAATGAACGGGGCCATGGAGAATATGGTGATCAAGAACAGCAGGGAGCTTTTATGGGTCATAGGGATCAAGCTTAAAGGAATTGATTTATTCGATTACTTAGGGTCTAATTATTCTTTGGGGAAAACTCCCAAAAAACATTGATGATCTTCCACTGTCCATCTTCCTTGAGCAGATGGATGTACTCGGTCCATCTTTGATTGGGGTAACCCGTGCGCAATCGGGCACTTGCCATATTTCCAAAAACACCCAGAATATCGATGGTGTTCTGTTGGTGCCTTAATTCAAATTTAGGTTTGGTGGCCATGAGTTCCTTTAGTTTACCGGGAGGGAAGTCTTCACTTAGGGATCCATCTGGGTTGAATCCCCTTTTTGCCAACCTGGGGTGTAGGGAGCTGTTCATGGCCTCAAAATTGTTTTCAAAAAAGTTTTCGATATAGGTATGGATGGACGACGTAATTGCAGTACTATCCAACTTCCTGTCCTGAGCTTTGATCGCCAAGGAAAATAAAAGGATTACAATGAGGGTGATTTTGATTTTCATAAAGATGTGCACTGTTGTTATTTGGTTTGGAATTCTTTGTTTTAGAAAGGGTTTATTCCACTTTATGGAAAAGAAACCTGTTGTTCCATAGTATGTCGATACTGTCCTTTTCCAGTCGAAATGTTACCTTGTCCCCTTTGTCCAAATCCATGAACTCCCATTTTTTCGTGGGACGCAAGATATTGATGTCCCCGTTGTTGGGGTCTGTGACCCTAAGGGAATTGTCTTTCAAATCCACATCGATCAGATAATCGCCAATCCCCGCGACCTGAAAGTCCAATACATATTTTCCTGTGAAACGGGAAAGTTCGTCATCATTTACCTCCATCAATTCGATGGTCAATGGATTGTTGAGGTCCCAATGGTAATATGCGGAAACCGAACGCAATATTTCCCCGATCAATTTGCCCCCGTTATCCGCATTGGTCATTATGATTACGGCATTGCCCTGATGGGCATACGCAATAAATTCATTCGTAAACCCCACATTCTTGCCGGCATGCCTAAACACCAATGCACCGTTTTTCTCATCCAAGGAAGGTCCAAGGCCCCAGTCGTTTCCTTGATCGGTCAACATTTCTTCCACGCTTGGTTTTTTTAATATGCCGTTGGGTGCACCAGATAGGATTTCCTGTATTTGGATGCAGTATTTTGCTAGATCGGTTGGGGTTGTCCATAAGCCTGCGGCCGCTTGTTCTGGATGATTGTACCATTGTCCTTCAAACATGGAACCTTCCGTGTCATATGCAGCACTTGCATTTTTATGGTAGTGGGGAGGCAGTGGCTGTTCGTAAGTGCTGTTGTTCATGCCCAAGGGCTGTAGGACCTGTTGGTGCATATAGCGTTCAAAAGGTTGACCGCTTATATCCTCGATCAATTTTTCTACAATGGTGTAGCCTCCACCGGAATACCGCCAAATACTACCGGGAATGGTGTCCACTATGATCTTGGGGGTATTTCCCTTACCATTCAGCACTGCGGTGATCGAAGGAAATGTATCTTTTTGGGCGTATCCCGGAAATCCGTGGACATTGGTGCCCGCCGTATGTGAAAGCAAACGCCTCAGGGTCACTTTTTGAGTACTTGTAAAATCACTTTCTGGCACTTTCCAGTCAATCAAATGGTCATTGACATCCGCATCCAACGTGATTTGAGCATTTTCAACCAGTTGCAAAGCGGCAAGTGCCGCAATGGGTTTACTGATGGATCCCGCTTGAAAGAGGGTGTTGGTATCTATCGTACTGTTTGTTTTTGAATTTGCGATACCGTAGCCTTTTGCCCACTTAAGTTTGCCATTTTCGACTAAGGCGATACTTACCCCTGGAACATTATGGTGTTGCATTCTATCCATTAAATTTAAGCCTTTCACGCTGTCCCCTTTTACCAATATAGGGGGGAGCAATCCATTTTCAATAGCTTGGATATCTTGATGGAAATCAATGTTGTTCGCGTTTTTACAGGATAGGGTACAAAGGGATAAAAGGAAGACGCAAATTAGGTGTGATCTCATTGGAATGATTTTTAAATGTAATTGATGTGCAATTTGTTCATTTTAAAAATCTTGTATCTCCTGATATCGGGAATTTGGAGATGTTCCGATGAACGGAAATGAGAAACTGGATTACAAATAAAATTGCGTTGCATAGTGTAGTTTGGTGTCACAAAGTTGAAATTAAAGGCTATCCAAAAGCTGCATTATAGGAGAACAATACCTTCCCATCAATAGGGCATCTCCGCTTTGGAAACGAACTGTCATTATGGTATGGAATGGCCTTGGCACTTTCATTTTCGAAAGCATAAGATAAGCTTTTGAAGGCGATGTCGTGGCTCCTTGGTACCAACCGTTTCTTTTTTGATGCCAGTGATCCCATATCGATCATTTTACTGATCCTACCTAGGCCATATGGGCTGCTGCTAATTTTAAACTTCACAGATGCATCTGTACATATCAAAAAAGACTTGATACATATCAATGCATGAAGAGGTGTTTTATAATTGAGTTTTTTGGGGCATTCACCCAAGTAAAATGATGTATTCCAAAGTCCTTTGGGACTTGGGTAGAAAAAAGAATACTAACGAAAAATAAACTCAGACTAAATGAAATTCAAAAATTTCAGAAATGCCTTGTTGCTATTTATGTTGGCCATTGGAATGGCCCGCGGGCAACAGAAAACGGTATCAGGTAATGTTACGGATCAAAGCGGAGCCCCTTTACCCGGGGTCTCAATCGTTTTGGTTGGGACCACTGTGGGAACCCAATCGGATTTTGATGGAAACTTTTCAATTCAAGCCAGTACGGGCCAGGAACTTAGGTTCAGCTATATTGGCTTTGCGACCAAGAGTCTCAAAGTTGGGAACTCGAACATCATCGATGTTGTCCTCAGTGAGTCCAATGAGCAATTGGATGAAGTAGTGGTCACCGCATTGGGGATTTCCAGGGAAAAGAAATCCTTGGGGTATGCCACCACCGAACTCGAGGGGGATCAGGTCAATGTGCCCGGAGAGAATAATGTCATCAACTCGTTATCGGGTAAGGCAGCCGGTGTGAACATTACAAGAAACAACAATCTTGGGGGGTCCACCAATGTGATCATTCGTGGGGTGACATCCATCAATGGGGATAACCAAGCCTTATTTGTGGTGGATGGTGTGCCCATAAACAACCAACCCGGTAATTTGGATGTGACCTATGGGAATGGAAACAACGATGTTGGTGGAGGTAGAGGAGGATATGATTACGGCAATCCGGTATCGGATATCGACCCATCCACCATTGAATCGGTAAATATTTTAAAAGGTGCGGCCGCAACCGCTTTATATGGATCGAGAGCTGCCAATGGGGCCATCATTATTACCACAAAACGTGGGCAAGAGGGTGAAAATCTTGGTATTACCGTGAATTCAGGAATTACCGTGAGCCGTATGGACAAAAGTACTTTTATGAAGTACCAAAAGGAATATGGACAAGGGTATTTCGGGGATTTGACTACGGAGTCAGGCTCTTTTATAGGCGGTTTTCGAACCACCTTGGACCTTGATGGCGACGGGACCATAGACCCCTTGCCACGATACAATGATGATGCTTCTTTTGGACCAAGGTTCGATCCAAATCTGAATGTTTTCCATTGGAATGCCTTGGTGGAAGAATTGCCCACCTATCTACAAAAAGCACCTTGGGTGGCTGCTGAGAACGATCCATCCACATTCTTTAGAACTGCCTTTAGTTACAACAATTCCATATCCCTTGCTGGAAGCAATGAAAAAAGTGATTTCAGAACTACTTATTCCAATAGCATTCAACATGGAATAGTGCCCAATAGTGAGGTGGTCAGGAACAACCTTAGTGCAAACATGGGATATAAGCTTTCGGACCAAATAAAGGTCACTGTCAATGCCAATTATACCAATACCCGTGGAAAGGGAAGAAACGGAACAGGCTATGATGGTGCCAATGCTAGGAACTTAATGACAAGTTTTAGGCAATGGTATGCCGTAAATGTGGATTTTGAGGATTTACGTCGCGCCTATGAACAAACAGGCAGGAACATTACCTGGAACTGGAAAACGCCGGATGCGCAACAACCTGAATACTGGGACAATCCCTATTGGACCATTGACAAGAACATTCAAGAAGATCAGAGAAATCGAATTTTTGGAAATGTGGGACTGGAATATGGAATCAATGATTGGTTATCCGCAAATTTTAGGGTTTCCGTTGATCATTTCAGCGAACTTAGGGAACAGCGCATTGCTTTAGGTAGTGTTGGGACCCCTAGTTTTTCAAGCTTTAATAGGAGGTTTAGTGAATTGAACTATGATGCGACCTTAAATTACAACAAGACCTTTAACGACATCTTCAGCGTAACAGGTTTATTGGGGATGAATATCAGAAGGACAAGCACGGAAATATTATATGCGGAGACCAATGGGGGATTGATATTGCCTGGCGTTTTTGCAATTTCAAATTCTTTGAACCCCCCAAATCCGCCATCTGAGGATTTTAGCAAGATAGGGGTCGATGGTGTTTTTGGATCTTTGTCATTGGGCTATAAGAACTTCCTTTATCTGGACGTGACCGCTAGACAGGATAAGGCATCCACACTTCCGGTTGACAATAACAGCTTTTTCTATCCTTCCGTGTCCACCTCTTTTGTTTTTTCCAATGTGATGGAGTCAAATTGGTTGAATTTTGGTAAACTGAGATTGAACTATGCAGAGGTAGGGAATTTTGGAACCCCTCAAAGTTTGGTGAGTCCCGTTTTGCTCAACAATGATGGTTCGTTTGCAGGAACGAATTTGGCTTCGGTCAGCTCGACCTTGAGAAACCCGAATCTAAAGCCTGAAAAGACACGAAGCATTGAAGCGGGGCTTGAAGCTACCTTCTTTAAGAATAGATTGGGATTTGACTTTGCTGCTTACAAGACCAATTCCATTGATCAAATCATTGATGTGGCTGTTTCCACTGCAACTGGGTATAGCAGAAAATATGTGAATTCAGGGGAAATAGAAAACAAAGGATTGGAGGTGTCCATCCACGGTACACCGATTCGTACCAATAATTTTGAATGGAACGTAAGGGCCAACTGGTCAAAGAACCAAAGTAAGGTGCTTTCCCTGTTTGATGGAGTGGATAATTTTGAAGTACAATCCTTTCAATCCGGTATTACATTTAACGCCACAGTGGGACGTCCCTATGGTACCTTAAGGGGGTCCAATTTTGTATATGTCGATGGAAAACCTGTGGTAGATCAAGATACGGGGGCCTATTTACATTCCGATACCAATGAAGAAATTGGTGATACCAACCCGAATTGGATAGGTGGGCTTTACAACAGTTTTAGATACAAGAACTTCTCCTTTAATTTCTTAATAGACGTAAGAAGTGGTGGGGATGTGTATTCGTTGGATACGTATTATGGCTTTGGAAGTGGTATCTATCCGGAAACGGTCGGAACCAATTCCTTGGGCAACCCGATCCGTAACCATTTGGAAGATGGGGGAGGATATGTGTTTCCCGGGGTTGCTCCGGATGGTAGCCCTAACACAAAGTTGGCAGATGTCAGCGATGCAGTTTATTCGGGAGGTTTGTTCGGTGACTTGCCACAGGCCTACCATGTCGAAGATGGTTCTTTTGTAAAGCTAAGGGAAGTTGCTTTGACCTATAACCTGCCAAATAAATTGGCGGGCAAATTAGGAGTGCAGGGAGCTTCCATAGCCTTGACCGGTTCAAATCTTTGGATCATACATAAGAATATGAAATACAGTGACCCAGAAGCTGGGTTTAGTGCGGGAAATGCCCAAGGAGTACAGATAGGTGCTTATCCGACGGCAAAGAATTATGGTTTGAATGTAAAATTGGAATTTTAAGAAAACAAGAATGAAAAAATATATCATTACAGGATTGATAGGACTTGTCCTTTGTTCTTCATGCTCCAAGGATGAGAAATTATCTGAATTGAACAATGACCCGAAGAACCCAACGGCCAATGTACCGGATGAGCTCTTCTTTTCGAATGCACAACGCAATTTGGTGGACATAAATTCCTCCATTAGTATCAACAACAATATATTTCGATTTTTGACCCAATATGTGTCATCCCCAATTTATACACAACAGAGTCAGTATAATTTTCAGAGTCGAACTATTCCCAGTAATTATTGGAGAACCTTGTATCGGGATGTGTTGATAGATTTTGAAACTGCAAAACAGGAGCTTGAAGCTCCTGGTGCTTATGTTTCTCCCACAGAATTGAAAATCAAGGACAACAGATGGGCGATCATTGAATTGTTGGAGTCCTATACTATAGGGCAATTGGTGGATGCTTTTGGGGATGTGCCCTACAGTGAGGCACTTGATGGTGAAAATCTTACGCCCAAATATGACGATGCTTCAACAATTTATATGGACCTGGTGTCGAGGATTGATAATGCATTGTCAGCACTGGATTCCGGTTATGATAGTTTTGGAGGCGCTGACTTGATTTATGGTGGCGATACCGGTAAATGGATCAAGTTCGGTAACTCTTTGAAGTTTAAACTGGCCATGACCTTGTCCGATGTGGATGAATCCATGGCCAAGACCTTGGCGGAAGAAGCTTCCAGTTTTGTTTTTCAAAGTAACGAAGACAATGCGGTGCTCTTATACGCTGACGCTCCACCGGCAAACAACCCACTGTGGAACGATTTGGTGTTGAGTGGAAGAAGTGATTATTTCATGGCCAATACCATTGTAGATGCGTTGAATGATTTGGAAGACCCACGAAGGGATATCTTCTTTTCAAACGCTATTGATGGAGAATTTGTGGGTGGCGAATATGGTGCTGGAGGTGATTTTGATACCACTTCGCATTTCGGAGACCTTTTCTCTGAACCAGATCTTCCCGGGAATATCATGGACTATTCAGAAATTATGTTCCTAATGGCAGATGCGGCTGCTCGAGGGTTTAATGTAGGGGGTACACCCGATGCATTTTATAATGAGGCCATAAGGGCATCCTTTACCTATTGGGGACTCACAGATGAGGAAGCAGCTTTGTATTTGGCTAAGCCTGAAGTGGCCTATGCCACCGCCGAAGGTGATTTTAAACAGAAAATAGGCACCCAAATGTGGATTGCACTCTTTAATAGGGGGCAAGAGAGTTGGTTGCAGTGGAGAAGGTTTGATTATCCTGTTCTAAATGAGGCACCACAACTTACCTTGGATGATATTCCGGTTCGATTGACCTATCCCATCGATGAACAGAATAGGAACAATGCCAATAGGGAAGCTGCTGCCAGTGCGATAGGAGGAGATCAGCTAGGCACGAAGTTGTTCTGGGATTTGTATTAGATAGTTAGTTAGCATTTTTTGATTGAGTTGGTAAAGGGGCAGTCCATGAATTGGTACTGCCCCTTTTAAAGTCATTGCATAGCTAAAAGCTTCTCGAAATGTTGGCCTTATTGGCCTTTTATCTATTGAACATGTTGATAAATCAAGGTGGGTTCAACTTTCTAAACATCTTTTGAATTCATAATTCAGGAGGAGTTGAACTCTTAAACCATTTAATCTTGCTTAAAAGAAAAATATATGAATCGAATAAAATGGATTGTCATCCTATGGCTGTTTTTGGGCGTGCTGACTTTGTCCCAGTTACTGCTGACCAAAATGATATATCCCGATACTTTGACTAGTGCCCAAGTGTACCTTTATCCATTGGGGAGCTTCATTACAGGGATTCTCATGCTTTTTACTTTTTTGATTCCGGTATTTGATTATTCAATTAGGTTTCGTCCACAAATAAGGATTCCTCTTTTAGTTGTTCATGGAATTTTATATGTATCAATTTATCTACTGTTGATCTTTTTATTTGACTCCTTATTGGTGGAACGGACATTCCTTAATTATGGAACCCGCTTAAAGGATTTTGCTTTGGTAAGTTTCAACAACATCCTGAAAAATTATTTGTTCCAAGTGGCAATTCTTTATGTGTATGAATTTATCAGGAACCTGAAACGTGAGGTGATTCGAAAAAGGGACTTGGAAACCAGACTTGGCATCTCAAAACTTCAGTTGCTGAAATATCAATTACAGCCCCATTTTTTGTTCAATTCCCTCAACAGTGTTGTGTCCATAATGGATGATGATCGGGGAAAGGCCCAGGACATGCTCATCAACCTCAGTGATTTTCTGCGAATGACACTGAGGGCGGACTTTGGAAAGTTGGTGCCCTTGCCCCAAGAACTGGATAATCTACAAAAATATATGGGCATCGAAAAAATTAGGTTTGAGGATCAATTGGATTTTGTCCTGAAAATGGATGATAGGGCCAATGATCTTTTGGTGCCGGTCATGATCCTTCAGCCCATTGTGGAGAATGCTATTAAACATGGGTTTAAAGGGATGACTGGAAAATTGACCATTACCGTCGAAGTGGAGTCAAGCAACAAGAAAATATTGATTCGAAACAATGGTGCCAAACTGAGTGCCATCCGTGAAAATTTTGGGCTTACCAATGTAAAAAAGCGCCTTAGGCATTATAGGCCGGAGCGTTGTTCCTTTAGGATATACCAAGAGGAAGGATGGGTGGTCAATGAACTCTTGTTACCATGACAAAATATGCAGTGGTGGTTGTGGATGATGAGGGGCCCTCTTTAAGAAGAGTGGTCAAAATGATCAATGAACATCCCATGTTGGAATTGATGGGGACTTCTATGAGCATGAAAGGGGCCATACAGACCGTAAATGAGATCAAACCTGATATTCTGTTGATAGATATTCAATTGAAGGATGGGGATGCCTTCGGTGTGATCAAAGGCATAAAGGGGCATTTTTTCGGTAGTATCATATTCATTACTGCATACGATCATTTTGCGCTCAAGGCCTTTGATGTTGGAGTTATGGATTACCTGTTGAAACCCTTTAACGCGGAACGCTTCAATAAAGCACTGACCAAGGCGACCTCAATGGACGAGGAGAGATATCATCAAATTTTAGACTCCTACAACCCATCCAGGTTCACTGAGCCCGATATTTTGATTGTTCCCGAAGGGGTCAAAAAATACTTTTTAAAACGGGATACTATTCAGTATATCTGTTCAGAAGGGTACTATGCCAATTTTATCATGGAGGGGGAAAAGAAGGTTTTGCGCATTTCATTGAAAAAACTTGAAAAAGTCCTGCCCGACAATTTTATCAGAATAAATAAATCAACCATACTCAATTATCATAACATCAAAGAGTTGGTCAATAATATCAGCCTGACCAAAATTATCATGAAGGATGGGAATGAGTTCCATGTTTCGGATGGGTATAAGGAGGCCTTCGAAAAAGCATGTGATCACTTCATGAGATGACCTATGGAATCTGGTTTTTCACTATGGGTATCCCATGTGTTGGGTAAATCAAACTCCTACAATCCGTATTTGATACATCTGCTAAAGATGAATATTTCCAAAAAAAATAGGAGCATGCAACCATGGCTTGACAATCTTGTCTTTAAGGTTATGCGCATCGGAAAAATAATGTCCTTATAGCAAACCATGGATGAAAATATCCGATTTACGCACAGGCACCTTGTTGAAAGGTGCAAACATGGGGATCGAAAATCCCAAAAGGAATTGTTTGAATTATATGTGGATGCCATGTATAATATCGCATTGCGAATGATGGATTCCAAGGAAGAAGCGGAAGATATGGTACAAGAGGGTTTTACGGATGCCTTCAGGTACCTGCCCTCCTTTAAATACGAAAGTAGTTTTGGTGCGTGGTTAAAGCGAATTGTAATCAATAAATGTATCAATCAACTCAAAACTAAAAAGATCAAGTGGGTTTCCTATGCCGAAATCCCTGGGCATTATGCCGAAAAGGAGGAGGAAATGGTTGATTTGGTGGATATTGCCAAGGTGGTAAAAGGGATTTCAATGCTTCCCAATGGGTATAGGCAAATATTTTCCTTGTACCTGATCGAGGGATATGACCACGATGAGATTTCGGAGATTTTGGGTATTTCGACCTCGACATCCAAATCCCAATACCATAGGGCAAAAAAAAGTCTGATGAAAATAATAAAGCAAATCTAATGGACCGTTTTGAACAACATATTAGGAAACACACGGAATTGTTCGAAACCCATCGAGCCGATAGGGATAAGCTATGGAACGCTATTTCCCAAGAATTGGACAATGACAAGAATGTTAGGATGATGTTCCCCAAATGGTCCTTCGGTTGGCGTATAGCGGCTAGTTTGTTGGTACTTGTGGGATGTTCAGTTTTTTTTGTTCTCCATAATGGTTTTGGGGAAGTTCCAAATGACCTTGAGTCTAGTGAGTTGCGTGAGATAGATGGGTACTATCAGGGACTGGTCGATTACCAAACCCATTTGATAATGGAGCATCAAGGGCTATCCAAAACCATCAAAGATGAATTTCTAAAATCGTTGGAAGTATTGGATGATGAATATGAAAAGCTTCGGGCCGAGCTACAAATCAATCTGGATAATCAACGGGTCATTGCTGCAATCATACAGCTTTATAAAAAGAAAATTGAACTCATGGAGAAGTTGTTGGATCAAATGGAGGAACAAGATCAAAAACTTAAGAAAGATGAAGGTTATGTACTTTAGATTGCTTTGTGTGGTCATGCTGCTTGTGACCACCAATTTGGTGAAAGGCCAAGAAAAGGCCTATCGTCGCGACAATAGTTTGCACAAAATAAAGGGCACAGGTACTTTGACCCTCAAAAACAGTTATGGTGATATCAAGTTGGTGGGATGGGAGAAGGATGAGGTGTTCATTACTATGGCTGTTACCGTCACAGACAAGACAAAAAAGGATGCCAATCTCCTTATGGATCGAATTCGTTTGGATGTTGATGGGCAAAATGCCAATCAAATCAATGTTTCGACGGTGATTGAGGAACTTGGTGATAGCTTTTTCAGCAAGTATTTTGGGTTGGGAAAGTCAGTTAATAATGGTTCGGGTAAAATAAATATCGATTTGAACGTGATGTTGCCCAAGGGTTTGACCTTATCTGTTCAAAATAGGTTTGGGGATTTGATGGTGGAAGATTGGAAGGGACACCTGAACGTTAAAATGGAACACGGTAGTATTTGGGTCAATTCGGACTTGGATTATGCCAATATTGATCTGAAGTATGGGAAACTAAAGGCTCAGTATATAGGTCTTGCAGACCTGATGATAGAGCATGGTTCCATCCAACTTAACAATTCAGATTTGGTCAAGCTAAATTCAACAGGTTCTACTATTGAAATTAAGGAGTCAAAGGAAATTCATGTGGTCTCCAATAAGGATGAATTGTTTTTGGACCATGTAAAGGAATTGAATGGAACCCTAAAATTCACGGATATCGAAATTCGGCAATTAGACTTTAGGATGGATGTGTCATTGCAGGTAAGTGATTTGGAGTTATTCGAAGTTCTGGATACGACCGCGACTCTTCGATTATGGGAAGAATCCTCCGAAATAATAATACACTCCAAGGAATTTGATTACCGGTTTGAAGCCACACTGGAAGAGGGCGTGGTGAGAATACCTAAATCATTTGGGAATGTAAAGTCTACCATTGAGGGTCGGTCTGGACCCCGCCGCCAGCGTAGGATTATAGCGATGTCCGGAGGAAAAGGTCTTGGTACAATCAGAGTGGAGGGCAAGAAGGGAATCGTAAAGCTTTTGGAAGACTAATTTTCCAGTGATGCAACCTTCGGATCAGACTTTTGTCCTTAGAAGTAAATAATCATTTAAATCTATTATCAATGAAAAAACGAACAGGAATAGCTGTCATGGCTATGGTAGTTTCTTGTCTTATGGTTCATGGGCAGGAGGCTCAAACCACAGAGTTTTTGGAGTTTAACGACAGGAACAATATTGTCCATGGGGTCTATTTGGGAATCAATGGGGGTTTTGGCAAACTAAATAATGAAAATGCCTATTTGGGAGGGTTGAAATTGGCCTATGTGGCCAATCGAAAATTGGAAATAGGACTGGGGGCCATCTTTCTATTTTCAGAGCAAACCTTGTATGCTACCGCTTTATCGGACAATAACGATCTGATTGGGGTATATGGAGGACTTCATGTGGAACCCATCCTCTTTGGAGGTTCAAATATCAATGTTTCCTTTCCGATTCTCTTAGGAGGTGGAACCTTTGGATTTGTTGATAATTTCTATACCGAACAAGGAACTGATCGACATCGCAATCAAGACGATTTTGATGAAGTGTTCCTTGTTGAACCCGGCATCAGCCTGTTATTCAATATATCAAGGTATTTGCAACTGGAAACCGGGGTCAAATATCGGTTTACCAGTGCGATTGATTTAAGGAATGCTTCCTTGAGTAACATCAATGGATTTTCAATTGGGTTGGGAATCAAAATAGGTGTTTTTAACCTAGGTTCAAATCGTTATAAAAAGAGCATATAGGGTATGGAAGTCAAGAATAAAAAGCGGTTAACGATGCTTGATGCCATTCAAGTTTACCATGAGGGAAACCAAGTATATGTTAAGATAAGTGACAAGGGTGTTTCGACAACTGAAAGTTGGGTTCCGGTCAAATTTCAATGGAAGGTATGTGGTACTGCTAAGTTTTTCGTTATGTTGATGGTGATGTTCACGTCGATTGGTTGCTTTTCCCAAAATATGATGCCCAAATCCATATCCGTTTCATACTTAGGGGAGATGGTGACCCATCCGGGTTTAAAACTAACATTTGATTACCCATTGACCGAATGGGAAAAATCCAAATCTGGAAGAAGGGGTGGTGAGCGACGCATTGAAAAATCAATTGAACTCTCACCGACCGTGGGGTTTTACTATCATCGGAGATATCAATCAGGGGTGATGGCTATTCCTGAACTGAAGTTCAAAAGACAAAATCCAAAAGGAAATTATTTTGAAATAGGGGCAGGGTTGGGATACTTGAGGACTATTGTACCCAATACATATGAGGTGGATGCGACAGGCGAAGTATCGAAGACCCATGCAGGGCATAACTATTGGGCAAAAAATTTATTTGTCACTTTTGGTAGGGAATTGAAATCACATAGAGGATGGCCAATGGGAATTTTTGTCAAGCCCCAATTCCTTTATGCCACACCAAACTTTCCAAAAGGGGTAGGATACTTCATGCTTGAACTGGGAATCAACGTAAAATTAAAATAGACTATTATGGACTTAAAACGATATATGACCCTATTGCTGCTTACCATGCTTATGGGATCTTGTGAAAAGTTTGAATTGGATACGGAGGCTGATACGTTCTTCCATGTTAAAATTGTAGGAACCGAATTGCCGGTGCTGGTCAGGGGCAATACCAGTTCCAAGAAATTCATCATCTATATAAATGGAGGTCCCGGGGCGACTAGCTTGGACGTGGCAAGGGCAGACCTGTTCCATTGGTCCGATGGTTTGGAGGAAAATTTTGCCATGGTATATTATGACCAAAGAGGTTGCGGAAATGCACAAGGCAATTTTGATGAGAGCACCTTGACCGTTGCACAATATGTACGGGATCTGGATGCCATAGTAACGGTCTTACAGGATAAGTATGACAATCCCAGTATTTATTTGATGGGAGCGAGTTTTGGGGGCTATATTGGGGCCAAGTATTTGATGGATGATAATTTAGAGTCGAAAATCGATGGGTGGATTTCCGTGGATGGTGCCTATAACTTTGATTATGATTTGAGTTGGCAATACCGAAGGACCTTTATGGTGAATATTGCCCTGGAAGAATTGGGGAAAGGGAATAGGCTTGAACACTGGACAAGCGCTTTGGAATGGGCCGATGCCAACCCGGTAATTACAACAAGGGAGCAAAAGAACCAATTAAGGGAATTTATTGGATGGCCCGGTCAGATCATTATCCCGGAAGAAGAATCCAGTATTTCCATTAAACAGTATTTGGGGATAGGGTTTGCTTCTTCCTATAATCCGTTTCCAGCTTTTTTGTCTACAAATCTTGAAATTGTCAATCATAAATTGAATGCTGATGCAGAAGGGGATAACCTCATAAGTGAAGTTTCCAATATAACCTTACCTTCCTTGCTTATCTGGGGTAGATATGATGATTTGATCGTACCTGAAGAAGGTAGGGCTGTTTTTGACAATTTTGGTACCCCGGTTGGGGATAAATTCTTTGAACTCTTGCCAAATTCCAGCCATGAACCCTACATAAGCGATCCTACGAATTTCAAGAATCTAATCATTGATTTTGTTCAATCATATTAAAATGTGAATGACATATCCCATTTCATGCTACACCATCCTGTCTAATTTATTTTGGATATCATGGGAATGTAGGGATGCCCATTACAATGAAAGCTGAAGACCTTTCATAGTTTAAACCCACAACTATATGTTGTGGGTTTTTTTGTTGTAAATCAATGTTTTATTGGTTTTTCTGACACGGTTCTTGGTTGTTCAGTTCAATTAACAGTTAGTTCAGATCATAAACAAGGTCATTGATTAATAAGAGTGAAAAGATTGTTTGGTGAACGGATATTTTTATGACTTCATTAACTCAAAACTAACTCTATATGTTTAGAAACATGATTATTTGTGTAGGGCTTTTGCTGTGTGCATTCCAGTCCTATGCGCAACAAAAAACGGTATCCGGACAAGTGACTGATGGTTCGGGTCAACCGCTGCCGGGAGTTTCGGTACTAGTAGTGGGTACGACCACGGGAACCCAAACAGATTTTGATGGGAATTACACTATTGGTGTTGCACAGGGTGGTGTGCTTCGGTTTAGTTACATCGGGCAAAAGACCGTGGAAAGAACAGTAGGTACCTCCAATACCATCGATGTCCAAATGGAGGAGGATGCCCAAGCTCTTGATGAGGTAATTGTTACCGCTTATGGAACAAGTACAAAGGAGGCTTTTACCGGTTCTGCAAGTATCGTAGGTGCAGAAGATTTAGCCATTAGGAACGTAACATCCCCCGTGGCTGCACTGGAAGGTAAGGCGACAGGGGTGCAGTTCATCTCATCGCGTGGACCGGGTTCTTCACCTGGCATTGTGATTAGGGGGGTTGGAACACTAAATGGGGATACCAACCCTTTATTTATTGTCGATGGTGTACAGTATGAAGGCTCACTGAATACCATCAATCAAGAAGATATTGCATCCTTCACTATTTTAAAGGATGCAGCTTCAACTTCACTTTATGGTTCAAGGGCGGCAAACGGTGTCGTGATCATCACCACCAAGAGTGGTAGAAAGGAAGGGGTTCAGGTAAATGCTTCCATGCAATATGGATTGGTTTCCACGGCTATTCCATTTTACCCGGAAGTGACACCAGGTCAATACTACGAGACCATGTGGGAGGCTTTGAAGAATTCCAGTGCAGGAGGAGGGGATCCCGCCTTTGCTTCAGCAAATATTAACAACGCTTTGGGATATAATCCATTTGATGTGCCCAATGACCAAATTGTGGGAACAGATGGCAGATTAAACTCAAATGCCAATGTGATTTATCAAAGCCTTGATTGGTATGATGTAATGTCAAGAACCGGAGTGAGACAAAATTATAATGTCAACGTTTCCGGAGGTGGTGACGATCATAAGGTGTTTTTCTCGGCTTCCTATTTGGACGAGGAAAGTTTTGTCATCAAATCAAAATTTGATCGTATCACGACGAGATTGAATGCGGAGTTTGATGTCAATGACAATCTTACCCTTGGAGGGAGTGCCAATATTGCTATTACCGAAGCTACTGCTCCAAGTTCCGCAGGTACAAATAGTATTGTAAATCCCTTTGGATTTGCAAAGAATATCGGTTCCATATACCCCGTATATGTGAACGATTTGCAAGGGAATATTGTGACGGATATATCTGGAAACCCTGTTTTCGATAATGGGGAAGGGTTCCCAGATTATAATATCGGATCGAGACCTGTCAACCAAGGGCGTCATGCGTTGCAGGAGCTTTTACTAAATGATGAGCGCAATAGGAACAATACCTATGGGTTTAGGTTCTTTGCTGAATTGGACATTTTTGATGGACTGAGCGCACGGGTCAACTATGGTAGGGATATCAATGAAGGTTTGAACAAAGAGTATGAAAATGCAACTATTGGTGACGCACAGCCTACCGGACGCTATAGGGAGACAAGATCTAGAAGACAGGTAGAAAATTTCAATCAAATTTTGACCTATGTCAAAAGCTTTGGAAACCATAATTTCGATATTACCGCGGGACATGAAAGCTTTGATCGGACATTTAGCAGTAATAATGGAATGGCCACCGTACAAGCGGCCAATGGTATCTATGAGTTCGATAACTTTTCCAATATTGTTAACCTGGGAGGTTCCTCAACAAGGAAAAGTATCGAAGGGTATTTCTCAAGGTTGAATTATAATTTTGATAATAAATACTACATAAGCGGTTCCGTTAGACGTGATGGTTCATCGGTCTTCAATAAAGATACCCGATGGGGAACGTTTTATTCCATTGGTGCAAGTTGGAGAATCGATCAAGAAAAGTTCTTGGAAAATTCATCGGTTATCAACCGTTTGAAGCTAAGGGCATCCTATGGGGAAGTAGGGAACGATGATCTTGGCGATTACTTTATATCCCAAGCAAGATTCTCAATTACGGCAAATGCTGCCGCACCTGCTATCATCTACACGGATATAGGAAATTCCGATTTGCAATGGGAGACCATTGAAAATTTTGATTTGGCCTTGGAATTTTCCTTGTTCGACAATTTCTTGGAAGGTTCAGTGGAATACTATAAGAAAAATTCCTCAGACCTATTATATCTTCTTCCTATTGCTCCTAGTAATGGTTTGAATGAGGTGCCTACAAACGTTGGTGATATGTACAATTCGGGATGGGAGTTGGCATTGACCACACATCTTATCAATAAAAATGATTTCAAGTGGGATTTGGCATTACAGGCCTCCACTTTTAAAAATGAGATTACGAGCCTGCCAGATCCATTTATAGAAGGACAGCAACGATGGGAAGAGGGACGCTCACTCTTTGATTTTTATATTCTTAGGACCGCTGGTGTTGATCCAGATACAGGAGATCAGTTGTTCTTGCAATATGAATTGGACGAAGAAGGCAATAGTGTGCCGGTTTTGGATGCCAATGGTGAGATTGCCACAACAAATGATTGGCAGGCAACCGAACGTGCCTATACAGGTGACAGTTCGATTCCTGACCTTTTGGGGTCTATTTCCAATAGCATCAGTTACAAAGGCTTTTCCTTGGATGTTTTGGTTAATTATGGTCTAGGGGGTAAATTTTTGGACTTGGGATATGCGGCCATGATGCATAGTGGAACCTTTGGAAGATCACTTCACCCAGATATCTTGAAGGCATGGAGTCAACCAGGTGACATTACTGATGTTCCTAGAATGGAAGCGGGTAATCCCAATATTGTTAGAGCTGCATCTGAACGGTTCTTGACAGATGCCTCATTCTGGGCAATCAAGAATATTAATCTTGGCTACACCTTTGATCGTAAAATCGCACAACAACTGGGACTAGATCAACTTAGGGTTTCCGTTACTGGCGAAAACCTGTATTTGAGAAGTAATCGTAAAGGATTGAACCCACAATTCAATCTTTCGGGAACACCAAGTGGTAATGACTTTAATCCTGCAAAGATTATCTCGGTTGGGTTGAACGTAACATTTTAAAAAAAGAAAAGATGAAGTATAGAAAAATAAATATAATGGTTTTGGCAATCCTCGGAATTGTCATGACTTCTTGTGATGAGGATTTTTTGGAGACCAAGCCAACTGATGCGATTTCTGCATCCGATGCCTTGGCCAATGAAGAAAATATGCAACTGGTATTAAATGGACTGCATCGTGGTTTGTACTCCCAGTCCCAAACCATATTCCCTGGAGGAGCAAGTGAAAGAGCGAATAACCATTTTTGGGTACCCATGGGGGATAATATCAGTGGAGACCTTATACATTCCGCAAATGCCAATAATTTAGGTTGGCGTGATGTCATGCAATGGAACGAGCACACGATTCCTACGTCATTTACAAGTGAAATATTGTGGTATCATCGGTACAATATTATTGCAGGTGCCAACCTTTTGATCAATAAAGGTACAGATGGTTCATTGGTGGATTCTCCAATGCTGAATGAGATATTGGGGCAGGCATATACCTATAGGGCCTATGCATATCTTTCCTTGGTACAGCATTATGCCAAGGGATACTTGATTGGGAACCCTTCATCCGATCCCGGAGTTCCCTTGTTATTTTCATCCGAATCACCTTTCACCAGTGCTCCAAGGTCAACGGTACAGGAAATTTATGATCAAATCCAATCCGATTTGAATTCAGCTATTGCGGCCTTTGAAAATGGTACAGGAAGACCCAATGGAGGACCAGAGGTAAAGTCCCAATTGAGCATTGATGTCGCTTATGGACTTTTGGCCCGTACGGCTTTGTCCAAAGGAGATTGGCAGACTGCGGCAGACGCTGCAATAATGGCACGACAAAATTTTCCTTTGATGAATGAGGATGATTGGTTGTCCGGGTTTAATACCAATAACCTTTCTGAAGTGATTTGGGGAAGCAATGTGCTTCCTGCTGAAACCACATTTTTTAGGTCCTATTTCTATTTGGCCAGCAATACATTTAATGGGAGCCAGATTAGAAACAATCCTAAGATTGCGGATAGAAGGTTGGTCGATGCCATTCCGGATTCGGATTACAGAAAGAAAGTATTCATCATAGATGCACCTAATACCAATAGTTCAGCAGCAAATGGTCAAGGAGGATTCGGTAATGATCCGAACTATACAGATCAGGACGCTTTCAATGCAAGGAGAGCTGAAATCAACGCGGCGTACGGTATAAATACCACCTATAACTTGCATCCCTATATGCATTTTAAGCTAAAGAATGCAATACCAGCGGATATTGCACCGGATGATGTTATCTATATGAGAACATCTGAAATGTATTTGATCGAGGCAGAGGCCAAGGCTATGATGAACGATATCCCCGGTGCCCAGGAAGCATTGAGACCGTTGGGTGAAGAAAGAGACAGTGCATATGACGTAACCATATTCAATACACAGGAATCCATGATGGAACACATTAAGTTCCAAAGACGATTGGAATTGTGGGGAGAAGGTTTCGGTTATACCGATCACATCCGATGGGATGAGGGCATCGATCATGCTGCCAATGGTGGTTCAGGTGCTTCCGCTGTGCTTTACCAAGGAGCATTTCAAGTAGAAAGACCATCCCTAAATGATGATTGGATTTTTAAAATCCCACAGTCTGAAATTGATGCGAATCCAAATTTGACTCCAGCAGATCAAAATTAGGGTTCTCAAGTTTAGTTAATGCAAAAAGCCCTCCAGAAAGTGGAGGGCTTTTTATTGCTTATTGAACTATTTCAAGTTCATAGTAATTCGAGTCCTTCGAATAGGTATGCTAGATGCCCATTTTATCCATAAAATCCTTTCGGTAACTTTTACTTACCCTAAAGATCTTGGAATCAAACATTTTTACATTTAAATCTCCATAAGAGGTGGTTGTTACTTCTGTAATAAAATCGGTATTGACGATAAATGATCGGTGAATCCTCACAAATTTTGCGCTATTTAATTTTAATATCAGATTGGCCAAGGATTCTCTTAGTAACTGTTTCTTTTCGGTGGTATGGATTTCGGAGTAATAACCAGATGCAATGATATATTTGATGTCCTTCCCATAGACGAAAGTGATTTTTGTCCCAGTTTTAATTGGAATCCTATCATCTTGGGGTATTGTATGGGATTGTAAATCTGGAAAATGGGCCAGCAACTTATTGAGGTTGTTCTGTATCACATCTTTGTTTTGTGATTTAACAAGGGTAAGGGCTTTCTTCATGGCCTCAAAAAAACGTTCATCATTGAATGGTTTTTGTAAATAATCCACCGCACTTATTTCAAAGGCTTTAATGGCAAATTCATCAAAGGCTGTAGCAAACACGATATGGGGAGGATTTTTTAGATGGACCCTATCCAAAACTTGAAAGCTGTTCATGTCCCGTAGTTGAATGTCAAGTATGACAATGTCAGGGGTGTTTTCAGAAAGCTTTTTAATCGCACTGGAACCGTTGGCACTATCGGTTATCTTCGTGACTTCGGGAATCTCGTTCAAAAGTTTTCGTACCCGGTTTCTAGCAATTTTTTCGTCGTCAACAATTAGGACATGTATATTCATTCTTATAAATTTCCAATTGTAGCTACTTATGTGCAATGTAATCTTTTTAGCTCCTATTTTAAAAATAAGCTACCTGTTACAATTGATTTGTTTCAATTCGAAATTCAGATAAAGAAGCCAATTTGAAGTCCTGATTTTCTAATTATGGATTCTTTTTCAACTTTTTTGTATTTTAAACAATTAAATAGAGGTCAAATTATATCCTCAAAAGCTCTTTTTTGTTTTTTTTGTGCAAATAGGTGTGCAAGCTTCAAAAGATGTTGTAAGTAATTAATATGCAGTGTGTTGTATTTCCTATATTAGGTCTGCCACCCCGACTAGCCTAGAAATAGGCAACAATAAAGCACTGTTAATCGTATGATTTTCAGTGCTTTTCATTTTTTATGCATTCATCTGATATCAAATAAAACCATTAAAAAGAAGGGCTAGAACTTCTTGAGTGGTTAAATGGCATTCACCATTATTGGAAGTCCTCTATTTGCCCGGCTCAGTACATTAGTTAGTTGACTTTGATTTCGGGTAATCGTAGATTTCACATTGTGACCTGTCTTTATTGTTTTTGTCCATGTTTGCTAAGATTCACTGGAAGAGTACAATTAAGTATTCGTAGTCTTAGAAGACCTACTCGGACATTGTCATCTACTTACCTGATAATTTAGACCGAGAATGTGCCTATTTTATTTGTTCTACAACATTGTAGTTTTTATTTAAAAATGCTGTCCTTATTACCTTGGATGTTTTATGATTTCCCGTATGGCTCCACCCCGGGGGCATAACAATGTACAATAGCTTGTCCTTTATTCTTGGGGCTTTCATAATATCCTTGAAAAGGGCAATGAACTCTCCAAAATAAACGTTCAGAAAGTTTCCCGAATCCATTTCCCTGGTAATCCCATATTCTATTTTAATCTCTTCTTTTTCTTCTTGGTATGTGCCAAAAACACGATCCCAAATATTCAGGAGATTGCAAAAGTTAGTATCCATGTACAAAGGGTTTTTGGCATGGTGTACACGATGGTGGGATGGAGTAAGCATAAAGTTGTTCAAGGGCCCGAATCTGGCATCCTTAATCATATTTTCACCCACATGGATAAAGGCACCATATGTTCCGTCAACAAACATAATCAAAAACAAAAGCTCTGGTTGTACACCCAATAGGATGCAGACAGTGGTCCTGATGGTATCGGCATAGGGGGCCTCCAAAAAGAAATGGGCATAGGTTACGGAAAGGTTCATGTTTTCGGCGGCATGGTGGGTGGAATGAAGGCACCAGAGAAGCCGTACCTTATGCCCCCAGTAATGGTATAGAAAATGTGCAAATTCCCAAATGATATAGCCGTAAATGAACCAATACCAGGTCATTTTGGTCTGAAAAGGGGCATATTTTTGAAATAGCCCAATACATAGTGTTACCATGGCAATGGCTATGAACCTACCAACAAATCTGTTGAACAGATAAATCAAGAAGTTGACCTTGTAGACCTTGGTATCCGGCTTTTTGTAGATAAGCCCCAGAATAAATTCCAGTATTAATAATAAGGGGATGATGGGATAAATAAGTGAGACTATGCCGTCAAAGGTTTTAAAGGCACTATAATTTCCTTCCTGTAAAATTTCCCAAGCTTTTGAAATTCCTAAAAAGCCAATGATTTCGTTGTAAATAGTATCAATTATCTCCATTGTCAAAAACGTAATAATTTAAAAATAGTTCAAAGGGATTTTATTTTGGTGGGTAATTATCAATTTGGCGAATATCAAAGGTTAAAATATCTACTTCCCAACCATACAAATATGTACCCTCTTCTTGAACCCGATGCACAAAATGGGCCTAGCTTTTCCCTACAAAATATAATGTTTTGCATCTCACCCACGACAATTTAAAATTTTAAAACTTAGTGTAGCCGCTCAAGCTTATATGGATAGGTCCTTCCTGACATCCATTGTGGGACATAAATATTCTCATCATCATCAATACAAACATCATGAGGGTTCAAGAATGAAAAATCATCATAATCAGGTGCTTTCAATAATCCATTCTCATAAATTGGATCGGACGCTCCTGGCAAGGACACCACCTTGTTGTCCTTATCCAAGACGGCAACACAGCCGTCATATGCTCCCCAAGTTTTTGTAACCAGAACGGCAAAATATAGATGCTCACCTTTAATAACGGGTCTACATATCCAACAACCGGGCAGAGGAATAGTCTCTATGTGATGTCCATCTAGTGAAAACCTCTTGAATTCTTGTTTGGATCTTGAGGTAATCAATAAGGTAGGATTTTCTTTGTCCCTATTATCCAGTGTTATGCCATGGGAGCAGTCGAAATTGTCTTTTCCATCACCTTTTCCTCCCCAAAACCGAATGAACTCTCCTTTAGCGTTGTACTGCATGATATAATCAAGGCCATAACCATCTGATACATAAATGTCACCATTTGGGCCAATGGCAGTTTCTGTTGGAAGGTATTTGTCGGGAGAATCATATTTGCCCGTTTCCTTGGGATAATCAAGTTCCAAAAGAATATTCCCTTTTATGTCCGTTTTAAACACCTTATGATCAGTAGTGGTGGCAATGTAGAGGAATTCTTCACCACCTTCTTCTGAAATGGTTAGCCCGTGGGCTCCTTTGAGACCAAGGGTCCATGTTTCCAATACCTTGCCGGATCTATCATATATGATCATGTTGTTCTTCGGATGGTTGGTAAGCAGCAAAAGACGACCGGCTTTGTCCTGAACCATCTCATGACAATCCATAACGGGGTATTTATCTAGGTCCTGTATGCCCCATTCTTTGTTGATACGATACTTAAAATCACCATGACCTATAATTTTACCATGGTTTGAAAATGGATTTTCATTCCCATTTGTCTTATTTCCAAAGGAACTTCCAAGAATAGGGGATATCACAGTTCCGGATGCTAGTAAGGTCGAAGATTTAAGAAATTTGCGCCGATTGTTTTTTGGGTTCTGAGTGGACATATTGTTTTTGTTATAGAATGATTTGAAGTTCAGGAGAAGTTTTATGTATCTGCTCTATGTATTCCGGTTTAATATCCGTTTTCCAAAGGTAAATTCGTTTAAGGGAGGTCAGGGGTTTTATCCAATCTTGATCTTCCACTGACAACGGGTTATTGTTCAGGTTCAAGCTCTCAAGATTTTTCAGTTCAGATAGGGCCCGGAGCCCTTGTCCGGTTATGGCATTGTCGTTCAAATGCAATTTGGTCACGTTTTTGAACTTTGAAATGCCATCCATATCCGAATCGGTCAATTTTATACCGGACAGGTCCAGCCAAGTAATGTTGTCCTTAATCTTTCCAAGAACCGAAAGACTACCCTTGGAAAGAGGGGTGTCGAATCTATGTGAAACTTCAACAAAATGATTGTCCTGTGCAATCCGCTTAATTTGCCATCCCATTCCGGTCAGGGAATCCAATACAGATTCATCCATTGGATCTACCTTGGTCCTTTCAAAGAAGGTCTTTGGACTTGTATCTACTTTATAGACTGTGGCCAAAATATGGGCTATGTTTTTATCGGGTTTCATTTGCATTACACTTTTGATGGAGTCGAACCCTTGTTCTATCCACCATTTCAAAATACTGATTTCATTGTAATCCAAAGGGGCGCCTTTCGGAGGCATAAAGTACTTGCTTTTGGATGGTAAGGTCACCCGCTTGATCAACTCACTCGACCATGGGTCTTTTTCGATCACTACACCGTGTTCGCCCCCCGCTATAAGTTTTTCATAGGTCATCATGTTCAATCCTCCCATATCTTTTTCCGTATTATGGCAGTCATAACACTTTTGCTCTAAAATAGGACGGATCAAATGCTGGAAAACAATCAATGAATCTGGGTTTTTAGCCTCTGGTACGTTGCTGTACCCATCTCCTTTGTCTCCTCGGAGTGGTTGCAATAAATAGTCGGAGCCATGGGTTAAGGACCCCCCAAAATGTCCAACGGCAAAAAGCAGCGCCCCTATGGCTACCAATATAAAGCGATAGGATTTTTTTTGCTTGTAATGTTTGGCAAATGGAGCCACAATGGCCAACAGGCATATGGATGTTCCGAGCCAACGATGCCAGGCCAAGGTATTGTTTTCGTATCCTCCGCTATTGGCCAGAAACCATCCGCATAGGGCCGCCACAATGGAGGACAGGGCGCCAAGGACAAGGACGAACATGATGACCTTTACCTGGGACTTTCCTTGATTTTTCCCCATAAACCATTCAACAAGTAGGGCCAACGTGAGAAATCCGATGGGTAAATGAACCAAAAGTGGGTGCAATCTTCCTATGAAGCCGGTTATGTCCATAATCAAGTATAGGTTATGATAGGATGTCGTTCACTATAGATCCGTGGACGTCTGTCAACCTGAATCTTCTTCCTTGAAATTTATAGGTCAGTCTTTCATGGTCTATGCCCAGCAAATACATGAGCGTAGCCTGAAAATCGTGTACATGGACCGGATTTTCGGTAATATTATAACCAAAATCATCGGTTTGGCCATGGATATAACCCGGTTTTACCCCGGCACCTGCCATCCACATCGTAAAGCACCTGGGGTGATGGTCTCTTCCATAGTTCTCCTTTGTAAGCCTTCCTTGGCTATAACTGGTCCTACCAAACTCTCCTCCCCAGATCACCAGTGTATCCTCTAGCAATCCACGCTGTTTTAGATCCAATATTAGGGCAGCGGATGGCTGATCGGTGCTCTTACATTGTCTTTGGATATCAGTAGGGAGATTGCCATGTTGGTCCCAACCTTGATGATACAATTGAACAAATTTGACATCCCTTTCAACAAGCCTGCGTGCCAGAACACAGTTGTAGGCATAAGTACCCGGAATTCTGGCTTCCGGGCCGTACATGTCCAGAATATAATCTGGTTCCTTGGTTATACTCATGGCCTCCGGTACAGAGGTCTGCATTCTATAGGCCATCTCATATTGGCTGATTTTGCTGTTCAACTCCTGGGCCCCAAGATGATCCTCGTTCAAGGTATGGAGCTTTTCAAGAGTGTCGAGGGCATTTCTTCTTGCTTGTTTTGTTATTCCATGGGGATTGTTCAAGTAAAGTACCGGGTCTTTTCCGGATCTGAACTGTACCCCTTGGTGCTGTGATGGCAAGAAACCATTGCCCCAAAGTCTGGAATATAGTGGCTGACCAAAAGGGTGAGACCTGGACAGTAGCACGGAGAATGCAGGAAGATTTTCATTATCACTGCCCAATCCGTAACTCAACCATGAACCAATTGATGGTCGGCCAGGTTGCTGGGAACCTGTTTGAAAAAAAGTGATGGCCGGATCGTGATTGATGGCCTCGGTATACATTGATCTGATAAAGCAAAGCTCATCCACAATTTTGGCCGTATGGGGCAAAAGATCGCTCACCCACATGCCATTTTTTCCATATTGTTTAAAGTTGAAGTGACTACCGGCCAAAGGAAGGGAATTCTGAAAAGCACTCATTCCGGTGAGTCTTTGTCCTTGTCTAACACTGCTTGGTAGCTCCTGTCCATTGAGTTCCCTGAGCAAGGGTTTATAATCAAAGAGATCTTGCTGTGCCGGTCCGCCACTTTGAAATAGATATATCACCCTTTTTGCCTTGGGAACAAAATGTGGCATTTGAAGGACACCACCGGACCCTCCTTTTAGCCCCGTTTTGGCTAGGGCATCAACTGGGTTCAAAAGTGACCAAAGGGCCACCGAACCAAGTCCCATTCCCATCTTGCCCAAGAAATCCCGTCTCCCCAAACCTTTTATAATATACTCTTCTTTTTCCATTGTGATCAATATTTAGTATAAACAGGGTCAAAATTCATAATGATGTTATTCACCACTGTCAGTGCCGCTATATTGGCATTTTGCTCTTTAGTGTCCAATTTGTAATCCCCAATATCCAGAAGTTGTGACATTTCCTCGGACTCTTGTTCAAAACGACTTTTTTCTTTGGTATAAAGTTCCAGCAGGGTTTCTAGTTCTTCTTCCTTTGGAAGCCTGCTGGTTAAAAGTCTAAATGCCCTTGTTATCTGATTTTCCACATTTTCATGTTCCGATTCAGCCACCCGGCTTGCCAAGACCTTTGCGGCTTCCATGTATTCCGGGCCATTGAGCATTATCAAGGGTTGAAGTGGAGTAGTGGTGGATTGTCGTCTTACCGTACACATATTTCTATCGGGAACGTCGAAGGTGATCATCGATGGCGGAGGTATCGTTCGTCTCCAATAGGTATAAAGACTCCGCCTATAAAGGTCATCACCGGTACCTCGCACATATTTATTTTCCCCTACAAATGAGGCTTTTTCCTGCCAAAGACCTTCCGGCTGATAGGGTTTAACACTAGGTCCCCCTATTTTTTCCACTAACAGGCCACTTGCCGCGAGGATGTTGTCCCGGATCATTTCGGCGGGCAATCGGTACTTGGGACCCCTGGCCAGGAGTTCATTGTTGGGGTCTTTGTCCAAGAGTTCTGGACTTGCTTTTGAGGATTGCTGATAAGTCTTTGACATGACAATCTGTTTGATCATCCGTTTGACGTCCCACCCGGATTCAATGAAATCAATGGCCAACCAGTCCAAAAGTTCTGGGTGTGTTGGTAAGCTTCCCTGACTCCCAAAATCGTTGGAGGTCTCCACAAGGCCACGGCCAAAAAGACTTTGCCACAGGCGGTTCACGACGACCCGTGAGGTTAGGGGGTTTTCTTTGCTCACCACCCATTCTGCCAACTCCATCCTTGTTTTGGGCTGTACAACGGAAGTTGACATCAGGGCATCTGGTAAACCGGGTCCCACCTGCTCGCCATGGGAATCATAATTACCTCGTTCGAGGACATATGTTGTTCGGACACTGTCTTGAATGTCCTTCATCACCATGATTTCAGGTATGCCGGATAACGTATCATTTTCCGCCTTCCTAGCTAGGGCAAGTTGCTCACGTTCAGTCTCCATCTCTTTGCTTTTCCTTAGAAGATAGAATTCCTTGAGCTGTTCATTTTGCTTAAGATTTTCCTTTGGAAGAGCCATTAATTGTTCTTTATAGTCGTTGTTTTTGGCCAAGAGGTTCATTTCAAACTGTGAGAGTTCCACATCGAAAATTTTGAATTCATCAAGGGCACCATTGGGGAAGCCTTGTGCATTGAACTGATATCCGAAAACAATGCCATATGTCCCATTTGAATTGTTGAGGTAGGGGACAATGGATTTATAAAGATTGTCCCTTAAGACTTCAAATTCCTGCAGTTTCCCGTTGATGAAAATCCGTATACCTTTAGCCTCGCTTGAACCATCGTAGGTTACACCGACATGGGCCCATTGCTCGGGAAGAAGGGGATCACAACTTCTGACCCTGATAGCGTTGTTAGGGTATCTGTGGGACATCCGCAACTCGAGCCTATTGTCTACCAGTTGCATCTCGATGCCCCGAAAGCCACCAAACTCACCTGTGGATTTGGTAAAGAAGTTGAAGGTTCCATTGGGTTCAGGAGGTTTTATATGGAAAGAATAGGAAAAGGGATCGTAGCGTTCAAAATCCATTTTGCCAGGAAAAGACAACCCGCCTCCACCATCAAACAAAACGGCTCTACCCTCTATACCCTCAATAGATTTGAATTCTTTGGAGTCCTCAAAGGGATAGCTCTCCACAGGCTCAACCAAAGGGGCATTGAACAAATCCTTAAGGTTTACCTTGTTCACCCAACCCTTAAAGTCCCCGGCAGATGATAGGGCAATGTTTTCCAAGCTTTTTCTCGATTCCTCGGTCTGGTTTTTCAGGAACAAAAGGACCTTATCTTTCTCTTCTGTGGTCAAGAGTACCGATGGGGGCTGAACTTCGGGGAAGTCTCGTTGTCCCTGTCCCATTTCGTCAACACTATTGAAAAAATAAGAGGTACTGTAGTAGTCCTTTTGTGAAATGGGGTCATATTTATGGTCATGACATCGCGCACATTCAAAACTTAGGCCCAAGAAGGCCTTGCCAAAGGTGTTGGTCCGGTCCAATACGTACTCTACCCGATACTCTTCCGCAATAATGCCCCCTTCCACATTGATAAGATGATTTCTATTAAAGCCGGTGGCTATCATTTGCTCCAGAGTTGGGTTCGGATATTTATCACCTGCCAGCTGCCACTTGATGAATTGGTCGTATGGCATGTTATCATTATAAGCATTAATGACCCAATCCCGCCAGGGCCACATCCTTCTTGGACCATCATCTTGGTAACCGTGGGTATCCGCATATCTGGCCAGATCCAACCAAGCTGTGGCCATTTTTTCACCATAAGAATCGGAAGCCAAATAGTGGTCGACCATATCTTCATATGACTTTTGTCCAGAAATGAATTGGTCCAATTCTTTAAGAGTTGGGGGTAGACCGGTAAGATCAAAGGATAATCTCCGTAACAAATTCTCCTTATTGGCCGTCAGACTGAATTCCAGACCTTCGTCCCTCAGTTTTTTCAATACAAAATGGTCAATTTCGTTGTAAGCTTCCCCGGGGTACTTGATGTCTGGTACCGGTTGTTTTTTAGGAAGTTGGAATGCCCAATGTTCTTCATATTCGGCTCCTTGGTCAATCCATTTGGCCAAAATTGCCTTTTCTCTTGAGGTAAGTTCCAAATGGGATTCGATCGGGGGCATTACCATTTCGGGATCTGCGGACATGATACGCTCAAATACAACACTTTTACCTGGTTTTCCGGGTACAATGGCATAATTTCCGGGTGTTTGTTTGAGTTCATTTAAGGCTTCCTCGCGGATATCCAAACGTAACCCGGCCTCCTGTTTGGATTTGTCAGGGCCGTGGCATGCGAAGCACTTGTCGGACAGAATGGGACGCACATGAAAGTTGTAGTCGATCAAATCGGGGATTGATTGCTCCACTGAAACCAATTCTTCTGTTTTATAATTGTGGCAGGAGACCGAAAGAATCAAACAAAAACTGATACATAATCGTAAAATCACTTTCATATGGCGTTTATTTCATTAATAACTAAATCGGTTTAGTTATCGAAAATACAATTTATCTTGTTCAAAATCCATAAAACGGCAAAAAATTAGTAAAAATAGTTCTTGATTGAAATAGGTGAATATCGAAAAACATCGATGTTTTGGTTTATGTTTTTAATTGACATTCTTTACTAAGTATGGCATTGGCACTGTATGGATCAGATCTTGTTTTATAAGTATTGGTAACTTCGAGAGGGCAGGTACTTTTTCTGCTCGGGCCGAATAACGGATACAACTTTGACCGGGCGCTCAAGAACAAAATGACAAATTCCATGGATAAGTATCCTCCAAAGTGAAAATGTTAAATTTTAGCAAAATTTTTGAGTTTTCATAAAATTATATATTT
The DNA here is from genome assembly GCF_003584165.1 of Flagellimonas aequoris. Classification (GTDB taxonomy): domain Bacteria; phylum Bacteroidota; class Bacteroidia; order Flavobacteriales; family Flavobacteriaceae; genus Flagellimonas; species Flagellimonas aequoris. Next base: position 47,971 of record NZ_QXFJ01000017.1, on the reverse strand, counting down.
TTGATCAAATACTAAACCGATTTAGTAGAATCTAAATTATCAAATATGTATCCCTGGGGGATAGTTAAAACCAAAGGATGCGAATGATGTGGACTTGAATTATCTTTGGAAGAATATAGGCTGGTAGGCCACATTACAATTTGTATTGAAAAAATTATACTTAAAAGATATTGCCAAAAACCTTAATGTTTCCAAAACGGCGGTTTCGCTGGTGCTGAACAATAAAGGGGACGAGAATAAGATAAGCAAGGAAACCCAGGAAAGGATCATTGCTTATGTCAAAAAATATAATTATGTGCCAAACCAACTTGCACGTGGTCTGAGTAGGGGGAAAAGTGAAACGATAGGTTTGATAATCCCTAATATTTCGGATACTTTCTATGCGCAGATAGCAGGTTTTGTTGAGGCAAGGGCAATGGAGATGGGATATACGGTGGTGTTTAGTAGTTCATATGAGAAACCGGAAAAGGAATCTAAATTGATACAATCTATGTTGAATAGACAGGTAGATGGTTTGATCATATCCTCCACTCAAAAAAATGAGAAGGATATCCTAAGGTTGCAGGAAAATGATTTCCCCTTTGTTCTAATCGATAGGCATTATCCAAATTTGGATACCAATTATGTCATTGTCGATAATTTTGGTGGAATATATCATGCAACCAAACACTTATTGGATTTGGGAAGGAAAAAAATAGGTTTTGTTACGATAAAATCCGATTTGGATGCCATGCAGCAACGATTGTTAGGATATATAAAGGCCTTGGATGACCATGGGGTGGAACAAGATGGTCGATTTGTATCCGAACTGGATCAAAAAACCTATGTTACCGATATGGCAGAAATGATAAGGGCCATTACAACTCCGGAGAAAAGGGTGGATGCCCTTTTGTTCTCAACGCACTATTTGGCACGTGAGGGGTTAAGGGCACTCAATGAACTGAATATACAGATACCGGATGAGGTGGCCATAGCCAGTTTTTCCGAAATGTCGGCTTTTGATCTGGTAAATCCTCCTATAACAGCGGTTATACAACCCGTTCAAAAAATTGGGGATCTCGCCGTGGACATATTGGTTGATGAAATGAAAGGTGATCATATGATAAAAACTAAAGATAAAAGAATAGTACTTGACACGAATTTTAAAATACGGAAGTCCTGTGGGGCATGATTATAAAAATTTAAACAATAACTAAACCGGTTTAGTTAAATGATTTGGATTTTATGGATCGTGTCGACGGAAACGTTCGTTCAACATGTTAAACAATAGAGGATGGAAATAAACTAAGAACCAAAAGAACAATTGGGTCAAAATCAATCTATTGACCGAATTGTCACCAAGCAAATTAAATTTTAACAAACAAACAATTAGAAATTATGCTAAATCAATTCGTATCCTTTAAAAAGGGAACTTGTATTTTCCTTGCATACCTTTCCATAGGGTTTCTGCAAGGGATTTGGGCGGCTGTGCCCAAATCGTTCCTAGGTCCTTTGGACTTTAATAATGCATTAAGTTTAGAAAGAGAGCAGGGCCGTGAGGGTCAACAGGACATCACTATTAGAGGTACTGTGACCGATAGTGACGGAAATCCCTTGCCAGGGGCAAGTGTAGTGGAAAAAGGAACTTCCAATGGTGTTCAGACGGATTTCGACGGGAATTTCTCCATTAAGGTGGATGATGGTGCTGTTTTGGTGGTTTCGTATTTGGGTTACGTGACCCAAGAGCTGCCCATGGATGGACAGACCAATGTTACAATCACCCTTCAAGAGGATGTAGCCAGTTTGGACGAGGTAGTCATTGTTGGATATGGATCCGTTAAGCGTTCCGACTTGACCAGTGCCATCAGTACAGTCTCCGAGAGCGAGCTCGAGGAGCGCGTGACCACAAACCCACTTCAATCCCTTCAGGCCAAGGTCCCTGGATTGAACATTTATAACAATAATGGGAACCCTGGAGGGGATTTGAGTTTTAACATCAGGGGGTTTTCTTCGATAAACGGGTCCAATACGCCTTTGATTCTTGTAGATGGCGTTATCACAAACAATATTAACGGTTACCATCCTTCGGACTTTGCTTCCGTATCGGTGCTCAAGGATGCTTCGGCCACAGCCATTTATGGTGCGAGGGGAACTAATGGGGTTATTCTCTTCACTACAAAGAAAGGAAAAGAAGGAGGTTTCAATGTTACCTATGATGGTAATTTAAGTATTGGTGTTGCCGCAAGGGAAATAGAAATGTTGGATGCCGACGGCTATATGGAACTCTTCAAAAGAATGTGGGAATACGATCCGGCGAGAGGCTCATATGACGAGGTCATAAGACCAAGGCTTCATGATGATTACCCCCTTTTGTTTGATGAGAACAACGATCCGATCTATAATACCAATTGGCAAGATGAAGCATTGAGGACGGCATATTCAACGCACCATCACTTGTCCATAACCAATGGAACCGAAAAATCCCGTACTGGAATTTTCTTGGGACTCAATGACGAACAAGGGCTGTTCAAATCAGATTACCAGAAGAAGGCCACATACAGGGTAAACGTGGAATACGATTTGAGTGATTGGCTAACGGTAGGCGGAGAGCTTAACGGTTGGTCCGTAACACAACAGATAAGGAGTAATTTAGGTATAGGCGGACTCAACTTGTCCCGTACCTTGATTGAGACCCCTCCTATTTTACCAGTTCAGTTCCCTGATGGCAGTTTTGCCACGTTCCGGGACTGGGGCTATAATACCAGTGGCGAACCTGATATTTATTATTTTGAGGGGAATAATCCCGTGGCCCTATCCAATAATTCCTTGGGAGAGTCACCGGTCAGGGAATCCAATTTACGTTTTAGTGGTTTTGCACAGTTCAAGCTTTACGAGGGGTTGGAGTTTAAATCGGTTTATACCAATGAAACCCTGAATAACCTGAGCTATTCATGGAACACCTATAAGAACATTTCCGGGAATGGCTTAGGAAGTGCTAATGGCAGCACATTTAGAACTACCATATGGACGTCGGACAATTACTTCACGTACGATAAGTACTTCAACGAGAAACATCATTTCAATGCAATGTTGGGTGCCCAATGGTCTTCTTCCGATACCCATAACCTGGGGGCCAATTCTTCAGGGTACACGACCGAGTTTTTTAAATATTACAATTTGGGCGTAGGTTCCCAACCACCAACGGTCAGTTCGGCATACAGTGCATTTTCGTTAAACTCCTTTTTTGGAAGGTTGAACTATGTTTACGATGAGAAATACTTGGTTACTTTCAGTTCCCGATATGACGGTTCTTCTGTCTTCGGTGCGGATAACAAGTATTCCTTTTTCCCTTCCGGTGCCTTGGGATGGGTGGTGTCAAAGGAAAACTTCATTGCCGAAAATGAATCCCTTTCAAAACTGGTATCCTTTCTTAAGCTAAGGGGAAGCTATGGTATAACAGGTAATTCGCCTGCCCCATATTCTTCCTTGGGTACTATTGGGAACTATACCATAAACCTGAACAACCAGATTGTTAAGGGATCAGGTATTGGTGGGGCACCGAACCCTGACTTGAAATGGGAACGAACGGCCCAGCTCAACATCGGGACAGATATCCGGATGTTCAATGATCGTTTGTCCCTTACAGCGGATTGGTACAACAAGAAAACCACAGATCTTCTGTTCAATGTGCCGGTTTCCACGGTTTCTGGTTATTCCACGGTTACCTCCAATATTGGAAGTGTTCAGAACAGGGGTATAGAACTGGCTTTATCAGGTGATATAGTTAGAAACGCCGACTTTAACTGGAACATTGGAGCGGTATTTTCAAAGAACAGGAACAAGGTTCTTAAACTTGGTGCAACCGATGCAGATGTAATATCCTCCGGCTTTTTGGGCAATGCCACAATATTGAGGGTAGGTAAACCAATGGGATCTTTTATAGGCGTTGAACGATTGGGGACTTGGGGTACCGATGAGGTTGAGGAAGCGGCCAGATACGGTAAAAGACCAGGTGACATCAAAAGGAACGATGTCAATAATGACGGTCAGTTTGATGAAGCCGATATGAAATTTTTGGGAAGTCCCTTTGGCGACTATGATATGACGGTTTCCACTTCTGTTCGCTACAAGAACTGGGACATGAACATGGATATCCAGATCAGACAGGGAAACAAAATACAGAATGTGGCGGCACTTACCGTCGAGGACCGTACTTGGTATGCTTCGGGTTATGCAACGGTATTGAAAGACGCTTGGACACCTGATAATCAAAACACTATGGTCCCGGCATTGCGTATGGGGTCTGATCCCTGGAACACCGATTTTGGCAGTTTTGCGGACAGTCATTGGTTGGAAGATGGTTCTTTTGTCAGAGGAAGAAGTTTCAACCTAGGATATAGACTACCTACTGACACAGTGGACAAATTTGGGATGAAGGCCGTACGATTGTACTTTAATATGGACAATTTCTTCTTGATTGCCCATAACAGGGATTTTGACCCGGAAGCTTCTTCCTTTGGCGGAGGATATGCACAGCAAGGACAGACCTTTTATGGCACCCCTCGTCCAAGAACCTATACGTTTGGTATTAACCTTAACTTTTAAAAGATTGAAAATGAAAAAGTATGTAATTATTATATGTGTGGTTTTGGGCCTGGCTTCCTGTGAAGATTTTTTGGAAGAGGATGCAAGGAGCATGCAGACCAATGAGAATTTCTATCAGACGGAGGAGGATATTGAATCTTCCGTGAATTCGGTGTATTCATTTCTTTATGCGCCATATGCCCGTTATGGTTTTGATGATTTTCCAAGTGCAATGTTGGAAATGGTCACAGGCCAATGGAACAATGTATCCCAATATCCCGAAACAGGGTTTTACTACAATTTGACCAATACTTCGGGTAGTTCCTATGTGAAAATATTTTGGGAAAGTTGTTACAAGGGTATTGAATCCGCCAATTTGGTGATAGACAATATAGAGGGTGTCGATTTTCTGGATAACGGTGAGAAAAACAGCCTACTTGCAGAAGCACGCTTTCTAAGGGGGTACTATTATTATCTATTGGTCAATATTTTTGGGGATGTCCCCCTAAAGTTGACCTCAACGGTTTCGCCGATCAACGATGGGTTGTTGCCCAAGACCCCGATTGCAGACATCTATGATGAGGCCATTGTACCTGATTTGATCTTTGCCGAAGAAAACCTAAAATTTGCTACTCCTGTGGCAAATGGCCGGGCTTCCGTTGGAGCTGCAAAAACCCTTTTGGCCAAGGTATATCTCAGCATGGCAGGGCATCCATTGAATAGGGACAATACCATGGAGCTGGCAAGGGCAAAATCTTTGGAGGTTATGGACAGTGGTGATTTTTCCTTGTTCCAAAGTGATGGTAGCCTGACTTGGTTTGACAAGTTGAACAATGCGGATTATGACAATCTTGAAGAACATATCTGGGATTTGAACTATAACCAACCGGATTATCCAAATGGATTCAATATCTATTTCCTTCCCCAGGGAGTTGTATTCACAGAAACCGCATTTTTTCAATTTGGAGGATATTATCCTGACGAATCCTTCCTGGACAGTTACGCCAGTGAAGACTTGAGGGGAAGAAACAACATGGGTTTTTTCTATAATTCCTTTACAACAGGAGGGGAGACCTATGACTTTCCTTGGGCCGTTTACAAGTTTTTTGATAAGGGAATCTTGCAAACAGCCCCAAATAATGGTAAAAATTTCCCATTGTTGAGATATGCCGATGTGCTACTCACCTACGCCGAGGCACAGAACGAGGTGGATGGAAATCCCAACGCAACGTCCTATCAGGCAGTGAACGATATCAGGGAAAGGGCCGGTTTGGCCCCAGTATCCGGTCTAACACAGTCAGAGTTCAGAAAAGAGGTATGGAAACAAAGGTATTGGGAACTTTGTGCGGAGAACAAAACCTATTTTGATATTGTAAGGACACAAATGGTCTTTGATACACAACTAGGGGACTTTGTCCCCCTAGCCGGATTTGAATTGCCCAGTGGGGCGGTGGTGCCTGGGGATTATTTGCCTTTTCCAATACCATTGTCCGAGGTTCAGATCAATCCTTTACTGGCAGATTAGGGCATATGTATAGAAAATTCAGCCTTGAAAATTTCAAGGCTGAATTCTTCCAAAGGGAAAATCAAGTAACTTAATTGAAAGAAAAATAGAACCCTATGATTGCACAATCAATTATGGCATCAAAAATCAAAAGGAACTTACATATTTTGTTTGTAATGTGGTGTTGCCATGGCTTTGGCCAGACCGATACAAACTTGACCATGGTTGCCATAGAATATGTAAAACCTTATGAGTACCATCAACAAGGAAAAAATCTCGTAACCAAGGCCTTCCTAGACCTGGAACGCCCACGGGATTTCAAAGGAATTGTTCTTGAAAATGGCTATACCTCTAATTTGGAATTTGAAAACGGTAAAGCATGGGTGTGGTTACCGGTTTTTGGGAAACCACAAACAATGAAGATTGTGGCCTCAAAGAAACATGCGGTCAAAGAACAATTGTTTAAACCTCTGGTAACTTCGGATTGGGGGTACTTTAAGGAGGGAACGTTCCATATTATTTCATCTTCACATCAGGACATTGCATGGATGGATACACCAGATTACTGTCGCCATGAAAGGGTTAACGATATTATAGCTCCTGCCCTTGACATCATGAAGAAAGATAAGGAATATCGTTTTGGAATGGAACAGGCGCTAAACTTAAAGGAGTTCATTGAAGAATTTCCTGAAAGAAAGGAAGAGGTCATCCAAAGACAGAAAGAAGGAAGGTTTACGTGGGGGGCCACATACAACCAACCCTATGAGGGAATGCAAACAGGAGAACAGCTTGTTCGTGAAATGTATTTCGGAAAACGTTGGATCAAGGACAACTTTGATGGGATCGTTGAAGAAACTGCCTTTAATACCGATGTGCCCGGGCGAACGCTTCAATTTCCCCAGATATTGGCAAAGGCCGATGTGGAGAATTTATTTGTGTCCAGAATGAGGGAGGGTTTTTATGAATGGTACTCCCCGGATGGTTCTTCAGTTCTTACCTATACCCCTGGAAACTATGGCTGGGCAGTAATATTCTATAAGCTGTTTGAAGAGGATGCCATTGAGGCAATGCATAAGATACAAAACCGAGTGGAGATGTGGAGTGATTATTACAAAGAGCATAACCTGCCTCCCCATTTTGCCATTGTCATCAGCAATGATGCCTCGGGGCCGGCCAACTATGGTAATCTGATAAAGGAATGGAACAACATTGTTTCCACAACAGGAATGGCAATGCCCAAAATAAGACACTCAACCGTGTCAGGATTTCTTTCCGAAATCAAACGGCCGGGAGCCAAATTTGAACAGTTGGAAGGTAGCAGGCCCGATTTATGGGCGTATATCCACGGTCCCGGACATTATGAAGCTGTAACCGCATCAAGAAAGGCGGGCAGGCTGTTACCCTCAGCTGAGATATTCGGTACAGTTGATGCCCTGCTCAAAGATTCCTTTGAAGACTATCCACAAAAGGAACTGTCCAAGGCATTTGAAGAGTCCATTTATCCCGATCACGGTTGGGGCGGAAAAAATGGGGATATCACAGATAGCATCTTTAGATCAAAGCTTGAGTTTGCGGCGAATGAAGCGGATAGAATTTTGGATTCATCCTTAAAATCCATTTCAAACAAGGTCGCGACCAAAGCAAAGAATGCCATTTTGGTATTCAATGACCTATCTTGGGATAGGGACGGCTTGGTGACGGTGGAGTTGGAAGACAACGGGCCATTTTATGTGATTGATGAAAAAGGGATGGTCGTGCCCTCTCAAATGTCAGATGCCAATGGTAAATTACTTTATTTTCACGCTTCAAAAATACCTGCAATCGGATATAAGACCTATTACCTCAAAAAAGGAAGAAAGGCCGTTGCAACCAATAAAACCGTACTTCCCAATTCCCTGACCAACCAGTTCTATTCAATTCAACTTGGAGATGGTGGTATAGCATACCTGTATGACAAGGTCCTTGATAAAGAAGTGTTGAATACGACTAGATTTTCGGGTGGGGATGTTCTTACCCTAGGATATAATGGTAATGGGGCCGGTGAGTTTACGCAGATAACGGAACCCAATATGCAGGATTATGACAAGATGAGCGACCATGTCGCAAATTGGGCCCTAACTTCGGACGGCGATGTATTTGCCGAGTTTAAGAACGAAACAAAGTTTAAACATACGGGAATTGTCCAACGGATCAGGGTGTACCACCATGAAAAGAAAATAGATTTTTTTATCGATTTGTTGGATTGGGACGGAACCCATAATCGTGAATTCCGTTTTGCACTTCCCCTACAGATGGTAGGATCGAGAATCAAATACGAAGTTCCCATGGCTATAGCGGAAGTTGGCAAAAGCGAAATGAAGGAAGCTCCCGGTGGATGGGCCTGGGGTGGCAGCTATGACCAAAAACCTGTGACGATCAGACCAAGGGAGGTGATGAACTATATATCATCTCAGAATGATGATCTGGCAGTAACGCTGGGAACAGACGTAGCCTTGGCGGATTGGGTGGACCCGACACGGGAAGCTGTTGATTATACTGTACTTCAAGGGATATTGTTGGCATCCCATAAGAGCTGTCATGCAGAGGGTAATTGGTACCATCAAACGGGAGACCATCATTTTAAGTTTTCCGTGGCGTCCCATGTGCCTGGCGATAGGATTTCGTACGAATTCGGAGTAGGGTCCAACCATCCGTTCCGCGCTGTGTTGAAGAAGCATTCCGATGGCTCGGGAACCTTGCCACAAGAGATGGGCTTTTTTAAAGTGTCGGAACCCATGGTGCGGATAAGTACAATTAAAAAAAGTGAGAGCGGGGAGGATGTCATTGTCAGATTGGTGGAAATGGAAGGTAAGGACAGACATGCAACTATTTCCCTTCCTACTCAATTTCAAGAATTGATCCGCACAAACTTGATAGAGGAAGACAAGGAGTCCCTGGGAAAAATTTCCAAAAACTTGAATGTGGATATCGGACACAATTCCATCGACACGTATAAACTAATCTTAAAAAAGTAAGCCTATTAATGACAAACAAGAAGGCAGAAGGGAAACTTCCCAATTTAGGTACCATAGATACCTATTGTATTCAAGACAAGGGCAGTCATCCTTTCTTGGTCCGGGACAGTTGGCAAATGGTCAAGTTGAATTATTTTGAAAAGTATGGTTTTTTAAATATGGGAACATTATACAGACATGATGACACCGACAAGGGTATAGCCTTAATGTCCGGGACCGTTTATGTTATCGCAATGGAAACTGTGGATGACCTTACCCATTTTGAAATGGAACTACTGAAGAAAGGGGTGTCCTACAATATTCCAAAAAAAAGGTGGTACACTTTTATAATGGAGGAGGGATCGGAACTCATCTTACTCGAAAAGCCAGATACCCAGTTGAACGACACGGTTACAGTTCAATTAAATGAAGCACAGTTAAATCTCTTGAGGGAATTGTTCAATTCCAAAAAAGTAAAATTATGATCGATCCTAAAAAAACACTCTGGAAAACTGATGATGAATTGTTCTCCATTGCCAAGAAGGAGCTTTTTGTTGCTCTTGTCGGGGACATTTTGGATAAAATTGGGTTTCGAAACCAATTTTTGCCCCCAACAATAAAGCCCTTGCACAATGATTTTGTGGTCATCGGGCGTGCCATGCCAGTGTTGGAGGCCGATGTCTTTGAAGAAGTGGTGGAAAATACCAAAAACGCTATGATGATGAAGCCCTTTGGGCTAATGTTCGAGGCTTTGGACAGTTTACGGCCAAACGAGGTATATATATGTTCAGGTGCTTCTCCGAGGTATGCGCTTTGGGGTGGATTGATGAGCACAAGGGCCATGAAACTTATGGCATCCGGGGCTGTATTGCATGGATGGTCTAGGGATACCAACGAGATATTGAAGTTGGGGTTCCCTACATTCAGTTATGGGGGCTATGCCCAGGATCAAGGTCCTAGGGGAAAGGTAATTGATTATCGTGTGCCCATTGAGATCGATGGGGTAAGGGTAAACCCAGGAGATGTGATCTATGGGGATCGGGATGGGGTCCTTGTGGTCCCTTCGGAAGTGGTGGTCGAGGCGTTCAGCGGAGCCATTGAAAAGGCCCGTGGTGAACAATTGGTCAAAAAAGCATTGGAAGAAGGAATGAGCACCGTGGATGCATTTGACAAATTTGGCATCATGTAATGCCGGTATAAGAAACACGAAATGAAGAGTAAGATATCATTTTATTTATTGAGGATAAGTTTTGTTTCAACCATTGGGGGCTTTTTGTTCGGCTATGATACCGCTATAATCTCTGGCTGCAATGGCTTCTTGGAACAACAATTTGACCTTACACCAGCTATGTTGGGTTGGGTTGTTTCCTCCGCACTTTTGGGAACCATCATTGGTTGTATAGCTTCTGGCGCTATAACGGACGGATTGGGCCGAAAAAAAACACTCATCATTGCCGCAGGCTGTCTTACGCTTTCTGCGGTCGGATCCATGCTCCCACCACAGTTTTTGGGAGATCTGGAAAATCCACTCTGGATTTTGGCCAATAAAGATCTTTCCCTAAAAGTACTCATTTCGGTACGCCTGCTTGGAGGAGTTGGCGTTGGTATTACCTCGGTGGTGGCACCAATATATATCTCGGAACTCTCCATGCCTAACAGCCGTGGGAGAATGGTATCTCTTTATCAATTGTCCATAACCCTGGGTATCTTGTTCGCCTTTCTTGTTGACTGGTTGGTGCTGGGTTTTGCAGGTGATGCAGCGGGAGTCATTGCACAGGAACCTTCCAGTTTTATCAACTGGCTTTTTGTAAGTGAGCTTTGGAGGGGAATGCTGGGTACTGAAATTCCCATTGCCCTTTTGTTCTTTCTACTGCTGTTCTTTGTGCCAGAATCCCCAAGATGGCTGGTATCCAAAGACAGGTTTGAAGAAGCCAACGAAATCATGCAGAAGGTCAACGGGCCCGAGTATGCCAGGACCAGCTTGAATGAAATTCGAAGTGCCGTTAAGGAAGAATCAAAAGGGATAAAGGAACTATTGAATCCCGTGCTGAGAACTCCGCTTTTGATAGGTATTTTACTACCCATGTTCTCCCACTTGAGCGGAATAGCTGCCATCATGTATTTTGCTCCCAACATTATCAACGAATCGGTCAATAGTGTGGAGAACTCCTTTTTGGGAGCTGTAATGGTAGGAATTGTCAATAGCGCCTTCACTTTTGTGGCCATCTTTAAGATTGATAGCCTAGGAAGAAGGAAATTGTTGTTGGCAGGGGTTGTGGGTACGTTCATTTCATTGTCTTCCATAGGTATTCTGTTTGCCGTTGGGTCATCATACGTCATTGTTCCTTTATTGGTTTATGTGGCCTGTTTTGCCTTTTCTTTTGGTCCCGTTGTATGGGTGGTGATCAGTGAGATATTCCCAACATCTATTAGAGGGCTTGCAGTATCGGTGGGGAGCTTTTCCTTAATGACCACCGGATTCTTGATAACGCTGACCAATCCTATGCTAATAAAGGAAATTATGCCTTCGGGGACATTTTTTCTATATGCCGCACTGACCCTTCCCGCCATATGGTTCATTTGGCGGTTTGTGCCCGAGACCAAAGGAAAGACCTTGGAAGAAATACAACACAGTTGGACAAAAAAACAGGGATAATGAATGTTTTAAAAATATGGAAATGATAGAAACTTATGTGGTGTCGGGGATTGGCTACCACCCTTTTTTGATAAGGGAAGGATGGCAATTGGCCCAACTTAATTATATTGAATCACAGCACATTGACCAAATTTTCCATTTGGATGTGCATAGGCACACGGATGAAGTGTTTGTCCTCATCAAAGGACAGGCAGTATTGATCGGAGCGACTATCCACAATGGCGAGCCCATTTTTGAGGCGGAGCTCATGAGGTCCGATGTAATATATAATATTCCTCAAGGAAGATGGCACAATATAGCCATGGAGGAAGGAAGTGAAGTATTGATTGCTGAAAAATCCAATACACATGTGTCGGATTTTGAACAATTTCAATTGAACAAAACCCAAGTAAGAGAGTTGAGGAACCTGGTCAAGAAATTTTTCGACTCCGAGATATAGAGGGTCGAAACAATCCAACAAGAAAGATGCAAAAAATAGATTTAACAGGAAAGAAAGCTTTGGTGACAGGTGGGAGTAGGGGTATTGGCGCAGGAATATGTCGTGAGTTGGCCAAATGTGGTGCGGATATATTCATTAATTATTTCAATAGGGAAAATGAGGCAATTGAATTGAAGAAAGAAATCCAGGAAAAATATGGTGTTCAGGCAGGCATATACAAAGCTGATATTTCGAATGCCCAGGAGGTCAAGGATCTTTTCGATCAAATGGACCATGAAATAGGTGCGTTGGATATTTTGGTCAATAATGCAGGAACAGAGAGTATTTCCCATGTCCTAGATCTCGATCCAAACGAATGGGACAGGGTTGTTGATACAAACTTGAAAGGCCCCTTCCTTTGCTCTCAGCAAGCTGCACATCGAATGTTGATCAAGGCAAAGGGCGTGATCATCAATATAACCTCAATACATGATGTGGTTCCTAGAAAGGGTTTGGTGCACTATTGTTCAGCAAAAGCAGGGTTAAAGATGTTGTCCAAATGTCTTTCACTTGAATTGGCGGATAAAAATATAAGGGTGGTTTCCGTTGCGCCCGGAGCAATCGAAACGGAAATGAACCGGGAGGAAATCGCCAAGTTCGGGAAACATAGGTTTGAGGAATGGATTCCTCAGGGACGGATAGGGAAAATAGCCGATGTTGCTCCAACGGTTGCCTTTTTGGCAAGTGATCTGGCGGCATATATCAATGGTGCGGACATTTATATTGACGGTTCCTATATGAACCACACGATCCAATATGATCCAAGACCTAAAAAAGAAAATAACTAGGCTGTGTTCGTCATGTCAAATAAAATTATATTAAAAGGAATTGCTTGGGACCACCCCAGAGGTTATCAGCCATTAAGAGCAACTTCTAAGGCATTTTCAGAACAGAACCAAGAAATTTCCATTCAATGGGATGTACGGTCCTTGAAGGAATTTGGGGATACACCTATTGAAGACCTGATGGAAACGTATGATCTAATAACTGTAGATCACCCTTATATGGGCCAGGCCCATGCTAACAAGTTGCTTTTACCCCTGGAGAAAAAGATATCTGAAAAAATACTACAGATACTGGAACAGCAATCCATTGGTCCAAGTTTCAACTCGTACCGATATATGGGCCATTTATATGCATTGCCCATCGATGCTGCGGCATTGGTTGCCGCATCCAGGGATGACCTGGTCAAGGAACTTAAAATAGGATTGCCCATGACAAGGGCGGACCTATTCAGGCTCTATAAGAAAGTTCCCGATAGACAAAGCATTGCATGGCCCTTATGTCCTACCGACTTATGGTGTACCTTTTTGACCCTCTGTGCGCAGGACATGGGAAGGGACTTTATCAAAGATTATACGATTAATGAAAAAGCAGGGAGTTCGGTGCTCAATGAAATAAAACAACATTTAGAACATCTTCATCCGGATTCACTGAACTGGAACCCTATCCAAATTTTGGACGCAATGGCATCGGGGGATGAAATCCTATATTCTCCTTTTTTGTTTGGTTATGTCAACTACTCCCAAACCGGGTTCGCAAGAAAAACCGTGAGTTTTCATAATAGTCCCACCGGAGCAAAGAACGGCGTTTCCACTATTCTTGGTGGAGTAGGACTTGCGGTTTCCAACAAATGTGAACATCCTGATGAAGCTGTTTCCTATGTGGTCTATACTGCAATGGGCAATGTTCAAAAGGGCATTTATGCTAAAAACGGGGGACAGCCTGGTAACCTAATTGCTTGGCAAGATGAGGATAACAACAATAGAAGCCTTGATTTTTTCAAAAATACCCTTCAGACGATGGAGAATGTGTATGTGCGTCCTCAACATCCCGGCTGGAACCGATTTCAGGAACAAGGTGCAGATCTATTGCATTTGGGACTGATAAGTGATGTTGAATCGAGCAAAATAATGAAGGACTTGAATCAATTGTATGAGTCAACAGTATAATATGGACGGAGGGTATAAAAATATTAAAATAGAAATCCATGAAGGTGTGGCAACACTTCGTTTCAATCGACCCAATCAACTGAATGCGATGAACAGGGAAATGATGGATGAAATCATTTCTGGAATCGAAGAGATCAATGCGAACGATAAAATTATAGTTGCCGTGATTACGGGCGAAGGCAGGGCTTTTATGGCCGGAGCCGATATAAAGGAATATGCCGGTCAGACCCCGGAAGAGTTTGAAGCCTTCCAAAAGCAAGGGGTAAGATTATATGAAAGTATAGAAAAAGCCCAAAAACCTTGGATTGCCGCTGTAAATGGCTTTGCATTGGGAGGGGGATTTGAAATCGCTTTGGCATGTGATATGATTGTGGCCTCCAAGGTGGCCAAAATGGGTCTGCCCGAGGTGTTTTTGAGCTTGGTGCCCGGAGGTGGAGGAACCCAACGTTTGATTCAGAAGATAGGAATCAACAGAACAAAGGAAATGCTTTTTACAGGTGGACAGTATTCGGCGGAAACATTATTGGGTTGGGGAATTGTCAATCAAGTGTTTCAGGAAGAAGAATTTGATCAAGGGGTTACTGGTTTTGCACAAAAACTGAGCAGAAGGCCATCAAGGGCTATTGGACAGTTGAAGCGTTTGGCAAATTTGAGTGTTACTTCCATTCCGTTTGATCAAAAGATTGAAGAGGAAGGAAAGGTTGTAACGGCACTATTTTATAGTAAGGAGGCCCAAAAGGCCATTCATGACTTTATGCATAAAAGGTAGGATATGTGGATGACATTCTTTATCGGCAGCTATACGGAATACCCCATACCGGGTTTTGGGGGAGTGGGCCAAGGGATTTATACGGTCTCTCTGAATACCAAAACAGGTGAATTAAAACATATACACTCCAAAAAGGAACGTAACCCAAGTTATTTGGCCATTAGCAATGATAACAGGTTTTTATACTGTCCCACAGAGTTGGATGAGACCGAGTTCCCCAGGATTGGGGCCTATAAGATCAATTCTGATTTTTCACTTGATTTTTTGAACGGGCAGCCTATTTCTGGAGGTTATCCCTGTCATGTTGCTGTAGATTCCAAAAGTGTTTTTGTGGCCTGCTACGCCACTGGCAATATCATTCAATATCCGTTGTGTGCCGATGGAAAATTGGGGGTTGCCATTGCAGAATACCAACATCAGGGAATTGGGATGGACAAAGATCGTCAAGAAGGGCCTCATACACATCAGATTGAGGTCCATCCAAATGGAAAGGACATTTATGTTTGCGATTTGGGTATTGACACCATCAAGGCATATAGGTATGATGGAGCAAAGTTAAGTCCAAACGCCATGGGAGACTGTCCGGTAAGCAAAGGTAGTGGGCCCCGCCATCTGGTCTTCGATTCGGAGGGAGGCCGTGCCTATGTCATCAATGAATTGAAAGGGAAAATTTCTGTCCTTGGAATGTATGGAGAATCCTATAGGGAGATTGATGTTTATCCCTTTCTTCCTAAGAATTATATGGGAAAGCCAAGTGCTTCAGCGATTCGTATCCACCCCAATGGTCAATTTTTATATGCCGCCAATAGGGGATCAGAGACGATTACGGTTTTTTCCATCGCAAAAGAAAAATTGGAGCTGGTAGGATATGAACACACTGGAGGTGAGGAACTGCGTGAATTTAACATAACCCCAGATGGCAACTGGTTGTTGGCATGCCACCAAAACTCACACGATATCGTGGTGTATAACATCAATGGGAATGGAATGTTGTCCGAGAAATTCAGGACCAAGGAAATTTTATCGCCAGTTTGTGTGGCATTTCTAAATTGAGTAAAAAACTAAACCGTTTTAGTATAAAATTTATATGGATAAAACAAATAAAGGGGCCTTGAAAGATCTGATAGTTGCCGATTTTTCGCAATTGGCCCAAGGTCCGTGGGCTACCCAAATGCTAGGGGATATGGGGGCGGAAATCATCAAGATTGAGCCCTTAAAAGGAGATTGGATGAGGCATTTCTCATATGGAAACCTATATCCCAAAGGGGAAAGTATATCCTTTGTAAGTTTCAACAGGAACAAGAAGAGTATCGCCTTGAATCTAAAGGATAGTGCCGACCATGAGATTGCAAGGAATATTATCCGTAAAGCGGACATCCTTGTGGAGAATTTTAGGCCAGGGGTGATGGAGCGGCTTGGTCTTGGCTATGAGGCGATGAAGGAACTGAACCCTGGGTTGATATATTGTTCCAGTTCAGGATATGGCTCATCGGGCCCATACACCAAACGCCCGGGACAGGATTTGTTGGCCCAAGCGGTAAGTGGAACTGCTTCCTTGAATGGCAAGAAGAACGATATTCCCATGGTTACGGCAGTTGGTCAGGCAGATTTGTTAACAAGCTTGTTCTTGGTCCAGTCCATTTTGGCAGCAATCTACGCAAGGGAGAAATCGGGAAAGGGACAGAAGATAGAAACCAATTTGTTGAGCTCTATCATAGGGTTTCATATACAAGAAATCACTGCATTTCTTTACCAAAAAGAGAGGCCCGAACGCAGTGAAAGAGGAATACCGAACCCATGGCTTGGAGCACCATACGGATTGTATCCAACCAAAGACGGTTATTTGGCGATAGGCATGAACTCGGTACGAAAATTGGCAGATTTGGTAGGGTTGGATAAATATAAGTCTCCGGAATATGAATCCAACAATATCATGAGTGACAGGGATGAAATTAGAAAGGATTTTGAGACCGTTTTTGTGACAAGGACCACCAAGGAATGGCTCGATGACCTATTAAAAGAGGATATTTGGTGTTCACAGGTGAATACCTTGGAAGAGATGGTTTGCGACCCTCAGGTGCTTCATAACCACATGATCATGTCCTATGAACACCCTACTATCGGGAATATTGGAACAACCGGGTTTCCTGTGGAGTTCAGTGATACCCCACAGAGTATTTATAGACCTGCACCACTACTGAACGAACACCGTGAAGAAATCATCGTAACATTTTGCGGAGAAATCAACCATAACGAAACAAAAATCAAGACAAAATGAAATTAGGTTTTGGACTGTACCGGCACATGCTAGACCAAGAACATTATAAGTTTGCAAAACAGTGCGGGGCCACCCATTTGGTCATACACATGGTAGACTATTTTGGGCACAATGACAAGCATGCGGACCAGCCTATTGGTGGAAGCACAGGATGGGGCAAGGCCGGTCGTAAGGATAAAATATGGAGCTATGAAGAGTTGAGATCCATCAAAGATGAAATCAATGCCAATGGATTGGAATTGGAAGCCATTGAAAACTTTGATCCGGCCCATTGGTATGATGTCCTTTTGGGAGGTCCCAAGAGGGATGAACAACTTGAAAATTTGAAGCAGCTCATCCGAAATGTCGGCAAAGCGGGAATTCCTGTTTTTGGATATAATTTTTCACTTGCGGGGGTGTCCTCAAGAACTGTTGGGGCCTACGCCAGGGGAGAAGCAGTATCTGTTGGCATGGAGGGTAAGGTAGATTGGAACCCCATTCCCAATGGAATGGTCTGGAACATGGTTTATGATGAAAATGCCGTTGAAGGAACCCTTCCAAGGATTTCCCATGACGAATTATGGAGTAGGGTGCAATACTTTTTGGATGCACTGGTTCCGGTGGCCGAGGAGGCAGGAGTCAAATTGGCCGCTCATCCCGATGACCCAACTATGCCCTATGTCCGAGATACTCCTCGTTTGGTCTATCAACCCGATATGTACCAACGTTTGATAGATCTGAGACCAAGTCCCAATAATAATTTGGAGTTCTGTCTGGGTTCCATTGCAGAAATGTCGGAAGGAGATGTCTATGAAGCAACGGACAGATATACCAAACAGGGTAAGGTTTCCTACATACATTTTCGAAATGTCAAAGGAAAAGTCCCCCATTATAAAGAAGTTTTTGTGGATGAAGGGGACATAGATATGTTCAGAATACTTGAGATTTTGAAGAAGAATAATTTTGAAGGGGTCCTTATTCCAGATCATACCCCGCAAATGAGTTGTGGTGCACCATGGCATGCCGGTATGGCATACGCCATGGGTTTTATGAAGGCTGCCATAAAATTGGTAGGGAACTAATGCCAAAAAATCAAAGAACGCTACTTATAGCGGTTGGTTGAATTAGCCTTTTTGAATCCTGGAGTGCATCTAACATGGAGGTGCACTCCATTCAAAAAGATCAGTAAATCATGATGAGGTTAACCTAAGTGAATATTAACAAACAAACTATGAAAAAAACGATAAGTCTTTTAGCGCTAGTATACTGTTTTATAGGAATCAATTCAATAGATGCCCAAGAAACGTTGAAGTGTGATGGGGAGACCTATGATTTGCTCAAATCCCTATCGGAATCCAAACTTTCCAAAGGAAATATCCTGTTGTTCGTAACCACACATGAAGACATTGCTTGGTTGGATGAACCGGAGATATGCAAGATTGACAGGGATGAAAAATGGTTGACACCCTATTTGGAAAAACTGAAATCCACAACTGATTTCAAGATGGATATAGAGCAATCCTCCATAGTGATGGAATACCTACATCGTCACCCGGAAGAAAGGGAAAATATCGTGAACTTTATTGATCAAGGACGAATAGGTATCGGGGGAGCCTACGTACAGACTTATGAAGGTATGTATTCTGGGGAATCCCTTTCCAGACAGTTCTACTTCGGAAAAAAATGGATGGAAGACAGCCTGAACGGATATCAAGCCAAAACCTATTATAATGTTGATGTACCAGGAAGGACCATGCAAATGCCGCAATTGGCAAGCAAAGCAGGAATCGATCATTTTGTGTTCAGTCGCCATATTAAGGGCCTGTTCAATTGGGAATCCCCTGATGGAACTAAGGTAACATGCTACAGTCCAGGCAACCACTATATGGATTTTTATAACCTTTTGGGAATGGAGGAACCTGAAGGGATTAAAAAGATGGCCAAAGATGCCGTGGATTGGTATAAGGTCTACAACAATAAATCCCAGGACCATCCCGTAATGCCGGTCATGCTCAATTATGAGTTCATCTGGAATCAAAAACCCGTGGAGAACCTGGAACCTTTCATTGGTAGGTGGAACGGGATTGGATATATCGAATCTGAGGGCAGAAAGAAGTTGAAGGTCAAGTTGCCCAAGATTGTATACTCCACGGCCGACGAGTTTTTTGCAAAAGTTGAAAAAACAACCGTTCCACAAAAGACCATCAAAGGGGAACGGCCAAATATGTGGGTATATATTCATGGGGCATCCCATCAAAAGGCATTAAAGGCCAGTAGGGAAGGCGATATATTGATGACCCAGGCAGAGAAGTTTGCCACGGCAAATGCCATGATCGAGGGATCGTTCAAAAAATACCCTGAGCGAAAGCTGCAGAATGCATGGGAATCAAAAATATACCCGGACCACGGATGGGGAGGTAAAGGGGGAGATGTCACCGATAATGTTTTTTTGCAAAAATTCCTTTTCGCAAAATCAGAGGCAGAACAAATTGTGCGATCCTCCATTAAGGATATAGCCGGGAAAATTGGTTTTGAAACAACCAAGGGAATTCCGATAGTGGTCTTTAATAGTTTGAGTTGGGACCGTACTGACAGGGTGGATTTTTCAATAAAATTTGATGAAGGGGAAACCACAGGAATTGAATTGTCTGATTTGGATAACAATCCAATTCCAGTACAGCTGTCCAACTTGGAGCATTATTCCGATGGCTCCATAAAGGCTGTAATGGTCCATTTTATTGCCAATGACGTACCCTCGGTGGGTTATTCCACATATTACTTGAAAAAGGCCTTGCCCAATCCCCAATTGTCCGGTAACGGTTTTAATGAAACTTTGGAGAACAAATTTTACAGATTGGAGTTCGGCAATGGGGGGCTTACCCAAATACATGATAAGGAATTGAACAGGGATTTGATCGAGTCTGGGAAATTTAAAGCTGGTGAAATTTTTGAATTGAGCTCTGATGGGAACGGAGCAGGCGAGTTTTCCGAGGTTCAACAGGCAAACACAGATTATTTTGATCAATTGGGTACTTCCAAAACCAATTGGAAAATCCAGGAAATTGGACCAGTGTATACCAGTGTGGTCATGAGACAACCCATGAAGGATGCCGTTGTGGAAATGAGCATCAAACTTTACCATAACATAAAGAAAATAGACTTTGATGTAGACCTTTTGAATTGGAACGGGACCATGTTCCGGGAATTTCGGATAGCTTTTCCCCTAAAAATGGATAACGGAAAGGTTACCTACGAAGTGCCTTTTGGGGCAGTCACTGTTGGACAGGATGAGCTAAAGGGGACAGGAGGTGAATTTTATAAAGGGGAGGTAAGTAAAATTCATCCAAGGGCCATTGGAAATTGGATTTCGGCAAGTGACTCCGGGTATGGGGTCACCCTTGCATCAACAGTAGCCTCAGCGGATTGGGGCGATCCAACGGATTCCTTGAACACCAAAGTTGTTTTGCAGCCCATTTTATTGGCTTCGAGGAAAAGTTGCCATCATGAAGGCAATGATTACCACCAGACAGGGGATCATAATTTTTCATTCAGTCTTACTTCCCATACACCTGGCTGGCAAGAAGGGCGTCAGTTTGGTAACCAGCACAATGAAAAAATCCTTACCGTGGTAGGTCCTTCTTCCTATAAAGATGGCGGATTGCCAGAAAGATTGAGTTTTTTCAGCACCGGGAGTGATAATATAGTCATCAGTACCGTGAAGAAAGCCGAAAATGATAATGAAAGTGTCATAAGAATTTTTGAGGCCGATGGTATTGGCACAGAAGCAAGGATATCGGTTTTTAAACCAGTTGAAAAGGCTTGGCAGACTACATTGATTGAGGAACCCAAAAACGAACTGAAGGTTGGTGATGCGATGATGTACTTGAAAATGGGGCACAATGCCATTGAGACCATAAAATTTGAATAATAATACCATCTAACATAATTATGAAAAGACGAAAATTTATAAAGGTCACAGGAAGCTCCGGTTTGCTGCTGACCGCTACCGGAAGCTTGGTCAGCTGTGGCTCCTTTATCGGTGAAGACCAAGATAAAAAACTGTTGGAACAATCAATACAAGCGTTCAAGCGGTTTTCGGAAGTATGGGATTTCAAGGACTTTTGGAAAAGGGGAAACACTTTTGATGCCTGCTTGGTATTTGTGGATGCAATGATAGAACGCTGGCCAAATGAAGAGCGGGTGAAAGAAATACAGTCAGAGGTCCAAGCGATGTTAAGGGAAAACCTCACTTTTTTTAGCAGCTACGATCCAGGGACTTTATGGGCAGATGATTTTGGCTGGTGGGGTCTAATGGGACTTAATGCACGCAAGCATCTTCTAAGAATGAAAGATAGGGAGCTTGCTGACAAATATCTGGCACTTTCCATGGATTTATGCTGGGAGTACAAAAGAAAAACAGCCTATGACCATTCGGAAGACAGCAGACCAGTTGCCCATGGTTGTAGAAACGGGGATGCAAACGGGAGTAGCAAGGGAGTCAAAAATACGGTGACCAATGTGCTATTGTTTTTACTGTCATCAAGGATATATAGGTTGACTTTGGAGGAAAATCTGGAAGATAATGAGAAGTATTTGGATATGGCCTACAAACAATGGGTATGGTTCGATCAATGGTTTAACTTGGAGCAGTACGGGTATCTGAAGGAGATATCCAGTTCTGCCGCTTTGGTACAAGAAAGACCCATGGCTTTTTTTGAAGGTTCCGATTATCAGGAAAAGATACATCCACCTTGGTCGGAAGGTTGGGTTTGGACAGGTGATCAAGGCATGCTGTTGGCAGCTTTGATGGACATGCATGCATTGGGTCATGAAATTTCCATATATGTGAAAAAAAATGACATGGATTCCGGTTTTGATGAAGCAGCTTTTAAAGCCAATGTCGATTCCGTAATAAAGAAAATAGGACAGGGGATTAAGTTGGCATTAGTTGGTAACAGGGATGGGATTATTAGGGAAGCCCCATGCTTATCCAGCTTTGGCCCACAACACGGAAATGACTATGTGGCGGGCAGAGGAATCCTGTTGCGATATATAGGGACAACCCATGAAAATGGATTGTTGGGTGTTGATTTGGACAAAACTGTTCTGGCAACCATGGAGGCTTTATGGGAAACTCGTGATAAATCCAACAATCAATTCCCTCCAGAATTTACAAGTATTGAAAATGATAGCAACTATGTTGAGCAGTTCAAGGAGCTTTGGGGGCTGGCGGACAATGTCCATAAATGGAATCTTGACAAAATGAAGGAAAAGAACAGGCTAGGTGTTTGCCAGGCCATAGGGTTGGATACACTTGGAGCGGTAATAAAAATGACGTCGTAGTCCAGGGTAACCCGTTCACATAGGTATTTACTGAAAATTAAGAACAATAAAGATTAAACAGCCAAATGAGCAAAGTAGTGACGTTCGGTGAGATCATGCTAAGATTGGCACCTCCCGGATATTTAAGGTTTTCGCAGACAAACCAGTTCGATGTCGTGTACGGCGGAGGTGAATCCAATGTGGCAGTATCGCTGGCCAATTATGGGGTGCCCGTGGATTTTGTTACCCGTCTCCCCAAAAACGATATAGGCGAATGTGCCTTGATGGAAATGCGAAAAAGAGGAGTGGGTACGGATAAGATCATATTTGGGGGCAGCCGGTTGGGTATTTATTTTCTGGAGACCGGTGCAGTAAGCAGGGGGAGCAAGGTAGTTTATGACAGGGCCCATTCCGCAATGGCCGAAATCGAAAAAGGCATGATCGATTGGGGCCAAGTGTTCCAAGGTGTGGATTGGTTCCATTGGACGGGAATCACCCCTGCCATCTCACAAGGTGCCGCAGATGTTTGTTTGGAAGCGGTGAAAGCAGCGAAAGAACATGGTGTTACCGTTTCCACAGATTTGAATTACAGGGCCAAATTATGGAAGTACGGAGTGGAACCGGAGGCCATCATGACCGAATTGACCTCATATTGCGATATTATTTTGGGCAATGAGGAAGATGCCGAAAAACATTTTGGGATCAAACCCGAAGGGTTGGATATCACCACCCAGGGAGAACACGTAAAGGCCGAAGCCTTTCTATCTGTTTGTCAGCAGATGATGAAAAAGTTCCCGAATGCCAAAAAGGTGATCACAACATTGCGTGGCTCAATCAGTGCCTCGCACAACACATGGGCCGGAGTGCTCTATGATGGCAACACTATGTTCAAATCCCGAGAATATCAGATCACACACATCGTGGACCGGGTAGGTGGGGGGGATTCCTTTATGGGAGGACTTATCTATGGGTTGCTCAAATATCCGGAGGATGACCAAAATGCACTGGACTTTGCAGTGGCAGCCTCCTGTTTGAAACACACCATAAAGGGAGATGCCAATTTGGTAACGGTTGAAGAAGTGGAAAAATTGATGGACGGGGATGCCTCCGGTCGAGTGGCACGATAAGCAAATAGTATGGCAAAGTATTCAAGGATAGAGGTGGCGATGGCCATGGAAAAAACAGGAATGGTGCCCTTGTTCTACCATCCCGATGTGGAATTGGGCAAGAAAGTATTGAAAGCGTGTTATGATGGTGGGGCCCGATTGATGGAGTTTACGGCACGTGGCGATTTTGCCTTCGAGGTCTTTTCGGAACTCAACAAATTTGCGATAAAGGAACTCCCTGGAATGATGATGGGGGTAGGCTCCATAACGGATGCCGCCGCCGCTTCCTTATATATGCAGATGGGGGCGAATTTTGTGGTGACCCCATCCTTGCGGGAAGATATCGCAATAGTGTGTAACCGTAGAAAAGTACTTTGGTCACCTGGTTGTGGTTCTCTAACGGAGATCAACAGGGCCGAGGAATTGGGGTGCGAGATTATCAAGCTTTTTCCCGGGTCCGTGTACGGTCCCGAATTTGTAAAGGCCATAAAGGGCCCGCAGCCGTGGACCAAGGTCATGCCTACTGGAGGAGTAACTACAGAGGAATCCAATCTGAAAGCATGGTTCAACGCAGGGGTGACTTGTGTGGGCATGGGATCCCAGTTGATCAGCAAGGAGATTTTGGATACTCAAGATTTTGGCAATTTGAAAAAAGCAGTGAAAAAAGTTATGGATGTTATGGTAATGATTCGTAACTGAGTCCAAATATGAATTTATCCAGTATAGTACTGATGACTGTTCAAAAGTAAAATTATTACAAATCAAAAGTTGTGTTAAGTTTTGTGTTAGAGGAAAACCAGCCCAAGGTAGCTTGGGTTGGATTCCAGCTGGTAGTTCAAATTACACTGCAGGTCTTGTTTAAAAGATCCTACTTTTTAAAACGAAAGGACTATTGGATTTACAATATACTTTGCAAATTCTGTGGTAGAGGAAAAGCAAATAGGAAAGTCTCTATTGCTGAAATATAAAAGTTGAAGAATTAGGTTAGTTTAGTTAATTAGTGAGATACGGTCCCTAGGGGCCGTGTTTCTTTGGTGGTGATATGAGAGATATTGTAATACAAGGGATTTGGATGCTACCCCTTTACCTATTGCCAATTAGCTAAAATTCCACGGTTGACCACAAATAGGATAGCTGTTCACCCTTAGTAGTACGTAAGAGAAATTAGTAAAGATATAAGGGGCAAAAGGGTTAACCATAATATATTCTCGATTCAATATGTCTGATATCCAGACCTAATCCAAAACTTGTCAATTGTGTAATTAACAAGTTTGTGTTTTCATAATTTTCCATCGCTATCTTTTATATAATACATTATGGCTCAGATGATATATATATCTTTAGATAGTGATTTGACTTTTGTTGGATAACATTTAATTTTAAGACTAAGACGAAGTTAATGAAAGGACTCTCCTCACCCAGAATCCTTTTCTGTGGAGATTTACTTCTGGACATTAATTATAAATTTTCAACTATAAGAGGACCACACTTTGCTTATTGTCAATTAAAGCATTTTCCTAAAGAATCATAACTTTATACCATCAGAAAGCAAAGCAAATTACTTCAGGTTCATTAGGATGCAAAATTGGTTAGCAGTCAAGTTTTTAAATAACTAATCGATTGATATATAATATGATATGGAAAGGAGTATCGACTCCGTCACCCCGGCTTTAATATTTCATCAAAATATAAATGAGTGGTAGTTATGTTACTACCACTCATTTTTTGTTTTAAGGCCAGCCATGCAATAGTACCAAGTCCAATAAAAGGACTTTTTTTTAGTACAAAATGTCTATTTCTTCACCTTGCTCAACATTTGGCTTTCGTTTCAACTGATTTCTTGCCCTTAAACGAAAGAAATGAAAAATAAAAACCCTTTGAAATCCATTTTATGATGATTTAAACCTACAAAAGAGGAGTATTAATAGAAGAATAAAAATGGTTGTGTTCATCCTATTAATTAAAGTGCAAATTTCCCTGCAGTACCATTTTGGGACATTAGTCCTTTTTGGCAAAAGCAAGATCAACGGTCTTGGCCAAAAGTGCTCGGTAAGCCTTTATGCTTGGCAAGAGAAGTCCAGTGTGCCACATGAATTTTTGATATGTCGTCTGCATCTATGGTCAACGAATTGTTGTATGGCCGCCTTTTGAATTATTTGGACAAAAACAAGGATCGGATCACTGCGGAGCATTTTGATTGGATACATGATTTTGTTTGAATTAGGACGAAGGCAAATTTTGACAGTCAAATTTTGCACAGCACTCGTTGTACATACTTTTTAAGTAATGGTGTTACTTCAATGTAACTTGTATGACAATTAAAATGCCTTGATTTGTAATCATTCTTATTGGAATTCTTTGGTATTCTTCAATAAAGCTTTAGCGGTGTGATTATTGTCCCTTTGATAGGTTAAGGGAAATGTGCACTTTGTTGGAGGTCTTAATTTGGGTAGGGCCTGACTGATTTTGACCAATTGATTGGGATTATTTTGATAAATTTAGGGAGCTAACAAAGCCGCTACCATTGAAAATTTTTAGCTTATTTCTTTGCTTCTGTTGTTGTGTTTCCTTCTCTCAGGAACTTTCACCGATACAAGTATTTACTCCCTCAAGGTATTTGGGCGAAAACCAAAATTGGAGTTTGGCCCAAACCAATGATAAGTTTATATATGTAGCCAATAATCATACTCTATTGGAATTTGATGGGGTAAGATGGAAATCCTATCCATCCCCAAATGGGTCAATTTTTCGTGCTGTTTCCGTGGCGGGCGACGTCATTTACACGGGTTGTTATATGGACTTTGGCTTTTGGACCAAGGATGGTTTGGGCAGGCTTTCCTATACCTCCTTACTAGGCATTATTGATCAGCCTGTTTTGGAGGATGAGGAATTTTGGAATGTTCAAGTAGTGGATGATTCTGTTTTGTTTCAATCCTTGAGTCGAATTTATGTATACAATATTTTGGATAAAAGTATTGGCATAATCGAGGCCGAGACCGCAAAGGCAAAAATTTTCAATTTAAGGGACCATGGTATCTTGTTCCAGATAAAGGATAAGGGGATTTACAAAATAACCAAGAATAGACCAGAACTGGTAACCGATGATCCATCCATAAAAAGTCGAACCGTGGTCGGGATATTTGAAAATAACGATGGGTTGGTCTATTTGACCACGGATGGGCAAGGTTTTTTTTCAAAAGGAGGAAGTGAAATACGTCCATGGCAATTCAATCTTGATTCCGGGTCAGCTGACTTGAGTATCTACAGTTTTTTGCAACTCAAAGATCAAAGTGTGATTTTGGGTACCATATCCCATGGAATGTACCAAATGACCAAGGAGGGTCAATTGCTACAACATATCAATCAGCAAAATGGATTGAACAATAACACTATATTGAACATTTTTGAGGATAAGGACTCCAATCTTTGGCTGGCCCATGATATAGGGCTGAGTATACTCAATCTAAGCTCACCTTTTCAGGAGTACAATGATACGGCCGGTAATCTAGGGGTGGTTTACACCTCTACCGTCTATAATGGAGATTTATATCTGGGTACCAATCAAGGTTTGTTCAGAAGTCGGTCCTCGACGAACAATTTTGATTTGGTTCCTGGAACAGAAGGACAAGTCTGGTGTTTGGTGAAGTTGAAAAACAAATTGTTCTGTGGCCATAATAACGGCACCTATCTTGTAGAGGGGAATCGCGCAGAACTGATCAGTAATGTTCCAGGAACGTGGAACATTAAGGAAATTGAAGGCGTACCCGACAGACTTTTGCAAGGCAATTATAATGGTTTGAGCGTATTGAAATACCAACAAGGCCAATGGGGGTTGGGATACAAAATTGAAGGGTTTAATGTTTCCAGTAGGTTTTTTGAGTTTTCGGACCCCGACCATGTGGTCGTTAATCATGAATACAAAGGGCTTTTTCATTTGGAACTCAACTCGGGGAAAACCAAGGTGGTATCCAATACACCGGAATTAGGGAAAGGGTATGCGACCAGTTTGGTGCGGTTCAATGATCAACTGTTGTACGCGACAAATAATGGGGTGTTTTCCTTTGCGAACCAAGACCAAGAGTTTGTTTTAGATTCAACTCTTACCAAGGTTTTTGAAGCTGAAGGAGAGGGACCTATGAGTATCTTGATTCCCGATGATAGCAATAATAGACTGTGGCGTTTTGCAGATCATGATATGCTTTATATTGAGCCGAGCAATATTGGCAATACCCCTAGATTGAGCAAAATTGCCATCCCCTCTTTTTTTAGGAGCAACCTAGGTGTTTCAGGTTTTGAAAATATCAATGCCTTGGGAAATGGCAACTATTTGATTGGCACTTCTGGTGGATATGTGACCTTGGACCTCGAGAAAGTTGTAGCCCATGACTATCCAATTTATCTCACGGGTGTTACAAAGGAATACCACAACAAACCGTCCCAATCGGTTCCCCACGATTCCATAATGGAATTCAGATTTGAGGACAATAGTTTGGGTTTTGCCTATAGTGTACCCGAATATGACAAGTATACTGAGGTAAGGTACCAATACCAATTGGTAGGACTCTATGACAGTTGGAGTAATTGGTCGTCCCAACCAGAAATTTCCTTTGAAAATCTGCCATTTGGGGATTATATTTTTAAGGTAAGGGCAAAAGTAGGTGGTAGTTTGACCGAAAATACAGCAAGCTATGCTTTTATCATCCGTAGGCCATGGTATTTATCCATACCTGCATTGGTGATGTATGGTCTGGTCTTTTTGGTGATGTCCTTTTCTATCCACAGGGTTTATAAACGATACTATCGCAAGCAAAGGGAACGCATTGTTAAAGAGAATAAACGCAAATTGAAGCGTAAGAAAATTCAGAACCAAAAGAGGATTGTTCAGATAAACAATGAAAGACTTCTGCAGGAGATAGAAGCAAAGAATAGGGAATTGGCGGTTTCCACAATGAGTCTGATCAAAAAGAATGAATTTTTGAATGCCATCAAAGACCAACTAAAGAAAGCTAATAATGAGAGTGCCATCAAATCGGTGATCCGAACCATTGACCGAAATATTTCCAATGAAGATGACTGGAAGTTTTTTGAGGAAGCTTTTAACAATGCCGACAAACATTTCTTAAAAAAGATCAAGGAACAACACCCGGAACTCACGGCAAACGATCTTCGCCTCTGCGCTTATTTAAGACTCAACTTGTCCTCCAAGGAAATTGCCCCATTATTGAACATTTCCCTTAGAAGTGTGGAGGTAAAGCGATACAGATTGCGCAAAAAAATGAAACTTCCGCATGAAGAGGGACTGATTGAGTATATTTTAAGCATTTAAAAAACAATACAAATGTTCAGTTTACCACAACATTACCTATACAAGAACCAAAATCTTAAGTTATTCTTAAAATTATACAACAGTGCTGTTATTCTGAAATAGCTGATTAAATAGGGCTTTTCTTGATGATAATGTAATTTTACATGCTTTTTTTTAATAATGTATATTTTTTGTTGAGGTGATTTTTATGGCATCTTAAAATTTTAGGGATAGGTTGCAGCTTCTAATTACTCTACAGATGAAGCATATCCTATCTATTCTGTTTTTGCTATTAGCAATAAGTTTCACATACGGCCAAAATTCCACCATAACGGGTATGGTATACGATCAGTCTACCAATGAACCACTTCCCGGAGTTAATGTTGTGGTGAAAAATACCTCCAACGGAACCACAACCGACTTTGATGGTAACTTTTCCCTTTCCAATGTTGGCATAGGGGATGTTCTGGTTTTCTCCTACATCAGTTTCAAGACCACTGAAATTGAAATACGTAATCTTAACGCCATCACAGTTTACATGCAAGAAGACGTCAGTGCTCTGGATGAGGTTGTGGTCATTGGATATGGCACCCAGACTAAAAAGGAAGTGACAGGCGCAGTTGCGGTCGTTGGGTCACAGACCATTGAGGAACTGAATCCAACAAGGATCGAGCAAGCCCTTCAAGGCCAAATTTCGGGGGTCAACATTACTTCAGAATCCGGGTCACCAGGTAGTGGTTCCAATATCAGGATCAGGGGAATCTCCACCAACGGGGACAATAGACCTTTGATATTGGTCGATGGCAACGTAATAGAAGACCTCAGTGTGCTCAACCCCGGAGATATAGAAAGCATAAATGTATTGAAAGATGCCACCGCGGGAATTTATGGGGTAAGGGCTGCAAATGGTGTTGTATTGATCACAACCAAGACCGGTCGTAAAAACTCGGAACTTAAGTTTAGTTATGATGCCTACGGTGGCTTTCAACAAACCTCCAGGACCATTCCCGTATTGAACGCTACCGAATATGCCGTTTTGATCAACGAGGCTTTCGCAGCCAATGGCCAGCCCAACCCTTATCCCAACTTTGCTGGATTGGGTACAGGGACCGACTGGCAAGATGAGGTCTTTCAAAATGCCCCGATCTTCAACCATAATTTGACCATCAATGGGGGAAGTGAAAAATCCACCTATTCCTTTGGAGCTTCACTTTTAACACAAGATGGTATTGTAGGTGGGAACAAGGCCAATTTCAAAAGATATACCACGCGGGTCAATTTTAATACGGATTTATTAGAAAATCTCAAGTTGACCGCCAATTTGTTGTACACAGGGACCGAAAGAAAAACCCTGTCCGAAAATGCTATAGGTTCAGTCCTATTTAATGCCTTGAACAATGCACCGACTTTTTCGGTGAGGGACGCCAATGGCGACTATACATTGGCCGAAGGTCTGGGCAATGAAGTGATAAATCCGATAGCTCAGGTAGCTAACACCTTCAATGCAAACAAAGTGGACCGATTGAGCGGAAAGTTTGCGCTCAATTATAAGTTTTTGGAGGATTTTACGGTAGAAACGAGTTTACAGTTCAATTATGCAGAAGTACAGGGAAGGAATTTTTCACCTACGGTTTTTTACGGTTCAGGGAAGGTGTTCAACAATATTGGTCGAAACTCATTGGCAGTGAACAAGGATCTTTTCAGGGATTACACTTTTGATGCTTTCCTGAATTATACCAAAACCCTGAATGGGGACCATAATTTTCAAGTGACCCTAGGAACCTCGGTTTTTAGGACCACAGGACTTTTTTCGGGAACCACTACAGGATTCTTCGAAAATGAAGTCTCTTTTCCCGAAGCTGATATTGCCAACACCGTTGATCAAAGAAATGGATTGGTCGACAGTGGATTGAGTGGCAAGTTCGATGAACGCCTCCTTTCATATTTTGCTCGGGTTCAATATGACTACAAAGGAAAATATCTTTTTTCAGGGGTTATCAGAAGGGATGGTTCCACCAAGTTCGGTCCAGAAAACCGATTCGGGTATTTTCCCTCTGGTTCTGTAGGTTGGATTGCTTCAGATGAGAATTTTTTGAAGGAAAACAAGACCATCAACTTTTTAAAATTGAGAGGTAGCTACGGAATTTTGGGTAACGACAGAATTGCTTCCAACGGTTTTAGGGGTGTATTGGGAGGAGAGGCTGCCTATGTGCTGAATGGTGAATTGGTATTTGGTCAAGCAGTGGGAGTACTGCCCAATCCCGCCATTCAATGGGAAGAACAAAAAACCTATGATATCGGTCTTGATCTTCGTCTTTTCAATGATGCCATTGATATTACCGCGGATTATTTCAACAAAACAACCGATGGCTTGCTTTTGCAGCCCCAAGTATCAGGAATTTTGGGGGCTTCGGCACCGGGGGCACAGGCCCCAATCGTCAATGGAGGAACCGTAGTGAACAAGGGAATCGAATTTGCCATTGGATACAAGTACAGCCCATCAGAGGATTTTTCATTGGGGGTCAACTATAATGTGACCCTTTTGGAAAATGAGGTGACCGAGGTAAACAATGAAGCGGGCTTTCTGCAAGGAGGGGGCTTCGGTGTTGGGCAAGACCCACCGGCTAGGATGGAAGCAGGAAAACCTATTGGCTATTTCTTTGGTTTGGAAACCGATGGTGTTTTTCAAAACCAAGGCGAAGTGGATGCCCATGCGACCCAAGCGAATGCTGCTCCCGGCGATTTGCGTTTTGTGGATCAAAATGGGGACAATGTCATTGATTCCGACGACCGTGTAGACATTGGAAATCCCATTCCTGATGCGACAATGGGGCTGAATTTGTCCATAACCTATAAAAACTTCGACTTTGGCACGTACGCCTTTGCATCCATAGGGAATGAAATTGTGAGGAATTATGAACGGAATCAACCCTTGGTGAATAAATCTGTTTATGCACTCAATCGTTGGACGGGTGAAGGATCGACCAATACCTATCCAAGGGTAACCACTGGGGCCACTTCCAATACGTTGTTTTCTGATTTTTATGTTGAGGATGGCTCTTTTGTCCGGCTACAAAATGCACAATTGGGCTATACATTTTCCAATGATTTTATGGATCGTTTCGGTGCCGATAAGCTCCGGGTTTATGTTTCTGTCAATAACATTTACACTTTTACCAAATATCGCGGGTACGACCCAAGTGCTTCCTCCGGGGCACCGATAGGTGCAGGTATAGACCAAGGATTTTATCCGGTACCCAGAACCTATTTATTGGGAGTGAACCTAAAATTTTAATGGGATAAAAATGATGAGCAAATCTAAAATATTAGTCATGAAAAATAGTCTTGTTGTACTGCTATTGAGCCTGATCTTATGGGCTTGTACAGACAGCTTTGTTGATGTGGATTCGTTCAATGAGGATACCGAAAACTTCTTCAATTCCGAGGAGGATTACCAAAGTGCCCTAATTGCCGCATACGATATGTTGCAGTCTACCTATTTGAATGTCATGTTGGGAGAAATTGCTTCCGATAACACTTTGGCCGGTGGTGAAAGCGCCACGGATGTCCCTGGAATCCAAGAAGTGGATAATATGACACACACTCCTGTGAACCAACAGTTAAGGGATATTTGGAGTTGGATGTTCGCTGGGGTAAATCGGGCCAATTATGTGTTGGAATTTAAGGACAAAACAGATTTTCCAAACAAAAATGTAGTACTTGCCGAGGCAACTTTTCTGAGAGCGTATTACTATTTTGAATTGGTGAAATGGTTTGGTGACGTGCCCTTGGCCGTGGACCAACGGCTGTTGTTCGGAGACCAGAACGTAGTGGAAAGGACTCCGGCTTCTAAAGTGTACGCGCAAATTGAGCAAGACCTCATTTATGCCGCGTCCAATCTTCCAGAGGTTCAATCTGAGGTAGGAAGGGCCACGAAGGGTGCCGCACAGGCTCTCTTGGGTAAGGTGTATCTCTACCAGGAGAAATTTGAAGAATCGGCTGCGGTGCTGCAGGAGGTTATCAACTCAAAAAACTATGACCTTTTGGAAGATTACAGTACCATGTTCGAAAACGATAACGAGAATAATATAGAGTCCGTCTTTGAAGTACAGTATACCGATGTAGAAGGAGCAGGGTTTGGTTGTCTACAGTGTAGCGAAGGAAACGTTGCAGTAGGTTTCAATGGTATCCGAAACTATACAGGGCCCGTTTTTGAATCTGGTTTTAGCTTTAACGTACCGACCCAGGAAGCATATGATGCCTTTGAGGATGGGGACCTAAGAAGGGATGTGGCCATTCTGGATATAGAAGCTTGGGCAGCATCGAATACTGGAGTTTCCTACAATGAAGGATTTGAACATACTGGATATTATAATAGAAAATACATCGCCAGAAAAGGAGACCTGAACACGGGAGATGCCAATTTGACCAACCCGAATAATTATCGCGCTATCCGCTACGCAGATGTGCTGCTCATGGCTGCCGAAGCCCTAAACAGGGGAGGAATAGACGATGATACTGCATTACTGTATCTGAATGAGGTACGGAACAGGGCTGGTCTTCCCGATGCTACTGGTACTGGAAACGCACTGACAACAGCCATATATCAAGAAAGAAGAGTGGAGTTGGTTGGGGAAGGTCATCGCTTCTTTGATTTGGTAAGAACGGGTAGGGCCGCCACTGAGATAGATGGCTTCCAGGTCGGAAAAAATGAATTGTTTCCCATCCCATCCATAGAAATTGAATTGGCCGGGAACCGCTGGCAACAAAACCCTGGGTATTAATAAAAATTAAACTTTGAAATATGAAATATTTTAAACACCTAACAGTACTTTTTCTAGTGCTTGGCATGCTTGGTTCTTGCGAAGACGATAAGGAACAATCCTATGTTTTTCAGGATATCTCCGCGCCTACAAACCTAAGTGCCATCTTCGATATTTCTAATGATGACACAGGGACCGTTTCTGTGACTCCAACAGGGGAAGGAGCCTCTGTATTCCAAATATATTTTGGGGATACCGAGGACGAGGACGCCACCGAAGCCGCTCCGGGGGAGATGGTTACCCATACGTATGGGGAGGGCGAATTCACCCTGAAAATAATCGGGGTGGGTCCAACAGGTCTTACCAGCGAGTTGAGTAGGATAGTGATCATTTCGTTTACACCACCCAGTGATTTGAACGTGGATGTGACCGTTTCCGCCACAAATTCCTATGAAGTTACGGTTGCGCCAACGGCAGCCAATGCTACTGTTTTTGATGTGTATTTTGGCGATGTTGAGGATGAGGAACCGACGACCATCATGAATGGGGAAACCGTAAATCACGTTTATGCCTCAGCGGGCGACTACGAAGTAAGAGTGGTTGCACGTGGGGTAAGCGCTGTTACTGTAGAAACAACACAGACCATTAACATAAAAGATCCGGTGACCATCACCACTGAGGATTTGATCGGAACCTGGGTAATGGCTCCAGAAGCAGGCTCACTTGGTGTGGGCCCTGCTCCCGGGGATATCAGTTGGTTTGCCATTGATGAGGCTGGAGTGACCACAAGGGCCTGTTATTTTGATGATACCTATACCTTTAATCAGGATGGTACTTTTGTGAACAGCCTTGGTGCTGAATCCTGGATTGAGGGATGGCAAGGAGGCTCAGATGCCTGTGGGGCTCCCGTTGCACCGCATGATGGCTCCGCACCTGCGACCTACACAGTTGATGGTGTGGCAGGTACAGTGACCATTAACGGTACTGGAGCCTATATTGGTCTTCCTAAGGCAGTGAATGAAGGGGAACTTCCAAACGTGGCAGTACCATCATCCATTACCTATAATGTTTCCCTTGTGGACAACAATACGTTGAGTGTGTTCATTGAATCCGGCACCGGTGTGTTCTGGCAGTATAAACTGTTGAGAAGTGTTCCACCTGTTTCATTGGCAGGAACATGGCGCATGGCCCCAGAAGCGGGTTCATTGGGTGTAGGTCCTGCCCCCGGGGATATCAGTTGGTTTGCCATTGATGAAGCAGGAGTGACCACAAGGGCCTGTTATTTTGATGATACTTATGTTTTTGGTGAAGGTGGTTCGTTTGCAAACGTGCTAGGTTCGGAAACGTGGATCGAAGGATGGCAAGGAGGTTCGGATGCCTGTGGAGTGCCGGTCGCGCCACATGATGGTTCGGCTCCCGCAACCTATGTTTATGATGCAGGCGCTGGTACATTGACCATTAATGGTACCGGAGCTTATATTGGGCTTCCCAAAGCAGTGAATGCGGGAGAACTTCCCAATGTGGCGGTGCCTACTTCCATCACTTACAATGTTACTTTATCGGACAACAATAACACCATGAACGTAATCATTGAGTCGGGAGCAGGCGTTTTCTGGCAATATAAACTGATTAAAGACACTCCTTCCCCATTGGAAGGTACTTGGAGAATGGCCCCTGAAGCAGGTTCATTGGGTGTAGGTCCTGCACCTGGCGATATCAGTTGGTTTGCCATAGATGAAGCAGGGGTGACCACAAGGGCCTGTTATTTTGATGATACCTATGTGTTCGGTGGCGATGGTTCTTTTATGAACGTTTTGGGTGCCGATACTTGGATTGAAGGCTGGCAAGGTGGTTCCGACGCTTGTGGAACACCCGTTGCTCCCCATGATGGATCTGCTGCTGCAACCTTTGCATATGAGGCCAATGCGGGTACATTGACCATTAATGGAGCCGGAGCTTATATTGGACTCCCAAAGGCGGTAAATGCAGGGGAGCTTCCCAATGTGGCCCTTCCGGATTCCATTACTTACACGGTAACATTGACCGATAATGATACTACCATGAACGTAATCATTGAATCAGGAGCTGGGGTATTTTGGCAATATAAGTTGATAAAAGATTAAAAATCTAAGGAAATGAAAAAGGCCATATTAGCACTAACATGGGCAATCGCTCTTATCATTATAGGATGCCAGGAGGAAGAACCTACCTTGGATCTCATTGTGGTGCCGTCTAATTTATCGGTTTCAACACAGGTAAGTACCGATGGTTCTGGAATAGTGGTGTTTACTGCCAGTGCGGACAACGCAATATCCTATACCTTCAAATTCAGTGATGGAGACGTTCAGGTTTCGCCCAATGGAACCGTTACCAAACGATTTACTTTGGTGGGATTGAATACTTATAACTATTCCGTAGTGGCTTATGGTACTGGTGGGGTAAGTTCATCGGCATCATATCAAGTGGCTGTTGAAAGTGATTTCTCTGATTATGAAGCCATGGAATTATTGACGGGCGGGGAATTGAATGATGAAGGAACGGTTGTTTCTCCATCATCCAAAACTTGGTATTTGGCCGCTGTGGAGCCCGGTCATCTTGGGGTGGGGGCAACTTTCGCCTTTTTGCCCGATCAATTTTGGTATCCAGCCTTCTATTCTGCCAATCCTTTTGAAAAGTGTGATTTGGAGGCCAGTTCCTGTTTTTGCGATGACGAGCTTACATTTTCATTGAATGCAACAGGAAACCAGTTGACCTATGTGCAGGATAACAAAGGAGCCACGTTCTTTAATGTCGGGCACCAAGATGTGGTTGGCGGCCCGGGTGCCGAAGATGCCTGTTTTGATTTTGATACTTCGGGAGTGAGCAGTGTATCTTTATCTCCTACAACGGTAGACTGGTCCCAGGTTCCAGATCCGGCATTCAGTGCAAGGGGTACGGTTATGAATTTCACCAATGATGGCTTTATGGGATACTACATCAGCACCTCAACCTATGAAATTCTCAATATCACGGCTACTTCCATGTATGTAAGGGCTATAGATGGTAATGATCCCAATTTGGCTTGGTATCTTAAATTCTCTACCACCCCGGTAAGCGAACAGGGTGATGGCGGTTCTGAAGCCAATTTTGATACCTTGGTTTGGTCAGAAGAGTTTAATGTAGATGGTGCACCGGACCCTTCCATTTGGAACTATGATTTGGGCACAGGGGACAATGGCTGGGGCAACAACGAGTTACAATACTATACCGATCGTCCTGAAAACATCATCCAGGAAAATGGTCTGCTCAAGATTACGGCAAAAGCAGAAAGTTTTAATGGTAGTGGTTACACCTCGTCCCGAATCCAAACCTATCAAAATTTTGAATTTCAGTATGGTAGGGTCGATGCAAGGGCCAAATTGCCAACAGGTGGGGGTACTTGGCCGGCCATTTGGATGCTGGGTGCGGATTTTGAAACCAATAGTTGGCCGGCCGCCGGTGAAATTGATATCATGGAACATGTGGGCAACAACCAAGATGTGATCGTAGGGACCACCCACGACCCTTTAAATTTTGCGGGCAATTCCAGAAGTGTTACAACTACCATCAGCGGTGTTTCCGATGATTTTCATGTGTACAGTGTTATTTGGACTGAAACAGAAATTACATTCTTGGTAGACGATGTGGAATACGGTACCCTTTCCAATGATGCAAACCGTCCGTTCGATAAAGACTTTTTCTTGATTTTGAATGTGGCCATGGGAGGTAATTTTGGGGGGGCCATAGATCCTTCGTTCGTTTCATCAACATTGGAAGTTGACTATATCAGGGTGTATCAATAATCGGATTCTTTATGAGGGCCAATGAATTGTACCCCTATTGTGTTACCATAATTTTTAAGGGATTTATAATGAACATGAAGCAACTTTTGCCAGTCCTGGCCCTTATGGCTCTGTTTCTGGGTTGTAAAGAAAAGGTCCATAGTGAACAGATAGTAAATAGCAGTTCAAAAAGGGAAACCGAGGGTCCCTCATCCGTAACGGTCACTGAAAAACAGGGCGGTTTTTCCCTGAGTGTTAATGGGAAACCTTTTTTTATTCATGGGGCCGGTTTGGAATTTGGAAACATAAAGTCCTTGGCCGAGCATGGAGGAAATAGTTTTAGGACTTGGCGTACTGGCAATGGACAACAATCTGGAAAGGAAGTATTGGATGAGGCCAAGAAAAATGGGTTGATGGTGACCATGGGATTGGAAATGGGTAGCGAACGCCATGGATTCGACTATAACGATACTGATCTGGTGGAAGCTCAAAAACAACGGATCCGTGAGGAGGTCATGTCCCTAAAGGATCATCCAGCCCTTCTAATTTGGTGCATTGGAAATGAATTGAATTTGAATTACACCAATCCCAAAGTATGGGATGCCGTGAATGATATTGCAAACATGATCCATCAGATTGATGGCAATCACCCTACTACGACCACTTTGGCAGGGGTATCACAACGGGAGATTGATTTCGTTAAGCAAAAATGCCCCCAAATTGACATTTTATCCATTCAGATGTACGGAGACCTACCCAGCTTGCCTCGCTTGTTGCAAGAGTATCAATGGGATGGGCCTTACATGGTGACGGAATGGGGGGCCACCGGACATTGGGAAGTTCCCCAAACGGAATGGGGTGCTCCTTTGGAAGAAAATACCACGGTCAAAGCCGATAACTATTTGAAAAGGTATCAAAATGGTATTGCCGTGGATCAAGAAAAGTGTTTGGGCTCCTACGTTTTTCTATGGGGGAACAAACAGGAACGAACTCCAACTTGGTACGGCATTTTCTTGGAAAATGGAAATGAAACGGAAGCAGTAGATGTGATGCACTATATATGGAACGGACAATGGCCTGCAAACCGATCCCCCAAAATTGTTTCGTTTGTATTGGATGGAAAAACGGCTCAACAAAATGTTCATTTAAAGGCAGGTCAGGAATATGCTTCACAACTTTCCTTAACAGAACCAGATGGTGATAATTTGGATTTTCATTGGGAAATATTACCGGAAAGTCAAAGTCAAGGTGAAGGGGGGGATCATGAGGATCGCCCAAGAAGTGTTGAGGGATTGTTCATACAAGAATCTGGAACTACCTTGAAATTTGCTGCACCAAGTCAAAAAGGTGCATATAGATTGTTTGTTTATGCAAATGATGGGAACAATCATTCGGCAACTGCCAATATTCCCTTTTATGTTGGGGAGAATTGATATTTGTCCTTACAAAACTTCGAGCGGGGCGTTATTTTAGTCGCTTGAGTGATACTGATTGGTTTATTCAGGATTAGATTCTGAAAAACTCTAAAGTGAACAAAGCTAAAGATGTTCAAAGACCAATGCATCTGCCAAAGACTGGGTGTGGTCATTATCTTATTCATATCTTTTCATATGATTTGATTTTGGACAAACGTATTATACTACTTAAAGCGAAACCACAGGAACGGTTTCAACTCATTCACAATTAGATTCCTTATAAAAAGGTCAAGAAGAAAGAAAATCCATTTCCGATCATGCATGGATAATGTTTGAGGGGCGCTATTAAGACCTCAATATCCTCAGATCGGCCTTGGAAGACCTACCCTGTTTTTGATTTAATCTACCGTCGCCTCCATGACATAAAATCCCTCAATACACAGGATAGGTATGGTGTTGAACATTGATATAGGTCACAATACGTTGGATTTAAGGTGGTTTGTTTCCCCATGTTTTATTCTGTAAGAACACTTACGGTATTGATTCATATAGATTTATTGGTTGAATTACTTTGTTTTTTGTAAGAAAATGACCTAAAATTGATATTTGTCAATTTCTTGGACGATTCCATAAAATAACCCGGAACACACCCCGTTTTTTTCATGAGAATAGGAAACATCGTACAAACATACGACACCCAAATGAACACTGTAAGAAAATGGTTTAATAACACAGTTTAGAAAAACCAAAACAGTTCCCATTTTTATGACATAGCACTACTAGAATTTCCGTCTAATTTTTCAGGTCTTTTTCGGATGCTTCAAGTGATTTGGAGCAAAATCACAATCACCCTTGTCTTGTGGCATGACCATGCTATGTCCTTTTTAGGGCTGAATCAAAAAACCAAA
Organism: Flagellimonas aequoris; assembly: GCF_003584165.1. Lineage (GTDB taxonomy): Bacteria > Bacteroidota > Bacteroidia > Flavobacteriales > Flavobacteriaceae > Flagellimonas > Flagellimonas aequoris. The sequence goes on along the minus strand of NZ_QXFJ01000017.1, from coordinate 8,180 downwards.
TAGATATTAAAACCAACAACCAATGCACAACCAAAAACCATCGTTTTTTTTCTTTTTACTGTTGTTTTTATTTGTAGGAAAGAGTTTTGCACAACTTAGTGATCTACATTATTTACCGCCCTTAAAACAAAGGTCGTCAACGGCTGCTGTTGAAACGCAATCGGTATATCTATCAACCCCAAACTCCACTGCATTTAATGTAGATGTTTTTGTAGGGACGAGTGTCACACCGGTAACTACGATTTCCATTTCCAATTCGTCTCCTGGAGTGTATTCTTTGGGCAATGGGGACAACAATATCTCCATGGTAACCGATGCCAATACCGGGGTGGTACTTTCCAGTAGTGGTCTTAGGTTCAAATCACAGGGAGGTGAACAGTTTTATGTAAACTATAGGGCATACAGTGGTTCCCAAGCAACGTCACTGACCAGTAAGGGACGGGCAGCCATGGGGACCCAATTTAGATGGGGAGGCATTCCTCAATCAAGGTCGGGAAATGTCAACAACAGTACTACTTTGGGAATCATGGCCACTGAGGATAATACCACGGTGACCATTTCAGATTATGATATCAACAGTGTTTTTCGTTTGGGTGCCAATGCAGCCGGAATCACTGATGACACCATGACCATTACCTTGAACGCAAATGAAAGCTATGTGGTAGAAGCCGTGGTGGACCAAACCGATTATAATTTGGAAGGTTGGTTGGGTGCTTCGGTATCTTCCGATAAAGATATTGTAATCAGCAATGGAGGTCTAAACTATTCCGTTCTCCCAGATTCGGATATCAGGGATGCTGGTATTGACCAGCCCGTTCCGGTTGATTTATTGGGAAAAGAATACATTTTTGTCCGTGGCAATGGAAGCGACCCGCTCGAGTTTGCCATTATTCTGGCAACCGAAAATAGTACGGACGTTTTTGTAGGGAACAGCGGTACGGCCGTTGCCACCATTGATGCAGGAGAATACTACAAAGTAGATGGTTCCAATTATTCAGGAACAACGGCTGGAGCCAATATGTATGTGAGGACTTCTAAGAATGCCTATGCCTATCAAACCAATGCGGGAACGGATTCTGGGGCCAACATTGGCATGAACTTTATTGCACCGGTAAGCTGTCTGCTGCCTGATACCCTGAACAATATTAGCGATATTTCCAATATTGCCGGCTTGAGCTTTACTTCAGGTATAACCATAATTGCCTCAACAGCCTCCCCTGATAATGATATTGTGGTCACAGATGGAAGCGGGGTGGTTACCAAACCGGCTTCCCAAGCAGTATCGGGGAACTCGGATTGGAAAACATTCTATATTTCTGGGCTAAGCGGTAAGGTAGAGGTGACTTCCACCTCTTCTATAGCCGTTGGTTTTTTTGGATACGCGGGAAGTAGGAGTGTTGCCGGTTATTTTTCCGGTTTTGATAACGTTTCAGACGTGAATGTGGCCATAACAGGGGACGTTTGTCTTCCAGGGGCAAGCCTAACTGTGACCAACTCTGGGGATTACCAGTCGTTTCAATGGTATTTTAATGGAGAGGAGATTTCGGGAGCCACTTCCGCCACTTATAACCCAACTGAGGCAGGCGATTATTTTGTACAGGTGTCCAAAAGTAACTGTGACTATGATTCACAGACTACATCGGTATACTACTGTGATCCGGATATATATGTTCGCACAACGGCTGATGCCAACAGTATTGACGATGGTGACACGGTCAATTTTACCATTAGGGTACAAAACTTGGGAAATGCACCAGTAACTAACTTGGTGGTTACCGATGTGCTTCCCGCTGGATTGACCTTGGTAGACGCAACACCCACGGCGGGTAGTTGGTCTAGCCCAAATTGGACCATTGGGACACTAAACAGTGGAGCAGTGCAAACTTTGGTCATTGAAGCCACTGCGGATTATGTGGTGGGGAACGATGGCAGTTCCAACAATATTATCAATACCGTCAGCCATACCCAAGACCAAACGGACAGCAATGCCACCACGGATGATTTAAGTGAAACCGTTCAGGTAACTAACAATACTTTATTGAATCTTCCGGCATTTACCAGTGCCAATACAGCCAACTTTGCTGAAAACGGTACAGGAACCGTGTTGGATGTAAACGCCAATAATGGTGATGGGGGCAGCAATGATTCTGGCATTACCTACAGTTTGGCATCGGGGGGAGACAATGATTTATTTTCCATAGATCCAGACTCAGGTGAATTGACCTTCCAAACAGCACCCGATTATGAACATCCTAGTGATGCCAATACGGACAATACCTATCAGATTACCGTAAATGCCTTGGATGGCGACGGCAGCTCAAGCCAATCCATTACCATTTCGGTCACTAATTTGGACGACTCTGCGATCATAACGGATTTCTCTCCCAAAATTGCGGGGAATGGGGAAACCGTGATCATTACGGGTAGCTACTTTACGGGAACAACAGCCATAACTTTTGGTGGAGTGTCCGCAACAAGTTTCACCGTGGATTCTGATAATCAGGTAACTGCGGTAGTAGGTGCAGGTGCTTCCGGAGATGTTTCCGTAATAAATCCTGCTGGAAATGACGTAGCTTCTGGCTTTATTTATAAAGTGGCACAATATGACTTCGAAAACAATGCAGATGATGCCACCGCCAACAACTATGACGGTACAGAAATCAATACCGTTGCGTATCAAACGGGTGCCCAAGGTCAGGCCATTTGTTTTGACGATGGCCCCGGATTTGTAAAATTACCGGACAATCTAATCAGAAACCTTTCTGAGTTTACCATCTCCTTAAGATTTAAAACAACAGGGACTGGTAGTATTCTGGGATATCAAAATGTTGCCGCCAGCACTTCCAACAGTCCAAGCAACTGGATTCCCATTTTGATGATCACTTCGGATGGAAAATTGAAAGGTACTTTGTGGACTTCAATCAGTTCCAGTATACAAGCCATATCATCCACTGCAGTGAATGACGGTAACTGGCACCAAGTTGACTTTACTGCCGGAACCAATTCGGTATCCATTTACTTGGACGGTAATTTGGAAGCCAATACCTCTGGGGCATCAGTGGCCCATTTGGATATGAGTTTTAATCAGTTGGGCTTTGCGTATACCAACGGATACAATCTAGCACCCACTTCTTGGGAATACTTTAATGGATGTATTGATGATTTGGTGATTATCGACCGAGCTCTGTCCAGCGGAGAAATTGAAGCGGTGACTGCCTTGCCGGAGCCTACCATTACTTCATTTACTCCAGCCATTGCCGGACAAGAAGACTCTGTTGTCATCTCGGGTACCAATTTTGATGGGGCAACCCAGGTTACCTTTGGTGGAGTTGATGCAACTTCATATACAGTGGATTCCAGCAACCAAATTACCGCTGTGGTGAGCAGCGCTGCTGCATCTGGTGATGTGGAAGTGACCACTGCCGGTGGTACTGCCACTTTAGGAGGTTTCACCTTCTTGGAACAGCCAGTTCTATCTTATGTAGCGGGAATTTCATTGGCTTCACTGGAACGCTCGTTGGACCTTTCCTCCAACCAAACAGGATCGTTGGGTTTTGGATTTGACCCTTCGGGCACCAAATTATACACCTTGGGTGCTGATGCCACACAAGAAATTGACCAATATGAACTTACCGAGGCTTTCAACATAGAAACCGCTACATACTCCCAGAGCTATGTGGTAAGTTCCATTAATCCATCAGAGATAAAATTCAACACAGATGGTTCCAAAATGTACGTGGGAAGTTATGTGAACAACGATGTAAAAGAATATAACCTGGCAACGGCCTACGACATTTCCACGGCCTCATACGTTGGCTCCTTCACCTTTACGACCCAAGAACAGAACCCATTTGGTTTTGATTTTAATCTGGATGGAAGTAAAATGTATATGGTTGGTGATTTCTCCGATACCGTTTTTGAGTACAACCTATCAACTCCGTTTTCAGTGTCCACTGCCTCTGTTACAGCGAACACCTATACAGTTGCCGAAGATGGCTCCGTTCGCGGATTGACCTTTGGAAAGGCCGGGCGAAAAATGTATCTCATGGGAGACCAGCACAATACCGTTTATGAGTATGATCTAGATCCCGCTTTTGATATCACCTCGGCAACCCTTGCTGATTCCTACATGATTGCCGAAGATGTATCCCCCTACGATGTGGAATTCAATACCAACAACGATAGAATGTTCGTAATTGGTCAGTCAAGTTCCACTATTTATGAATATTCTTTCGGGGCATCCTATGCAGAAAATCCAGCCAATGATGGCAGTTTGGATAATTCAAAGGCATTAAAACTCCTACTGGCCAAAGATACCTTTGTGGATTTAGGCTCTGGCCAACTTACGGCCGCTCAAGTCAATATCACCAACCTGCCTGCAGGGTTAACCGCAGTGTTCACCATTAACTCACCTACAGAAGTAACATTGACCTTTACGGGTAGCGCCACCGATCATATTGATGGGGATGATGTGGACAACCTTCAATTCGTGTTTACCGATGCAGCCTTCGGAAGAGGGAATGCATCCATTGTAGTGAATTCAGGCGCAGGAAGTCCTTACAGTTCTGATGCGAACATTGATTTCAATGACAATCCTCCTGTAATTGACAGTTTTACACCAACCAGCGGCGAACCTGGCGATACCGTTGTGATCACAGGTACCTATTTTGATAATGCAACCGATGTGACCTTTGGCGGCACATCAGCAGCGTCCTTTACTGTGGATTCCCCGACCCAAATCAGTGCGGTTGTGGACCAGGGAACATCAGGAGATATTGCAGTTGTCACGGCTGTAGGCACAGGAACATTATCAGGATTTACCTATCTATACCCAGATTCCGATGGGGATGGTTTTCGCGATGATGTAGACAACTGTGCCAGCATCTCCAATGCCGACCAATTGGATACCGATGGTGATGGTGAAGGTGATGTTTGTGATACGGATGACGATGACGATGGTACTCCAGATGTGGATGATGCCTTCCCATTGGATGATACCGAAGATACCGATACCGATGGGGATGGAATTGGGGACAATGCAGACACCGATGACGATAATGATGGACTTTTGGATGGCGAGGACCCTAATCCTTTAGTGGACACCCAAACCACTGCACCGGTATTGTTATTGCCCGCTTCGGATGAAACATCCTATGACAATCTAACCATACATTATTATGTGCCCGAAGCACCACTGGCCAATAGCGTGCAGGTAATTTTCAACTCAGCGGAAGATTCCAATAGCCCCATTACGCTTCAATTACAAAATCCATTGAAGGATGAACTGACTACCATAGTGGTGGATGCCAAAAACCTTGCTTCCGCTGCCGAAGTAGTGTCGGCTAGCAGTAGTTCCTTGGTAAATGGCGCCTCTTATGACATCACCTTGGTGTATCAGGATGCGTTGGGCAACCCTTCGGCGCAGACCACCAATACCAACCATACCATAATAACGGACCTTGAGTTCACCCATATTACAATGACCTCGGATAACCCTTCATCGGAATTGGCCAGGGAAGGTGACCGGGTATCGGTTGAATTTGGTTTCAATAGGCCCGTTGATGAAGTGGTGCTTTCCATTTTCAATACCAACATCGTTTTTGATGACAGTGCCCTAATCGGTGAAAACACCTATTTGGGATGGGTGGAAGTATCTGGAACCACCTCCGAAGGTCCTGTTGGATTCACGTTGACAGCGAATCCATCCACCGATAATTTGGTCGCCACAGCAACTACGGATGGCAGTTCAGTGACCATCGACACCACAGGACCCCAGCCTAGTTTGGTAATTGAAGAATCCGTTTATCTGGAACCTTTTAGCATTCAACTGCAGTTCTCCGAACCTGTGTTTGACTTGGCTCCTTTCCCGGTAATGATCGCTCCGGATGGCAATGGACAACCTATGGCCAGCTTTGGAGCACTACAGGAGGTTACCCCTGGTTTGGTCTACAATATCCTGGTTACCCCATTGATTCCCGGAGAATTGGTGTTCTTCAATGATATGTATGGAATCGCTCGGGATGAAGCAGGTAATCCTACAGAGCCCTTAGGCTTTGTAAATGGTACTTATTATGATTTGGACAGTGATAATGACGGTATCGGGGATAGCACAGACCCAGATGACGACTATGATGGAACTCCCGATACAGAAGATGCCTTTCCCTTTGATCCCAACGAGGACACTGATACCGATGGTGACGGGACAGGCGACAATGCGGATGACGATGATGACGGTGACGGTACCCTGGACATCAACGATGCTTTCCCGAAAGATCCTACAGAGGATACCGATACCGACGGTGATGGAACAGGCGACAATGCGGATGACGATGATGACGGTGACGGTACCTTGGATATCAACGATGCCTTCCCGAAAGACCCAACGGAGGATACCGACACCGATGGCGACGGAACCGGCGACAACGTCGATGACGACGATGATGGTGACGGCACACTTGATATCAACGATGCTTTCCCGAAAGACCCAACGGAAGACACCGATACCGATGGTGACGGAACAGGCGATAATGCCGATACCGATGACGACAATGACGGAACCCCGGACAATGAGGATGCCTTCCCATTGAATCCTAATGAGGACACCGATACCGATGGGGATGGAATTGGTAATAATACGGATGATGACATTGATGGAGATGGAATTCCCAATGATCAGGATGTTTACCCTTATGGAGAAATCACGGATTCAGACAATGATGGCGTTCCCGATGCAGAAGACGCTTTCCCCAACAATCCGAACGAGAGTGTGGACAACGACGGAGATGGTATAGGGGACAATGCCGATGACGATGACGACAATGATGGAACCCCTGATACGGAAGATGCGTTTCCTTGGGATCCCTCCGAAGATATCGATACCGATGGAGACGGAATTGGTAACAATGCCGATACCGATGATGATAATGATGGTACTCCGGACAATGAAGATGCTTTTCCACAAGATGCTATGGAAGATTCTGATAATGATGGAGATGGTGTTGGGGACAACGCCGATGATGACGATGACAATGACGGCGTTCCCGATGGCAGTGATGATTTCCCAACGGATAGCAAACCAAACATTATCCCGGCCCAGGCCTTTACGCCCAATGGCGATGGCAACAACGATACATGGATTGTTCCAGGCATTGAAAACTATCCCAACAATGTGGTAAAAGTTTTCAATCGCTACGGACATGAAGTGTATGCGACCCAATCCTACCACAATGATTGGGGAGGTTTCTACAAGAGCAGGAACGAAAAACTCCCTGCGGGATCCTATCTGTACGTGATAGACCTTGGAGACGGGTCTACCCCAATACAAGGCTGGATATTTATCAATTACTAAAAATCAACATCAACAAGAAAATTAAATCAATGAAAACCTTTTTAACCACCATAGGAATCCTGTTGTTAACCACAACATGCTCTGTCTTTGCCCAACAGGATCCGAACTATACCTTTTACCGGTACAATATGAACATCTATAACCCCGCTTTTGCGGGAAGTTCGGAGTCGGCAGAACTCTCGTTGGGCATCAGGAGCCAATGGGCGGGCATCCAAGGGGCACCGGAGAGCCAAAGTGCGATCTTCGGGATGCCGATGGGCAGGAACCTTGGCCTCGGGGTCTCCATCCTGAACGACAAGACCTTTATAGAGCACCAGACCTGGGTGGCCATCGATGTGTCCTATCACATACAGTTGGATGGGGACCATACATTGTACTTTGGTATCAAGGGGAGCGCGAATTCCTACGATGCCAATACCGATGGATTGATCACCTACGGAGTGGGGCAGGACGGGGCACTTGTGGGCTACGAGAGCCGTTTCACGCCCAATGTGGGCGCCGGGGTGTTCTTGAAGCACGACAGGTATTTTGTTTCGGTGTCGGCACCGAAGCTGTTGACCCCTGACCGTCTCCAGGAGCGTGATGGCAATGCCTACCTGGGTGTGGACCGTATGCACGCCTATCTGAGCGGGGGGTACACCTTTCTCCTCGGCAAGACCCTGGATCTGAAGACCATGGGGATGTTCCGTTACGCGGATGCCTCGCCCATGTCCCTGGAACTTACGGGGATCTTGGATTTCGGGGAGCGTTTTGAATTCGGTGCCTCCTACCGTTTCGATGAGAGTGTCAGTGGCCTGGTGCTGTTCAATATCAGCAACGGGCTGAACATAGG
>NZ_QXFJ01000016.1:2500-5397 GCF_003584165.1 Flagellimonas aequoris | reverse complement strand
GGAGTCGGGATAACGTTCTTATATTTGCACCCGCTTAGCTGATGAGGCAGGGCGTTTTCGAGAGGGGGATTGGTCGAGTGGCCGATTTTTTTTTCGGGAAAAACAAGAAGAAGTTCATATACATATTGTAACGACAGCGTAAAGAGAATAAGAACCATTTTGATGCGGGGGCCCGGATATTTCCGGGTGTCGGACAGACATTCAAGGAAATACAATGAAGAGTTTGATCCTGGCTCAGGATGAACGCTAGCGGCAGGCCTAACACATGCAAGTCGAGGGGTAGAGGGTGCTTGCACCCTTGAGACCGGCGCACGGGTGCGGAACGCGTATGGAACCTGCCCCTGTCAGGGGAATAGCCCAGGGAAACTTGGATTAATGCCCCATGGTATCGGGACATCGCATGATGACCTGATTAAAGATTTATCGGACAGGGATGGCCATGCGTACCATTAGCTAGTTGGTAAGGTAACGGCTTACCAAGGCAACGATGGTTAGGGGCCCTGAGAGGGGGATCCCCCACACTGGTACTGAGACACGGACCAGACTCCTACGGGAGGCAGCAGTGAGGAATATTGGACAATGGTCGGAAGACTGATCCAGCCATGCCGCGTGCAGGATGACGGCCCTATGGGTTGTAAACTGCTTTTATACGGGAAGAAACCCACCTACGTGTAGGTGGCTGACGGTACCGTAAGAATAAGGACCGGCTAACTCCGTGCCAGCAGCCGCGGTAATACGGAGGGTCCGAGCGTTATCCGGAATCATTGGGTTTAAAGGGTCCGTAGGCGGGCCTGTAAGTCAGGGGTGAAAGTTTGTGGCTCAACCATAAAATTGCCTTTGATACTGCAGGTCTTGAGTCATGGTGGGGTTGCCGGAACATGTGGTGTAGCGGTGAAATGCATAGATATCACATAGAACACCGATCGCGAAGGCAGGTGACCAACCATGTACTGACGCTGATGGACGAAAGCGTGGGTAGCGAACGGGATTAGATACCCCGGTAGTCCACGCCGTAAACGATGGATACTAGCTGTGGGGCATTCGTGCTCCGTGGCCAAGCGAAAGTGATAAGTATCCCACCTGGGGAGTACGTTCGCAAGAATGAAACTCAAAGGAATTGACGGGGGCCCGCACAAGCGGTGGAGCATGTGGTTTAATTCGATGATACGCGAGGAACCTTACCAGGGCTTAAATGCAGGCTGCATGGGGTGGAGACATCCCTTTCTTCGGACTGCCTGCAAGGTGCTGCATGGTTGTCGTCAGCTCGTGCCGTGAGGTGTCAGGTTAAGTCCTATAACGAGCGCAACCCCTGCCGTTAGTTGCCAGCATGTAAAGATGGGGACTCTAACGGGACTGCCGGTGCAAACCGTGAGGAAGGTGGGGACGACGTCAAATCATCACGGCCCTTACGTCCTGGGCCACACACGTGCTACAATGGCCGGTACAGAGGGAAGCCACCCCGCAAGGGGGCGCGGATCTATAAAACCGGTCACAGTTCGGATCGGGGTCTGCAACTCGACCCCGTGAAGCTGGAATCGCTAGTAATCGGATATCAGCCATGATCCGGTGAATACGTTCCCGGGCCTTGTACACACCGCCCGTCAAGCCATGGAAGCCGGGAGTGCCTGAAGTCCGTCACCGCAAGGAGCGGCCTAGGGCAAAATCGGTAACTAGGGCTAAGTCGTAACAAGGTAGCCGTACCGGAAGGTGCGGCTGGAACACCTCCTTTCTAGAGAAAGAGACGCCCGGAGGTTGTTCGGGCCCCGCACGAGGTGGTCCTTTACCTTTATGCTGTCGTTCACAATATGTTTTTTTGATATACTGGCGAATTTTTAGGCCAAGACAGTCTCATAGCTCAGCTGGTTAGAGCGCTACACTGATAATGTAGAGGTCGGCAGTTCGAGTCTGCCTGAGACTACGAAAGCGGCGAGGCCGCAGGTTATGGGTGAAAAGTTAAAAGTTCACGAGTAACATAGGTTCATTGAGTATTGAATAAGGAAATTCTAGGTGTTGGGTTACCGTTATGTAGTACTGTTAACTGATAACTGTTAACTGACCACTGATAATGGGGAATTAGCTCAGCTGGCTAGAGCGCCTGCCTTGCACGCAGGAGGTCAAGGGTTCGACTCCCTTATTCTCCACGGAGTTTTAGCTGATGGCCATAGGCTTTCAGCTGTAAGCTAAAAGTTCATTGACATATTGGGACGGAGCGTGATGGTTTTACCATCATGGCGAAGTCAAAAGAAGAAACACGAAGTAGAATAGAATATATAAGGATTACGAGAGGGCATCCGTACTTGGTACGGGTGCGACAAGCAAAAGAAGGGCGTATGGGGGATGCCTAGGCTCTCAGAGGCGACGAAGGACGCGATAAGCTGCGAAAATCCACGGGGAGCTGCACATGAGCTTTGATCCGTGGGTGTCCGAATGGGGCAACCCGGCAGGTTGAAGGCCTGTCACACCGCAAGGTGGGCGAACCCGCTGAACTGAAACATCTAAGTAGGCGGAGGAAGAGAAAACAAGAGTGATTCCGAGAGTAGTGGCGAGCGAAATCGGAACAGCCCAAACCAACGTTGTCTCGGCAATGTTGGGGTTGTAGGACCACGATGTTCTTTGCGCGACGAACTGGAACCCTTTGGAAAGAGGGGCCGTAGACGGTGATAGCCCGGTACAGGCAAGGAGCGTTAAAGATAGTGGTATCCTGAGTAGCGCGGGGCACGTGAAACCCTGTGTGAATCCGGCGGGACCATCCGCCAAGGCTAAATACTCCTGGGAGACCGATAGTGTACCAGTACCGTGAGGGAAAGGTGAAAAGAACCGTGAACAACGGAGTGAAAAAGACCCTGAAACCATACGCCTACAAGCGGTCGGAGCCGGTTTACCGGTGACGGCGTGCC
>NZ_QXFJ01000015.1:5000-302955 GCF_003584165.1 Flagellimonas aequoris | reverse complement strand
TGAGCAGTGTAAATCAACTGCTTGGATTTGACCTGTCCGTGGGTTAAACTTAGTTTTTATTTTTCAATTTTCTTCTCATTGATTCACCTTTTATGTCGATTCTGTGTGCCGTGTGTACCAAACGGTCGAGTATGGCGTCGGCCAGAGTTCTCTCCCCGATGATGTCGTGCCATTTTGATACGGGCAATTGTGATGCAATTATGGTCGATCTCTGTCCGTGACGATCCTCGATGATCTCCATGAGCGCATGCCTGTTGATATTGTCCAGTGGCTTGAGCCCGAAGTCATCAAGTATCAGTAGGTCCTGTTTTTCAAGCTTGCCTATCTGTTTAGGATAGGAACCGTCAGCTTTTGAGGTCTTCAACATGGTAAAGAGCTTGGCCGTGTTGAAGTACATGACCTTTTTCCCCATGGAACAGGCCTGGTGGCCGATTGCGGAGGCCAGATAGCTTTTGCCGACCCCGGTGCTCCCGGTAATGAGGACATTCTCCCTCTTTTTGATAAAATCGCAGTTGCCAAGGCGCTGTACCTGGTTTTTGTCCAATTGTCTGGAAGGTCTGTAATCCACCGCCTCCATAACGGCAGCATACCTAAAGCGCGCCGATCTGGTCAGGCGTTCTATCCTGCGGTTATGGCGGTCGTCCCACTCGCATTGTACGAGGTAGGCAATGATCTCGTCATTGGTATAGTCGGTGTCCGTTCCGTTGGGCCCCAAGGTCGTTTCAAATGCCCTGTGCATGCCATGGAGCCTGAGCTCCTTCATCTGTTGTATTGTCCTTTCGTTCATATGTAGTATTTAAGTATTTGTCCCTATTCATAATATTTTCCGCCCCGTATGTTCTGGTGCTCGGGCATTTCCAGATTATCATCGGCGCCCTCATCAAGCTTGTCCCAGCCCTTTTTTAGGATGCGCTCGACCATATTGTAATTATATGCACCATATTCCGTTGCCCTTCTACAGGCGCTGTCAAGACGGTCCCTGCCATATTTCTTAGCAAGGTGCAGTACGCCAAGACAGGATTTATAGGATTGTTCGGGATGCTGCTTCTGGTCCAATATGGCCATGATGTAGCCTTGGCAGCTGTCCCCTATGTTTCCGGCCCAGGCAATGAACCTTTCGCTGCTCCATTCGCTGACGAAACGGTGGTGTGAGGGCATGTGCCCGGCCAGAGTGGTATAGCCGTAACGCTTGAAGAAATCGATGTACTTGGCCACCGTGTTGCGGGAGATGCCCAACTGCTGGCTTATCCGCCACTTGCTCACACCCGAGGTGTGGAGCTTGAATATCCGTTTTATTTTTCGCATGTCTATCTGCTTGTTCGCCATGGTCCTTTTTCACAAAAAAAGACCTTTGGCACATTATAGGCAGATCAGATCCAAAAGTGGCTTACTTTCATCCGGCGCGGGTGGCTCACTTTCACGGTTCTTCGTCATATTTGGGGATCATTAACCGGTTTGGGATAAAATCACCTTTTTACGCAATAGGTCAAAGCAAGCCCTGCCATACATTTGTCTTTTAATGCTCTTTATCCGGTTTACATGGCCTTCTACAGCGCCATTGCTCCAAGGCATTTCAATCGCGTTCTTAACGGCTTTGATATCCCTTGACAGTCCATTGGCAAAAGTGGCCAATCCCGTCATTTTGTATTTTGATCGTTTAATGAATTCGATCCATCGGTAAATGTTGCCACGTCCCGTGGTCAACATAGTTTTAAAGATCCGCACCAATTTTTGAATAACCCGTAGCTCCGGGATATTGTCCAATAAGGTCTGTAGATATCTCCGCTGATCGGGATTCTTGACAACAGTCGGACAGGAACCGATATATTTGGCGAGCTCCCTTGAGCTCAAGGGTTTTATATAGGGAATTCTCTCCTTTTGTATCTGTGCAAAATCAGGTGTGCATATTCCATGTTTTTCCTTTATGATGTTTATATTGTGATAGGCCTGCGTCCTGCTTCCGTTGTATCCCAATTTATAGATTTCGTCCATTATATCTTTCACCATATATCCCTGAACGTTCAATCGCGCAACGATGTGTTGGGAAAACAGCCCAATATTGGTCGATCTTGAGCTTGATCTGGGAGGCAATGATTCCAGCGAGAGATAGGAATGGACCGTATTGCGACTTATGCCCAGATCTCTTGCGATCTTTCGTTTGGATATGCCCTTGGCATGCAGTTCCTTGACCTTGTTGAAAACATCCTGCCTCCGGTCCGTTCCTTTTAGGTCTGCTCTTTTTTGGGCCTTGGATAATGGGCCCGTTGTTTTTTCCTTCGCATCGCCGGTAATTTGACCATCGGACTTTTTCAAAAGTTCATTGCTTTTATCCTTGATGAGCTTTTTGATTTTTGGGTCCACACTTTTGAAATACCTGTCCAAGGCATCCGATAGGTTCATTAATAAATGAAATCGGTCCGCGACCTGTTCTGCACTTGGACAGACCTCATCAATGGCAGAAGAATACGAACTGGCCCTGTCCCTGGTGACAATCTTCACGCCAGGATATTTTGACAACCACTTTTTTAGCTCTTTGCCCTCCCTCGAAGGTAAAATATCAATGGGCCTTGACGTCTCCATATCAACGAGAACGGTTCCATAACTTATCCCTTTTCGATATGCAAAATCATCAACGCCAAGTACCTTTGGTTGGGCTATTTGGGGCAGTTGTTGTTCGTGGGCCATTCGTGTAATGGTTGATTTGCTGACCGAGATCAGTAGTTGTTCCGACAGGGTACTGCCCATTTTACCGGTCAGTTCGATCGACAGGGAATCCAATATCTTTGATACCCTTCGTGTTCTTCTCGAATATCTCAAAATATATGGTGTCTGTTCTGAAAATACTTTTCGGTCACATTGAGGGTTCTGACATTTAAATTTGCGTGTTTTTAGGAAGATAGTGGTCTTGTTTTGAAATACCGGGAGATCTGATATTGTTCTGGTATAACGATCATGGATTTTATTGCTGTATATTTCACAAACGGGACACTTTGCCCGTTTGGATTTTATTGATGCATCTATTTTAACCAGGGAATGGGAGCAATCAATGTTATTTACAATTAACCCAGGCATGCCGATCAGTTGTTTTACGGTCATAAGTAGTTGTTTATTAACTACTTAAAGATAATAAATATCACCCTATAAAGCAAAGGATAAACGTACTTAAATTACTGAATATCAATATATTAAAACCAAAGCCCTAATGCATGGATTTCCCCAAATATGACGAAGAACCACTTTCACCGGCCGGCTATGCTCACTTTGGCCCGGCGAAGGTAGTATACTATGTCCGGCGTTTCCACATTACCTTGTAAAATTGTCAGATTAAGTTAACTGCTACATCTTAGACATTTTATTATTCAGCTAATCATATAGTAGTTTAATTAAACTAACCTCTTCTATAGGTTGGGTGGTTGGTCAAAACTAGAGATTTAGAGAGTAGGTTAATCTAAATTAAAAACTTCTAATATTAAATGATTCTTTGATAATAATTTCGATATCTTCCTTCAAAAAGTTTGAACTTTGTCCTTTTGAGGTCACCAGGTCCGAGCACCAAAAAACAAAAGAAAACCTTGCAAATATGATGATTTTGCAAGGTTTTCTCTTTTGGTCTCTTAATCCCTTCAATAGGACAATGTATTGTAACCATTGGCCTGTAATTGCAACATTCGAATGGAGGCTGTGGGCACAGGGGTCAACCCTTCAAATAATTGGTCTGCCGTTACATCCAATTTTTTCATGGCCATACTACATACACTTACCCGGACCTTGCCCTGATATTTTTCAAAATAGGACTCCAATGCGGAACCTTTCACCAAATCGGACACAATTTTGCCCTTTACCACAATTTCAAATGCCTCAATATCGATCCCATTTTCCACTAGTGTATCATACATCCCCAAAACACCTTTAAAATGGAATTCGTCACTTACACCAAATGCATACTTGGGTGTCTTTTGTAAATCTGTAACGGTCTGTCCGTCCAGTTTCACCTGTCCGTAAATCTCCATTGATGTAAAAGCTGTAAATACAAAAAGGACAATGAAAATGCGCAATGTTCCCATAATGGTTCTAAGGTTTAATTAAAGAAAGTACTGCCATAAATGTACAACTATTGGCTTTCATCCCTTACAGTAATGGTCTTATATACTGTTATGGGCTTGCCATAAGTGGTAAAACCATCCAAGACCACTTCAAATTCTCCGGTAAGGTCGGAGGTGTAGAACTCGAACTCCAAAGTATCCCCTGTTAACTGGGCATGGGGCTCCCAAAACAATAAGGAGCGGTAATCCGGGATCTTTTGGTATTGAGCATCGACCCCATCGTAATTTTGACGATAATAGTTTTTCTTGGGCAAAGGCTTTTCGACAGGAACATTTATTCCAAATTCAGGCGTGTAGGTTTCGTAAAAATTACCATCAAAGGTAGTGACCTCCATCATTCCCTGATAGTCCTTTCCCGAAAGCCTAAACTTGTCCCTGATCAAACTGATGGATTTGATCAAACGGGCATCAAAAGCTTTTATTCTTTCATGGTTTGGAATAAAAACCCCATCTATCAATACAATAGCGGGATATTGGTCATATTCCTTTTGGTATCCTTCCACATCTTGATTAATGTGGATATAATCCGCCCCTTTTCCGTTGTTCCGGTATCCTGCATAGCCCAATATTTCCACCAATGTTTCCTGTAACGTCGGAAAACGGGTATAGTCGTCCAAAGATATCACTTCGGGTATGGCACCATCAAAAGGATCTATGGGGTCACCTAGCAACACGGAATCGGGCTTTACAGAAAAAAACTGGTTCTCAATCTGATTGTAAATGCTCCTTTCCTTAATGGCACTTGCGTATTCCGGTTTTAGTCTAAAGTGGTTAAAAGTGACTCCTGAAACATCCAACTTGGGCACTGTGTCCAATTCCAATCCCAAACCTGGACTGTCTTCCATAAACTGCACAATTACTCTGGGCTCCTTATATTCTTCACGAACATAGGTGTAGAAACTACCATTATTATCGGTTACTGTAGACTTGAGTATGAACTCATCCCCTGGAATGGACATTGCCAAGCTGACATCTACCACAGGTTTTCCAGAATCCCTTTCCCTAGCCTTTCCATAAAAAAGTTCCCCCCTTTGTTCAGGAAGAAACAAACTATCACCTACTTCCTTGTCGATCTGTTTGTCCACATTAAAATAGGCAGTTCCAAATTCCATGGCATTCATGGCCAAAGATGTTGGTATTGTTGCTTTTTTTTGGACTCTGAGGGTATAGTTGCCATTACCCAACTGTCCTTTATAATTTTTTAGTGCAAAATGGATTTTATCCCTTGTTCCATAGTGCTTCTTATCAAAATGCAACTGAATCATAGAACTATCGCTGGGTTTTTCCATTTCCATATTGGATACCCCGGTTGCCTCTCCCTGCGAATTATCCCCCAAGAGCTTGCTTTGATCTGCCTGATAGGGATTGATGACCACAATATCTCCTTTAAAAACTTGCTTTACACCATTGTTCTTCATCCATTGGGTATATCCGAGCAGTTTGTAATTTCCCGAAGGAACATCGGTATTGATGAAGAAATCTCCTTGGGACAGGCCTTTGTCCAGCCTTATCTTTTGCTCCAAAATATATTTTCCCTCTTCGTCCACTAAAGCCACATAGCCCATAATACTTATATTGGTGGACCTATTGGTCTGCGCGTTGAAACAATAAAAAGCATAGTGGAGGTACTCCCCGGCAAATACCAAGGGACCTGTGTGATGTACGTATACTTTTTCTTGAGCAAGTTTTTTCAGGTCCATCAATTCGCCGACATCTTTGATAACATATTGGGGCCTGACCACCACGGTCGCCCCTATCAAGGCCAAAAATAAAATCAGTTGTTTTTTCATATTTGTTCTTTATTCAACCCAAAAATCTGGAACCACATTCTTCCCTAAATAGGTGCAATCACCACATGGAGGCACTGTAAAGGCATAGGGACCAATACAAAAGGGAACAGGCACTATCCCATCATCATACGGTGCATAATAAGTTATAAGACCTTGATCCACCCCTTCAACCACCGAGGGAGGGCAGTCACTTGCATCTCCCCCGCACGGAGGTGGCGGTTCAAGCGCAGTATACGGGCCACAATTATATGGATATGGAGGAAGTTCTTCACCTGGGAACAAGTCTGCAAAATTGAAGAACAAACGCCGCTCCGATACCGATGTAGCCTCCACATATCCAAAAATTTCCTCACTTGCCCCATCTTTTCTGTGCATATTGGCATACAGGGCGCCGGGTTGTATCTGTGAAAAAAGTCCTTCTGACTGTGAAAAACTCTTTAATGTTTCGTAGTGGGAATAGGCCGTAGCAGATTGCACATGTTGTTTTACCAAAATGCTGTACCTATGGGAAATAATATAGTTGTCTTTTCCAATAAAGCGCACCATCTGTTTGGAAACATTGGTGCCGGAATTACCTACTGTACTGTTCTGTACAATACCATTGGACGCCACCGTATTATAGCAAACCTGGTTCTGCACCTCACGGGGAACCACCTCAAGATCATAGGTGGGCGGATTGGAACAAGGAACATAATTGGTAAGCTCAAACTCCCAAGGTGACCAATAGGGTGCCACAATCTTATAGGTTTCATCGTAGGTGTACCGATAGTATTCCGTTACACCGGATTCTGGCTTACTATCTATATATATGGCCACACCGTCCACCCCCAATTCGCTTTTTGTTCTTTCGGCATAGATATTGGTAATATCCGAGGTTCCCGACACCGCAACATTGTCCGAAACGTAGGATGCCCCAGAAGCCAAGGTCACTTCCAGGGAATAATCAACCCCTGTCTGTAGGGCAAAGGGTTGGTCTGAATAATAGCTTCCCTCACGACCTTCGGTAAAATTAAATTCCTGACCATTGTTTCCAAAAACCCTTACCATGGCCCCAGATTCTACATTGACCGAATCATAGGGTCTTATGCCAATTGGGATGTTGCGGTCCCAAATGGTATCCGTTTCCAAGTCCAACCTACTGTCCGTCCTACTCAGAAACACTTCCTGGGTCTTAAGTTCATTGGTAAGCACGGCTTCCACAACAAGTTTTCCATTAGCGCTATCATCGGCCAAAGTGTCTATATCCAATTCGTCCAAGCAGGCACTTATCACAGCCAGCAGCATTAGGCCCAGGAAGAACCTGTACATAAAACTTCGTAATCCTATCTTGACTTTGGCGAATGTCATTATTGTTCCAATCCGTTAATCATTCTTATTCTTCCCAAAAATCCGGAACCACATTGGCCCCCAATAAGGTACAATCTCCACAAACCCTTGTCACAAAAACATAAGGACCTGGGCACGAACTGTTCGGTACCAGCGATTCGCTATAAGGTGCATAATAGTTTATGAGCCCTTGATCCACCCTCTCTATTACCGATGGCGGACAGCTCTCAGGAGGTGTCGGACCGGCATAACAACGGGATAAATGGGACTCGGGAGCAGTTTCCAGGCCACAACCATATGGATACGGCGGAAGTTCCTCTCCCGGAAACAAATCTTCAAAATTGAAGAACAAACGCTTCTCTGTGGCGCCCACCGCTTCCACATATCCCAATACATCCTCATCCTTGCCATCCTTTCGACTTACATTGGCATAAATGGCGCCGGGCTGTACTTGGGAAAAAATATCCTCTGATTGCGAAAAACCCTTCAATGTTTTATAATACGAATAGGCATCGGCCGACTGTACAAGTTGCTTAACCAGGATACTATATCTGTGTGAAATGATAAAATTGTCCCTGCCGATAAACCGAACCATTTGCTTGGAGACCTTAGAACCCGGATTTCCGGCAGTACTCGCCAATTCTATAGTATTGGAGGATACTGTATTATAGCAAACCTGATTCTGGACTTCCCTAGGAACGATTTCCAAATCATAAGTAGGTTCCGGTAGTGCGCATGGATCGTAATTGGTCAGCTTGAAATCGACAGGGCTCCACATAGGTGCCACAATTTTATAGGTTTCGTCGTATGTATACCTATAGTATTCCGAAGCGCCCAACCCGGGCTCACTGTCTACATAAATAGCCACACCGTCCACGCCACTATTGCTTGTGGTTCTTTCCGCATATACATTGGTGATTTCAGAGGTGCCTGTCACCCCAACTTTTTTAGAAGTATAGGCCGTTCCTAAACTGGTCGTTATTTCCAAAATGTAATCCACGCCCATCTCAAGGGCAAAAGGGGTATTGGAAAAATAACTCCCCTCTTGACCTTCGGTAAAAATAAATTCCGTACCGTTATCCCCCAATACCTTTACAGAGGCCCCCGTCTCGACCACCACTGAATCATAAGGTCGGGTACCTACGGGAATATACCTATTATAGGTTGTATCGGTTTCCAAATCCAATCGATTATCGCTCCTGCTCAAATACACTGTTTGGGTCTTCATCTCGTTGGTGAACACGGCCTCCACAACAAGCATTCCATCAGCATCGTCCCCTCCAAGAGTCTCGATATCCAGCTCATCAATACAAGCCCCTACGCCTATCATAAGAACAAGGAGCATAATTATCTTATATATCATTCCCCTCACTTTCATTAGAATTTGAAATTGTAGGTTATGGAGGGAATGGGCACCCCAAAAATTGAACTTTGCAATGCCTTTACCTCACCATCTTCTGTAACAAAAAATACAGAATAAGGATTGTTACGTCCCAATACATTATATACTTGAATGGTAATAAAACTATGGGCCAACTTGTTCTTTTTATGATTGCCCTCTATGTTGATTCCTAAATCCAATCGGTAGTAGTCCGGGATACGATATTTATTTCTATCACTAAAAATCACATAATCCGAATTATTGAACCTATAGGTCCCTATTGGATAGGTTACCGGTCTACCTGTCTGGTACACAAAGTTCATCGAAAAACTAAACCTTCTGGTAAGCCTGTAATTGGCAATCAAACTGACATCATGGGGTTTGTCAAAATTGGATGGGAAAAATTCCCCATTGTTGATCTGCTCTTCAGGATAATCCCCATCAAACTTGTACAATGACCTGGAATAGGTGTAGCTGAGCCAACCATTGAAATCGCCCCTATTCTTTTTCAGCAAAAATTCCACGCCATAAGCCTTTCCCTTACCTTGCAGCACTTCGGTCTCTACATTCTCGTTTAGCAAAAGATCGGCCCCGGTCTTGAAATCGAGCACATCGTCCATACGCTTGTAATATCCCTCCAAGCTTAACTCATACATATTCTCCTCAAAGTTTTTATAAAATCCCAAGGTGGCCTGATATCCCTTTTGGGGTTTGATGTTCAAATCGGACAATTTCCAAGTATCGATGGGCGACACGGTTGTATTGTTTGAAAGGGTATGGATAAATTGATAAGCATTATTGAAACTGGCCTTTACCGAAAAATCAGGCGTTATAAGATACCTGGCGGAAATCCTTGCCTCTGGGCCACCGTAGGTCTTGATAAATTCCCCACTTCCATAACTGATGGTATCCTGAACCGTGGTCTCGTTTCGTGGCGCACCTTCTTCATAGGTGTTTTGGGTAGCCTTGCCCATGGCCGCATAGAACATGTATCTGGCCCCTAAACTCAACAACAGTCTGTCTGAAACCTTGAATTCGTCTCCTAGGAACAACGCTCCTTCCAATGCCTGTTCATCTTCAATATCCACAGGGGCGACATTAGAGTCGTTTCCTTTAGGTTCGATACTCCCTGGATTCACCGAGTAATATTTTGCAGACAGACCATAATCCAACGCATGCCCTTCATTTAAACGGGTCCTCAGTTTATACCTGAGTTCGGATTCATTGATGGCATAATCCAATTCAAAATCATTATTGCCTTCGCTTTCGTAATCAATTCCAAAATTATAGTCACTGTTACCTGCGGTCAGAACACCGTTGGTCCTTTCACTCAACTTATGGGCCCACCGAACGGAAAACAGTCTATTACTGTAATTGTATAGTGAATCAGAGGTGATACTGAAATTATCCTTGCTGTAGTAGGCAGTTCCTCTAACCTCGCTGTTCTCATTGAACCTATGGTGATATTTTACAATTCCGTCAAAGAAGGAAGCCTCGCTATTGCTCAGGGATTCATCATCCAAGGAGCGTAAAATCCAATCGGCATAGGCACCCCTTCCACCTATCACCAGGGAGGATGCTTCTTTCTTTAGTGGGATTTCCAATGCCAAATTGCCCGTAACCGGACCGATGGAACCTTCTCCTGATATTTTTTCCACATTGCCGTTTTTGGTCTCAATATCAAACACGGAAGAAAGCCGTCCCCCAAACTCAACGGGTGCCGCTCCTTTGTATATGTTCACCTTTTCCGTGGTGAAGGGGTTAAGGGCCTGAAAAATGCCGAAAAAATGGGTGGGATTGTAAATTACGGCATCATCTAAAAGAACTAGGTTCTGATCTGTTTTCCCGCCACGCACATTCAATCCTGATGCTCCCTCACCAGCAGATGAAATTCCGGGCAAGGCCTTCGCAACTTCCAAAATATTCCGTTCCCCCAGTACCAAGGGGATATTCTTGGATTCTTCTGATTCTATTTCCTCACTACTCGTAATGGCTTCTTCAACATTGCTCACGGCATCCGCTTCCACCACAACTTCATCCAACTGCTCCAAGCTTTCGCCTAAATCCAGGTTCAAACTGCCATCATTGTACATGATCACTTCCCTTTCCAAGTCCTTGATACCCATGGCACTTGTGGTAATCACGTTGTAACCGGCAGGCAACTCCATGTTATAGTTCCCCTGTTCATCCGTAATGGCCATTGTTCCCCTACCCTTTATCCTGATGGCAAGGTCTGGAATAGGTTCTCCTGTCCTCGCATTGATTGCCTTACCAGATAACGAATAAGACTCCCTCAAATCCTGTCTGTCCGCTTTCCCTATACGTACCAACGGCAACCTGTCCGTGGTTTGAACATTGGTTTCGGCAAAAAAAGCAGGAGGTGGGGCGTTTTGGGTGCCAATTGTATTTTGGCCTTGAACTATTGAGTCCTGCCTCCCAAAAAATCCCGAGGGTAAATCGTCATATATTATACCGTTCTGTAGCAAGAAAATCCGTTTTTCTTCCTCCGATACATAAAAGTTTAATTGCGTACCCGATAAAACAGAATCCAAGATTTCAGTGATTGTGGCTTCTTGAAAGTTTTGCTCTATCTCTATATTTTCAATCCAATCATCAAGATAGAAAAAGGAATAACCGGATTTTTCCTCCAATTCCGTGAAGAAATCGGCAGAAGTTTTTGAATCGCCCAAAATAGTTATTGGCGCATTTTGCGAGAAAGTTAATTGCGCCACTAGGAACAAGGCAAATAAACTTCCTTTCTTTACTAAAAAAGAAAAAGGTTTAAGAAAAAATGTCAATGGTTTATTGAATTAGCTTGCTACAATTTAACAAAAAATTAATAGGTTACTTAAATTAGCATGTCAATTTTTTGTTCTCTCCATTGATATTTGAACATCCTTAAAATATCATTGAAAAAAAATATAGAATCATCAGAAGGGATTATTCTATCCAAAAAATTGTTAATCCAATGATCCAAATGACAACTAACTAATCCATTCAATATGAAAGATCTAAAAACCAAAGTTTTTTTACTAGCATGCCTGCTATTTGGGCTTCATACAAATGCCCAAATTGAAAAAGCCCCACCCCGAAGCGAAGGGGAGGGACCCTGGTCCCAACTCATTATTAGAGGTGTCACCGTCATCGACGGCACCCTTTCCCCTCCCATTGGCCCCATCGACATTGTGGTGGAGAACAACAGGATCGCTTCTATCCAAGTGGTAGGTTTTCCCGGGATGGATATCAATCCTGACAGACGACCCAAATTAAAACCCGGAGGCAAAGAGCTAAATGCAGAGGGAATGTACCTTTTACCTGGATTTGTGGACACCCATGCCCATATTGGCGGTACCACACAAGGAACTCCCGCGGAATATGTCTTCAAACTATGGATGGCACATGGCATAACCACCATTTGTGATCCAGGTTCGGGCAACGGAATCGATTGGGTATTGGACCAAAAAAAGAAAAGTGAAAAAAATGAGATTACCGCTCCAAGAATCAAGGCCTATACTTGGTTTGGCAGCAGTTTGAACGGCGAAAAAGGTAGAGGTGATATCACCACACCCGAGGCCGCACGGGAATGGGTACGGGAAAATGCCAAAAAAGGTGCAGACGGCATCAAATTTGGTGGTGGACTCCCAGAGGTCATGCAAGCGGCTTTGGAGGAAAACAAAAAATTGGGGCTTCGCTCCAAAACCCATCATGCCCAATTGTATGTGGGTCGTTGGAACGTTTTGAACAGTGCCCGGGCCGGACTGACTTCCATGGAACATTGGTACGGGCTGCCAGAGGCCATGTTCGATGATAGAACCGTTCAAAACTATTCCCTGGACTATAACTATCAAAACGAGCAAGACCGTTTCGGGGAAGCCGGCCAACTCTGGGCACAAGCTGCCAAACCGTATTCCAAAAAATGGAATGAGGTCATGAATGAGCTTATTTCCCTCGATTTTACTATATCTCCCACTATGGTCATTTATGAGGCCAACCGGGATTTGCAGCGAGCTCGCCGTGCGGAATGGCACGAAATGTACACACTGCCTTCCCTTTGGGATTTTTATGCCCCTAGCAGACAGTCCCATGGATCATATTGGCATTTTTGGGGAACCGAACAGGAGATTGCATGGAAGGAGAATTATAAACTTTGGATGACTTTCTTGAACGAGTACAAAAACCGTGGAGGTCGTGTGACCGTCGGTACCGATGCGGGGTTCATCTATCAACTATACGGTTTTGCTTACCCTAGGGAAATGGAACTATTGCGTGAAGCGGGCTTCCATCCCTTGGAAGTTATCAAGGCAGCCACGCTGAACGGAGCCGAAGCCTTGGGCATGGATAGCGAGATTGGCACCATTAAAGTGGGCAAATTGGCCGATTTTGTCATTGTTGAGGAAAATCCCTTGGAAAACCTTAAGGTCCTATACGGAACAGGAGCCATTAAACTTCAAGAAGACAATACCGTAGCCCGAGTAGGCGGTGTCAAATATACCATCAAAGATGGTATTATATATGATGCCAAGCAATTGTTGGAAGATGTCAAAAAAATAGTGGATGAAGCAAAGGCAAAGGGCAATTACAAAATCCTACAACCTGGAATGAAAGGATAATTTCCAAGGCTCACCACCTTCAAAATTTCGATTATAAAAGTTGCGGCGCATTCTCATGCGCCGCAGCTTTTTTAGAATACCTTGCCCAATGCGTTACTGACCTTTTCCCATCCTGCTTTGCTCGCACGGAGCTTGGAACTTTCCTGTTCAATGTGCACAAACCTACCTGTAGTTCCGGTTGCCTCCACACTACAAGGGTTTGGCGACCCATTGATGAAACGACCTTGGGTGTTATCAAATGCCGCATACCGGGTCCAGTTGGCATCCAAATGGGGGATTTTAAAGGTTAAGGTGTTGTCCTCTTCCAACAGTGCATTTTTAATCAGGGACACATAATCCTTGGATGGGGTCTTATTTGTACCGTTGCTCATGATCACATAGGGATCGGAAGCTTCCTTTGAGAACCCATGCAGTTGTACAAAAACACTGCTTGGCAATTCATTGTACATGATCTCCGTGGTTCTTTGAAATGTGGAATAAATATTATGGGGAACATCGGATACTCTATATGGGGCATAATTGGAACTACAAGCTTTTGTAGTACCTGAACATTCTGTAGGTTCTTCCCGATTGCACCTGTGGGCCCCGCTGATGAATAGGGCCTTGGCTACGTTCTGCCTAAAAACATAGGCGGCCTGATACCCTGTATTCTGGTCATGTAAAATATGGGGCGCAGCCAACACCAAATTTTGCTTTTTCGGAGTTTTACTGAATACAAAAGTTCCCCAATAATTGGTTCGGATGCTAAACTCCTTTAAAATATAGTATACTTGGTTGGGTGTGGATTCCGTATCGGTAAATTCCACAACTTGATAATTTAAGTAGACTGCTTGTGCCACGGCTTCTTCAATATTGTCCTCCAAGATGGCGTGAATGATGAGGCCCCATTGATCTAGATCATTATCTGTCGGCACCTTGTAATTATTACCTGAAACTCCGGGAACGGCGTCCATTAGGGCTCCCAAATAAACCTCAAGGTTTCCAGAATCGTATTGAAGTTCTGCTGTCAACAGTTCCATGGTTGAAACCTCCAAGGGGTCGCTCAGCTCCGAAGCATTGCCTGCGGCATCATTGGCCTGAATTTGATAAGTATAGGTTCTACCGGGATCCAACCCTTCCAATGCATACGAAGCTTTTCCTGAACCCACCAAAAACTCATGGTCCTGGTACAACCAGTAGTTCTTTACTTTTACATTATCGGTTGCAGGTTCCCAGATCAGGTCCAAGGAACGCTGGGTAATGTTTGATGCCGTAAGGCCAATTGGCTTGGAAGGCGATTCATTGTCTACTTCAATCGGTTCGTTCCCATCATTATTGGAGGAACAGGAAATGCTCCCCACAATCATCATGAGTAAATATGCTTTCAGTAGGTTTTTAAGATAGGACTCGGTTTTCATAATCATTCTTTTTTTAAAATTCTTCCATTCAATTTTTCAGTGTACCCTCCATTTTCCACCGATATTTTTCCGTTGATGATACTGTACTCCAAACCTTCGGATAATTGAAAGGGATTTTGATAGTCTGCCCGGTCACCAAAAGTTTCAGGATTAAAAATGATGATATCCGCATAATTGCCAACCTGTATGGCACCGCGATCAGGGATACGAAGAATCTGTGCCGTTTTCGAGGTACTGCGATTGATAAAATCCGATAGTTTTATGGTACCTCCTTTAACATACTTCTTATACTTTCTCGGGAATGCACCGTACTTTCTTGGATGACCCGTATTGCCATCAGATCCTGTTACCACCCACTCTTGTTGCATAAAATTTTCAATATCATATGGGTCAATACTAAAAGAAGCTACTCTGGCATACCCTTTTTTCAGAATCTCAAATACCGCTTCGTTAGGGTTCAATTCCATGGATTCAGACAGCTCCCCAAGGGTTTTTCCTTCATACGCTTCGTACTCTGAATTGACTATCAACAGTTTTTCAGGACCTCCGCGTAGTTCGATATTTTGCCTGGTCCCTTCCAATATCCGTGGCTTAAGATTTGGATCGGAATATCTAATGAACAAGGAATCCTTACCTCCGCTTTCTGCCCATCGGGGGACCACGGCCGCCTGTAATCCTGTGGCACTTGCTTCGTAAGGATACTGATTGGCCGTCACTTCCACTCCCCTTTTATTGGCTTCTTCAACAATTTTGATTATCGAGTCGCTCCGTTTCCACACCTCTCTTCCCAAACATTTAATATGGGAAATATGGATTGGTATGTTTGCCTTTTCACCTATCTCTACGGCTTCTTCCACAGCCGCTACCAACCCAATGGAATAGCATCCCTCATCCCTTAAATGAGTATCGTATATACCGTGGTTCTTTGATACTACCTTGGCCAAGGAAATAACCTCTTGGGTCGTAGCATAGCTGCCCGGAGCATAGAAAAGACCTGTTGACATGCCAAAGGCTCCTGCATCCATTTCTTGTTTCACCAAATCCTGCATGCTCAACACCTCATCTGGCGTAGCCTTTCGGTCTACTTTTCCCATTACCCGTTCCCTTATTGTTCCCTGTCCGACCAAAAAAATCACGTTGGTTCCAATTCCTTGATCTTCGTAAATCTTACTGTATTTGGAAATGGGAAATAAACTACTACCGTCATTCCCTACCACAACCGTCGTTATCCCCTGAAAAAGGAAAGGTTTGTTATCGGATTCGCTTGGACTTCCCAGTTCCACATCGGCATGGGTGTGTGTATCTATAAAACCTGGCGCAACGATCAAGCCTTGGGCATCAATGGTTCTCCTTGTCGGAATATCCTCTTTTTCTTGATTGCCCACATACACAATCCTATCCCCTTTTATCCCAATAGAAACCAATTTTGGCAGAGAATCGATGCCGTCATAAACAATCCCGTTCTTGATAAAAATATCCATCTCCCCCGTTGCAGGGGTACATCTGCTCAGCATTGCAGCAACCAACACCAATAGAATATTTCTTTTCACACGCATTTATACCAAATACATAAATTGACACCTATTCATCCTGGGCCTCATAAACAATAACATTGTCCAGATCAAAAGATTCCGCAGTTGCTCCAGATTGTATCTGGATGACCAATTGATAGGAGCGTATTCCTTTCTTGTAACCACTGTCTATTTTGAGCCATTGACCGGCCATTGTTTCTGTATCATTGCTGAAAACACTGGCCAGTTCCAAAACCTCGCTACCATCATCAGTGGTAATGTTGGCATAGGCATGGAGGCCATCCAATTCTTCCCAACTGGTAACCCCAAAGAACACTTCAAATGAAACCCCGGAATTCTCCTGCCCTTTGGGCACATTCACGGTATCAAAGGTGATGCGAATGGCACCATCTGCATCCTCAGAATGGAACCCTTGTACCCCATCAGGATAGGCCTCATAATCTTCCAGTAAAGACACGACACCGATACGCTCTTCGGAAAAGCCTAGACTGCTGGTGCTGATATCCGTAATGGCAATGTATTCGGAATCAAATCCTAATTCATCATCCTTTCCCGTACCCTTTGCCACGTAATCCACAAAGGGAGGGTTTTCTCCATTGACAAGATCAATCGTCTCATCGTTACCCCCATTCCGCACATACACATCATCCTCCAAACCAACAGGAACCTCTTCAAAGGAGGTACCACGGATTTTTACACCCTCGGGTTGAAAAAATGTAAAGGAAAATTCCATGGCGTTGTGATGACCAGAAAATTTCAACCTATCGGTAGTATCACCACCCTGATTGATATTATTGACGTCATAATTTGGTGACCGTCCATCAAATATTCCTGTTGGGGTAGTAACCACCGCCACAAAGGTGATTCTATCATTCAGTCCAACGTCGTCAATGGTCAACCCAAATTCGGCAAGAATCTCAGGAATCGTGAACGAAATAGTGGTAGGAAAGGAACTGATATTGACCAATGTTTCCGTTTCCAAGTCCCCAAATATTGCTTTTAAAGTGTAATTGGTAGCATTTTCATTAGGGTCATACAGGGTACCGGTAAAGGACTCGGTGTCGAGTTTCAAAATATTGAAACTTAAATCAGGCTCCTGGGTAAAGGCAATATATCCACCGTGAAAAGTAATGTCCTCCAATGTGTTGTAATCCTTTGTACAACCCAAAACCAATACTAAACCGATAATAATTTTCAAATTCTTCTTCATGGTCATATGGTTTTCAGATTATTTAATGAAACCTTCGGGGTTGGTATCCCAGAAAACACGTTCCGTATTTTTCTTTTGCTTGATGAAAGGATTCACCTGTACCTCATCGGCCGAATAGGGAAAACTCCGGGGAAAGGTGGGGTTGTTATCATCAATGGGCACTTCTATATTCGAAGGATAACCTGTCCGTCGGTAGGCGTTGTAAGCCTCAATGGAATTCCCGAATGCTGCCAAATAGTATTCCGTAATGATGATATCCAATCTTTCCTCATCCGATGCTGCATTGGCATAATTGGTCAATACTTCTTCCACATAGGCATCCACACTCTCGTCTGTAGCTAAAAAATCCGATTTTATATTTCCAAAAGCCATTACCTTGTGCATGGAAGCCCGTATAGCCTGTTCCAAAAGTTCGGCCGGATCGCCATTCGTTCCAAGGGTCAATGCGGATTCTGCTGACAAAAATTTTACGAAGGAAGTAGTGAGTAAGGGAAGGATTCCGGTCCCGTTCAAATTTGTGGTCTTTGATGCTGTTATAAATTGGTCTTCATCAAAGGCGCCACTTGCTGGATATAATCCATATACGGTCCTTTGCTTATTGTCGCCATAACCTGTTCGGCTCTCCCCATGATCCAATCCCCTGTAATATTCCCCGAGATAGCAGTACACTACATTCGGTTCATCCATGCAGGTGGTGTAGGGTATGATCAACGGGTCGGCAGCCGCCTGACGATACAAGTAATATCGGATTCGGGGGTCTTTTTGGCTCTTTGAGTCTTTCAACATGTACATAAAATAGTTGCCCATGTACTGCCCAAAATCGCTCACATACCCTCTTTGAAAATAGGGATGCCTGCTTTCGGGTTCCACTACGTTGGCATAGGTATATTGAAAATCCTCCTCTTCTGTATCGATCAAATTTCCCTCCAAAAGTGCATTGATCTCCGCAACCGGATTGGCAATACCTATAGATGAGCTATTCAACCGTGTCTGCACCAAAATCCTCAACTTCAATGAACGGGCAAAAGCAATCCATTTATCCTTATCGCTTGCATAAAAAAGGTCCGTAGAAAATTTGAAAGTCGATGCTTCAATGTCCAAAATGGCTTGGTCGATGTCCTCTAAAACACTCAGGTAAACATCTTCCCCATCATCCAATCGTGCATTGGGAAATTCGGATGGATTCACCGCTTGGAAATAGGGTATCTTCCCTACATAATCCACCATGGTAATGGTCATATACCCCACCAACAATTTATTGATAGCATTATGGAGCAACAGCGTTTCGTCACCTTCGGCCAGTTCAGAAATGGTCCTGGAATTGTTCAACGCCTCATAATAACCTTCCCATTCCTTACTGGAACTGCCGTCCAGCACATCCACCGAAACAATGGAAGGGTAAGTATCGGTCATAGCCTCGTAGCGCATCACGTCATCGGTATTCAAGATCATATTGCCCATAAAATGCTGGAATCGATACTGAATCTCATTCAACAGATATTCGGGATCGGCACTTTCGGGTGTCAAATAATTTGGATTCTCCTGCAAATCGAAGTTGGAAACCTCGCACCCAAAGATCAAAAGGGACACACAAGCCATTTTTCCAATTAGTTTTCCTGTTCTACGCATTTCTTAATCTTTTGATTGGGTTAAAATGTTACCGATACGCCAAAGGCAATCCTTTTGGTAGATGGCACTGTACTATCGCCTTCCCATCCGTCACTTTCCGGGTCATAGTTCACATACTTTGGAAAATTGGGAGCCCTGTACCAAAGGTTTCTTCCTGAAAGGGTAATATCCATTTTCTTAAAAGGCAGTTTTTGACCTTTCATCGGTTTCAGGGTATATCCCAAGGAAACCTCCCGCAACCGGAAAATAGAGGTGTCCCACATGCCAAGGTCGTTTGCATTGTAGTAATTGGAATATCCTACCCTGCTGGCATTCAATTGAATCGTGTTAGGGATTTGATCTCCGTTGGCATCGAGCAAAGGTTCACCTGTGTCATCATCGGCTAAGTATCCAGGAATGATAAAGGTACCTTCCCTGTTCTCGGTCTCTTTGGCGGAGCCGCGCTGCAGCATATTCACCACACTGCTGGAATAAATTTCCCCACCGTGGGTATACTCCATCTGGGCCGAAAGGGTAAAATCCTTATATCCAAACGTATTGATGGTCGTTAGTTTCCAATCGGGGTTGGGATCGCCGATCACCTTGGTATCCAACCCAACATCATCACTGGTGATGACCTCCCCTACCCGGGTAGAGGAACCATTACCACTGATCAATAGGTTGCCATCCTCATCTCGAAGGGCATAATCCCCCTTGATGACCCCAAAGGGTTGCCCTTCCACAGCATATCGGTCCTCGGTGATAAAGATATCGGCACCGGTTGGGGTAGTCTGCACCACTAAAGATTCATCAGCGGTAAAAATGTTCCTGAGGTTCCATCTAAAATTATGACCCCTAAAAATATCAACCCCCAAGTCTACCTCAACACCTTCATTATCTATTCTTCCCAAGTTGATGTATTGATCATCATATCCCGAAGAAGGTGCTAAACGGGATTCCACAATTTGGTCTTTGGAAACTCGCATGTAGGCCGATGCTTCCAATGTGACCCGATTATGGAAAAGCTTGGCCTCCATACCAACCTCCACTTCTTTGTGCAACTCAGGTTTTAAGTTGAGGTTGGCATAACGGGTACTGTATCGGTTGGTGACGGGATACACACCATCCTGGGCTGCAAAACGCAATGGATCGATAACCAAAGTGCTTCGGGTACGGTAGGGTGGCGGATAACCAGAAGAGGTAGCATAAGCATACCTAAATTTCAAATAATTGACGGTTTCACCACCAAAGTTGAATGCCGAAGTAGGAATGAAGGAAAACGAAGCCCCTGGATAGAACAAGGTTCGATTGGCGACCTCTACGGTACTGCCCCAGTCATTTCTTCCCGAAAAGGTAGCATAGAAATAGTTTTTGTAAGCAAATTGCAACTGCCCGAAAGCACCCGCCAAGTTTTCTTGTGATGTGCCATAATCCGCCTCCGTGGTGGTGTAGTTGGTCGGTCTCAAAAATCCGTAAACAATTTGCCCGTCCGAGTTGGATGAATTCCCTGCATATCGGGTCAATTGGGAGTTGATGCCGAGTTGTGCCTCCAAATTGAGGTTTTTGATGACATCCTGGTTAAAATTGAACATTAAAGTTTGGTTCACCACTACTTCCTTGCTATCCCCAATGTTCAAATATCCATACAGATAATCCCCGTCATACCCACCCTTGTTGGAATAATCAAAACCGGAATAGGTTTCACTATCAAAACCAACCCGATAGATTACGTTCAAGGGAGTAGCCAATTGATAATCGGCGGTGAAATTCCCGAAAACCCTCACTTTATCATCATAATTACCAGAGTTGTGTAAGATCCAAAGGGGATTGGTATCGTTCCGATAATATACCGCCCCCCCTGTCAATGGATTTTGGTATGGCAACTCGGTCAGATCGATCCATCGGGGCAAATGATACACCACACTGAAAATATCCTCATCGTTCACCAGGTTTACTTTTCGGGTGGAATATCCCAAATTGGCCGAAAGGTTGAGTTTCTTCATCAATTGGACCTTTCCTCCCACAGAAAGATTAAAGCGTTTCAGATCGTTATTCGCAATGATACCCTGCTCATCTGTATACCCAGCTGAAAGATTGAACCCCAATTTTTCACGAGTGGTTGCCAATGTGAGGGAGTGAGTAGTCCCGATTCCCAACCTGAAAATATTCCTAACATTGTTAGGTTTGGCTGCAATTTTTATGGTTTTATCCGCATACTCTGGAAAGATATCCGCCATAGTTGCATACGGATGTGGCACCTCACCCAAAGTGGAAAATGCCGGGCCAAAATTTGAAATGATCGTTTGGTTGAATTCGATGCCCTCCGTACCATTTGCATACGTGTTCTGGAATTCAGGTAATTGGGATACCGTATTGGTGTACACGGTTGAGGAATACGTAACTGTAGTACTGGCGTCCCCTGTTTTGGCCGAACCACTTTTGGTCTGAATCAAAATGACCCCGTTCCGTCCTTCACTACCATACAGAACGGAAGCATTGAATCCCTTTAGAATACTGATGCTTTCAATATCGTTGGGGTCGATATCCCGCAACAACCCGTTGAAGGGAATATTGTTGACCACGATCAGCGGAGCATTTGACCCGGTAAGGGAAACGGTACCCCTGATCCGGATGGTAGATGAGGAGCCCGTTTGCCCATCGGCCGGTGTTATGGAAACTCCGGCTACTTTACCTTGTAGGGTCCGGGCCAAATCTGCCTCAGGCCGTTTTTCTACTTCTTCGGATTGTACATTGGCGATGGCATACCCCAAAGCTTTCTTTGATTTTTTAATCCCCTGTGCCGTGACCACTACCTCCTGAAGCGATTGGGTGCTTTCTTCCAAGATCACTTGCAATACCGATTGCTGACCTACAATGATTTCTTTGGCCTGGTACCCGATGTAGCTAAAAACCAAAGTATCATGCCCCTCTTGAAGGGTAATGGCAAAATTGCCATCAAAATCGGTGGTGACCCCAACAGCTGTTCCTTTGAGCAAAACCGTTGCTCCTGGCAGCGGTCCATTGACATCCCCAACAGTTCCTGTTACTTGTCTTTGACCATGTACCATCCCCATAAGGAACAATACCATGGATAAACATAAGAATCGGGTTTTCAACATAATCAATTTCGTTTAAGTATTCTTGGGTAAGATTTGAAGTATGGTGGATCTGAATGAACAAAACCCTTTGCTATTAACCATCTAGGGGTGTTGACGGTTGAATTTTCTTAGCCTTTTTGAGGATATCGGAATCGGGATAACTGGATAGGGTTGGATCACTTTTACCATCCCGGAACAATTCATAAGAATTTGCTTATGGATTATCGGGACAAGTAAAGTTCGGAGTGTAAGATTTGGGATTCTCATAGTGAACTTTATGTTAAAAAACTGAAAATTAAAGGATAAACATCTACCTTCAGCATACCAATCTTATCAGATTTAGCATACCAATTATGCATTTCAACATGAAAGGCCTTCTTATCAGAAATGGCTTTTCCTTGGATGCCAAACCCCAACCTCACATATATTTAAGTCTATACGACGCATTCAAGAGAGCCATTCTTAATCGGTTCTTGGAGCCGGATTCCAAGTTGCCGCCCTCTCGGGTATTGGCCAATGATTTGGGTATTTCCCGCAGTACGGTACTCAAGGCATTTGATCTATTATTGGTAGAGCGGTATATTACGGCAATAAAAGGATCGGGATACTATGTGCTATGTCCGAAGAACAAAAAATTAAAACTTAAAATCCCATCGGTTGCGCCAAAGGGAAACTATCCCTCCCTATCCAGCAGAGGAAAGGCTTTTTGTGAAAATGCGCATTGGCCAGGTGAGGATTCCAATAAGGGGGTCGCTTTTAGACCGGGGCTTCCTCCTCTGGATATTTTTCCCGTGCAACTTTGGAAAAAACTCATTGATGATTATTGGAAGTTCATCACACCGTCCGAGTTGTCATACAGCAACACCATAGGGCTGCAATGTCTTCGGAACAACTTGGCCAATTACCTGAAAATCTATCGCGACATTCAATGTGACCCGGAGCAGATCATCGTGACCACGGGATCGTTGCATTCCCTGTATCTGGTATCCAACATCCTACTGGAAACTGATGATGAAGTGGTTGTTGAAAACCCCACCTACCCTATGGCGCATGGTCTTTTTAGAAGTTTGGGGGCAAAGATTTTTGCCGGCCCAGTGGACGCGGAGGGGCTTAATTTAAATGGAATAAGCTGCGTAAAACCAAAATTTGTTTACACTACTCCGTCTTGTCAATACCCTACCGGCATCAAGATGAGTATGGCCCGAAGAAAGGAACTATTGAAATGGGCCTCGGAAAAAGAAACCTTCATTATTGAAGATGACTATAACCATGAGTTCAGCAATTGGGAAAAACCATTGGGTTCCTTATTTGGGATGGACCAACAGGAAAGGACCATCTATTTGGGCACCTTCAATAAATTGATCCACCCTTCCATGCGATTGGGCTACATGATCGTTCCGTATTATCTGTTGGATGCGGTAACGGCTCTTTACCGCCAGTCGAGCAGATTTGTTTCGCGAGAGAACCAGAAAGCCATGAGCCTTTTCATTGAAAGGGATTATTTAAACAAACATTTGCGGAACGTGATGGAAGTCTCCCAAGAACGAAAGGAAATATTTGTGGAACATTTCAATACCTATTTGGGAAATCACTTTTATCTGGACACCTCCAACCCAGGTCTACATGTGATAGGCCATATAAAGGGAGAAATCAAAGATGTTGAGTTGGAAAAGGAATTGTTGAACCACAATATCCTTGCCCACGCATTGAGCAAATATTACGTACACCCTACTGATAAAAACGGATTGGTCATGGGCTTTTGTTCCGTAAATCCTAAACAGATCAAGGATACGCTTTATAAAATGGGCGCGATCATCACAAAGCTACATACCCATCCCATGAAGTATTCAAAAGACAATGAAAAACTATCCGATTAAGGTTTAATCGAAATATTATTTTGTTAGGGAGTCCAAAGCTCGCTCGGCTTGCTTTAACTCAGATTGAAGTCTTTGGTTCTCTTGAATATATTGTTCCTGCAGTTGTTG
Organism: Flagellimonas aequoris; assembly: GCF_003584165.1. GTDB lineage: Bacteria > Bacteroidota > Bacteroidia > Flavobacteriales > Flavobacteriaceae > Flagellimonas > Flagellimonas aequoris. Next base: position 278,915 of record NZ_QXFJ01000015.1, on the reverse strand, counting down.
TATTTTTCGTTCAAACTCGTCGGCAGGAACATAATCGGGTTCCAAAAGGGTCTCTTTGAAAATACTTGCCAAGGTGAACAAAAAACTAATGGTAATGGCTGAAATGAGCAGAATGAGGAGTGTTTTTTCCCTTTTAAGTACGGGGTTACTTTTCTTGATGAGTTTTTTTTCGTCCTTGGTCAATTTTCGGGTGCTCGACAACTGGTCCAAAAAAACATCCCACTTTTCCTCTTCCTTAACATACATGTCCATAAACCCGCCCTCATCCAAAAAATCCTGGGTACTCGGGGTGGAGGCCAGCATGAACATTTCCATACCATTCCCGCTCATGACATCCATTAGATTGGGATCATAATCCAAAATCTCTCGAACCAATTTTTCCACAAATTGTAGACTGTAGTTGGGTCTAAGAAACTCATCATAAAGTGTCTGAATCTCGAAATAATCACTTCGTTCCAAGGCGTATTCCAAAAAACGGTCTTTCAGTTCGGCCTTAAAAAACTCGCTCATAAATCAAAAAGGAGAATTTTGGTTGGTTGGTTTCGGTTGAAAATCAAAATTATGTTTATGGACGTTACGTCCCTAGGGTTTCATGTAAAGAATTTGTGATTTTTTAAACAGACTTGAACAATGGTCATTCAGAAAATCCTAAAGAACTTGGCAAAGCATATCCTCGCCTTTGGGTAAGGATAAATGGGATTGGACTACTACACGATTTCGGCGTTAAGGCCTGCCTCCAGTAATTTGGTGCACTTAGGCTTGAGATATGTATATTCCCCTGTCTTGACCGTACACTTACCATTGTAATGTACAATTAGGGAGCATTGTTCCGCTTGCTCCGGGGTATGTTCACAAACACTTATCAAGGTTTCAATAACGTGATCGAAAGTGTTTACGTTATCATTGAAAAGTACAATTTCATTTTGGTTTACAGTCTCTTCCTCAAGAAGGACATCTTCCAGTTCTTTTTCTCTAGTGCCCATGTTCCGTAGAGTTTATGTCTTTCTAATTTACATATTTTGCTGAAACCCAGTTGTTCTTCTCCAGTTTTTTTTCAAATTCCAAACCATGGGCCGCACATTTTGCAGAAATGGCATCCAAATCCTCCAAATAAAATCCACTTAGAAATAAAGCACCCCCTTTGTTGAGGCAATTCGCATAAACGGGGATGTCATCCAGCAAGATATTCCGGTTGATATTGGCCAGAATAACATCGTATTTTCTGCCAGTCAATAAATCACTGGTCCCCTGCTCCACATGAATGGTCGGACAGGCGTTCCTTTCTATATTTTCTTGGGTGTTGATCACGCACCATTCGTCAATATCAATGGCCTCTACAGGAGTTGCGCCTTTCTTGTTGGCCAAAATAGCCAGTACCCCAGTCCCGCAACCCATATCCAGTACGGATTTCCCTTCAAAATCATGGTCCAAAATATGCTGGAGCATCATATGGGTGGTTTCATGATGACCTGTTCCAAAACTCATTTTGGGTTCGATTACAATATCAAATTCCACATCGATCGGGTCGTGGAAAGGGGCTCGCACCATGCATCGCCCCCCAACCTGTATCGGATGGAAGTTCTTTTCCCATTCCGCGTTCCAGTTCTGTTGTTCAATCTCGGTACTGGTCCATGAAATCTTAAAATCAGGGTGCTGCAAGGCAAACAGATCGTCCAATAGGCCTTCCTTCCATTCTTCCTTTAAAATATAAGCCAGAAGACCCTCTTCGGTTTCCACAAAACTCTCAAAACCGGCGTCCCCCAATTCCGCGATCAAAATATCGGTTGCAGGTTGTAAGGGAACAATCTTAAAATTGTATTCCAAATAAACTATGGCCATACCTTTTGCTAAATGGCCTCGATGATAGCCACAAAATCAGATGCCACCAAAGAAGCTCCTCCGATCAATCCACCATCCACATCAGGTTTGGAGAAAATCTCTGCTGCATTGTTCGGTTTTACACTACCTCCGTACAAAATGGAAACATCATCCGCTACAGATGCGTTGTAGGCATCAGCAATGGTTTTTCGGATAAAGGCATGCATTTCCTGCGCCTGTTCCGGTGAAGCTGTTTCACCCGTTCCGATGGCCCAAACGGGTTCGTAGGCCAAAATGATGCTTTTCCAAGCACTGGCATCCAAATCGAATAGGGCATTTTTTAATTGACTTTCCACAACGGAAAAATGGTTTTCGGATTTTCTATCTTCCAACTCTTCGCCAAAACAGAAAATGGTTTTTAGTCCTTTTTCCACGGCGGTCTTTACTTTCTTGGCCAACAAGGCATCATCCTCACCAAAATAGGCTCTACGCTCACTATGCCCAAGTATTACAATGTCAACCCCCAAGCTAAGAAGCATATCAGCAGAAATTTCGCCTGTGTACGCACCACTTTCGGCAAAGTGCATATTCTGGGCGGCTACTTTCATGGTTGAGCTTTGCAGCGAATTAATGGCCGCTTGTAGGTTCACAAAAGTGGGGGCTACAATTATTTCGGCATTGCTATCGGGCAGCATCGCTGATAGTTCGGACAGCAACGCTTCCGTTTCCTGAAGGTTCTTGTTCATCTTCCAGTTTCCTGCCACTATTTTTGTTCTCATGTGTTCTGTTTTTATGTTTTACTGTTTGGTGTTTATTATTTGCTGTTGAATTTCTGACCTTTAATATTCGAGTTTCGAAGATAGTACATGAATGCTCCAATCTTGTTTGTACAATGTTCCACCATATTCGAAGCAGTATTAAAATCGTCTTCGGAAATCAATTTTTTATCCATCGAACGATAAAATTGGGGCTTTAATTCAGCACAAGATCCTTTGGAAAAACTCAAAAAATTATGAAACTCTTTATTCCCTCCTCTACCGAAGCCTTCGGCTATATTGTCCATAATTGAACCTGAACTTCTTTCCATTTGATTTCTTAGGGCATGGTTATTTCCCAATGGAGTAGTTTGAAAAAGTTGCTCAACCAATTGGCATAATTCCCTCGAAATTTTCCATACTTCCAAATCCTCAAATCTATCTATTCTACCCATGCTTTGTCAAACCCTTTAAACGGAAAAACAACAAACACTATAACTCAATTTCTTCAATATCGTTGTAATGTACCTTCTGCTGAATGGTTCCCCTATTCAGTACCAAAATAGCAGGGTTGGAACGTACAATGGTCTTTAAGGTTGTCTCGTCTGTAAAATAAAAGTCAAAATCCAAACTATATTTCGACTTTATGAAATTAGCATCTTCATCACTGGAGGCCGACATACCTATTACTTTATACCCTTTCTCTCTGGCCTTTTTGGCAACTTTGGCCACTTCGGAAAAAGCATCGTAGTGGCTTTTGGCCAAATCATAGGCAATCACCATCACCAGTTTGTCCTCATCCAACAATTCAGCAGCATAATCTTGTCCCTCTTTTTCAATAGTGAAATCATGTATGGGCGGTTCATATCCTTTTTGGATCTCTGTGGTTTCCACATCAATGAATTCGCCATCCACTGATGGGTAATCCCCATTGGTCACCACAATTTTTTCTTCCCCGTTCACCTTGAATCGCCATGCATATTCAAAAATAGGTTGTGGGGCACCCTCTGGTACCGTCATCCCATCTTGGATGTTTGCTCCAATTTTATAAGGTCTGAAATCCACGGATGGCAAGTGGTTCAACACATGGTTGGCGAACAGGGCACAAGCTAATAAAGTGGCACCTCCAACTATCCAATTGGCTTTAGGGTCCAATAAGGGGCGAATATATTTTCTTCCGAAGAACAAAACCAGAATTAACACCAAGAGCACCACATCCTTCGTAAACGATTCCCAAGGCGTAAGTTTTACCGCATCGCCAAAACATCCACAATCGGTCACCTTGTTAAAATAGGCAGAATAAAAGGTCAGGAACGTGAAGAAAACAATCATCAATAACAAGCTCCACACCGTAAACTTGGGCTTAAAACCTAATAACAACAATACACCTAAAATCACTTCCACAATGACCAAGACCACCGAAATACCCAAAGCCAATGGTGTTAAAAAGGGAAGGTCCAATACTCCGGGACTAAAATATTCCTCCAACTTGAACGAAAAGCCCATGGGATCGTTCAACTTAATCAAACCACTGATGATGAAGAGTACCCCTACGATGACCCTTGAAATCCAAACTAGATACTTCATTTTTCTTCGCTTAAATGAATTAGAGCAAACACGGCATAATTGACCATATCCTGATAATTGGCATCCACACCCTCACTCACCAAGGTAGCTCCCTGATTGTTTTCTATTTGCTTTACGCGTAACACTTTTTGCAAGATCAGATCCGTTAAAGAACTTACCCGCATATCGCGCCAAGCCTCCCCATAATCATGGTTCTTGTTTTCCATCAATTTTTTGGTATGGGCTACTTCCTCATCATACAGGGCAATGGCCTCGTCCGCAGTAAGGTCGGGTTGTTCCACGACTCCCTTTTTAATCTGGATCAAGGCCATGATGGCATAATTGATGATTCCGATAAACTCGGACTGCTCCCCTTCATCCACCTTTCTTACTGCGTTTTGTTGCAAGCTTCGGATGCGCTGCGCCTTGATGAAAATTTGGTCCGTCAGCGATGGAAGTCGCAAGATGCGCCAAGCGGTCCCATAATCTTGTGCTTTTTTCGAAAACAATTCCCGGCAGGTTTGGATTACCGCATCGTATTGTTGGGAAGTCTGCTGCATGTATTGTTGCTAATTTGCGTAAATTTCGTCCAATTGAATGTGCTTGGATGCACATTGCCAAAGATAATGAAACCCAACAAAGCAGGTATTTTTTATGACCATAAACTGCAAAGGCAATTTGATCGACCTCACCACGCCCAAGGTGATGGGAATTTTGAACCTTACCCCCGATTCCTTTTTTGATGGAGGATCGTACAAGGACGAAAGCTCCATTTTAAATAGAGTCGAAACCATGCTGAATGATGGAGCCACGTTTGTGGATATGGGCGCCTACAGTTCCCGACCGGGCGCCGAGCATGTTCCTGAGGAAGAAGAATTGAAACGGATGATTCCTATTGTGGACCTCATCTTGAAACATTTTCCCGGTACCCTGATTTCCATAGATACCTTCCGAAGTAAGGTTGCAGAGAAAAGCATTGTCCATGGAGCGGCTATAATCAATGATATTTCTGCAGGAAATTTGGACCCGGAAATGTTCGCAACGGTTGCCAAACATCAGGTTCCTTATATCATGATGCATATGAAAGGAACGCCACAATCCATGCAAAAAGAAGCCGTTTACGAAGATTTGATCAAAGACTTGCGTTACTACTTTTCTGAAAAAATAGCGCAAACCACTCAACTCAAAATCAATAATGTGATTATTGATCCAGGGTTTGGTTTTGCCAAGACCACGGAACAGAATTATACCCTGTTGAACCACCTTGACCTGTTCCAAACCTTTGGTTTGCCCATTTTGATTGGCTTGAGCCGAAAATCCATGGTCTATAAAATATTGGGGACAACGCCCCAAGAGGCTTTGAACGGCACCACTGCCCTGCATACCGTAGCCCTATTAAAAGGCGCCAATATTATTAGGGCCCATGATGTAAAAGAAGCTGTGGAATGTGTTAAACTTGTGGAAGCATTGAAAGCAAATGTCCTCTGATTTTTTGTTCTCCTAATTTTGCTATTTTTACAAAAACACCGCGGTTGGATTTTCTAAATTTTCTCGAGTTCAAGATTACCGATATCATCGACATTGTCCTTGTGGCCGCATTGCTCTATTACATTTACAAACTGGTCAAAGGCACCGTAGCCATCAATATTTTTATTGGAATTGTAATCGTTTGGGCCTTGTGGAAACTCACCGAACTGCTCCAGATGAAAATGATCAGCAGCATGGTGGGCGGCTTCATGAACATTGGTTTGATCGCCCTGATCATTGTATTTCAGCAGGAAATACGAAAATTCCTGTTGATGATTGGTTCCACCAATTTTGCGACCAAGCGCAGTTTTCTCAAACATTTTAAATTTTTACGACAAGAAGCCATTTCCACCACTACCGATGTGGATGCCATTATAGCCGCCTGTGAACGTATGGGTTCCACTAAGACTGGAGCCATCATAGTGATAGAACGGAACAATTCCCTCGACTTTGTAAGATCTACCGGGGATGCCATGAACATTCAGGTAACCCAACCGATTTTAGAGAGTATCTTCTTTAAAAACAGCCCTCTGCATGATGGGGCCATTGTGGTTCAGGATAATTTCATCACGGCCACGAGGGTGATTCTACCGGTTTCCAACGATCGGAACATTCCGCTTCGGTTTGGGTTGAGGCACCGTGCCGCCGTAGGCATTACGGAAAAGACGGATGCCCTTTGTTTGGTGGTCAGTGAGGAAACAGGCGCCATATCTTTTATCAAAAATGGGGAGTTTGTTCCTTTTAAAGGAACCGAAGAACTGGCCAGACTCATTAAAAAAGATTTGGAGTAATGAGATGTAAAAACTGTGATGGAACATTGAGGACAGATTACCTCTATTGTCCAGCATGTGGTGGCAAAGTAATTCGAAACCGAATCACCGTTAAAAATCTTTGGGTAGACATCCTAGATCGATACTTCAATTTGGACAATACTTTTATTAAGACTTTTGTACACCTCTTCACCAAACCTGAAAATGTGATAGAGGGTTACCTACAAGGCCAAAGGAGAAAATATCTGAATCCCATAAGCTACTTGGGAATTGCCATTACCTTTTCTGGATTTATTGTATTTATGATGACCAGATCCATTGGCGATATGGATTTTGACTTTCTTGACACAGGGGTCCAAACAGTTTATCAAGAAAAAATGATGGCTTTCGTTTTGGATTTCCAAGCCTTGTTCTTCATCTTTTTCGTTCCATTGATGGCCGTTGCTGGCTGGCTGTGCTTTGATCAGAAAAGGTACAATTTTGCTGAAAGAACCACCATATTTATGTACACCTTGGCCCATTTCAGTTTGTTCAGTTTTATCCCTTCCATTCTGATATTGGCTTTTGCACCACACTTTTATCTTTCATTTTCCTTGATCGGCTCCTTGACAATGTTAGCATATGCCGGATATGTAGTTACAAGGATTTCCTTATCAAAAGGCATGGGATTGGTTGCCAGACTTCTATTGTTCTACTTTTTCTTGGGAATCCTTTATTTTATGTTATCCGCTTTGATTCCCATAATCATGTTCCTTACAGGTCAGTTAACCTTGGATGACTTGCAGCCCATGAATAGTTAAGCCACCTCTTCGGCCAAAAATTGTGCAGTGTACAGGTCGTTATAATACCCTCCGTTTTTTAGGAGCTCTTGGTATATCCTTTCCCTGCAATCCTGAGTAAAGCAAACTCTTCGGCTCCTGTCGCAGCAGGATCTAAATCGGAAAGTTAAAAAACTTACATTTTATAGCATCTTTTTCCTTCTCTAACTTCAAATTGTCATCTATCAACTCAAAATAGCCATCCATAAACTAAAATAATGCATCCTTACATTTGGTTAGTGTTTTTGATTGAAAAATCCTACATTAAAAATCAGTAAATAAATTGTTTAACAAAAACCTATCTTTATGGAAACGAAATTCAAACATTTGTTGCTAGTAACAAGTGTTACTATTGCCACAATTATCTCTTGTTCAAAACAAGATGATGGGCAGTTTATTAGTGATTCATCAACTACTCTCCAGACAGAAATTATTGACATTCCTAATTTCGAGAATCCTGAAACAATGTGGGAAGAATCCAATCGAGAACTGTACAACAAAGCTTATGACAAATTCATGGAACATGTTTATTTAGAAGATGGTCTATATAAACATGACATCCGCTCAGGAAGGGAAATAGGAGTTGCTGAACCAATCTATGACTACATAAAAGAAAACCTTCAAACAATCAATAGTCAAGTTGAGAAAGGTGAAGCTGTCCTGATGGAAGAGCAAGGGGAAATTCTATATGCAAGAAGAAAACTTAAGGAGCAGCCGAGTACTTTTTCTGAGTATCAAGAGGATTATTTTGGAAACCGTGTAACCATTTGGTCGACTGCTGGAAGTGAAATGACTAACAGGATAGGGGATGCTATGGGTAGATTTGATTCAGGTTTGGGCGGTAATTTCTCAGATTATTTTTCATGGAATTCTCAAATCTATAACCGTACGGGCACAGCTTCTTATGCAGGCTATAATGTAACTTACCATGTATCAAGCTCAGTTTCGAATTTTCAAGAAAACAATCCTAGCAACAGCTTTGTAAGTATGGCTGAACGCACTTATGGGGATTATACATATTTTGATTTAAGAAACAACCAAGGAAATACACTAATGTCAATTCGAGCACAAGGTACTGCGGCAGCAAATGCAGTAAGAAATAAAATTAATGGAAATTAAAAGATTTTTTTAAAGTTCCCCTAATAAATTAAAATAACAATTGATATCCTTATGAAAAAAGCAAGGATTATTCTTGTAATAACAGCAGTATTGCCTATTTTATGTTTTTCCCAAAAAATAATTCAGGGTGATGATGCATCAAGAAATAAAAATAACTTCGACATCTATGAATTTTCTAGTGCCAGCATTTTTTTCTTTAGTACACTGGAACAAAATTTCGGTGGAACAAAAGGAGAAAATATTTTTGCCTTAATGAAAATAATCTCTAGTTCAATAAATAAGCAGGAAGATTTTTTTAGGCTTCAAGTAGAAAACAAAAAATTCCGCTCGCTCAATAAATCATTGGCTAGGAAATATGATAATATTTATCCTATTCATATCTATATTAATGAAGACAATTCTGAACGAAATTACATCAGGGAAAATGGAATAATAAATGACGTCCGTGACACTATAGAAATAAGGATTCCATCTAATATGCCTTGCCCCATTAGTAAAAACTCATTTTTGGAAGGGAGTTTTAAATTTTCATTTGCACAACAATTATTAAATGATAAATCAAATTCAACAATCAAAAGTTTTATCGTTGATTTTCTGAACGGTACAGGACTGTATTCTGCTCTTGATCTATCAATCAATTGCGTAAAAAACTTTAATGAAGAAGAGTTAGAGAGTATATTCAATAATGAATATGATAGAATTTTGGTCAGTCTTGTTTTTTGGGAGTATCTTTCAGAGAGTGCTAACTACGATTTAAATACACGCAAATATTTTTATGAGGACTAGATCAAGTCATTTTTTAGCAGCTTTTTCTATTTTATTGGCCTCCGTATCAATCAAAAGTGACAGGTTCATTTTTATTGATGAAACACCAAGGATTCTTGCTACTACAGCCCTTATCTTGTTTGTATGTATTTATTTTCTATGTAAGAGTAAAAAGGCAATTTTAGAAATACCATTAACTCCTTTTCTAATAACCATTCTTTTAATATCCATATATCTGGTTGAAATGCCCCAACAAAATAGATTTTTTATGGCAGGCACAGGGGTAGGATTGATATTTCTTTTCATTTGCTTGTCAAATCAACAGCATAGATTCTTTAAGCAGCAAGCTTTTTTTTTGTCGGACTTGTACAGGTTTTCATTTGTTTAGCACAGTTCTTTAGTATTTTAAAAAGTGAGACCGGTTATTTTCTTGTCACAGGCTCCTTTGAAAACCCAAATATTTCGGCTTTACTGATTCTATGTTGTATTCCATACACATATGCATATTATCGCAAAACAAAAAATAAACTGGTTCTTTTGGTAGCTATTTTAATGATATTCTGCCTTTTCATTTTAAAAACCAGAAGTGTGTTGCTTGCTGCCCTGTTACTAGGATTTGTTTATTTATTTATAGAGAGGTGGAAGCTTTTTCTTGTCACAATACCAGTTTTTTTTCTTTTAATAACTGCTCTTTATTACTTCAAAGAGGATTCAGCTGACGGAAGACTCCTTATTTGGAAAACCTCAATGGGACTAATCCGAGAGAATCCAATATTTGGACTAGGAAAAAATGGGTTTTCCAAAAATTACATGATTCAACAAGCTGAATATTTTCAGGCCAATCCAGGAAGCGAATATTCATTGTTGGCAGATCAGGTCAACCATCCATTCAACGAGTACATTCTGTGGTTGATTGATTATGGTGTGATTGTATTTTCCATAATCTGTTACAGTATAATTAGGTGGTTCAAAAACATTTATTTCATTTATAATATTGATAAAATAGTTGTCTTTTTTATTTTGGTGGCCTCTCTTTTTTCTTATACGTTCAAATATTATTTTGTTATTGTCATTCTTGTATTCTGCTTTAGCAATGTAGAGAATTGCAGATTGAAGTTCCGTATTCATGTACCCAGAAGAATGGGTATTTTGTTGATATTGATATTCGTGACAACTGCATGTAGTATGTTTATTTATATAAGATCAGAAATTCATTGGAAAGCGGCCACCAATTCAATAATGTTTGATGAAAAGAAATATTTGACCCTTGAGAAAGAATTGAATCAAATCTCGGAATTCCACCACGATTTAGCTTACAAACTATTTGAGCATGGGGAGTACAAAAAGTCTATTGCACAAATTGAAAAATACGAATCCATGAGAGTAAATTATGATGTGACTTTATTGAAAGCATTTAATTTTACCTCATTAGGGGAGCATCATAAGTCTTCCGAACATTTCTTTTTGGCCAAATATATGGTTCCTTCGAGATTCTTGCCTAAATATGAGCTGTTCAGAATTTATAAAGAAATTTACCATGACCAAGAAGCTAGCATCAACATCGCTAGAGAAATTGACCAGACCCCTATTAAAGTTAAGACTGATTATACTATATCTGTTAAATCGGAAGTTCGAAAATTTTTAAAAGAACATAAAACAACAAAATAAAAAAGAAAAGAAATCCAACAAAACAGGTTTTGGGATTGGAATTTATTTAAATAATGTTTGCTTAGGTGTGAGTCAATTTACCCGCCTCACATCGTTCTACGTTTTGGTGGGGATTCTTTACTTTATGCTATCTGGCTTGGTCCCAATAATCATGTTGCTCACTGGGGAGTTGACTTTGGAGGATTTTCGGCCCATAAAAAGCTAAGCCACTTCCTCTGCCATAAATTGAGCTGTATAGAGGTCGTTGTAATACCCGCCTTTTTTAAGGAGTTCTTTGTGTGTACCCACTTCAATGATCTTGCCTTCATCCATCACAATGATTTTGTCCGCTTTTTTGATAGTGGCCAATCGGTGCGCAATGATGATGGAAGTCCTGCCTTCGGTAATCTTGTCCGTAGCCTGTTGGATCAATTGCTCGGAATAGGTATCCACTGAGGACGTGGCCTCATCCAAGATTAAAATACTGGGGTTGCTCACATATGCCCTCAAGAAGGCGATCAACTGTCGCTGTCCGCTGGAAAGCATGGTTCCACGCTCCTTCACATTATACTGATATCCGCCTGGTAAACTGGATATGAACTCATGAACCCCAATCTGTTTGGCGGCGTCCTCAATTTGTTCCGTGGTTATGGATTCGTCCCGAAGGGAAATGTTATGGGCAATGGTATCCGCAAAGAGAAACACATCCTGAAGCACGATGGCAATATGGGACCGCAACGAACGCAAGGTATACTCCTTAATATCGATGCCATCCACCAAAATATGCCCAGAATCGATCTCGTAAAAACGGTTGAGCAAGTTGATGATGGTTGATTTCCCAGCCCCTGTAGCACCAACAATGGCAACGGTCTCCCCTGCCTTCACCTGGAAGGAAATTCCGTGCAATACTTCTTCATCTTTTACATAGCTAAAACGCACATCCTTGAATTCAATATCGCCTTTCACATCTTTTCTCTCCAAACTACCTTCATCGGCAATATGGCTGTCCGTATCCAAAATCTTAAAAACACGGTTGGCCGCCACCATGCCCATCTGTAGGGTATTGAACTTATCCGCAATCTGTCGCAACGGACGGAACAAAAGATCCATCAGGAAAAAGAAGGCCACAATAGCCCCTTTGTTGTCCAAGCTTACATTCTCAATATTCTGGACCACCCCAAAATACACCACCAGACCAATACCAATGGAGTTGGAAATTTCCGCCACTGGAAAGAAAATGGAGTTGTACCACACTGTTTTCAACCAAGCATTTTGGTGTTTTTCATTGATGACCCTGAATTTTTCCTTTTCGATTTCCTCTCGGTTGAACAATTGCACGATCTTCATCCCCGCAATGCGTTCCTGTACAAAGGAATTGAGGTTGGCCACCTGGGCGCGCACCTCGATAAAGGCCACTTTCATCGCCTGTTGAAACAATCGGGTCGCAATCAGAATCACCGGCAAAATGGCAAATACGATCAAGGCCAATTTCCAGTTGATCACGATCATGATGATGGCCGCCGAAATCATTTTGAGCACATCGGCCACGATCATAAAGAATCCTTGGCTGAAAATCTCCCCGATTCGCTGCATATCGGCCACTGCCCGGGTCACTAAAACGCCTATGGATGAATTATCAAAATAGGTCATTTTAAAGCTGGTCATTTTTTCGAACAAACGTATCCGAATGTCCCGGATCACCGCTTCACCCAAAAGGTTTGCATAGTAGTTGAACAACAACTGGGTGATAACTTGGCCCAACAAAAAAATAAGCATCCACATAACGGCTGTGAGCAATTGTTGTCCGTCCTTACTTTCCAGCGAATCGTTGATAATGTTCTTCACCAAAATCGGGATACCAATGGCAAATGCAGCGGACAGAATAGCCACAAGGGCCACCAACCAAAAAATGCCCCGATAGGGCTTGGTATGTGCGAAAATCCGTTTGAACAACCTAAAGTCGAACGCTTTACCTACATCGTCAGTTTTGCTCATCAAATAGCTCTTTTGGATATAAAACCTTTGTCAAATATAATCCTTTTGCAGGGACGGAAACCCCTGCCTCACTTCTATCCTTACTTTCAATAACGGAATGGATGTCTTCGGGTGCCATTTTACCCAGCCCCACTTCCAACAAGGTCCCGACCACGGCCCGTACCATGTTCCTTAAAAAACGATCGGCGGTAATGGTAAAAACCCATAGATCACCACGTTCCTCCCAGCTTGCCTTCCGAACATCACAAACATAGGTCTTCACATCCGTATTCGATTTGGAAAAACATTCAAAATCCTTGTGATCCAACAATAAGGCCGCTGCTTCGTTCATGGCCTTCATATCCAAAGGATATTTAACCAAATGGGCATGATCAAGGTAAAATGGGTTCTTCTCCCGTACCACCCAATATTCATAAGTACGTTCAAAGGCATCAAACCTTGCATGTGCACTGGGAATCATGGTATATATTTTTTGCACGGCAATGTCTTCCGGCAAAAAAGAGTTCAGTCGATATACCAATTCATCCCGATCTTGTATCCCAATATGGTCAAAATGGGCGAACATTTGCTTGGCGTGTACCCCAGTATCGGTTCTTCCTGCTCCGACCAACTCCATTTTTTCCCTTAAAAGAGTGGACAGGGCTTTCTCCAAAACCTCTTGCACGGTAATGGCATTGGGTTGGTTCTGCCACCCATGATATGCCTTGCCGAAATAGGAAAATTGGATGAAATATCTCAAAGGGATCCCTTACTTTTAAGTCGATAAAGATAATTCAATCCTTTCCAACATAATTCCGACCCCATTTTTTTAGCATATTTTTAGCGTTATGACCAAGATTCTGTTGCTCTCCGACACCCACGGACATATGGATGAAACCATTTTAAAGTACGCTGCACAGGCCGATGAAGTTTGGCATGCCGGGGATATTGGCAGTCTTGGGGTAACCGATACATTGAAGACCCTAAAACCTGTTCGGGGCGTTCATGGCAACATAGATGACCATGTAATCCAAATGGAATTTCCTGAAAACAATAGGTTTATGTGTGAGGATGTGGATGTGTGGATCACCCACATCGGGGGTTATCCCAATCGGTACGATGTTAGGGTCAGGGAAGAAATCCGAAGCAATCCACCAAAACTGTTCATTTGTGGACATTCCCATATTTTAAAGGTGATGTTCGACAAAAAATTGGGATTGTTGCACATGAACCCGGGAGCTTGTGGCAAACATGGTTTCCACCAAGTACGCACCATGCTTCGCTTTGTGGTCCATGGGGATAAAATAACCGATCTGGAGGTCATAGAATTAGGGAAAAGATAGGGCATGAAAACATATGTATTTGCATTGATTTTGATTTTAACCTCTTGCAAGGAGAAGCCTTCGGGAGAGCTGGGACAAAACGCACCCCTGGAAGCGCAAAGTGTCGTTACCCTTCGTATTTTGGGGACCGTACAAGATGGAGGGAGTCCGCACATCGGTTGTAAAAAATCGTGTTGTGCAGACTTGTTCAATAATCCTGACAGTGACCGCAAGGTGGTATCCTTGGGTATTGTGGACCATGAGAACAACAAGAGTTACCTTTTTGAGGCCACACCGGACATCACCTCCCAAATGAAACTTTTAAAAGAACTTTCCGGTCGTACCGATGAAACACCCTCCGGTATTTTTATGACCCATGCACATATTGGGCATTATACCGGTTTAATGTATTTAGGGAGAGAGGCCTTGGGAGCCAAACAGGTTCCCGTGTATGCCATGCCGAAGATGAAAACCTTTTTGGAGAGCAATGGTCCTTGGGACCAGTTGGTTGCCTTGAACAATATTGAAATACATCCATTACAGAACGAAAAACCGATTACCCTCACCAAAAATATAGTAGTAACGCCATTTATAGTACCGCATAGGGATGAATACTCTGAAACGGTAGGTTTTAAAATAGAGGGCCCGGAAAAATCAATACTGTTCATTCCAGATATTGACAAATGGTCTAGGTGGGAGAGGGATATTGTTACCGAAATCAAAAATGTGGACCTTGCCTTTTTAGATGCCACTTTTTTTGACGGGGATGAAATCAATACTAGGAATATAAGTGAAATTCCACATCCTTTTGTAGTGGAAAGCATGGACCTGTTCCAATCATTACCAGACAAGGAAAGGTCAAAAATCCATTTTATTCATTTTAACCATACCAACGCCCTTTTAATCAAGGACAGTGACCAACAAAAAATGGCATTGGACAAAGGTTTCAACATTGCCGCATTCAACCAAGAATTTGCACTTTAGTCCATATGATCCCTATGGGTCAAAAAACAAAAGTCCCGGCCAAGGCCGGGACTTTTTCGCACTAATACTACTAAGATGTTAGGTTCAACGCAAGCGATCAACAGATTTTACAAGATCCTCATCCTTTTTGATAGCCCTGTTGGCCAGGACCAGAAAAACGATAGAAAATACAGGAATCAGCATCCCAATACCCTTCTCCGAAACCACAGTTTCTCCGGATAGACTTAGCGATCGATAAACGAAAAATCCTAGTAAAAAAAGGTTCAATATCATATTCAATCTGTTCACCACAAATTGATTTTGTCTGTTCTTGTATATCAATATCGAAGCCACCGCCAACACCGCCGAAACGTAAAAAACGATGCTCACCATCACTTCATCTTGGGCATACACCTCTTTGCCCCCTACCTCGACCCAAAGATTCAGAAAGAATGGCAGCACGCCCACTAAAAGGGCCACAACCAGTAAAAAAAACGTCTGAATTCGTTGAATCATTGTGTAAATCGATTTCAAAACGCAAAAATAGGCGTCTTTTTGATAATTGTAGCGTTATTCTTCAAAAATTATTCGTATTATTGTCTCGTTATTAGCAAAGCACCTACCTAGGAAAACTTTCCTCCAGTAGCATCCAAATAACTTTTTACTTCAATATTCAGAATTACACAAGTTTAACTTATTCTTTACTTAATGTTCGAGATTTCCGATCTAAAAGCTAAAAAGCTTCCTGAGTTGCAAGAAATTGCTAAGGATCTTAATGTTCCCAAATTCAAAACCTTAAAAAAACTGGACTTGGTGTACCAAATCCTAGACGTACAGGCTTCCAACCCAAAGGCTGTTGCCGAAACCGTTACCACTACCGATACAAAGACAGAGTCCAAGCCCAAACGCGCCAGAACAGCACGACCAAAACCCAATGTTGCGAAAACCAACACCGAAGATTCTCCCGAAAGGAAACCGGTAGCTGAAACCGCCGATAAAAAAGAGGAGGTTAAGGAACACCCTCCCAAAAAGGACAACAAACCAGCTGGCCCGCAAAAGAACCAAAACAATAACAGGAGGACGAACCAAAATCAGAACAACCAAAAGAGCAGTCATCACGACAAGAAGAACAGCAATTTTGACAAAGACCTGAAAAATAGGTACAAAGAGCCAGAGTTTGAGTTCGACAGTATTATTGAAAGTGAAGGTGTCCTGGACATCATGCAGGATGGATACGGGTTCCTAAGATCTTCCGACTATAACTATCTTTCGTCCCCTGACGATATTTATGTATCACAATCCCAAATAAGATTGTTCGGACTAAAATCCGGAGATACCATTTTGGGGAACATAAGACCTCCGAAAGAAGGAGAAAAATATTTCCCGCTGATCAAGGTGAACAAGATCAACGGCATGGACCCGCAAGTAGTTAGGGATAGGGTTTCCTTTGAGCATTTAACCCCCTTGTTTCCTAAAGAAAAATTCAAATTGGCGGAAAAACAGAGTACCATTTCCACAAGAATCATGGATTTGTTCTCCCCAATCGGTAAAGGACAACGGGGTATGATCGTTTCCCAGCCCAAGACCGGTAAGACCATGTTGCTAAAAGACATTGCCAACGCCATTGCGGCCAACCACCCAGAGGTTTACCAGATCATTCTTTTGATCGATGAAAGACCCGAAGAGGTTACCGATATGCAACGAAACGTGCGTGGTGAAGTGGTTGCTTCCACATTTGACAAGGAGGCTTCTGAACACGTAAGGGTGGCCAACATTGTTTTGGACAAGGCCAAAAGATTGGTAGAGTGTGGTCATGATGTGGTAATCCTATTGGATTCCATTACACGTTTGGCGCGTGCCTATAATACGGTACAGCCAGCATCCGGTAAGGTATTGAGTGGTGGTGTGGACGCTAATGCGTTGCACAAACCCAAACGCTTCTTTGGTGCCGCAAGGAACATTGAAAATGGAGGGTCTCTTTCCATTATTGCCACGGCACTTACGGAAACCGGCTCCAAAATGGACGAGGTGATTTTTGAGGAATTCAAGGGTACGGGTAACATGGAGCTTCAGTTGGATCGTAGAATCTCCAACCGTAGAATATTCCCTGCCATCGACCTTATTTCTTCCTCTACACGAAGGGATGACCTTCTTTTGGATGAAAACACCATTCAACGTATGTGGATCTTGCGTAAGTACTTGGCCGATATGAACCCTGTGGAGGCCATGGAGTTTATGGAACAGCGCATCAAGCAGACCCGAAATAACGAAGAATTTTTACTCACGATGAACGAGTAATCAAAATACTGAAAATCAAATATTTAAAAACCCCTCGGAATTTCTTGAGGGGTTTTTTATTGACCCGTTTTAAAGAAAAGGCATATCTTTAAATTGGTTTCCTCAAAACTGAACTTTAAAATACTTATACAATGAAAAACAACAGAAAAGTTGCTATTGCTTTTTTAGGCACCGTCTTGCTTTTTATGGGTGCATGTCAACAAGGCCCCAAGAAAGATGAACCAAAGGATTCCGAACCACCACATGAGGAAAAAATCTCTCCGCCGGAGGGCATTATTTCCCTTGAAGAATCCAAATCCCTTTATGACAATTATACTCGAAACCGAGTAGGCATGATCGAGAAGTATGAGATGGAACAGTATCCCGATGAAAAGTATGTTCCCTCTCGGTTTACTTCCTTTACCTATGAAGACATCAAACAATATATGGCCTATATTGAACAAGAAGCAAAAGGGGCTAATGTTGAAATTTCATCGCTCCGGTTTTACTTTGCCAACTATCCGAACAATGAACGTTTTCCCGATGGCAAAAAAATTGTGCATCCCAGACAGAATTCCATATTTATTGTTCCTGCCATAATGGTTGATGGTGAAGAACACGGATTTTATATTGGCGCTGATGGACAGGCAAAACTAATCAAGAATGCTGTTGGCACTAAAGGAATGGGTCATAATTCAAATGCGGGAGAAAAATCCTATGCCAGTTTTGCCCCTACTCTATTTCAAAGTGGAGACAAAAGCTTGGATTTAAACCATGGCAACTCAAGTCCTCCTCCATACACAGATTTTTAATCCATTATGACAATAGGAGAATTTCTTAAGCTTCTTTGGGATCAATTTTTTGTATTGCTATATCTAATCACCTGGATAGTTTCAGTATTAAGATATAAACGATTTTTTGATACCCCATTGAAATATTTTCCTATGCTCATCATGTATACCTTTTTCACAGAGGTTCTGGGATATTTTATTAAGAACTATGAGGAGTTCCAATTTTTTTCGGATGAGAGATATGCAATAGATAATCTGGTTATCTACAATATATATCAACTAATATTCTTTCTTTTTTTCTTTGATGTATACCGTAAGATTTTCAATGAAGATAAAGACAAGAAATTGTTCTCCTATGCATCTATCTTATGTGCGATTCTGTATGTAGGCAATGCTATATACTCCAACCCATTACATAGTCAGATGACATATGCTCATATTTTAGGGTCTTTACTAATGGTTTCAATTTTGGTATTTTACTTAATAAAGACCTATTCAACAGCAAGTATTTATCCCTTAAGACAAAATTTATTGTTTTGGGTAAGTATTGGACTTTTAACCTTTTACATACCATTCCCTATAATCCTCACTTTGTACAAACTCAAGGTTGGTATTGGGACTCTGGTCTACCTAAGACCTATTTTAGTCTCGTCCATTGCCCTAATGTATAGTTTGATAATAATTGGACTTCTTGTAGGGAAGCGAAAGGCTTTTCGATAACCAAAACAGACGCATAAATAAAAACGCTCCTTGGATTGGGAGCGTTTTTTATTGTGTACATTTAAGCCCCGAACAAAGCCAATGTAGAACCGCTGCCACGAACCACAATGGAGGAGTTATATAAATTCATTACAGAACAATACTTCTTGCCCTTTTATCTTATTGTCTGGTTGGTGGCCGTTGCCCGTTACCGTACTTTTTTCGATACACCCCTGAAATACCACCCTATTTACCTCATGTACACCTTTTTAACAGAGCTATTGGGTTACCTGGTAAAGCACACCGACGAGTTTCAATTCTTTTCGGAAAAAAAATACGATTGGCATAACGTAATCATATTCAACATTTATTCCGTGATCGCTTTCTCGTTCTTCTTTTATATCTACTGGAAGGTGCTAAAAAGCAGAAAGCACAAGAAATGGGTAGTTTATGGGACTATCATCAGTATGTTGTCCTATGTGGTAAGCCTCTTCTTCCAAGACCCGTTGCATATGAACCTATACTATGCCGATCTGATAGCCTCTATGATCTTGTTGTTTGATATCAGTCTGTATGTTAAGGAGAAAAAGAGCGAGGAAGGCGCCTACCCCGTAAAGCACAACCTGATGTTTTGGACCACCTTGGGATTGGCCGTTTTCCATGCCATATTTCCCTATTTGTTTTTGATAGCGTACGAAGCACCCGAAGTATGGGCCCAATACCAATTGCGGGAAGTATTGAAGGTATTGATTGTATTCATGTACGGTACCTTCATGATCGGGGCTCTCTTGGGAAAACGGAACGCATTCCGATAATTTAACTTTGGATAATAAAAAACGCCCCCATATTGGAGGCGCTCTTAATATTGTATTCGCATAGGTTTACATAGCAGCAACCTTGCTCATCAATTTGCTCTTAAGGTTTGCAGCCTTATTGCTATGGATAATGTTGCGCTTGGCCAACTTATCGATCATACCAACTACAGTGGGCAACAAAGCCTCAGCAGATTTTTTGTCTTCCTCGTTACGTAATTTTTTGATGGCATTACGCACTGTTTTGTGCTGATATCTGTTACGCAAACGTACCGCTTCGTTTCTTCTGATTCTCTTTAATGCTGACTTATGGTTTGCCATTATCTTAATTTAATACTTTCTTATTCCTTTTTGTAGCCCGTAGGGGAATCGAACCCCTGTTACCAGGATGAAAACCTGGCGTCCTAACCCCTAGACGAACGGGCCGTTATATTTTAACAAGGAAGGAAACCCTTCCAAAACACCATGTTCATTGAACTTTGTAGCCCGTAGGGGAATCGAACCCCTGTTACCAGGATGAAAACCTGGCGTCCTAACCCCTAGACGAACGGGCCATGGTTGCACAATTGCGGATGCAAAAATACAACTATTTTTAAGTCTTGCAACAGTAATATTTATTTTTTACAACCTAATTAGTAGGCCTTTGCAAAGAGTACCCTTTGTGTTGATGGTTTGCCCGTCACAATGCAGGTGCCTTCTTCCGTTTCGGCATTCAAAGGAATGCATCGGATGGTGGCCTTGGTCTCTTCCTTGATCTTATCCTCGGTCTCCGCCGTTCCGTCCCAATGGGCCGACACAAAACCTCCTTTTTCCTCGATTACTTTCTTGAACTCTTCATAGGAATCCACTTGGGCAATATGCTCCGCTCTGTAGTCGAACGCTTTTTGGTAGATGTTCCTTTGGATGTCCTCTAGTAACGATTCCACCTTGGCCACAATTTCACCGGCATTTACCGATTCCTTTTGAAGGGTATCCCTTCGGGCCACCTCATAGGTTCCGTTCTCTAGGTCACGCTGGCCAATGGCCAAACGAACAGGCACCCCTTTCAATTCGTATTCATTGAACTTGAAACCAGGTTTGTGGGTATCTCTATTATCGTATTTCACTGAAATTCCCTTGGCGCGAAGTTCCTTCACCAAAGGCTCCACTTTTTCCGAAATGGCATCCAATTGATCAAGACCTTTATAAATGGGCACGATCACTACTTGAATGGGCGCTAATTTTGGAGGCAGTACCAATCCGTTGTCATCACTGTGCGTCATGACCAAAGCCCCCATCAATCGGGTGGAAACACCCCATGATGTGGCCCAAACATATTCTTGTTGACCTTCCTTGTTGGCAAACTTCACATCGAATGCCTTGGCAAAATTCTGTCCCAAAAAGTGCGAGGTACCTGCTTGAAGCGCTTTTCCATCCTGCATCAAGGCCTCGATACAATAGGTCTCTTCGGCCCCCGCAAAACGCTCACTTTCTGTTTTTGTTCCTTTAATGACAGGTACTCCCATATAATCTTCCACAAACTCGGCGTACACATGCATCATCTGTTCGGCTTCTTCCACGGCTTCCTCCCTTGTGGCATGGGCGGTGTGGCCTTCTTGCCATAAAAACTCGGCAGTTCGAAGAAAAAGACGGGTACGCATTTCCCAGCGCACCACATTGGCCCATTGGTTGATTTTTAAAGGAAGGTCACGGTAGGATTGAATCCATTTTCGGTAGGTATCCCAAATGATGGTTTCCGAAGTCGGCCTTACAATAAGCTCTTCTTCCAATTTGGCATCTTCATCCACAACAATCCCACTGCCATCTTCGGCATTTTTCAGTCGATAATGTGTCACAACGGCGCATTCCTTGGCAAAACCTTCTACATGACTGGCCTCTTTGCTCAAATAGGATTTTGGGATGAACAAGGGAAAATAGGCATTCTCATGACCTGTTTCCTTGAACATTTTATCCAGCTGCGCCTGCATTTTTTCCCATATGGCATAGCCATAGGGCTTTATCACCATACAGCCCCTAACCCCTGAATTTTCAGCTAAATCCGATTTTACAACAAGTTCATTATACCACTTGGAATAATCTTCTGCTCGACTCGTTAAATTTTTACCCATCTATTGTAGTTTGGCACAAAACTTGTGAATTCTTTAATAAAATAATTCGGTAAAACTAATTATTTTTAGTATGTTCAACAATAAAAATTGCGCCATGTTAAAGTCTTTACCCCACAGCAAAATCAAAATTTTTGCCACACCCGTTGTAGCCACTCTTTTGTTGGCTTCGTGCGGTACATACCAACAGTCTTCTTATTATGACGATGGCATCTATTCCAGTGGCAACCGAGTTGTCCAAGTTGAGAAAAGAAATCCCGAAGCGGTTCGGTACGAACAGCAGGAAAGCAATATGTATGGAGATTATTTCGGCGAAAAGGCAAATCAGTACGGTGAGATTCTGGACAGTGAGATTTTTACTGACGTCGACAGCTATTCCAGCAACATGGCCAACGACTCCATCCCTATGGGCAATGAAAATGATTATTTCGCCTATGATGACGAGTTCAACACCTATAATGGCAACCCTGGCTGGGGAGACAACCCGACCAGCCTAAGCATCAACGTTTATGATAACAGCTGGGGTTGGGCCGGTTACTATGGTTGGGGCTACCCTTATTACAACTGGTCATATGGATGGTATAACCCATACTATTCTTGGGGATGGTATAACCCATGGCGATACAACCGTTGGGGATGGGCCGGATACTATGGCTGGAGCTACCCTTACTACGGATGGGGGTATGCTGGCTATTATGGCTGGGGCGGCTATTACGGTTATTGGAACCGTCCCTACTATTACAACAACAGATACTACGGCAGAAATTATGCC
This sequence comes from Flagellimonas aequoris, assembly GCF_003584165.1. GTDB lineage: Bacteria > Bacteroidota > Bacteroidia > Flavobacteriales > Flavobacteriaceae > Flagellimonas > Flagellimonas aequoris. Next base: position 256,415 of record NZ_QXFJ01000015.1, on the reverse strand, counting down.
TACATGTCCGGAAGAAGAGGCTATTCCAACAACTACAGTACTGGATTGGCCTCCAGAAGCAATCGAAGCACCAGTGCATACAGAACCAATAGTGGACGCTCCAATGCAACAGTGGCCAGAAACAATATGGCCAATAGAAGCGCCAGAAGCTACAGAAGTGGCTCTGCTGTTAGAAGGTCCGTAAGCGCAGATGCAGTGGCCAGGAACCAAAACTACCGAACCAGCAGGAGTACCCGTACTACACCAAGTTACAGTGGCACTTCAAGAACGTATCGTTCCTATGGAACTTCGCCTTCAACCAGAAGTAGTGGAACCTACAACAGGAGTAGTTCGGCAACCAGAAGCTATTCATCGCCAAGCTATAGTTCCGGCAGGAGTACAAGGAGTTACCAATCCTCTGGAAGGGCCGCTCCAAGGACCAGCAACTATAGTCGATCTTCAAGCAGTTCCAGAAGTTCAGGAACCTTCAGGAGTAGTGGAAGCAGTTCAAGGAGCTCGGGTAGTTATAGGAGCTCCGGTGGAAGTAGCTCAAGAAGCTCTGGCGGGGCTAGTAGATCTTCAGGGTCATCCAGATCTGGCAGAGGAGGTAGACCATAATTCCCAATAACATATCGCAAAATCTAAATCAAAGGAAATGAAAAGAATCTCAACTTTCATAATGGTATTGGCATGCGCCTTTGCAAGTGCGCAAACCATTGATGACGTGTTGCGCTATAGCACCGAAAATATGCAGGGAACCGCAAGGTTTCAGGCTATGGGTGGCGCATTTGGAGCCTTGGGCGGTGATTTTTCGGCCCTTAATGTGAACCCGGCCGGGTCGGCAGTCTTCAATTTTAGTGAAATAGGGGTCACCGGCTCAAACTACAACCGGAACAACGATGCCACCTTCGGTAACAGTATTAGCAACAATACCGACAATTCTCTGGAATTGAACCAAATGGGCGGTGTATTCGTATTCAAATCTAACAACAGTCCTTGGAAAAAAATTGCCTTGGCCTTCAATTATGATATGGTCCAGAATTTTGACAACGAATTCTATGCCAGGGGCAATACCCAAGTGGGCATCGACAACTACTTTCTGAACTTTGCACAGGGACAGGAATTGGGACCCCTTCGCGTACAGCAGGGGGAATACATTGAGGAAGCCTATTTGGATATCGGCTCCAGTTTGGGATATTCCGCGCAGCAGGCTTTTTTGGGCTTTCAGGCAGGGATCATTGAACCCACCGCAGATGATGATGCCAACACTTCCTACTTCTCAAATGCGGAATATGGCAGTGTGAACCAACAATATTTGCAGAACACCAGTGGATACAACAGCAAGTTCACCTTAAACTTTGCAAGTCAATATCAAGATGACCTATACATTGGGGCCAACTTGAACTTCCACAACGTGGTGTATGACCGAATCACCTATTTGGATGAGGACGGATATGATCAGGCCTCCCCTATCCAATTTACCTCTTTTGACAATCTATTGCACACCGAAGGTTATGGTTTTTCCTTTAGTTTGGGTGCCATTGCCAAATTGAACGAGAGTATCCGCGTGGGTGGTAGCTATCAGTCTCCAACATGGTACACTTTAACGGACGACACCTCACAACGTATCAACTCCACTTTGGCGGTTTCCGACATCGACTATATCAACTTCGGCATCGTAAACCTGTATGATGAATACAAAATAAAGACCCCTGAAAAATACACGGGTAGTCTCGCCATGGTGTTTGGCCAGGATGGCTTGATCAGTTTCGATTACAGCTATCAGGATATGTCCAAGGCTGAACTAAGGCCAACCTCAGACCCCAGTTTTTCTTCTGAAAATGCTTATATATCCAATGTCCTTGGCGCTGTGAATTCCTATCGTGTAGGTGGCGAGTATAGAATTGATGAGGTAAGCCTAAGGGCCGGTTACCGGTTTGAGAGCAGCCCTTATGAAAATGGTGACCTTGTGGGCGACCTCAACGGATTTTCGGCAGGTATAGGCTATAATTTTGGAGGAAGCCGTTTGGATCTGGCTTTTAGCAGAACGGAACAGGATGTGAATTCCTATTTCTTTGATGCTGGTATCGACAATGCTGCCATGGTCAACCAAATCAATACAAACATATCACTTGGTTACAGTGTGAAGTTTTAAAATAAAAAGATTGAAAAATTGAAGGCTGGAAGAAATTCCGGCCTTTTTTTATCGCACCAGGGAGAAGTGTCTGCGCACCTGCGTGGCCACGAGCACCCCTTCATCATCACGGTCGTAATCCAAACGGAACCAATAATCGGAAGAAGGCATTTCCCTCCCATTGAAAGTACCATCCCATCCAAAATTGAGGTCCATTTGCTTCAACAGCTTTCCATAACGATCAAAAATAAAGACCACGGGATTGCTGAGTTGTTCCACTCCATACACATTCCAATTATCGTGGACACCGTCACCGTTAGGCGTAAAGAATTTAGGATAGCCCACTATTAAAAACTCTATCGGTTCTGAGGTTCCACAGCCATTTTTATCGTTGATGATCACCGTATTCAAACCTGGGGGCACATCATAGAATATAGGGTCGTCCTGAAATTCACCACCGTTAATGGCATATTCATAATCCCCGTCTCCATCCGGAATAAACTCTACGTTATACGGATCGGTCTGATTGCTGTTCACAAAATCATCGAGCACATTGACCGTTAGGTTGGGAATGCCATAGAACGTAATCAATATATCATCCGTTATCGTATTCCCAAAAGTGGATTCTATGGTTACGCGATATCGACCTGAATTAGGGCTTGAAACCGTCAACTCGGTTTGACCGGCACCCGTTGCCAAAACTGTTTCATAGGTTCCATCATCATCCGCGTCATATTCCCAAGTAATGTTAGAAATATTGGGTCCCACAGGAGAGTTCAACGCGGACAAGGTAATATCCGGGTCGCCTTCACAGGCCACAATATCCAATCCCAAAAATTCATCACGAAGGGTACAATCCAAGGCCGTGTTCTGGTCATCATCCACAGAACTACCGGTAAAGGTCAAGATGAAAGACTCAGGGTCCTCATCAAAATTGGTGTTGTAATTGTTGATGTAGAGGTAGTAGATTTCCCCAGCGGTCACATCCAACCATTCATCATAGGTGTTCTGGCTGCTTTTTACAAAAGGGGCCCCTTCCCTACCATCAACAGGGTTTACGCCAATCCCGGTGAAGCCTGTATCATTGTATTCATAGTTGCATCGTATGGGTTGGGAAGTTCCATCCCCAATAATGGTACAATAATTCTGTCCTGTGGTTTCATCGTAGGGACCGTAAAGGGCAAAATCCCACTCGGCAGTAATGGTCCCCCCAGGAGTGGCGGGAAGCGCCTCGATATCAAAACCAATCTGGCCATCGGTTCCGGCCCTGAACACAAACCAACCTGTATTGTTCTCGATATTGGCCGAACTCACACTACCTTTCTCCAAACATCCGGTCTGGGTAATTACTTCGGGATCAAAATCATCGATATCACCACTACCATCGGTCACACCCATAATGGGAGCATCCGCACAAACAGGAATGGCCGTTCTACAATCCGGGGAGTTCTGCGCGCTCGCTGTAATGAAGGTCAAAAAGAAAATACAGATAGCGCTAAATAGGGCTCTCATAGAATTTTGGGGCTAAAAAGGTTATCCTACATAACCTCTATAACTCTACAAATGATGCGTTTAGTATACCTTCATCGAAAAAATATGCGGTTAATCGATGAAATGCACCAAACCTACCTTCTCAAGGAAAAATGACTTTGGAGATACTTGGCATAGGTACGGTTTCCATCCTCGCCGATATAGGACAATTTGAACCAATAATCCGTGGAGGGTAATGGCTTTCCATTGAAACTGCCGTCCCACCCGGGATCAAACTCGTTCATCTGTTTGATGAGCTTTCCGTAACGGTCGTAAATGGTGACAATGGGCGAATTCAAGGTGGAAAGGCCCTCAATCTGCCAGGTTTCATTAAGTACATCGCCATTGGGTGAAAAAATGGAAAGGAAACCTACAACGACAATCTCATCCTCCACTTCGCCACAACCGTACAAATCTCGCATATAGACTTTGTGGATGCCCGGGGCAACCCCTTCGAACACATTACTGGTCTGATAATCCCCATCACCCAAGCGAAATTCATATTCACCAAGGGCATCCGTATTGATCGTGACCGTATTGTTGGCGCTCATATCTTCAATATCGATACCGGAGATAACTGGCATTGTAGAAATAGAGACCGTTATTGTTTTACTGGATTCACAAACGGTTCCATTGGATGTATTGGTCACGGTCAAGGTATATTCCCCTTCTTGGGACACCACAATATTTGGGGTTTGTTCTCCTGTGCTCCAGGAATAGGTATAATTGGAATCCGGGTACATTTCCCCAATCGTAACACTCCCGACCGCCTCGCAGATAACAGCTTGATCGTCAAAGGTCAACTCTGGGGTTTCCACGGCATTCAACACAAAACTTTCAGAAGCATCAAAACATTTGGGATTGGCCAATGAGGTGGTCCTGACATAAATGGTTTCCTGCCCTGGATTTATCATATATGACCTTTCCAGCGGATTGATGCCGGATATGGCATCGGTTTGTGTATGGTGGTAGCTTACCATAAATTCAGAAGGATCTTGTCCGCCAAGTGCCTCCGAGTTCTTTGTTTCCAAATCAAAGACGATGCCCGAAGTTTGGCAAAAGGATTCATCCGCTAGGGTTCCTGTAGTGGGAACGGCATTAAAGCCAACCTGGACATCACTGATGATATTACCACTACCGGTTACCACTACAACCCTATATTGTCCTGAATCCAATACTTGATAATTGGCGGCGGAGGCCCCTGAAATCTGTTGGTAGCCATTTCCATGATCTACATACCAAGCATAGGAAGTGGCCCCTGAAGTGGTGGCATCCAAGATAACGGTTTCATTTTCGCAGGCCGCCACTGGAGGGCCCAAAAGATTGCTCACAATAGAGCAATCCAAGGCATCATAAGGGTGGCTTGCCCAAATATCGCCAGTAAACTGTATGGAAAAACCAGAGTTTACATTACTAAAATTATTGATGAACAGGTAATAGTCCTCACCCGCCTGCACTTGTAGCCAGTCTTCATAATGCACGGAATCCGCATTACCCGTTGGATCTTCCCCTACCCCAATAAAACTGACTCCCTCGCTGTTATCGAAGAAATTGCAACGAATGGGATCTCCCAGAGTATTGCAATCGGAAGCCTTATACAGGGCAAAATCCCAATCCTCATTATTGTTATGTCCAATATTGAATCCCAACTGTCCAGCAGCAGCAGTCCTGAATCGGTACCAGGCCGAATTGGACTCAATAGAACCAGAAACGGTTTGTTCCAAACAACCTGTGGTAGCTTCACCATAAAAATCATCGTTACCATAACCATTGGTACCCCCATTGATGGGCGTATTGTTGCAAATGGGAACGGCATCCGTACAATCCTGCGCAACCTGGGACTGCACAAATTGACAAATGAGTAAGAAGAATAAGGTCTTTACGACTGACTTTACCATAAAAGACTACAGGTTTGGGCATTATAAAAGTATTGCAGCATGTAGGTTAACAATAATTTATGTTGTCAAACAACCGATAGCAGATGTTAAATCATTCATTAGTGTTATCTTTGCTGTCTTGAAGAAACAGCTATGAAACTAGAGCGGGCTTTGGAAGAACAATATGAGGAAAGAGGCAACGACCATGTTGGCTCTTCAACGGAAACACCGATGAGGGAAGATGCTTTTGTGTTAAGCGATGAGGAAAAAATCGAACGCATTCAAAAAAGTGTCCGGGAAATTATGCTGACCCTGGGTCTGGACCTTGATGATGATAGCCTCAAGGGCACCCCAAAAAGGGTCGCCAAGATGTATGTGAAGGAAATTTTCGGTGGACTGCATCCAGACCGCAGACCTACATCATCCACCTTTGAGAACAAGTACAAGTATGGCGAAATGTTGGTGGAAAAGAACATTGTACTTTACTCTACTTGCGAACACCACCTACTGCCCATCGTAGGCCGCGCACACATTGCCTATATCTCCAACGGTACCGTGGTCGGACTTTCCAAAATGAACCGTATAGTGGATTATTATGCCAAACGCCCACAAGTTCAGGAACGTTTGAACATCCAAATCGTAAAGGAAATGCAGAAGGTTTTGGGAACAGAGGATGTGGCTTGTGTCATTGATGCCAAACACCTTTGTGTAAATTCCAGGGGAATCCGCGATATAGACAGTAGCACGGTTACCGCTGAATACGGCGGCAAGTTTAAGGATGAGGCTGTACGCAGGGAATTTTTGGATTACATCAACCTAGAAACCGAATTTTAAACCGAAACGTTTAAATGCAACCTTACAAACACCAACCATTACGCATCCATAATTCACTTACCGGAAAAAAAGAACCGTTCGAACCCATAAACGAAGGCTACATTGGCATGTATGTTTGTGGCCCCACGGTGTACAGCAACGTGCATTTGGGCAATTGCCGCACGTTCATGTCCTTTGATATGATCTTTAGGTATTTCAGGCATTTGGGATACAAGGTCCGCTATGTGCGCAACATTACCGATGCCGGACACTTGGAGAACGATGCCGACGAAGGGGAAGACAAGATTGCAAAAAAGGCAAAATTGGAGCAGATTGAACCCATGGAAGTGGTGCAACGCTATACCGTGGATTTTCACAATACGCTCCAAAAATTTAACCTGTTGCCCCCAAGTATAGAGCCCACGGCGACGGGACACATCATCGAGCAAATCGAAATCATCAAGGAAATCCTTGAAAAAGGATATGCCTATGAGGCAAATGGTTCTGTTTATTTTGATGTGGTCAAATTCAACAAAGACCATGAATACGGCAAATTGAGCGGTAGAAAGTTGGAGGATATGATCGCCAACACCCGTGAACTTACCGCCCAGGACGAAAAACGAAACCCACAGGATTTCGCCCTTTGGAAAAAAGCCGAGCCGCAACATATCATGAGGTGGCCTTCCCCTTGGGGTGATGGTTTCCCAGGCTGGCATTTGGAGTGCACGGCCATGAGCACCAAATACTTAGGAGAGACTTTTGATATTCATGGTGGCGGAATGGATTTGAAATTCCCGCACCACGAATGCGAGATTGCCCAAGCAGAAGCCAGCACGGGTAAATCACCAGTAAAATATTGGATGCATGCCAACATGCTGACTCTCAACGGGAAGAAAATGTCCAAATCTACAGGCAACAACATTTATCCATCAGAGATCTTTAGTGGTGAAAATACCATCTTGAGCAAGATTTATTCCCCCGCAGTGGTCCGCTTTTTCATGATGCAGGCCCATTATACCAGCATATTGGATTTGAGTGACGAGGCATTACAAGCTTCGGAGAAAGGGTACAATCGTTTGATGGAAGCTATTGGTAATCTAGAAAACTTGAAAACGGGAGCTACATCGGATTTTGATGTGGAGGCTTGGAAACAGAAGTGCTACGATGCCATGAACGACGATTTCAACACGCCGATCCTCATTGCTCACCTGTTCGATGCCGTGAAACACATCAACCTGATCAAGGAAGACCAGGAAACCATCACCGAAGGTGATAAAGTGCTTTTGGAAACTACTTTGAAGGCCTTTGTGTATGATGTACTAGGTGTGGAAAACCAAGCTTTGGCCCAGGATGATTCCAATGCCCTCAATGGGGTTATGGACCTTTTGATCCAAATTAGGAATCAGGCTCGTGCCAATAAAGATTTTGCTACTTCGGATAAGATTCGTGATGAGTTAGGGGCTTTGGGTATTCAATTAAAGGATGGCAAGGACGGCACAACGTTCACCCTCAATTGATGTCAATGAAGGGTATCGTCCATGAATTTGGATTGGTATTCCCCTGGTGATACATTTATTTTCCTTTTGAACAATCGGTTGAAGTACGAACGGTTTTCAAAACCGCATTCCAAGTAAATTTCCTTGATTTTTCGAGTAGGGTCTTTCAACAATTTAATGGCCAATTTGATACGTTCGCTGTTGATATAGTCTATTGGAGTAATACCCAACTCTTCCTTAAAGGTCTTATGAAAGTGGGACTCGCTCATGCAGGCCTTTTTGCTCAGGTCACTTACCGAAATGGGTTCATCTAAATGCGCTCCTATGTATTCGATTACATAGGCCAACCTATTATGGGACCCCAACTTGGAGGCATGTTCCATATAGGTCTCCCTTGCATTTCCTTGCAGGATACGAATGATGAGTTCCTGAAGCATATTGTCCACAAAAAAGTCCTTGGAAGGATGGTTTTCCGTGAAGAGATATAACAACCGTTGGATGATACCATAAATACTGGCATCATTGGTAAAATGATAATTGTAATCTATCAAAGTCCATTCTGAGCCATCATGTTTGGGCATTTCCTCGTTCATCAAATTGATGACCTTATTGATCTTTTCATCGGAAATGGCCATGGCCAGACACCGTGTGGGATTATCTTGGTTCGCTTCTGGAAAGTCAATACACATGACTTCATTGGAAGGCAAGATCAAGGATTCTCCCGGTAAAAAATCAAAAGCTTTTTTATCCCGAAGGTGCATCACCTTTTTACCAATGAGCATGGAAGCCAGTACGGGTTGGTCAAACTGCAGCATCACGCGTTCCGCTTGAAGATGGGTCTCGAACACGTGCATGGCCGCATTGTTCAAGGTGTATGAAGTTTGGTTTTCCACCAAATGTTCAAGCTTGCGTTCCTTAAAAAACTTATCTGAAAGCTGCATACAAAATATTTACTCCTTAATATATTATATAAATCATTATTAAATATAAAAATTATCTTATCGAATATTGTTAAAAATATAAAAACAAAGAGGATTGGTCATATCAATAATAGAATACGTCAGATGTACGGGGCACAAAATCAATACTTTTAAAATCAGTCAGTTGGACCTACACGGTCCATCACATAAAAATTAACGTTAACAACTAAAAGTACGTATTATGAGCAATGTGCAAACCACGGAACGTAGTGTCTTGGACAAACCCAAGTTCAAAGACCAGTATGAAAATTACATTGGAGGGAAATGGACCCCACCCACCAAAGGAGAATATTTTGATAACATATCTCCCGTAGACGGCAACGCCTTTACCAAGATTGCCCGATCCACCTCGGAAGATATCGACAAGGCCATTGACGCAGCTTGGGCCGCTGCGCCACAATGGAACAACTCATCGGCAACCTATAGGAGTAACCTACTACTCAAGATTGCCGATCGTATGGAACAAAACCTTGAGGTTTTGGCCCGGGCCGAAACTTGGGATAACGGCAAGCCCATCCGCGAGACACGTGCTGCCGACCTTCCATTGGCCATAGATCATTTTAGGTATTTTGCCGGGGTTATCCGTGCCGAAGAAGGTTCTGTGAGCGAATTGGATTCCAATACGGTTTCCATGAACGTGTTGGAGCCTCTTGGTGTAGTCGGTCAGATCATTCCATGGAACTTCCCATTGTTGATGGCCGCATGGAAAATTGCCCCTGCCCTGGCCGCAGGAAACTGCGTGGTTTTGAAACCCGCAGAGCAGACCCCAGTGGGTATTTTGGTATTGATGGAATTGATCGAGGACATCCTTCCTGCAGGCGTACTCAACGTAGTGAACGGTTTCGGTCTGGAAGCCGGGAAACCATTGGCCTCAAGCCCAAGGATCAACAAAATAGCTTTTACCGGGGAAACCACCACAGGACAGTTGATCATGCAGTACGCATCTAAAAACATCATCCCTGTTACGTTGGAATTGGGGGGTAAATCTCCCAACATCTTCTTTGAAAGCGTGATGGATGCCGATGATGAATTTTTTGACAAGTGTTTGGAAGGTGCCGTGATGTTCGCCTTGAACCAAGGTGAAGTATGTACCTGCCCTTCCAGGATCTTGGTACAGGAAAGTATTTACGACAAGTTCATGGAGCGCGTGGTGGAACGCACCAAAGCGGTAAAATTGGGCCACCCCCTTGATCCAAACACCATGATGGGAGCACAGGCTTCCAACGACCAATATGAAAAAATCCTGAACTACATCCAAATAGGAAAAGAAGAAGGATGTAAGGTACTTGCTGGAGGTGAGGCAGCTTATAACGAAGGCTTGGAAGGCGGATATTACATTCAGCCCACTATTCTGGAAGGAAACAACAAAATGCGCGTGTTCCAAGAAGAGATTTTTGGTCCCGTGGTTTGTGTGACTACCTTTAAAGACGAAGCCGAAGCCTTGGAAATAGCCAACGACACTCTTTACGGTCTTGGCGCCGGGGTTTGGACGCGCGACATGCACCAAGCTTATAAGATTTCAAGACAGGTACAGGCCGGTAGGGTTTGGGTGAACTGTTATCACGCCTATCCTGCCCATGCACCATTCGGTGGTTACAAAAAGTCAGGTATTGGTAGGGAAACACACAAAATGATGCTCAATCACTACAGACAGACCAAGAACATGTTGATTTCCTACGACAAAAACAAGTTGGGCTTTTTCTAAAAACAAGCATATGACAGAACGTGTATTGGTAACGGACCGGGCCACAAAAATCATCGACCAGTTGAGGGAAAGACATGGCGAACTCATGTTCCATCAAAGTGGCGGGTGTTGTGATGGCTCATCTCCCATGTGTTTTCCGAAGGGAGAATTGATGCTCAACGAAACAGATGTGAAATTGGGAACTATTCACGGTTGCCATTTTTACATGAGCAAAGATCAGTTCGAATATTGGAAGCACACCCAACTTACGGTGGACATCACCACGGGAAGAGGTTCCAGTTTCAGTTTGGAGATTCCTTTGGGATTGCGTTTTGTCATCAAGTCACGACTGTTTACGGATGAGGAGCGGGAACATCTCGAACCCGTGGAATATGCATCCGAAGAAGCATAGATTTAGCCCCGACTTTGTCGGGGCTTTTTTTTACCTTGTATCCTCTTACCGAGTTTTTCATGAAGAAAATTTTGATAGCGCCGTTTATTCTATTGGTCAAATTCTACCAATACCTTATTTCGCCCATGTTTCCCGCAACGTGTCGCTACACCCCTACCTGTTCTCAATACACATTGGAAGCCTTAAAAAAACATGGATTGTTCAAAGGGGGTTGGTTGTCCATCAAGCGGATAGCAAGCTGTAATCCATGGGGAGGTAGCGGTTACGATCCAGTGCCATAAACCCAAGGTATCAGAATGGTTATATTTCGGTAACCCTAGCCAAAAATTCCTTAATCGCACCCATCAACCATCCAAAGTAGTTATATTAGTCCAAAATTTATTTAGATGTATTTCCTTGGATTTGATTGGAACCCCGAAGGAACCCTTTTTAAGTTGGGTTTCATACAAATAAAGTATTACAATCTGCTCTGGATCGCGGCCTTTGTGGTGGGTTGGTTCCTCATGAAGAAAATCTTCCAGAATGAAAAGAAATCCATGGAAAAGCTGGATTCCCTTTTCATCTACACGGTGGTTTCCATCATGTTGGGCGCTCGTTTGGGCCATGTCTTCTTCTATGATTGGGAGTATTACCAAAACCATTTGGTGGAAATATTGCTTCCTATCCGTGAAAGTGCCAACGGTAATCTCTTTGGAATCATCAACGGATATGAGTTCACCGGATTTACCGGATTGGCCAGCCATGGGGCCACTATTGCTGCCATTATTGGTATGTGGCTGTATTGCAGAAAATGGAAGGATATTAAAATGCTCTGGTTGTTGGACCGATTGGTGATTCCATCGGCCATTGGCGCCTGTTTTGTGCGATTGGGCAATTTTTTCAATTCGGAGATTAATGGAAAGGTGGTTGACAAATCCTATTTTTTGGCCACACGTTTTATCCGTGATTCGGACGATATGCCTGCCTACAAGGCCATGGCATTGACCAAGCAACAAACTGAAAATGCTGCGTACAAGGCCATTCAGCACAACCCTGAATTTTCCAATATACTGGAATCCATCCCCTATCGCCATCCAGCACAATTGTACGAGGCCATCTGTTACATCTTTGTTTTCATTATCCTGTACCAACTGTACTGGAAAACCAATAAAAAGGACAAACCCGGATACCTTTTCGGAATGTTCATGGCCCTGTTGTTCATCGTCCGTTTTGTGGTGGAGTTCTTCAAGAAAAGCCAAGGTGGTTTTGAGGATTCCTTGGGAGATGTGCTCACCACGGGACAATGGCTCAGCATCCCAATGATCATTATCGGCTTGTACTTCATGTTCAGGCCAACCCTTGAAAAAGAATAAACTATGCTTATTTTTAAAAGATTGCTTTTGATTTTCCTATTGGTCCTTGCTTCTTGCAAGACCGATTCCAAAAAGGAAATCAAAACCGATACCATCGCGTTTACCAAAGAAGGAAACCTATCCATTTGGAAAATGCAATCCGACTCCACCAAGGTTGATTTGGACATTGAGATAGCCGAGACCGAATACGAAACCCAAACCGGGCTGATGTACCGCCCCTCCATGGAGAAAAGTCAGGGCATGCTTTTTATTTTTCCGAATGTGGGCGCGCGTTCCTTTTATATGAAGAATACCGAGTTCCCGTTGGACATCATCTATATTGGTGAAAATCAAAAAATTGTAAGTTTTCAGAAGAACGCGAAGCCTTATGATGAAACCAGTCTACCATCCGATTTGCCAGCCAAATATGTATTGGAAATTAATGCAGGGCTCTCGGACCAATGGGGCCTTCAAGTAGGCGACAGCATTTCCTACACCCGAAACTAATGCCCAAATACCTACTGGAAAACGAATCTACTGACCGACTACTTTTTAGAAGGTTGCAGGAGTCGGATTTCAACGATTGGCTTCCCTTTTATTTCAATCCCCGATCCACTCAATTTTGGGAAGGATTGCCAACCGATCCCATGGAAGCTTGTCAAACACAATTTGATCGTATTTTTGAACGGTATGAAAAGGATTTAGGCGGCATGAATGCGCTCATCCAAAAAGAATCAGGAAAATTGGTAGGTATTTGTGGTCTTTTGGTTCAAGAGGTCGACAACATCCAAGAACTGGAAATAGGATATTCCATACTCCCTGAATTCTGGTTACAGGGATTTGCCTTTGAAGCTGCCCAAAAATGCAAGGAATTCGCGTTCGAGAACCATTTTTCGGGCTCACTGATCTCCATTATCCATGTAAACAATATTCCCTCTCAAAAAGTGGCCCTCAAAAATGGGATGTTTTTGGATAAAACCACGATCTATAAGGACAATCCAGTCCATATTTTTCGGGTAAACCAAGGATAATCGTAATTTTGGGTTTTTAGTGCCCGCTTCATGGATCAACCCAAAATCTACGCTATCCTTACCAACAATACCTCTACTACCCAAGATTTGGTTCAGGAGCTATTACATCAAAAACCCATTTCACAACTTCAGGAACTATCAACCTTAAATGGTCTGCTTTTCTCCCGTTCCGAGATTGACCGGTTTATGGATGAGGAAGAAAGACATGATATTAAAATATTGACCAAGGATAGGCCGCAATCCCTCAAGACCATGAGCAGCGGGGAGCAAAAAAAGGCCCTGCTCAACCATTTGTTACTGCAAAATCCTGACTTTTTGGTGCTCATCAATCCTTACGACAACTTGGATGTGGCCACCCAGGCAAGCTTAAAGGAGCGCCTGTGCGAAATAGGCAACTCGCGAATTCTGGTGCAAATGGTAAGCCGTTTGGACGATATTTTACCGATTACCACACATTTCCTAAAATTGGAAGGCAATTCCCTAAAAACCTACCCATCACCAGAAGCGTTCTGGAGCGAGAACAGACAAGATAGTGTTATTTTTGAAGGTAGTATTCCGCCTCCCATTGACGTTTTGGAGTGCAACCTCCCCGATTTAGTCGTGATGAAAAATGTTTCTGTGAGCTTTGATGGGCGACCAGTGCTGAACCATATTGACTGGACCATAGGGCAAGGGGAGTTTTGGCAATTGATCGGCCCCAATGGTAGTGGAAAATCCACCATACTCTCCATGATAACCGGTGATAGTCATAAAGGATACGGGCAAGACCTCACCTTGTTTGGACAAAAAAAGGGAAGCGGGGAAAGTGTTTGGGACCTGAAGCAAAAAATTGGTTATTACACTCCTGCTGTCACGGATAAGTTCAGGGGCTACCACAGTTTGGAGAATATGATCATTTCAGGACTCCATGACTCCATTGGGTTATACGTACAGCCGACCGATATAGAGAAAAACTTGGCACATCAATGGTTGAAACTCTTGAACCTTTACGATAAAAGAGAGGATTATTTCCGAGATCTTTCCGTTGGGGACAAAAGATTGGTCATGGTAGCCCGGGCCATGGTAAAACACCCTCCTCTTCTGATCTTGGACGAACCCACAGCAGGTCTGGACGATGCGAGCGCTTCCCTTTTTGTGGCCTTGGTCAACAAAATAGCAGCCGAAAGTGATTCTGCCATTGTCTTCGTTTCGCACAGGAAAGAGCCCCAATTGGACCCTCAATATATTTTTGAGCTCCATCCGTCCGAAGAAGGATCAATCGGCTCCATAAAACAATAGTAAACACTTCAAAAACAGCATCTTACTAAAATTTGCTATTTTTTGCTATCTTATAGGGAATTCAACTATTCACCATACCCTTCCATGCAAAAAATCAACGTTAAACCCGGCGCCAAAATTGAAGATTATAAGGCGTACGGCTCTCTGTATTCCTCGGTCCTCGACTTTTTGGAACAAGCCAAGGAACCCATAGCATCCCTAAAAGGTAAAACCATTTGGATGATTAATTCAACCGCCTTGGGCGGTGGTGTTGCCGAGATGTTGCCCAGCCAAATGCGAATTTTACGGGAACTCGGAGTGTCCATTGAGTGGCTCGTCATCGAGGCTAGGGAAAAAGCATTCTTTGATATCACCAAACGCATCCACAATGCCATACATGGAAGCGGAAATGGTATTTTTACGGTAGAGGACAGACAAGTATACGAAGCTGTCAACAGAAATAATCTACCCAAGGCTCTGGAACTAATCAATGATGGGGATATTGTAGTGGTCCACGACCCACAACCCATGCCCTTGGCTTCCATGATCAAAAAAGAGAGAAAAGTTTCCATTATTTGGCGATGCCATATCGGATTGGAAGAGGATACCGAGATAACCGATGCCGTGTGGGAGTTCCTAAGTCCCTACACCGACGATTACGACCATTTTGTGTTTAGTTTACCCGCTTATGTCCCCAAACCGTTAAAGAAAAGAACCTCCATCATTCCTCCTGCCATTGACCCCTTAAGTCACAAAAACAGGGAATTACAATTGCACAAATGCATTGGTATTTTATATCAATCTGGGGTACTGGACGACCATAAGGCCATTCTTTATGATCGATACAAATATTTGGTACGAAAAATAATGCCGGATGGTTCCTTTGACCTGTTAAGGGCCGATGAAAACTTGGACCTTATTTATCGGCCCATAGTGATGGAAATATCAAGATGGGACCGCCTTAAAGGTTTTAAGGAACTTATGGATGCCTTTATTAAAATGAAACTGGACAACCGCAAAAATGGAGATCCGGATAGTTTGGAGTACAAACGTATTGAGATGACGCTTTTAGTGATGGGCGGACCTGACCCTGATTTTGTTTCCGATGACCCAGAGGGGCAGGAAGTACTCAATGAACTCACGGAAGCCTATAAAAAAGTGGACCGTAATTTACAGAAGGATATTGCTATTCTCTTATTACCGTTGGACAATCCCAAGGAAAATGCACTCATCGTCAATGCCTTACAACGTACTTCGAGCATTATTGTGCAAAATTCCATTCAAGAAGGTTTTGGACTCACGGCCACGGAAGCCATGTGGAAGAGAAAACCTGTACTGGTTTCAGGTGCTGCCGGGTTGAAATTTCAAGTAGTCCATAACAAAACAGGGCAGATCAATGAAGACCCAACGGATATTGAACAACTTTCCAAAACATTGACTTACATGTTGAACCATACAAAAGATAGGGACAAATGGGGGTTCAATGGACAATTAAGGGTCATCCAAAACTTTACATTGTTCAGTCAATTGATTGGCTGGCTTGAAGTTTTGGCCAACAATAAAGTATAATACCGATCAACGAAAAAATAAAGGGCCACTTGTGCATGTGGCCCTTTACTTGGTGTAATCTAAAAACTTAAACTATGCTCCTGTAGCAGCAGCAATTTTCTTCTTGAGTGCATCGAACATCAATGGAGTAGCCACGAATATCGAAGAATACGTACCCACAACCACACCAATGATCATGGCGAACATGAATCCGCGTAGGCTTTCACCTCCAAAAACGAAGATGGCCAACAATACGATCAATGTAGTCAATGAGGTATTCAATGTACGGCTCAATGTACTGTTCAAGGCTTCATTTATATTTTCCCCACCTTTTAAACCTTTGATATTGGTTATTTCACGGATACGGTCGAACACTACCACGGTATCGTTCAACGAGTAACCGATTACTGTCAATATCGCAGCAATAAAGGCTTGGTCAATTTCCATGTTAAAGGGCATGATCTTTCCTGTTAAAGAGAAGATACCCAACACGATCATCACATCGTGGAAAACCGCAACAACGGCACCCAACGAGAATTGCCATTTTCTAAATCGAAGCAAGATGTAAAGGAACACCACAGCCAAAGATCCCAAAATGGCCAAGAAAGCATTTTTCTTGATATCGTCCGCAATGGTAGGTCCTACCTTCACGGATTGCAAGATACCGATTGACTTTTCAGAGGCACCTACGGTAAAGTCTTCAAAAGAAGTTCCATCCGGAAGATATTTCTGTAAAGTGGTATATAATTTAGTTTGGATTTCATTATCGACTTCCACGCCTTCCTCATCTACTTTATACGGAGTGGTGACCTTGATTTGGTTGGCATCCCCAAATGTCTTCACACTGGTTCCGCTACCGAACACATCGTTCAACTCAGAAGCGATCTCTGATGGGTTTACTACTTTTTCAAAACGGATTTGGTAGGAACGCCCACCAATGAAATCAACCCCTTGCTGAAGCTTGAGAGTAAACAGAGAGAAAACACTCACCGCTACTAAGATTCCAGATAGCACATATGCAATCTTACGTTTTGCCAAGAAATCGATGTTCACGTTTTTGAACAGGTTCTTGGTGATACCTGTGGTGAAATCCAATCTTCTACCTTTTTTGGCCGTGTAAGAGTCGATCATCAAACGGGTTACAAAAATGGCCGTGAACAATGACGTTACGATACCGATCAAAAGAGTGGTCGCAAATCCTTTAATAGGTCCAGAACCGAATATAAAGAGAATGATAGCGGTCAGACCTGTGGTGATGTTGGCATCCAAAATGGAGGAAAGTGCATTTCCAAAACCATCAGCAATGGCTTGGGCCTTCCCTTTTCCTTTGGCCAATTCTTCCTTAATACGCTCATAGATCAATACGTTGGCATCCACGGACATACCAATGGTCAACACGATACCGGCAATACCTGGCAATGTCAGTACAGCTCCCAAGCTGGTCAGTACACCAAAAATCAACAAGATATTGAAAATCAATGCTATATCAGCAAAAACTCCCGCTTTACCATAGTAGAAAATCATCCACAGCAAAACAAAAACCATGGCTATGGCAAAAGACATAAAACCACTATCAATGGCCTCTTGCCCCAATGATGGACCTACTACTTCAGATTGGATGATCTCTGCAGATGCAGGTAGTTTACCAGCACGCAACACGTTGGCAATATCCTTGGTCTCGTTTACGGTAAAGGTACCGGTAATCTCTGAACGGCCTCCTGAAATGGGTCCTGTAGAAACCCCAGGAGCAGTATATACCTTATTATCCAATACAATGGCGATACCCGTCTGGTTGTTATAGGCATCCCCTGTCAGTTTTTCCCATTCCTTGGCCCCACGGGTGTTCATGGTCA
Organism: Flagellimonas aequoris; assembly: GCF_003584165.1. Lineage (GTDB taxonomy): Bacteria > Bacteroidota > Bacteroidia > Flavobacteriales > Flavobacteriaceae > Flagellimonas > Flagellimonas aequoris. Next base: position 238,490 of record NZ_QXFJ01000015.1, on the reverse strand, counting down.
TGCTTACCGCAGGCTTATTGAACTGGTCAAAGGTATCCTGTGCGTCTGAAACCACGTCCCCGCTGATCCTGGGCACTCCATCTCTATTGGATTTAAGGGCGTACAATTCCACCACTTCCACATCCTTGGCAGCTCTTTCCCAAAGGAATTTGGTGAATTGGATATCGTTGGGCAACAATCTCTTGATCTCTGGCATTCTTAGGTAACCGCCAATTTCAGCAGTATCACTCACCATGGCCCTTGCGATGGCATGGCTACCGGGGTTGGCCGGAATAAGTTTGCCCAATAGCGGGTTGGCCTCTTGGGTCATGTCCAATGAATCTTGGGCCACATCCGAAAGCAATGAGTCAATTTCAGACTCAGGCTTGGATACTTCTTCCTTAGCTTGTTCAGGCTTCAAGATTTCCTTCAATCTTTCATTGGCGTTCACCAAGAAGGTTCCCAAACTCTGGTTATTCTGAGAATAGGTTTCCCAAAATTCCAATTGTGCCGTACTGGAAAGTAGTTCTTGGGCACGGGCAATATCCCTAGCTCCTGGAAGTTCCACCAAAATACGTCCTGAGTTTCCTTCCCTTTGGATGTTGGGCTGGGTTACCCCAAAACCATCGATACGCTCACGAAGTACTTCAAATGCAGAAACAATGGACTCGTCGATTTTCTTCCTGATGATAGGTTTTACCTCATCATCCGACATTTGGAAATTGATGTCGTCGCTCAGGCCCTTATTGGCAAAAATATCAGGTGAGGCCAATTTGGTATCTCCCTTAATATTGTCAAAAGCTTCAAAGAAAAGCTCCAAATAGGTTTGATCACTACTCTTGGATGCATTGTCGGCATCAGCCAAAGCTTTGTTGAACACAGGGTTTTTGGTATTGTTGGCCAATCCCTTCAAAATATCCTTTACGGAAATCTGCAAGGTAACATTGATCCCTCCCTTCAAGTCAAGACCTTTGTTCAACTCTTTTTTCTTGGCATCTTCATAGCTCGTAAAGCCCAATACAGTGTTGTCACCGATGGAATCCAAATACGATGCCTCTAAAGCTTCACGCTTGGCCACATAATCATCCTCAGCTTCCGAAATTCGGCTAACTGCGTAAGCCTCAGCATCTTTTTCCAACTTACTAGCGATGAAGGTATAGGATAACTGATAAATGCTCACCAAGCCAAAAAGGATAGCGAAAAGCCTTATAAGTCCTTTATTTTGCATTGATTATTAAATTTTTAGAAGTTTTCTTAAACAGCGTGCAAATATATCATTTCCGATAAGATTTGCCAATAGAAAATGATGTAATTGCAATTATAGCCTACCCCTATGTTGTTAAAATGAAAATGTCATTTCGGACGGATCGGTGATTCCCAGGATACATCTTAGAAAATCCAAGGTACGATCATGCCCAAAATGACAAGTTCTCTGGTCGGTCAAATATTGTTATACCTGAAGCAATGCGTTGGTCTTTTTAACACCTTCGGCACTCTCCTGCATTTTAGCTTTTTCGGCATCGGACAACTCAATTTCCACGATTTTCTCGATACCGTCCTTACCCAAGATAACTGGGGCACCGATACAGATGTCGCTCAACCCATATTCGCCATCCAACATAGTGGAACAAGGGAACATTTTCTTTTGGTCGCAAGCAATGGCCTGAACCATGCTGGATACTGCTGCTCCCGGGGCATACCAAGCACTGGTTCCCAATAGTTTGGTCAAGGTGGCTCCACCTACTTTGGTCTCTTCCACTACCCAACTCATTTGCTCGTCGGAAAGGAATTCGGAAACCTTCACGCTGTTACGAGTGGCGTGGCCGATCAATGGCACCATACCTACATCACTGTGACCGCCGATCACCATTCCATCAACATCGGAAATGGGAGCTCCCAAAGCCTCTGCCAATCTGTATTTGAAACGGGCACTGTCCAATGCACCACCCATACCAATGATCCTGTTCTTTGGCAAACCTGTGGACTTGTGCACCAAATAGGTCATAGTATCCATTGGGTTACTCACCACAATGATGATGGTATTTGGCGAGTGCTCCAAAAGGTTGGTGGCCACGGCCTTCACAATACCTGCATTGATCCCTATAAGTTCCTCACGGGTCATCCCGGGCTTACGTGGAATTCCGGAGGTGATCACCACTACGTCACTGTTAGCCGTTTTACTATAATCGTTGGTGCTTCCGGTAATTTTGGTATCGAAACCGTTCAGGGAAGCCGTTTGCATAAGGTCCATGGCCTTACCTTCGGCATATCCTTCCTTGATATCCAACAAAACTACTTCAGATGCAAAATTTTTCATTGCTATGTATTCTGCACAGCTTGCTCCGACTGCGCCTGCTCCAACTACGGTAACTTTCATTTGTATAAGTTTAAATTTTGATGCTCAAAAATACGGCATTTAGGGCAGAAAAAAGCTGAATTTCACCAGTTTTAGCAGCCCAATTTTGTTACGATCCCAAAATTGTTCGAATCGTCAAAATGTTAACAAAACCTTCCTTTCATCGAAGAATTGGAATTTCACAACAATTTTGAAGAATTGGGTGCAATACTTTCCTACAAAATAGCGTTCTAATAGTCCCAAAATCAATTTAACCTACTTGACCTATGAAAAAGCTCTTTTCATTGTTGTCCATTATAGGCATTATTGCCGTAAGCAACTGTAGCCGGATCCCAGAGAACAACGATCCCATTTTGGGCATCTGGGCCAAAGTCGAAACTTCCAATATCGAAGGCAAGAGTACCGATACCACTCGGGAAGAATGGATTTTCAATGACGTGTACCTGGGTAGGTACCAAAGCTATTCCAACTCCAAGCTGGTTTTTTATACCGATTTTAAATGGTCCGTGGAAAACGGCACCTATACCATTATATATGGCGATCCACAGGTTACTGATGTCTCAGTCAACTTGTTGAAAGCCCAAGATCCTGAAATCTTGGCCCTAGGGAACGGCTCGGTCTTCGCCACTAGGGAATAGACGGAAGACCACTTATATGAAAATAGTAGGCCCCAACGAACATTGGGGCCTTCTTTATTGGTTGGTCGGTTGGTGGTTTGTTTTCGATACTTTTTCTTTTGGAAAAAAATCTAACTGACATAAAACTATCTGAATCCGAAGTTGATACCAAAGGTAAAGGTACTGAACTCGGAAATATTGTATTCGGCATTAAGCCGGAAGAATCCCAATTTGATCTTGGTACCCAAATTGGCGGAAACCCCACTTACATCTTTGGATACTGTAAAAGGATCTACAACAGTCTCGGTAAAGAATGGGCCTCTGGCTTCGTAAGTCCCCAAAAGGTCGATATCCGATTTACCGGTGATATATCCCAATCCCCCATAAAAATTGATTACGGGAATCTTTGTTGTGGAAACCACAGCACTAAAATTCCATGTTTTAAAAGAAGCCTCGATACGTTGATCACTACCATTAATGGTAGAGGAATCGGTAAAATCATATTCCCCATCCAATTTGGTATAGCCGATTACTGCGGCAATCGCCACTGGAAGAACCTTATCGGCCGGAAGCATCTTGGTGAAATCATACTGTAGGCCAGCTCCGAACAATCCAATCTTGGCATCGTCGTCAAACTTGATCTTGGGCAAAAAACGGGCTTTTACTTCCAATCCCTTCACCAATCCCACACTTCCTTGCAGATAGCCAGAGGGAATAAAATTCAAATTTTCAGAAGCCAGACCGGAAGGCAATTCAAATTCTTCACGGAACAGACCGTTCTGTCCTTCCACGTATACTTCTACTCCTTCAATATCCCCCAAACCTGTGGCAACCAAGCGTGGCTCGTCAGGATTCTGGACAAAGTTCAAGTTGTCATAGTCAGCAGGATTCAATAAAAAGGCTTTTTTATCGTCCTTATTCTTGAAACCGGTCATGTTCCCAATAATGGAAATTTCGAATCCGCCCAAAGGTTTGGAATCTGCAGAATTGTACCATCCGTTTGAAATACTGTAAATGGATGCTTCCGAAACAGGTGCCAAATAAGCATTGGCAAAACGTTCTGCATCAGCTACACCTGAAACAAAAAGATCGTTCAGGTCTTGTGCCCTTCCCAGGGTTATTGAGGCCAAGGCCATCAACAAAACAATTTTCTTCATTTTGTAAAATTTTTCCTAAAACTAAAAAACTCGCCTGTTAGGGGCGAGTTTTTGTTGTGAAATGGCTGTTATCTATGCATCTATGTTGGCATAGACGGCATTTTTCTCAATAAATTCACGTCTTGGCGGCACCTCATCCCCCATCAACATGGAGAAGATTCGGTCAGATTCCGTTGCATTTTCAATACTTACTTGGCGCAACGTCCTGAACTCTGGGTTCATGGTGGTATCCCAAAGCTGCTCGGCATTCATCTCCCCAAGACCTTTGTATCGTTGGATGCTTGCTCCACCGTTCATGGATGCCACAATCTCATCCCGCTCCTTGTCGTTCCATGCGTAACGTCTTTTTGCTCCTTTTTTTACCAAATATAAAGGTGGCGTAGCGATGTAAACATGTCCTCCCTCGATCAATTCGCGCATGTAGCGGAAGAAAAAGGTAAGGATCAGCGTTTCAATGTGACTACCATCCACATCGGCATCACACATGATCACTACTTTGTGGTAACGCAGTTTATCCAAGTTCAACGCCTTGCTGTCTTCCTCGGTACCGATGGTAACACCCAAAGCGGTATAGATATTCTTGATTTCCTCATTTTCAAAAACCTTATGCTGCATGGCTTTTTCCACATTCAGGATTTTACCCCTTAGCGGAAGAATGGCCTGAAAGTTCCTGTCCCTACCCTGTTTGGCAGTACCCCCTGCGGAATCTCCCTCTACCAGGAACACCTCACATTTGGTTGGATCTTGCTCGGAACAGTCGGAAAGTTTTCCAGGTAATCCCCCGACGCTCATTGGGTTTTTACGCTGTACCATTTCGCGGGCCTTGGCAGCGGCATGTCTGGCCTGTGCGGCCAATTTTACCTTTTCCACAATTTGTTTGGCGTCTTCCGGGTGCTCTTCCAAATAATCGGTCAACATTTCAGAAACGGCCTGACTCACCGCACTGGTCACCTCACGGTTACCCAATTTGGTTTTGGTCTGACCTTCAAACTGGGGTTCTGCCACCTTAACGGAAACAATGGCTGTAAGTCCCTCACGGAAGTCATCCCCAGAAATTTCGAACTTCAATTTGTCCAACATACCGGAGTTGTCGGCATATTTTTTCAAAGTGGTCGTCAAACCCCTTCTAAACCCGGAAAGGTGCGTACCTCCTTCATGGGTGTTGATGTTGTTCACATAGGAGTGAAGGTTTTCGGTATAGCCAGTGTTGTAGACCATGGCCACTTCCACAGGAATTCCGTTCTTCTCTCCCTCCATGGAAATCACACTCTGGATAAGTGGTTCACGGTTACCGTCCAAGAACTTGATGAATTCCTTCAGCCCTTCCTCGGAATGGAAGATTTCATGAACAAACTCCCCCTTCTCGTCCTTGTTCCTCTTATCGGTAAGTGTGATGGTGATGCCCTTGTTCAAATAGGAAAGCTCCCGCATCCGATTGGCAAGGGTCTCATAGCTATATTCCGTGGTCTGGGTAAAAATGGTATCGTCCGGAACGAAAGTTACGATGGTTCCGGTTTCGTTACTGTCCCCAATGCTTTTTACGGGATATAGGGCCTTACCCTTTTCATATTCCTGTTCCCAGATTTTACCGTCAGTGTATACGGTTGCCTTTAAATGATTGGACAAGGCGTTCACACAGGAAACCCCCACACCGTGCAGACCACCTGAAACCTTATACGAATCCTTATCGAATTTACCCCCGGCACCAATCTTGGTCATGACCACTTCCAAAGCGGAAACTCCTTCCTTCTTGTGAAGCCCAACAGGTATACCCCTACCATTATCCTTTACGGTAATGGAGTTATCTTCATTAATGATTACTTCTATTGCATCACAATATCCGGCCATGGCCTCATCGATGGAGTTGTCCACTACTTCGTAAACCAAATGATGCAACCCCCTGACCCCTACATCCCCAATATACATGGAAGGTCTCATACGTACGTGCTCCATGCCCTCAAGGGCCTGGATACTATCCGCCGAATATTGTTTCTTGTTAGCTTCTTCGCTCATATATTTTCTTTATTTGCTTAGAATTTTTCAAATCCTACAAATATAAAGAATACCCTGTGTAATTAGGGCATAGAGGCTAAATGAACCCCTTAAGTTATCAACAAAATCTGTGGAAAAACAGGATATTTACACTTGGTCGTGAAAGTACTGTTAAGAACAACAAAAAGCCCCTCAATTGAGGGGCTTTTTCGACTAATTGAAAATGAAACAAAACTTCTCCTGCTCCAAATCCTTGATTGCTAATTACTGCTATTTTACGTAGGCATCGGTGTGTACTTTAGCCACCGCCCTGCCAGATGGATCGTTCATGTTCTTAAAGGCTTCGTCCCACTCCAACGCAATCTTTGTACTGCAGGCCACGGAAGGTTCCTGTGGAACACTCAGGGCAGCCGCATCCGAGGGGAAATGGCTTTCAAATATGGAACGGTAATAATATTCCTCTTTGGTAGTTGGGGTCTGAATCGGAAACTTGAAGTGCGCATTCTTCAATTGCTCATCGCTAATTTCTTCCGCAACCATCGCCTTCAAGGTATCGATCCAACTATAGCCTACACCATCGGAAAATTGTTCCTTCTGTCTCCAGGCCACACTTTCAGGGAGATACGACTCAAATGCCTTTCGCACCACCCATTTTTCCATACGCTCCCCGTTGATCATTTTATCCTTTGGGTTGATGCGCATGGCCACATCCATAAATTCTTTATCCAAAAACGGCACACGCCCTTCAATACCCCAAGCCGCCAAGGATTTATTGGCCCTCAAACAATCATACATGTGTAATTTATCCAGCTTTCTTACGGTTTCTTCATGGAAATCCTTTGGACTTGGTGCCTTGTGGAAGTAAAGGTATCCACCGAAAAGCTCATCGGCTCCCTCACCGGACAATACCATTTTAATACCCATCGACTTGATGACCCTTGCCATCAAATACATGGGTGTAGATGCCCGGATAGTAGTAATATCATACGTTTCCAAGTTATAGATAACATCCTTGATGGCATCCAAACCTTCCTGAATGGTAAATTTTATCTCGTGGTGTACCGTACCTATGTGCTTGGCCACCTTTTGGGCGGCAGCCAAATCCGGAGAACCTTCCAAACCTACAGAAAAGGAGTGTAATTGGGGCCACCAGGCATCGGTCGTATCACCTGACTCAATTCTTTTTTGGGAATACTTTTTCGCGATGGCCGAAGTCACAGAAGAATCCAATCCACCGGACAACAAAACACCATAAGGAACATCGGACATCAACTGACGGTGCACAGCAGCCTCCAAGGCATCTTTAATGGCCTGAATGCTGGTCTCGTTTTCCTTTACGGCATCGTACTCCATCCAATCCCTTTGGTACCATCTTCTGAACTCGCCATCGGAGCTGTGCAGATAGTGTCCGGGAGGGAACAATTGGATCTTGGAACAGGTTCCTTCCAACGCTTTCAATTCGGAAGCCACATAAAAAGTCCCGTTTTTGTCCCATCCGATGTAAAGCGGAATGATACCCATATGATCTCTCGCGATGAAGTACTCGTCCTTCTCACTATCGTAAATGGCAAATCCGAAGATACCGTTCATTTCATCCACAAAGTCGACTCCCTTTTCTTGGTATAGGGCCAGAATGACCTCGCAATCCGATTGGGTCTTGAACTCATATTTACCCTCGAACTGTTTTCTCAATTGTTGATGGTTATAGATCTCACCATTGGCCGCCAACACCAATTTCCCATCGGCGCTTAACAATGGCTGTTTTCCAGAAGCTGGATCCACGATGGCCAAACGCTCATGGGCCAATATCGCTTTGTCATCAGCATAAATTCCACTCCAATCCGGCCCGCGGTGCCTTACTTTCTTCGACATCTCCAATAATTGGGGCCTAAGTACTTCCGTACTTTCCTTCACATCAAATGCGCATACAATACCACACATAATCAAATAAATTAGTAACAATTTTGATACAAAAATGAGCCAGTAACTTTATAAATAAAACCACAAATGACCTATAAGTTTCATATTGTAATAATAAATATAAAAATTATGTGGTATTGAAACTATATCTTCAAAATACCGTGACAATCCCGAACGTTTTGTAAGTTTATTCTTTTTTAACGTCTTTTTAGATACAGACCATTTAATAACACCCTAGTTTTGAAAACTACTAAAATCACAATCATGAAAAATGTATTCTTATTTACTGTTCTAGCTTTTGCCATGGTATTTTCGACGGAAGCGACCGCCCAGAAATTCAGTGGCTTGGACAAGAGTCCCGCGGATATTGTCACTTTCCCCACCAGTTCGCGCGTGCCCCAAAAATCCATTAAGGTCATTTACAGCAGGCCACAACTTAAGGGACGTAGCTTGACCGAGCTTGCCCCACAAGGAAAAGTATGGAGAACTGGCGCCAACGAGTGTACCGAAATCACTTTTTATAAGGATGCCACTGTTGGAGGTAAGTCCGTAAAAGCTGGAACTTATTCCCTGTTCACTATTCCAGGTGAAGGTGAGTGGACCGTTATTTTGAACAGTAACCTGAACCAATGGGGCGCTTTTTCCTATGACAGCGAGGCCGATGTTGCCCGAGTAATGGCCAAGACCAGTTCCGACAATGAAGAATTGGAGGCTTTTTCCATAGCTTTTGATGATAGCGGCGATATGGTCATGGGATGGGGAACCACTAGGGTTACCGTGCCGATCAGCATTTAAAAAACCATATTTCTTTATAAATAAAAGCCCCTATTTGGGGCTTTTTTATTTTTTGTGATCCGCTATTTAATAGATTCTATTTGAGCTTTTCTCCTCCCACAAAAACCTGCTCGGCTTTTAGATTGGGAATCTCCGAAACGGGAACAGTCATGATATCATCGCTCAAGATTACAAAATCGGCGAACTTACCCGGTTCAATACTTCCCTTCTCGCCTTCTTCAAAATTGGAATAGGCTGCCCAGATGGTCATCCCTTTCAATGTTTCCTCTCTGGACAAAGCATCTTTCATTTGAAAACCTCCCTCTGGATAATTTTTCAAATCCTGACGGGCCACAGCAGCATAAAAAGTCAAGAAGGGACTTACCTGCTCTACGGGAAAGTCGGTACCCAAAGCTACTATTCCTGCCTCGTCCAAAAGTTTCTTATAAGCATAGGCGCCCTTAACACGTTCCGGACCCAAACGATCTTCGGCCCAGTACATATCACTTGTGGCATGGGTAGGTTGAACGGATGGAATAATGCCCAGTTTAAAGTAATCGAAATCTTCCATGGATATTACTTGGGCATGTTCCACTTTCCAACGACGGTCCGGCTTGCCCTCCAAGGCTTTTTTATAAGCGCGTAGCACCACTACATTGGCAGAATCCCCAATGGCATGGGTGTTCATTTGATAATCGGTGGCTGCAATGCGCTCGGCCAGGGCTCCAATTTCATCAACAGGGGTGACCATGGCCCCAAAATGACCTGGTTTATCCGAGTAGGGTACTTTTAGTGCCGCTCCCCGTGAGCCCAAGGCCCCATCCCCATATACTTTTACAGAACGAACATCGAGCCTATCCGTTTTAATGATACCCTTGTTCAAGAAATAATCCAGATTTTCCGGATAATTGGAAACCATGGCATAGACACGGATGGACATATCTCCCGCTTGCTGCAGACTATCAATCAATTCTATGGTAGAACGGGCCAATCCGGCATCATTTACCGTGGTGAGTCCGTAATCCAAACTGATGCGTTCCGCATCCTTTAGAGCCTGTATCTGTTGTGCTCTGGATGGTTGCGGAACTACAGCATCCACCAATCCCATGGGATTGTCCACCAAAACTCCGGTAAGCTTGCCGTCCTTGGTCACAATTTCCCCACCTTCCACTTTGGTTTCCAACGTAATCCCGGCCAAATCCAATGCCTTTTGGTTCACCAAAAGGGCGTGACCATCAATTCTTCGTAATGCCACAGGTATATCAGGGAACAATTCATCCAATTTATCCTTGGTAGGGAATTCCTTTTCTTCCCAATCGTTCTGGTCCCAGCCCCGCCCTCGGATAAAATCGGATGGCCGTTCCTTCTGAAACGTAACCACTTTATCCAAAATCTCATCAAAACTGGTAGTACCCACCAAGTCCACGACCTGTTGATTCAATCCCAAACCATAAAAATGACAATGGGCATCGATCAATCCAGGCACTATGGTCTTTCCTTCAGCATCCAATTCTTCTTTGGCCTTGTACTTTTTGTAGATATCGGCGTTTTCTGAAACTGCAACGAATTTTCCGTCCTTTATGGCCACACAACAAGCCTTGGAGAAATCATTATCCACGGTATAAATATTGGCATTGTAGACAATCAGGTCCACTTCTTCTTTTGGATTACAAGCAAAAAATAAAGGGGTAATAAAGAGGAGTATGAGCTTTTTCATTTTGGATGATGGTTTTTTCAAAAATAGAAAATGCAGACAAAAATAAATGTCCCTGTGTAACAATTTGATCAACATAACCACAAAAGCTTCCCGTCGGCAAAACATCAAAAGACATTTTTCCCCGTAGAAGAGTGTACAATTGGATCCTTGAAATTTGTGGTAGATTTTCGGAAACATCAATGGGGGAGGCATGAAATTAGAATTTCATTAATTTATGTTAATAAAATTTTCGGCCTTGCAATAATTACTACTTTTCCATCCCCCAAAACAAGATTGATAAAAGCAAATATATTCCTCTTTTTTTGGCATGACAGAAGCTTTCTTAAGCATTGACGCAGTGCAAATTGCAGCTCAGGATGAATTGAGCCTCCTACATTTCATATTCATTGCAATATCCATGTTGGGATTCGGCATTGGCCTTTATCTGCTCTATAGAAAAGGACTCAATACCTATATGGGCATTTTTACCATTTCGATAGCCTCCATTCTCCTTGAACTGACCTTTTTATGGTGGGACGGTATCATGCATATTCCTAAAATCCCGTTTTACTCAAGCTTGCTATTTTTGCTCGGGCCATGCATCTATTTATTTCTTGAAAAAAGCCTATATCCCCACAGGCAAATTAGATTACGGGTCATTGCCTTATTATTTGGCCCCTTTTTCTTGAGCCTGATCTTACTATTGATCCTGACCAATAGCATCGGGGAGATGCCCCTTGCCGGGACAGGTAAAACCCTTGTACTGTTGTTGAACAACATCTATATTAAAATTGTCTATTTTGGTCTTTTCCTTATCATACTCATCAGACGTTATCAGGATTGCCGGTTCCAACTTGACGAGCTTACACGCAAATGGACGTTATCACTCATTATCTTTTTGGCCATTATCTGCTTTATATTTTGCTTTCAGGCCATTGTAAAGAATCAAAGTTCCATAAACAACATGTTGCAGTATACCCTTGCCTATTTCTTTTCAGCCTTTATTATCATCATCTCCTTCTTATTGTTCCTGCTACCTAAAAACATTACGGAAATCTTGACGGCCAACATGGACAAACAACTGGTTAAAAAGGAGAAATACCAAAATTCCGGGCTTACCAAAACAATGATAGAGACATTAAAGACACAACTCTTGGAAGCAATGCAAGAAAAGCCTTATTTGGACAACACACTGTCGCTCCAAGATTTGGCCCATAGATTGAATACCGATCGATACAGCCTTTCCCAGGTAATCAACCAAGAGTTCAACAAAAACTTTTATGAGTTCATCAACGATTATCGCATCAATGAATGCATCACTATTATAGAGAACAGCCCCAAGCAGGTTGAACTCATAACCGACCTGATCTACGAGTCCGGGTTCAACAATAAAGTATCATTCTACAAGGCATTCAAAAAGAGAAAGCACCTGACCCCCGTGCAATATATCAAGAGCCTACAAGAGTAATTCCTGAATGACTGCAATAAATACATGAAACCTCCTTTCAATCAAGAAAACACCCTGCATATCCTAAAGGTCTCCTATACAGGATTCTATAAAAATTGATAAAGGTTAATTTTTATCGGTATAGGTAAATTTAGGTCGGGCGTAATCCCTTTCCCGCAATAACATATTTATTTCGACCCCTGATTAGGATAACCGGTCATGCTACTAAAACATTGCCACAATTACTTAAGGGGTCTTGTTAATTTTTTGGATTAGTCTCAATAAAAAATTGACCGGTTTTCTTTTCAATAGCTTATTCAAACATTATTACTAACTCAATCAATGTGAACTACATGAAATCAAAATCAAAAGTATTTCTCGCAGTGCTGATGGCATTTGTCGTGCATCTTTCTTTTGCGCAGGACAAAATGATTACCGGCACCGTTACCGACCAGACAGGATTGCCCCTACCTGGCGTCAATGTTATAATAAGGGGTACTACCAACGGCACCCAGACCGACTTTGATGGTAAGTATGCGCTACAGGCCCAAACAGGTCAAGTCCTTATTTATTCCTACTTAGGTCAAAAAGAAGTAAGGGTAACCGTAGGTGCCCAGAGTGTCATTGACATTCAAATGGAAGAGGACGCACAAGCCTTGGAAGAGGTTGTGGTAGTCGGTTATGGTGTACAAAAAAGGAAGGAAATCACCGGAGCCATAGCCAGCGTATCGGGTGCAGATATACAAGGACTTGTAACACCTAGTTTCGAAAGTCAATTGGCAGGTAGGGCTGCAGGTGTGCAGATCACTTCTAACACAGGTATCATTGGTGAAACACCAAGGATTCGGATCAGGGGTGTTGCCTCTATAGGTTCTGGCACCTATCCTTTGGTGGTTGTAGATGGTATTCCCATTATAACAGGTGATGTTGGAGGTTACGCTTCCGCCAACGGACTAGGCGATATCAATCCAAACGACATTGAATCCTTTGAAATCTTGAAAGATGGTGCCGCTACAGCTATTTACGGATCCCGTGCAGCCAATGGCGTAATCTTGATCACCACCAAAAAAGGAAAAAAAGGATCAACACAGGTGAACTACAATGTAGTAACCGGTTTTGCTTCCCCAATCAAAACCTTCGACCTTTTGAATACTTCGCAATTCTTGGAAATCGCAAATGAAAAAAGAACGAACAGAGGTCAGGCTCCTTGGGCAGTGGGCAGCGATTATGATACCGATTGGCAAAAGGCCGTACTCAATTCAAGCGCACTTCAAATGGACCATAGCCTATCGATAAATGGTGGAACCGACAGGACAAGGTATTACCTATCATTGGGCTTTACAGACCAAGATGGGGTGGCGGTTTCAAACAACATGAAACGATACAGCATCAGGACCAACCTGGAGCACGAGATTGTCAAATGGCTGAGCGTCGGAGCCAATGTAGGCGTGACCAGGACCGAATACAATGGTCTAAACACTGGTGGCAACTCACTTTCAGGAAACATTTTCAATGCAACCAGACAATTGCCCAACACCCCTATTTATGATGTCAACAACCCAACAGGTTATAACCTATCTCCAGATGGAAGCGTAGTTGGTCAGTGGGACAACACCGACCCAGTGGGTGACAACATATCCAATATTGCCTATGTTTTGGCCAACAACAAATTCCAATCCAAGATCAATAACACCCTGGTTAGCGCCTTTGCAGATGTAAAACCTTTGAAAGGATTGACCTATAGATTCCAGGCCAGTGCCAACAACACCATTACTTCTGGATTCCTTTACTACAGTCCTGTTCATGGTGACGGTAGGGGGTCTAATGGTAGGTTACAAAACGACAATAGGGATATTCTTCGTTGGAACATCCAGAACATTGTAAACTACAATACCTCCATTAACGATGCCCACAATATTGCTGTTACTGCGGTTGCCGAATACCAAAAAGAGCAGAATAAATATTTCTTTGGAACCGGAACCGACCTATTGGATGAATTCTACAACCAAAACTTGGTGACCGGAGCATATGGCACCCAGACCTCTGGTGGTAGTGTGACTGAAAATGGTATCAGTTCCTATGTTGGGCGTATCAGCTACAACTTTAAAGAGCGTTACTATCTACAAGGATCTGTTCGTAGGGATGGTATCTCAAAATTGAGCGAGTCCACAAGGTGGAACAACTTTACTGGATACTCTGCAGGTTGGAACATTGCCAATGAAGAGTTCTTCAGTGCCTTGAACCCAACCATCTCCCTATTCAAACTTAGGGCTTCCTATTCAGAAGTGGGAAATACCGATATCGGTAGTTATCCTTACCTCGGACTAACATCGGCTTCCCAATATGGTACCTTGAACGGTATTGCGTTTACACAGTTCGGTAACGACCAGTTGCTTTGGGAAACCAGTAAAAAGACCGATTTTGGAGTCGACTTTGGCTTTATGTCAGATAAGCTGACCTTTAGCTTCGACTACTATAAAAATGATATTGATGGTCTTATCCTCGATGTACCTGTACCACAATCATTGGGTGTACCGGACAACAGGATCAAGAAGAACATTGGAACCATGGTGAATGAGGGCTATGAATTCTCTGTGAACTACACTCCTTTCAACACCCAGAATTTCAGCTGGAACGTTTCCGCCAATTTGACCTTGGACAAGAACAGGGTAACCAGTATACCCGATGGACAGGATATTATTGGAGGTACTTCCACCAACACCAATATAGCTCCCAATTTGATCATTAGGGAAGGTGAATCCATCAACTCACTATACGGATATAGGTATTGGGGCGTAAACCCTGCAAATGGTAACCCGGTTTATTATAAGGCCGATGGCAGCTTGGTTCAGGGCAATATTGATACACAATCTTATTTTGTCTTCGATCCAAGTAACCCTGAAGATCTTTCCGAAAGCTCTTCATTGAGCGCAGCAGATGACAAGTTTATTTTGGGAACTTCCTTGCCAACCTACTATGGTTCCGTGATCAATAAGTTCACCTATAAAAACTTCGATTTTAGCTTCATGTTCAGATATAGTGGCGGCAACAGTGTATTCAACTCCACGAGAAGGGATTTGGTAACACAGAACTTCAACAACAACTCTACCGAGATCTTGGGAAGATGGCAGAGCGCTGCTGAACCAGGAGATGGAAGAACACCAAAATTGTACGCCAGTAGTAACACTTTCACCAATCTGACCGGTCACGCCACCACAAGGTTTGTGGAAAAAGGTGATTTTATCAGCTTGGACAATATCTCTTTGGGCTATAAATTACCTTCCATGCTAACGGAAAGGTTACATGTGAACATGGTCAGGTTCTTTGTTCAGGCTCAAAACTTTGTTACCATCACAAATTACAAAGGGTTGAATCCAGAAATGGAGTCTAACGGTGTGGATATAAATGGAACCCCAAGGTCGAAGGTTTTGTCGCTGGGTCTAAATGTTAATCTATAATTCTATATTAAGATGAGAAAAATATTCAAATACATAACCCTATCCATTCTTGGATTTGGCGTAATCTCATGTTCAGATGAAACCCTTCTGGATTTGAGCCCGATCAACAACATATCGTTGAGCGATGCCTTTTCATCACCGTCATTGATTGAAAGTTCTGTGAACGGGATGTACAATGCCGCTGCAATAGGCCAGTATAACTCTACAAACCCCAACGGTGGTCGTGGGTATATCTGGGGAGCGGCTTTTGTTCAACAAGGGGACAACAGAGGTGAGGATGTTGTGAACACTGCAACGTTCTATCAGCTTACCTATACCGGAACCTATGATCCAACCACTGCGAACAATGTTTACTATTGGGTAGATGGTTACCGTTTGATCAACAGGGCCAATTTGGTCATTGAAGGGGTAACTGCCGCCGTGGAGGCAGGTATCATCACCCAAGATGTTGCCAATGATTATATTGGTCAGGCTAAATTTCTTCGTGCCATTACCCATTTTGAATTGTTGATCTATTTTGCCAGACCTTATAACTTTACCGCTGGGGCCAACCACCCAGGTGTACCTTACAGGGAAGTTGGGATCGATACACAGGCTGAGATAGATTCCGAAATCCTTATGGGAAGGAATACCGTGGCAGAGTGCTACCAAAAAGTGCTACAGGATTTGAACGATGCCGAAAGTCTTATTACAAACACTGGGCTCACAAAGGCATCCAGAAATGCTGCCATTGCTTTCAAAACAAGGGTTTACCTTCACATGGGCAACTGGGATGGCGTAATCGCTGAAGGAACCAAACTTAATGGAAGCTATACTTTGGAAGATTCTCCGAACGGTCCATTCTTGGATAGCTATGGAAACTCAGAATCCATCTTTTCATTGACCCAGGCCGCAACCCAAAACCCAGGCGTAAATGCTGCCTTGGCTTCCCAGTACAACAGAAGAAGATTGGTGGCCATCAGTCCAATTATCTGGAGGGATCCAAGCTGGTTGGCGGATGATTTGAGAAGGGAGGACAACTCAACGGAAACAGAAGTTGGAACAGGAATGGTATTTACGGCCGGAGGGGCAAAATTCACCCTTAAATACAAAGATGGCGTAAATTATACCGATGCCTCCCCTGTTATACGATATGCCGAGGTAATGCTCAATATGGCAGAGGCCCAAGCTAGAAAGACCTCTCCAGATCTTGTTGCCTCCTTGGGACTTTTAAACCAAGTACGTAACAGGTCTTTGGCAGATCCAGCCACACAGGCATATGTAAGTGCAGATTTTGCAAATGCCACAGAACTGGTTGGTGCCATTCTTAAGGAAAGAAGAATCGAATTCTTGATGGAAGGTAGAAGATGGTCCGATATCCACAGGTTGCAGGGAGACGACATGCAACCAATCGATGGTGTGCCACAAAAAGTGGCCAACGGAACACCACCTGCAGATTCTTACACATTGGGAACTCCATATGACGGCCCTTATGGTGTGCCCACCATACCCTATGCCGACTATAAATTCCTTTGGCCAATACCTCAGGTTGAGATCAATTCCAACCCAACCTTGGCAGAGCAACAGAATCCAGGCTGGTAATTTACCAGTCTTAATCTAGCGCAATTGCGTTGGATTAAATGAATATTAAAAACCTGTGGAAATCCACAGGTTTTTTTATTTTATGGATTGTCGTCCTCGAACTCGGTCATTACAAATTCCACCCGCCGGTTTTTTCTCCTGGCTTCATCCGTTAGTGAAGAATCCAAAGGGATTTTATCACCAAAACCTTTTGAGGTGATCCGCTTTTTATCGAGCCCCAATGCCATTAAATATTTGGCTACGGTCTGGGCCCTTTCCTTGGAAAGGACATCATTGTATTCCTCGGAACCCAAATCATCGGTATGTCCACTGATGGAAACCATCAGATTGGGATGTTTTTGCAAATAATCATACACATCCTTCAAACTTTGTTTGGCCTTGGGTTGAAGGTCAAATTTGTCAAAATTAAAATTGACATGGTCCAACACGTACACTTCATTAGGCTGGTAATCCGGCCCCAGATAAGTCAGGGAAATATCATCCAAATAATAATAGGAATACCCGCCCTTGTTATTGGTCGTGTGTCCAAAATCGTGGTAACTGGTACCTGCATTACTCTTGAAATTCCCTAGGATAAGCTGGCTTTCAAAGCCCTTTCCCACAATATCAAAGCTCAACTCCATCCATTTTTGCTTGTCATCATAATAACCAGTGGTAGAAAACTGTTTGATGGGCGTGGTTTCTGTGGCGACCGATAAAAGGACTCCTTGTGACAAGTGCCTTTTGGTATGAATAGATAAGGGTTTTTCGGCAAAAATGGCGCCCATATCCATAACGGCCCCATCCGATTTTTCGGCCAAGCTGATATATAATGTCAAACGGTAACGGCTACCCTTTTCCAGGGTTTCGGCCAAAGGTACCTGAATGTATTCCCGGTAGTCGTCAGGTGCATACAAGTAAAGTCCTGCGTAGGCACTTCCATCAAAAGGCTCCTGTTTTCCCTTAAAGTTCATGGGGATACCTAATTTGGTCCTGCTACACTCGTTAAAGTAATCCGTGGTACCCAACGTTGGGGCACTCCAATAGTCGGCATCCTTGTTGAGGTTGCTCATTTTTTCGGGACAGGAGCTATATTCCTCAAAACTCCCGTTTCTCACCAAATTTTGAGAAAAACTTATACCAAAAGTGAGGCAAAGCAACAGTTGGGTCACTATGTACAAAGGTCGTAGTCGCATGGTTTCCAATTTCATTGGAACCACCAATCACATGATTTTCAAAGGATTGATGGAAAGTACAAAACGACCTAACCAGCCTTTTATTGCGTATTCCCTTACAAATCAGAAATCAAACTTGTACGATACCCCGGCCAAAGCTTGAAAACCCTGTACCCTAAAATTGGCCCAGCGTTGGTAATTGTTGTTAGCAATATTCGAGGCTTTCACAAAGATGGATAGCTGATCATTGAAGCGATATCCCACGTGGGCATTGGCATCAAAAAAACCATCCAAGGTTACGATCATAGCCGGGAATTCATTGGGCAAGGCGTTTTGTTCCGCCACGGCCATCAAGTCATCACGCTCGCCAATATAGAAAAGATTGGCGCCCATGTACCATTGTTTATCAATCTGATAATCCAAGAACAAAGACCCTTTGATGGAAGGAAGGTTCCATGCAGGATTGTCGGTTTCGGTATCGTAGTCGTAAAATTCAGCGTTGACCCCCAAGGTGAAGTTTCGGTTCACATCCACATTGATCTCCCCAAAAACACCCAAGGTCTTTACATCATCATAAAACACTTGGAAGGAATTGCCATAATAATAGCTTTTTTCATCATCCCTAAAAGTATTTTCAGGATTCAAGTAGAATAAAGGCTTACGGTTCTCGGCCATATACGACCCTTTCAGGTTATACCCAATATTGGATGTCAATTGTCCCTTCAACCCCACATACCCTTCATATTGCTGGTCGGTGGGCTGAATATCCAAAGTGGGGGATACATATGGGTTTTCATCCACAAAATCATGGTAAGAGTTCTGCTTTAACTGTCCTTCAATACCGCCATAAGCGATCACGTTGTCCTCCATCACCCGGTACGAAGCGGTAACCGCGGGGTAGATATAAAAATTACTGTCACTGTTCTCGGCATCCAACCCATACACAATGTTGGCACCCAGATTCACGGTCAGATCATCACGCAAGATCAACAGGCTCGGGGTTACCCCTGCCTGAAACTGGCTGTAATTGATTTCGCCGTCATTGGTGGTACTGTTCAAAGAGGCATTTTTAAAATTGCCGCCCACATAATCAAACTTGGCAGAAATGGTGATGAGTTCCTCGGTGATGGGCAGCTCAATCGTGGGATTGACCACCACCCGGTTTTCCCCAGATTCCGTGGCATCCCAAAAACGTCTCAACAAAATATTCCCTTGTTTAAAAAAGGAATCCTCCATGTTCAAGTGCGCCTTGGCCTCAGCATTGAAATAGTTTTGTGTCTCATCCATGCTGGCCACAAGATCTTCGGAATACACACCATTTTGGATCCCGTACCAGTTGTACAGTTGATGTTGGAGACCCACGGCGGCACCCCAATCCATGTAGCGGTCCTTTTTGGCATAGGAAACATCCAGTTTGGTGTTGTAGAAATCCGTATCCAAAGGCGTGGAATCCAGATCCCCGCGAGAGGAATTATGGGTAAGTCCAAAATCCAACAGGTCTTCTCCCCGATTGAATTCCCTACTGGTGTAAAAGTCCACCAACGCATTGTTGTAATTGCCCAAACCTACCGATGCATAGGAATTGTACAGCGTTGGCGGCGGGGTCTTCTTTACTGCGGATGCCTTGCCTTTGGCTGGGGTAAACGTGGATGCCACTGGCACCGAAAATATGCTGTAATCAATTTTCTTTTTTTGAAGGACGATGGAATCGTTCAGGCTTGGCGTCGACTTGATCTTGAAGGCATCTGAAACGGTGGGCGAATAAGGTTTTACCACCGTCACCGTTTCCGTACCAATATCATCGGTCTTGTCCTGACCGTACATCGCTCCAAAAAGGCTCAAAAAAAGTAATGGAAATATATAGGTTGTTCTCGTTTGCATGCTGTGTCTCAATTTAATTTTGGTTTGGGTTCACGGAAGAATTGCTCTCGGCCTCCTTGGCCTTGATGGTCGCCAGTTCCGTTTTGGCATCGATGACAATTTCATCGAACTCCGCAAAATTGGTAATTACACTTTCCAAAATATAGGTTGCCTGGAAGGCATCGCCCAAACCATAGAAGTTTTTCGCCATGATCACCAATCCCTTACCCGCCCATTGTTTATAAGCGGAATAATCCTTCGCCAGTTTTTGCACCGACTCGTTTGACGATTCAAAATTACCGTCAGCGTTTTTGAAAAAGGCATCATAGTACCACGCTTCGGCCGCCAACTCCCCCGTGGCAATTTTCTTCACTTCCTGATAGGCGGTTTTGGCCAAGTTTTCATTGTTCGTGGCAATGGCAGAACGTGCGATCATGATCTGAGCATCACTCCTGATACGGTCATCGATTTTTGGGGCTTTCAGCACTTTTTCAGCATAGGCAAGGGTCTGGGAATAATCTTTTTGCCCGTAATACCCCTTCATGAGATTGGATTGCGCAAAGGTTCGGTTCTCTGTAATTTCCGCCGTATTCTCCAATTGTTTCAAATAGGGAATGGCACTGGTGTAATCCTGTTTTTCCACATAAATTTCACAAACACGGGTCAAGGCCTGCTCGGTATATTCCCCATTGCTTCCATCGGCAACAACTTTATATTTCGGTAGCGCTTTGTTTTTATCGCCCGCCGCGAAATACAATTGTGCCAAGGCAAAGTTGACATTCTGGGCATGAAGTCCGTTAGGGAATTGTTTTAGGTAATCTTCGTATCCGCGAAGTGCAGCATCGGTCTTGCCTTCCATTTGTTTGCGCTGGGCCGATTCAAAGCTGGCATTGTCCAACTCGGCGTCGGTAACTTCCACAAAATCGAGGTTTCTAGCCCAAGTGGCATATTCGCTCACACGACCTTCATCCACATAAACCAATTTGGCGGTAGCCACGGCCTGTTTCGCCTCTTGGGTATTCGGGTATTTCTGTACAACTTCCTTTAACTTGTCAAGGGCCTGTTGATTTCTACTGGCATTATAGTGCACCAACCCTTCCCTCAAAAGTCCGCGCGGGGCAAACTTGCTCTTGGAAAACTCCTGGACCAATCGGTCATAAGTCTGCAATCCCAATTGCTCCTGGTTGTTGGCGATGTACGTGTTGCCGAGTTCAAAAAGGGCATCATCCCGAAGGGAAGAACTTGGGAACATGTTCAAAAAATCGTTGAGACCATCAATCTTGGCCTTGTTGTTTCCCAAAAATCCACTACACAGCGTTTTTTGGAAGGCCGCATAGTCCCTTTCGGGTCCGTTCATCTTTGATGACGTATCATAAGCTTTCATGGCCAATTGGTATTGGCTGGTCACAAAATACCCATCCCCCAACCGGAGGTATCCATCATTTTTTCGCTCGTCGTCTAGGGCATTGGAATTGACCACATTCTTAAAATAGGCAATGGAATTGTTGTAGTCCTTCAATTTAAAATAGCAGTAGCCGAGGTTATAGTCCAATTCCTGATACTCGGGCATCGCTTTTGCCGCAGGCAGTCCCTGAAACTTAACAAAATCAACGAGGGCCTCATCAAATCGGTTCAATCGGTAGGCCGATTCGGCTTTCCAATACAGCGCTTTAGCTTGAAAACTGGCATTATCGGCACTTTTCAAGGATTTGGAAAAACGTTCCAACGCTCCTTCATAATCCCCATCGATAAAAAGTTCCACACCTCGGTAATAAGCTACTTTTTGGTAGGTTTCCTTGCTCGCGTAATTTTTGTTCTCTTCCAAAAGTTTCATGGCCCCTTCAAAGTTTCTGGAGGTGATGTAGGAATCCACCAAAAGTTCCTGGATTTCCAACTGGTGCTCATCCTTTGGATATTTTTCCAAATAGGCAGTCAGCACCTGCGGGACCGGTTCGTATGCATTCCCGACCTCATAGCTCAAACGGGCGTAGTTGAGGAAGGCATCTTTTTGGATCTGAGGGCTAAAATCCATTTGGGAAGCATTTCGGAACGCATTGAGAGCTTCCGGTTTCTTATCCAACTTTAGATAGCATTCCGCTAAATGATAATAGGCATTTTGGGAAACATCGTTGGTGCCCCCGATAATTTTGTTGAACTGTTGGATGGCACTTTGGTAATCGCCCAATTTATAATGACTGTACCCCAACAAATAGTAATCGGTGTTGCTCCATTTGCCACGTTTACCCCTGTATTTTTCCAAATACGGGATAGCTTGATCGTATTTTCCAAGGTTGAAGTAACTCTCCCCGATAATTTTATTCAGTTCGGATACCTCTTCCCTATTGGATTTGGGCAATTGCTTTTCCGCCATAGCGATGGCTTCCTCAAATTTTCCCAATTTGAAGTTCAGGTCGGCCTGATAGTAGGACAATTTCTCATTGAGCAATTCCGGGTCCGTAATCTGGTCAAATCGAGCGCTGGCCTCGGTATAATCATCTTGCTCGTAGGCAATATAGCCCAAATAATATTTGGCCTGTGAACCATATTTCTGGGAGGTTGACACCTTGCTTAAATACCGTTCGGCCTCTTTCGGATTTTTGGAAGCATACAGGGCATACCCATTGTTGAAATTAAAACGTTCCCTATCGCCGTAGGCCATGGAGGACTCGTCCACCTTTTTGTACCATTTTAGGGCATAGGGGTATTTTCCTGTTTCAAAATAATAATCGGCTACATCCAAAAAAGCGGAGTTGCGCTTGGTAGAAGTTGGGTATCGCTCCACAAAATCCTCCATCATTTTGTCAGCGCCACGTTGGTTCAACCGAATGGCCGCGTTGGCGGCATAATAGGCACTGTTGGCCTCGGTCTCGTAATCGTTGGTGTTTGCCTTGACTTTCTCGAAAATGGTCTGCGCCGCTTGGTACTGCTGGTCGTTGTACAACGCCAGAGCATCTTGGTAAACTTTGTTTTCGTGGGAATAAATTTCGGTTTCCTGGGCAGAAAGTATAAAAAAAGTTCCCAACCAAATGGGAATAAAAAGGAGGTTTGTTCGATTCATAGTGTTCTACGCTGTTCTCGATTGACTTTTACATAACGTCAAAATTTAAGCCAAAGTATATTTTGGCACAAAGATGTTTTTATTGACCCGGCAATAATGGCGAATATTTTTAGAACTTAGTACCTTTATTCCAGAAAGTACCATTATGCCCGAGACCATTGTAAAATTACAAGATGTAGCCGTATTCCAAAATGAGAACATGGTTTTAAACCACATCGACCTTGAAGTGAAAAAAGGTGAATTTGTGTATGTGATCGGTAAAACCGGTAGCGGCAAGAGTAGTTTTATGAAAACACTTTACGCGGATCTCCCCTTAAAACAAGGCGATGGAAACGTAGTGGATTTTAACTTGAAGACCTTAAAAGAAAAAGACATTCCCTTTTTACGTAGAAAATTGGGCATTGTTTTCCAGGATTTTAAATTGCTGCCGGACCGTAATGTGAACAATAACCTTCAGTTTGTTTTGAAGGCTACTGGATGGACCGACCCCAAAAAGATGAACGATAAAATTGAAGAAGTACTGGATAAGGTCGGGATGAAAACCAAAGGCTTCAAATTTCCTCACGAGTTGTCGGGCGGGGAACAGCAACGTATCGCGATTGCACGTGCCCTATTGAACGACCCCGAACTCATTTTGGCGGACGAGCCAACCGGAAACCTAGATCCCCAGACCAGTGTAGAGGTCATGAAGGTATTACAGGACATCAACCAAAATGGGCGCACCATCATCATGGCCACCCATGATTATGCCCTTATTTTAAAATACCCGCACAAGACCCTTAAATGTGATGGCAGCAAGGTTTTTGAGGTCATCCAAAAGGCCATTTAACTTCACCGCCACAACGGAAGTGAGGTTTAAGGGAGGCTATGTCGTTTGTGTTTTTAATTTGTCTTTTACAATCCTGAACGACAAGGGGATTGGTCCGGGGCTTTTCTTTTTGATCACTATCCATTAAAAAACCGATACGCAATTAAACCAAAAAAGTTTTCGTTTCTTTGTCTAAATAAATCACACCTCCATTTATGGAAATTCTTGGTATTGATATAGGCGGGTCAGGCATCAAAGGTGCCCTGGTCAACGCCGAAACAGGGGAAATGTTGACGGAACGCTATCGAATTGCCACCCCAAAATCCAAAAAACCAAATGATATGGCCCAAGTTGTGGCCGAAATCGTGGAACACTTCAACTACAGTGGACCTGTAGGCTGTGGTTTCCCTTCCATTGTTAAAAATGGGGTCTGTATGTCCGCCGGAAACCTTCACCCGAGTTGGGTAGGGGTCAATATCGATGAATTGTTCACCGAAACCACCGGACATGAGTTCACGGTACTCAACGATGCCGATGCCGCTGGTTATGCCTCCATGAATTATGGGGTCGGAAAAGGCAAGGGTGGGCTCGTCATCATGACCACCATAGGAACCGGACTTGGTAGTGGTGCCTTTTTTAATGGGGTACTCATTCCAAATTTTGAGCTGGGACAGATTCCTTATAAAAAATATAAGAAGATTGAAAAATGGGCGGCTGCTTCTGCCAAGGACCGAGAAGACCTAAGTTTGGAAAAATGGGCTAAGCGATTCAACAAGTTCTTGGAATACGTTGAACTGATCGTTAGCCCGGACCTCATCATCGTGGGCGGTGGCACTTCCAAAAAATGGGAAGAGTTCAGCCATCTCATCAACATTGAAACCGAAGTTGTGAAGGCGGAACTTATGAACCACGCCGGAATTATTGGTGCAGCCGTGGCCTGTCTTCGCGAACAGCACCACGGGCATTTGAGTGCTAAGGGTTAAATCGGCTTATTGCGCTTACGATCTACCTCTTTTAAGTATATCTTTCTAATCCTTAAGTGATTTGGGGTAACCTCAACATATTCATCCTTTTGGATGTATTCCAACGCTTCTTCCAAAGAAAACTTGATGGCAGGCACAATCTTGGCCTTCTCATCAGCACCTGATGAACGCACGTTCGAAAGTTTTTTGGTCTTGGTCACGTTTACGGTCATATCATCACCACGCGAGTTTTCACCAATAACCTGCCCTTCATAAATATCCTCTCCCGGATCGATAAAGAATTTGCCCCTTTCCTGAAGTTTGTCAATGGAATAAGGAATAGCCGTACCGTTTTCCATGGACACCAAGGAACCGTTCAAACGTTGGGCAATATCTCCTTTCAAAGGTTGATATTCCTTAAAACGGTGTGCCATGATGGCCTCACCAGCCGTTGCGGTCAACAATTGGTTCCTTAGACCGATGATACCTCGGGATGGGATCATGAACTCACACAACATACGGGATCCTTTGGACTCCATACTGATCATCTCCCCTTTTCTAATGGAAACCATTTCCACGGCCTTGCCCGAAACTTCTTCCGGAAGGTCAATGGTCAAGTGTTCCACGGGCTCACATTTCACACCATCAATCTCCTTGATGATCACCTGTGGTTGTCCGATCTGAAGTTCATAACCTTCCCTTCTCATGGTCTCGATCAATACGGAAAGGTGCAATACCCCTCTACCAAAAACCATGAATTTATCCGCGCTGCCGGTTTCTTCTACCCTTAGGGCCAAGTTCTTTTCCAGCTCCTTTTCCAAACGTTCCTTGATGTGTCTTGAGGTAACGAACTTTCCATCCTTCCCAAAGAATGGGCTATCGTTAATGGTGAACAACATGCTCATGGTGGGCTCATCAATGGCGATGGACTTCAATTTTTCAGGATTCTCGAAATCGGCAACGGTGTCCCCAATGTCGAAACCTTCCATCCCCACAATGGCACAAATATCACCAGCTACCACTTCCTGTACCCTTACCTTGCCAAGACCTTCAAAAGTGAAAAGCTCCTTTACTTTGGTTTTGATGACTTTTCCATCTCGCTTTACCAAAGAAATGTTCTGACCTTCCTTCAAAGTACCCCTTTGCAATCTTCCAATAGCGATTCGTCCTGTAAAAGAGGAAAAATCCAATGAGGTGATCAACATCTGGGTGGTACCTTGTTGTGGTTTGAAGGTTGGAATATGCTCAATGACCATATCCAAAAGAGGTTCTATATTTTCGGTCGGGGTTTTCCAATCCTCTCCCATCCAGTTGTTTTTGGCAGAACCGTAAACCGTTGGGAAATCGAGCTGCCATTCCTCGGCACCCAATTCGAACATGAGATCGAATACTTTTTCGTGTACCTCTTCAGGGGTACAGTTTTCTTTGTCCACTTTATTGATCACCACACAGGGTTTCAAACCAAGGGAGATGGCCTTTTGCAATACAAAACGGGTCTGCGGCATGGGGCCTTCGAAGGCATCCACCAACAACAATACGCCATCGGCCATATTGAGTACGCGCTCCACTTCACCTCCAAAATCGGCGTGCCCAGGAGTATCGATAATGTTGATCTTGGTATCCTTGTACACCACGGAAACGTTCTTGGATACGATGGTAATCCCGCGTTCCCGCTCCAGGTCGTTGTTGTCCAAAATCAAATCGCCCTTGTTCTCGTTATCACGGAACAACTGGCAATGGTACATGATTTTATCCACCAAGGTAGTCTTACCGTGGTCTACGTGGGCAATGATTGCAATATTTTTGATGTTGGACATAACCTGATTTTTAAGCCCGCAAAGATACTGCTATTTTTTACTTGTCAATACACCCAAATGTTATTTTTATCTTATTGATTTTGTGGTAGTTTCATTATATCACCCCTTACTGACTACCCAACCGAGCTTTAAGGCAAGAAAAATACCGAAGTTACTTTCAAATTGATCAAAGAAATATCCTGGTCCAACTTCGAACCTGAATTGTAATCCTTTTTGACCAGTTCGTTGGAGACCATAAACTGCACCTATTCCTCCAAAATAATCAGAAACATAATCCAAATCTCCAATTACCGCCTTACCACCTTGAATAGCCACGGTTGGAGCAATATAATTTCCTGTATTGCCAGAAATATTTTTGCTCATTTCAAGTCGTCTATCGAAATTATAATAGTAACGATATTGCAACTTGCCAATTGGATAAATACCTAATCCACTTTCCAAAAAGTCTGATTCACGGTAAGCGAAACCAATGGTGGCTTCGGCAACTAAAGTTGAATTCTGGGACAATCCTTGTTCGTAAATAATTCCGGGAAGAAGCACATTCAAGGTTAGTTGGTGATTTTCCACATTTTTGCCAGATTGGGCCATAATAATGTTGCTAACGGACAGAAAAAGAAGAAAAGACGTAATGGTTTTCATAAATGTTTCGTTTGATTTGCTTTTACCTATCAAAGACCATACCTAAACAGTCTGGACCATAGATATTATGAACACCCATCAAAGACCCACACACCAACGTTTTTCGCTGATGATGAAACCAATACTAAGGTTCACAACAGGGTAAATGCCGCCTTTAAAGGGTCCGGCATAGTACCCTGCACCAGCATCAATGGAAAAGCTGATTCCTGAATTATAGCTGCGTTGGATTCCATAGACCAATCCACCATAACCATGCACTCCATCCACCAATTGCCCTTCCACAGTGCGCTCCCCAGGCGAAAACAAGGCTGCCGTGGGCGCAATATAATTTCCGGAATTGCCATAAATGGACCGACGACGATGGTAACGACCATTGAAATTGTGATAAAACCGATATTGGGTGGTGATGGCAGGGAAAAAGTCCAAATTTTGCATGGGTTCACTGCTGGCCGGCTCCAAGGCCACTTGCCATGCTACCCTAAAGTCCAAGGTACTGTTGACCCCAACACCCATCTCATATTCAAGGCCCGGATTGAAGATATTCAGTTTTATCTGGCGTATCTCACAGTTTTTGCCATATTGGGAGTGGCTCAAAAAGCCAGTGAACAAGATCACCAACAAAAAGAAACGGCGCATAGTAGGTACATTTGGTACTGTAATAACACCTACTTTTTAAAAAAAGTATTCAGAATCCCAAAATTCCTTGTTGCCAAATAGTGATTTAATCAAACTGTGGTTCCCTAGATTTTCGTTTGGTCGCCACCCATCCAAAAGTAAAATGGATCAACGGGCCATATCCATCCTGTACACCATCTCCTTTGTACAGCCCTGCCCCTAATTCCGCATTAAAGTTGAACCCGTTTTTATAGGTTCGTTGGATGCCATAGACCATTCCATAAAAGCCTAGGTTAAAATCCTTTGGTCCATCAATATTGGTAGATATCCGCAACTGGGAAAAGAAAATGGCCTGGGCTGCGGCTATGTAATTTCCCGAGTTGCCCGAAACATTCTTATCCATATTAATCCGTCTTTGAAAATTGTGGTAATAGCGGTACCTGTTGTTCGATGTCAACCCAAACACATATCCTTCCCCATAAGTGGCAGTGGCCAAACCCAAACCGGTAGAGACACTTTGGTTTTTGAACAATCCCAATTCATAACTGAATCCAGGACTCAATAAATCAAACTTGAATTGATGGCGTTCCAGATTGATCAGATCAAAGGTTCTACCCTTTTCATAAAATTGTGAAAAGACGGAAAAACAGCTTAAAACCATAAAGGGAACAAGGAGTAGTTTTTGGTTCATAATTGAGGGTTTTGATTGTGATAAATCTAAAAAGGTTACCAAGCTTATGTAGTATATTTGTGCAAACTTTAAGAAATGGACATCACCAAAATCCCTCAGATAAAACATACGGATAGCAACAACTTTTTCCTTTTGGCCGGTCCCTGTGCCATTGAAGGGGAGGAAATGGCCATGCGAATTGCCGAAAAAGTGGTAGCTGTTACGGACAAGCTCAAGATTCCCTATGTATTCAAGGGAAGTTTTAAAAAAGCGAACCGTAGCCGTATCGACTCCTTTACCGGTATTGGTGATGAGAAAGCGTTGAAAATCCTCAAAAAAGTATCCGATACTTTTGGGGTACCGACCATTACGGATATCCATGAAATTTCTGATGCCACTATGGCGGCCGAATATGTGGATGTACTCCAAATTCCTGCCTTTCTGGTACGCCAGACCGATTTGGTGGTAGCTGCTGCAGAAACGGGCAAGGTGGTCAACCTAAAAAAAGGCCAGTTCATGAGTCCGGAAAGCATGAAACATGCCGTAACCAAAGTCACTGAAACGGGTAATGAACAAGCCATTATCACCGATCGCGGTACCATGTTCGGTTATCACGATATGATCGTGGATTTTAGGGGGATACCCACCATGAAACAATATGCCCCTGTGGTTTTGGATGTGACCCATTCCCTACAACAACCCAATCAATCCTCAGGTGTAACAGGTGGAAGGCCCGCCTTGATAGGTACTATGGCCAGGGCTGGAATTGCTGCTGGCGTGGACGGACTCTTCATGGAGACTCACTTTGACCCTGCCAATGCCAAAAGTGATGGGGCCAATATGTTAGATCTAAGTTTATTGGAAAAACTACTGACTGATCTTACGGCTATCAGAACGACCATCAATTCCTTGTAGAGGTTTTCAACCCATATTGTATTTTTTAAACTTACTGATTTACAGATATTTAAAATTTATTTTAAGTTTTATTTATAATTAGTCTAAATATTATTTGGACGGACAAGTGTTGGAATATACATTTGCATCTGAAATTTATTTAGACCAATTATAAATAATAAAATGAAGAATATACTACTCATCCTCAGTTTAGCTGTCTTTTGTACTTCCCAAGCTCAAACTGGCAACCTAAAAGGTAAAGTTACCGACCAAAGAAACCAATCTTTACATAACGTAAACGTGGCCTTATCCAACACCAGTTTAGGAGCCACCACTGACGAAGCTGGAAATTATCAAATTGACGATTTGGCACCAGGCTCCTATAAACTTACCTTCTCCATGGTCGGATACGGCACCAAGAATGTTTCCGTAACGGTATATGCAGACCAAACCACCAACGTTCCCACTGTTGTACTCGCTGAAAGGCAAGAACAATTGAACGAAGTAGTGGTAGAGGGAGAACAAATAAACAAATATGCCCGTAAAGCCAGTGTTTATGTTTCCAAGATGCCTTTGAAGGACATCGAGAACCCGCAGGTATACAATTCCATTTCCACCGAATTGTTACAGGATCAGGTAGTGACCAATTTTGATGATGCCCTTAAAAATGCCCCTGGTATCGATAAACTTTGGGAGTCCACCGGACGAGGCAGCGATGGTGCCGGTTATTTTTCGCTACGTGGTTTTGCTGTTCAACCTACCATGATAAACGGATTGCCCGGTCTTACCAATGGTAGCCCCGACCCGGCAAACATCGAATCCATTGAGGTCATCAAAGGCCCTTCAGGCACACTGTACGGAAGTAGTCTTATCTCCTATGGAGGTCTTATCAATATCAACACTAAAAAACCATTTTACGGTTTTGGAGGTAACATATCCTACACTTCCGGAAGCTATGGACTCAATAGGGTAAGCGCCGATGTGAACACCACTTTGGGCGACCAAAACAATATCGCCTTACGTGTGAACACTTCCTACCACACCCAGAACAGCTATCAAGACGCTGGGTTCAGAAAGTCCTTCTTCTTTGCTCCATCCTTGGCATTTCAGGCCAATGACAGACTTTCTTTCAACATCAACACCGAATTTTACAACGGCAGAAGCACTAACCAAACCATGTTGTTCGTAGATCGTGGTTCGCCACTTCGCGTTACCAATTTGGATGAATTGGGTTATGATTACAAACGTTCCTACACCAGCAACGATTTGTACATCGACACACCAACGTATAGCCTACAAGGTCAGATGAACTACCTCTTGAGTGATTCCTGGACCTCGCAAACCGTAATTTCCAGATCTAATGCCAAGTCTGATGGTTACTACTCCTACTTGTACGAGGTAACCTCAACGGTAGAAGCGCTCTCGGGAACTCCAATAAACGATGGTATTATTTTGGCGCGCTACACCAGCAACCAAAACTCCGAAACTTTGGGAACCGATATCCAACAAAACTTCATCGGGGATTTCAATGTGGGAACCATGCGGAACCGTTTGGTGGTAGGGTTGGATTATCTCAAAACCAGGACCATCAACAATAGTACGGGATATGGAAACCAAGGTTTTGCCTATGTAGGAAGGAATACGGATGAATTTCAAGCCGTTGTCCCTGCGCTTCACGATTATTACGGAACCCCAATGGGAACAGGATTGTACGATTCCGGAGTGCTGACCCAAGCAGGTGCCGATGCTGGAATCTCCACTTTGGCCAATCCAGGTGCTCAGTTTAGCGAAGCCAAGCAAGAGATTTTCAGCACTTATGCATCCAACGTCATCAACCTATTGCCAGAATTGTCCGCAATGGCCAGTCTACGTGTGGACCGTTTTTCCAATGACGGGTACAACCAGACTGCATTTTCACCAAAATTTGGTCTGGTATATCAACCCATTTTGAACAAAGTTTCGTTGTTCGCCAATTATATGGACGGATTCAGCAATGTGGCTCCCGTAACCGAACTATCCAACGGAAACACATCTGTCAGGGCATTGAACCCAGAACATGCCAACCAATTTGAGGTAGGTACCAAATTGAACTTGTTCAACGATAAACTTTCGGCCACTTTGAGCTACTATGACATTACCGTTAGCGATATGGCACAACGAATCGACACCGATGCCGACAACTATTTCTACACCCAAGATGGGGAACAGACCAGCAAAGGTCTTGAGGCCAGTATTATTGCCTCCCCTGTGGATGGATTGAACATTGTTGCGGGTTACAGCTACAACGACAGCAAATTGGTAGAGGGGGATGCCAGCTTTACCGGTTTTAGACCAGAAAGTGCCGGTCCAATGAACTTAGCCAACGTTTGGGCCAGCTACCGATTCACCCAGGGTGTTTTGGAAAACTTCGGACTTGGGTTTGGGGGCAATTATGCCAGTGAGAATAAAATCTTCAACAGGACCAATGGCACCTTCGCCATTGACGAGTACACCATTCTCAATGCATCAACCTTTTATGATGCCAAGGATTTTAGAATCACATTGAAGTTGGACAACATCGCAAACAAGGACTACTACAAAGGTTGGTCTACCATCAGCCCACAAAATTTGAGAAGTCTTTCCGCAAACTTTACCTATAAATTCTAAGAGAACCCAGATGAAGAAACTGATTGCAACCCTACTGCTCATTACACTGCCCGTACTATCGGCATCCGCACATTATCTTTGGATCGAAACCAACGGCAATGCAAAATCGGGTCAAAGACATGAAGTCCGCGTCCATTTTGGGGAGTACACCTATGGTGTTATCGAAAAGGTAAAAGGCGAAGCCTTTCCATCGGTAGCCAACTTTACCCTTTGGGTAATTGCCCCGGATGGAACCAAGACCGAATTGAAGACCGAGGCCAAGGAAGACCATTACCTAGCTTATTTCACCCCTTCCAAAAATGGGGTGTATACCGTGACCCTCAACAACAATGAAATTGATGTCATCGATTACACCCAATACGATTTTGGCATTTTCAAGACCCACTACCACTCCACTGCAAAAGTACAAGTAGGGAAGACCGATGGGGATACCCAAACGGCAAACCCAAATGGAATTGTGGTAAAACAATTGGCCAATGATGACAATGAGGTTAAGCTTCAGGTATTCTACAAAGGAGAACCTCTGGCCAAGAACGAGCTGAAAATTTATGTGGCCGACCTTTGGTCCAAGACTTTGTATACGGATGATAACGGGCAGGTTTCCTATGCAAAACCTTGGGACACCAAATACATCGTGGAGACCACCATCAAAGAAGAAGTTCCTGGCACCTACAAAGACGAGGATTATCAATTTATTTGGCACTGCGCCACGTATTGCATCAAATAGACCCAATTTATGGCTACCGGTATTTCGCTTCTCGTTTTTATTGCCTTCTATCTGCTGTACAGTACTTCCAAAAAGATGGCTGTGGTAGGCAGCTTTGGGGTTGAAACCTGGTTAAGTGAACATGCCAAAGCCTCTAAATATACTGGTTTGGCCCTTTTGACATTGTCATTGGGGCTAAGCTGCTTTTATTGGGGATTGGGCTCCGGGGCGTTTACTTTTTTTATCATTCTCATGACCGTTGCCAGTTTGGTCATTTTACTGGCGCCCATGCGATTGTTAACCTACACCTCACTCGTTTGTGCCTTGGTACTGTCCTTACTTTTTGAAACCATTTTGTTCTAAACCATGCCTGCCAACAAAAAATATTTGACCCCATCGCCATGGCAACGATTTGCCAAGATCAGTGCTGCCATTTTGGGTGGACTTATGGTTGCCGTCACTTTTCATATGGCCCTGGCCAGTTGGTTCGATCATGTTGCCGTTATCATCACCAGCACCTTTTCTGCCTTCATTCTGTGGGCCGTTTTGATGGTTTTGGCCTTTTTGGGCAAAAATGGCTGGAAAATATGGGGCATTTATCTACTGGCTAGTGCTATTCTAGGTCTCGTATTTTATTTGGGAAATCAAACCAACCCGCTTGTTTAAAACTATGGGAAACCGCATCTACAACATCCTATTCCATACCCATACCGTGAGCGGTATTGTGATCAGTGTGGCACTTTATGTGATTTTCTTCACAGGCTCCTTTTCCTTTTTCAGGGATGAGATTGCCAATTGGCAACGTGGGCACGAAGTTTCCCAGGAAGATGCCATTCCAGGGAGTGTGGACCAATATTTAAAAGATCTTTCCGAAAATTACAACCTCCGAGGCAGGGATGTGGAACTCCGCCACTATTTCAATGAACGTAATATATCTGTGAGCCTATCGGCTTCCAAAGATTCGTTGGCCACTGAAAAAGACAAGGTCGGGGCTTTTTTCTACATGGATACCGAGGATAAGACCACCTCGGACTACAGGGGTTCCTATCACTTGGGAGAGTTTTTGTATCGCCTTCACTTTTTAGACCAAATCCCCTACCCTTATGGCCGATATTTGGCTGGACTGGTGGCATTCTTCTTTCTTTTTGCCATTATCACAGGTATTTTGGTTCACTGGGACAAAATCGTATCCAATTTTTACACCTTTAGGCCATGGGCCAAACTAAAGACCGTATGGACAGATGCCCATACCGCTCTTGGCGTAATCGGGTTTCCATTTCAATTTGTATATGCCGTTACCGGGGCCTTCTTTTTGTTGAAAGGGATTTTGATACTGCCCATCGTCATGGGCTTGTACGATGGTGACCAGAACAAACTGTATGAAGACCTGGAATACAACCATCCCATTTATGCTTATCAAAATGAAAAATTGGAACGACCCATCCCTATTGACAACCTAGTCGACGAAGTAAAAGAGGATTGGCCCGATTTTAGGCTCACAGAGGCCCATATTTTCAATTATGGGGACACCAACATGCACGTTTCCATAAGCGGACATTTGGGATATGGTTCCAAATTCAGTGGTGCGGGATATCGCATCTATAAAATTGGAGATGGTTCCCTTGTGGAGGAAAAAGTTCCCATGACCAACAATTCTTATCTGGATGGCGTAAAGAACATTATGTTCCGATTGCATTTTGGGGATTATGCCGGTTATGGCTTGCGGGTCATTTCTTTTATCCTCGGATTGATATCCTGCTTTGTAATCCTTTCAGGAATCCTGATATGGTTGGTGGCACGCGATAAAAAGAACATTCCCGAGAAAAGGCGGAAATTCAATCATCAAGTGGCCAATATTTATATGGCCATCTGTTTGACAATGTATCCCGTTACTGCTTTGGAATTCATCATAGTCAAGTTTGCCCAGCATGTGGATATGGCCTTCCTTTATCGAACCTATTTCCCCATTTGGTTGGTGGCCACTCTTTTCTTCGTTTTCAAGAAAAACATAAGCTTTACCAATAAATGGACGTTGATTTCGGGTGGTATTTTGGCTTTGTTAATTCCCATTACCAATGGACTTGTCTCTGGTAACTGGCTTTGGACAGCTTACAGGAATGGACAGGAACAAATTTTGTTGGTAGACTTGCTTTGGTTGGTGTTGGGAATGGTGACCCTGTGGATTGCCTTCTTCAAGTTGAAAACAAAACAAACCGAGTTTGTCCCAAGTAAAAGTTGATCATTTCCAAAACCCTTTGTAGTTGACGGTTTCCGCATCTTGGATGACCTCTACAAAAACTTCGGCATCCAAATCATCCAAATTGAAATAGCGTAGGGATCTCATCACTTTTCGCTTTTCCGTCACCATTTTGTCCAGATGGACGCTCAGGTGCGCTGAGCTCCAAAAACCTACATCCACATATCCTTTTTTACGGGACACATTGAAATAACAGAAAGGTTTTCCATTCAAATAATAGAACGGCAACCGGTACTTGAACTTTAGTTCAACCTTGGGTGCCGTGGTCTCCACCAATACCTGTAATTGCAATAAAATGCTCTTAAAAGGTTCCTCTTGGTTCAGTATATAGTCTTCGGCCGGATTCATGAATTAAAATTCGAAAAAACATTTCAATTAACCGTTTCTTAAACCAAAGAATACGTTGGTTTTATACTTTTGGAAAAACCAACGACATGAAATTCCATCCTCTTTTTATTGCCCTTGTTTCCACTTTGGCCCTATCCGCCCAAGACCATTCGCACAAAAGTTCACGAGCCATCACCTTCCCCGATGTTCCCGGATATAAAACCTTGAAGACCGACCTTCACCAACACACGGTTTTTTCAGATGGAAATGTGTGGCCGACCATTCGAGTGATGGAGGCACTTCGCGATAATCTGGACGTTATTTCATTAACGGAACACATTGAATATCAACCCCACAAAGAGGATATACCCCACCCAGACAGGAACCGATCGTATCATTTGGCACTACAGGAAGCCAAGAATCATGACCTTTTGATCATCCACGGGTCTGAGATTACAAGACAGGCTCCCATGGGACACAATAACGCGGTCTTTATACAGGATGCGAACAAATTATTGAATGAAAATGCCGAAGATTCCTTTGCAGAGGCCAAAAAACAAGGCGCTTTTATCTTTTGGAACCATCCGGCATGGTATGCACAGTCCCCACAGGGAACACCTATTTTGAGTGATTTTCAAAAAGAACGGATCAAGAAAGGTGAGCTCAATGGGATAGAGGTCATCAATACCGGTGATTATGCCGAAGAATCCCTGGCCCTTGCCTTGGAAAACAATTTGACCATTATGGGAACCAGTGATATCCACGGCCTCATTGATTGGGATTATATCGAAAAAGGGCATGATCGTCCCATAACTCTGGTTTTCGCCAAAGAAAAAACTGCCGAATCCCTCAAGGATGCTTTGTTTGCCGGAAGGACCGTGGCGGTCTTCAATTCACTCTTGGTCGGGAAGAAGGAAAACTTGGTCCCGCTCTTGAAGGCCTGCATCGAAGTCGAGAAGGCCGAATACATCAACAAAACTTCCATTTTGGAAGTTACCTTGAAGAACGTTTCGAGTAGCGACCTCATCTTTGAAAACCAGATGCCCTACACGTTCTATTCAAGTTCCCCTGTATTCACGGTTCCTGCTGGTGGCACAAAGACCATCAACATTAAAACCTTGGAAAAGAAAGATGGGATAACCTTAAAACTGAAAGCATTGGGTGCCTATGTGGCTCCAAAGGAGCAACCCACCATTGAATGGGCCATCAAGGTTGAGGATTAAGTTTAAGCGACGGAGGAAATATTGGACCCATTGATTTCCGTATCAAAATCGGGTAACATTTTTTTGATGTATTCCATGGGTGTCTTTTCGGAGATCCAGACCCATTTGCGCTTGAGGTCCACATCAAAATGAAAACAAGAGAAATCACTACAAAAATCCCCATCGATTTTCTTTAAAAGAAATCGGGTAATCTTTGGCCTTAGGCTGTATTCCATATCGATACAAGCCCTTTTTGTGGCCAGGTTCTCGTCACCCGAAGTCAACCAATTAAAATGCACTTTTTAGAATAATAGGACAGACAATATACTAAAAAACAAGAGATTACCAACCAAAAATTCTTGGTTCTCGATTTACGGTCTATTCCTTACCGTCAACATAATCCTGCAGGTACAGATATCGGGGGGTGAGTTTGCCATTTTGGGTCATCCGCGCCCGTTCCAAAATACCATCCTCGTCCTTGTTGAAAAAAGCAGGAATCACATATTTGGAGAATGCTTCCCCAAACCCATTGCTTGCATCGCGTGGCAATTCGCATGGTAGATTGTCCACCGCCATTACGGCAATGGCATTTGGCTTGGTATAATCGGTTTCCGATTCCGAAATGGGATCATAACCATAAATAGGGTCCGCAATGGTGGATGCCCTAATGGTCGTGGCCACAGGTCCATCAATGTCGCAACTGATATCGGCCACTACTTTTATTTTAAAGTCAGGGTGCTTGACATCCTCTCGGGTATACAAATAAGGGGCACCATCACCATAAAAGTGACCGGCGATATAAAAATCGGTCACCTTTGCAAAACGGAAAAAATTGGATCTGTACTCTTGCGGGTTTTTAAAAAAATCCGCCTTATTGCCTCGTACCCCGTCCTTGCGTTTGTTGTATTCCGAAGCATCAATCTGGCAATAGACCGGTTCTGAAAAAGTCTTTTTTAAATAATCATCTACACCAACTTTCTTTAGGCCCATGCCGTCCAACATTTCTTTGGCGCCATTGCCAACCCTACCCCTTCCGGTCAATAAAATCTTGATATTGGGCAAACTCACCTTTTTGAGCTCTGAAATCAGTGCCTGTTGGTCTTTCAACATTTCTGCTTTTGGTAATTGGAACAGACCAAACTTTAATCCATACGTCCTGAAACCGTTATACGCCCCAACAATCCCTGCATACCTACCAAAGGCCACCAATCGCTGTCCTTTTGGGTTGGTAATGACTTCGTGGTCATACAACTCGATGTTTTTATCCAAGATGGCGCGAAGCAAATCCCTGTTGTACGGCTGTTTTTTGATGGTGTGGGAAAAGAAAAAATACTTTTTGTTCGGAATTAGGTCATCGATGGGGACTTCCTTTACCCCCAAAAGCACCTCACAAGCATCCATACTATCCACTACTTGGAGACCTTTTTCTTTGTATTCCCCATCCGTGAACACTCTGATGGGCGACGATTCCACTAAAATTTGGGCCCCGGGAAACTGGGAAAGGACATTTTGGCATGCTGAAGGAGAGAGCACTACCCTACGGTCTGGCGGGTTTTTTCGCTCGCGAATGATTCCGAATCTCATAAAATGTTTTGGTATAATTGTTGACCAAAATAAGAGGTTTGGCAAGGGTAAACAAACTTTTTATCTTTTGATCGATATGGTTACCTTTGCCGACCGCGTTAGGGATAGAGGCAAGTACCTTGTACAGCCGATAGCCCGACCCTCGAGAATTCGAGGGAACGCCCGCTTTATAACTGCACTCGGTGCAGGCCAAGTTCTTTGATAAAAATGGGAGAGATTCCTGCCTTCGCAGGAATGACATCTCATTATGGGGCCGACCGGTTTTGACAGCAAGACCAATGGCTATGTAAGCATGCCGAGCTATGGAATTGACGCTCGTTAATATCCGTTCCAACCTTTTAAATGGCGAGTCTAACTACGCTTTAGCTGCCTAATTGACTGAAATACAGTAAGTCATGGCCTAGTCCCGCAAGGCGGGAAAGCTGAATGTCCCTTGACAGCCCTTGTTGATGGCGGTCTTATTAGGGGCACCATAAAAGTCAACATAGCGATCTTATAGCTTCGTTAAGGTCGTAAAGCTAAAGAAGCTAAGCGTACGATAGGCGGTTTTCGGTCGGTCGTGCGTCGACAACCAAACGGAAACTAAGCATGTAGAAAGCATGGTTATTGCTTGTTTGGACGAGGGTTCGAATCCCTCCGGCTCCACTTAAAAAAAGCCACCTTATAAGGTGGCTTTTTGCTTTACAAAAAGCATTTGACAATTCTAAAATTATGAAGTTGATGTTATGCAAACCTTCCCTTTTTTGCAAAACAATTTAAAACAGCACAAGGATCTTCGTCTTCAAGTGTTTCATGAATATAGGATTCCAAGTCCTTGTAAGGGATATTAGTCCCATTTGGCAATCTGTAATGTGTTCTCGCTGGTTTAAAAATTGAAATAAGCCTAATTGGAAGAAACAGCAAAATGGTAAAAACCACTACAATAATGGCAATAACTATCCTGAAAAACAATTTGGCACCCCTATACTCTTCTTCTTTGTCGCTACAATATGCCAAAAGGCAATGCTTTGGACCGTCCAAAGGGTAAAACGTAAAATCAACAATATTTTCAAGTCTTTTCCAATATAAGTCTCTTTCACCATCCTTGCCATGGAGATTGAAACCAATTCTCGCCGAGATGGTACCATCAGCTATCCCGCCACCAAGCACATTTCCCAATTGGTCTAAGGCAATCAAAAATTGTACAATCCAACTGTACTTAACCTCAATATTGTTCTTTACCGCTTCTTGTCGTATCTGACTTAAATTCATCCCCTAAATTTAACCAATCGGATTGAAAAGATACACCAAAACAAATACAGCTATAGCGCCTGAAGCCGTTATAGCAGGCTCTTTTTCAGCCAAATTGGCGGGTTCTGGATCACCACTTGCATTTGTGAGCATGTGCATTCCATTTTGGTTATTCTGGTACCGTATCTGTAGCATACCAGGAATTGAAATGCTAATGGCAGAGGCAGCCAATGCTATAAGTACACGAAACACCCATAAGGCAAAATCTCCTTCCGGGAATTGAACACGATTAACAATTAGTGTGACTATCCCAAAGGCCAATATGCCAAAGAGAAACATGATTCTTGCATTTGAATTTTTCATAATTGGAAATTTTAGTTCTTAGTTGACCCTTGCTTACTCAAATTAAAAGTAACACCAACAAAAAATGCCGGGCGATACACTTTATCGTAATTGATGTTTGTATTGTCCTCCGACAGAAAGGTCCTAATACCGTTATTGGCATCGGACAGGTTTGCCGTATTGAGTTTGTCAATCTTTGTCATGGATACCCCTGCCGTAAACACAAGCCGGTTTGATTCTGTAAAAAGTGCAGATAACCCTAAATAAAAACCTAGATCAGCATCATCTTCCACACTTAATCCTGCTGAAATACCAGGCTGTAAATCATGTATTCCCCTAAAATAAACATGGCATAAAGCTCCCAAGGCATGGGTCATTTTATCTTTGTTGTCCGCCTTAATGGATGTAGCGGAGGAGCCATCTGTACGGAAGCTGGAATAACTATCATTTCCTTTAAAACTCAACAAATACCCACTGCTGAAATTGACTTTGAAGCCACCCCGTGTCCTGATGGTTATTGGCTTGTAGGTATGTAGGGTATCGCCTTTTGCATTTTTAAGAGCAATTTTAGTGGTGAAAATATCCCCCATGGCCTGACCGGCATCCCCATAAATTGTAAAACATGCGTCTTTTATTTTCTGATACAACCGAATCCCTGCGTTTACCTTGTTCTCCAGATTTTGCTTGTTCTCCTTCTTGTGCAGCTCTTCATAGGCTTTCTTTACAAAATCGTATTCTGCCTTAAACTTTGGCTGGCCAACTTCCACTATAGCCATACTTTCGATGTTTCTTTTTTCTCCACTATCAAATGTCAAGACAACCGACATGGTCCCTATTTCTTTCATCGCGTTTATCTCCTCATACAATTTTTTAAGCTGAAAATATGCCGCATCCAAGGAGTTCAATGTTTTGGGTAGCTTCTTATAAAGCTCGAGAGGTATACTGTCTTCATCAAAATGGGACTGGACCATACTCCCAGCATGCTTTTTGAAGACATCCGCGTTCTCAATAAAAAGATGGTCGTTCAACAAGGCCACCAATTGGCCTTCCAATTGGGTATAGCCTTCAATTTTTCTAAAGTATTGGACAAATTGTTTTAACTCTGAGAGAAAATCTACATCTGAAACTTCAGGTGCGTAAAGCTCTGCAGATCCATTTTTGTCTTTCTCAGCCTTTTTCAATGCGTTTGTAATCATTTCCGGAATCTCAAAATCTATGTTTGTAGATTCACTTTCGCTAACTCCATTCACCAAAATGTTATTTACGTTGTTTATTTTGTATTTAACCCAAGATCTATAGCAAACACATTTTGGAATCTGGTTTTCCCCAAATGGGTTCAAAACAATGGCCGTTGAATCTTTTTTAAGGCATTTCTCTTTTTTAGAACATTGGGCACTTAGCAGTCCAACATTCAAAATCATTAGGAAAAGAAGTACATAGTTTTTCATGGCTATACCTATTAGTTGATAGTCCAAACCTATCGAACTTAGGTATTCAAGAAAATCCCCATTCATAGGGATTTTTACACTAACCCATTAAAAACAAGAAACTTAAAATTCGTATTTCTTCTCCACCGCATAACGCAACAGCTCCCCAGCTCCACTAAGTCCTAATTTTCGAATCATATTTTTACGGTGGGTATCCACAGTGCTTTTACCGATAAAAAGTTCGTCTGCAATTTGGTGGGAGGTTCTGCCCTTTGCGATCAGTTGTAGAATTTCCCGCTCCCGAGAAGATAAAATGCTTTGGGAGCTGTTTTTTTCGGCACTTGGTTGGTGAATTTTCTTGTCATAGTAGGTGTTTCCCGATGCTACCGCGCGAATAGCCTCCAAAACCACTTCCAGACTGCTGTTTTTGAGGATATACCCCTGTGCTCCGGCCTCCAGCATTTGTTTTACGGCTTCCTCTTGGTCAAACATGGTAAAGGCCACCACTTTGGTATAGGGCAATTCTTTAAGGATAGTTTTCGTTGCCTCAATGCCATCCAATTTGGGCATACGAATATCACAAAGGACCACTTTGGGGCGCTTCAGTCGGACCAGTTTGAGTAATTCTTCCCCATTGTTTGCATGGCCTATTATGGATATGTCATCTTCATACCTCACATACGATCGAATGCCATCGATCAGAGCCTGGTGATCTTCTGCTATGGCCACGGTAATCATACTGGAATATCGATTAGAATGGAAGTTCCTTTGCCCAACACACTGTCAACGGTAAAGCTGCCCTCCAAATGTTCCACTCGTTTTTCAATGTTGGTCAATCCCATACCCGAATTTACTTTGTCCAATTTGGAACGGTCAAAGCCTTTACCGTTGTCCTCCACAATAATGTTCAGGTTGTCCTCGTGTTGAGTCAACTGGATATTTACCTTGGTCGCGTTCGCATGCTTAATGGCGTTGGCCACCAGTTCTTGTACCATTCTGAAAATGGAAAGTTCCAAGGAATTTTCCATACGCTCCCCCAATCCAAAATCTTCCACCGAGACTTGCAGGGTATTGGATTCGGAGATGGACTTTGCCATTTTTTTGATGGCAGGCAACAACCCCTGATCACTCATAACCCCGGAGTTTTTGCTGTGGGCCATTCCCCGGATTTTTTGGTAGGCTTCTTCCAGCAATTTTTGAGCATTTTTCAATGCAGGGTCTTGGGTACTGACCTTGGCATTGTCAAAATGGAGTTTAATGGTTGCCATGAGACTTCCCAAATCATCATGAAGTTCCCCTGCCACTTTTTGGCGTTCTTTTTCCTGGCCCTCAATCATGGCATCTATACTGACCAACTCCTGTTCTTTGAGCAAGTTTTCCACCCGTTGTTGTTTTAGTTGAACTTCTTGTTCTGCCAGTAATCTTTTTTTGGCGGTATTTTTCTGAATTAAGATGGCGATTCCAGAGCCTAGGAAAAGTGCCAAAATTGCTGCAATTAACCAATTACGATTAGTTTCAGCCCTTTGTTGTTCTTTTAAAATCTGTTTTTCTTTTTTCTGTGTTTCAAGTTCGACATTTAGTCTAGTAACTTCCAGGGTATTAGTCCTGAAATCCAATTCAAAATCCTTTCTATATGCTGATAGCAAAAAGTCGAACGCAATATTTCTATCCTCCTGGGCCCGATAAAGAAAGGATTTATTTAAGTGTAAGTAGTAATTAGATCTTAGGGTATCCGCTTTGTTTAAATGCTCTTTGGCACTTTTTAAAAATGTTTCAGCTTCGACAAAGTTCTTTCTTTTAACGGCAATCATTGCCAATTTTATTAAAGCAAAGAATTTTACACTCTTCAAAAATGGATAACTCCCTGCCCCTAGATTGGCCTTTTGATAATATTCTGATGCCTCATCCGTATCTCCATTCAGGTCTAGCATCAGTGCTTTTTCATAAAATATATTTGCTAACAGAGGATTATCTTTTCTTAGTTGGTGTTCAAATTGTTCAAGCTTGTCCGCAAATTGGAAATAGTGCTCATTGAATTCATTTAATGTCTTTGAATAGAAAATCAGCTGATAAATTGTTGCCCAAACCTCATCTATGTTATCATCGATAATCTTTGTGAATTCCTCCAAGTATGGTTTGTAAGCTTCACTATTTTGGGCAATTTCATAATTATAGTATTTCATGAAAGCCAAAAGACAAGCTTTGCGTAGATATGATTTATTTAAATAATTAGCAATCGTATAAGCTTGGTAAAAATATTTGTAAGCGTTTCCATTCGCCCGATTATAAAACAAGTCCAGATAACCTAGCTTTAAGTTGATTACAACTCCCAGTTCATTCTCGGCGATTACCTTGTCATCCTGTTGGTCAATTTTTTTCAGAAAATAGGAAAGTTCCTTTTGACCTTCAAAGTATAGAACTTCCGCAAGAAGATGAAATTCTGAAGATAGTTTATCGTCATCTATTTTTTTGGAAATGTTGATTGCCTCATCAAATTCTAAACTTTTTAAATGTTTGAAGAAAAGAAGTTCTTCTTCTTGATGCGACGCAAATATTATCCAAGGTATGAGAAGAAAAATGGAATTAATGCTATTCCTCATTGAAACTTTAAGCTAACATTGCTTTGATGACATCTTGGTGAGGGAAATGGATGTGAATTTTTCAAGCTCTCCATGCTAATTCCATTAAATCCTAGCATGCCAGGCCTAAGTTCTTTATCATAGTAATCTACTCCGTTTCTATATTGAAACTCTGTATCAAAAATTCTAGTCCTAGGAATTTTGACTTTAAGAGGTTTTGAGTTATCGCGACTATTGCGCTCATCAATATCAAAACTAAAACCAGGCAAAGGATATAGTATTCGATTAAAAATCAGAGGAAAGCGTTCCCCTTTCTTTAACTCTATTGGTTTTTCAAAATTCAGATCTTTCTTAAAACGCTTTCTACCACCCCTTACCGCAAAATAAACATTGTGGTTTCCGTCAAAATGGAGCTTATGTGACGTAAATCCCAAATTTATAGTTCCTTGATAGTTCATCAGCAGTATAGTTAATTTTTTAAGCAAGTAAGATTCTCCTTCATTCACAGTCTCCAATTGAAATTTTGCAAATACCCCAAATAGAGTTTCATAGAGCTGAGATCCATATATAAAATGATAGACAGGTTTCTCTTCATTTTCGAAATAACCAAGATCGACTGAGGTTACAAGGTGCTTTTTTTCAAAGTGTTCCATACATTTAATTTTTCCAAAATAATTCTATAAATCCAAGTTAGAAAATCCCCACTCATGGGTATTTCTTATACGCAATGCTACTGCGGGTACTTTTACCTTAACAAAGAAGAAAAAAACAATCAGGTAAT
The DNA here is from genome assembly GCF_003584165.1 of Flagellimonas aequoris. Lineage (GTDB taxonomy): Bacteria > Bacteroidota > Bacteroidia > Flavobacteriales > Flavobacteriaceae > Flagellimonas > Flagellimonas aequoris. The sequence continues at coordinate 193,955 of NZ_QXFJ01000015.1, read as the reverse complement.
ACTTTGAAGCTCTGTAAATTAGCTATTTATCATTTAAATCTATTGTAGATTTCCCTTAAAAAAACTGGGGTTTATCCGTAAAAGCTGAATGAAATCAATAAGAAAGTCACCTATTCGGTGAGCATAAATTATTGAAAGGCCGAAAAACCCTTATATATTAGGGTTTTCAAGTATAGGCTCCCACGTTCGAATCCACTATATACCCTACTGTAGGTATTTTGTTTACAGGGAAATTTGCTACGGAAATTGTTCCGTAATTTTGTTCCTTACTGCAACTTCTAGTCGAAGGCCAAATACTTTAAATTCAAAATTAGTTTTATCCGAAAAATCCATTTCGAAACAAAATGCCCATAACCAAAATCACGGTCACCAGCAAAATTCCAAAGGACATATAAGCCTGTTGTCTAATGTTTTTCATAATTTCAGTTGAGGATTCATATATATTGTAGGATTAATCCACTAACAACCCTTGAATTGTCTTGCCTTTTATAGATTTCTTAAAATCAATTTTTCTTTATTTTAATATCTGCTTACTCACATATATTACCACCGCAAGTAGCCCTTTCTATTATGGAACCCATTACGAGTACAGAGGCAATGTCAAGTATTCAAATATTTGGACCTTACAACAAAATAGCTTTGGACCTCACAACAAAGCAAGCAACTAGTTTTAAACGGAACTTTGTCTCATAAAATTCATGTACAATGAGAGACAAAAAAACTGTATTGGTTACAGGAGGAACTGGTTTTGTGGGGATACATACCATTCTTCAACTCTTACAGAAAGGGTACGCAGTAAAAACCACAATCCGTAACCTGAACCGAAAAGATGAAGTCCTTGAAATGCTCAAATATGGAGGAATCTCCACCTTCGATGACCTAATATTCGTAGAGGCCGATTTGACTAAGGACACCCATTGGGACGAAGCTGTGGGCAACTGCGATTATGTGCTGCACCTTGCTTCCCCTATTTTCCTTTCCTTGCCAAAGGACAAGAACGAAATGATCCGTCCTGCAGTGGAAGGTACCCTGCGCGTGTTGAAAGCGGCCAGGGATGCCAGGGTGAAACGAGTCGTGATGACCTCCAACTTTGGAGCTGTCGGTTACAGCCACAAAAATCCAAATACCGAGATTACCGAAAAGGATTGGACCGACCCCAACGAAAAAGGGCTCTCATCCTATAACAGATCAAAGGTTTTGGCGGAACAGGCTGCGTGGGATTTCATTGATAAAGAAGGGGGAGAACTGGAATTGAGTGTCATTAATCCAGTCGGAATCTTTGGTCCCTCCCTCAGCGGAAAATTGTCAGCTGGTTTTGAATTGCTAAAGAATCTTTTGGATGGTTCCATGAAGGCCATTCCCAATCTAAAAATGAATGTTATTGACGTTCGGGATGTAGCCGACCTTCATATTAGAGCCATGACCACCCCTAATGCACAAGGTCAGCGCTTTTTGGCTCTGGCAGGAGGCGAAATATCATTGCCCCAGATTGCGGAATTACTGAAACGGGAAATGCCTGAGATTGCCAAAAAGGTTCCCACAAGAATGTTGCCCGATTGGATAGTTTCATTGGGAGGCTTGTTCAACCCAAAATTGAAGAACGTAGCTTCCATGTTAAAGGCCAAACGTGATAAGGTGAGCAATCAAAAAGCTAAAGATATATTGGACTGGAGTCCCATTTCCACCAATGAGGCCGCTATTTTGGCTTCCGTGGAAAGTATGATTAAATTCGGGAACATATAGAAACGGTTATGGGACTTAAGATAGTATTGACCGGAGCAACTGGAATGGTAGGCGAAGGAGTTCTAATGGAATGCTTACAGAATGATAAGGTGTCCGAAATTCTGCTGGTAAGCCGACGGCATTACCCCCTAAAACACACAAAGGTAAGGGAACTCTTGATCCCAGATTTTTTGGACATTGAGAGCCATTCCGAAGTATTGAAGGATTACGATGCCTGTTTTTACTGTGCCGGAGTAAGCTCAGTTGGGATGAACGAAACCGAATATACCAAGATCACTTATGATACCACCATACATTTTGCCAAAACCCTTTCTAGGTTGAATCCCAAAATGGTCTTCAATTTTGTGACCGGAAGCCATACGGACAGTTCTGAAAAGGGAAAACTGATGTGGGCAAGGGTAAAGGGAAAGACCGAAAATGACTTGATGAAGCTCCCTTTTAAGGGACAATACAATTTTCGTCCCGGATTTATGAAACCGTTCAAGGAACAACAGAACGTAAAATGGTTTTTCACGCCCATTATCTGGGTATTTCCCCTCTTGTTCCCAAAACGCTCCCTAACCTTGTCCGAAGTGGGCAGGGCGATGATAAACACGGCATCAAATGGGTATTCCAAAAAAGTATTGGAAATATCCGACATTAAACTATTGGGGAATGAAGGTCACTGATATCAAATCCTGTTATATCGGCCCGGAAATCTCTCCGGAACAGTTTGTCCCCGAGCATTTTTTCTTATTTATAGCCAAGGGAACCATCCACGGTTATGACGGTGACAAATATCAATCCTTAAGGTCCGGGGAATATTGTCTGGTTCGTAAAAATCGTTTGGCCCGGTACAACAAGGAAAGGGAAAATGTGGAGTTTGAAAAAGTGGTCATCATTTTTGATGAGCCATTTCTTAAAGCGTTTCAAGAAAAGCATGCCCTGACCTCATCGGAATTTTTGCCAACCAATGCTTTTTTTCCCTTGAAAAAAAATGAACTGGTTCCAAATTTCATCCGCTCCCTGATGCCCTATTACAATGGGGTCGGGAAATTGGATGAAACCTTTGCGGACATCAAACGGGAAGAATTATTGCTTATACTGCTGCGCAACCAACCCGAACTGGCCAACTTGTTCTTTGATTATGGAACACCTGAAAAAATCAACCTAGAGGCCTTTATGAACCGAAATTACAAATTCAATGTGAGCACGGAACGATTTGCCTATTTGACAGGTCGCAGTCTATCTTCCTTTAAAAGGGACTTCAAACAGGTTTTTCAAGAAACTCCCAGTCGTTGGTTGCAACAAAGACGCTTGCGGGAAGCTCATTTCCTCTTGGACAAAAAGAACAAAAGACCATCCGAAATTTATCTGGATCTAGGATTCGAAGACCTTTCTCATTTTTCATTTGCCTTTAAAAAAACTTATGGAATGAGTCCAACTGAGCTTTATAGAAAGTATGAAAACAGTTAGGAATTACCCAATGGATCAAAAGAGATTTGTATTAAGGGACAAACAACTTTTTGATGCCGGCTGACACCATACCTAAGTGCCAAATTGGAACGAAGACAAATGGTTGGTGACCATACCAATCTCCTGTTGAAAAGAAAACAAAGGGAATAACCTTCTCTACCTGTAAATTTTTTCAATCAAAGGGTTTACAACTCCTTTATCTTGATATCCCGGAACCAAGTTTCAAAATACCAGTACTGAAGGGCAATCCTGCCTTGAGTGGCCTTCCCAAATTCGGCATATTTGGAAAAATGTGTGGCAGCGATCATTTTTTTCCATTCCGGGTCATTGAAATCCTGTTCCCCGGTAAGCACCCCGTTCAGGTAGAACTCCACTTTGCCATCCACTTGTTTGATCCTTGCCGTGTTCCATTCCCCTGGCTTCATTTCCACGGCATTTTTTTGGGGCGCGAACACGTAAAGGCATCCTGGTCGCTTTTCGGGAAGGTTATAATCCATATGTTCCGAGTCCAATATTTGATATTCAGGACCGGTCTGCCACGCTGTGGGTATCTCAGGATTTTCCTGTACATTGATAAAAATGCCACTGTTTCCACGACTCGAAATCTTCCATTCCAAGGTAAGTTCATAATTGGTGTAAGGTTTGTCGGTCAACAAATCCCCTGCTGTTAATGACTCATCATTTGCATTGCTGTGCAGTTCCCCGTCTACCACTTCCCAAACAGAATTGGCTCCTGGATTGTTGTACAGATGCCATCCGTTCAAGGTCTTCCCATCAAAGAGGAGTTCCCATCCTTGCTCTTTTTCCACATCCAACAGTTGGTTATGGGTCTCGTTTTCAAGCGCCATTTTTTTGGTTCGCCATGTTTGGGTCCCTTCCTTTTTACTTTCATTCTTGCAAGAAACCATGGCAAATAGAACAAATGAAAGAATTGTAATTTTTGTGTGCATTATATTTTGGTTTGTTAGATTGCGCAGTCCCTAAAATTAGAAAAAGAACTTGACCCATTCTAGGTCAATTGCATAAATGTCCTGATTTTTGAAAAATGACATTCATCAATTTGCATAAAGAAGGGTTTTCATACCTTGTATATTTAAATATTCTAAAGCCATGAAAGGAAATTTTTCCGCCCTGATCAACACGGACCAATTGGTGCTCATAGACTTTTCGGCAGAATGGTGCGGCCCATGCAAGATGTTGGCCCCTATCCTGAAACAGGTCAAGGATGAACTTGGCGATTCACTTAAAATCGTTAAAATCGATGTGGACAAGAACCAGGCCTTGGCCAATACTTTCCAAGTCCGTGGCGTGCCCACCATAATGTTCTTCAAGAACGGAAAACAGCTCTGGAGGCAATCGGGCGTACTTCAAAAAGCGGATATTGTAAAAGTGGCGCAGTCATTTATGTAACCATTTCTTCATTGAACAGCTTCTTGAAGAAATGATTTTAAATCCAAGAAAAAGGTTGGCATTTCTTGCTTTAATCATGGTTCCATTAAACATTTTCCTTTTGCACCCAAACTCAAGAATTACTCAAATAGGTGTATGACCAAAAAAGGCACTTGGGAATTGAATGCGATTTTTTTGATCACGGGTTCACGGGTGAGCCTTTCAAAAAATCCCTTATCGTGATTGATCATGGCCACCATGTCTATGGAATCGTCTTCCCCTATCGTTTTTTGAATGGTATTGTTGATGGTCGAATCCTTTTCCAGTTCCACAAAATCAAACCGGATGGATTTCAACTTGTTCTTTATGGTTTTTTTGGATTGTTCCTGCTCTTTTGCAAGCTCCCCATCCGCTACATGCGCAATACGGATCTTGGCATCAAAGAGTTCCGCAATTTGAAGCAACGGTTTTAATTCATAGGATTCAAAAAGGTGTTCATATCCCGTAGCCAATAATATGGTCCTTATAGTTCCATTGGAATGGTAGTCATCAGGTACCGCAATAATGGGGCAAAAGTCGATTTCACGGATCATCTTGTAAGCATTGCTTCCCATAAACACCTCTTTCAGTCCCGAGGCTCCTTTGGTTCCCATGATGATGTAGTCCACACCTTGGTTGTAAACGGTCCTGCCAATGGCATTCACCAAATTATCAACAACGGATAAACTTCTAAAACTATGCTCGGGATTGGAACTTACTCCCTGTATTCTTTCCAACGTTCTTTTCAGTTCCCGTTCAGATTCTTCCTTGATCAAATTGAACAACCGGGTATCATTGGCCATTCCCATTTTTGTGCTCAATCCTGAAGTTCCAACTTGATATGCGTTCAAAATAAAGAAATCACAGGCAACATCTTTAAAAATGGCAAGGGCATACACAATGGCATTCCATGCATTTTCGGAAAAATCCGTAGGCAATATGATACGCTTTTTTCTCATCTATTGAGATTCTGCATGACCAAAAATGGAATCTTGATCTTTAAACTTAGAAGATCCACAGTGGAACGATAGAGCATATCTTCAAAGAAAGAGTGCCTTGAATTGACCATGACCAGCATACCCACATTTTTCTCATCTATGTATTCCATGATCGCATTAGCCCTGTTCATAACGGCGGTGGTCTCAAAAAATAAGTAGGGTCTGGTAAGGACTCCTTCCAGGAACATCTTATTGTCTTCCTGTCTTGGGCTCAATTCCTCAAAATCCGTGATGTAAAGGCAATAAACATTGGATTTGAACTTTCCTGCCAAGTCTCCCAATAGTTTAAGCTCCCTACGCTTAAAGGGGAGCATATAATCCGTTGGAAAAAGGATGTTCTTCGGCTGCCTATATTCAAATTCCTCTGGGATGGCCAAAACAGGGCATTTTACATATTTGAACACTTCAATCGTATAACTGCCAAAGGTCGTTTTATGATCACTGGTCTCCCCTTTTGTTCCCATCACCACCAAGTCTATGTTCATCTCATCCACAAAATCATTGATTCCATCCACAAGGCTATCGAAGCAGGCAACCGTCTCAAAAGTATGTAAAGGATTGGGAGGCATTCCCACAACAATGTCAAGCAATTGATCCAATTTCTTTTCCGTTTCCTCCTTTTTCTCCAATTTCAGCTTCTCTATCTGTTCTTGTGAAGCGGTCTTGTACTCTCCGTACACTTCATCGGCATAGGCGTGAAAAATAAAAAAACATGCTCTCTCACATTTGTAGAGTTCCTGTGCATACCTCAGGGCATGAAGTGCATTCTTCGAAAAATCTGTGGGAATCAGTACGGTTCGCATGTTTATCTCTCTTTTTCCAAAGGTACTGGTACGGCCCCACCTAGAAAATGACATTGGTCAATCCGCCCATCAAACAGATTTTAACAATTTTGGGGAGAGGTATTGCGGTTTACACCTCCCTTTTTGTCGTTAACCCATAACATCTGGACGTTCAACGGATTCACTTGTTAAAATACATGCCCCGTTTTTTAAAGAACAAGGGTTAAACTATATCTTTGACAATGTGCTGTTTCTTGTTGAAACGCATTACCATCCACCAAACCAAAATGAAAGTAAAGCAGATTGTCTACATCTTATTAGTTGTTGGAATAGGTGCCCTTATCGCCTACAGAATCAAGTCCAACGCTGAAATAGGTAAAAATGTTGATTCCGGACCTAGGATCACCACAGTATCCGGAATGATCCTAAAACCTCAAGTGTTCAAGGATAACATCGCCATATCCGGTACTTTGGAAGCCGATGAACAGATAGAGATACGCAGCGAGGTCTCCGGAGTTGTGGAAAGCATTAATTTTAAGGAGGGAAGCAAGGTCACCCAAGGCCAAGTACTTCTTAAGGTGAACGATATTGAACTGCAAGCGCAATTATCCAAGGCACAGACGGCAAAAAAACTGGCTTCGGAAAATGAAAGAAGGGCCAAGCTACTGCTCGAAAAGCAGGCCATTAGCCAAGAGGAATATGATATCGCCAGCGCGGATTTCCAATCGGCCAGTTCGGAAGCGGACCTTATCGCCGCACAATTATCCAAAACAACCATAAGGGCCCCTTTCTCAGGAACCATAGGTCTTCGTTCCATATCCATGGGAACCTATGTAACGCCATCCACGGTCATCGCAAAATTGGTGAACACCGATGATTTAAAGATAACTTTTTCGGTACCTGAAAAATACGCTTCCCAAGTAAGCGTGGGCACCGTGCTCACCTTTACCACTTCAGATTCGGAGGAAGAATACAAGGCGACCATTTATGCCATTGACCCCGAAGTTGACATTACCACAAGAACCCTTAGGATGCGTGCCATTACGGACAACCGTGAGAATGGTCTTTATCCCGGGGCATATGCCAGTGTAAAGTTGCCTTTGGCAACCATAAATGATGCCTTGTTGGTTCCATCAGAAGCCTTGATTCCCGTTCAGAATGGAAAAAGAATCTTTGTATACCAGAATGGAAAGGCAAAGGAAGTAGATGTACAGATTGGAGCGCGTACCGGTAAAGCCGTGCGGGTATTGACCAATCTTCATGCCGGAGATACCATTTTGACTTACGGTGTCATGGCATTAAAGGATGGTGCACCCGTAGAGGTTAAACTTGAAGAATTCGAATCTTTGACCAACGTACAATGAACCTCTCTACCATAAGTATAAAACGTCCGGTTCTTACTATTGTAATGAACATCACCATAATCCTTTTTGGGATTATCGGATACACTTTTTTAGGGGTAAGGGAATTTCCTTCCATTGATCCTGCAGTGGTATCCGTTCGTACCAGTTATTCAGGGGCCAATGCCGATATTATTGAATCCCAGATCACGGAGCCTTTGGAAAAGGCCATCAACTCCATAGACGGGATACGGAATATCACCTCTTCCAGTGTACAGGGATCGAGTTCCATCAGTATTGAATTTGACCTGGACAAAGACTTGGAAGCTGCTGCCAATGATGTTCGGGACAAGGTTTCCCAAGCATTGCGGAGCTTACCTGAAGACCTTGATGCCCCTCCCGTGGTATCAAAGGCCGATGCCGATGCGGATAGGATCATTTCCATGACGGTGCAAAGTGACAACAAGAACATTTTGGAACTTTCCGATTATGCCGAAAATGTGATTGCACAACGAATCGAGACCATTCCAGGTGTAAGTGGTGTCCAAATTTGGGGACAGCGAAGATACGCCATGAGATTGTGGATTGACCCTTTGAAATTAGCATCGTACGGACTCACCGTGGCCGACGTTCGTGCTGCCCTTTTGGCGCAGAACATCGAATTGCCATCAGGAAAACTTACTGGAAAGAATACCGAGTTGACCGTAAAAACTTTGGGGAATCTCAACACCGAGGAACAATTCAACAATATCATCATTCTGGCAGATGGTGAGAAATTGGTACAATTAAGCGATATCGGTCATGCAAGCTTGGAAGGTGAGAACATGGAAACCAAAATGAGTGATTCCGGCCAACCTATGGTTGCCGTTGCCGTGGTTCCCCAACCAGGAACCAATTACCTTGAAATCGCCGATGCTTTCTATAAGGAATACGACAAGCTACAAAAAGATCTTCCTGAAGACTTTAAACTGAACATTGTTATTGATGACACCGTGTTCGTAAAGCGGGCGGTAACCGAAGTGGCAGAGACCATTCTAATCTCCATCATACTGGTAATCTTGGTGATTTACCTATTCTTCAGGAACTGGTCCTTGGCACTGCGCCCCTTATTGGACATTCCGGTTTCCTTGATCGCTACATTCTTTTTTATGTGGCTGTTGGGATTCTCCGTAAACGTGCTCACCCTATTGGCCATTGTACTTGCTACAGGCCTTGTAGTGGATGATGGAATCGTGGTTACGGAAAACATTTATAAAAAAATTGAGGAGGGAATGAACCCCATAGAAGCAGCGATTAAAGGTTCCAAAGAAATCTTTTTTGCCGTTATTTCCATCTCCATTACGCTAGCTGCCGTATTCTTGCCCGTAATCTTTTTGGAAGGGTTTGTAGGTAGGTTGTTCCGGGAATTCGGTGTGGTTTTGGGCACTGCCGTATTGGTATCGGCATTTGTGTCACTTACCCTTACGCCCATGCTCAATGCATACTTGACCAAACCCGGCAAACAGAGCAGGTCCAAATTCTATCAGGTCACCGAAAAATATTTTGTGGCCATGAACGAATCCTATAAAAGTTCACTGGAAAAATTCATGCAACGCAAATGGCTCAGCATCCCTATCCTTTTTGGATGTATAGGCCTGATCGTACTGTTCTATTCCCTATTACAAAAAGAAACGGCACCTTATGATGACCGTGCTTTTGTTCGGTTGAACGTGACCGCTCCAGAGGGGTCTTCATATGAGTACATGGATCGTCTTATGACCGATATCACCGAACTGATAAATGACTCTATCCCCGAGAAGAAAGTAAGCTTGGTGCTTACATCGCCAGGGTTTGGATCATCCTCGGTAAACAGCGGTCGGGCCAACGTAGCTTTGGTAGACCCAAGTGAACGGGAGCGTTCCCAACATGAAATTGCACAAGATCTTGGACGATGGGCCAAGGCCTATGTAGGTGGTCGTTCCAATGTTTCCGAACGGCCCACCATATCGGTGAACCGCCGTGGTGGTCCCCCTATCCAGTTCATCATCCAAGCGAAGAATTTCGAAAAATTGGAGGAGAAAGTGCCTGAGTTCTTGGCAGAGGCCGAAAAGGACCCCACATTTTCTTTCGTGGATGTAAACCTGAAATTCGACAAACCTGAACTTTATGTTTCCATCGATAGGGAAAAGGCCGAAAGCTTGGGCGTTTCCGTAAGGGATGTTGCCCAGACCCTTCAATTATCCTTGAGCGGACAGCGTTTTGGGTATTTTTTGATGAATGGAAAACAATATCAGGTCATCGGGCAATTTGACAAACAAGACCGTGATGAACCCATGGACTTGACTTCGATTTTTGTGAAGAACAAGGAAGGGCAATTGATCCAATTGGACAACTTGGTTACCGTGGAAGAGCATAGCAGTCCGCCTCAACTGTTCCACAACAACCGATATATGTCGGCCACAGTTTCCGCCAACCTGGCCCCGGGAAAAAGTATCGGGGATGGTATCGACGCCATGAACGCGATTAAAGATCGGGTTTTGGATGACACCTTCACCACAGATTTAGGTGGGGAATCCAGGGACTTTGTGGAAAGTAGCTCCAATACGGCATTTGCCTTTGGGTTGGCCTTCCTTCTTATTTTCCTGATCCTGGCCGCACAGTTTGAAAGTTTCATTGACCCGTTCATCATTATCTTGACAGTGCCCATGGCAGTTGCCGGAGCTATGTTCTCTCTTTGGTTGTTTGGGGAAACCTGGAACATTTTCAGTCAGATCGGTACCATTATGTTGATCGGTCTGGTAACGAAAAACGGTATCTTGATTGTGGAATTTGCCAATCAATTACAGGAAGAAGACGAAAGTTTGAGCAAAATGGAAGCCATTATGAAAGCATCCGTTTCCAGGCTCAGACCCATATTGATGACCAGCCTTACCGTCGCTTTGGGCGCCTTGCCCATTGCTCTTTCCTTGGGGGCCGCTTCGGCTAGTAGAACAGGAATGGGAGTGGTTATCATTGGTGGAACTTTGTTCTCGTTGATCTTGACCTTGTTCGTCATCCCTGCCCTATACTATATGTGGTCCAGAAAAAAAGTACAACGACCAGAATTCAAAACCCTTGAACTTTCCTAGCATGGACGTAAAACATGTATTGAACATATTTTTGTTTGCGATAGGTGGTATAGCTTTGGGTAGTGCCCAAGACGTTTTAACGGTTGACGAGGCTGTAAAAATTGCCTTGGAAAACAACTACCAGATAAAAACAGCAAAGAACGACCTTCAGATAGATGAATTGGGGGTTAGCCCCGGGCAAGCTGGGATGTTGCCCCAATTGGGAGCAAATCTTTCGGACAACAACAGTGTACAAAGCCTTACACAAGTACGAAACGACGGTACCGTACAGGATCGTAACAATGTAAAGAACAGCAGTTTCAACTATGGCGTGGCCTTGGAATGGACTGTTTTTGATGGCCTAAGCATGTTTGCCAATTATGAGCAGCTGAAGGAAACCCAAAAATTAGGGGAAGCCGAATTAAAACAAGCCATTTTAAGCAAGGTCGGGGAGATTATGACCACATACTATGACTTGGTCCAGCAGCAACAGCAGTTATCTGCCCTTGACAGTACGTTGACCATTTCCCAACAACGTGTGGAATTGGCACACAACCGATTTACGATAGGCAAAGCATCCAAACTCGAGGTCTTGAATGCCCAAGTGGATCTCAATACGGACCAAACACAGATGCAGCGCCAGCTGGAATTATATAAGAACACTAAGATCCAGTTAAACGAACAATTGGCACGCGACCTGAAATTGGATTTTAAGGTAATCCCTGAAATTTTTGTGGACCAAACCCTTGACTTGGAAGAATTGGAAGCCTTGGTTGCTGCCGAAAATCCTCAGTTGTTGGCCGAAAAAATCAACAAACGGATCAGTGAACTGGAACTTAAGCAAATCAAAGCGGCCCGGTATCCATCCGTATTTGTCACCTCTGGATATAACATAGGGAATTCAAAATCGGAGCTGGGCTTTGCCACAAGCTCGGATTCAAAAGGATTTAGTTATGGTTTCGGTGCTTCTTTGAACCTTTTTGATGGTTTCAACCAAACCCGAAATGAGAAGAAGAGCAAAGTGGCCCTTCAAAATGCAGAAATTGCCATCTCACAGCAAGAACAAGAACTCGCATCCATGGTCAATACAACTTACCAAACCTATTTGACCAACATCAGCCTAATGGAGCTTGAGGAGAAAAACGAGGCCATTGCAAAGGAAAATCTCGACATTACGGTAGAAAAATACAGAATCGGTATTATCCCTACCATCGAGTTTAGAACTGCCCAGCTCAACTACATCAACGCTCAGGTTCGCCTAAGCAATGCCAAGTTTCAGGCCAAGGTTTCCGAAATTATTTTAAAACAATTGGCCGGCAACCTTGATATATAAAAAAGTCCCATCCTTTGGATGGCTTTTTTATTTGGTCAAAAACTTAAAAGTTGTTTTGGAAGTATAGGCCTCACCAGGGTTTAACCGAACAGATGGAAAACTGGGTTGGTTAGGACTATCAGGATAATGTTGGGTTTCCAAACAAAAGCCAGCTCTTTTCCCATAAATACTTCCTTTTTGGGCAGGTAGGGTGCCATCAAGAAAATTACCACTGTAAAATTGTACTCCGGGCTCATCGGTATACACTTCTAAAACACGACCCGTAGTCGGGTGATAAGCTCTCGCCCCGAGCTCGAACTCCCTCTCTTTCTTATTGAGTACCCAACAATGGTCGTATCCGTTGCCCAATTGCAATTGTTCATTCCTTGAATCGATTTCCTGGCCGATCAAATGGGCTGTTGTAAAATCAAACGGGGTACCCACAACAGGTTTAAGTTCTCCGGTCGGAATCAATCCGGCATCCACCGTGAGAAAGGCACCTGCATTCAAAAAAAGCTCATGGTCCAAAACACTTTGGGTAAAATTCCCTGAAAGGTTAAAGTAGCTGTGTTGGGTAAGGTTGACCACGGTCGCCTTATCCGTTTTGGCTTCATAGAGTACCTCAAGTTCATTGTCATCCGTTAGGGTGTACGTTACCTTCACGTCCAATTTACCTGGATATCCTTCCTCTCCATCAGCGCTCGTATAGGTCAGTTCCAAAACAGATCCTTTTTTAGTACTCTTTGCTTCAGCCTTCCATACTGCCTTATCAAAACCTTTTAAACCGCCATGCAGATGGTTCTCCCCATTGTTGGTGGCCAAAGTGTAGGTTTTTCCATCCAAATTGAATTTACCCTTGGCAATGCGATTGCAATACCTCCCTACCAAAGCCCCAAAAAAAGGGTTTCCATCCAAATAGGATTTGAGGTCATCGAAACCGAGCACGACATCTTCATATTTCCCCGTTTTATCGGGAGCGGTCCAACGGGTAATGATTCCACCATAAGTGATTACATCCACCTCCATGCCCTTGGGATTTTTTAAGGTGTATTTTTCAACTTGGGTACCATCGGGCATTGCACCAAAGGTGGTTTTTATTATAGAATCACTATCCATTTGAGTGTTGTCGGTTATCATGTTCGATTGACTTTCTTTCTTGCTCTTCTTACATCCCAAATTTAGAAGTGTTAGAAGAAAAACAAATATAAAGATGGGTACATTGTTTTCATGGCCATGTTCCATTTGTTGGTATCATTTATCAAGAACATACTTTAGCTAATTTAAATTTTTAAGCGCTCATTTGTTTTATTTGGGATTCCTGACGTGTTATTTGCTTAATAATTTTAGATTTAGGATTTTAGACCTCACGAAAAATTTCTGATCATATGGAAGCTGCCAAAGATGCCAACCTGCAACTCAATTATTACCAAAAAGAAGATCAGGTTCTTTTGGCAGTGGACTGCATTATTTTTGGATTCGACAAGGAGGATTTAAAGATATTATTGGTCAAACGTAATCTTGAACCTGAAAAGGGAAAGTGGTCCTTAATTGGTGGCTTTCTTAAGAAAAACGAGAACCTTGATCAAGCTGCCGTTCGGGTATTGAAGACCTTGACCGGCCTTAGCGACATTTATATGGAGCAACTGCATACCTATAGCAATGTAGATCGAGATCCCGGGCAAAGAACCATTTCTGTGGCCTATTATGCGCTCATCGACGTAAATGCACACAGATTCGGCGATATACAAATGGATTCTGCAAATTGGTTCGATGTGAAGAAAGCCCCCCATCTCATCTTTGACCATAACGAGATGGTACAAAAAGCCATTGCCCGACTCCGTAGAAGGGCATTGACCAAGCCCATTGGTTTTGAATTGTTGCCCGAGAAATTTACTATGAGGCAGCTCCAAACGCTTTACGAATCCATACTTGACAAAAAACTGGACAAGCGAAATTTCATCAACAAGATCAATTCCTTGGACGTACTGGTAAAACTCAATGAAAAGGATATGACCGTTTCTAGAAAAGGGTCTTATCTGTATGTTTTTGACAAAGAGAAGTACGAGAAAAAGGTGGAAGAAGACGGGTTTAACTTCAAGATTTAGATACCGAAAATCGATAGGATTTCCGCAACTCACCAGTCCTACATTGAAATTCTTTCGTTTTCAGCTACAATCTGATTAAGACCTTTTTCTTCTACTTGAACTGGGTGGAGAATTTCCATTTGGTCTTATAATTCTTGTTCAAAGGAAGGTCCTGCAACAAGCTTCTCAACAGTTCAATGGGCATTCTGCCCTCTTGCATCACCCTATCATGAAACTGTTTTTCTGTCCAACCCTTGTCCAACATCTCCTTTCGGAGCGCATAAAATTGCAGACCACCCATCATATAGGCTAATTGATATAAAGGGGGATAACTGGTGGTAAAGGAACGTCTTACCTCAGCCTCTGCGTTTGCATATTCATGCCCCACCTGATCTACCAATAGATCTATACATTGCTGAGGGGTCATTTCACCTAAATGGAATTTCAGGGAGAAGATAATCCGAGCACATCGGTGAGCCCTCCAAAAAAGCATGCCCAGTTTCTGTTCCGGTGTCTGCGGAAAATCCTTGTTCCAGAGAATAATCTCCCAGTACAAAGACCATCCTTCCGTCCAGAAAGGCGTGGAAAAAGGCCTTCTGTAGCTTTTATGCCTGCTGGTCATAAAGTATTGCAAGTTGTGGCCGGGCAACAATTCGTGCTGTACTGTGGGAAATGAAAAATTAGGATTATTGCCACGCATACTCATCAACTTATCGTCGTGATCCATGTCCAACGTGGGATAAGATATGATGATATCCCTTCCACCCAAAAAGAACGGGCTCACCTTCTGCCGCTCGGGGCTCATCATTTCCATTCCCCAGGTTTCCTTGGCCAATTCGGGTAAGGTGATCAAATCCCGATCCTCTATAAATTTCACAGAATGTGAATATAAATCCATAATGGCCTGAGGTTGTTCCCCAGCAGGGACGTAGGTGTTCTTCACATGTTCCAGTGCAGCTTTCCAGTCGTCGCCATAACCCAATTCACGGGAAGCCTTGATCATTTCGCTTTTGCACCAAGCAAACTGCTCCTCTGCCGTTTTGATGAGTTCAGCAGGAGTGTATGGTATAAATTCCATGGCCAGACTTTCCTTGAGGGCCGCTTCCCCAATGGGTTTGCCAATGATGCCGCTGCCATCGTCCTTAACACTGTTCTGCGAATAATTATTCTTGAGAAATTCGGCATAGGCGGTGAGCTCTTCATTGATTTTTTTATAGGGTTCCTTCACCCACCACGTAAAATCCGGGTCGTAGGCATAGTAGAAATTATAGGCTTCTTCCAATCCTTTTTGAAGGGATACCACCACGTCGGATGCCTTGTCGGCTGTTTGCCAATCCTTGAAAGGTTTGGATTTCCATGTCTCGGTATCAGCGGCAATGGCCTTGGAGGCATCTTGAAGGGTCTGCGCCAAATTTTTAGCATCCGGCTTTTTCCCTCTTCGTCTTTCCTTGATAAAGGTGTAGATATCCTTGGCAAAAACTGCTACCTCCTCAACCTGTTGGAATTCATCATAATCCTGGTCTAAAAAATAAGAGCCTTTGGTCACCAAGTTTTTCAACAACACATAATCCACTTTTCCCTGTTGCGAAAGTCCATCAAAATCCAACGTGGCCATTTTTTTCTGCCAATCTGCATAAAAGATCTTGAACCTTTCATAATATTCTTGGGATTCGTGCAAGCTATAGGTGCGGTTCAGTGCCCAATTGTCCGCTTCAAATTCCGTTACAAGGTCGGCCAATTTGCTGTTCTGTGCCGAAGCAAGGGAACCAATCAAGGCAAATGCCAAAGTCCCGATTTTCTTTAAACCCATTTTCATCATATTTGTATTGGTTTTTGTGCTACATCTTGATGTATCGATTGGTCTTTCAAACTATTAAATTATTTTCTCTCTTTCTTAAGCTCATTTATTTTAAAGTAACATCCAAATACACAGAATGTCTACCATAAGTTTCATAAAAAGGTTTGAAAACTACGCCATCAATGGTAAACTCCAATTTCTCGGAATTCCCTTGGATTGTTTTGCCAAGATCACCAGCATCCAAGGTAACCTTACGCCAATCGTTTCTCGCTTCGGGTTCCTGGGCCACTAACAAAATGGGTCCATAAAACAAGCTGGCTATGTTCTGTTGGTCCATTACTGGATCTAGGTGGAACGGAAATGGCATTTGGATATCTATAGTATCCCCATTTTTCCAATTTCTTGATAGGGTAAGGTACGAGCCTGGTTGGGCCGATACTTTCTCTTCTTCACCATTGATCTTTACAGAAAACCCTTTGGTGGCCCAATGGGGTACACGAACATTGAGGTCGAACTTCCCTTTCCCTTTAATGATCAACTGTGTATGGTTCTCCTTAGGGAAAACTGTCTTTTGTTCTACTGTGATGTTCCTTTCTTTCCATTGTAAGGTGGAAGGAACAAAAAGGTTAACATATAAGGCTTTGTGATCATAGCTTTCAAAATATATAGAGTTTTGCAGTTTGGTGCTGCTCTCCAAAGCGGTACCATTACAGCAAGTAAATCCGGTCATATCGGCATTGCCAAATCTTTTAATGGAACCTGGCCTAAGGGGCACATGGTAGGTATTGGCCGGACTATCCTCCGCCACCGAAGCCAGAATATGATTGTAGAGTCCGCGCTCGTAATAGTCCATCAACTCGGCCCGCTGGTCGAACATAAAAAGATTGCGGGTCAACTTGAGCATGTTATAGGTGGCACAGGTTTCGTTCTGACCTCCTGCGGAAAACCCATTTTCATATAGGGTGGCGGGTTGTCTGATAAAACATTCGGCATTAGTAGGATTGCGGGCGCCAGCAACACCTCCAATACTGTACATGTAGTCGTTTTTGGCCTTGTACCAAAAATTGTCCGCCACAAGGAAGTATTCGGGAATTTCGGAATCGCGATAAATTTCCAAGGCTCCCATGATCTGAGGGATATGTTGATTGGCATGGAGTCCTCTAAAAGTATCCACATTTTTTGCCAAACCTTGAGAATGTTCGGCATCACCAAAAAAGACTTTGATGTTATCGAACAATTGTGCCACTTCCAAGTAACGGTGCTCGTTGGTGATCCGGTACAAACGTGCCATGGCCTCGTTCATCCCGCCAAATTCGCCGGCAATGTAGGTATTCCACATGCCAATCAGGGTATCTGTAGGTAATTGACTCAAGCGTGCATGTACCCAGTTGCCCATTCCCTTGGCAATGTCCAACGCTTTTTGGTTTCCTGTAACTTCATAAATATCCATCAAACCAGCCAAAATTTTGTGCAAGGTGTAGTAGGGCGCCCAAATCTGTGTTTTTTGAGTGCCATATTTGGCCCCACCCTCCAGCATAATGAATTGATCGGGAGGATAGGCACTGATAAAACCTTCTCCCCAGTTCCAATAGTCGGTGCGGATACCACTTTCACTCAAATCGGAATCATATCCTTCCCTACCGACACCTGGGGGCACTTCAGTGGGATTTGAAACGTATGGCCCGTCCGCTTGTTTTGGATGACCAGAAAGTTGGGAAAGCTCGTAGAGGGTATTGACCATGTAGTCCATCTTTTTGGCAAAGTTGGCCTGCAATTTTTTGTCATGGCCCGTACTGGCGTATGCTTGGGTAATCGCTGTAAGATAATGGCCCGTGGCATGGCCGCGCAGTTTGGTCTCCTGACTGTCCCAAACCCCTAAAGGTGTCGCTCCTTCTGGCTGCGGTTGCCCAAAAGCATTTCGGAACATATAGAGGAACGAATCCGGGTTGGTCTGTGCCAAGGTATTGATGAACTTGTCCCTATTTTCTATAAACTTGGTTTGTTTTCCCAAAGCATCAAAATCTAAGGAAACCTCCTCCAGAGAAAAGGCTTCCAAAGTTTGATGGGGGGTAACTTCTGTTTGGTCATTTTTGACCGTGATGATTGCTTTTGGCTGAAAATCGGTCCCAGCAACTTTTCCGATCACCTCGTAAATACCAGGTTGTTTTACTTCGGCATTGTCCGTTGGTGAAGGCCATAAAACCCTCACTTCGGGGCCTTGGACACCACTTTTATAAGTTCCTTTCACAAAACGGGGCAACCTAGGAAGGTAGCCCACCGTTGTTTCTCCCTGCACATTGGAAACTCCAGTTAAATAGGAATTGTACAATTGTGGTTGATTCGATTCAAATTGAGGTAGCTCATCTTCGGGTTTTTCTCTTTTTACGACCTCTTCGCCAGTATTTAATATTCTTCCTATCTGTTGTTCACTCAATGGAATTCGATACAATCTGAAATCGTGGATTTTTGCATAGAGAAATGGATTATTAGAGGTAATAGATCGTCCGATGTACATCAGGTTTTCATGAGTGAACAAATCTCCCAGTTCCATTTCCATGTGATCCACTTTTCCTACCTGCTTCCCATTGATGAAGATACTCATGGTTTTGGAGGGAATATCGAGCACAACTGCCAAGTGTACCCATTGGTTTACCTCAATTTTGAAATCGGTTGAAAGGGCGGTATATTTCTCCTTCCCATTTTGAATAACTTGGGCCTGAAACCCTTCCTTTTTCTTGGTACCAAAAGGAACCACAAAAAAATGGTTCCTATAATCCTTTCCAAAATCAAAAAGGGTCTGACCCACTTGGTCGGAGCGGAAATTCACCCATGTAGTGATGCTTAGGGATTCTTCTCCCTCCACAGCCTCCCCCGGAAGGGACACAAAAGTCTTGTCATCGCTTGGCAAGGAAAGTACCTTGTCAAATTTTTCATCATCCTCAAATTTGGCGTTCGGGCCATAAATTCTGCCATGAAGGTTGTTTCGGGACCAATCCTTGGCATTGCCATTGAAGATATATCGGGCAACCATTCCCGTTTCTCCAATGCCATCCAATATTTGATTGCCAGATTGGGCCTTGAGCACACCCGTAACCATCACACAAGCAAATAAGGTCCAAATAGCTATTTTACTACTTTTCATCATGACATCTAAAACTAGAGATAATCTAGGTTTTTCACCCCCTTCATATTACCACAAACTGATACTATATTACCCTTAACCGTTGTGTATAGGCAAAATAATATGAAAATTATATCAAGAAATAACTATGTTTAAAACAGTTATGAAAATACTGTAGGGGTCCTTTACCCGAGAAATCGATTATAGGACTTGAAACCCATGGGCATAGGGATCGTCATCATCTATAATGATGTTGTTATAGCCCGTCACCTGTGCCCAACCCTGAATACTGGGAACAATCGCTTTCTTATCGGATAATGTAGTCTCTTGCTCAACGCGACCAATAAATTTACTTCCGATAAAGCTTTCATGGATGAACGGTTCACCCAATTTCAACTTTCCCTTAGCGTACAATTGTGCCATTCGGGCTGATGTACCGGTTCCACATGGAGAACGGTCGATGGCCTTATCGCCATAAAAAACGGCATTTCTGCCCGATGATGTGGGGTCTATCGGTTCACCTGTCCACAACATATGGCTTACATCACGTATGGTGCTATTTTCTGGATGGATAAATCGGTTCGGGTATTTTTCATTGATGCGGCTTCTCACCACCTGCGAATATTGAATGATCTGGCCAGCGGTAAAATCCTGTACTCCGCTAAAGTTTTTCTGAGAATCCACAATGGCGTAGTAGTTGCCTCCGTAGGCCACATCAAAAGTCAATTCACCCAACTCCGGACATTCTACGGTCAAGTTTTCGGCAGCCAAATAAGATTTCACATTGGTCAATCGCACCCAATCTACCTTCTTTCCCGTTTGTTGGTATTCAATCTCTACCAAACCGGCAGGCGCTTCCATCCGTATTTTTCCTGGGACTTTTGGAGAGACAAGGCCCTCCTCGATGGCGATTGTAATGGTACCTATGGTGCCATGACCACACATGGGCAGACACCCAGAAGTCTCTATAAACAATATGGCAAAATCATTTTGGGGATTATGGGGTGGGAAGAGAATGCTACCACTCATCATGTCGTGGCCCCTTGGCTCGAACATGAGCCCTTTTCGTATCCAATCATATTCCTTAAGGAAATGTTGTCGTTTTTCGCTCATGTTGGCCCCTACCAGATTGGGACCTCCCCCTGCAACCACCCGAACAGGGTTGCCGCAGGTATGTGCATCAACACAAAAAAAAGTTTTTCTTGCCACTCGCAGGTCTTTAAAAACTATTCTATTTTATGCAATCTTTCAGATTAAAAATCCTTACCCTTTTAAATGATCGGGCAACAATTCCTGTGGAAAGGACTGATAGCACACAGGCCGTACCCACCTTTTAATGGAATGGATTCCAACTGCCGTAAATCTTGAATCCGTTGACGCGGGATATGGGCCGCCATGCTGCATGGATGGACAAACTTCAACCCCGGTAGGGACTCCGTTATAAATGATTCGGCCAACCCTATTTTGAAGAGCATCCACAAGCTCCATCAAATCCACATCATCATCTTTCTCGGCAATAAGTGTCGCTGTCAATTGGCCTTCCAGACCTTCAATGATTTGGAGAAGCTCATCCTCATCCTTACATTGGACCACCATGGAAAAAGGTCCAAATACTTCTTGGTGCAACTTAGGATTGGCTAAAAAATCCTTTCCTGAAACTGTTGCAACAATGGAGGCGGCATAGTTGGGTTCCAAAGTTCCTTCCACCTTGCCCACTATGGTCACCCCACTTTGTGAAGTCACATTTTCACCCTTCTTCTCGTACCCACTTTTGATGTTGGGATGCAACATGCATTGGGGATCCAAGGCGATGGTTTCCTTGGCCAATTCTTGTATGAATTCTTCGGTATGGTCTCCTTTCACCGTCAATAACAACCCTGGATTGGTACAAAATTGCCCTGTACCCAAGGTAATAGATCCCGCATAGGTTTTGGCAATTTCCGAAGCTCTCTTGGCCAACGCCTTGGGTGTAATGACCACGGGGTTGATGCTACCCATTTCCGCAAATACCGGAATAGGTTCTTCCCTTTTGGAAGCTAGGTCGAACAAAGCCCTACCGCCCGCAATACTACCTGTAAAACCAACAGCTTTTACCTTCGGATGGTTCACTAGGTCCACACCCGCTTGAATTCCACCATTGACACTGGAAAATACCCCTTTCGGCATTCCAGTTTTTTCTGCAGCTTTCACAATGGCCGAGGCCACCAACTCAGAAGTTCCCGCATGCATGGGGTGTGACTTTACGATTACCGGACAACCCGCAGCCAATGCGCTTGCGGTATCGCCGCCTGCCGTGGAATAGGCCAATGGGAAATTACTGGCCCCGAATACGGCCACAGGACCCAACGGGATCATGGTCTTTCTAAGATCTTCCTTTGGTAATGGCTTTCGGTCAGGTTGGGCGGCATCAAAAGTATTCTCCCTCCAATTATCATTGGCCACCAATTCCGCAAAAGACCTCAACTGAAAAACAGTACGGCCCCTTTCACCAACAGCCCTACCTTCTGGCAATCCGGACTCCAGCATGTACATATCCACCAGTTCTTGGTCCAAAGCCAGTATTTCATCAGCGATGGCATTCAAAAATTCGGCTCTTTTGGCGCCGGACATTTTACGGAATACCTTGAAGGCTTCCCATGCCTTGGTCACAGCTTCTCCTACCTCCTCTTTTGTGGCTTCCACAAAAACGGTGGGGTTTTCCATATTCAATTTAGGGTTGATGGTTCTGAATTCCACCTTCCCCTTGGCAATAAATTCTCCTGCGATACAGTTTTTACCTGTAATCATACTACACTTTTAAGATTCTTATATTCGGGCAACTCTGGTCTGGTTGCCATGGCTGTTTCAATGACCTTGAGCACCCGTTCCCTTTCCGCTCCCTGTAGCGGTAATCTTGGTGCCCGTACATTCTCGGTCCCTATACCTGTGGCCACTTCTGCCAGTTTGATGTTCTGCACCAATTGTGGACTAATGTCCAGTTCCAACAAAGGCATGAACCATCTATAGATTTTCAAGGCTTCCTGGATTCGTCCCGCTTTTACCAATTCATAAACGGCAACCGTTTCAGCAGGATAGGCACATACTAGACCGGCCACCCAGCCATCTGCACCAATAACCAAACTTTCCAGACCTAAGGTATCCACTCCGGTAAACACCTTCAAACGATTCCCGAACCTGTTTTGCAAGCGAATGACATTGGTGATATCCCTAGTTGATTCTTTAATCGCCTGGATGTTATCACACTCCAATAATTCTTCCATCATATCCAAAGTTACCTCTATTTTATAATCCACAGGGTTGTTATAGATCATAATGGGAAGCGAGGTGCTCTTCGCGATAGCCTTAAAATAGGTGACCGTTTCATAATCAGTGGCTTTGTACCGCATGGGAGGCAATAACATCAATCCTTGGGCGCCTACTTTTTCGGCATGTTGGGCAACAGCAATGGCCGCTTTGGTACTTTGTTCCGCAATATTGATAATCACAGGGATTTTACCCTCCACAATGGACAACGAGGTTTTGATCAACGTTTCCTTTTCGTGTTGTTCCAAGGTGCTGGCCTCCCCTAAGGTTCCGCCCAAAATAATCCCATGGACACCGGCCTCCATTTGGGCCCTTACATTTTTCTCGAACATGGCAAGGTCCAATTGGTCCTCACTGTTGAATTTTGTGGTTAAAGCTGGCATTACGCCTTCCCATTTGATCATAGTAGTCAATTGTTTATATAACAAAAATAAAAAGAGTTGTCCGCAACAAGTGCTCCAATTATTAGCTCATTGTGATACTATATTAACCCTTATATTTATTTAGGGTCATTTTTTTTAATAATATTTGTAAAAAGAGGTCTTGAAAGTTCTTCCCTTCAAAATTCCGAAACCCAAAGATGAGGCCTTGGTCTATCAAGTAGACCGAGAGAAGGTCTTGTACGATCAACTTCACCAACATGGTGAAATCCAGATCAGTTATGTTCAGGAAGGGTTCGGTACACTGATCGTAGGGGATTCCATTAATGAATATAGAGAAGGGGACATTTTGATCATTGGAGGATTTATTCCCCACGTTTTTAGAAGTGATGCCAGTGCAAACAAAGAATCGGTCGTGCACACCTTGTTCTTTGATTACAATTCCTTTGGAAAGGATTTCTTTAAGCTTTCTGACCTTGCTTTGGCCAACGAATTCTTCAGACAGTCAGAATACGGTATGAAAGTACTATCGAACCAAGACAAGATCATAGCCTTGTTCAACCTGTTGGCTCGTCAGGACAAAGTGGAGCAAATTGCCACATTGTTACTCATCATCAGTCAAATAACCAAATCCAAAACGGAGCCCCTTTCTTCCTTTGTCTATAGAAAAACCTATTCCGATGACGAAGGGAAACGCATGAGCAATGTATACGAGTATGCCATGGAGCGGTATCATGAACAAATTTCCCTGGAGGAGATTTCGGAGCGGGCCAATATGAGTAAAAATGCATTTTGCAGGTATTTCAAAAAACGAACCAACAAGACCTTCTTCCAATTTCTAATCGAGATCCGAATAGAAAATGCCTGTAAGCTTTTATCGGGACAGCCCGAATCTCCCGTAAATGGGATAGCGGAACAGTGCGGTTTTAACAACATAGCCAATTTCAACAGAAAATTCAGGGAACTGAAAGGGTGTACTCCCACCCAATACCGGCAACGCATTAAAGGATAGTTTTGGATTTGTATGCTGTGCAGTTTATCCATAATTTCATTGTCCAATTTTATCTGGATTGTACACCATCATCGACATAGAGACCACGGGAAACGGCATTAAAGGGAACAAGGTAACCGAAATTGCCATTTTTAAGTTTGACGGCAGCCAAGTGGTGGATGAGTTTACCACTTTGGTCAATCCCGGATGTCCCATACCCTATTTCATTACCGGATTGACAGGCATCGATGATCAAATGGTGCAGAACGCCCCCACTTTTTCCGACATAGCAGACGACATTTTGAATATGACCGAAAACGCCATATTTGTGGCGCACTCCGTAAATTTTGATTATGGGGTAATCAAGGAGGAATTTCGTCAGATCGGCATCGATTTTACCCGAAAAAAACTGTGCACCGTCCGTTTGTCAAGAAGTTTGATCCCGGGGCTTGGCTCCTATAGTTTGGGAAAACTGTGCTCATCCATCCGAATACCGTTAGTAGATCGGCACCGTGCTCGGGGCGATGCCCATGCCACCATGCTCTTGTTCGAGAGGTTGATCAACATGGAAGGTGCAGATGGCGTTTTCAAAAAATTCTTGAACGCCCGCAGCCAAGAGGCCACCTTGCCCCCGCACCTTCCCAAATCGGCGTTTACCAAGATTCCTTCAAAACCCGGAATCTATTATTTTAAAAACCAAAAAGGGGAAATCATTTATGTAGGTAAGGCGATCAATCTTAAAAAAAGGGTATTGGGCCATTTTTATGACAAAAGCACCAAGGAAATCCAAATGTGCAGTGAAACGGCCCATATCGATTATCAACTGTCCGGCAGCGAATTGGTTGCCCTATTGATGGAATCCGCGGAAATAAAACGGCTCTTTCCACCCTATAATCGGGCTCAAAAACGAATTGTGAGGCAATACGCCATTTTTGCATATGAAGATCGCAACGATATCCTGCACTTGGCCTACAATACCATAAAGGGAGCTCCTAATCCGTTGAAGATTTTTTACGGCCAAACAGAATGCAGGGCCTATCTGGAAGAAATTTGTAAAACCTTCTCGCTTTGCCCACGCTACTGTCATTTACAACAAACCCATGCGGCATGTTCCCACCACGAAATCACCACCTGTGAGGGCATTTGTAAGGGAGAGGAACCTGTGGAGCATTATAACGAAAAGGTTAAGGAGGCCATTTCACACATGAAGTTATTGGCTTCCGAAGTGAAAATCATTAAAGAAAAAGGAAGGGACGAAAATGAAAGTGCCGTTATCCTGATTGCTGATGGTATGTACAAGGGCTATGGTTTTATCGATAATGATTCGGATGTTTCTACCTTGGAGGATATAGAGGCCTTCATCACCCCTCAAAAGAACACCATCGAAACCGAAAGTATTCTTGGCGCCTATTTGCTCAAAAACGCAAACATTCAAATTACTTCCCCTATATCCTGATACATAAAAAATGCCCCCTAAAAAGGGGGCGTGGAATTATGAGCAAATAACTACAGATTGAAAAATTCCCAAAATTAAAATTGTGCTGTTTCCGTACTGCCCTTCATGGCCATGGTACTTGCCTTGCCGGCCGTAACAACATTCTGTACCATATCAAAGTAGGACGTACCTACAAATCCTTGGTGTTTTACGGCTTTAAAGCCATCCTTTTGCAAAGCGAACTCCCGCTCCTGCAATTCCGAATATCCAGCCATTCCCCTTTCCTTATACGATTTGGAAAGTTCGAACATACTCGTGTTCAAGGCGTGGAAACCTGCCAAGGTGATGAACTGGAATTTATAGCCCATGGCCGCTAGTTCTTCCCTGAACGTTTCCATTTCCTTCATGCTCAACTTGGCCGCCCAATTGAAGGATGGCGAACAGTTGTAAGCCAACATCTTATCGGGGTATTTGCTGTGGATACCCTCCGCAAACTTTTTAGCCTGTTCCAAATCGGGTGTAGAGGTTTCCAACCAGATCAGATCGGCAAAAGGAGCATAGCTCAAACCTCGGTCAATTCCTTGTTCCAAGCCATTTTTTATATAGAAAAATCCTTCGGAAGAGCGTTCTCCGGTCAAAAATTTATGATCTCGTTCGTCAATATCACTTGTCAACAAATTGGCGGCATCAGCATCGGTTCTGGCAATGATAATGGTGGGCACCCCCATGACATCGGCAGCCAAACGGGCCGCAATGAGTTTATTAATAGCTTCCTGGGTAGGGACCAAAACCTTGCCTCCCAAGTGTCCACATTTTTTTGTGGAGCTCAATTGGTCCTCAAAATGCACTCCAGAAGCCCCATTTTCTATCATGGATTTCATGAGTTCATAAGCATTTAGGTTTCCCCCGAAACCAGCTTCGGCATCGGCTACGATCGGTACCAAATAATCCTTTTTTTCGGCAACGCCGTTCACCGTTTGGATTTGATCGGCACGCAACAAAGCATTGTTGATGCGTTTTACCACCATGGGTACACTGTTCGCCGGGTAAAGCGATTGATCGGGATACATTTCCCCGGAAAGATTGGCATCGGCCGCCACTTGCCAGCCACTAAGGTAAATGGCATCCAAACCGGCTTCCACTTCCTGAATGGCCTGGTTTCCCGTTAAGGCTCCCAAACCTGCCACAAAATCCTGGTTGTTCAATTTCTCCCAAAGTTTTTCGGCCCCCATCCGCGCAATGGAATGGTCAATTTCATACGATCCGCGAAGTTTGATGACTTCCTCGGCCGTATAAGGGCGTTCAACACCTTTCCACCTAGGGTTAACGGTCCAATCCGTTACCAAAGCTTGAATTTTCTCCTTTTTTTCCATAATTTTATAATTCGAAATTTGACTTGAATCCCAGGTAATGTTCGCGCATTCTTGGGATTTTTTTATTGATATGATCGATACGCCTATATCTCGTTATAGGCTTTAATCGTCAGGAATTCCTCAAACTCATTGGCTTTCACCAATTTATCAAACAGGGCAATGGCCTCTTCAAACTTGGTGTTGTGCAGGTTGCCCTCTCCTACCAAGTGCCTGATCTTTACTACTTCCTCATCAAAAATGGACTGATATAGTTCATTGGTGAGTTTTCTGCCGTCATCCAACCGGGCATTGAACTTAAGCCACTGCCACACTTGGGTCCTTGAAATCTCGGCTGTTGCAGCATCTTCCATCAGGTTGTTGATGGCCACACAGCCGTTGCCCCTTAACCAAGATTCCAAATACAAGATTCCCACTGAAATGTTCTTTCGAATCCCTTTTTCCGTAATGGTACCATCGGGAATGGCGATCAAATCCGTGGCAGAAATATGATCATCCTCCCTCAACTTCTCCAATTGATTGGCTTTTGGCATGTACTTGTCAAAAATATCCTTGGCTATCTTTACCAAACCGGGATGCGCCACCCAGGTACCATCGTGCCCGTTCTTTACCTCTCGTTCCTTGTCCAATCGAACCTTCTCCAATGCTTTCTCGTTGGCCACAGGATCATTGTTGATAGGGATTTGGGCCGCCATTCCACCCATAGCATGGATACCCCTTTTATGGCATCGTTGGATGACCAATCGGGAATAGGCATCCATAAACGGCACGGTCATGGTAACCTGGTCACGGTCTGGCAAAATGTAGGCGGAATGATTCCTGAATTTCTTGATGTATGAAAAAATATAGTCCCATCGCCCACAGTTGAGCCCTACGATGTGGTTCTTGAGTTCGTAAATGATCTCGTCCAACTGAAAGCTTGCCGTAATGGTCTCTATCAATACCGTGGCTTTGTACGTCCCTACTGGAATACCGATGTATTCCTCGGCAAAAGTGAACACATCATTCCACCATCTAGCCTCTAAATAATGTTCCAATTTTGGTAGATAAAAATAGGGAGCCGAACCTCTTCTTCTCAGGATACCCGAGTTATGGTAAACGTACAGTCCAAAATCCACCAAACTTCCCGAGGTCACTTCTCCATTGATGAGAATATGTCTTTCATTCAAATGAAGACCCCGAGGGCGAACCAAAAGAACGGCCACCTCATCGTTCAATTCATAGCTTTTTCCCTTTTTGGAGTCAAAATAAGAAATGGACCTATTATTGGCATCGATCAAATTTTGTTGCCCCTGCATACAATTGTGCCAAGTGGGTGCATTACTGTCCTCAAAATCGGCCATAAAAGTTTTGGCGCCAGAATTCAAGGCATTGATGACCATCTTGCGATCCACGGGCCCGGTAATCTCCACGCGTCGGTCCCTTAAATCATCCGGGATATGTTTCACCCTCCAATTGGCAGTCCTTGTCTGTTCGGTTTCAGGCAAAAAATTTGGGAATTCACCCAAATCAAATTGTACTTGTCGTTTTGCCCGTTCTTCCAATAACTGCAATCTGGACCTATTGAATTTTTGGTGCAATGCGATCAAAAACTCCAAGGCGCCATCGGTCAACAGCTCTGGATAATAGTGCTCCACCTCCTTTGCAAACTGCAATTGTGTACTGGTAATCAATGCTTCTTCCATAACAGTATCATTTTGTTCAACAAGATTAACGCAAACGTTTGAGAAAAACAAGCGAACGTTCGCTTTTTTATATTTGTTCGCTATTTTTATAAGATTCGCAAAATACCCTATCTTTGATCAAGAAAAATGGAAGAGGAGTACATCAAATTGATTTTTGGCCTAAAATTGAAGCAGGTAAGGACCAAGCGAAAGCTATCCCTGTTCGGTCTTTCCAAGCTTACAGGACTTTCAAAATCGTACCTGAACGAGATTGAAAAAGGCAAGAAATACCCTAAAACGGATAAGATCGCCCTACTGGCAGAAAAGCTGGAAGTGCCCTATGACAGCTTGGTTTCCTTAAAATTGGACAAAAACTTGGCTCCTGTTGGCGAATTGCTACAATCCAAAGTTTTCAAGGAGTTGCCCTTGGAACTGTTCGGAATCAAGGAAAGTGATCTGATCGATATTGTTGCCAACGCCCCGACCAAGGTGAATGCCTTTATCAGCACCATCATAGAAATCGCCAAGCATTATAACTTTGGGAAGGAAAACTTTTATTTGGCTTCCCTCCGTTCCTTTCAAGAAGCCAGCAACAATTTTTTTCCAGACTTGGAAGATTCCGCTCTCCAGTTTGCCAAAGCATACCAAGTGGACTTGAAAAAATCGGTAAGTTCATCGGAACTGGAAGAAATTTTGGTGGAAGAGTATGGGTATACCATCAATAATGAGGAGCTGACCAAGTACAAGGAATTGGACAACCTACGCTCCATGTTCATACCCAAGACCAAAACCCTTTTGGTGGCCAACCATATTGATGAAGCCCAACGTACCTTCATCTACGCCAAGGAAATCGGTTATAATTTTTTGAATATCGAGGAGCGCCTTTACACGTTCACATGGATCAAATTCCACAATTTTGATCAAGTACTCAATAATTTTTATGCCTCTTACTTTGCAGGAGCATTGGTCATCCCCAGGGATTTGATCAAGAAACACGTGGATTCTTTCTTGTCCAAACCCAAGTTCGACAAGACCTTTTTAACAGGAATCAAAAATTATTACAACGCCTCCCCAGAATCACTTTATCAACGTTTGACCAATATTCTGCCGAACGATTACCATTTGGAGAACCTTTTCTTTCTTCGGTTGAGCCATAAAAAGAACTCCAACCGTTTTGATATTACCAAAGAACTCCATTTGACCCATCATCATTCGCCCCACGGCAATGAAACCAATGAAAAGTATTGCAGGCGTTGGGTATCCATTCGGGTGTTGCAGGAAATTGCCAAAACCGAGGAAGAGCACCACATGGATATACAGATTTCACATTATCCCAGTGATGGTCTTTCCTATTTGATTTTTTCCAGTGCCACCGTCGACCCCTTTAAAAAAGATGAGTACCGAAGCGTAAGTTTGGGATTGCTCATCAATGCCGAACTAAGGAAAAAAGTAGTCTTTTTGGATGACCCCGCCATCAAAACCTATGAGGTAGGCGTTACCTGCGAACGTTGTTCCATTGCCAATTGCGATGTGAGACAAGCGCAACCTACCATCTTAAAAAGACAGGAGCGCAATGTTAAGACCGAAAAAGTTGTGCAAGAACTCCAGAAAAAATTCAGCTAGGCTACAAGTTTGGTTTTATCACGACCTTGAATTCAGCCTTGTCCTTTAGGTATTGAAACCCTTTGTCCAAATCTTTTTGTTCCACTGCGTAGGGATAAAAGGAAATCGGCTCGATACAGATCATATTCCTTACTTCCGTCCAGCACATGAAATGCCCAAAACCTTTGGTTTCTATAGTTATGTTTTTTTTATCCTTCAAAGTGACAGCAGTACAATCCGGAACCTGAAATGCCCGACTGCCCACGGCCAAAACCTCATCCAAAGAGATTTTCTGATCATTAGCAATAATCACAGGGGTATCGGTATGGAGCTTGAAAGCGGGATGGTATCCCAACATAAACGGCATGCCTTCTTCCCCAGAAATCCGAAAAACAATTTCCAATGCTCCCTCCTTCAATTCAAAGGATTTTTCAAATCGGAAACTGTAGGGCCAGTCCATGAAAGGTTCGGTAGATTTTGCAGGGTATTTGGAATTTTTCACTTTGGTACCCGCTAGGTATTCCTTTACAAAAACAGCGGTAGATTCTGTTTGTAAAATCAATTCATAAGGGATTTGTCTCAACAACCCATGCTGGTCCTGGATAGCTTCCCCTTTAGGAGTTTGAATCCTAAAATTGGCCTTGTCCAAAGGACCAATGACCGGGAACATCTCTGTATCACTACTTCCCCAACCAGGACTTCCTTTTTGATGGATAAATTCATGGCCATCGCACACAAAACTGACCAACTCGCCAGCATCTATGCCAACCGTGCAATCTTTGTTTTTTAATTTGACCATTATTTGGCGTTTATCAATCGGTAAATTAAAATGGCAGTCCGTTTGGTGAGATCGTTGATGGTGTTCAGGTTCACGGTTTCTTCAGGAGTATGCGCCCCTGACCCCATGGTCCCCAATCCATCCAAACAATCCACATATTCGGCTATAAAGGAAACGTCCGCAGCTCCCCGTCTTCCTGGATCATAGGCCAACACTTCCCCTTGACCCAGATCAAGGCTTACCTCGTTCAAAATACCCAACAATCCCATATTTCCCTCAGTGGGCTGCATGGCAGGATAGCTATCCGTAAAGCTGACCGTGGCAGAAGTTTTGGGAAGATTGTTGCCTACAATTTCCCTCATCTTTTCACGTGCCCTTTCTTTTTGTTCTTCGGAAATAAATCGGAGACCTCCTTTTACAATCGCTTTTTGGGCTACCACATTGCTTTTTCCAAAGGCATCTCCCTTACCTGTGGAAGGATCATAATTTACAAAGGTACCTCCCAACAATATCCCTGGATTGAAGGTCAACAGATCTTCACCTTTTACATCGGTATAGAATTCATGAAGAATTCGCGACATTTCAAAAATGGCACCCGCACCGGTATTCTCACTAAAGATACCTGAGGAATGGGCTCGTTTACCCTCTACTTCCACCTCCCATCCAGAGGCTCCCCTGCGCGCTACCGTGGCATAATTAAACCCTGTGGATGTTTCAAATCCCAAGGCAACATCACTCCTTTGGGCAGCTTCGATTAGATCCTTCCGACTGATATCCAACGGTTTCCCTGTACTTTCTTCGTCCCCCGTAAAAGCGACGATAATTTGGGCATCGTTCAACAAGCCATTATCGTATAATGCCTTTAGGGCATAGAGCACAATCACATCCCCGCCTTTCATATCGTTACCGCCTGGTGCGTGGGCAATGCTGTCATTGACCCTTTCGAATTTTTGGAACGGACTATCCTCTTCAAAAACGGTATCTAAATGACCTACCAATACCAATTTCTTGCCTTTGTTGCCTGAAGTTTCCGCGAACAAATGTCCTGCACGATCCATTTCGGCAGGCATGTCGATCCATTTGGTCTCAAAACCAATGTCATCAAACGCATCTTTGAACACCATGCCCACTTCCTTTACGCCTTCCGCATTTAAAGTACCGCTGTTTATATTCACCACTTTTTCCAAAAATGAAATGGCTTCGTCGCTGTTCTTTTCAATCGTGGCAACAATCTTTTTTTCGGTCCAGGTCAATTTTTGGGCCGTTACGGTAAAGGCCAATACAAGGCAAACTGAGGAGATAATCGGTTTTAGGGTCATGGTAGTTATTTTACCCCTAATGTATCAATTTAAAAGGAAAGACACAGCTATCACTCAAACTGGATAGCCTTTACCGGCGTAATTTTGGTGATGATGTACGATGGGACCAGAAGCATCAAAAGGCACAAGAACATGACCCCGATGTTAAGCAATAATATGGTTGGAACATCCATATGGACCGGAATGTATTCAATGTAATATTCCTCTGGATTTGGGAACTTGAACATGCGGTATTTGCCCTGAAGGAAAATGACCCCCAATCCGATCAAATTACCCCAGAACAGTCCAATGGCAATCAAGTAGGCCGCATTGTACAAAAACACTTTTCGGATGCTCCAATTGGCAGACCCCAGTGCTTTTAAGATTCCAATCATTTGGGTGCGCTCCAGAATCAACACCAAGAGTGCCGTAATCATGTTTATACCCCCTACAATGATCATAATCCCAATGATCAGCGCGATGTTAAAATCAAACAGGCCGATCCACTCAAAAATGCGATAGTATTTGGTCTTGATGTTCTGGGTATCAAGGCTGGAAACCGTTTTGCCGTAGATTTCATTGCTCTTTTCTTCCAATTGATCAAAATCATCCAGAAACACCTCAAAATTACCGACCTGATCATCTTCCCATTTGTTCATCCGCTGAATATGACGAATGTCCACAAAGACATAAGTGGCATCAAATTCCTCAAATCCGCTATCATAAATGCCAACAATCTTGAACTTTCGGTTATTGGGAATCTGGGAAGCATCCCCATCCTTTAAAAAGAAGGAAAAAAAGCTGTCGCCAACACCCAACTGCAACCGATTGGCCATCATCCGTGAAATCAACACCTCATCGTTGAGCTTTCCGGTATAGTCCGGCAATCTACCCTCCACCAGATATTCCTTAAAGGCGCTCCAATCATAATCGGGGCCGACACCTTTGGCCAGCATTCCTTCAAAGGTATCCTCGGTGCGGATGATTCCACCTTTGGTGGCAACGGCCTGCACATGGCGTACCCCATCCACATTTTTGAACTCGGGATAAAAATCTTGATGGATTGAAATCGGTGAAACGGAAACTTCGGAAGTATTATTGTCGTAGTTGGAAATCTGGATATGGCCATTGAAAGCCGAGACCTTTTCACGAATTTTGTTTTTCAACCCGACACCTGTGGCTATGGCGATGAGCATCATGACCACACCGATCGCAATTGCAGCAATGGCGATTTTTATTATAGGGGCGGAAATACTAATTTTATGTTCCTTCCCTGTAATCAGGCGTTTGGCAATAAACAATTCTAAATTCAACGAATGCCCATTTTATCTAATCTCAAAAGTACTGTTTTCTTATTGTTTTTGGCGCTTTCTTGTTGCAAGGGCCAGCAAAAACAAGCTGATATCCCACCATCGGAGGTAATTTCCACTCCTTCTGCAGAAATAAAAGTAGCTGCAAACCGCACGGAAGTATACCTGCCCATGCTACAAGGCAAGAAGGTGGGTATTGTAGCGAATCCCACCAGCGCAATTTTTCATGACAAAGGGTACACCCACTTGGTGGATTCTTTGGTTTCACTTGGGGTTGATGTAAAAAAAGTTTTTGCCCCGGAACACGGATTTCGTGGCACTGCCGATGCTGGGGAACATGTGAAAGATGGTATGGATGCCAAAACCGGGGTACCCATCATCTCCCTTTATGGAAAAAACCGAAAACCCTCCAAGGAACAGTTGGACGAATTGGATGTGGTGGTATTTGACATTCAGGATGTTGGGGTCCGCTTTTACACTTTTATCGCTACACTCCAATTGGTGATGGAAGCCTGCGCGGAACATGGAACACCCATCATAGTGCTTGATCGACCCAACCCGAACGGACATTATGTGGATGGACCCACCATGATGAAGGAACATGCCAGTTATTTGGGCCTGCAACCGATTCCATTGGTGTATGGAATGACCATGGGTGAATATGCCCAAATGCTCAATGGTGAAGGTTGGCTGGAAAATGGCAACAAAGCGGATTTAACGGTTATCCAACTTGAAAACTATACCCACGCTTCCGAGTATCATTTACCCATTCGCCCCTCTCCCAACCTTCCCAACGATGTTTCAATCACCTTATACCCTAGTTTAGGACTTTTTGAAGGTACCAACGTAAACGCTGGGCGGGGCACGGAGTTTCAGTTTCAACGATATGGGGCTTCCTTTATGGACAGTACCCAATACGATTTCACTTATGTACCCGAGCCCAATTTTGGTTCCAAACATCCCAAAGAGGAAGGAAAAATCTGTTATGGCAAAGACCTGTCACAATTACCAAGAATGAACGAAATGACCTTACGATGGGTCATCGACGCCTATAAAAACACCATGGACAAGTCCAAATTCTTCCTGACCAGTGGATTCACCAAACATGCGGGAACACCTGTGTTGCAACAACAAATTGAGGCCGGACTTTCCGAAGCAGAAATCAAGGCTACGTGGCAAGACGACCTGGAAAATTTCAAAAAAATTAGGGCAAAGTATTTAATCTACGAATAGTTTAGCATTATATATTGCTTGTCTTTTTTAAAAGGAATACGTGGAAACCTTCATTCATCGCCTCGACACGAATTACACAAATTCGCACAAATCGTTTAAATGTCATTTTGAGCTAGTATCCTGAGCGAAGTCGAAGGAGCAAGTGAAAAATCTAACGCTTCGTGACATTTCACAACTGCTGTTATACATTTCCTTTCGAGATGACCTTCCTTGGCTCGGTTGTAGGTCTTCGGTATTTGTGAAACGGCTGTTTTAGGAGTCCAGCAATACTGCTGTTTTCCTTTTCATCGGGAAACGTATCCACTCCATATACGATATCCTTCACATCCATGGTCATATAAGTTCCGAACATTCTGTCCCATATGGCAAAAATATTTCCATAGTTGGAATCGGTATAAGGTAATTGATAATGATGGTGCACTTTGTGCATATCCGGGCTCACCACAAACCAACTGATGGCATTATCCACCTTTTTGGGCAATCTTATATTGGCATGGTTAAATTGTGAAAACACCACGGACAAACTTTGATAGAGCATAATGACACCGATGGGAGCGCCCACGATCAAAACTCCGGCCAAGGTAAAGGCATAGCGTATCAAACTCTCCAATGGATGGTGTCTATTGGCCGTTGTGGTATCCACATGATGGTCTGAATGGTGTACCAAATGCACCATCCAAAGCGGTTTTACTTTATGCTCCACCCAATGGGCAGCATAGGCTCCAATCAAGTCCAACAACATGACCCCGAGCAGAACGTACAACCACAAAGGCATTGCTGGCAACCAATTGATAATACCAAATTGGTTTTCCACGGCCCAATCCGAAGTCTTGAGCAACAGAAAGGCGAGCGGAAAATTCACGATGATCGTGGTCATGGTCAAAAAGAAGTTGGGAACGGAGTGCCGCCATTTTTTGTAGGGAGTACCAAACAATGGCATAATGCCTTCCAAAATCCAGAAAAAAGTGATTCCCCCTACCAAAATAAGGCTTCGGTGTGAGGAGGGAATGGTCTCAAAGTATGAAATGATCTGCTCCATACGCTCAAATATAAGCAATCGTCAAAATTTTATGCTTTTTTTCATCGCTTCAACAATGTTAAAAGCCGCCGGACAAATGGCTACATTTTTTAAGGTGAGGTTACTGATCTGTTGGAATTTTTTGCGGTCGGTATGTGGAAACTCGCGACAGGCCTTGGGTCTAACTTCGTAAATGGAACAGTAATTATCGGCTCCCAAAAAAGTGCAGGGCACGCTTTGAAGCACGTAATCGTTCTCTTCATCAACCCTGAGGTAGGTATCGATGAACTGTGAAGGCTTCATCCGGAAATGTTTTGCTATCCGTTCCACATCGGCATTGGTGAAAAGAGGACCTGTGGTCTTGCAACAATTGGCACAGGTGAGGCAATCCGTGCGTTCAAATTCTGCGTCGTGAAGTCCTTGCATTACATAATCCAGGTCCTTGGGCGGACGCTGTTTTAGCTTGCTGAAGAATTTTTTGTTCTCCGCATGCTTCTCCTTGGCCTTTTGTAGCAATCCTTCAAGAATTTCATCCATATTGCACAAACTTATCCAAATTAAACTTTTCTCTGCAATTAAAGTCCCACCTTTGTAAAAACACCAATTTCATGGCAGATGTTTTAGGCAAGGCCGTCATGGACTTTCAACAAGGAAACTATACAGAGGACATCAAAACTTTTTCCTCATTGGATGAAGAGGATGTGATTCCGGTTCCCTATTTGTTTCGCGATTTCAAAGAGATGCCCAAAGTCGAGCAAAAAGCCCTTAAACTGGCCAAGGGAAAGATTCTGGACATTGGCTGCGGTGCAGGAAGCCATGCATTGCACCTTCAAAATAAGGGATTCGATGTGACCGCTGTGGACAATTCCGAAGGCTGTATTACGGTCGCAAAAGAAAGAGGCGTGCAAAAAGCCGTGTTGAGCAATATTTTGGACTATTCAGAAGAAACCTTCGATACCCTTCTTTTGCTGATGAACGGCATCGGTTTGGCAGGTACCCTAAGTAATTTAACCGCATTCTTGCAACATTTGGCCTCATTGTTGCGGCCCAATGGACAAATATTGTTGGATTCCAGCGATATCATCTATATGTTTGATGAAGATGAGGATGGCGGCTATTGGATTCCCAACAACGGGAAATATTATGGTGAGGTAACATTTACCATGCAGTACAAAGGTTTAAAAAGTGAACCATTTGATTGGATTTATTTGGACTACAACACCTTGCAAAATGCCTGTTGGGCCAATGGATTGCAATGCGAACTGATGGTTTCCGGTGAACATTACGACTATTTGGCTAGACTCACCCATAAAAAGTAATAGATTCCGATATGGAACGTTCTATTTTATATTTGCTATATATGAAAAAGAGAAATGCACTGTACATCGTATTTGGATTGATTTTATTGATCGGATGCTCCAAGGATTCCGATATTACATCTTCCAACTCCTCCTCCACTATTGACAAATCTGGAAACCGATTGACCACAGGGGCTTCTGCGAGCGATCTGCTTGCCAATGCCAATTTTGATAAACTGTTGATTGAGATAGGTTACGTTTCTGGAAATCAACCTACAACGGAGGCCATTAGCAATTTTGAGGATTTTTTACGGGCCCGTACTTACAAGGAAAACATTGAGTTCAAATACACGCCCCTGACTTCTCCAGGTGAAGAAACGTTGACCCTTGATGAAGTGGTCGACTTGGAAAACAAAAATAGGACCGAATACAACGACGGCTCCACCTTGGCCATTTACATCTACTTTGCCGATGCTCCTTCAGATTCTGATGATCCGGATAAAGGGACGGTAACATTGGGTGCTGTATATCGAAATACCTCCATGATCGCATATGAGGCCACCATTAGGGATTTGGCCAATGCCAGTTCTGCAGTAACTGTTGCCGATGTGGAGACCGCTACCTTGTTCCATGAATTTGGGCATTTGTTTGGCTTGGTCAACCTAAGCACCCAATCGGTCAACGACCATGAAGATCCGGATGCTTCCAACCACTGCAATGTGGCCGGTTGTTTGATGCGTGCCGAACTTGAATTTGGGACTTCCTTATTGAAGACCATGCAGAACCGGGCATCCAAAGGCTTGGCCTCCATCCCGGAATTTGATTCGGAATGCCTGCTGGACCTCCAAAAATATGGTGGTCGCTAAAGTCTTGCTTAAGGGATATTCAAATATTTATGGGTCTGTAGGGAAACCTTCCATTTGGGATGTTGCATCACATAGTCCACGATCAAGGGTACCATTTTGTCTCGCACGCTCCATTCCGGTTGTAGGTAAAGGATACAATCCTCACTTACTTGCGCAGCCTGTTCTTCGGCAAAGATAAAATCGTGTTTGTTGTAGACGATGACTTTCAATTCATCCGCTTTTTGATGCACATCGCCCACGGGCAGTTTGTTCTTTTTAGGGGACAGACAAATCCAATCCCATACCCCTGTGAGTGGATAGGCCCCAGAAGTTTCAATGTGTGTCTTCATCTTTTTGGCCTTTAGCCCTTCGGTAAGGGGACCCATGTCCCAAGTTAACGGCTCACCTCCCGTAATCACAATGGTATCGGAATATTTCTCGGCATTGGAAATGATACTTTCAATGTCGGTTGGAGGGTGCGTTTCAGCGTTCCAACTTTCCTTCACATCACACCAATGGCAACCCACATCACAACCACCTACCCGAATAAAGTAGGCCGCTGTTCCTTTATGGAACCCCTCTCCTTGAATGGTATAAAATTCTTCCATTAAAGGCAACATCAGTCCCTTTTCCACCAATTCCATCACGTTGTTTTCAACCATGGTGCAAAGATACGTTTCTGCCCGTTGATTCCCAGCTATCTTTTTATTATTGCTTTAGGGTGAAATGTCCTTTTTTGAGATGGATGGCACCATCATGGTCCACCAACTGCAGCACATACCAATAATCGGATGGCGGCAAGGGCCGTCCATTATAAAAACCGGTCCAACCATGAAGCATGGGGTCCAATTGAACCAAAAGTTTACCATACCTGTCAAAGACAGAAAAACTGCCTTCCTGATAAAATTCGCTGGTAATCCCTTTTATTCCAAGGATATCATTGACACCATCATCATTGGGCGAGAAAAATTTGGGAACGCCCACCACCCCTACTTGGATCCAATCCATTCCACAGCCGTTTTTATCCACGGCGTAGAGGGTATGTAGGCCTGGTTCTACATTGGTAAATTCCGAGGTTGCTCCTTCCGAACCGTAGAGACTATCCAAGAAAAACTCATATTCTCCCAGACCCAACTCCCCTTTCTCATGCAGAATGGTTATGGTACCCGTATCCCCGTCATCGTCCACCAGAACATATTCCGGCAACAAATGGGGTGGACCTGATTCGGTCACTTCAAAATGGACCGGTGCCGATGCACAACCTTCTTCGGAAGTAGCTATAGCACTATAGCTTCCCACTTCAGAAATAGAAATGGTAGCTCCTGTTCCTATTTCGTTATTACCCTCATTTCGCCAAGAATATGTGTAATTACCTGCTGCATTCATGGGCGAAACCTCAACTTGTCCTACAGTACAAAAGGAATACGTTTCATTCAACTCAAAAGACGGAATGGGCCATACGGTCAAGGTAAGATATTCCCCCACTCCAAAACAGGTGCCCGAACCTTCATCATCTACCCGAACGAACAAGGTTTCGGAATAGGGAACACTGTTGGAATACATTCCTGTATTGCTTATCTCGTTCCGCATATAAAGTGCATCATCTTCCGTCTGGTAAAAGGTAACCGTTAGCCCGTTTTCCGAAGGAAACTGCGCCAACATATCGGCCTCCGCATCTTGCAGGTTAAACTGGGTAATGCCATCACTTTCCCCTTGATCACATGCTTGCAAATCGTAACTATATCCCTCAGGAAACGAAGTTGTGGACACTTCAAGATATAGCGACCCAACAACATGGCAGTACTGCCCTACCCCATTGGCCCTGAAAAAAAGCTCGTCAGCCACCGTATTGTTAAAGTTGTTGGCGGTAATTTGGTTCACCTCGTTTTCTGCATCCATTTCGGTGAAGTAGAACGAAAAATTAAACGATTCATAATTCGCGCTCAACAAATAGAGATATTGGGTAAGGTCAAAATTGGTGAATCCATCGGGGACACCATCCCCATCACAGTTGGATATGGTTAGTCCATCATTGATTTCGGGCACTATCTTCACCTCAGCCTCAACCAGAGCTTTTTGACCCGTTGTACACCCATTGTAGGAAGCCAAGGCATAAAAAGAAGTTGTACTGTCCAAAAAAGGGGTCTCAAAACTATCCCCGGAGCCTAGATTATTCCCTTCGGAATCATACCAGAGTACTTGGCCCAAGGTGGCAGTTGCCTCAAGAATGACCGTACCAGGGCCACATCGCGTACCCGAAGAAGTCGCTGAAATTTTGGGAACGGTAATCTTGGTGCTCGCTGATAGGTTTAGCACAGGATCCCCTGGCATTCCACCATATTCTACCACATAGCCTTTGGGTTGATAGTCCCCATCACCTCCTCCAATGGGCAAATCGTTCCAAGACCCGGCAATCCCAACTCCTGGCGCGGTGACGTGGGCATAATCCTCATCATTAAGGTTATTGGGTTCGTTGGTGTTCCAAAATGCGAAATTAGGAGTGCTTCCCGTATAGTCACCGTTCCAGAATATCTGTCCTGCTTCTGGACCAGTCATCCATTTCCAAACCCCTTCGGTTTGGGCGTCCGACCCCCCTATCCAACCTGTACCTGCCGCTTGTTCCCCCGTAATTTGTGCCTCAGCGGCCGATGTCACCGTAACCAAATAGCCTTGAAGTCCAAAATAAGTTCTGTTTTGTGCGGCAACTCGGGCATCTTCCCAATTGATACCCACTTGAGGGACATATTCGTAATAATGTCCAGTTTCGGGGAGATAATTGGCACTACCAATGGTAAAGGAGAAAAATTTTTCTTCCGTTGGT
Source organism: Flagellimonas aequoris (assembly GCF_003584165.1). Lineage (GTDB taxonomy): Bacteria > Bacteroidota > Bacteroidia > Flavobacteriales > Flavobacteriaceae > Flagellimonas > Flagellimonas aequoris. Next base: position 153,462 of record NZ_QXFJ01000015.1, on the reverse strand, counting down.
GATTCTGATGTACTCTCAAAAACCACATCTTTCACTGCGGCAATAAGGTCGGTATATAACATGGGAACACCACCTATACCGGTAAGGGTAAGCTTTCCTTCCTGATCGTTCCAACTGGCGGTAATGTTCGGATGTGAATTGAGCAGTGTCAATGAATCGAAACCACGCTCATATCCTGTTGAAATCTGTATGTAAAAGGCGTCAATTTCAGTATCATCCGGGTCTATTATGTTGAAATCCGTCACTATCGGGATAGTGGACAGTGGGCAATAGACTTGATTGCCTTCAGCAGTGATTTCAGGAGCCACATTGTATGCAGCTTGGGCAAAATCGAGACAAAAAAGTAGAAGCCCCAACACTAGAAGGGTAACTTTCCTACTCTTACCTGGATACCAAGATTGCATGTATTTCTTTAATGCGGTGGCCGGAAATATACAAACTTATCCCTCAGAAAACACATTACTGGATGAACACTAAGATTATAACGACGGACAAGGTCATTTAACGACGATGACATCAATTTCCACCTTGCCATTAGCAGCAATACCACCGGCGGCAAAAGTGGTCCGTGCCGGTTTTTTGGTGAAATATTGGGCGTAGACTTCGTTGAAGGCAGCAAAATCGGAGATATCGCTCAGAATCACGGTACATTTTACCACATTGTCCAAGGTCAGATCATGTTGTCCCAAAACTGCTTCGATATTCTTTATGGCCTGCTCGGTTTCGGCCTGAATGCCACCTTCCACCAACGTTCTTGTTGTTTGGTCCATCCCTAATTGCCCAGCCAAATAGAAGGTGTTTCCTGCTTGAACGGCATCACTATAAGGTGCATTTTGCTTTTTGGGTTCATGTGACTTATGGAAAATAATATCGGTATTTTCCTGTGCATAAGTGGTGGCTATGACCCCACTCATCAATAACCACAACAGAGCGTAGTGAAAAGGTTTCATATTCCGGTTTTTAGTATTGCTTAAAATTACCCTATTTTTATCGGAAATTGTACACCATGGGCGACAAAGAAAAATTCTTTGAACACATAGAACAGGGCTATACCATGAAAGGTGATTCCATTGTTATGGGAGCCGCCATGTTGGATGGGGAAACCATGACCAATGCTTTTGTGAAAATACCCCTGAAGACCCTTAACCGACATGGACTGATCGCCGGGGCCACAGGTACCGGGAAGACCAAAACATTGCAGGTTTTGGCCGAAAATCTATCCGACAAGGGCATCCCTGTATTGTTGATGGACCTTAAGGGTGATTTAAGCGGTATTGCCCAGCCCAGCCCCGGACACCCTAAAATTGATGAACGCCATGCCAAAATTGGGCTTCCCTTTGAGGCCAAAGGGTTTCCTGTGGAAATCATGTCGCTTTCCGAACAGGACGGAATCCGTTTGCGTGCCACGGTATCGGAATTTGGTCCCGTACTGTTGTCCAGGATTTTAGATCTTTCCGAAGCACAGGAAGGTATTGTAGCTGTGGTTTTCAAATATTGTGATGACAATAAGCTACCCCTTTTGGACCTGAAGGATTTCAAAAAAGTATTGCAGTACGCCACTGAGGAAGGAAAGGAAGAATTCCAATCATCGTATGGTCGTATTTCAACCAGTTCAACGGGAACCATCTTGAGAAAGATCATCGAATTGGAACAGCAGGGTGCCGACCTTTTCTTTGGGGAAAAATCCTTTGAGGTGGATGATCTGGTCCGCATCGATGAAAATGGAAGGGGTTATGTGAACATCATCCGATTGACGGATATCCAAGACCGCCCAAAATTGTTCTCCACCTTTATGTTGAGCCTCTTGGCAGAAATATACTCCACTTTTCCCGAGCAGGGTGATAGCGACCGGCCTGAATTGGTGCTGTTCATTGATGAGGCCCACTTGATTTTCGACAATGCCTCCAAAGCACTTTTGGACCAAATAGAGAGCATTGTAAAATTGATTCGTTCCAAAGGAATCGGGCTTTATTTTGTTACCCAAAACCCTACCGATGTACCAGACGATGTTTTGGCCCAGTTGGGGTTGAAAGTACAGCATGCCCTTAGGGCATTTACGGCAAAGGACCGAAAAGCCATCAAATTAACGGCACAGAACTATCCCATTTCCGAGTTTTATGATACTGCCGAAGTATTGACCTCATTGGGTACCGGTGAAGCCCTTATCTCCGCTTTGGATGAGAAGGGAAGGCCTACTCCATTGGCAGCCACCATGATGCGGGCACCCATGAGCCGAATGGATATTTTGACCGATGCCGAGATCAAGGAAGTGCTATCCAAATCCAAATTGATCAAAAAATACAATGAAGAGGTAGATCGGGAAAGTGCCTATGAAATCTTGAACGAAAAAATGGAGAAGGCTGAAAAGGAAGCCGAAAAAGTAAAAGAGCAAAAAGCTACAGCCAGAAGAACAACCACATCCCGTAGCAGTACCCGAATGAACCCAGTGGTAAAAGTATTGACCAGTGCTACATTCATCAGGGGCGTTTTGGGAGTATTGAAAAAAGTGATCCGATAATTTTATGAAAAACACCACGAAAGCAATTGCCCTGCTATTGGGCCTTATTTTTGTACAATCCTGCGAAAAGGAAACCACCTTTTTAATAACCGAAACCAGTGTGGGGCCCATGTCCCAATCCACCAAGGTGAGCGAATTGAAATCACTGTTCGCGCAAGATTCTGTGGTCATGGACACTACAAGGGCAGTTTCCGGAACCAAATCGAACAAGATAGAAATCTACGAAAAGGGAGGTAAACACTTGCTTTCGTTAACACCAAGCTCGGACAGCATCCAAGGCATCCAGAATGTTCGTATCATGGACCCGAGGTATATTTCTGACAAGGGAATTGGACTGAAGAGTACTTTTGCCGATATCAAAAAGAAGTATTCCATCAAAAAGATTGTGACCACTTTGAACAGTGTCGTAATCTTTCCAAAGGAAAGCAATCTCTATTTTACAATTGACAAGGAAGAACTCCCCGGCAATCTTAGGTTCAGCACTTCCAATATTGAAGAGGTCCAAATTCCTGATGATGCCAAGTTGAAATATCTGATGTTGGGATGGGAATGAGCTGTTAATTTATTGCCAAACAGAGGAATAGCAAGTTCATATTTGGTAAATTAAGGAAATTTCCATCCAAATGAAGAACCTCTTCCTGTTAGTTTTCCTGTTTCCCATTGTACTTTGTGCCCAATACCAATATGAACCTTCCCAAGAGCATCCTTATGGGCTCCCCAATCCGGCAGCACCATCGGAACTATTAGATTTTGCCCCATTGATCGGGGAATGCCAATGCCTTTCACAAGTTAGAAAACCGGACCAATCTTGGGCAGAACCCGTGAAAATGATATGGCGGTTCAAGTACATTATGAACGGCATGGCCATACAGGATGAAACCTTGAAAGAGGACGGAACCTATTCGGGAAGCATCCGTCAATTCAGTCAAGATAGTACCCGCTGGTATGTGCACTACTATAGCTATCCCTCGGTGGCCACCTCATTACCTGTATGGGAGGGCAACAAAAAGGAAGATGACAAAATCATTTTATATCGAGAACAAAAAGCCCCCAACGGAACTGAAGGTTTTTTTAGGATTACTTTTTCCGAAATGGATGGCGATGGATTTAAGTGGATTGGCGAGTGGGTAGATAAAAGCGAATCCTTTGTTTACCCAACCTGGAAAATTGATTGTTCCAATAGTAAATTTGAAAACAGCTTCGACAAAGAAAAGAGGAAGATCATTGCGGCAACCAAAGTTTTTTCCAAAGCTTATATGAATGGGGATTTTGAGACCATAGCCAATAGCTATACCAAGGATGCCAAAATTTTTCCAAACAATACGGATATCATATCGGGTAGGGAAGCCATAAAAGAGCGTTGGATGTTAGGCGCAGGAACTAAAATTCTTCATCATGAGCTCCTACCCCTGGAAATCAAATTTTTTGGGAACTATGCACATGATTATGGATATTACCAGGGAAAGTCGGAAAACAAGGATGGGTCGATTGCTAATTGGAGAGGCAAATATGTGGTCATATGGAAAAAGGAAGATGGTGAATGGAAAATGTACCTTGACATTTGGAACCGGATTCAAGATCAAACCAGACCATAACGTTCCCGATTAGCCAAGACTTTGGGACTATTGTCGTGCATCCACTCCGCTAGCTCCAACAATTTCTCCACGTAGGACCTACCAAATTCTGTGAGGCTGTATTCCACGCGAATGGGCACCTCAGGATAGGCCTTTCGTTCAATATAGCCGTCTGCTTCCAATACTTTCAAGCGTTGGCTTAAAACTTTATTGGAAATGCCGTACACAAACTTTTTCAACTTGTTGAACCGCAAAACCGGAAAGTATCCCAACCACAACAAGATCAAAATGCTCCACTGGTCCGAAGCCACCGACATCACATCACGCACGGGACAAAGTTCTGGCGGATTCCTATAATCGATATGCCCGAACATTTTTTCCAATTTTTTTACGGTTCTAACTTTCTGATTTTCAGTAATAGTTTCCATATAAACACCTAGTTTTCAGTTCGTCACCTCTTTCTTGTTCAAAAAGGAATGTGTAATTTTAGTTTCAAATCAAGAGTAAGTTACAAAAAGTAACCTAATGAAAAAACTGCTCAACAAAATAATGCCATTGGCCTACGGCCAATACTACAACGTGTACACCTTGATCGCCCCTAAGAAGGCAGCCGATAGCGCTTTCCATTTATTTTGCACCGTTCGGAAAGGCAGGGTACTTCCACAACAGGCCGACTATTTGAACGGGGCCAAATTAGAAATGGAGGAAGTGGCAGAACATAAGATACAGTCCTATCATTGGCCCGGGAACAAGGAAACCGTTTTATTGGTCCATGGCTGGGAAAGCAATACGTTTCGGTGGCGCAATCTCATCAAAAAGCTTCGGGAGGCCGATTTCAACATCATTGCGTTCGATGCACCTTCCCATGGGTACTCTACAGGCAAGCATTTGTATGTACCACTTTATGAGATTGCCGTAAACCACATGGTCAAAAAATACAACCCCAAACATTTGATCGGGCATTCGGTTGGCGGCATGACCATCATCTACAACCAATACAAAAATCCGAGTCCGGAAGTGGAGAAAATGGTCACCATCGGATCTCCTTCGGAGTTTCACGAGATCATGCAGCATTTTCAGAACATCTTGAAGTTCAATGATCGGGTCATGAAACAACTCGATGCCTATATCCTAGATCGGTTCGGTTTCAAAATTAATGAGTTCTCCACTTCAAAATTTGCCCAATCCATCAGCAAAAAAGGACTTTTGTTCCATGACAAATGGGATCAGATCACCCCGTACCACGCCTCGGTGGCTGTGAACAAAAATTGGGAGGGCAGTACTTTAATCAGCACCGAAGGTTTGGGGCATTCCATGCACCAAGACGATGTGAACGATCAAATCATTTCATTTTTGGAAGCTTGAGAAAGTTATCCTAATTTTCAGAAAAAATAGAAGATGCAAAACATTACCCCTTTTCATGTGGCCATCCCCGTTCACAATTTGGATGAATGTAGGACCTTTTACCGAGAAGTACTGGAATGTGAGGAAGGAAGATCTGCCGATCATTGGGTGGATTTCAATCTTTTTGGGCACCAATTGGTCATCCATTACAAACCCAAATCCGAAGAAGAGCTACATACCAACCCAGTGGATGGAAAAAATGTTCCTGTTCCCCATTACGGTGTGGTTTTGCCTTGGGATACTTTTCAATCCTTTTCCAAGAAACTGGAAGGCAAGGGCATCGAATTTGTCATCGAACCCTACATCCGTTTTAAGGGGGAAGTAGGAGAACAGGCCACCATGTTCTTTTTAGATCCTGCAGGAAATGCTCTGGAATTCAAAGCGTTTAAGGATATGGGGCAATTGTTCGCCAAATAGATCAGCCTAAGGTAAGCCCTTTTTTTCGCACCCACAGATGGGCAAAAACCATGTTGGGCACCCAACAGAGCCATGCCACGATTTTATAGGCGAGTAAAAATTCACCGAAGATTATAGTGAGGAAGGGTAACCAAATGCGAAGAGTCACGGCAGCAAAACAAGCAGCGTAGCTATAGATCATCATCCCTTGGTGAAGGGACAAATCCTTCTTTCTCACCGCCATATAGGCCCTTATAGTGGTGAACAACCAAACAATCCCCAAACTGATGAATCCAACCGATGGAATGATGCCACCTGTGGCATAAATTCCCAAATAGATGCCACAAAGACCGCTGACGAGAACGGAAATCACATAGAATTTACCTAAGTTTCTATGGAGTTCCAGTTTTTTGGCCCGAAGCTTTTTACTGAACTGTGACCAGCCAGACAACAAGGCCAACCCGCCAAAAATGATATGTCCGTAGAACGCCAAACGCCAAACCTCACTATTACGAATGGCCTCGTCCTTACCCAAAAGCAGCCCAAACTCGCCAGAAGTTACAAGATAGAACAAAGGATATAGGCCTATACCGATGGCCAACAATACAAATACCACCCAAGCGACCTTATTCCGTACCGTTTTGGCCATATAGTTTGATTTACAAGGAAGTAAGTTATCGAATATTTGTTCAGAAAAACAAGAATTTAGCAGGCAAATCGTTATAAGTGCATAGAACGGGCCCTAGGGCCATCCCAAATCTTACGATTATGAAAACAATTCTACTTTTGATTACCATTGTGTTCTCATCCATGGCCGTATCGAGCTGTACCAATGATGAAAGCGATACTGAATTTGACTACATCAACCCAGATGAGGAACAACAAGCTACCCAAGTAGTAGATACTGTTCAGGAACAACCGAACTAAATTATTTGGCCTTGTGGCGTTCCCTCGCCAACAATGTATTTTTAAGGAGCATGGCAATGGTCATAGGACCAACACCCCCAGGAACGGGCGTGATGTAGGATGCTTTTTTGCTTACATTTTCAAAATCGACATCGCCGGTAATGTAATATCCTTTTTCATGTGAGTCATCTGCCACACGGGTAATACCCACGTCTATGACGACCACACCGTCTTTTACCATATCCGCCTTTAAGAAATGGGGAACCCCCAATGCAGAAATCACAATATCAGCCTGAAGCGTCAGTGCCTTGATATCCTTGGTACGACTATGGGTCAGGGTAACCGTTGCATTGCCTGGATTCCCTTTTTGACTCATCAAAATACTGATGGGCCTACCGACAATATGGCTACGTCCGATCACTACGGTATGCTTGCCTTCCGTTTCCACATTGTAGCGGTCCAATAACTCCATGATTCCAAAGGGAGTGGCAGAGATAAAGGATTCCATCTCGAGTGCCATTTTTCCAAAATTGGTAGGGTGAAACCCATCCACATCTTTGTCAGGATCTACGGCCATCAAAACTTTTTCCTCGTCAATATGTTTGGGCAATGGCAATTGCACGATATAACCATCGATATCCGGGTTGTTGTTCAAATCATGAACCTGCTTCAACAACGCTTCTTCGGAAGTTTCTTCAGGAAGGTGTATCAATGTGGATTCGAACCCGATTTTCTTGCAAGAGCGCACTTTGCTGCCTACATAGGTAAGGCTGGCGCCATCGTTCCCTACCAAAACGGCTGCCAAATGGGGGACCTTCTCCCCTCTTTCCTTCATTTGTGCCACCTCAACGGCAATTTCTTCTTTGATCTGGTTCGATATCTTTTTTCCGTCAAGGATTTCCATGGACAATTGGTTTAGTTTGCGTTTGTGGTTACTCGGTTATCTGGTTTGATTAAGTTTATCTGAATCAAATGTCTGATGTCTGAAAATCAACGCATATTCTGCATCATCTGCATCATTTTTTTGCCCCCTCCACCTTGCATCATCTTCATCATCTTGCTCATTTGGTCAAATTGTTTCAACAATTGGTTCACCTCTTGGATGGACGTTCCACTACCTGCCGCAATCCGTTTTTTTCTACTAGCGTTGAGCAAAGTGGGTGTTGAGCGTTCGGTGGGGGTCATGGAATGGATGATGGCCTCAATATGCTTGAAGGCATCGTCATCGATATCCAACCCTTTCAATGCCTTTCCGGCACCAGGGATCATCCCGATAAGGTCCTTCATGTTCCCCATACGTTTGATCTGTTGTATCTGGCTCAAGAAATCGTCAAAACCGAACTTGTTCTTGGCAATTTTCTTTTGAATTTTTCGCGCCTGTTCCTCATCAAACTGCTCCTGAGCACGCTCCACCAAGGAAACCACATCTCCCATACCCAAAATACGATCGGCCATCCTGGAAGGATGGAATACGTCGATGGCCTCCATTTTTTCTCCCGTACCGATAAATTTGATCGGTTTATTTACCACGGATTTGATGGAAATGGCGGCACCACCGCGGGTATCACCATCGAGTTTGGTTAGGATCACCCCATCAAAATTCAAGACATCGTTGAACGCCTTGGCAGTGTTCACGGCATCCTGACCCGTCATGGCATCTACCACGAACAAGGTTTCTTGGGGTTGGATCGCCTTGTGGATGTTGGCAATCTCGGCCATCATCTGTTCATCCACGGCCAAACGACCCGCGGTATCGATAATGACCACATTACAGCCCAAATTCTTGGCGTGGGCAATACCTGCCTTGGCGATGGCCACAGGATCATTGTTCTCCCGATCGGAATATACCTCTACGCCTATTTGTTCCCCAACGATGTGCAACTGATCGATCGCAGCGGGTCGGTATACGTCACAGGCCACCAATAACGGTTTCTTGCTCTTTTTACTCTGGAGAAAATTGGCCAACTTACCAGAGAAAGTGGTTTTACCGGAACCTTGCAGACCGGACATTAAAATGATGGAAGGATTTCCTGAAAGGTCGATTCCTTCGGCATCGCCGCCCATCAATTCGGTAAGCTCGTCCTTTACGATCTTCACCATCAATTGACCTGGTTGAAGGGTGGTCAATACATCCTGTCCCAGTGCCTTTTCCTTTACCCTGTTGGTAAAATCCTTGGCTATTTTAAAGTTGACGTCAGCATCCAACAGGGCCCTCCTAACCTCTTTGAGGGTCTCCGCAACATTGATCTCCGTAATCTGCCCATGCCCCTTGAGGACGTGGAGTGCCTTATCCAGTTTTTCGCTTAAATTGTCGAACATAGGTTCTCTTTGTTTTAAAGGAAGGACAAATTTAAGAATAATAAAAAAGAAAAGGACGGCTTTGGGGAGAGCCGTCCTCTTTTTAAAAAAGATTGGGGAAAATCTTTATGGTTTTTCAAACACTAAGGTCTCAACAGTACCATCACTACTCTCATCGGAGAGCTCAATTCTTGTGGAGGTCACGGAAACAATCTTCCAATCGTCCGTTAGGTCTCCAAGCTCGTCAACACTATCAAAGTTGATGTAAAATTTCAATCCATCCTCAGAGTCGCGAAGCACCCTCCAAAGTCCATTGGCAATGGGGTCGACGTTTACAGATACCTCAACTTGATACATGGCATTGAAATTAAAATCCATTCCGGTGTAGGAAGCGGTCATATCCACTTCACCTTCTTTGTAAAGGGCCACATTCCAAGGTCCACCCATGGCAATGTTCCTGATTTCGGCCACATCCCCATCATCGGCACTATCGTTACACACACGCAGCAGGATCATTTCATAATCGGTATCGGTGATTTCAAACTTCAATCGGGTTTGGGTCAGTTCACGTACCGGCCACTCAAAACTTACTGCAGCTTCATCACCCATGGTAATCATAAGGGATAATTGCATTTGACTGTTGTAGCCCAATTCCCAAGTACCTTCCTTAACATCCACACCGTTGCTCAAGGTTACGGTTCCTTCCGCAGAGAACTCAAATTGATAGCCCAAAAGTCTTTCCACTTCTTCTCCTTGGTTTTTGACTTTTTTGATCACCCACTGGCATTCGTTCAAAATGGCCCTCAAGGTATCGGGATCGGTTTCCCCAATTGGGTCGACATCGCAACGTTTTTTAAGTACGATTCGGTTACCGCCATCCTTATACAATTTAATGACACCTTCTTCAAGTTCATATACCTGACCTTCTAGGTTAAAGTCCACCAAAGTCTCAAAATTGAGGCTCAAGTATACCCCATTGTCGTTTGTGGTCGTGGTCCAAGTTCCGGTCAAAGAAACACTGGCACCTCCTCCGATTACCACATTTCCATCTTCGGTAAAGGTCATGATCTGCTCAAAATACTGTTCGGTGCTGTCCACCTCGTTCCTGATTACCTGACGAACTTCCCATGGGCAGGCCACCAAATAGGCATCCAATTCTTCTTTGGTGAAATCGTCATCATTGTAATCGTTGTCATCATCCTCATCACATTCATTTTTGGCCATTTCCAAAGCTGCAGCCAATTCTGCATTGTTTTCTACCACTACTTCGGTGCCATCATATTTCTTAAGGGTAATCGGAAAGTCGATGCTCACCAGTTCGTTATCTCCCAACTCGGCAAAGAATCTACGCATACCTTTGTCACTTTCCACTTGAACCTGACCGGTCTGCTGGTTGTTCAAATCAAAGGTGAACAAGGTTATAGGGTAAACAAAATCGATACATTCGATGTCATCATCTTCCCCGCCTTCCAGACATTCTCGGGCCATTGCCTCGAGTTCATCGATATTGTTGATCGTAATCTCACTGAAATCGGCCAAGGTAATGGTGATTGGGAAAGCGATATTCAAGATATCGTCATCGGTATCGAGTTCATCAAAAATTTCCTCGATTTGTTTAAGGTCTATTTCGGAATTGATGGTCACCTCAACTCCATTCACCTCTACGGTATATGGAAATTGGACGGCGAAACAACTGGCACCATCCACAATGTTGTCAAAAGAACCGTCGTGGGAACAGGCTTCCTCAATCAATACGGCCGTGGAGGAACTTGCAGAAATGGTCTGTTCCTCTGTGCCCCCGCCAACTTGTTCAAATTCCTCTTGGCAGGATGTAAAATTTAAAACTAATACAACTAGTGCTGCGCGCAACATGTTGTTCATCAACTTTTTCATAACGAATTGAATTTTGGGGTTATAATTCGGTAGTGAAACAACTGTCTTAAAAAAAACCCTACTTTATCTTAATTTTTTTCAAATATCTTTGAGTAGAATTACAATTTCCGCAACATGAGCAACGTCTGCGAAGACCATACTTTCAGTTCCATTTTCAAGGCCCATTCCAAAACGGTATTCAATTACATCTTCTATAAGTTCGGCAACGAGGAGAAGGCACACGATGCCGTACAGGAAGCTTTTGTGAAGCTTTGGGAAAACTGTTCCAAGGTGAGCCCGGAGAAAGCCAAATCATTTGTGTACACGGTGGCCAACAACCTATACTTGAATGTGATCAAGGCAGAAAAGGTTAGGATGAAGTATGCCGATGCGTCCAACGACCGCTCCCATGAATCGCCGGAATTTTTGATGGAAGAAAAGGAATACAAGCAGAAATTGGATGATGCCCTGGACGCATTGCCGGAAAACCAGCGGACGACCTTTTTACTCAACCGGGTGGATGGAAAGAAATATGCGGAAATTGCCGAAATGGAGGGCGTTAGCGTAAAAGCGATTGAAAAAAGGATGCATTTGGCCCTAAAAAGCCTGCGGGAGCATATAGATGGGATATAATTTAAGTGATTGATTTTTAATTATTTAGAACACCAAGATTTAAAATTGACATAGAATGAGACCATTATTTTCTAAAAATGTTGATTTTCAACAAAATAGAAGTAGGGTTTTTTACGAATTGATTGTTATAACAAGGTAAAGCATAGAAACCATGCAAGAAAATTACTTGGCAAAGTGGCTCAACGGAGAGCTTTCGGATAAGGAGCTGGCAGAATTTAAAGCATCTGCCGAGTATGCTTCCTACCAAAAGCTGAAGGAGGTCTCCAGTACCCTGAAGGCTCCCGACTTTGACGTGGACCAAGCCCTCGAGCGTTTGAAAGAAGAGCGCATCGGTACCGCTCCCAAGGTTATTATTTTGAGTCCTTTTAAAAAATTCCTACGGGTGGCCGCAGTGATTGCCCTATTGCTTGCAGGTTCTTATTTCTATGTGAATACCTTGAACGAAACCGTATCCACGGAACTTGCACAACGTACCGAAATGACCCTACCCGATGCTTCCGAAATATTTTTGAACGCAGAATCGCAGGTTTCCTACAGCAAAAAGAATTGGGACAAACAAAGGGACGTTAAACTCAAAGGGGAAGCCTTCTTTAAGGTTTCCAAAGGAAAAAGATTCACCGTTTCCACTGATCACGGTACTGTGGCCGTTTTGGGCACGCAGTTCAATGTGGAAAACAGACAAAACTTTTTTGAAGTCACTTGTTATGAAGGTCTGGTCAGCGTAAGCTACCAAGGTATTGAAACCAAGCTTCCGGCAGGCACCTCTTTTATGGCCATCAATGGTGAAATTGTGGAATCCCCAATGCCTGAAGGAGATGTACCCGCTTGGATGAACAACGAAAGTAGCTTTGAGCGTATCCCGCTCAAATACGTTCTTGCCGAATTGGAGCGACAGTTCAATGTAAAGGTTTCCACACAAAATGTGAATACCGAGATATATTTTACCGGTACCTTCAACAACACAGACCTCGATATGGCGTTAAAAAGTATAAGTACCCCGTCTCAAATCAAGTACAGAGTAGAAGGCGATAACGTACTTTTTTATGCTGGGAACACGCCGTAATAAGCATTCAAACCTCTTATTGGGTTTCTTGTTCTTCTTATTTTGCATGGTCTCCGTCCATGCCCAAGAAGAACAACAACCTTCCATTGCCCTTGTTTCCTATATCAAAACCTTGGAGAATCGTTTCAACGTGAAATTCTCTTATATCAATGAAGATGTGGAAGGCCTTACCATTTCCGTTCCCGAGACATTGAATACTTTGGACGGCATCCTTTCCTATATCGAGAATCAATTTCAAATACACTACAAAAAACTCAACGATCGCTACTATACCCTGACTAAAAACTCGCACGTTGATTTGTGCGGAATGGTACTCGATAATTTTGCCAGCAATACTATACCCGGCGCCACCGTTGAAATCTTGGGAACCAATAGGGCACTGATAACTGGCGACGATGGGAAGTTCACCATACAAGATGTTCCCAAAGAGGCTTCCATACGCATTCGCTATTTGGGATTCCTCACCCAAAATATGAGTGTTTCTGAGTTTTTGGGCCTCGGGGAGTGTCCCAAAATTTTGATGACACCGCACATGGAACAATTAAACGAAGTCGTTGTTTACCAATTCCTTACCACAGGTATCATCAAGGAAAAAGACGCAAGTATTACCCTGAACACGGCCGAATTCGGGATTCTTCCAGGGCAGATCGAGCCTGATATCCTTCAGACCGTTCAAGCGCTACCGGGCATCAAAAGCATTGATGAGACGGTATCCGACATCAATGTGAGGGGTGGCACCAACGATCAGAACCTTGTGTTATGGAACGGTATCAAAATGTATCAATCCGGACATTTCTTTGGATTGATATCTGCCTTCAACCCTTATTTGACGGACCAAGTGACCATCTACAAAAATGGGACCCCTGCAGCTTATGGGGATGGGGTAAGCGGCGTGATCCAAATGGAAACCAGCAACAAAATTACCGAACAATGGAAAGGCGGGGCCGGGTTTAACCTCATCAGCGGGGATTTTTATACCGAAGTGCCCCTTAGCGACAAATTGGGGATTCAGTTTGCAGCAAGACGATCCGCTACCGATTTTTTGAACTCCCCAACCTACAACCAATTCTTTGACCGTGCTTTTCAGGACAGTGAGATTACGGACCAGAACAATAACTCGGTTGATGATGAAATCCAAAGAAAGGAAGATTTCTTCTTTTACGATTTTTCAGGAAAGATTCTCTACAACATCAATGATGATCACCAATTAAGGTTCAGTGCCATCCACATTAAGAACAACCTTAAATACGTGGAGAACAATATCACGGACATGGAGACCAATATCAGCCTATTGAAACAGGACAACCTCTCCGTTGGGGGGCAATTGCAAAGTCAGTGGAACAGCAGGTTCTCCTCACATTTAAACATCTATTATTCCCGATATAACTTGGATGCGCAGAACGTTTTCGGGAACCAGGTCCAGCAATTGTTCCAAAAAAACGAAGTCGTTGAAAACGCGGTAAAACTGAACACGGATTATCAATTGACCGACCAATTCAATTGGAACAATGGCTACCAATATATTGAGACCGGTATCACAAATGCTACGGTGCTGAGTGAGCCCAATTTCGACAGCGAGATCAAAGGGGTCATCAGAATACACGCTCCTTATACGGAGTTCGATTATCATTCGCCTGAAAATACCTTTATCGCAAAGGTCGGGTCAAGATTCAACTTTATTCAAAACCTGAACACTTTCTCCAAACTGTTGATAGAACCTAGGGTGAATCTCAACATTAAATTGGCCCATTACCTAAGGGCCGAAGTATTGGGTGAATTCAAAAGCCAGACCACCAACCAAGTAGTAGACCTGGAACAAAACTTTTTGGGGATCGAGAAACGCCGATGGATCCTCTCCAATGATAGTTCCCTACCGGTGACCAAAAGCAAGCAGGGTTCTGTGGGACTGAACTACGAAAAGAACCATTTTTATGTGGGACTGGAAGGTTTCTATAAGCAAGTGGATGGTATCAGCACCAGTACCCAAGGGTTTCAGAACCAGTACCAATTTTCTGGAGAAATTGGAAGTTATGATGTGAAGGGTATTGAATTCCTCGTCAATAAAAAAGGAGAGAATTACAGCACTTGGTTAAGCTATGCCTACAACAAGAACGATTACACTTTCGATTCCATTGTACCCCAAAATTTCCCCAATAATCTGGACATTAGGCACACTGTCACCTTTGCTGGAACCTACACTTACAACAACTTAAAATTGAGCATTGGTCTTAACTACAGAACGGGCAAGCCCTTTACCGAACCCATGGATGGCGACCAAGGTTTGGATACCGATTATACCCCTTCCCGAATCAACTTTAAATCCCCGAACTCCAGTAGACTACCCGAATATTTTAGGGCAGATGCCTCGGCCATTTACAGTTTTAGATTGAGTCCGAGGATCAATGCCAATGCCGGCCTTTCGGTTTTAAACCTGACCAATCGGAAAAATACGCTGAACAGATACTACCGGGTAAACGATGATGACGAAATTGAAACGGTGGACAATGTATCGTTGGGCATTACCCCTAATCTGAGTTTTAGGGTCAACTTCTGAGATTCCAACTGGTATCGTTCAAATCGAAATTGTACATTCTTCTAACAATTTCGTACAACTCCGGAAAGTCCTGTCTGAACATTTGTGGGGTTTCGACAAAATTTTCTGTGATCACAGCAAAGAATTCCACAAAATTGGTTTGGCCGTATTCCCTAAAATAAGTGGATTGGGATAACCGTTCGGAAAAAGCATCGGACTCGAACAGTTCCTTGATTTTGGCCAGACCCACTTGAAAACTCTTGGCCTCAAAAGATGGCTTTCTCAATGTCTCGATCATTAGGGCATGGGCCACTTCATGAACTCCCAAATTTACATTGTCATTGGGAATGCCGAAGCCGTCCTTTAAACCTTCCGCAGAAAACACCAAGGTTCGCAACCTTGGATTGTATTCCCCGATATGGTGCCGACGCGAAATTTTGGAATAGTATTTACTCGGATAAATGATGACCCGTACGATGGATTTCTCAAACCGGTAGTTGTTCATCCCTAGCGTCAGCAGCACTGCCGAAGCCGTAACATACGCCTTGATCTCTTCCTTGTTTTCAATGTTGCCATAAAAAATAAAAGGCTTTTTGGACTTGAACCAAGCGAAACGTTCCAGAAATTTTCTCCGCTGATCCGGATTCAGAATATGGAAAGGTTGCAAGAATTGGGAAATGAACTGCCGCTCCTTGGCCGTGATTTTTTTAACGGGATGCAGCAGATTGAAAAGGGTAAGGCGTTCCTTGGCTACATTCTCGTAGATGGCCTTGGCCAACACAAAAAAGAGTCCGCACATCAAAATGATGGCTGCCAACTGCTTATCTGCTTCGGAAATTTGCTGCATTACATTCGCTCGGGCACTTCAATCCCCAAAAGTTTGAAGGCAGATTGAATCACCTCACCCACTTTTTTGGACAACTGTACCCTGAAGTTTTTCTTTTGCTCGTCCGTTTCCCCAAGAATGGAAACTTGCTGGTAAAATGAGTTGAACTCCTTAACCAGATCGTAGGTATAATTGGCAATAAGGGCTGGACTGTAATTTTCAGCTGCAAGTTGAATGGTTTCCGGGAACAATTGGATTTGCTTCAACAGTTCCTTTTCCTTTTCATGAAGCTCCATGGTCACGTCGAGCGCAGTCGAGACGTCAAAATCCGCCTTCCTTAGAATGGATTGGATTCTAGCATAGGTATATTGGATGAACGGACCTGTGTTCCCTTGAAAATCCACCGACTCTTCAGGGTTGAACAGGATTCGTTTTTTGGGATCCACTTTTAGGATGTAATATTTCAACGCCCCCAAACCTATGGTTCTATACAGTTTTTGTTTTTCTTCCTCGGAATAGCCATCCAGTTTGCCCAGTTCCTTGGAAATGGTCTCGGCGGTCTCCTCCATGTTTTGAATCAGGTCATCGGCATCCACCACGGTACCCTCCCTACTCTTCATCTTTCCACTGGGCAGGTCCACCATCCCATAACTTAGGTGATATAGCTTTTCGGCCCAACTATATCCCAATTTTTTCAAGATAAGGAACAACACCTTAAAGTGATAGTCCTGCTCGTTTCCCACCGTGTACACCATTCCGTTGATATCCGGAAAATCGGTTACCCGTTGGATGGCTGTACCAATGTCTTGCGTCATATAAACCGCGGTGCCATCGGAACGCAACACAATTTTCTCGTCCAAGCCATCTTCGGTCAGGTCGATCCACACACTGCCATCCTCCTTTTTAAAGAAGACCCCTTTTTCAAGTCCATCCTTCACCACATCGCGACCCAACAAGTAGGTATCGCTCTCGTAATACAGTTTATCAAAATCGACCCCGAGGTTCTTGTAGGTAGTATCAAAACCTTCATACACCCAACCGTTCATCGTTTTCCACAAGGAAACTACTTCTGCATCACCGGCTTCCCATTTGCGGAGCATTTCCTGGGCTTCCAACAAGATGGGTGCTTCTTTCTCAGCTTTATCCTTGGGTGTCCCACTTGCCACTAATTCGGCAATCTGTTCCTTATAGGCCTTATCGAAAGCCACATAGTATTTCCCCACCAAGTGATCCCCCTTTATTCCAGAGGATTCCGGGGTCTCCCCATCACCGAATTTTTGCCAGGCCAACATGCTTTTACAGATGTGGATGCCACGATCATTGATAATCTGCGCTTTGTACACCTTCTTACCGGAAGCCTTCAATATTTCAGCAACCGAATAACCCAATAAGTTATTTCGGATATGCCCCAAGTGCAACGGTTTGTTGGTATTGGGTGAAGAATACTCCACCATGGTAGCACCTTTGGATGGTGTTTTCACATAACCGAAATCCACCTCATCTTTAATGCTATTGAAGAAATTCAGATAATAGCTTTCTGCTATCACAATATTCAAAAAGCCTTGGACCACATTGCATTTGGCCACTTCATCCACATGTTCCTGCAAGTATTCCCCGATCTGGGCACCGATCTGAACCGGATTTCCCTTAACAAAGCGTAACATGGGGAATACCACCACGGTAATATCCCCCTCAAAATCCTTTCGGGTAGGTTGAAATTCCACCGTGGGCAGGTCAACTTGATACAGTTGTTTTACCGCCTCGATCACTTTTTGGGTCAAATCGTTCTGCAAACTCATCTAAAAGGCTTTTCAGCCTGCAAAACTACATATTTTTTGCCCTTTTTTGGCAATCTAGAGTGGCGTTGACATCCTAGAAACCGTAATTTTAGAAAAAACTAGCAGATGGAACATTTACAACGTGCCGTTCCGGTCCTCTTTGCCCTCGATGTGCGAAAATCGGTCACTTTTTATCAAGAGAAATTTGGATTTGACAAGCAGGGCTGGGTAGATGACCATTATGCCGTAATCGGCAGGGATCAAATTGAACTACATATTGCCAAATGCAGCGACAAGATTTTTCCAGAGAACACCAGCTGCTACATCCATGTGACCGATGTGGATGGACTTTACGCCGAACTGAAAAAAACGGGGGTTGTACATCCCAACGGACCTTTAGGTAACAAACCTTGGGGCCTTCGGGAGTTTTCTGCCCTTGATGGAGAAGGAAACCTGTTGCGGTTTGGCCAAAAACTGTAAAGATGCTATTGAACGTTTCGTACACTGATAAAAACATCACCAAAAAAATAGACGAGGCCGTGGGCAAGCCCTTTCCCTTAAGGGAACGCTTTGCCATGGGCGGCATTGGCAGCCCCAAGCTTTTTATAACCGAAACCAGCGCAGAAATCCATAACCTGTTGATTCTGGACAACAACCTGGACACCTGCAACATTGAACTGCGGCCCAAGGGTATCATTGTCCGGTTCCGATCACTGTTGGAAACCTTCGGGCTGGTCATACCCTACTACAAACTGAATCTTTATAAAGGAGATATAGCGGTCTATTCCATTTTTATGGATCATCATTTCATCAAGGTGCGTTCGGATAGTATGGCCGTTCAAAAATTCTTTCGAAAACTGTTGGACCACCGCGCGGATAATTTGCCCACCAATATTGAGGATCTATGAAGATCTTGTTGACTGGTGCAAACGGGTATATTGGAATGCGTCTACTTCCCAACTTATTGGAAATGGGCCATCAAGTGGTTTGCTCTGTTCGTGATGGGAAGCGATTATCGGTAGATCCGAACATCAGAAAAAAGATTGAAGTGGTGGAACTGGATTTTTTGGACCCTACCGACCCACAAGTGCTGCCATCCGATATTGATGCCGCCTATTACCTGATCCATTCCATGGCATCTTCCATTACCGATTTTGATGAAAAGGAGGCCCTAGCTGCCGGACATTTTAATACATTGCTGGAAGGGACCCAATGCAAGCAGGTCATCTATCTCAGTGGTATTGTGAATGACAAACAACTTTCAAGGCACCTCAGTTCCCGAAAAAATGTGGAGGACATCCTTTACCAAGGTTCTTTCCAATTGACCGTTTTGCGGGCGGGGATCATTGTTGGTTCCGGGAGCTCATCCTTTGAGATCATTCGAGATTTATGCGAAAAATTACCTGTAATGATCACTCCAAAATGGGTGCTCACCAAAACCCAGCCCATTGCCATCCGGGATGTCATTCAATTTCTGACCAAGGTGTTGGGAAACCCGCAGACCTACGATCAATCGTTCGATATTGGTGGTCCGGACATCCTCACCTACAAGGATATGTTGCAACGTTATGCCAAGGTACGGGGATTTAAGAATTGGATTCTTACCGTTCCCGTGATGACTCCCAAACTTTCTTCCTATTGGCTGTATTTTGTTACCTCAACCTCTTATAAACTGGCCGTGAATCTTGTGGACAGCATGAAGATGGAAGTAGTGGCCAAGGATAACCGATTACAGGAAATGCTAGGTGTACCGGCACATACCTATGAAGAAGCGATCGAGATGGCCTTTAAAAAAATTGAACAGAATCTGGTGGTGAGCAGTTGGAAAGACAGTATTGCCAGCGGACAGATCAAGGAAGACCTTGAAACCTATATCCAAGTTCCCAAATTTGGGGTACTGCAGGACCGAAAATCTCTCGCCATTAAAAATGAGGAAACCGTTCTGGACAATATTTGGCGAATTGGTGGCGAAACCGGCTGGTATTATGGCAATTGGCTCTGGAAAGTAAGGGGTTTCCTGGATAAACTCGCTGGTGGACCCGGGTTGCGCCGCGGTAGAACACATCCTGATCGCTTATATCCGGGAGATGCATTGGACTTTTGGCGCGTGCTATTGGCCGACCGAAAAGCCAAACGTTTACTGCTATTCGCAGAAATGAGGACTCCGGGAGAAGCTTGGCTCGAATTTAAGATTGTGGATGGCGTATTGTATCAAACCGCTACTTTTAGGCCTAAAGGTCTTTGGGGCCGATTGTACTGGTATTCCGTGCTCCCTTTTCATGTTTTCATCTTTGGAGGAATGATCCGGAACATCGCACGAACAATTTCCAATTAGCAGTTTTCAGTTATTGAAAAAACAAAAGAACCGTATGGTTCATTGCTCATTGTGAATTGTTTATTGAATATTGTTTGACGTTCTTTGTCACAAATTCCCCAAAAGCTCGTCTAATCACCGAAGCAACCTTTGGCCCCAAAAAGGTGTCTTTATGGTAGAACCTTTAAAAAAAGCTATGTCAATCAATAAAACACTGATCCATTTACTATTTATCCTTTTCATAGGCTTGCCCCTCTCGGCACAGACCGTAAGTTCCCGTTTGGTAGATGCCAAGACACAAAAAGGCATTCCCTATGCCACCGTGCAATATGGAGAGCACCAAGGCGTGATCACCAACGAGGAAGGCCGATTCAGTTTTGTGTTGGATGCAGGTGCCACTTTGCCCGATTCCGTGTACGTGACTTCCATGGGGTATGAGAAAAAGGGTTACTCTTTGGAACAGTTGCAGGACAGCATCATCCTCCTAAATTCCAAAGCCATTGAACTGAGTGGGGTGTATGTGTTCGACAAGGAACTGGAGGTGGATGACATCATCGAGAAAATGAAGGAACGCATTCCACAGAACGTAAACAAAGACCCCATAAAGCAACGTTTTTTCCTTCGGACCTCCGAACTGGCCAATATGCAAAAAGTGGATTTTGGGTTTGAAAAATCGTCCATCAAGGAACTGAACAAGGAACTTATGGACAGTATTGCCAACTCCATCCCCAAAAATGCGCATCACTATACCGAAAGTTTGGGCGACCTGTACAAGCACCACACCAAGTACAAACTCGATATTTTTAAGGCGGCAGACCTTTTCGATAAAAGGGACGTGAGCTCTTTTGAGGAATTGGCCGAGCACATGGAGGAGATTTTTAAAAAGAACGTGAAACCGGGTTCGTACCTCAAGATCAAATCGGGAATCTTTAGTGAAAAGATAGAAGTGGATTCCATCATCGATACGTTTGATGACGAACGGGTGGAACAGATGAAAAAGGTGAAGGCGCAAATGCAAAAGGACAGCATTTCCGGATTAACGGACAGCCAACGGGGCGAACTTCGTGAAATGTTGAGCCAACTCTACTACAAAGAAGACACCAAACTGGACCTGGTTGAAAAAACGAACCGGTACGAATTTAAACTGGTGGGCTATGCCGATATCAATGATGCCGGGGTATACGTCATCGACTTTGAACCCAAGCGCAGCAGTGCCGATTTTAGGGGCCGACTGTATATCAACATTGAGGATTTTGCCATTATGCGCCTCGACTTTGAGAACACGAAACGCCTGCGCAATTTTAGATTGCTGGGCATTACCTACCGTGAAAATGTATACAAGGGCACCATGCGCTTTGCTAAATTGCCCAGTGGTAAATATGATCTTCAGTTTATGGATTTTGCCGAAGGACGCTACTTTGCCGTAGACCGACCTTTAAAAGTGGTGGAAAAGAACAAGCACGTAAAAGGTCGCCGCAAGCAGAACGAGCTGTTGTTGAACATCGATTTTCGCATGAACATGACCAATAAATGGGAATTGGTGGTCTTTAACCAGGAAGAAATTGCCGAAGGCACTTTTACCAATTACAAGGAAGACAAAACCGTACGGGCCACCTATATGCCCAACTATGATCCCGAGTTTTGGAAGGGCTATAACATTATGGAACCCAACCAGGCCATCCGTGGTTTTACGGTTTCGGAGGAAGAACAGTAGGTTTTAGTTGTAGGTTTTAAGTTTTAAGTTCCTAGTTTTTAGTTGTTGGGTTTTGGCTAGATGACTTGCCATATATGGCATGCAGGCTTTTGACTCAAATACCTTACTTGCTTACCTAAAGGTAAGGATGGGCAAGGAAACTACTTTATCGGAATGGATTGAAGATACCTATGGCACTCCGGAAGAACTGGCAAAAGTTCTAGATTACGGTATAGAGATGTTGTTTTATTTAGAAGAAAATACTTTTGATAGAAAAGAAGTGCAACAGGTAGTGGCTGCGCTTAGAGGGTTGGTTGTTGGGTTGAGGGGATAATTTACCCTAAATATTGAATCAATACGACACTTTATGTATTGGTAAAATAAACAAAGTATAAGGAGGAAATGTTTCGGATGTTAATGAAAAAAATATGAAAAATCATCCACAAATTCAATGATTTAATTATCATAATAGCAGTTTGAGAAATTAATTGGGACCAAGGGATGAGATAACCTATAACATTGATTAAAATTGCGATAAAAGAAATTAAAACAGAATAGCTTACTAATATATAAAATCTTCTAAAAGCACTTATTTCGATACCATCGACTGATAAACCGGTTTGCTTTTGCTTTAGTTCTTTAATTCCTTCACTGTCTGAAGTTGCCAATAAAGCTATTGCGGTCACACTAAATCCAGCAATAATTCCCAACACACTAAGGATGTCCGATAAAAAAGATCTATTAATAACAAGTAAGTCTTGAGTCATCAAAACATAGCACAATCCGGCCACTAAAAATGGTAATACTATATCAAAAATAGCATTCCATCTAACGGTCAAAAGATAATCATTAATAAGTATTAGATAGCTCCGATACAATTTAAAGAAGTTTTATCAACTCCCTACGAACATCACTTCGCACAAGAGCGGCAGTTGAAGGGTCAATATCAATAGTCACATATGTCGATTTCTGTATCTGATTTAGATAAAATTGACTTACATTTCCGTGATTATCCTTACCCTCCACCCATAATTTATCAATTTTTGAGTTATATACCAATTTTTGTCTTAAATCCTGAAGCAGATCACGAATATCTTTTCCTCTACTTGCTCGAACATCAATAATTAAATCTTCTCTTGCTTGCAAGGTACGTTCTGCCAAATCCAATTCATCTTTTCCTAATATTGATTTATCAATATATACCTTTGTCTTAGTTACCCGATCCAATCTATCAATCATTTTGTCAGGAGTTGAAATAACCGTTCCTTCTACTAATCTAAATTCTTTGGTTAGCGAATGATTTGTCAAATAAATATTAAAATATTTATCCAAATAATTTTTCAATTGTACCGATTTAATACCCCGTCCGGCATTCTGCATAATCATGTCGATATCACCATTTGAATTGAATGCTAAAATAAAATAATTCTCCTGCTCTTCGCCTTCCTCAATTTTTTTAGGATTAGGTCGTTTGGAATTATCAACACTATTTTTAAGATTTCTTCTTGAACCAAAATTTCCAGTACTCATCATTCCAAAATAGGCCTTCTTGTGAGTGGTAATTTCTCTTTGGGGAATCAATTTTATGTGATCCATCGATGTGAACTTGTTTTGACTTAAGTTGAAAATTTTATCTTCATCTTGCAAACCATTAAACCAAGTTGCAAAATCATCAAAATCAAAGTCTTCAAATATTACATCATCTGTCTTTTTTTTGAACATTTTCAAAGTGTGGAAGGTAATCTTTCTGCTAGTCATATTATTGGTTGATTAATTTATTATTCATGCGATAAACTTGGAGTTTATATGGTTTGAGAGTATTTTATTAAAGTAAAATTGGGGGGGGGGAGGTACACTTTTAAAAGTCAACCCAATATACATTTTTTTGTTTGAAATCACTTACGCTTTTCCGTAACAACCCCATCAGCATCAGACAGGTACATTCTGTCATTCAAAAAATGAGGTGCAAAGCAGCGATTGAGAAATCCCAAGGGGTTTAGATTTTTCGCAGTTCCTCCGCAATGCTCAGGACATGGCTCAAAAGGACAGGGTAATGTCATTCCGTGCTTGACACGGAATCCCATCCAAGAAGAGTGGGATGCTGAAACAATCCCGATAGCTATCGGGACAACATGACGGAAAGTGTCATTTCGAAATGAGGGGCAACGCAACGATTGAGAAATCCCAAAGGGGTTTAGATTTCTCACATTCGTTCGAAATGACAATTAGGATATTCGAGAAAATTAGTGTAATTCGTGTCAACCCCTAGAGATTTTTCGCTTTGCTCAAAATGACAGAGTGTGGCTCGTTCAATGGGCTCAGGACATGGCTCGAAATGACAATTAGGATATTCGTGAAAATTGGTGCAATTCCTGCCTGCGGCGGGCAGGCGTGTCAAACCCCTAGAGATTTTTCGCTTTGCTCAAAATGACAGAGTGTGGCTCGTTCAATGGGCTCAGGGCATGACTCAAAATGACAGAGAGGGACAACAACTTGAAATTGCTTTCTGTTTATTGCTTATTGTAAATTGTTCATTGTTTCGGTCGGAGGAGTTTTCCGAGGAAATAAAGGGCTGCCATGACCAAAAGCATCAAGGCCAATACCATAGAAATGTTCAAAACAAGGGTGCCAGTTCCCAACTGGTCCATGTTCAAGAACGGGTATGGATAAAAACCGGAATAATAGCCCCTAAGCAGTACCCATCCCAAATACAGCACAGGAAAGAGCAACCATGAGCGAAGCTCCTGCCACATGACCAAGTTCCGGGCTTGGAACATCAACCAATACACGTACATGAACACGGGGACGATAGTGTGCAAAAGTTCATCCACGATCATTTGCAAACCGGTAGGGTTCCAAATTTTTCGCAAAGCCACTTGGTATACCAATCCCACCACCAAAATGAACGCGGTAAGTGCCATGGGGGTCGCCCTTCTATGGAATAAAACCCACATACGCCGTTTAAGACCAAACACCCGAACGGCAAAGTATAAAGCAACCAAAGTATTGGTGAGGATGGTAAAATAACCCAGAAAGCGCAACAAGGTCTCGCCTAGGCTCGCTTCACGGTTATGAAGCATCAAAATCAATTGGGTGACCACAGCAAAACACGACATGGTAAAACCCAAAATTTCAAAATTTCTGCGCATGGTCGAAGATAATCAATTCAATGCTCAATAATCAATTATCAATGTTCAATAAAGTTGATTATATGATCAATCATGCAGGTCATATTCATTAAAGCTGAAGATATTTTAGTTATAAAAAACGACCATATAGTGCTAACCCATTGATAATTGATAATTGTTTATTGTAAACTGTTCATTGTTTATTGTAAATTGGTTTTGGGTAAAAACACTTCTGCCATCATGCAACGGGCACTACCCCCACCACAAAGCTCAATCGTGTCCAAAGAACTGTGGATGATGGGACCATGTTTTTCAATGGCCTTGATCTGTGCGTCCATAAGGCTTTTGTACGCCTGGGAACTCATGACCATATAACGTTGGTCCTTGGCCCCGATAACCTGCAACATGTTCCCTGCAAAGTGGTTCATTTGTTCCTCGGTGATGGCAATGATCTCCCTACCATCCATTTTGAGATGCTCCACCACATTTTTGCGTTCCTTTTTATCGTCAATGGAATCCAAACAGATGACTGCAAAGGTTTCCGCCAAAGCCATCATCACATTGGTATGATAAATGGGAAGGCGCTTGCCATCAACAGTCTGGTTGGCATGGAAAATGACCGGAAAACAATCAAAATCCTCACAGAATTCAATGAACAGTTCCTCGTGAGCCCGTTCCGAAAGCGCACAATAGGCCTTTTGGTTCACCCTGTCCATGAGAATACTGCCTGTTCCCTCCAAAAAAACATCATCCTCCTCAGCAACGGTATAGTCCATGACTTCGTTGATCACAAATCCTTCCTCCTCCAAAAGATCCAAAATATCCTCTCGGCGTTCCTTACGGCGGTTTTCTGCGAACATGGGATAGATACAAACCGTTCCGCTTTCATGAAAGGAAACCCAATTGTTCGGAAAAATGGAATCCGGGGTGTCGCGCTCCAAGGTATCCTCTACTACAATGACGTTAACGCCATGGCCTCGAAGTACTTTTACAAACTGGTCGAACTCCTCCTGAGCCCGTTGGTTGATCACGGTATTTTTTAGATGTGGGTCTTCCTGAAAATAATTATTGACCGCCGTTTGTTCGTTCATCCGAAAACTCACGGGACGAACCATAAGAATGGTGTTGGTAATCTGTGCTCTCAACTGTTGTGTGTGTTTGGCTTACCTGTGGCAGCAGGAAGTAGGTTTATATTATTCTCTGATCAAAGGCATGGTGCTGCATCGCAACAACCCTTCTTGCTTGGCAATCTCTGCATAGGGAATTTCCTCAACGGTGAAACCCTGATCACGCAACCAATGGTTCAATCGGGTAAAATTCCGTTCAGAAACCACCACTTCTGGCGAGATGGAAAATACATTGCTGAACATTTGGTACATTTCTTCCTTATCGATTTCAAAGATATTGTCCGGCCCGAAATAATCCACCAAATATTCGTACTCCTCCTCTACCAAAAACCCGTTTTTGTGCAAAATGGCCTTATCCTTCCCCACTGGTTGAAAACAACAATCCAAATGCAGGGCATTCTCTTTAGGGTTCGTATTGGATTTTCGTAACTCGAAGGATTTTACAGTTTTATGGGGAAACATATCGCGGATAAACTCCACAGCCTCCCTATTGGTCCTAGCTGTGATGTAGCTCTTATAATCCGCAGCCGTATAGGTTCCGATAAAGATATGGTCATTCCAGGGCATCACGTCTCCTCCTTCAATATGTACTTCCTCCGGAGGTCTGATGATCTTGCTGGGGTCAATCATATCCAAAACCTCATGAATGGCCACAAATTCCCTTTCCCGATCGGGTAAGATATTGGCATGAAACAATTTATCCTCGATCACAAAGGCAATGTCGCGCGCAAAAATCTGGTTGCAATCCTCCAAGACTTCGGGTCGGAACACCTGTACCCCATATTTTTGGAACACTTGGGCGAAGGCATCCATTTCCTTGATCATTTTCTCTTCCTTGGGATAGGTGCCCGCCAAAATATGTTCCAACGACTTGGGATCATAGGCTTCTTCAGGACTTGGAGTCGGTCCGCTGCTCTTTGCAGTCCCTAATATCACTGCCTTTAAAGGACTGGTCTCATCCTTAATGTTCAATTGCATCATATCTATGATTTACTGGCCATTGCATTGTTCCTTGCTCCTTCCCAAGAAACAGCTTCATATCAGTAGGGCAAATCTAGTGTTTTGCCACCTATTTCCCTCCTACAGAAATGGAAAATTATCAGTTAAACTATGGGTTTTCCCCAGTAAGAAAATGGAAAATCCACAAAATCATAATGACCTGTTTATCTGATAGTTAAAATTGGTCATTTTATGTTAAATAGTAACGTTTAAATGTGGAAGTTACATTTTTATATACTACATTTGCAATAAGATTTTTCTTACATATGAAAAAGTTGCTATTTTCATCCATGCTGCTAGCAAGTGCCTTCGCTGTATTGGGAGGCATGAATGCTTTACATGAAATTAATGGGATAGGTGATACGGAGAAAATTGAACAAAATATATCGAACAATTATTCCGCCAAATATAAGGACTGTATTTCCCAAACGGATTTCCCCCAGAACTATCAATTCCCTGTGGACCTTCCCAGCAGCAAGCGGGATTGGAATACCTTGAAGGTTGATGCTTCCCTAAAAAGGTATGGCCAAACCTTGGATTCCACCATTAGGAACCTGAACTCCATCGATGCCCATAATTTTATCCATCAGGAGTTCCAAAGGTCCAAAGCCATTTTTCAAAACAAGGATATTTCAGATATCAGAAAATATTACCATTGTGAAATTATGCGAATGTGCTATGATAGTGACCGGTTCATGAACCTTGGTTCGGCCGGCCAACTATGACAAAAAAAGGGCGGATATACCGCCCTTTTCTTTATTATTGAGTTCTCCCCCAAATCTTACCTTTTTTCCAAAGGCACAAAGGGTCTTAGGTTTTCCCCGATATAAATTTGACGCGGTCTTCCAATAGGTTCTTTTCTCAAACGCATTTCTCTCCACTGTGCAATCCATCCGGGTAGACGACCCAGGGCGAACATTACGGTGAACATTTCGGTAGGAATGCCCAAAGCCCTGTAGATGATTCCGGAATAGAAGTCCACATTGGGGTATAATTTTCTATCCACGAAGTAAGAGTCTTCCAGAGCTTCTTTTTCCAATCCCTTGGCAATGTCCAAAATAGGATCTTCGATGCCCAAGTTCCCAAGGACATCATCCGCTGCTTTTTTAATGATCTTGGCCCGTGGGTCGAAGTTTTTATACACTCGGTGCCCAAAGCCCATCAATCGGAAAGGGTCATCCTTATCCTTGGCCTTCGCCATATATTTTTTGGTGTCGCCACCATCTGCTTCAATAGCTTCCAACATTTCCAATACCGCTTGGTTGGCACCCCCGTGCAAAGGTCCCCACAATGCAGAAATACCTGCGGACAATGAGGCAAAAAGACCGGCGTGTGACGATCCTACGATTCGTACCGTGGAGGTGGAACAGTTTTGTTCGTGATCGGCATGAAGGATCAACAATTTGTCCAAAGCATCAATGGCAATGGGATCTTTCTTATATTCTTGGTTGGGTCTTTTGAACATCATTTTATGGATGTTCTCCACATAGCCCAGGGTATCGTCTCCGTAATCCAGCGGAAGTCCTTTCTTCTTCCGCATGGTCCATGCTACCAAAACAGGAAACTTCGCCAAAATACGTACAATGGAATTGTACATCGCCTTCTCGGAAGAAACATCCACAGAACTAGGGTTGAAGGCCACCAAGGCACTGGTAAGGGAAGAAAGCACCCCCATTGGGTGGGCCGCTTTTGGAAAACCATCCAAAATCTTTTTCATCTCCTCGTCCACTTGGGATTCTTCCTTTATATCGCGGTGAAATTTGGTCAGCTGCTCCTTATTTGGCAACTCGCCAAAAATCAAAAGATATGCAACTTCCAAAAAATCTGCTTTCTCAGCTAACTCTTCAATAGAATACCCTCGATACCTCAAAATTCCTTTTTCACCATCCAAAAAGGTAATGGCACTTTCACATGATCCGGTGTTCTTATAACCCGGGTCGATCGTCACCATTCCTGTTGTGGCTCTCAGGTTTTTGATATCTATGGCCAATTCATCTTCCGTACCTTTAATTACAGGGAATTCATACCGTTTTCCCTCATATTCGAGTATAGCTGTATCCGACATTTTATATTTTAATAGATTAGTAAAAATAGAATGCGGAAATTACGAAAAACCGCGACCATTAACAATTTCCAGCCACTATTTGTGCTGTTGTTAACAATAAAATATAGCGGTTAAAATTTGGCTAGTCCAATTTGTACAAAAGCTTGTAATATTGGTCCACGGACTTCTGCCAAGTGAAGCGCATTTTCTTTGCCGAAGCCTGTATTTTTTTCCATGTGGGCTTGTCATTGGCAAACACATCCAGGGCCTCATCAAACACCTTTAGCATGTTCTCAATTTTCTCGTCATAGGTGTTCCCATCAAAACTGAAACCGGTCTTCATATGCTCTACGGTATCCTTTAAACCACCTGTATGATGTACCAAGCATGGGTTACCATTACGCATGGCCAACATCTGGCTTATCCCACAGGGTTCAAAAAGGCTGGGCATAAAGTAAAGATCGGATTCCAAATACATGGAGTCTATCAACTTCTCGGATTGTCCATTGGTAAAGATGAAATTTTTGTGCTTGTAGCTCAGCTTTCGGAACAGTTCCTCATATTCCGGAGCTCCTGTACCCAGCAACATAAAAATACCGTCCACCTTTTCCAATTTTTTCAGGATTTCCACAAATGCCTCCGGAGAACGCATGATAAAGTAGAACTTCTGCTCCGTAAGTCGGGCCACACTTGATGCAATGAACTTAGGCCTGTCCTCCACGTAATCCATGATCTTTTCACCCGTGTGGGCCAAAAAGTCGGCCTTGTACTTTTTATCCTCCTGCTGTAGCCACCTGAACAGCGCCTTAACAGTGTTTCGGTAAATATTTCCCTTTTTCTCTTTGTTGATGTTCTTATAGTTGCAGCCGTTCAAAATTCCGAAGAGCCTCCCCTCGGCATCGGCCTGTTGCAAATCTTTTTCCAGACCTTCGCCCCCGATAAATTCCGGCGGGGAACTGGGCAGCAGCACATCTTCTTTGTAGGAAGGTGAAACGGTGTGTACCGCATCCGCAAAACGGATACCCACGGCCATCAAATTGATGCAGTCCTGATACCTGTAATCCATCAACTTTTGATAGTCCAAGGGAACGTTGGGGAACCAGTTCTTTACCGAAGAATAATTTCCATCAAAAGGGCGGATACCCTGAATGGCCAGGTTATGGATACTGTAAACAAACCGTATATCCTTTAAATTGGTGTAGTCTTGATGGTATTCTCTTAAAAACAACAATAGACTGGTATGCCAGTCGTGCAGGTGCACCACATCCAAATCCCCAAATGCCCCTTTTTTGATGGCCTCTGCCACAGCGGTACAAAAAATGAAGTATTTGATGGCATCGGTATAAAACGGTTCTTCGGGATCGTTATGGTAAATATGGGCAATGTCCCCTGCTTCTATCTCTGGATGATGCAGAACATAATGGAAAATGTTCGGAAACTCCTTTTTGGGTTTTACCTCGTACAGTTCTGCAGTATAGTTCAATCCCCTCAATGAAAAATTCAATGTGGCCTTCGGCAATCCCCCATGATGCAGTCTTGAATAAGCGGGTACGATTACGTGCACCTTGTCACCTCTCTCTGAAATCTGTCTGGGCACATCGCGCACCACATCACCCATACCTCCAGCCTTACAGTTTTCCAAGGCATCATTTTCTGCGGATACAAAAAGGAAATTGTTCATTAGGGAAATTTTGATAGTTATTTCTGTTGAATATTCAATTTAACCAAACTTTGTTACTGTAGCAAAAAAAAACCTTTCCCAAATGGGAAAGGTTTTTGATACACTAATAAATCATTATGTTTATTTTATCTTGAAGGCCTTTTCTTGTGGATAGTAAGCCGTATCCCCCAATTCTTCCTCAATCCTTAGCAATTGATTGTACTTGGCCATACGGTCACTCCTTGAAGCGGAACCGGTCTTGATCTGACCGCAGTTCAATGCCACTGCCAAGTCGGCAATGGTATTGTCCTCAGTTTCCCCCGAACGGTGAGACATTACAGAAGTGTACCCGGCATTTTTGGCCATGTTCACCGCAGCAATGGTCTCGGTCAAGGTTCCAATCTGGTTTACCTTGATCAAAATGGAGTTGGCTATACCATTTTCGATACCTCTGGACAAACGCTCTACGTTAGTCACAAATAAATCATCACCTACCAACTGAACTTTGTCACCGATTTTTTCGGTCAACAGCTTCCAACCTTCCCAATCGTTCTCGTCCATGCCATCCTCGATGGAGATGATAGGATATTTTTCGCAAAGGTCGGCCAAATATTGGGCCTGCTCGGCAGAAGTCCTTACCATACCCTTATCCCCTTCAAACTTGGTGTAATCGTATTTGCCATCCACGTAAAATTCTGCGGAGGCACAATCTAAAGCAATCATCACATCATCCCCTAATTTGTAACCCGCTTTGGCCACTGCTTTTCCGATGGTATCCAAAGCATCTTCGGTACCGCCTTCCAAGGTTGGGGCAAAACCACCTTCGTCACCTACTGCAGTACTTAAACCGCGGTCGTGCAATACTTTCTTAAGATTGTGGAAGATTTCTGTTCCCATTTGCATGGAATGGCTAAAATTCTTTGCTTTCACCGGCATGATCATGAACTCTTGGAACGCAATAGGTGCATCAGAGTGGGATCCACCATTGATGATGTTCATCATGGGAACAGGAAGGGTATTGGCACTCACTCCACCTACATAGCGGTAAAGGGGCATACCCAACTCGTTGGCTGCAGCTTTGGCCACGGCCAAGGAAACTCCCAAAATAGCGTTGGCACCCAATTTTGATTTATTAGGAGTTCCATCCAGTTCGATCATGGTCTGATCAATATAATTTTGTTCAAACACTGAGGTTCCGATCAATTCCTCCGCTAGAACGGAGTTTACATTGTTTACAGCCTTGGTCACACCTTTTCCCATAAAAGTGCTTCCTCCATCACGCAACTCAACAGCTTCATGCTCTCCCGTTGAGGCTCCTGAAGGAACGGCAGCCCGTCCCAAAATACCATTTTCGGTAACTACATCTACCTCAACGGTAGGATTACCCCTTGAATCTAATATCTGTCTTGCATGAATGTTGATAATAATGCTCATTTTAAATCAATATTTATAGTTGTGATTATTAGGCTAAGATACAAAAGCAGCTCCTTTTTACTTTAACATATTGTACACAAAACGTACTTAAATGCTTAAAAATAAAACTATAACGTTTTAGTTTTTCGCTGTCTTGATCGCATCGAAGAACTGGTCGAAAAGGTAATCGGCATCATGTGGTCCCGGACTTGCCTCTGGGTGGTATTGCACAGAAAAAACCTCCTTGTCCTTCATTCGGATACCGGCAACGGTCTGGTCGTTCAAATGCACGTGGGTGATCTCCAGTTCAGGATGCGCCTCGGTTTCTTCCCTGTTCACGGCAAAACCATGGTTTTGGGAGGTTATCTCCCCTTTGCCTGTCATCAAATTCAGGATGGGATGGTTGATTCCCCTATGTCCGTTGTGCATCTTATAAGTAGACACTCCATTGGCCAAGGCCAACACTTGGTGCCCCAAGCAGATTCCGAACAAAGGTTTGTTGGACCCGATCATTTCCTTGGTGGCCGCGATGGCATCCGTCAAAGGTTCTGGATCCCCAGGTCCGTTGGATATGAAGTACCCATCCGGATTCCAAGACTTCATTTCCTCAAATGAGGTATTGTATGGAAAAACCTTGATGTAAGCTCCTCTTTTGGCCAGATTGCGCAAAATGTTCTTTTTGATCCCGATGTCCAAAGCAGAAATCTTGTACTTGGCATCTTCCTCACCATAGTAATATGGCTCTTTGGTAGACACTTTTGAGGAAAGTTCCAAGCCTTCCATACTGGGCACCTGTTTCAATTCTTCCTTTAGGGCATTAATATCGTCCACTCGGGTAGAGATCAGGGCATTCATGGCCCCATTGTCCCGAATGTAACTTACCAGGGCCCTGGTGTCCACATCGGAAATGGCAAATAGGTTGTTCTTGTCCAAAAAATCCAACAGGCTCATATCGGCACTGGGCCTAGAGTATTCGTAACTGAAATTTTTGCAAATAAGTCCTGCAATTTTAACGGAATCGGATTCCACCTCGTCTTCATTGGTACCGTAATTACCAATATGGGCATTGGTGGTCACCATGAGTTGACCATAATAGGAGGGATCGGTAAAAATTTCCTGATACCCTGTCATCCCCGTGTTGAAACAAACTTCCCCAACAGCGGTACCTTCTTTTCCACCAACGGCTTTTCCATAAAAAATGGTGCCATCGGCCAACAAAATCAATGCTCTTTTCTTTGTGTGATACTTCATGTCGTGTTCTTAAATTTCAGTTATGGCAAAAAAACATAAAAAAAGGATAAGTTTTCACTTATCCTTTTTCCACTAATGCAATAGTTAATAACATTGTTCTTATTCTTCAGAATCATCGGTTTTGGTTTCTGCTGCTGCAGGTGCCGGAGCCTCTGCTTTTTTGGCACCACCGCCCCTCCTACTTCTTCTTGTAGATTTTTTCTTGGTTTCACCTGCATTGTACAACTCGTTGAAATCGACCAATTCGATCATGGCCATATCAGCGTTGTCGCCCAAACGGTTACCCAATTTAATGATTCTTGTATATCCACCTGGTCTGTCGCCAACTTTTTCAGCAACGGTACCGAACAATTCTGTGATGGCATATTTGTTTCTCAAGCTGCTGAAAACAATCCTTCTGTTGTGCATGCCTTTCTCGGCGGTCTGGTTGTTCTCGGTCTTTGCTTTGGTAATCAACGGTTCAACGAACTGCTTCAAAGCTTTTGCCTTGGCAACCGTGGTGTTGATTCTTTTGTGCTCGATCAAGGAACAAGCCATATTGGCCAACATGGACTTTCTGTGGGCTGATTTCCTTCCTAGGTGATTGATTTTTTTACCGTGTCTCATTTTTACAGTTTATCATCTTGCTACCAAACCCAATCGGAACCGGGGAGCAAAATATGATTAATTAATCTTTATCTAATTTGTATTTGCTCAAATCCATTCCAAATTGAAGGCCTTTGTTGATGACCAATTCCTCCAATTCTGTCAAGGACTTTTTACCGAAGTTCCTGAACTTCATCAAATCGTTCTTGTTGAAAGAAACCAAATCTCCCAAGGTATCCACCTCGGCAGCTTTCAAACAGTTCAGTGCCCTTACGGACAAATCCATGTCTACCAATTTGGTCTTCAACAACTGACGCATATGCAAGGACTCCTCATCATAGGTTTCGGTCTGTGCAATCTCGTCAGCTTCCAAAGTGATGCGTTCGTCAGAGAACAACATAAAGTGGTGGATCAAAACTTTAGCAGCCTCAGTCAACGCATCCTTAGGATGGATGGAACCATCGGTGATGATTTCAAAAACCAATTTTTCGTAATCGGTCTTTTGCTCAACCCTGTAGTTCTCGATGCTGTATTTTACGTTCTTTACGGGAGTGTACACAGAATCCACAGCAATGCTACCAAGCGGTGCGTTGGATTTTTTGTTTTCCTCTGCAGGAACGTAACCACGTCCTTTTTCTATCACGATCTCCAAGTTGATGCTCACTTTTGGATCCATGTTACAGATTACCAAATCGGGGTTAAGGACTTGGTATCCTGAAATGAATTTTTGGAAATCTCCGGCGGTCAACTGTTCCTTCCCGCTAACGGAAATGGAAACGGTCTCGCTCTCAACATCATCAATTTGTCTTTTGAACCTCACTTGTTTAAGGTTCAGTATGATCTCAGTTACGTCTTCAACAACGCCTGGGATAACAGAAAACTCATGTTCAACTCCATCTATGCGCACAGAAGTGATGGCGAAACCTTCCAAAGAGGAAAGCAATACCCTTCTCAGCGCATTCCCAACTGTTAATCCGTAGCCAGGTTCCAAAGGGCGAAATTCAAATTTCCCTTCGAAATCTGTTGAATCTATCATTATAACTTTATCGGGCTTCTGAAAATTAAGTAATGCCATAATTGGATTAATGTTGAATTCTTATTTAGAGTATAATTCGACGATCAGTTGCTCCTTGATGTTCTCTGGAATCTGAAGTCTTTCTGGAACGGCCACAAAAGTACCTTCTTTTTTCTCGGTGTTCCAGGTAATCCATTCGTAAACGGAACTGTTGGCCGCCAACGAATCCTCGATAGCCTGAACAGATTTTGATTTTTCCCTAACACCAACAACGTCGCCGGCTCTTAGTTTGTAGGAAGGAATGTTCACTACATCACCATTAACGGTGATATGACGGTGTGAAACCAACTGGCGTGCTCCCCTTCTTGAAGGAGAGATGCCCATTCTGTAGACTACGTTGTCCAAACGGGACTCACACAATTGAAGCAATATCTCACCGGTTACTCCTTCTTTTCTTTTGGCCTCCTCAAATAGGTTACGGAACTGTCGCTCCAAAATACCGTATGTGTATTTGGCCTTTTGCTTTTCCATCAACTGGATAGCATATTCTGATTTTTTACCACGGCGTCTGTTGTTACCGTGCTGTCCTGGAGGGTAATTTTTCTTTTCAAAAGACTTGTCGTCCCCGAAAATCGCTTCTCCAAACTTTCTAGCGATTTTTGATTTTGGTCCTGTGTATCTTGCCATCTTCTTAAAATTGGAAAGCGCGATTATGAATTAAGGCTTATCCTTCGATAATCTAAACTGCGCCTTCTGGTGAAGACCCTATTCGGGCCATTATTAAAATTGATTAAACTCTTCTTCTTTTTGGAGGTCTACAACCGTTGTGTGGTAGTGGCGTAACGTCCACGATCTCGGTAACCTCGATCCCAGCATTGTGGATGGAACGGATAGCGGATTCCCTACCGTTACCTGGTCCCTTAACGTAAACCTTCACTTTTCTTAATCCTGCTTCGTGAGCTACTTTGGAACAATCCTCGGCGGCTACCTGTGCAGCATATGGGGTGTTCTTTTTAGATCCACGGAATCCCATTTTACCTGCAGAAGACCAAGAAATCACATCTCCCTTTTTATTGGTAAGGGAAATGATGATGTTGTTGAAAGATGCCACCACGTGCGCCTCTCCTGTAGATTCTACTATTACTTTGCGCTTTTTAGCGACTTTGGTACTTGCCTTTGCCATATTTTTTAGTTTCTAGTGTTAGTTTTTAGTTATTGGAATCCTAGACTTTTACATTTCAAACAGATTCTTCTAACGTCTAAAGACTAATGACTATGTTTTATTATTTAGTTGCTTTTTTCTTGTTGGCAACTGTTTTTCTTTTTCCTTTTCTGGTCCTAGAGTTGTTCTTGGTACGTTGACCCCTAAGTGGCAAACCAGCTCTGTGACGGATTCCACGGTAACAACCGATGTCCATCAAACGCTTGATGTTCATTTGGGTCTCCGAGCGAAGCTCACCTTCAATAGTATAAGCGGAAACTGCATCCCTAATTCTACCGATCTCGTCATCGGTCCAATCTGAAACCTTGGTATCCTCGCTTACCTGGGCTGCTTTCAAAATCTCTTGCGCCCTGCTCTTGCCCACACCGAAAATGTAGGTAAGCGAAATAACGCCACGCTTTTGTTTAGGTATATCTACACCTGCAATTCTTGCCATAATTACCCTTGTCTTTGTTTAAATCTAGGATTCTTTTTGTTGATTACGTACAATCTGCCTTTTCTGCGAACAATCTTGCAGTCGGCACTTCTCTTCTTTATTGATGCTCTTACTTTCATTGTAACTAGTATCTATAAGTAATTCTTGCTTTTGTTAAATCGTATGGGCTCATTTCCAACTTTACTTTATCCCCAGGGAGCAATTTGATGTAGTGCATCCTCATTTTCCCGGAGATGTGCGCCGTAACAACATGCCCATTTTCCAATTCTACCCTGAACATTGCGTTTGACAATGCCTCAATGATAGTCCCGTCTTGTTCTATTGCTGGCTGCTTTGCCATAAATTATGCTACTTTTCTATTTTTTCCGGTTTTCATCAAGCCGTCATAATGCCTGTTCAACAAATAAGAATTTACTTGCTGTACCGTATCTATTGCAACACCCACCATGATCAATAGGGATGTACCTCCATAAAACAAGGCCCAACCTGCTTGAACATCCATCAACTTTACCACAATGGCTGGCAAAACAGCCAAAAGGGCCAAGAAAATGGAACCTGGCAAGGTGATCAAGGACATGATATGATCCAAGAAATCCCCAGTTTCTTTACCTGGACGGATACCTGGGATAAAACCACCACTTCTTTTCAAATCATCGGCCATTTTGTTGGTAGGCACGGTAATTGCGGTATAGAAGTAGGTAAATATGATAATCAAAATTGCAAACAATGTATTGTAGGCCAACCCGAAAATATCGGCAAACTGGACTTCCATCCACTGTCCTACGGCTGTATTGTTGAACGTTCTACCCAACAAACTTGGTGCGAACATAATCGCTTGGGCGAAAATGATAGGCATTACCCCGGAAGCATTCAACTTCAACGGAATGTACTGCCTTGCACCCATGATGTTCTTTTCGTATCCACCGGAAGCTGTTCTACGCGCATATTGTACAGGAATCTGCCTTACGGCCATGGTCAAGTACACACTGGCCAAGATAACCAAGAACCAAACGATGATTTCTATCAAGATGAACATGATACCACCTGTATTGTTGGTAGTCCTTGACACGAATTCCTGAGCGAATACTTGTGGCATTCTAGCGATGATCCCAACCATGATCAACAAAGAGATACCGTTACCGATACCTTTGTCGGTGATTTTCTCACCCAACCACATGGCGAACACACACCCAGTCACCAAGATGATCACTGCTGGCACGATGAAATCCATTCCTTTGCCCAAAACGAATGCGCTATCCGGCACACCCAAGGCTCCTAAACCATACAAGTAAGCAGGGGCCTGAACAATACAGATACCAATGGTCAACCAACGGGTAATTTGATTGATGGTCTTTCTACCACTTTCCCCTTCTTTTTGTAGTTTTTGTAGATAAGGAATTGCTATTCCCATCAACTGCACTACAATGGAAGCGGAGATGTATGGCATGATCCCCAAGGCAAAAACGGATGCATTGGCAAAAGCCCCACCCGTAAAAGCATTCAATATACCCAAAATACCCTGCTCCGTGTTGGAAGTCAATTGGGCCAATTGGGTTGTATCAATACCGGGAAGTACAATCTGGGCACCAAATCGGTAAACCAATAATAGACTTAAGGTGAGGATGATACGTTGTCTCAGTTCCTCAATCTTCCAGATATTAGATATGGTCTCAATAAATTTCTTCATGCTACACTACTTATAAACTTATTGCCTCACCTCCAGCAGCCTCGATAGCGGCTTTAGCGGAAGCAGTAAATTTATGTACAGATACTTTTAGGGACGCTTTCAATTCGCCATCACCCAAAATCTTTACCAAATCATTTTTGTGGGCCAATCCGTTGTCGATCAAAGTATCCAAGGTCACTTCACCTTTAACGGTACCTTTATCTACCAACTCCTGCAATTTACCCAAATTGATTCCTTTGTACTCTTTTCTGTTGATGTTCTTGAAACCGAACTTGGGAACACGTCTCTGCAAAGGCATCTGACCACCTTCAAAACCAATTTTCTTGGAATATCCAGATCTAGACTTGGCTCCTTTGTGTCCACGGGCAGCTGTACCCCCTTTACCGGAACCTTCACCCCTACCTAAACGTTTTCCTTCTTTGTGCACAGCGCCTTCGGCTGGTTTAAGATTATTTAGATCCATGTGCCTCTATATTTAAGCTTCCTCAGTGGAAACCAAGTGTTTTACCTTATTAATCATTCCAAGGATACTGGGCGTTGCTTCGTGTTCCACAACGTGCCCTATCTTGCGCAGACCAAGAGCCTCCAAAGTTCTTTTTTGGTTCTCTGGCCTTTTGATGGCGCTTTTTTCTTGTTTTACCTTAATCTTTGACATAATATCCTCGATTTATCCTTTAAAGACTTTTTCCAAAGAAACTCCCCTTTGCTTGGCAACGGTATCGGCACTTCTCAATTGCAACAAGGCGTCGAAAGTAGCTTTTACCACGTTGTGGGGGTTGGATGAACCTTGTGACTTGGACAATACGTCATGTACACCAACGGCTTCCAATACCGCCCTTACGGCTCCACCAGCAATTACTCCGGTACCGTGTGATGCTGGCTGGATATATACCCTGGCACCACCGAACTTACCTTTTTGCTCATGGGGAAGGGTTCCTTTGTTCAAAGGAATGCGAA
The DNA here is from genome assembly GCF_003584165.1 of Flagellimonas aequoris. Taxonomy (GTDB): domain Bacteria; phylum Bacteroidota; class Bacteroidia; order Flavobacteriales; family Flavobacteriaceae; genus Flagellimonas; species Flagellimonas aequoris. Next base: position 114,130 of record NZ_QXFJ01000015.1, on the reverse strand, counting down.
CCAAGTTTTTCTTGGCATCCTCAATGGCCTTTGCAATAGCTGTGGCAACTTCTTTGGATTTTCCCAAACCATGTCCAACAACTCCGTTCTCATCACCTACAACGACAATCGCTGAAAAACCAAAGGCTCTACCTCCCTTGGTTACCTTGGTAACCCTTTGTACTCCAACCAAACGGTCTTTCAACTCCAGTCCACCTGGCTTAACTGTCTCTACGTTCTTGTAATTCTGGTACATAGTTTTCTTAGAATTTTAGTCCTGCTTCCCTAGCTCCTTCAGCCAATGATTTTACTCTTCCGTGATATAGGTTTCCTCCCCTATCAAAAGCCACGGCCTCGATACCTAGCTTAAGGGCCTTTTCCGCTATGGCCTTACCCACGCTTGTAGCGACTTCACTCTTGGTTCCTTTGGCGTCGATTTCCTTATCCCTGGATGAGGCAGATGCCAAAGTTACCCCTTTGTTGTCGTCGATCAACTGGGCATATATTTCCTTATTGCTCCTGAACACAGACAATCTTGGTCTTGCTTCAGTTCCGAAGGATACTTTTCTGATTCTTCTTCGGATGCGAAATTTTCTTTCAGTCTTAGATAATCCCATAGTCTTAATTATTAAGCTGATTTACCTGCTTTTCTTCTTAGTTGCTCACCAACAAACTTGATACCTTTTCCTTTGTAAGGCTCTGGCTTACGGAAAGATCTGATCTTGGCGGCAACTTGGCCTACCAATTGCTTGTCGTGAGATGTTAGTTTAACAATAGGGTTCTTCCCTTTTTCGGAAACGGTCTCAACCTTCACCTCTGGAGCGATGTCCAGGATGATGTTGTGGGAGAAGCCCAGGGCCAAATCCAACTTTTGTCCTTGGTTGCTGGCTCTGTATCCAACACCCACCAATTCCAATTCCTTGGACCATCCTTGCGATACCCCTTTTACCATATTGGCCAATAGGGCACGGTACAAACCGTGTTTAGCTCTATGCTCTTTGGCATCGGAAGGTCTTTCCACTGAAACACTGCCATCCTCTACCTTCACCTCTACTTCTGAAAATTCTTGTGAAAGCTCTCCCAACTTACCTTTAATGGTAACCACTGAATCTTTTACTTCAACGGTCACACCATCAGGAATTGCAATTGGACTGTTACCTATTCTTGACATTTTTCTACTCTTTTCTCTATTAATATACGTAGCACAATACTTCGCCACCCACATTCTCTTGCTTGGCCTGCTTGCTGGTCATCACTCCATGTGAAGTGGACACGATGGCAATCCCCAAACCGTTCAATACCCTTGGTAGCTCCTCGGAACCTGCATACTTACGCAAACCAGGCTTACTTACCCTTTGCAATTTTTTGATGATGGGCTCTTTGGTAAACTTATCGTACTTCAAGGCAATCTTGATGTTCCCCTGTACTTCGTCTTCCTCGAACTTATAGCTCAAAATATATCCTTGGTCGAACAATATTTTGGTAATCTGTTTCTTTAGATTGGAAGCGGGAATATCCACTACCCTATGACCTGCCTTGCTGGCATTTCTAATCCTGGTCAAATAATCTGAAATTGGATCTGTAAGCATTTCTTTTCTTTATCTAAATTACCAACTTGCCTTTTTAACTCCTGGGATAAGGCCCTGGTTGGCCATTTCCCTGAAAGTAACCCTGGATATACCAAAAGTTCTCATGTAACCTCTTGGTCTTCCGGTCAATTTGCAACGGTTGCGCATACGTACCGGAGATGCGTTCTTCGGAAGCTTTTGAAGGGCTTCATAATCGCCAGCCTCTTTTAGGGCTTTTCTTTTCTCGGCATATTTTGCAACCATTTTCGCCCTTTTTCTCTCACGGGCTTTCATTGATTCCTTGGCCATACTAGTTCTTTTTAAAGGGTATTCCCAGTTCGGTTAACAATGATTTTGCTTCTTTATCAGTATCAGCAGAAGTAACAAAGGTAATGTCCATACCGTTGATCCTGTTGATCCTGTCTATATTGATCTCTGGAAAGATGATTTGCTCGGTGATACCCAAGTTATAGTTACCCCTACCATCAAAACCGGTAGCTTTAACCCCTTGGAAATCACGTACCCTTGGAAGGGCAGAGGTAATCAATCGATCCAAAAATTCGTACATGCGCTCACCTCTCAAGGTTACTTTGGCACCGATAGGCATACCTTTTCTCAATTTGAACGTAGCAACGTCCTTTTTGGAAAGGGTGGCCACCGCTTTCTGACCTGTGATCATGGTCAACTCATCCACGGCATGGTCGATAAGCTTCTTGTCGGATACGGCTGCACCGACCCCACGGCTTACTACGATCTTTTGCAATTTTGGAACCTGCATTACATTCTGGTACCCAAACTCATCGGTAAGAGCCTTGATCACACGCTCCTTATATTCTTGTTTTAATCTTGGAATGTAGCTCATGACTAAATTACTTCATTGGATTTTTTGGAAACCCTTACTTTCTTACCATCCCTAACTTCATAACCCACGCGGGTAGCCTCTCCAGATTTTGGATCGATCAATGCTAGGTTGGAGATTTGGATAGGTGCTTCCTTTTTGATTATGCCTCCTTGAGGATTCTTAGCACTTGGCTTTTCATGTTTGGACACCACGTTGATGCCTTCCACGATAGCTTTGTTCTTTTCACGGTCTACCTGAAGTACTTTACCTTCACTGCCCTTGTGGTCTCCCGCAATGACCTTGACCGTATCCCCTGTTTTGATTTTCAACTTCATCTCTCTGATAATTCTTTTATAGCACTTCTGGCGCCAATGAAACAATCTTCATGAACTGTCTGTCCCTCAACTCCCTTGCAACAGGTCCGAATACACGGGTACCCCTCATCTCACCAGCAGCGTTCAACAATACACAGGCGTTGTCGTCGAAACGGATGTAAGAACCATCAGGTCTTCTTACTTCCTTTTTCGTCCTAACCACAACAGCTGTTGACACAGAACCTTTTTTAACGGTACCGTTAGGAGTTGCCTCCTTAACGGACACAACAATCTTGTCACCTAGGGAAGCATATCTTCTCTTTGTACCTCCCAGTACGCGGATGGTCAAAACTTCTTTTGCACCGGTATTGTCCGCAACCTTTAATCTTGATTCTTGCTGTACCATAATTATTTAGCTCTTTCTAGGATTTCTACCAACCTCCAGCATTTTGTTTTGCTCATAGGTCTGGTTTCCATTATTTTAACGGTGTCACCTTCGTTGCAATCGTTTTTCTCATCGTGGGCTACATACTTCTTGGTCTTCAAAACGAATTTACCGTACATAGGGTGCTTAACTCGTTTTACCTCAGAAACCACAATTGATTTCTCCATTTTGTTGCTGGTAACAACGCCTATTCTTTCTTTTCTTAAATTTCTGTTTTCCATAAGGCAGAACCAATTATTGTAATTCCCTTTTAGTTAATTCAGTTGCAAGTCTTGCCACCGTCCTTCTGGTCTTTCTGATCTGTAAAGGATTTTCCAAAGGAGTAACGGCGTGAGCCATTTTAAGATCGGCATGTTGTTTCTTCAACTCGGCCAACTTTTCCTTTAGCTCTTCAATTGAAAGTTCTTTTATTTCTGATTGTCTCATCTTTCTTCTCAATTAAAAATTAAGCGGAATAATCCCTAGCTACCACAAACTTGGTCTTCACGGGCAACTTTTGTGCCGCAAGCCTCAAGGCTTCCTTGGCAACATCCAGGGGAACCCCGGCCACCTCGAACATGATCCTTCCAGGTTTCACAATAGCTACCCAATATTCTGGAGCACCCTTACCTTTACCCATACGAACCTCAAGAGGTTTTTTGGTGATGGGCTTGTCCGGGAATATTTTGATCCACAATTGACCTTGTCTTTTCATGTACCTTGTCGCAGCAATACGCGCAGCCTCAATTTGACGGGCGGTGATGAAGTGGGAGTCCAAGGACTTGATACCGAACATTCCATTGGAAAGCTGGTGTCCTCTTTGTGAGATTCCCTTCATACGCCCTTTCTGGGCCTTACGAAACTTTGTTCTTTTTGGCTGTAACATCTTACCTTACTTTATCTTATTACTTTCTACGGCGTGGTTTTTTACCACCATCTTGTTTACCGCCTTTTCCTGGTTGACTCTTGCTCAATCCTACCAATGGGGAAAGTTCTCTTTTTCCATAGACCTCACCCTTCATGATCCAAACCTTCACACCCAATCTACCATAGGTAGTGTGGGCTTCGTGCAAGGCATAATCCACATCGGCACGGAAAGTAGACAATGGAATCCTTCCTTCTTTATAAGATTCTGAACGTGCCATCTCTGCACCGTTCAAACGTCCTGAAATCTGAACCTTGATTCCTTCGGCATTCATACGCATTGCAGCTGCAATAGCCATTTTGATGGCCCTTCTGTATGAAATCCTGCTCTCGATCTGTCTTGCGATACTGGCAGCTACCAAATTGGCATCCAATTCAGGTCTCTTGATCTCGTGAATATTGATCTGAACCTCTTTGTTGGTGATTTTCTTAAGCTCTTCCTTAAGTTTATCTACCTCTTGTCCACCTTTACCGATGATGATACCAGGACGTGCCGTGGTAATGGTGATGGTGATCAATTTCAAGGTTCTCTCTATAATGACCCTTGACACGCTGGCCTTGGCCAAACGGGCATGGACATATTTTCTGATCTTATCGTCTTCAGCCAGCTTATCGCCGTAATCGTTTCCTCCGTACCAGTTGGATTCCCATCCTCTGATAATTCCTAAGCGATTTCCTATTGGATTGGTCTTTTGTCCCATATTCTTCTTCTAGCTTTGAACGTTGTTATTGGACTCCAAGATCATGGTCACATGATTGGAACGTTTTCTGATTCTGTGGGCTCTACCTTGTGGAGCTGGTCTCAATCTCTTCAACATGGTTCCACCGTCTACACGGATTTCCTTGATGTAAAGATCAGCATCCTCAATACTGGCATCCTCATTTTTAGCTTCCCAGTTGGCGATGGCAGAAAGCAATAGTTTTTCCAATTTTCTGGATGCTTCCTTGGGATTGAACCTTAGGATGGCCAAAGCCATCTCAATCTGTTTCCCTCTTACCAAATCCGCCACCAAACGCATCTTCCTTGGAGATGTTGGGCAATTGTTAAGCTTTGCGATAGCAAGTTGCTTTTTCTCTTCCTTTAACCTTTCGGCCATTTGTCTTTTACGAACTCCCATTGCTTACTTACTTTTTACCTTTGTTTTTAGCTCCAGCATGACCCCTAAAAGATCGTGTTGGTGAAAATTCTCCAAGTTTGTGACCTACCATGTTCTCGGTTACATACACGGGTACAAATTGTTTACCGTTGTGTACCGCGATGGTCTGTCCCACAAAATCTGGGGTTATCATAGAGGCTCTTGACCACGTTTTGATAACTGTTTTCTTACCTGTCTCTATATTGGTCTGAACTTTTTTCTCCAGACTATAATGAACGAATGGTCCTTTTTTTAACGAACGTGCCATTTACTTTTTCTTTTATTTCTTTCTACGTTCTACGATGTACCTATTGGTGTCCTTGGTCTTGGAACGGGTCCTGTAACCTTTTGCAGGAATACCGTTTCTAGATCTTGGGTGACCTCCGGAAGCCCTTCCTTCACCACCACCCATTGGGTGATCCACAGGGTTCATGGCCACTGGCCTAGTTCTTGGCCTTCTGCCCAACCATCTGCTTCTACCTGCTTTACCAGATACCAACAATTGGTGGTCAGAGTTGGAAACAGCCCCTACGGTTGCCAAACATGTGGCCAACACCATACGGGTTTCACCAGATGGCAATTTGATGGTCACAAACTTGCCGTCCTTCGCCATCAACTGTGCGAACGTACCAGCACTACGGGCCATAACGGCACCTTGTCCAGGTCTCAATTCGATACAGGAAATGATGGTACCCAAAGGAATCTCACCCAAAGGAAGTGCATTTCCAATCTCAGGAGCAGAACCGGTTCCGGATTGGATAGCCTGTCCTACCTGCATTCCATTTTGTGCGATCACATATCTTTTTTCACCATCTGCGTACTCTACCAAGGCGATAAATGCAGTTCTGTTGGGATCATACTGGATGGATTGCACAGTGGCATCCACTCCTTGTTTGTCCCTTTTGAAATCGATGATACGATATCTTCTTTTATGACCTCCACCTCTGTGGCGCATGGTCATTTTACCTTGACTGTTCCTACCACCTGACTTTTTTAACGGAGCAAGCAAGCTTTTCTCCGGCTTATCAGTAGTAATCGCGTCAAATCCGTTTACTACTCTAAAACGCTGACCAGGGGTTATCGGTTTTAATTTTCTAACTGACATCTCTCGTCTTTATAGATTATTGTAAAAATCAATAATATCACCTTCGGCAACATCAACGATCGCTTTTTTCATGGCGTTCGTCTTTCCGTGTTGGATTCCGGTTTTTGTATAGCGACTCTTACGCGTTGGACCATAGTTCATGGTTCTTACCTTTTCCACAGAAACACCATAAGTAGCCTCTACCGCTTCCTTGATTTCCAACTTGTTGGCCTTTGGATCAACATAGAAACCATAGCGATTGAAAAGCTCGCTGTCAGCGGTCATTTTCTCCGTAATTATCGGTTTTATCAACACACTCATGATATTCTTATTTCTTTAGGTTCGATTCAATTCCTTCCAAAGCACTTTCAGTAAGCACTACACTGTTCGCATGAACAATTCTGTAAGTGTTTAATTCTGAACCAGTTACAACTTCGGAACGCTCCAAATTACGCGACGACAAATATACGTTATTATTTGTATCGCCCAACACAATAAGGGACTTTTTATTTTCTAATCCCAATGAAGTCAAGAAACTAACGAAATCCTTGGTCTTCGGTGCTTCAAAATTGAAATCCTCCACAACGACCAAAGCGTTCTCTTTTGACTTAAGGGTCAAGGCAGATTTTCTAGCCAATCGCTTAAGGTTCTTGTTCAACTTTTGGGAATAATCCTTAGGTCTTGGACCAAAGATCCTACCACCACCTCTAAAAACAGGAGACTTAATGCTACCTGCCCTTGCGGTACCGGTACCTTTTTGTTTTTTGATCTTTCTGGTACTACCAGCGATCTCTCCTCTTTCCTTGGCTTTGTGGGTACCTTGTCTTTGGTGGGCCAAATATTGTTTCACATCCAAATAAATGGCATGCTCATTGGGCTCAATGGCGAAAACATCGTCAGAAAGCTCTACCTTTCTTCCGGTCTCTTTTCCTGTGATATCTAATACTGCTACCTTCATTATTGCCACCTTTGAATTGTTACGTATGAATTTTTGTGACCGGGCACACATCCTTTTACAACCAAGATGTTTTTCTCCGGAACCACTTTCAATACTCTTAAGTTCTGTACGGTCACTCTCTCACCACCCATTCTACCGGCCATTTTCATTCCTTTGAAAACTTTGGCAGGATAAGAAGCAGCACCAATGGAACCAGGGGCCCTCAATCTGTTGTGCTGACCGTGGGTGGATTGTCCAACACCACCAAAACCATGGCGTTTAACAACACCTTGGAATCCTTTTCCTTTGGATGTACCTACAACGTCAACAAACTCTCCTTCAAGGAAAATGTCGACACCAACAGTATCTCCCAATTTGTATTCACCTTCAAATCCTTGGAACTCAATGACTTGTTTTTTAGGAGAAGTACCTGCTTTTTTAAAGTGACCTGTTTCGGCCTTGTTAGCACGTTTTTCTGCCTTGTCATCGAAACCAAGCTGAAGGGCTTTGTACCCGTCAACCTCTTCGGTTCTGACTTGGGTAACCACACATGGTCCAGCTTCTATAACGGTACATGGAACGTTTTTTCCATTCTCGTCAAAAATGCTGGTCATGCCGATTTTTTTACCTATTAACCCAGACATATTTATTAATTATTAATTGTTTACTTTTTTAATTGTGCCAATTTCTTGGCAAAAAAATTGGGTCAAGAAAATTTTCTGCTCTGACCCAGATTTTTTTCTTTCTCCGTTTTTCCCTGACCATCGTCAGAGACATGTACATTTTAGTTATAAGTTTTAAGTTGACAGTTCTGAACAATCAAAACTTAAGACTCAACACTTACAACTGATTATCAGACCTTGATCTCAACCTCAACACCACTGGGAAGCTCAAGCTTCATAAGGGCATCGATGGTTTTTGATGAAGAGCTGTAAATGTCCAAAAGTCTCTTGTAAGAGCTCAATTCGAACTGCTCCCTCGATTTTTTGTTCACGTGGGGTGAACGCAAAACCGTAAATATCTTTTTGTGCGTTGGCAATGGAATGGGTCCAGTAACCACAGCACCAGTTGTTTTAACTGTTTTCACGATCTTCTCAGCAGATTTGTCCACCAAATTGTGATCGTAAGATTTCAATTTAATTCTAATTTTTTGACTCATCTTGCTGATAATTATGCTGTTACTCCTTTAGCTGCCTTGATCACTTCCTCTGCAATATTGGAAGGGGTTTCGGCATAGTGTGAAAATTCCATGGTGGATGTTGCCCTACCTGAAGACAAGGTCCTCAATGAGGTTACATATCCGAACATTTCAGAAAGTGGCACTTCAGCTTTAATCACTTTGGCACCGGCCCTATCGTCCATGTTGTTCACTTGCCCCCTTCTACGGTTCAAGTCACCTACAATATCACCCATGTTTTCCTCTGGTGTAAGCACCTCCAACTTCATGATCGGCTCCATCAACACTGCTTTTGCAGCTCTGGCAGCAGCTTTGTAACCCAATTTCGCGGCCAATTCGAAGGACAAGGAATCAGAATCCACAGGGTGGAAAGATCCATCGGAAAGGGTAACCTTCATACTGTCCATCTCAAATCCGGCCAAAGGACCATTCTTCATGGCTTCCCTGAATCCTTTTTCTACAGATGGAACATATTCTTTAGGAATGTTACCTCCTTTGATCTCGTTAACAAACTCCAATCCAACTTTACCTTCTTCGGCTGGCTCCATGGAGAACACGATATCCGCGAACTTACCACGACCACCGGTCTGTTTCTTGTAAACTTCCCTATGGTTTGCCTTAGCCGTAAGGGCCTCTTTGTACTCAACCTGAGGTTGACCTTGGTTCACCTCAACCTTGAACTCACGTCTCAAACGATCCACGATGATATCCAAGTGAAGCTCGCCCATACCAGAAATGATGGTCTGACCGGAAGCCTCGTCGGTTTTAACCTGGAAGGTTGGATCTTCTTCGGCCAATTTGGCCAAAGCCATACCCATTTTATCAACATCAGCCTTTGTTTTTGGTTCCACAGCAATACCAATCACAGGATCAGGGAATTGCATGCTTTCCAAAACAATTGGGTGTTTTTCATCAGAAAGGGTATCCCCGGTCTTGATATCCTTGAACCCAACAGCAGCACCGATATCACCAGCTTCGATAAACTCAATGGCATTTTGCTTGTTGGCGTGCATTTGATAGATACGGGAAATACGCTCTTTGTTTCCTGAACGGTTGTTCAAGATATAAGAACCTGCATCCAAGTGACCAGAATATGCCCTGAAGAATGCCAAACGACCTACGAATGGATCGGTAGCAATCTTAAATGCAAGAGCAGCAAAAGGTTCTTTTGGATCTGGTTTTCTTTTTTCTTCTTTTTCTGTATCTGGATTGATACCGATGATAGCATCTTTATCCAAAGGAGAAGGCAAGTAACGGCAAACAGCATCCAAAAGGAACTGAACCCCCTTGTTCTTGAAAGAAGAACCACAGATCATAGGGATGATTGCCCTATCCATTACCGCAGCTCTCAAAGCAGCATGCACTTCTTCTTCAGTGATGGAATCTTCATCTTCGAAGAATTTCTCCATCAGATTTTCATCATATTCAGCAACAGCCTCGATCAAGGCAGCTCTGTATTCTTTAACTTCAGCCTCCATGTCAGCAGGAATATCCACAACATCAAAAGTAGAACCGAAGTTTTCATCGTGCCATACGATAGCCCTGTTTTTGGCCAAATCCACGATACCTTTAAAGTCGGCCTCATCACCGATCGGCAACACAATTGGCACTGCATTGGAGCCCAACATCTCACGAACCTGCTTACACACGTTCAAGAAGTTGGAACCTTGACGGTCCATTTTGTTCACGAAACCGATACGTGGCACTTTATAGTTATCGGCCAACCTCCAGTTGGTTTCAGATTGTGGCTCAACACCGTCAACGGCACTGAACAAGAATACCAATCCATCCAAAACACGCAAAGAACGGTTTACCTCAACGGTAAAGTCCACGTGCCCGGGAGTGTCGATGATATTAAAGTGGTATGGCTTTGTATCAGGCGTAGGTTGGGCATTTTCCAAAGGAAACTGCCACGTACAGGTAGTAGCGGCAGAAGTAATGGTAATACCACGCTCCTGCTCTTGCTCCATCCAGTCCATAGTGGCCGCACCATCGTGCACCTCACCAATTTTGTGACTCACACCAGTATAAAAAAGAATACGTTCAGTAGTAGTTGTTTTACCAGCATCGATGTGAGCTGCAATACCTATATTCCTTGTATATTTTAAATCTCTTCCCATGTTGTGAATTAGAATCTAAAGTGTGAGAATGCTTTATTGGCCTCGGCCATTTTGTGTGTATCTACTCTTTTCTTCACTGCAGCACCTTCTTCTTTGGCAGCGGCCAAGATTTCGGCGGCCAATTTCTGGGCCATGGATTTCTCGTTACGCTTTCTGGAGTAACTGATCAACCACTTCATGGCAGTGGATATCTTTCTGTCCGGACGGATCTGCATTGGAATCTGGAATGTAGCACCACCAACCCTCCTACTTCTTACCTCTACGTGTGGCATTACATTGGAAAGAGCATCTTTCCATAGTTCCAAGGCTGTTTTTTCCTCGTCGGTCTTTTTCTCATCAACAATATCGATTGCATCGTAGAAAATCTTGAATGCAATTGACTTTTTACCATCCCACATCATCATGTTCACAAAACGTGTAACAAGCTGGTCGTTAAATCTTGGGTCTGGTAATAATGGTCTTTTCTTTGCCTGCTTTTTTCTCATCGCTTCTTCTTAAAGTTGATTACTTTTTAGGACGCTTAGCACCATATTTCGAACGACGTTGTGTTCTACCGGCAACACCGGCGGTATCCAACGCCCCGCGAACGATATGGTATCGAACACCAGGCAAATCCTTTACTCTTCCGCCCCTTACCAATACTATCGAGTGCTCTTGAAGATTGTGTCCCTCACCAGGGATGTAGGCGTTCACCTCTTTACCGTTGGTCAACCTTACCCTGGCAACTTTACGCATTGCAGAGTTTGGTTTCTTTGGTGTAGTGGTGTACACACGCGTACAAACCCCTCTTCTTTGAGGACACGAATCCAAAGCAGCCGATTTACTCTTCTTGGTAATCGTGGCCCTTCCTTTTCGTACTAATTGTGAAATTGTTGGCATTAAATTTCTTTTAAAAACTGAATAACCCTCATTTTGAGGGCTGCAAATGTAGTGATATTTCGGAATAATTCAAATGGAAGGGAATTAATTTTGCCTGCGACCTAAAAAAAAGTCCGAAAAATGTTTCATGGCACTCATCCGAATTTGAAAGGGTCCACAATAATCCCAGAAAAATCTCTTAATAATCCGACACTCGGCGGCAACGGCATACAACAAACCAAATTGACCGTCAAAAAACCTCAGTAAAAGCTTAATAATATATTAAGGTATAAAAAGCGGATATTTCCATTTTGTTAATTTTTGCTTAACAAAAAGCAAGAAGCACCCCATCCCTTCCAAAGTATCAATTTGGGGTATTTTAGGTACTTCAATGAACCAACCCCCAATGATTTCAGGGCATATACCATGTTATTTGCATTAAGATCAATTCACACCCCATCAAATTGAAGAGTTTTCAATCATTCAGAAACATTTTGCAGTTATTGCATTTACGAACGCAGTCTTAAAGATTTTATAAAATTAGTTTGGATTATTAACATGAAATTATGATTTTAGCCATTAGCTAATTCAAATAATTTAACAATGAGAACAAAACTTAATGGATTGTTAACGCTATTATTGGCGTTTGTTGTGCATATATCCTTTGCACAAGACAAGACGATTACAGGTACAGTTACGGATGCCGACGGCCTCCCTCTACCTGGGGTCAACATTGTCGTTGAAGGGACCAGCAACGGTACCCAAACAGATTTTGATGGAAACTATTCGATCAGTGCAAGTCAAGGTCAAACATTGCTCTTTACCTATATAGGTCAAAAACCTGCAACAAGAGTTGTTGGAGCAGGCAGTGTGGTCAATGTTCAGATGGTGGAAGACACCCAGGCACTTGAAGAGGTAGTAGTAACCGCACAAGGTATCAAGCGTGAAAAGAAAGCGCTTGGTTATGCAGTTTCTTCTGTTGGTGCCGATCAGCTTGAGCAGAAAACAGAAGGTGATGTGGGTAGGATTCTGAGTGGTAAAGCTTCTGGTGTTAACATCACCCAGCAGAGTGGTCTTTCCGGTTCTGCTACCAATATCGTTATTCGTGGTTACCAATCGTTTAGTCAAAACAACCAGCCTTTATTTATTGTGGATGGTGTACCTTTCAGTAGTGACACCAACGCACAAGGTGATTTTGAGGACGGTAACAACGGTTCTTCCAGGTTCCTGGATTTGGACCCTAACAGTATTGCAGAAGTAAACGTACTTAAGGGACTTTCAGCAGCCACTCTTTATGGTGAAGCCGGTAAAAATGGTGTGATCTTGATTACTACCAAAAACGGCGCTGCCGGAGGAAAGCCCAAAAAATCAGAGATTACGGTAACTTCTTCGTTATTCTTCAACCAAATTGCCTCCATGCCGGAATATACCATGAAATATGGTAACGGTTTTGACCAAGCATTCGGATGGTTCTTCAGTAACTGGGGACCAAGCTTCGAAAAAGAAGGTAGAGCAGGTTGGGGAAATGCCGCCAACTTCCCAGGTACATATGACCTACAGTCAGATGGAACCATCCTACACCCCTATTCAACTGCCGGATCTGCTACAGGTATCCCAGCAGCCTTCCCAGAATATCAAGGAAGAAGGTATGCATGGAAACCTTATGATTCTGTAGGGGAGTTCTTCAAAACAGGTACTGTAGCCAACTTGTCCATCAATGCGGGAGGCTCTTCCGATGATGGAAAAGTTTCTTATAACGCCACTTTTGGACATTTGGAAGACCAAGGTTTTACCAGAGGAAACTCTTTGAACAGAAATACTATCGGGATCGGTGGTAGAGCCATGTTGAGCAACAAGTTCACCGTTTCCGGTACCATGAACTACTCACGTACCGACTTTAAATCACCTCCTGTTGCCCTGGGGGATGGTAACCAAGTTGTTGGAAATGGTTCTTCTGTTTTCAGTAACATCTTCTTTACTCCACGATCCGTGGATTTGATGGGACTTCCTTATGAAAACCCAATTACCGGAGGAAGTGTTTACTATAGACAGAACAACTCCATCCAGCATCCACTTTGGACTGTGGCTCACGCTAAAACGCGCCAGTTGACCAACAGGGCTTTTGGTAACATGTCCCTACAATATGACATTACCGAGAACTTGAACATCTTGTACCGTTTCGGTTATGACATTTATAACGAGCGTAACACCGAAGCACAGGACAAAGGTGGTGTTGGGGTATCTACCCAATACATTTCAGGTATCTACGGAACTTGGGACAACAACAATACCATTTGGGACCACAGTTTAATTTTGACCGGTAACTACGACCTTACCGAAAAATTGGACATGACCTTTAACGTTGGTGGAACCACAAGGTCTACCAATTATGACAGACAAGGTGTTTTCAGTAGTGGACAGAATGTTTTTGGGGTGTTGAGACACTTCAACTTCGACCTTCAAAACGAAATCCAATACACTTCTTACAAAAACATCGTAGGTTTATATGGTCAGGTAGATTTTGGATATAACAATTTCCTTTATTTGACTTTGAATGGAAGGAATGACTGGGTATCCAACCAATCTGTTGACAATAGATCCCTATTCTACAAAGGAGCAAGTTTCTCATTTGTTCCAACTTCTGCCATTGATGGTCTACAAAGCCAAGGCGGTGTCAATTTCTTGAAACTTAGAGGTGGTTATGGAGAATCTGCTGGTTTTGCCGAAGGATTTCCAACTTCCGTTAACTTAAGTATCAATACGCAGGATTTCATCAACGATGATGGTGGCTACGTAGTGACCAACTCTGTATCCAATACAGTGGCCAACCCAAACATCAAGCCAGAAAAGTATTCTGAGATCGAAGTAGGTGTGGAAGGACGTTTCTTCAATTTTGTAAATCTTGATCTTTCTGCTTATCAAAGGATTACCAAAGACTTGATCATCAATAGACCTTTAGATCCGAGTACAGGTGGTACTTTGATTCAGACCAACGTGGGTGAGATCAAAGGAAAGGGTCTTGAAATTGATTTGGGATTTGACCTGATTAGAGGTGATAACCTTAACTGGTCCGTGAATACCAACTTTAACACCGGTTATTCCGAAGTTACCGATTTGGGAGCCGATACCGATTTAATCGTTTACTCCGGTTACTCCAACTTGGGTAACGCAGCCATCGAAGGCGAAAGATTGGGTGTGATCGTAGGTAGTAGGGTTGCAAGGGATGAAAATGGAAACTTCTTGACCGATAGTAGTGGTAACTACATTTCTGAAGAGGTGGATGAAAATGACAGGTTGCCTGTTATTGGTGATCCAAACCCAGATTTCATCTTGAACGTGAACAATACGTTCAGCTATAAAGGATTCAACTTCAACTTCTTGTTCAATTATGTACATGGAGGTGACATTTATTCCCAAACTGTTGCTACCTTATTGGGTAGGGGTCTAATTGCAGATACAGATGATCGTGAGACTTCTTTCGTATTGCCAGGTTATAACACCAGTGGGGAGCCTAACAATGTACAGATCAACAACTCTGCCTATTATTTCAGCAATGTACTTTTCGGTCCAGCTGAGATGAATATTTATGACGCTACTACTTTGAGATTGCAGGAAGTTTCCTTGGGTTATTCAGTACCTAAGAAATTCTTGGACAAAACACCATTTGGTTCGCTTTCTTTCACCGTATCTGGTTTCAACCTTTGGTATGAGGCCTTCAATACGCCAAAGAGTGCAAACTTTGACCCTAACGTAGCTGGTCTTGGTGTTGGTAACGGACGTGGTTTTGACTGGTTGAACGGACCTAGTTCAAAGAGATATGGTGTAAGTGTTAAAGCCACATTCTAATCAAGGACATAAAATAATATAACTTCGTTATGAAAAAAATAGTAAAAATATTGAGTTTAGCACTGGCATTCGGAATGGTATTGTTCCAATCGTGCGAGACCACAGAATTGGATTTGAGAACGGATCCAAATGCATTGTCAACAGACAATGCCGATCCCAACTTCTTATTGAATGGGATTCAGGAAACATTTATTCGAATAGTAGAAGATTTTGGACGTACAGGTGGCCAAGTTACCCGTATCGAATATATGGGATCTAGACAGTATCGTACTGCATTTTCTCCTTCATCTTTTGATGGCAGATGGGAAGATGCCTACACCGAGATTTTGACCGATACTTATGCCATGTATACCCTTGCTGAAGCATCAGAACTGAATTATCACATAGGAATGGGTAAATTCATGGAAGCTTACACCATGTCCATGTTGGTGGATTTCTTGGGAGATGTCCCTTATTCTGAAGCAAACAATGGTGCGGATAACTTTAACCCAAGCCCAGACTCCGGCGCTGACATCTATGCCAATATAGAAACCCTATTGAATGAAGCCATTGCAGCCTTCAATAGCGGTGGAGTTGCTCCTGACAATGATTTCTTCTATAATGGAAGTGCCAGCAAATGGATCAAAGCTTGTAACACCTTGAAGCTTAAAATCTATATCACCGAAAGATTGGCGTCCAGCGATGCCGTTAGCAAGTTCAATAGCATTATAAGTAGTGGTAACTACATTCAATCAGTTGCTGACGACATGCAGTTTACTTGGGGTACAAACGAGGTTTCCCCTGACACACGTCACCCTGCATACGGTGCCGACTATACTACTTCCGGTGGTGGCCGTTACCGTTCTAACAGTTTGATACAATACATGATGGATACTGCGGATCCAAGGATGCGTTACTATTTCTATCGTCAAAATGAGTTCACCCCTGGATCAGATGGTGCAGAACCAAGCTTGGAAACTTTGGAATGTTCTTTGCAAACTGCTCCAGCACACTATGCAGGTTTCCCTTTCTGTACGTTGACCAATGGATATTGGGGACGTGACCACGGGAATGATGAAGGTATTCCACCAGATGGATTCCTAAGGACTTTGGTAGGAGTATACCCAGCTGGAGGTGCTTTTGACGACAACACTTTCGAAGGTCGCGTACTTGGTGAAGGTGGTGGTGGTGCTGGTATCACTCCAGTATTGTTGGCTTCAACCGTAGACTTCTGGAGAGCGGAAGTAGCCATGTTGGCCAACGATCCAGGTACTGCCAAAAATTT
Organism: Flagellimonas aequoris; assembly: GCF_003584165.1. Taxonomy (GTDB): domain Bacteria; phylum Bacteroidota; class Bacteroidia; order Flavobacteriales; family Flavobacteriaceae; genus Flagellimonas; species Flagellimonas aequoris. The sequence goes on along the minus strand of NZ_QXFJ01000015.1, from coordinate 97,658 downwards.
TGTTTTGGCTGGTTTGAGCAAGTCGGTATCAAAGGTGTTGACCTTTGGATCGCTTGACTCTGCTGCCGATGTAGAAACTTACGAGCCTACTGCCACTGAGATCTCTGATCATAGTGACACCATTGATGCGGCTTTTGATGCAGATGCAACTGGTGGATGGAACGTTTTGGGACAAGAGATGTTCGTAGCCCTATACGGAAACGGAATCGATGCCTATAACTTCTACAGAAGAACTGGTTACCCAAGCAACCTGCAGCCCAATTTAGAGCCAGATCCAGGAAGCTTTATAAGATCATTCTTCTACCCTTCCAATGCAGCGAACAACAACTCGAACATTACACAGAAGGCTACGCAGACCGTTCAGGTTTTCTGGGATACCAATCCTGCAGGACCATCATTCCCTTATTCAAACTAATAAAGAGACTATGAAAAACACATTAATAAAATCTATTGCATGTAGCTTAATTATAGCCTTTGCGGCATGCGACAGTGAAGAAAAGGTCATCGACAAGGTCTTTGACCAAGTAGAACAAGGTGCGTTCTTGCGAATTGTAAGTACTGCAGGTACCGTCATCGATGTTAATGATACCTCTTCCACTTTTACTATGGTGGCCTCTTACCAAGACGGTGAGAACAACACGCTTTTGGACCATGTGGATTTCTCCGTGAGCATTACCGACACCGAGGTCAGTGGATCGGACATTTCCGGTACAGCACTGGTTGAAACCCTCCCTGCCTCAAGTTTCACCAACAATGAATTTGGTGAACCAACAACTACTTTCAGTTTTACCTATGGTGAAGCCCTTACAGCTTTGGGTATTGATCAAGCTGATGTGGAGGGAGTGGATTCCTTCGAGGTAGTGTGGGAAGTATTTACCACAGACGGTAGATCTTATACCAAAGGAGATGCGAGTGGTGACGTAGCCGCTATCGGTGGCTACTACTCATCACCATTCTTCTACGCTATTGCCTTCAAATGTGGTCTTACGGATACTTCCACATTATTTAATGGGGATTTTGAAGTGGTTACCGATACTTGGGAGGATTATTCCCCAGGAGAAACGCTACCGGTAATTCCAGATCCAGACGATCCTTTGAGCTTCCGAATTCTATCCACAAACAATCCATACATCTTTAATCCAGACACTTCTTACATTAAAGTAACAGTAGTGGATGGTGATGGAAATGTTACTTTGGCATCGAACGAATGTTTCGATTATGACGGATTTATCTGTGCAGATGTTACCGGAGACGGAACTATCAATACCTGTACCGGAGACATGACACTCAATCTTACCTTTGCTGGTATTTATGATGGTTATGTTTTACAGTTGACAGCGGCCAACTAAAATTAAGATTGAACAAAAATTTAAATACCACCCGATCGGGTGGTATTTTTTTTGCCTTTATAAGAGTTAAAACCACTAATTCTTAGGAATTTACAAATTAACATGCTTAAACCTTGAAACCATTATATTTTTCTTATTTTGCAAAAAATTCTTTTATGAAACACATCACAACTTTATTGCTTCTTTCTGCCCTTACAACATTGTCATATGGACAGGTTGGGATGGGAGGATCAAATCTTGAAACCTTTAATGGATCAGGACAAGGTGGGGCTTTCTTTTCGGCTCTCCGAAAAAATTTGAATACTGATGCAATGGGCCTTAACACCGTTGGCTCACCATACTTAAATGAAAACTTTGTTCCCTGTAAAGTGTACTACAAAGATGAACTTGTAGGAAACATGTATTACAGGCACAATGCATACAATGATGAAATTGAGATCAAAGACTCATCGCTTCCGGAAGAGAACCCTACTTCATTGGCCACCATGAAACAATTGAAGGTTGTAGATCAGGTTACCGGTCAGGAAATTAGTATGATGACCTATGAGAACAAAGACGAATTGGTGAAGAATGGTTATTTCTATATAATCGACGAAGGAAAGGACTATAACCTTTTGTTCAAGAAAAATGTAAAATTTACCGAGGGCACAAAACCTGTAAACTCCATGGTTAGGCCTACGCCTAACAAGTTCTCTCAATTTGTGGAATTTTATTATATGAAGGACGGGGCCAAATTCGCCCAATTGATTCCCACCAACAAAGGCAAGTTTGTCAAAACTTTCGGTAGCGCAAATGAAGAAGAGCTAAAAGATTATATAAAAGAGCAAAACATTAATCTTAAGGACGAAAATGACCTGATCAAGGTTTTCAACTACTTGAACTCTAATAAAGATTCATAGTCCTCTCCAAGACAACTATTGCAAAACGGCCATCCTCAGATGGCCGTTTTTATTTACTTTTGCGCCATGATAGACAACCAACTCATTTATGGTATACGTGCGGTTTTGGAGGCAATACACGCCGATCAGCCCATCAATAAGATATTTATCCAAAAAGGACTGAAAGGAGAACTGTTCAAAGAGTTGGAGTCCACTATCCGCAAATCGGGCCTGAGCTCGTCCTATGTTCCCATCGAAAAATTGAACCGGATGACACGGAACAACCACCAAGGTGTGGTGGCCCAGATTTCGCCAGTTCAGTTCCAAGATTTTGAAACCATGGTGGAAAAGATCCTTTCTGAGGAAAAAATGCCCTTCTTCCTACTTCTGGACCAAGTGTCCGATGTACGGAATTTTGGGGCCATTATCCGTACCTCGGAATGCTGTGGTGTCCATGGGATCATTGTTCCCAAAAATGGTTCGGCCCCCATAACCGATGATACGGTAAAAACTTCTGCAGGTGCCGTGTTCAACGTTCCCATTGCCAAAGTGGACCATTTAAAGGACGCTCTTTTTTATCTGCAATCCTCGGGCATATCCGTTACCGCCGCCACCGAAAAGGCTGAAAATGATATCTATTCCATAACTTTTGACCAACCCACGGCCATTATCATGGGCTCGGAGGAAAAAGGTATTTCCCCTTCCATACTGGGCATGGTGGACCATCAGGCCAAACTGCCTCTACTGGGTAAAATTGGTTCCCTAAATGTTTCTGTTGCCTGTGGCGTTTTCCTATATGAAGTAGTCCGGCAGCGACAAGGGTAGCATCAATCTTTTTTGGACTCCCGATAGTGATATTTTATTTGTATACCAGGTTCTGGTTCCTCCTTGTTTTCAATAAAATTACCATGCTCATCAAAGTGTTTTAGGAACGGGTCGTCATCTTCATTAAAATCCTCTTTTTCCCATTCATATTTTCGTAGCTCCGGCACTTCTGCCTGTATGATGAATGCCAACAACAATCCCGTTACGAAACCAGCAAGATGTCCCTCCCAAGAGATATCCTCTTTTACCGGAAATATATACCATACCATGCTACCGTAGATGAAGACAACCACCAACGAAAGGGCAACCAGTCTGTAATACTTGGCCAAAATCCCTTTGAAAAAAATGAAACTTGCCAAAACATAAATAACACCACTCGCACCTATGTGATATGAAGGGCGGGCAATGGCCCATGTTAGGATTCCAGACAATATCACCCCAAAAAAAAGGACTCTTAAAGCTACCTTTTGGTAAAAATAAAATAGGAAGGCCAACAAAATGGCCAGAGGTATGGTATTGTTGTATAAGTGCTCCACCGATCCATGGATAAAAGGACTGAGCACCACTCCCCTCAATCCCCATAATTTTCTTGGAAATATGCCATAGTCGTTAAAATTGACCCCAAAGCCGACCTCTACCCAAAACACCGTCCAAATACAGAGGACGGCAACCATAGGCGCCAATACAACACTTAGCGGTATTTTAAAAGGTTCGGATGACTTCATGTTTCCAATGGACTCAAATAGCTTACCACGATATCCAATTTACACAAATTGTCAGATTTGGTTAAGATCTCCTCCTAGTAACCAAGCCGAACACCTCTAAAATTGTCTTATTTTTATCCTATGAACGAACCTTTGGCAGAACGTATACGGCCCAAAACCCTTGCAGATTACATCAGTCAACAACATTTGGTAGGTGAACATGGCGCTTTGACCACCCAAATCAAGAATGGCGTGATTCCCTCTTTGATTTTTTGGGGACCCCCTGGCACCGGCAAAACCACCTTGGCCAACATTATCGCCACGGAAAGCCAAAGACCCTTTTATACCCTCAGTGCCATCAGTAGTGGCGTAAAGGACGTTCGGGAAGTCATCGAAAAGGCCAAACAGAGTGGCGGACTCTTCACTTCCAAAAATCCAATTCTTTTTATTGACGAGATCCATCGTTTTAGCAAATCACAACAAGATTCGCTCTTGGGTGCCGTGGAAAAAGGTTGGGTAACCTTGATCGGGGCCACAACGGAAAACCCTAGTTTTGAGGTAATACCGGCACTTCTTTCCCGATGTCAGGTGTACATCCTAAACCCTTTTGGAAAGGAGGACCTTATTGCCCTTTTGGAAAGGGCCATGAAGACCGATAGCATTCTAAAGTCCAAAAAAATAGAATTAAAGGAAACCGAGGCCTTGCTGAGGCTCTCGGGAGGGGATGGCCGAAAATTGTTGAACATTTTCGAACTTATCGTAAACTCAGAACCCGAAGGTCCTATGACCATCACCAATGACATGGTCCTGGGCAAGGTTCAAAAGAATACCGTTTTATATGATAAAACAGGAGAACAGCATTATGATATCATTTCCGCTTTCATCAAGTCCATCCGGGGCAGTGATCCCAACGCGGCCGTGTATTGGCTCGCTCGAATGATCGAAGGGGGCGAGGACGTTAAATTTATAGCACGAAGGATGGTCATATTGGCATCCGAAGATATTGGCAATGCCAATCCCACGGCCCTAGTGATGGCCAATACGACTTTCCAAGCCGTGAATACCATAGGACACCCCGAGGCCCGGATCATTCTAAGTCAGTGTGCGACATATTTGGCCAGCTCTGCCAAAAGCAACGCAAGCTATATTGCCATCAATGAGGCACAACAAACCGTTAGACAAACCGGGGATCTATCAGTTCCCTTGGCCATTAGAAATGCACCCACAAAGCTCATGAAGGATATTGGTTATGGGCAAGGATATGCCTATGCGCATGACCATGAAAACAATTTTGCCGAAATGGAGTTTTTGCCCGATGAAATTTCGGGCACCACCTTTTACCGCCCGGGGAACAACCCCAGGGAAAAAACCATGAAAGATTTTTTAAAATCCCGATGGAAGGACAAATACGGGTATTAGAATTTGATATTGAGTTCCTTTTGTTGTTTGTCTCCGTTTTCCAAATACTCCAATATCCATTTGCCATCCTTGCTAAATACCACGGCATAGTTACCTTGGTAGGTGGTAAGAAAAACATTTTCCATGGAGGTTTCCTCAAGTTTAAGGACAACCTTGGGCGTACTGTCCACCAATTGATACCCTGTAGCAATAGGCTGGGCATATAATAGATCGGATGATATGGGCTCCCCTCCTTCGGTTTGGTTTGCCTTTGTAAAATTGGAAGGTTTCGGCTCAACACTTTTATATACCTGCTCCTCAGTAGTTGCCTTTTGCTCAACGACTCTTTCCTCCACCTTATCATCAACGGTTTTCACATCATCCTTAAAACTTACAACAACTGGTTTTTTAGGGGTTTCAGTTTCCTTTGGTTCATAAGTATAGCCCATTCCTGCAAAGGAAGTAAAGGCATCTTGAATGGCCTCCTTATACGCATCCGCATAGTCCTTCGTCTTACTTTTTCCCTCAAAGGTTCGGTACACCTCGGTATTCTTGCAATCCTTTAGTGTGATGATTACGTTTGTAGAAAACATGGAGGAATTATCCAAAAGGTCAGCCACAAGTCCCAAACATCTATTGGTTGCTAAGTCCAATGGCAGTTCATCATCATAAATGGTATTAAAACCGTTCTGTGTGAAATAATATTTGACCAGTGTGCTGGTCTGATACCTGTTTTCACCCTTGAAGGCCGCAAATTTTTTAGGAACAATAATATATTTATAATCATTCAACTGCCCATAGCCTGAGAAATTCAACCCAAAGACAAACAAAATAATATATACAAGTTTCGACTTCATATGGAAGATAAATCAATTACCGTTCCAAGATATGATATTAAATCCAAACTGTAAAGATGCATAATGACTGTCCGCCACATTGGCATAGCTCAAGAGATTGTCACCCAACACATAAAAATTTACGGGTCCAGCCTGAAGGTTCAGTCCCAATCCCACATTGGTAAAGGAATACTTGTCTATGGTATAGGTTGTTTTAAGGGACAATCCCCTTCCGAACTTTTTTTGATAAAACCCTGTCAGGGCCGCCTGAACGCCCCGAGGTCTTTTCATCATGAACAATTGTCCTCCTACACTGTTCCTATAAAAATCTTGGTTGCTTCCACCACCTGCATTTACTCCACATCCGCAATTGTCAAACGCACTGTTGCTCCCTTCACCAAAGTCATAACGAATGGATCCATATGCCTTTACCGGTCTAAAGGAAATATAGGAAGAAGTGTTTTCTCCATGGGGCAAGGCCTGATCAATATCATCTATGAGTTCTTGCCAAAGATCATTGTCCAGATTATCGATATCCTCCGGCAAATAGACTGAAATCCCTTCTGTACTCGTGCTTCCGTTGAATGTATAGTTCCAAACATCCTTGCTATTATATATGAATCCGATGTCCAATACACTACCTGTAATGGTGGTTTGTGGTGTTAACTGATAACTGAACCCCGCATCGAATCCCAAACCTAGGTTGCCTCCCAATAATACACGCTTGGTGAACAAACTTGTAACATCCTTTCTTGTGGTACCCGTATCTTCTTCCACAATATCGTAAAAGCCCTTTACCCCGGCAGTTTGCAATTGCATATCCGCAGCGATGGAGGTAACATAAATATTGTCCTGCCCTTCCGTTGTCCTGAAAGACCCAGAATTTTTAATGGATTGAAACTGAAAAATACTGGAGTACAGCTTGGCCCTTGCGCCAACGGTAAGGGTATTGCTCATTTTTCTATTGATTCCGAAATGGTACACGTTGATCATTTCGCCCCGTAGCTTCAAGTCGCCTAGATCAAAGCTCCTCCCAATATTGTTGCCTCCATTACCTTCAAAGGCCAGGATGGCCAAATCCTTGGGCCAATAGACAATGACATCGGTTTCTCCGTACATCCCGAAAGAATAGTAGTCATCCGGTCTGTTCCTTCCCCTGAAACCTATGGTAAAACCTTCAATTTGGCTGGTTGTACTGAAATCGTCCTTGTGGGTCATGACATCCAACACGCGCTCCTGCACCTTTGTCGTGAAATCGATTCCATCATTGGCAAACAAATCGTTTACCGTAACCCCACTGGTGGCTCCTTGAAAGGACAGTCCTGAAATGACCGGGATACCCACATGCCATTTTTCAGAAGCTTTTACCCCGGGATTGACCATAAGGGCCTGAGGAATTTCATAAAAGTCATAAAGCAATTCCTTGTTTTGCGCGGAAATCATAAAACTTGCCAAAAGGACAGAAAACACTAAATAGGACCGTAACCTCATTTCAACCTAAATAAAAACTCTGCTGCAGACTTAAATTTCACTTTGGGTTCAGGTTGTGACGAAACACTGGTGGCATCGCTAAGATTGGTCGCCGTAAGTCTAAGGCTCGAGGTATTCGCCAAAATGTCCAAGCTTTTGCCCCCTGGTCCATACGCCACTTCCCAAGTCATCAATCCGGAAGGATCAGCATCCACATTGAACAATTCGCCATCCAAGGTATTGCCCGCCTCATCCAAATACTCGATGGTAATGCGCAACTGTTTGCTTGTGGTATTCACAATCTCGTAAGTGATGGTCCCTTCAATTAGGTGGTCTGCCACAAACTCTTCATTAAAGGCATCAAAATTGACTGTTTGGGCATAGAATGTGCCAAAGGTACCAGCATCATTGATGGTCGCCTCATCGGATTCCATATAAAAAAGTCCGGTTGCCAAGGTCGGTGTAATGCTAAGGTCTTCAAATTGACCGAAATCCTGCTGTTCTGTGCAAGATTGGGAAAGCATCAACACCACAGCAAAGCAAAGGAGCAGATAAAATGATCTTTTCATAGCCAAAAACATTTTCCAGTGTCCAGAACGGGGTTTACCGCTCTTAGTATAACTCTATAAAATGCTTTTTATTTCAATGAGATCGTTAATCATTCTGCAAACCTCATGGCTTGCCACATTGTGGGAATTATAATGGATTGCCTGCATCCCCATGGCCTTTGCCCCTTGAATGTCTGCCTCTAGATCATCCCCGATCATCAAGGTGTTCTTGGGGTCCACCTGTGCCATACCCAATGCCAGTTCAAAGATGCGGGGATGTGGCTTCTTTACACCGGCCATTTCAGAATTGATGACCTTGTCGAAATAGTGATGGATACTGCTGCCTTTCATTTTCCTTTCCTGTACCTCTTGAAACCCGTTGGTGATAATGTGAAGTTTGTATTTTGGAGAGAGATATTCCAAAATTTCAATGGCATTGGGCAACAGGTGCGTAAAGGAAGATAACCTCTCTATATACTCATGGGCCAACACATGGATCATCTCATCGGAAACGGGAGTATCCAATGCATCAAAAGTCTGTTTCAACCTTTGGTAGCGAAGTTCAGATTTGGTTATGCCATTCTCACGGTACAAGGCCCACATTTGAAAGTTGATAGGTGAATAAATCTCCAAAAAACCATTCAGGTCCACTGCCACCCTGTTCTCGGCCAATATTTTGGCAAAAGTAAGGGCCGAGTTTTTTTCGAAATCCCAAAGAGTGTGGTCAAGATCAAAAAAGATGTCCGTAACCCTGTACTCAGACATAATAGCGCTTTATAAAAGATTGATACAGTTCCATCCAATCCAGTCGGTGCTTACTACCCAAAAGTTCATTGGAAAAAACCATGACAAAATCCCCTTTTACCTGTTTCACCATGCGATAAACCCTATCCATTTTCTCATAGACCTCGTCCTTTTTCTTGTAGTTCACCAAGGCATAATCATGCAGGGCAAAAGGGTGCACCTTCAAGGGTTGCCTTACTTCCATATTGATGTCGTAAAAATGGAACGGTGTACAGGTCCCGGCCCTAAAACCGATTTCATGTGTGTATCCCATGGAAAAATCGTCGGTAAACTCGGTTTCTACCAAATTTCGGTATGCGGCTGGCACATTTACCCTGTTGTACCTCAACCTGGAGTAGTTGATGGGCCTATGGATAAGATTAGCCAACTGTTTCTTTTCTTCCTTGAGCACATTCTTGTTCGTTGAGGAAAGAAAGGATGTACTCAGGGAAACGATACTATAATCGGCGATGGATTTGATGAGATAGCGGAACTTGTTGTTGTTCGGGGAAACGTTCTTATCGTGTGCCGAATGTTTGGCAAACTGAAAAAAGAACATAGTTTTAATGGGGAATTTTTTGTGTATCTCCACCAGTTCATAAAAATTATCGTAAGGATCTCTCCTGAGTCCCAACAATACCGAAATACGTTCCCATACGTATCTGAACTTAAAATTGCCCAAATCCAAAAATAATCCACCAAGTGTACGAGCCAGACCACGCATTTTGTATGCGTGGGAGGTGGTCACATTGATGATGGAGGTAAAGCCATATGATTTTTCCTTGTATTCCAGATTGGGAAAACGTTCTTTAAGCGCATCCAAAAGCCTGTATGCCCATAGATCCACAACCGGAAGCTCCAAAAATTTATGTTGATAAGCGAGACTTTCCTTTACCGGAAACCTACCTACACTGTCCTTCACATGGGGTAAATATTCCTCATAACGACTTAAAAGAAAAAAACTGGCCGAAAAAACATCATAGGGTACGGTGCTTTTCTCGCCGCTGGCAAAAAAACAGGGAACCCCATCCCAATCAGAAACCTTGATCTCCAAATCATTGATACCCTGTTCGAACAACAGATCATTGCTCCGAATAAAGAACTCATTCTGCAAAGGTTGCTTGGAATAGGTCATCTTGGGGCCATTGTGCTTGATGAAATCCTCCACCTTTGTGGTAAAGGATATATCCACGCCCAAGATTCTTTCAAAGATTTGTTTGGCCGTATACGTAAGCCTATTGGTGACCTTATGGGTAAATATCAGCAGCATATCGCTATAATATTCCTTTGTCCGCAAAACTATAATAATCGTGTTGTGCTATGATCAAATGGTCAAGCACTTTTATATCCAAAGCCTCGGAGGCCGTTTTTAATTTTTGGGTAATCTGTTTGTCCGCCGCACTTGGTTTTAGGGTACCTGAAGGATGGTTATGCGCTAAAATGATACCCACTGCACCCAATTCCAAGGCCTGCCTTAACACCAATCTTACATCCACCAAAGTTCCGGTAATGCCACCTTTGCTCAATTGCGCCTTGTGCACCACTTTGTTGGAATTGTTCAGGTAAATAATCCAGAATTCTTCATGCTGTAGTTCCCCGATCATGGGGTACAACAATTCAAAAACATCGTTGCTACCGGTTATCTTGGTGATTTTTTTGGTATCCTCCGCCCTTCTCCTTCTTCCAACCTCCAGTGCCGCGGCAATGGTCACCGCTTTGGCCTCACCAATACCCTTAAATCGCATCAATTGGTTCACGGAAAGTTTCCCCAGTTCGTTGAGGTTGTGGTCCACGGATGCCAAAATGCGCTTGGCAAGTTCTACGGCACTCTCATTTCTACTTCCCGAACCGATCAAAATGGCAATCAATTCCGCATCGGACAAAACGGAACTGCCCTTCTGCACCAATTTTTCCCTAGGTCGGTCATCGTCTGCCCAATTTTTTATGGAAAAGGAAGCTAGTTTTTCTTGCATGGTCTAAAGATAGGAGAATAATTTTATGTATTTTTCAGGATAAACCCTTCAACATGAAATCACTTTTCGACGCAGGGGCCCATGCCGAAATTCTATCTCGAATCGAACATTTGACCGCCGATTCGGAAGGCTTATGGGGCAAAATGAAAGTGGGACAAATGTTGCACCACTGTCATTTTCCACTTAAGATCGGGTTGGGCAGGACCAATCCCAACAACAAACCCAATCTTATATTGAAACTCATGGGAAAATTATTCAGAAAAAGCCTTTACAACGATAAGCCTTGGCGACACAACCTTCCAACGGCCAAAGGATTAAAAGTGACCGAGGAAAAAGATTTTGCTACGGAAAAAGGGAAATTGTTGGCCTTGATCAACGACTTTCACCAAGAAAAAGACAAAACCGAATGGGACCCACATCCTGTTTTTGGACCTTTCACCCCACAGCAATGGGGCCAGATGCAATACAAACATCTAGATCATCATTTGCGGCAATTCGGGGTTTAAATCTTTAAAATTTCGCAGCTAATTTTTCAAAATCAAGGCCCCCATAATTCCCTGAACTCATTAGCAACAGGGCTGAATTTTCAAATTGCAGTCCATATACAAAGTCCTGAAAGTCCTTGACATCAGTAAAAACTTCAATGTCTGGTCTGCCAAAAGCCTCCAAAATTTGTTGTGGGGAGACTTCGGTCATTCCCTTAATTTTTAAGGCATCCAACGAGTAATATACAACAGCTTGGTCTGCCTGATCCAATGCATTGCGGTATTGCACTAAAAATTCCGGATTTAAACTGCTATAAGTATGCAATTCCAAACAGGCCAACAGGTTTCGGTTTGGGTATTGTTCTTTTACGGCATTCACTGTTGCCTTTACTTTACTGGGTGCATGGGCAAAATCCTTGTACGCGACACTATTTTTTCCTTCAGCAATTTTCTGTAATCTTTTGGATGCCCCTTTAAACGTGGAAATGGCCTCATAAAAATCCTCCTCGTCCACACCCATTTGTTGGCAGATCCATTTGGCCCCGGCAAGATTGGTCAAATTGTGTTCCCCAAAAATTTCCAAGGGCATTTCTCCTTCCTCAGTTTCGAGCAGGGTCACACCATCTTCCACTCGGTAGGCCGGTGCCGAGTACGGAAACTTTCGTATGGGGTTTTCAGTAGCCTCGACCATTTTTTTTACTTCGGGATCGGCCTCACAATAGGTGATGCTTCCTCCTTTCACTATGCTGTCCACAAAAATACGGAACTGCTCCACATAGTTTTCAAACGTTGGGAATACGTTGATATGATCCCAGGCAATACCACTCAACAACGCAATATTTGGTCGATACAGATGAAACTTGGGCCTACGATCAATGGCCGAGGATAGGTATTCGTCACCTTCCAAAACCATAAAATCATTTTCATCTGTGAGATGGACCATGTCCGTATATCCCTCCAATTGGGCCCCTACCATGTAGTCCACATCCCTATCATGATACTGGAGCACATGAAGGATCATGGAAGTTATGGTGGTTTTCCCATGACTTCCTGCAATCACGACACGGGTTTTATATTTGGATTGTTCATACAGAAACTCAGGGTAGGAATACATTTTAAGACCCAATTCCTGGGCTTTGAGCAACTCCGGATTATCAGCCTTGGCATGCATTCCCAAGATCACGGCATCCAAACCTTCGTGTATTTTTTCAGGGAACCAACCAAATTCCTTCGGCAACAACCCTTTGGCCTCCAACCTTCTTTTGGATGGTTCATAAATTACATCATCACTCCCCGTAATCGTATGGCCTTTTTTTTGGAGTGAAAGAGCCAAGTTGTGCATGGCGCTTCCTCCTATGGCTATAAAATGTATGTGCATCAAATCCATTTATTGTTCAAAAATAGCCATTGCCCAACCCAATACAAACAAAGAAACCCCTATTAATTTTTATCTTGGTGGTAAAATTGAGAACAATGAACCTATCGGAAATCGAATCAAAGGAAATCATGCCCGGCTATCATGGAAAATTGGTCCATGGCGAGCAAATGAGCTGGGTGTTTTGGGATGTGGAACTTGGTGCCATGGTGCCCGAGCACCATCATGTGAACGAACAGATCATGCACGTGGTGGATGGCACTTTTGAATTTACCCTGGATGGGATAACAAAAACTTATGGACCAGGGGACGTCGTTATCATTCCATCCAACACGCCACACAGTGGCAAAGCCATCACTGTTTGCAAATTGATGGATATTTTCAGCCCTGTAAGATCTGAATACAAATAAGATGAACATTTCATTAAAAGGCAAAAAAGCGCTTGTAGGTGGCAGCAGTAAGGGAATCGGGGAGGCCATTGCCCGACAATTGGCGGCCAGTGGCGCCAGCGTGACCCTTATGGCAAGGAACGAAGCGCGGATGAAAGCCATTGTTTCGGAATTGGACACCGACCTAGGTCAACTACATCAATATCTGGTGATTGATTTTTCAGATTTTGAAGGTTTCAAAACCACTCTGACCCGCTATTTTAAAAACAATACCGTGGACATTTTGGTGAACAACACCCAAGGTCCACAAGCAGGTGGTGCCCTGGAAAAAAATGTGGACGATTACCAAGAAGCTTTCGATCTCCTATTCAAATCCGTTGTATTTACTACTCAACTGGCCCTTCCCCACATGCAACAACAACATTGGGGACGTATCATCAATGTGGCCTCCATCTCTGTTAAAGAACCTCTGAACTATCTGGCATTATCCAATTCCATTCGGGCCGCAGTAGTCACTTGGGCAAAGAGTTTGGCCTACGATGTGGCCAAGGATGGTATCACAGTGAACAGTACGCTCACCGGATATTTTGATACGGACCGTATTGCTCAACTCAATTCCAAAAAAGCGGAAAAACTCGGAATCTCCACAGATGAGGTTCGTTCCAATATGGAAGAACAGGTCCCCATGAAACGTATTGGAAAACCAGAAGAATATGGTTATTTGGCGGCCTTTTTGGCCTCGAATCAAGCTGCATTTATCACCGGGACGAACATTCCCATTGATGGCGGATTATTGAAATCACTCTAAAAGTGTTTCATTTTCAACAAAATACACCCCAAAAACAATTATCATATGTTTGATTTTTAGGTACATTTAGTATCTAATCCACAAAACAATCACCTATGAATTCAAAAGTTTTTTTGGTTGCCCGTATCCTTTTGGGGCTTTTTGTCATCGTTTTTGGGGCGAACAAGCTTTACCCCTTTCTCCCTGCTCCGGAAGAAATGCCAGAAGGTTTGATGACCTATTTTACAGCACTTACCTCTTCCAAAACCTTACTATTGGTAGGATTGGTGGAAGTTGTTTCGGGAATTGCCTTTATTCTTAACAAATATGGGGCTCTTATGGCCTTGATCTTGATGAGCGTATCGGTCTGCGCCGTGCTCTTTCATATTACCATGGCACCAGAAACTATCGGTCCCGCCCTGGCCCTTTTGATCTTGAACATTGTAGTCCTTGTAGGCTACAAAGATCGGTACAAGGATATCCTGCGTGCATGATAATATTGAAAAAGGCCTTCTTAAGAAGGCCTTTTTTATAAACTCATACGATCTTTAAAAATATAGGATTGTCTTCGGGAAACCTCAACCTCCTCCCCATTGGTCAATGTCAATTTTAATTTACCATTGAACCAAGGAACTACACCCTCCACAAAATTCGTGTTCACAATTTGTTGCCTATTGGCCCTAAAAAAAGATTCCTCCGGAAGTTTTTCCTCGATTTGATTTAGCGATTTGTATAATAGCGGTTTTTCGTCGGAAAAATAGACCCTGGTGTAATTCCCGACAATCTCGAACAAAGCAATGTCTCCTACCTTTACCAGCCAGCACGATTCCCCGTCCTTGATGAAAATCTGGCTACCTTCGGTCAGTTTTTTTGCCTTGGATTGGTTGTTCCGTGATTCCATTTGGGCCCTTACCTTTTCCAACGCAAGACCGAAGCGTTTTTCACTAACGGGCTTCAAAAGATAATCGAGGGCATTGTATTCAAACGACTTTATGGCGTATTCATCATAGGCAGTGGTAAAAACGGTAATGGGCACCTCATCCAACATTTCCAATAGCTCAAATCCATCTTTTTCGGGCATATTGATGTCCAAAAACAAAAGATCGGGTCTTTCCGATTGGATCAGTTCCACACCATCGTCCACATTTTCCGCCTCACCGATAAGGTCAAGGTCGTCATGCAGTTTAATGAGTTCTTTCAACTCATTTCTTGCCAAACGGGAATCTTCCACTATAACCGCTCTGATCTTCATGACATGGGAATTATGATTTTGGCCACCACCTCACTGGAAACCTCCTCCAAGGTAAAGGATGCCTTCTCCGCATACAACAATTTTAAGCGCTGTTTGATGTTTTGCAATCCTAATTGCGTGGAATCCTTGGAAATATTCAACTTACCCGTGTTCCTGACCTCTATCAACAGCTCATCATCCATCCGTTGAATGGTCAATACAATCCTTCCCCCATTCTTTAGATTAGCAATACCATGCTTTGCCGCATTTTCAATCAACAATTGGATCACCATAGGTGGAATTTTCAAATCCAACGTGTCCGGATCCACCCTTTTGATAAATTCCAAGCGGTCTTCAAATTGAATCTTGGACAGGTCGATATAATTGTCAACCACCTCCAATTCTTCCCGAACCGGAATATCATTGACATTGTTCTTGGTCAGGGAATATCTTAAGATTTCAGAAAGTTTCGTGAGCATTTCCCTAGATCGATTTACATCCTCCAACATTAACCCACGAATGTTATTCAGGCTATTGAACATGAAATGGGGATTGATCTGCCCTTTCAACGTATTCAATTGGGCCTGTTTTAAATTGGTATTGAGTTCCAAGCGCTCGATCCTATCCTGATTGAGTTTCAACAACAATTTGATCACCAAATAGGTAACGGTCCATGCCCCGACCAAAAAGACCGAATTGACCACCTGTATCCAAAAATTATCATACCCCTTAAAAAGGTGTAGTTCGGATTCCGTGAGGGCAGGTCCGAGTTTAAGGTACAGATAACCAAAGAAGAGGTTCAGGACCCCATATAATACCGAAGTAAGGATAAAAGACACCACTATTTTGATCAATTCCTTGATGCCAAAGGATTCAAAATTGATGTTTCTTTTAAGATAAAATCGAAGCAAGGATGTGGAAAAGATGCCGATAAACATCCCTGCAACCACCGAAAAGGTGGTGAGTTCAATACTAATGTTCTTGGGAATGAAAGCTGCCAATGAGTTGATGAAGCCCCACCCTAAAAGCTGCAACGCCCAAAATATTTTGTTCCTTCTCCCCTTACTCAATTCCATACATGAATGGTCATTTTCCCAAATATACCCTTTGTATCGTTGAAAGTTGGTAAATCATCAAAATCGAGAAATTAAGATTTTTGGGTAGTCTTTCTTTTGAAAAGATTGCAACAACATCCCTTGTTCGGTAAAAATGCGATCCAGATCATGGTCATTCCTGAGTAGAAAAATGGAAAATATTCCATGTATTCCCATCCATCAAACTTTCCGAAGATACCTATGAGACCGCCTATGATACCAATGGCGATGACTACAATTTGTGATGTTCTAAGTTTTTTCATGACTTTTTGTTTTACAGATAGCCTGCTTGATTACAGTAGAATGCTTACTAATACGGCGATAATCAATTTTGCAAGTACGATCATGGCTTTTTGATTTGTGATTGTTCGGCTAAAGTAAAACAAGTCGATTGTCCTTAAACCGGAATTATGACCAGTGGTAAATAGGATCACCTGAACGGTAAAAGCTGAAAAATGATGAATATTTGCAGATATGTAGCTGAATCTTTGCTATTTAGCTTTTGGAGGAAACTTGGAAAATACCTTTTTCACCAAAGCCCTTAAATTGCTTTCCCTAACACTGGGCGAAGCATTCTCCCTGTAGCCGCTCTGGGCGGTGGCCTGCCAGAACAATGCATCCCTTTGGGCATCCACAAAATCGAACTGTATGCTCCGTTGTATTCCAGGGTTCCCCACAGGCAGTCCAACGGATATACCACCACCAACATTCCGTCCGCCACCTCCAATACCAACGCCAACCGAACTGTTCGGGGTACTTTGGAATTCACTGCTCAAAATATTGATGAAAAAATCGGGCTCCTCGGTCAATCGATATCCCCTGGTCTTGAGTGTGGAGTCCAAAATACGGACCAAGCGTTTCTCGTCCAATTGACTGAGACCGGTCTGCATATCGGAATAATAGTTATAGGTAGCATAACTAGAAAAGTCTATATCCTTATCATAGTCATAATTGACCCTGACGGTTGTACAGGACAGTGCTAGGAAAACCAATACCAAGGAAAAAACAAAACGCATAAGTGGTAGATCTGATTCCCTTAAAATTAGTCAATAAAATGATTGGATAAGGAAAGAAAAGTGTTTATTCGTTCAACAGTGTCCAAAGCCTATCCTTGAGTTCTTGGACACCCAAACCACTTACAGATGAGATAAATAGATACGGAACATCCTTAAAATCTTCCTTCATGTCCTCGTTCATTTCTTCTATAAGTTCGGCATCCAACATATCACATTTGGATATAGCCACCAATCGGTTCTTGTCCAATAACTCGGGATTGTACCGTTCCAATTCCCCCAAGAGAATATTGTACTCCTGACTGATATCCTTACTATCCGCTGGGATTAAAAACAGCAGTGTGGCATTCCGTTCGATATGGCGCAGGAAATAATGTCCCAACCCTTTTCCTTCAGCTGCACCTTCAATGATTCCGGGGATATCGGCCATTACAAAACTCTTGAAATCGCGGTATTCCACAATGCCCAGATTCGGTTTTAGGGTCGTGAACTCATAATCGGCAATTTTGGGTTTTGCTGAGGTCATAGCAGCAAGCAAGGTAGATTTACCAGCATTCGGGAACCCTACAAGTCCCACATCGGCCAACACCTTTAGCTCCAAAGTGACTTGGGTATCTTGACCAGGAATACCCGGTTGTGCATAACGAGGGGTCTGGTTGGTAGCGGTTCTAAAATGCCAGTTACCACGACCACCCATGCCTCCTTCAAGAATGATTTTTTCTTCCTGGTCCTCGGTAATTTCAAAAAGGATCTTGTTGGTTTCGGTATCGCGTACCACGGTACCCAAGGGCACTTCCATATACACATCGGTACCATCGGCGCCGGTGCTACGGCTCTTGCCCCCATGTTCTCCATGGCCCGCTTTAAAATGTTTTTGGAACTTAAAGTGATATAAGGTCCAAAGGTTTTTGTTGCCTCGAACAATCACATGCCCGCCACGGCCGCCATCACCTCCATCGGGACCTCCCTTGGCCACATATTTTTCGCGGTGCAGGTGCGCAGAGCCCTTACCCCCGTTACCGGAAGAGATGTGTACCTTCACATAATCCACAAAATTGCCTTCGGTCATCTTGTCGGTTTTAGTTTTAAAGCGAAAGGCCTATTCGGCCGTAAGAAGTTCGGATCAAACCAATGATTCAATCACTTGGCTCAACCGCATGGTGATCTCGTCGATTTCCCCAATACCGTTCACGGAATGGAACTTGCCCTGTTTTTCATAATAGGCTTTGAGCGGGGCCGTTTTTTCATTGTACTCGTCAAAACGGTTGCGGATCTTGCTTTCGTCCTGATCATCGGAACGACCACTTACCTTACCGCGTTCCAACAAACGGGCCACCAAAATATCATCTTCGGCTTCCAAAGCAATGGTGGCATCTACCTTCATGTCCTTGGATTCCAAAAAATTGTCCAATGCTTCGGCCTGGGCCGCGGTGCGAGGGAACCCGTCAAAAATGAAGCCTGCGGCATCAGGGTTTTTCTCCACCTCGTCCTTCAACATGTCTATGGTCACCGTATCGGGAACCAAATCCCCACGGTCTATGTACGATTTGGCCAACTTGCCCAAATCTGTCCCGTTTTTGATGTTATAGCGAAAAACATCCCCTGTTGAGATGTGTTTCAAATTATACTTTTCTTTTAAAAACCCGGCCTGGGTACCTTTTCCGGCACCTGGCTTGCCGAAAAGCACTAGGTTGATCATATTAGCTTGATTTAATTGGTAAACTTCCCTCAGGTTCCTGCCCAACTCGTTGTAGTCCAGTCCATAGCCCACGATAAAATGATCGGGGATATCCAATCCTATATAATCTATCGGATACTCGCCATTGTACACTTCAGATTTATAGAACAGGGCCGCTATCTTGAATTCTTTCACATTGGTATTGGAGAACAGATGCACCAGATGCTTCAACGTACGACCGGTATCCACCACATCCTCCAAAATGATCACGCTCTTTCCCTCCAATTCCTCGGGAACGTCCAATAAGGTTTCCACAATTCCTGTTGAGGTAAGACCTTGGTAGGAACTCAATCGCACAAAGGAAACTTCGCACGGATGCTGGTAAGCCTTCAAAAAATCGGAAACGAACATAAAGGCACCGTTGAGCACCCCCACAAACAAGGGAACCTCATCTTTATAATCCTTGGCAATTTCCACTGCCATTTTTTCTATGGCGCGGAGAATCTCCTCTTCCTTCAAATAGGGTTTAAAAACTTTATCGTGAAGCTTGATCACTGTATTCTCGTTATGGTCAGGTTGGCAAAGATAGCATTTTTAAAGGTGGTATGATCCCAGTTCTTTCATACCTTCATGGATTTCATGTATTTTTGCTTTCATTCCAATTCGCCGATCAATGCAATTTTTTTCATCCGACTTTAAACTGGGAATCTTAGGAGGTGGACAACTGGGCAAGATGATGCTCTACGAAACCCGAAAATGGGACATTTACACCAAAGTAATGGATGCATCCGCAGATGCCCCCTGCAAAATTGCCTGTAACGAATTCGTACAAGGCAGCTTGATGGACTTTGATGCGGTATACCAATTTGGACAGGATGTGGACGTGCTCACCATCGAAATCGAAAATGTGAACATCGATGCCTTGGAGAAATTGGAACATGAGGGGAAAAAAGTATATCCGCCCACCAAAACGCTTAGAACGATACAGAACAAGGCCACGCAGAAATTGTTCTATACCGACCACGAAATTCCCACAGCACCCTTTACACGATTTGCCTATACCTCAGAAATTGAGGACAGCATACACAATGGTGGTTTACAATTGCCTTTTGTTTGGAAGAGCGCGCAATTTGGATATGATGGCCAAGGTGTAAAAGTGGTGCGTAAAATAGAAGACCTTCAGGGACTGCCCAATGTGGAATGCATTGCGGAACGCATGATCGATTTTAAGAACGAATTGGCGGTGATCGTGGCCAGGAACACCAAAGGTGAGGTGGTTACCTATCCCGTGGTGGAGATGGAATTCCATCCTGAAGCCAACCAAGTGGAATATGTGATCTGCCCCGCAAGAATCGACCCCAAGGTGGCGGAAAAAGCCAGGGACATAGCCTTAAAAGTTTCTGAACACATGAAACATATTGGCCTTTTGGCCGTGGAAATGTTTCAGACCAAGGAAGACCAAATTTTGGTGAACGAAGTGGCCCCAAGGCCACACAACAGTGGACATTACAGTATTGAGGCCAGTTATACCAACCAGTTTGAGCAACATATCCGCGCCATTTTGGGTTTACCTTTGGGTAAGACCGAAAGCAAGGTGGCCGGTGTTATGGTGAATTTGGTAGGAGCCGAAGGTCATACCGGTGATGTGGTGTACCAAAACATGGAACAGATCTTGGAAATGGAGGGTGTTACACCGCATATCTATGGCAAAAGACAGACCAGACCTTTCCGAAAAATGGGCCACGTGACCATTGTGGATGAAGATATGGCACACGCCCGCGAAGTGGCACAAAAAGTAAAGGAAACGATTAAAGTGATAAGTGAATAATATGAGCAAAGTAGCCGTGATCATGGGAAGCACCAGTGACCTTCCCGTTATGCAGGACGCTGTGGATATGTTGAAGGAATTTGGGATTGCTGTGGAGGTGGACATTGTTTCTGCACACCGTACCCCTGAGAAATTGTTCGATTTCAGTAAAAACGCCCATAAAAAAGGTTACTCCGTGATCATTGCAGGTGCCGGGGGTGCCGCACACCTTCCCGGCATGGTGGCATCATTATCACCCTTACCGGTTATTGGGGTGCCTGTGAAGAGCAGCAATTCCATTGACGGGTGGGACTCTGTCCTTTCCATTCTACAAATGCCTGGCGGAGTACCTGTAGCCACCGTGGCTCTGAACGGAGCCAAAAACGCTGGGATTTTGGCTGCTCAAATCATTGGTAGTACAGATGCCAAGGTTTTGGCCAAGATTGAAGCCTACAAGGAATCACTGAAAGAAAAAGTGATCAAAGGAGCGGAAGAGGTCAGGAAAAAATCTTAAAGCTTGTCATGAGCTATAATCAAATGGGCATATTGTTGGCGATAATTGTTATTGCCTTTGTTGGGATTACATGGAAAAAAGTGAACAATCCCTATTTAAAAAGCTTATGGCGCACTGCTCTTTTGGTCTTCACCTTATATGCCGCATTGTTGATCTATATTGAAATCCATTGGCAATTTATTGCTGAATATGCCAGTAAATATGACCTGAACGGTAACGGATTTGTAGATCTAAACGAATACTCCGAAGAAGCCATGGATGCCATGAACAAAAGAACCTATGGCTCCAAAGTCAGGATCTATGCGCCTGCGACCATGGCCGTGTTATCATCGATCATTGGCTTTGCCTTTTTGGTATCCGATGTTACGGTAACTCGATTAAAACAAAAAAAATCAGAAAAAAAGCTATGAACAATCCATTGTTGGAGCCTTTTGAACAAGCTCCCTTTTCAAAAATAAAAAACGAACATTTTAAACCTGCTTTTCTTCAGGCCATGGATGATGCCAGAAAAGAAATTGACGAAATCGTGGACAATCCAGAACCTCCAACTTTTAAAAATACCTTGGAGGCACTTGATTTTGCAGGACAGCAATTGGACCGTATCTCAAGCATTTTTTTCAATCTGAATTCTGCAGAGACCAATGAAGAAATCCAAAAAATCGCTCAGGAAGTTTCCCCATTATTATCAGAATTCAGTAACGACATCACCTTGAACCAAGGCCTTTTTGAACGCATCAAAACCGTTTATGAACAAAGGGACAGCTTGGAACTGACACCGGAACAGTACACCCTTTTGGACAAGAAATACAAAAGTTTTAGTCGCAACGGGGCCAATTTGAACGAAACGGACAAAAAACGGCTTCGTGAAATCGACGCGGAACTTTCCAAATTAAAATTGAAGTTCGGTGAGAATGTACTTGCCGAGACCAATAAATATGAACTCCTGATCACGGATGAGGAGGATGTAAAAGGACTTCCCGAAGGTACCGTGGAGGCCGCTGCCCAGTTGGCCGAGTCCAAAGGGAAAAAAGGTTGGCTGATTACCCTGGAGTACCCGAGCTATATTCCTTTTATGAAGTATGCCGAAAACAGGGAATTGCGTAAAAAACTGTCCATCGCTTTCGGCAGCAAGGGCTTCCACAACGATGAATTGGACAACCAGCAAAATGTGCTGAAAATTGTGAACCTTCGGTTTGAACGTGCCAACTTGTTGGGGTATCCCACACATGCCGATTTTGTATTAGAAGAACGCATGGCCGAAACCCCTGCAAAAGTCTTGGAATTCCTCAACGAACTCTTGATCAAGGCAAAACCCGCCGCCGAAAGAGAATATACAGAGTTGGAAAACTATGCCAAAGAATTGGATGGCATAGATCGTTTGGAAAAATGGGACAGTGCCTTTTATTCGGAAAAATTAAAGCAGAAGCTTTTCAACCTGGATGATGAGAAACTGAAACCCTATTTTAAGTTGGAAAATGTGATCAACGGGGTGTTCCTGGTCGCCGAGAAACTGTTCGGCCTTCGGTTCAAGGAAGTCACCAATGTGGAAAAATATCATCCGGAAGTGAAAACCTATGAAGTGTACGATGATGCCAACAACTTTATTTCGCTCTTTTACGCCGATTTTCACCCAAGACCCGGCAAGCGCGATGGCGCTTGGATGACATCCTTCAAACCACAATTCACTCTAGACGGAAAGAACAGTCGTCCACACATCTCCAACGTGTGCAATTTTACCCGTTCCACCAGCACCAAGCCTTCCCTGCTAACGTTTAATGAGGTAACCACCCTTTTCCATGAGTTTGGGCACGGGCTTCACGGCATGTTGGCCAATACCACCTATCCTAGTCTTTCAGGTACTTCGGTGTATTGGGATTTTGTGGAATTACCCAGTCAGGTGATGGAGAACTGGTGTTATGAAAAAGAGGCTTTGGAACTTTTTGCCTTTCATTATGAAACCGGAGAATTGATCCCCATGGAATTGGTGGGAAAAATTAAGGAATCAGCCAACTTCCAAGAAGGGTTGGCAACCGTTCGCCAATTGAGTTTTGGCTTTTTGGACATGGCATGGCATGGAAAGGACCCCTCTAACATCAAGGATGTGAAAGCATACGAGACCGAAGCATTCAAAAGCACCAACTTGTTTCCCGAAACTCCTGAAACCTGCATGAGTACCTCATTTTCCCATATTTTCCAGGGTGGTTATTCATCCGGATACTACAGCTACAAATGGGCCGAAGTATTGGATGCAGATGCTTTTGCCTATTTTAAGGAAAACGGCATTTTTAGTAGGGAAATCGCAAATAAGTTCCGGGAATATGTACTCTCCAAAGGTGGCACTGAAAATCCCATGGAGCTTTACAAACGCTTTCGTGGAGCCGAGCCCAACATTGATGCGTTATTGGAAAGGGCTGGATTACTGAAAAAATGACTCCTGTCATAAATTTCACACAATATATTTGCTATCTTTTCTATCTTAGTTTTAAGTTTTTTTAGGAAATTGGAAGCCAACCGGTTTCTGACCCAACCTGATTATCCCACAAATCTAATCAGTCAATTCTTCTTGAAATGAAACATAAGGACATTGAGGATATCAAAATCAAGCAAATACTGAACCATACGGCCAATGCCGCACAGATAGGCGTGTATGAATTTGACATTGTCAACCAAGAATTATATTGGAATGATACGATAAAGAAAATTGTAGAAGTCCCTAACGATTTTGAACCCACATTTGAATCAGGATTACATTTCTACAAAGAAGGGGATTGTAGAAAAAAGGCTGAGCAGGCACTGGAAAATGCCATTCATAAAGGGGAACCGCATGATTTTGATGTGGAAATGGTCACCGCCAAGGGAAATCAACGCTTCGTACGTAAAATTGGTTATCCCGAATTTGAAGATGGAACGTGTGTTAAAATAGTGGGCATCCTTGTAGACATATCGGATCGTAAAAAAGCAGAATTTGAACTGGCCAAGAAAAACCAACAGCTCAACAATGCTGAAAAAATGGCCAAAATTGGAAATTGGAACTGGAGTACCGTTACCGGGGAACTGACTTGGTCCGAAAATCTTTATGAAATCTACGGTCATTCCAAAAATGAGCCCATTTCCTATGAAGTCTATTTGAACTATATTCATCAGGACGACAGGAACCTTGTGGAGCAAAAAATATTGAAGGCTTTGGAAACCGGGACCTACGATGATCTCATATATCGTATTCAGCATAGGGACGGTACCATAAAAATCATCAAGTCCATGGGCATTGTCAAAACCGATCTCGGAAAAACTGTGGAAATGTTTGGCACATGCCAAGATATATCCGAGCAAGTCAACAAAGAGCAAGAACTGGTCCAGAAAAACCAACAATTGACATTTGCGGAGGAAATGGCCCAAATTGGCTATTGGGAATGGGACATTTTGAACGACCACCTTATATGGTCCGACACTATGTATCGGATCTTTGGCCTTGAAATTGGATCCCCGTTAGGTTTTGAAAATGTCGTTGCAGCAATTCACCCAGATGACAGGGATGACTTTCGTGCCAATGCAGAGGAATTCATATCCGAAAAACGGTTCAGGAAGTTCATGCACCGAATAGTTCACAAAAATGGCACCATCAGAACCGTTGAGCTTTTTGGTGAACTGATCATGGATGGTTCCGGTAATGTGATTAAAATGGTAGGCATTACCCAGGACATTACGGAACAGCGTATGTCTGAAATCAAATTCCGGGGACTTTTGGATTCCGCTCCGGACTCCATGGTAATCGTTGATCAAAAAGGCACCATCCATTTGATCAACAAACAAGCCGAAAAAATGTTTGGATACACATCTTCCGAACTAAAAGAGAAACATGTGTCCATGCTTGTTCCAGAACGGCTATGGGATACCATGGAATTTTACGCAATTGCTTTTTTTAAAGATCCCAAACATACCGGACTTCCAGACAACTTGGATTTCTTCGTACATAACAAATCTGGTTTCCAAATTCCGGTTCAAGTTACCCTGAGCCCTCTTGAAACACCCGAAGGCCTACTTGTTTCCATAGCTATCAGGGACATAACCACCCTAAAACAAGCAGCGCACAGAATTATGGAAACCAATAAGAGTCTAAAAGAATCCGCAAAAAGACTAAAGGCCCAAAACCGACAGCTCGCAGAGTTCAACCATATCACCTCACACAATTTAAGGTCCCCAGTGAGCAACCTGAGTACCCTGTTAAGCCTTTACAAGACCGAAGACGATGCAGAGATGAAGGAGGAACTCATCGAAAAAATCGAGACCGTCACCCATCATCTCACATGGACGTTGGACACCTTGGTGGAATCATTGATGATAAAAAATGCCGAACAAATCCCAGTGGAAAAAATTTCCTTTGAGGATATCCTATCAAAGACGAAAGAAATGTTGGCGGCCCAAATCTTAAAATCGGGAGCAAACATAACCTCCGATTTTACCGACGCTCCATTTGCTATGTACAATAAAGTCTATTTGGAGAGTATTTTCCTGAATATGGTAAGTAACTCCTTGAAGTATAGCTCTGAAAACAGAACACCCGAAATTTTCATCCATTCCAAAGTTGAGAATGGAAAAACAAAACTTGAATTCAGGGACAATGGACTTGGAATCAACTTGAAGAAAAATGGACACAAACTTTTCGGTTTCAACAAAGTGTTCCACCGACACAAGGATGCCAAGGGCGTTGGACTATTTTTGACGAAGGCCCAAGTGGATGCAATGGGTGGCAGTATCTGGGCCGAAAGTGAAGAGGGCGTTGGAACATCCTTTTTTATAAACCTAAATAACTGACTATGAACTCCCTTAATGTCTTTGTCGTGGATGATGACGATATCTACCAATTTACCCTGAAAGTAACTTTAAAAAGTATTCCTTCCGTAAAATCGATAAGTACTTTTTCTGATGGGGCCGAAGCCCTAGAACACATAACAGCCAACAAAGAACAATTGGAAGCACTTCCCGACATCATTTTTTTGGATATCAATATGCCGGTTATGGATGGATTTCAGTTTATGGATGAGTTTGTTGATTTGCTTCCTGGGTTGGACAAGGAAATTAAAGTGTATTTGGTTTCCTCCTCCATAGACCCCATGGACATGAAAAGGGCCCGAAGAATCGACGCCATTTCAGATTATCTGGTAAAACCCCTTAAATCGGAGGATATTAAGGATATTCTACTTCAAATATCATAAACAGGGTAAAAGACAACTCTCCATTTCAATATATCTAGGCAGTTTTTTCTCAAAAAAGCACGATCCCAGATTATTATGGCCATAAAAACCTTTATATTGTTAGTCTGGCATTCATTCCACGTCTAATAGGTTTTTACCAAAGAAACCGACAAAAAAGGTAATTTGTTCCAAAAAAAATTAATTTTGGCACATCTAAACAACTATGGCCGCACAAGAACTTCATCCTGAAAACTGGGTAGACCTCTATGCAGATTACCTGTTCAACTATGCGGTTGCTAGGGTAAGCGATACCGATTTGGCCAAAGACCTGGTCCAGGAAACTTTTTATGCAGGACTGAATTCCGCCAAAAACTTCAAAGGGGATGCCGCGGAGCGTACCTGGTTGATTTCCATCTTAAAGAGAAAGGTCATCGATCATTACAGAAAGATCAACTCTAAAAAAGGAAAGGCCGAAGTGCGCATCAATTACAGTTCGGATTCCGATGCCGAAGGGGATTGGTTGGAACAACAAGTGGCCGACCCATTCAGCAAGGACGGTGACAATATCATGGAAAACGAGGAACTGGGGCTCGCCATTCAGGATTGCATTTCCAAACTGCCCCAGAAACAAGCCGTCGTCTTTAAAATGAAGACCATACAGGGCATGAGCACGGAGGACATCTGTAATGAACTGGACATTAATCCGTCCAATCTTTGGGTGATGATCCATAGGGCCCGAACAGCATTAATGGGTTGTTTAAACGATAATTGGTTTTAGCTATGAAGATTACATGTCAGGAGGCATCAAATATCTGTAACAAATCACAATACAAAGAGGCAAGCTTTTGGGATATTGTCAAACTTCGTATTCACCTATTGTACTGCAAGGCCTGTAAACAGTATTCCAAAAAGAACAGTGAGCTTACCTCCATGTGCGATCGGGCGGGGCTTACCATGCTTTCCAAAGATGACAAGGAACGTATGAAGCGTGACCTTGAAAAAAAATTCTAGAAGATTTTCTCCACTCCCCAGAACAACAAAAACCAAAAAATAGGAATCGCTTCCACCCAAAAGGATACAAAGTAGGGTGACCTCATTCTTTTGTCGGACATCAGTACCAACACCAAAACGATGGCAAGGACCAACCTCATACCAATTTCCATGGGATGGATGGAATCTTTCAAAAAAGTGAGGAGAAAGAAAATGACGGTCATGGCAATCCCCACTTTTTTGGTGTTCCGTACACCCAATACCTGAGGCAACGTTCTTAAGGACTTGTCGTCCCACTGCAAATCCCTGATTTCAAACGGAAGGATCAATATCAATACCAAAAGGAACCGCTGTGAAAAGTTTATCCAAAAATCCCAATCCAATGGCATTTGGGCATCCAGAACCGGAAACAGCACCGTAAACCCTGCCCAAACAAAGGCAACGATATAAATTTTAAGCCCGGCCAAATTCCTGAGGTTCTTGGCTCGTGGTAAAAGAGGTACGGCATAGAGAGCCGACAATAAGCCCAGGGCAATGGTTCCCCACCAAATCTCCACATCCAATTGAAAAAAGAAGTAAAGGGCGAATCCGAAGGACAAAAAGCTGAATATTTGGATGCTTTTATGGTACGCATTGGAAACAATCAAATATTTATAGGCTTCCACACCATACTTGATAAAATTGTAGCATACGATCACACTGAAAAAAATAAAGCCCAATAGATCAATATCCGAAAAAGTACCGAACAGGTGAAAGGTGACACCAGCCATCGCTATGACCGCCAAGGCCACATGGATACTCGCATCCAAATAAAAATCGAATATGGATTTCAACGTGCGCATAAGAACAAAACGGCGGGAGAAAGTAAAAGGTTAATTTGTGGTTAACAACTTTGCATCCCCGACCATCAAAATTGCCCTTTTTCATTGAATTAATCCCTAATTTTGTGCACTTTATTGGATTGAACATGAACACAGAGGTTTTTGCCGCCAGACACATAGGCATTACAGAAAAAGACATGCCCCACATGCTCAAAACTATTGGGGTTGAAAATGTGGAACAACTCATCTACGAGACCATCCCGGATGACATCAAACTCAAACAACCATTAGACCTTCCTGCTGGAATCAGTGAGCACGAGTTTCTGAGCCATCTTCAGGAATTGGCCCAAAAAAATAAGATTTTCAAAACCTATATCGGATTGGGGTATCATGAAACCTTGACCCCGTCCGTTATCAAAAGGAACATCTTGGAGAACCCTGGATGGTATACTGCCTATACACCCTATCAAGCAGAGATCGCCCAAGGTCGTTTGGAAGCCCTTTTGAACTTCCAGACCATGATCACCGACTTGACCGGAATGGAAATTGCCAATGCATCCCTTTTGGATGAAAGTACGGCCGCGGCCGAGGCCATGACCATGTTGTACGATGTTCGTGGAAGACAACAGAAAAAGGATGGTGCCTCTAAGTTTTTTGTTTCGGAGGAAGTATTGCCTCAAACATTGGACCTCCTTAAAACAAGGGCTATTCCTTTAGGAATAGAGTTGGTAGTTGGCAATCACGAAACTTTCGATTTCGCTTCTGAATTCTATGGCGCTTTGTTGCAATACCCCGGAAAACACGGTCAAATCCATGACTATGCCGGGTTTGTGGAGAAGGCCAAAGAAAAAGAAATCAAGGTAGCCGTTGCTGCGGATATCCTAAGCTTGGTTCTGCTGAAAGCTCCCGGTGAATGGGGTGTTGATGTTGTAGTGGGTACCACCCAACGATTTGGTATCCCTTTGGGATACGGTGGACCTCATGCGGCCTTTTTTGCCACCAAGGAAGAATATAAAAGAAGTTTGCCCGGAAGAATCATTGGGGTGACCAAAGACACCGATGGCAACCGTGCCCTGCGAATGGCACTCCAGACCAGGGAACAGCATATTAAAAGGGACAAGGCCACATCCAACATTTGTACTGCCCAGGTTTTATTGGCCGTAATGGCGGGGATGTATGCCGTGTATCATGGCCCAAATGGATTAAAATACATAGCCAACAAGGTGCATACCCTTACCAAACTATTGGCGAAAGGCCTCGAAGCCATAGAACTTGAACAATTGAACACAAGCTTCTTTGACACCATCAAGGTGAAATTTTCCAGCATTGGAAAATTAAAGGAGGTTTGCGAGACCCGTGGCATCAACCTGAATTATATTGATCAGGAAACCGTTTCCATTTCATTGAACGAAGCTACTTCCGAAGAGGATTTGAAGTTATTGCTTTCCTGTTTTATTGTTTCCCAAGAGGATAAAAAGGAGTTTTCGTTCGAAAGTGGAATCAAAGAGGTGATTCCTGCATCCCTACAACGCAACACTGCCTTTTTGCAGCATGACGTGTTCAACTCCTACCATTCCGAAACCGAATTGATGCGTTACATCAAAAAATTGGAGCGCAAGGATTTGGCACTGAACCATTCCATGATCTCTTTGGGAAGCTGTACCATGAAATTGAATGCCGCCTCGGAAATGCTTCCGTTGAGTTGGCCCCATTGGGGCAATATCCACCCTTTTGTTCCTTTGGAACAAGCTGAGGGCTACCAAGAAGTGTTGAAGTCCTTGGAATCGTATTTGAATGTGATCACCGGTTTTTCCGCCACTTCGTTGCAACCCAACTCTGGGGCACAAGGGGAATATGCCGGATTGATGGTCATCCGTGCCTATCACGAATCCCGTGGTGAGGGACATCGTGATATCTGCCTAATTCCTGCCTCGGCACACGGAACCAATCCAGCTTCCGCAGTAATGGCGGGCATGAAAGTGGTGGTGACCAAGACCGATGAAAAAGGAAACATTGATATGGCCGATTTGGAAGAAAAAGCCAAGCAGCATTCCGAAAATTTAGCAGCTTTGATGGTGACCTACCCTTCCACCCACGGAGTATTTGAGTCATCCATTAAAAAAATCACCAAATTGATCCATGACAACGGTGGACAAGTATACATGGACGGGGCTAATATGAATGCCCAGGTCGGGTTGACCAACCCTGCGACCATTGGTGCCGACGTATGCCACTTGAACCTTCACAAAACCTTCGCCATACCACACGGGGGTGGTGGACCAGGTGTTGGGCCTATTTGTGTGGCGGAACAACTAAAACCGTTCCTACCCTCCAATCCAGTGGTAAAAACAGGAGGAGAAGAGGCCATTACAGCTATTTCCGCTGCTCCTTGGGGCAGTGCCTTGGTCTGTTTGATTTCCTATGGATATATCAAGATGTTGGGAGCCGAAGGACTCACCAATGCTACCAAAGCGGCCATCTTGAACGCCAACTACATCAAGGACCGGTTGAAAGGAAAATTTGATGTACTCTATGCCGGTGAAAGAGGTCGGGCCGCACACGAAATGATCATTGATTGCCGTCCTTTCAAGGCCAATGGAATTGAGGTCACGGACATTGCCAAACGATTGATGGACTATGGTTTCCATGCGCCAACGGTCTCCTTCCCGGTTGCCGGTACTTTGATGATCGAACCCACGGAAAGTGAGAGCCTTGCCGAATTGGACAGGTTCTGTGATGCCATGATTTCCATCCGAAGTGAGATTGATGAAGCCAGTGCCGAAGAAACGGACAACGTGCTCAAAAATGCTCCACATACATTGGGTATGATCACCAGTGATACTTGGGACCATGCATACAGCAGACAAAAAGCTGCCTTCCCGTTGCCTTTTGTGGCCGAAAATAAATTTTGGCCCAGCATTAGAAGAACCGATGAGGCATTTGGGGATCGTAATTTGATCTGTACTTGTACCCCTATCGAAGAGTATATGGAAGCCTAAAAACCTCTATAAATATTGATAAAAAGCCTTGGTTGGGATTTTCCATCAAGGCTTTTTCTTTTTTCAAATATTTGGAAACCGTGTTTTGGACATTGTAGCATTTATTATGCATGCATAATAACTAAATGAAAAAGTTGCTATCTTAAATCAATTTTAAAAACCTCAATATGAAAATTGGCATTACAGGCATTGGAAGTTACATCCCAACCATCGTCACTAAAAATGATGCTTTTCTTGAACATCGGTTTATGGAAACCGATGGCTCTTCTTTTGGACAGGAGAACACGGTCATCATTGAAAAATTCAAGGCTATCACGGGAATTGCCGAACGGCGCTATGCCGAACCGGAACTAAAAACATCTGATTTGGGATATCTGGCCGCCGAAAAGGCCATTGCCAATGCTGGTATTGATAGGGAAGAACTGGATTATATCATTTTTGCCCATAATTTTGGTGATCTCACCCCAGGGAAAATCCAAGGGGACACCCTGCCCAGTTTGGCAACACGGGTAAAGCATTTGCTAAAAATAAAAAATCCAAATTGTGTGGCCTATGATGTGATTTTTGGATGCCCAGGTTGGATAGAGGGTGTCATCCAAGCCACGGCCTTTATGAAAAGTGGCATGGCCCAAAAATGTTTGGTCATTGGTGGGGAAACCCTTTCAAGGATCATAGATCCACACGATCGCGACAGTATGATCTTTTCCGATGGTGCAGGGGCAGCTGTTCTAGAGGCCAATCCTGCTTCGGGTGAAATCCTTTCCCATGCCTCCATGACCTTTGCCAATGAAGAGGCTTACTATCTCTATTTCGACAAAAGTAATAGTTCCAGCGGTTGCAAGGATACCCGCTATATAAAAATGCAAGGGCGCAAAATCTATGAGTTTGCCTGTATCAATGTTCCAAAGGCGATGGCCACTTGTTTGGATAAAAGCGGGGTAAGTATCGATGAAGTAAAAAAAATCTTCATCCACCAAGCCAATGAAAAAATGGACGAGGCCATCATCAAAAGGTTTTATAAAATTTATGGTAAGGAAGTCCCTGAAAACGTGATGCCGATGAGCATCCATGAATTGGGAAATAGCTCCGTGGCCACGGTGCCCACGTTGTTGGACAAGGTCTTGAACGGGGAACTTCCAGAACATGAACTAAAAAAGGGAGATGTTGTTATCTTTGCAAGCGTTGGCGCCGGAATGAACGTCAATGCCATTGTATATAGATACTAGATGTACGAAAACAACTTTCCGAACAAACGCTACAGGCACACCTTGGCGTTTCTGCAAAAACACGTCCCCACCTCCGAATCCATTTTGGATCTTGGGGTAGAGAACCCCTTTTCAGAGATCATGAAAGCCAATGGCTACAAGGTCGAGAACACCAAAGGTGAGGATTTGGACATTGACTTTGCAGCAGTTGTCCAATCCGATGCCGATGTGGTGACAGCTTTCGAAATTTTTGAACATTTGGTGGCCCCTTTCAATGTGCTGAAGGAGATGAAAGCCAAAAAATTGGTGGCCAGTATTCCCATGCGTTTATGGTTTTCTTCTGCTTATAGAAGCAAAACCGACCCTTGGGACCGACATTATCATGAATTTGAGGATTGGCAGTTCGATTGGTTGTTGGAAAAAGCTGGATGGACAATAAAGGATACCGCCAAATGGACCAATCCCGCCAAAAAAATTGGAATTCGACCATTGTTACGGTACTTCACTAATCGATATTACATTGTTTACGCAGAAAGAAATGATTAGTTTGTCATTTCGTGCGCAGTCGAGAAATCTCAAGTGCACTAGCTTTCGATGAAGGATTTTCAAAGATTCTTCCATCACTTCACTCTTTCAGAATGACCAAGCCCATTAAATTCCTATCAGCGGTTAAAACCTATTGGGAATTGTAAATTGTTTTTAGGAATTTTAAGCCATGCAAATCAGCATTGTTATCCCGGCCCATAATGAAGCAGCCTATTTAAAAGACTGTTTGGATTCTTTTGTAGCCCAAACCTATCTACCCAACGAAGTCATTGTGGTGGATGACAATTCTTCTGATGCCACTTTTGAAATCGCCCAAGGTTTTGCTCAAAATCATCCATGGATCAAAGTGTTTCAACGGAAATCAGTGGATGAACATATCCCCGGCAAAAAAGTGGTGGACACCTTTAACTTTGGGCTGGCACAAACTTCTGATTTTGATCTTATCGGCAAGTTCGATGCCGATATTATTTTACCGCCCGATTATTTCGAAATCATAGTCAATCATTTTCAGGCCAACTGGAAGCTGGGAATGTGCTCTGGACTTCTCTACATCAAAAAAGGTAATGATTGGATTTATGAAAGCATTGCGGACAAAGGCCATATCCGAGGTCCTATAAAATTGTACCACAAAGCCTGTTTCCATAAAATTGGTGGATTGCGAACTGGTATTGGTTGGGATACCGTGGATACGTTATTGGCCAAATACCATGATTTTGAAACGCAAACCGTTCAGGACCTCCTTGTAAAGCACCTTCGCCCTACCGGACATGGGTACAGTTCCAAAAACTATCAAGCAAAGGGTGAAGCACTTTATAAAATGCGGTATGGAATTGTCCTTGCCAAAATAGCTGCCCTAAAAATGGCTTGGCAAGCCAAAAGTCCAAGACTATATATTCAAATGATTTTTGGTTTTCTGAACGCTTTCCTAAGGCAAAAACCTTATTACGTGAACAAACAAGAGGGGAGATTCATCCGAAAATATAGATGGGAGGGAATCGTATCAAAACTCTGATGTATCCTACACCATATTTCCCATTCATCAATCCAAAAATAATATTCATCAATTCAGAATAGACCTTCATCAATCGTGCTGATGAAATGAGCAAACAATCTGTATTTTAAAACGTTGCCAGATTTTCCTACAAATCATTGATAATGGTAGAAAAAACAAAACCTCATCATGAAACCAGTCGTTCAGGAGGCATCAAAATTTGAGATTGAACTCAGTGCCAGCGAAATCTTAGCCAGATTGGACAAAGGTCTCACCTTTAAAGGGTGGTATCGATTATTGGACCATGGGTCAGAACTCAGTCTTAAATATAAAGTGAAGTCTTCCTTTGCATCGTGCAGCGAAACCATAGTGATCCATATATCCGAGATAGATGAAAATCAAAGTCTTATTGAAGTTCAGAGCAAACCCCATCTATTGACCAGCTTGTTCAACCGTGGTAATGGTATTCGGAACATCAATAAGGTAAAAGAGGTTTTTAACATTATCATTTGATGATATATGATGGGTCTTGATCCATCAATTTAAATACCCCATCCATCAATCCTTGATGGAGTTGATGTACAACAAGTCCTATTTTGTCGCCAAATTTTCAAAAAATGCAAGAAAACGATTCCGAATTAATTTCTAATGCCATTCACCATAAGCATCAAGGAAATTACAATGAAGCTTTTGATCTATATGATCGGGCAATTAATTTAAAAGGGCCAGAATTGCATCGGGCATATTACAACAAGGGGGTATTACTCGAACAATTTAATAAAAAACAGGAAGCAATTGAATGCTATGAAATGGCCACCCAGTTGGAACCTACCTATTTTCATGCATGGCACGACTGGGGAAACCTGCTATGTTCTTTCGATGAGTATGGAAAAGCCAAGGAAAAATTTGAAAACGCCCACAAAGCGGCGCCCAACGAACTTTACCCTAAATACGGCATTGCCTATACCCTGAACAGACTGAATGGTTTTCAAGAGGCCCTTACCCTTCTCGACTCATTATTCGATGAAGTACAAGGTTTGGACATTGATGATAAATTCTATTCGCTGATCAACAGGGAACTTGGTTTTGCTTTGATGAACACCAACCACATCCAAGATGCTTATGATCACTTTAATCTGGCACTTGAACTAAATGACAAAGACTATCACTCGTGTTACAATATCGGCTTTATTTCAGATATGTTCAAGGAATATGATGAAGCCCTACTCTTTTACGAAAGGGCAATAGAGCTAGACCCAAAGGAAGCCCAAGCTTATCAAGGAAAAGCTTGTACCTATATACACACCAAAAAGTATAAGGAGGCATTGGAATTTATTTTGGAAGCCATCCGTTTAAACCCAACAAATTATCAGGGCTACTACAATCTGGCCTGTGTTTATGCAGGACTGGGTCTGGAGAAGGAAACCATGGACACCATAAAAAAAACTATTGCCATGGCACCAAAACAAATCGGAATCGAAAACTTTATTTTACGAGACCCTGATTTTTCAAATTTTGCATCCAAGATCGCAGAAATGTTAAGCCAATAAATTCAATATTCAACCTAGCTGTTTGGTCAATTAAAATCCAAAACCTCTCCAATAGGTTTCCCTGTGGTACCGCTTGGGAATGCAATACCCAATAGAGATGCTATCGTTGGCGCAATATCTGGAATCTCGGTCCTGTTCACGGTGCTACCATGCTTAATACCCTTCCCAAAAAGAAGGAGGGGCACATGGGTATCATAAATCTGTGGAGATCCATGGGTGGAACCAGTTCTGCTATACGAGATATAACCAGGACTGGGTACAATCAACACATCCCCCGAACGCTTTTGGTTATATCCGTTCTGCAGAATATAGGGAATGCCTTCGGTATAGTCGTTCTCCCACATTTGATGTCCTGTGTACACTTGGCTAATGCCTTCATAACTTAGAAGTTCTTTGGCGATGTCTTCCTGGGCATCATCCAAGTCAATGTCCAAGTTGGCCAAAATTTTATGATCCAAAAAGAGTTGGGAGTTGGATTGGTTTTTTACCACGTCAGTAGTTCCATATTTATATTTCAGAAATTCATCAAACTTCTCTTTCATACCCTTCATGTCGAGATAGCCTCCTGGTAATTTTTGATCGTGTAGATATGCTGGAACGTTGATGGCCGCATGGTCTGCGGTCAAGAAAACCGTATACTCCCCTGCTCCCACCTTGGCATCCAAGGCAGTAAACAATCGGGCCAAGTCCTGATCCAATCGAATGTACGTATCCTCTATTTCCTTGGAATTCACCCCAAAAAAGTGTCCGACATAATCAGTGCTGGAAAAACTAATGGCCAGAAAATCGGTTATGGCATCGGTTCCCAAGTCTTCTCCTTCCAAAGCGGCCAAGGCAAAATCGGCCGTAATGCTATTTCCGTAAGGCGTGCTCCTCAACAAACTGAACTGCCCATTGGCATCCCATATGGCTGGGAGGTCATGTGGAAAAGCCGTAGTGGTTTCCCCTTTGAACATACCTTCATATGTATTGGCATCCGTCCCACTTTCCAGATAAGTTCCTATTGGTTTAAGGGTAGTCCAAGATTTTTTATACACCTCCACGGCATCGGAGTCATTAAAGTCGACTACCCATTGTGGAAGGGCATCCATATAGTAAGAGCTCGTAATCCAGTTTCCTGTTTCACCACCCTCATACCAGAAAGCCCCATTAGCAGAGTGCCCTGCAGGCAAAATGGCACCACGATCTTTCAGGGCAATCCCTATGACCTTACCCATTTGTTGCGTATGTAAACGCAATTGATCGGTTATGGTAGTGGTCAACATACGATGGGGCGACATTTTCCCTGCATCCGAAGTGGTACCTACAGAAGCAACGCTATCATCCCCAGCACAATAAACCATTTTACCGGATTCCTTGTCATACCAATCATTTCCAATGATTCCATGCATGGCCGGAAAAGTACCTGTATATACTGAGGTATGTCCGGGGCCTGTGCTGGTCGGCGCATAGTTATAATGGTTATTTTTACAGTTGAACCCCTCATTCACCATCCGTTTAAAGCCACCTTCCCCGTATTGGTCCCAAAATCGGGTGAGATAATCGAACCGCATTTGGTCTATCACGATTCCCACTACCAATTTGGGTGATTGGGCAATACGTTCAGATTGGACTTCTTCGACTGTCTTTTTCTTTCGCTGTCCATAGGACAGACTGATCATACATAATAATAGAAACGATAAAATAAGGTTGGTCCTTTTCATGGAATGGAATTAGTAAAACAACAACAAAGCTATTCATTTATCGTGTTTAAAAATTTAAATGAAGGTTAAATGCTCCACAATATTCTTATTTTTATCACCTCAAGTCCATAACAAACGCATGAAATACCTAGAAGCGATTGGAAAATACTTCATCATGATCTGGGAAGTATTTAAAAAACCAACCAAATGGCCCATCATGAGATCTCTGATCTTAAAGGAAATAGATGAGCTTATATTCGGGGCCATGGGCATCATCATATTCATATCCTTCTTTATCGGAGGTGTGGTTACCATACAGACCGCGCTTAACCTGAACAGTCCCTTTTTACCCAAAAGCCTTATCGGTTTTGCCACACGTCAATCGGTGATCCTGGAATTTGCCCCGACCTTTACCTCTATCATCATGGCGGGTAAAGTGGGGTCGTACATCACCTCCAGTATCGGCACCATGCGGGTCACGGAACAGATAGATGCCTTGGAGGTCATGGGGGTGAATTCCCTGAACTATCTCGTATTCCCCAAGATCATCGCGACCATGATGTATCCATTTGCCGTAGCCGTATCCATGTTCGTTGGTATTTTGGGCGGATGGGTGGCCGCTGTTTTTGGAGGCTACGCTCCCAGCGGCGAGTTTATTAAAGGGCTTCAAATGGATTTTGATGCATTCCATGTCACCTACGCCTTTATCAAATCCGTAGTATTTGCCTTCGTGATCGCCACCGTTCCTTCCTTTCATGGCTTTTATATGAAAGGTGGGGCATTGGAAGTGGGCAAGGCCAGCACCACCTCTTTTGTTTGGACCAGTGTGGTCATCATTATTTTGAACTATGTGTTAACGCAAATGCTATTGGGCTAATGATCGAAGTAGACAACATACACAAATCATTCGGGGACCATCATGTGCTCAAAGGTATTTCCACCACTTTTGAAAAAGGAAAGACCAATCTGATTATCGGACAAAGTGGCTCTGGAAAAACAGTCTTTTTAAAATGCCTGTTGGGATTATTCGAGCCGGATGAAGGCCAGATCTGTTACAATGGGCAATATTATTCCGAGCTTTCAATAAAGGAACGTCGTAACCTAAGGCAGGAAATGGGCATGGTATTCCAGGGCAGTGCACTTTTTGACTCCATGACGGTGGAAGGCAATGTAATGTTCCCCTTGGACATGTTCACCAACCAATCCAAATCCGAAATGCAGGACCGTGTGGATTTTGTTTTGAAACGGGTGAACCTTATCGATGCCCATAAAAAATTTCCGGCAGAAATCTCCGGCGGAATGCAAAAACGGGTCGCCATTGCACGTGCCATTGTGATGAACCCCAAATACCTTTTCTGTGATGAGCCCAACTCTGGACTTGATCCCAAGACCGCTATTTTGATTGACAACCTCATCCACGAGATTACCCAGGAATACGACATTACCACTGTGATCAACACGCATGATATGAACTCGGTGATGGAAATCGGGGAAAAGATTATTTTTTTGAAAAATGGTTTTAAGGAATGGGAAGGGACCAATAAGGAAATCTTTAAAACGGACAACCAAGCCGTAACGGATTTTGTTTACTCCTCGGAACTTTTCAAAAAAGTACGCCAAATGTATATTGAGGAGCGCAACTAAGCAACCTGTAGGCTTCTTCAGACATCAGAGTTCAGATTTCAGACTTCTGACAACTTCAAAATCACTCTACTTCTTTAACCACTAGGGTGGAATCCTGAAGCCTCAACTTTAACCAGACCAACATTTTTTTGGCATCGGCCTCCTTTTGGGGGGAACGTATTCCCTCTTTCCATTTGATACTGAAAACGGGAACCGTGTCCAGTTTCTTAAAATCTGTGCTGATTTGATACGAAAATCCCATCTCTGCCAAATTTTCATAATTGGCCCTGGCCTCAGCACTAATCTCCTTAAACGGAATCTGCTTTTCGGCATTTTTTGATAGATGGGACACTTCCTCCTTCAGCATCTTGATCTGTTCATCCTTGTTGAGCAATTCAGCCTTGTTCTTTTCATAAAGCTCGCTCACATAATTGAACTTTTCTTCCGAATCATCCTTACCACCCTGAATGATATGCAAATCGGCATCCTTCAATCGGGAATATTGATTTTTTTGGGTCCTCCATGTGTTCACCACATTGTCAGGAATCAGTTCATCCCCCATACATACCAGCTCGATCAATGGTGTCTTGCCATCATTATATTCAATCTTGGTCAGGTTGTCCACATACCTGCCCGCACCATTAAATTGGTACATCTCTATGGTTTCCTTTAAAAATTCCTGGGCCTGTTTATTGAAGAGCGATTCCTGGAACACCTTGTAAAATGTAAATCCTGCTGGTATCATAACCAAAATACCGGTAATGGAAGCAATCCGGGCAATCAACCTTCTCCTGTGCGAGTTGGCATAACGCACCATGGGAAAACGCAAGAACTTGATTACCAAAAATGTGGCCAGCCCAATAAATATGGTGTTGATGGTGAATAGGTACATGGCACCTGCCGCATACCAAGGTTTTCCAATAGCCAATCCAAAACCGACTGTGCAGAGTGGTGGCATCAATGCCGTGGCAATGGCCACACCAAAGATAACACTGGCAATGGTTCCCTTTTTTGCTCGCGCAATAACCAATGCCAACCCACCAAA
Source organism: Flagellimonas aequoris (assembly GCF_003584165.1). Classification (GTDB taxonomy): domain Bacteria; phylum Bacteroidota; class Bacteroidia; order Flavobacteriales; family Flavobacteriaceae; genus Flagellimonas; species Flagellimonas aequoris. The sequence goes on along the minus strand of NZ_QXFJ01000015.1, from coordinate 57,877 downwards.
AAATGCGATAAGTACATCGCGGATATCAGGTTTGGTCCGTGCCAACAATTCCGAGGATTCATCCCTCAACGGGAAAAGATAAAAGAACAAAAAAGCGGTGATCACACTCAAAACGACCATAACACCGAAATTCTTGAGCGATCTTCTCAAGGTATCAATATCGTTGATGGCCAAAGACAGCCCCATGCCCAAAATAGGACCCATTAAGGGTGAAATCAACATGGCTCCGATAACCACTGCGGTTGAGTTCGCATTGAGACCAATGGAGGCAATGAAAATGGAACAAATAAGGATCCATGAGGTGTGGCCCTTAAACGGGATGTCCGCAATAATGGACTCTTTGGTGGCCACGGCATCGGTATTGGAACGTATTTCCAAAAGTTCGGAAAGAAACTTCCTTATACTCCCCAAAAGTCCCTTAAAATCCTTCTTTACCTCGTCGCCACTGTCTTGTTCGGGCATGGCAGTCCCTTGTAGTTGTTCCTCGCTCATATATTACGCAAACTGCTCTCCAAATTTTTCTTTTACCTCTCCAAGGACTTTTTTAATATCCTGTTGTTTTGATTTTGGATAGATTAACAGCACATCTTCCTTATCGACGATAATGTAGTCTTCCAATCCGTCTACCACTACAATTTTACCTTTTGGGGACCTGATCATATTGCCTTTTGCATTTTCAAGTACCACCTGGGCATTGACCACGGCGTTATCGGAAGGATCCTTGTCCAATTTATCATACAAGGCACCCCAGGTTCCAAGATCGTTCCAGTCAAAGGTAGCAGGCAAGGTATAGATGGATTTGGATTGTTCCAAGATAGCATAATCTATGGATATGTTATCGGCCTTGGCGTAGTTTTCCTTAATGAACGCCGTTTCTTCCATGGTGTTGTAACACGAAATCCCACCACCGAACAGTTCATATTGACTCGGTTGATAGGCTTTAAAGGCTCCCACAATGGTTTCTACACTCCACATAAAGATGCCTGCATTCCATAGAAAATTACCTTGGGCCAAAAACTCTTTTGCCGTTTCATAATCCGGTTTTTCCCTGAATTGTGACACCTTCTTTAGTTTTGCGTCACTTCCCTTTTCAAACTCGATATAACCGAAACCGGTATTGGGGAAAGTGGGCTGGATTCCCAAGGTACAAAGTACGTTTTCCTTTTCGCACTTATCAAAACAAGCGATGACGTCCTTTTCAAAAGCGGCCTCATCCTCGATCCAATGATCGCTGGGTGCCACAATCATCACCGCATTGGGATTCATTTTTTGAATTTTCAAGGAGGCATATAGAATACAGGGTGCCGTATTCCGCATGGCAGGTTCCAATACGACCTGTTCTTGTTTTACCTTTGGTAATTGCTCCAGTACCAAATCATTGTATCGTTCATTGGTCAAAACCAAAATATTCTCGGTGGGAATAAAACGATTCAATCGATCAAAGGTTTTTTGAATCAAGGTTTTCCCGGTTCCCAACATGTCATGGAACTGTTTGGGGTTTGCTGTTGTGCTTACGGGCCAAAATCGGGAACCTACCCCTCCGGCCATCAAAACTGCGTAATAATTCTTGTTCATCTGTATTGTTCCTTTTAAAATGGTGGCTCCATGGGCTTATCACGGACCAACTCCACCTCTGCGTTGGGTTGAAACAGATACATTCTGCCCGTGGACAATTCCACGCATTCGTAACGTTTTATCTTTTTGTCTCCTTTCTTGAACAACCTGCCATTGTACAACCTAAAAATACTGCCATGGGGCAACTCATACACATAACTATTGCTTCTTTCCTCAGCATCAAAAGCCTTTAGTGCGATGGACAACCTGGCATCTGTACTGCTGCTGGCCTTTGGGTTCTTGAAATGGCTCGCAATGATAGGCAATAATTGATTTGGAAACACTTCGGGCCGTATAAAAGGTACCATCAAATGTTGAAAAGTACGCTTCCATTCCTCCCCATGGGGTTTTATTCGACGGCCGTACGTTTCAAAGGCCACCAAATGTGCTATCTCGTGGACGAGTGTAATTAAAAATCGGTATTTATTGAGGGATGCATTTACCGTAATCAAATGCAATCCATCGGGCATTCTTCTGTAATCCCCATGACGGGTAACCCTATGGTTCACGATCTTCAGATGGACGCCGTATGTTTTGATCAACTCAAAACAGGGTTCCACGGCTCTATCTGGTAAATATTTTTGAAGGGTATTGCTCACTTGAACAAAGGTAGTTGTTTCGTGGACAACTTTATGAAATACAAGTGTTATGGCGTACTATTACTCACCTGCAACAACTTGCCATTATAGAGTTTTTGTCCCGTCAAGGCGAAGTCTTTAATATAGGTAGCCATTTCAAGAGCGGTCACGGGAGCTTGGTATCCCGGAAAAGCCTCTTGTAACATTTCGGTCTGTACAGCCCCCAAGGCCAACACATTAAAACTAGGACCCGTTTCCTTGAATTCCTCCGCCCAAAGTTCGGTCAACGTGATCACGGCCCCTTTACTGGAACTATAGGCGGACAGACCAGGAAACTTGGCACTACCTTGCACACCTCCCATGGAACTGATGGTCACCACATGTCCGTTTTTACCCATTTGGGGAAGTATAGCCTTGGTCATCTCCGCCACACCGAACACATTTACTTTGTAAACTTCTTCAAATGCCTCTGCTGAAATATCCTGAAATGGTTTGTTTACCAGTTTTCCCGCATTATTGATCAGCACATCCACCACATGCCATCTCCCAAGAAAGTCCTTTAATTTTTGAAAATCGGTCGGGTTTCCCAAATCGAAAGGAAAAGTATGGACATTGGAAAGGTCTAAACTTTCAACGGGTTTCGAATTTCGGGAAAGGGCCAAAACCTGATGCCCTTCTTGGGCAAAGAGTTTCACCAATTCAAAACCAATACCCCTACTTGTCCCTGTGATTACAATATTTGCCATGGTTCAATTTTCTAAGTCATTTCGACCGGATGGAAGAAATCTGTTAATCTATTGATTTCTCAACCCCTTCAAGGGATTCGAAATGAAACTTTACTCGTTTAATTTAATTTCCTGAGTCGGTGCATTGGCTATCCCTTCCAACACGGGAATAGTCTTGTTCACCAAATGGGCCATATGTTCAAAATCCATCTTATCCGCTTCATCCCCAACTTTGTGATAATGGTCAAAATTGGTAAAGTCGAAGGTACTGAAGGTATGGGATGGCAATCCCAATTCCAAATGGAACGCATAATTGTCAGAACGCTTGAACAAACTGTATTCCTTGGCCGTCGGCAAAAAGCCTACCAACTTTTCCTTTGCATAGGCATTGCTCACTTCCGCCAGATTCGACATTTCATAGCCCGTGAGGTACATCAAATAATCTTTATCCTTCATGGGTACACCGGTCATTTCAAAATTGAGCATGGTATACAAGTTCAAACCTTGCTCCTTCAATTCTTTGGCCAAATGCTTGGATCCCAACAGCCCTTTTTCCTCAGCACTGAAGAGTGCAAAGATCAAACTACGCTTGTTGGTCTTGTGGGTTCCAAAATATCTAGCGAACTCAAGTACAGTTGTGGTACCCGAGGCATTGTCGTTGGCTCCATTGGCAATCGCATCACCGTTCTCCATTTTTACGATACCGATGTGATCGTAATGGGCTCCTATCACGATGAATTCATTTTTTAGACTGGGATCATTCCCTTCCACAATGCCCACAATGTTATAGGCTGGCTTGTTAAAATTGGACAAGGTATCCCGATAGGTTTGGAAATAGGGCTTTATTCCATAGGATTTTAGGTAGTTCTCAATATAAGTCGCAGCCAATTCGATTCCCTCTGTTCCAGCATCCCTACCTTTCATATCGTTGGATGCCAAAAAGTTCATCATGTCGCCAATACGTTCCACATCGGTAAAGGCGCTCTTGGAATCCTCAACAGTTATAGGCTCGACAGTCGGACTCGCCATATTCTGTGACAATCCACAGTGCATCGTCAAAAGGGTTACCAGAGCATAGAAAAAGGTCTTCATGTTTTTCGTTTTTTGAACTTTCTAAAGATAAAAAAAGCATCCTTTTAAGGATGCTTTCATTATATGTTATTGTCCCTTAGACTACGCTCAGGGCACTTAAAATTAAGCCAACATGGTCACTGGGTTCTCCAAATAGGCCCTCAAGGTTTGAAGGAACTGGGCACCTGTAGCACCATCAACCGTTCTGTGATCGCAGGCCAAAGTAACCGTCATGGTATTCCCAACAACAATCTGTCCATTTTTAACCACGGGTTTTTCCACGATGGCTCCAACGGATAAAATGGCCGAATTGGGTTGGTTGATGATGGAAGTGAATTCCAAAATCCCGAACATGCCCAAGTTGGAAACGGTAAACGTGCTTCCTTCCATTTCGTCCGGTTTGATTTTCTTGGTCCTTGCCCTACCTGCCAAATCTTTTACCGCTGTACCCAATTGGGAAAGGGTCAATTGATCGGCAAATTTGATCACGGGCACTACCAATCCATCTTCTACGGCAACGGCCACACCCATATGCACATGATGTTTGTACACGGTGGTATCGCCATTCCAAGAGGTGTTTACCTGTGGATGCTTTTTAAGGGCCATGGCACAGGCCTTTAAAACCATATCGTTGAAAGACACTTTGGTGTCCGGCAAATTATTGATTTGTTCCCTCGAAGCCTTGGCATTGTCCATGTCCACTTCAATGGTCAGGTAATAATGTGGCGCGGTAAACTTGGATTCACCCAAACGCTTGGCGATGACCTTACGCATGGTGGAGTTTTTCACCTCTTCCATACTTTCCTGTCCTACCGGCAAGTTCATCGGAGCCACTGTTGCAGCGGCTGCAGTGGTTTGGGCAGCAGGCGCAGTTGCAGGTGCTGTAGAAGGTTGATAGTTCTCAACATCCTTTTTCACGATCCTACCGTGATCACCTGAACCTTTTACATCGGCTAAGTTGATTCCTTTATCACTGGCTATCTTTTTGGCCAGCGGTGAAGCCAAAATACGATGGCCATCTTGGGAAACAGCAGCTGTTTCAGTGCTGGTTATTTCAGCCTTGGACGTTTCGGTTTTTGGAGTCTCTTCTTCAGGAGCACTAGCAGAGGTACCTCCACTGGTTTGGGCATTCAAAACGGCATCCACATCGGTTCCTTCTGGTCCAATAATGGCCAAAAGGGCATCCACGGGAGCGCCTTCACCCTCCTTAATTCCTATATACAGGAGTACGCCTGAATAAAAAGATTCGAACTCCATCGTGGCCTTATCGGTCTCGATTTCAGCCAAAATATCGCCTTCCTCTACTTTATCTCCAACTTTCTTCAACCAACTGGCCACGGTACCTTCTTCCATGGTATCGCTTAGCCTGGGCATGGTCACGATTTCCACTCCTTCTGGAATGGAAGCAGCGGCTTTTTCTTCAGTTTTGGGAGCAGGGGTTTCCTTGGCTTCTTCCTTGGCAGGGGCTGCCCCACCGTTCAAAAGCGAAGAAATATCCTCTCCTTCCTTACCTATAATGGCCAAAAGTGAATCCACCGGAGCACCTTCCCCTTCCTGAATTCCTATGTGGAGCAACGTTCCCTCATGAAAGGATTCGAACTCCATGGTGGCCTTGTCGGTCTCGATTTCGGCCAATATATCCCCTTCTTCTACTTTGTCCCCTAATTTTTTGAGCCATTTTGCCACGGTACCTTCTTCCATGGTATCGCTCAATCTAGGCATGGTGATTACTTCTGCCATCTAATTATAATTTATGTGGTAAAAATGGATAGTTCTCCTGTTCGTAAACAACGTCGTACAATTGCTCGATCGGTGGAAAATCAGACTCTTCGGCGAACTTCTCGCACTCGTCGACCAAATCCTTTACCTTTTTATCGATTTCTTTGATCTCATCCTCGCTGGCATACCCTTTTTCAAAGATAATGTCCTTTACTTGGGTGATGGGATCTATTTTTTTGTATTCCTCTACTTCTTCCTTAGTTCGGTAATGTTGCGCATCTGACATAGAGTGACCACGGTAACGGTACGTCTTCATTTCCAAGAAAGTTGGTCCTCCACCGGAACGTGCACGCTCAATGGCCTTGTCCACTTCTTTTGCCACGGCCGCTGGATCCATACCATCAACTGGGCCACAAGGCATTTCATAGCCCAAGCCCAATTTCCAAATATCGGTGGTGTGTGATGTACGGGCAACCGATGTTCCCATGGCATAACCGTTGTTCTCACAAATGAAAACTACGGGCAATTGCCACAACATGGCCAAGTTGAACGATTCGTGCAGGGAACCTTGTCTTACCGCACCATCGCCCATATAACAAAGGGTAACGGAATCCCTTTTGAAGTATTTATCACCAAAAGCCAAACCTGTACCCAAAGGAATCTGTCCCCCCACGATACCATGACCGCCATAAAAGCGGTGTTCCTTGGAGAAAATGTGCATGGAGCCGCCCATACCTTTGGAGGTTCCGGTCACCTTCCCGTAAAGCTCTGCCATCACCCTTTTTGGATCCACACCCATACCGATAGGTTGAACGTGGTTACGATAGGCAGTGATCATGCGGTCCTTGGTAAGGTCCATGGCATGCAGGGAACCCGCCAAAACGGCTTCTTGGCCATTGTACAGGTGGAGAAATCCCCTGACCTTTTGTTGAATATATACGGCGGCCAATTTGTCCTCGAACTTTCTCCAGAACAACATGTCCTCATACCATTTTAGGTAAACTTCTTTGGTGATTTTTTTCATCAACTGTAGTATTAATTGAAATTTCCCTGTGCTGGGGAAGAGCAAAAATACATATATATCTGTTTTGGAAAAAGAATTGGTTTAAGAATCACCCAAAAATGAGTTATCAAAGGCCAATGGCAAAATATCGGTCATGGAACTGCATTTGAATATGGGGCCTATTTCCGCTTTCATTAAGAGAGAAATAGGCGATTGCTGCTTGTGTTCGTACTCCATGATGGACTGCCTGCAATTGCCACACGGAGCGGCGGGCATATCCACTACATGTTCTTCGGAAGCCGCACTAATAGCGATAGAAACAATGGCCACATCTGGGAACCTTGCCCCAGCCTGAAATACGGCAACCCGTTCGGCGCAAAGGCCCGAAGGATAAGAAGCGTTCTCTTGATTGTTGCCGATAACGGTCTCACCATTTTCCAACAAAGCCGCAGCACCTACCTTAAAACGGGAATAGGGCGCATAGGCATTTTTGCGGGCTTCCTCAGCGGCACGTAACAATTTTTGATCATTTTGTGACAACTCCGCTTCATCTTCAAAAATGAGAAGATCAAAACCGATTCGCTTTTTTTCCATTTGATATTGCGTATTACCCAAAAATAAGAAAACCTGTCCACGGGGACAGGTCTTTCCATATATATTTACTGATGATCAGTCGTTTAAAAATTCCTCCCCGAAATTGAAGGTCAAGGAAAAACGCAATGTATTCTCCAAAGGATTTTTGACCTGCGAGGTAGAGAAAAGGTAAGATAAGTCAATCTGTGCAGACTTATATTTAAACCCTGCACCCAAGGTGAAATACTTTCGGGCACCTTTTTCCGCACTCTCATTGAAATACCCTCCACGCAACATGAATGCTTCCCTAAAACGGTATTCGGTACCGAGCGCCCAGGTAATCTCTTTCAATTCTTCACTGAAACCATCCGGCGCATCGCCAAAAGATTCAAAAATTCCACTGAAGAAACTGATATTCTGATATTCGTCGTTGTCTTCCGAAGTAATCTGTCCATCCCCATTAAAATCCCTAGGGGTAGGCACCAACAGTTTGTTGAATTCCGTATTGATGGCCAATACATTGTCTTGGTCAAAAATGAAATCGAAACCTGTTCCCACCTTTAAGTTGGTAGGCAAAAAGTTTTGCTGTCCGCCTTCATCATATTGCAAGGACCCACCGATATTGGATATGTTGAAACCCAATCTCCAACGGCCATCAAAATTGCTGTACGCAATTTCGGGTGATCGGTAAAAACCGGCCACATCCACCGCAAAAGCATTGGCTGCCTGGGAATCCTGTGTTCCATCCTGAAATCTCAGATTGGAACTGATGAACCTACCCGCAACAGCCATTGAAAAGCTTTGGCTCAATTTCAGCGAGTAAGAACCATCCAAGGCAAATTCATTGGGTTTTACCAAAGTTGCCTCTTGATCGATAGTTTGTCTCAACTCAATTTCACCAAGACCAAAATAGCGCAAGCCAAAGGCAAAGGCACTTCGATCGTTAAGTTTGTTATAAAAAGTGGCGTTCAACAACGATACATCGTTCACGATTGTTTCCAAGTAGGGCGTATAGCTCACCCCAACACCCATTTTTTGCGTGGCAAAGGCATACTTTGCAGGGTTCCATTGCTGGGAATACGCATCAAAGGAAGTGGCAACACCCATGTCGCCCATACCCGATGCCCTTGCATCGGCTGCTATGGTCAAAAAGGGTACAGCTGTGGTGATCGCTCTTTCTTGCTGTGCACTTATCCTTGGGGCCACGATAAGAAACACTACCAAAATGAGTAACTTTTTCATTCGAAGTTTTTAGCGTTTAGTAAAGTTCACGGTCCAAAATAGTTTTGGATGTATTACCTGTTAACGGTCTTTTGAGCAAATTCTTGTGGCAAGGTGCATATTTTTTGTTCCTTTTTCGATGTTAGGCATACCTATATATGAAATAGCCCACTATTACAAGGTGGCACGACCGTTAAAAAGTGCATCTTCCATACTAATTTACAACCATCTCCGTTACAAAAGTGTAGCCAGTGCCAAAGCAGGCGTGGCCAGAATTATTTGATGAGCACAAAATATAATGGCAAAAATGTCGTTTTAATGCCATTGAAGGATTAAAAAAATCTAAACAAGTTGAAGTTACCAAGGGCATAAAGCCCTAAGTATTAAAGTACTCAAGCCCAAATTATGAAAAAACACTTTATCAAAGTTGTCCTTTCTTGCGCTATTGTGATGGGAAGTTTTTCAAGTTGTAAAAACTCTTCATCTTCCAAGAACGTTTCCAGAGCCACTGGTTGGAAAATCAACGCCAAAGAAGGAGGGTTCCAATACAATTCCGACTTCAAGGAGCAGGAAACTCCTCCAGGAACCGTATTTGTTGAAGGTGGAACCTTTACCAAAGGTAAGGTCCAAGATGACATTATGCACGATTGGAACAACACACCTACGCAACAACACGTACAGTCCTTCTACATGGATGAAACGGAGGTAACCAATGTGATGTACTTGGAGTACCTTGATTATCTTAAGGAAGTATATCCACCGGAAAACCCCAACTACACCAATATTTATACCGGTGCCCTACCTGATACTTTGGTGTGGAGGAACCGATTGGGCTTTAACGAGACCATGACCAACAACTACCTAAGGCACCCAGCCTATGCGGAATATCCTGTTGTGGGTGTGAATTGGGTACAGGCTACCCAATACGCCGAATGGAGAACCGACAGGGTGAACGAAGCCATGTTGGAAAGGGAAGGTTATTTGGCCGATGACACCAAATATAAAGTATTGAATGGGGAAGTGGACGGTACTTTTAGCACCGAAGCTTACTTGAACAACCCTACTTCCGTCTATGGTGGTGAGATCGATTCGTTGCAAGGAAAGCAAAAGCGTGACTCCGTGAACGTATTTGCCAAAAGAAGCAGCGGTGTGATCATGCCCGAATATAGACTTCCTACCGAAACCGAATGGGAATATGCTGCTCAAGCTTTGGTTGGATCAAGAGAGTACAACAACTACAGAGGTAGAAAAAAATACCCATGGGAAGGTGACTACACCCGTAACGGACAACGTGTGGGACGTGGTGATCAGTTGGCCAACTTTAAACAAGGTAAAGGTGACTACGGTGGTATTGCCGAGTGGTCCGATGACGGTGCCGACATTACCGCCCAGGTGAAATCCTATAAACCCAACGATTTTGGTCTGTACGACATGGCCGGTAACGTAAGCGAATGGGTTGCCGACGTATATCGCCCCATTGTGGATGATGAGATCAGTGACTTTAACTATTACCGTGGTAACGTTTTCATGAAGAAAGCCATTGGTGAAGATGGTAAAGTTGAAATATTGACCGACCAGATTGTTTATGACACCTTACCCAACGGTAAAGTAGTAGCCATGAACCTTCCAGGAGAAATCAAAGAAGTTCCTGTTGGTGAGGAAGAAACTTACCTAAGGACCAACTTTGACAAGAGCGACAACCGTGGGTATAGGGATGGTGACCCAGGATCCTCAAGATTCTTTGACCGTTTCAGCGATGAAGAGGACAACAGAAAAATGTACGATTCACCACAGTTCAAAGCTGAGCGTGACTCAACCGGTAAACTTATTCGTAAATACGATACATCCAACTACAGGACCTCGTTGATCAATGATGAAGTGAGGGTTTACAAAGGTGGTTCTTGGAGAGACAGGGCCTATTGGTTAGACCCTGCCCAAAGAAGGTATCTGCCACAATATATGGCCACGGACGACATCGGTTTTAGATGTGCCATGTCCAGAGTGGGTTCCAAATCCAAGATCAAAAACAAAACGGTTAGGCACAAAAAAGCCAAATAAGAACTGTAAGCATATTTTTAAAAGCTCCGACCAAAAATCGGGGCTTTTTTTTATCTTCGATTCATGACATTGGAAAAGCTTCATGCTCTATTTTTAGAGCATCCTATCATTTGCACCGATACCCGAAAAATTGAGGAAAACTGTATATTCTTTGCCCTTAAGGGGCCCAACTTCAATGGCAATGCCTTTGCAAAGGATGCACTGGGAAAAGGGGCTGCATATGCCGTCGTAGATGAAGAAGAACATAGAACATCGAATAGGACGATTTTGGTGAATGATGTGTTGGAAACCCTTCAACAATTATCCACCTACCATAGAAACCACAACAAGGCCAAGATTATTTCCTTGACCGGCAGCAACGGCAAGACCACCACAAAGGAGCTGATCAATGCGGTGATTTCAAAAAAATACAGGACCATTGCCACACAAGGGAACCTCAACAACCATATCGGGGTGCCCCTGACGCTTCTATCCATCAAGGAAGACACAGAAATGGCCATTGTGGAAATGGGTGCCAACCATAAAGGCGAGATTGCCCATTTGTGTCAAATTGCACAACCCGACTTTGGGTACATTACCAATTTTGGCAAGGCCCATTTGGAAGGGTTCGGTGGTGTGGAGGGTGTTATACAGGGCAAAAGCGAGCTTTATGACTACCTCATTTCCAACGGCAAGCACATATTCATGAATGGTGATGATCCCATCCAACGGAAAAAGCTAGCGACATACACCAAAAAAATTGGATTCAGTATTTCGGACCGCAAGTATTACAACATTGCATTTGTAGAGGCCAATCCCTATGTTGTTTTGGAAGCTGAAGGTCTTCGAATGGAATCCCAACTCATCGGCAAATACAATTTTACGAATTGTTGTGCCGCCGTTCTCATGGGAAAATATTTCAATGTGCCTTTGGAGGACATCAAAGCTGCAATTGAATCTTATCAACCCAAGAACAACCGTTCCCAGATCATGGAGAAGAACGGCTACAAGGTAATCTTGGATGCCTATAATGCCAACCCGACCAGTATGAAGGCTGCCTTGGAAAACTTTCATGCCATGGATGCCCTTGATAAAATAGTAATCATTGGCGACATGTTCGAATTGGGACCGACGGCCGCGGAAGAGCATCAGGGTATTGCAGACTTAGCCGAACAATTGAATTTTGAACAGGTGTATTTGGTTGGGGAAAACTTCTTTGGCGTGGATACTCCCTTCCAAAAGTTCAGATCATTTACAGATTTCAAGGAATATTTGAACCATCAACCTTTAAAAAAAGGAACGCTTTTGATCAAGGGATCACGTGGAATGGCTTTGGAGCGGGTCTTGGAAAACTTGTAAGGAAGTGAAAAAGAGTGGGATATACTGGATTCGAACCAGTGACCTCTGCCCTGTCAAGGCAGCGCTCTAAACCAACTGAGCTAATATCCCATTAAAAAGCGGTGCAATATCGGAAATTATTACCAATCCCCATACTCTGCCGAATTTTTTGATGTTTCGTGTAGGGTAATGTGCAGCAACTGGCCCTTTGCCAATTTTGGTTTCAAGATATCATAAATGACCTTTACAAAGTACTCCGTAGTAGGTAACAGATCCTTGAATTCGGGGCAATCCTCATTCAGGTTTTTATGATCGAAACGTTCCTCGATCTCGTTCTTAATCAAAATACCCAATTCCGCCAAATCCATCACAAAACCCGTATTGGGATCCACCTCTCCCCTGATCCGGACCTCCAAATCAAAATTGTGGCCATGAAAACTTGGGCTATTGCACTTACCAAAAACCTCCACGTTCTTTTCCTTGCTCCAATTGGGATTGTGGAGCCTGTGTGCGGCATTAAAATGGGCTTTTCTACAAATGGTGGCAATCATATTGCAAGTGAATTCTCTGTTGTTTTTGGATTCACAAAATTATTGATTCCAACTGAAATGACCTTTGAAATCACCAAAGAATATCTCCCAATAAAAAAGCCCCCGGTTTCCCGGAGGCTTGCGTCAAGCTTAGTTAATTAAAACCAACTTGAACACCCATCTTAACAACTTAAATACATATAAATCAAAAAACAATCGTCTAAGGGCACAAAACATGGAGAGCCTTTTCCTCTACATTGACAAAGATTTCCCTGTCCATAAGATTGTGCAGCTCTCCATCCGCTTGCATCAAATGTTCCTTTTGCTTGTCCTCAAAGGCCAATTTTAAGTGTTTGACCTTGTAGTATTGTATTTTTTTCAAATATTGATCCAACCGCAATAGAATGAACAGACCCATGAAGAGCATCTGAAACTTGCTCAAATCATCGATGATGACCACATCCAACAATCCATCCTGAAGGGAAGCCATTCGGGTAAGCGAAATATCATAGCCCATAACTTTTGAATTGGAAATGAAAAACATAAAGGGTCTGGTCTTAAAACTCTTCCCGTTCATTTCCACATTAATCTTTTCGTTGTACTTAAAATCCCTGATGGATTTTATCACCGCTTTGAGGTACGCCCAAAACCTTCGGTGCTGCGAAGCGTTGTAGTTGGAAATCACAGTGGCGTCAAACCCGATACCCATGTTGCTGAAAAACGGCTTGCCGTTTACCATGGCCACATCAATTCTATTGGTTTTTCCACTTTTGATGATTTCCACCGCCCTTTTTATGTTTCGGGAAATGTCCAGACTTTCCGCCAGACCATTGCCCGAACCCATGGGGATGATTCCCAACAGTACTTTGGTATGCACCAGACAGGAGGCCACCTCATTGATGGTGCCATCGCCTCCACAGGCCACAATGATTCCTGCTCCTTCCGCCAAAGATTCCTTGGCCAGCAAAGTCGCATGTCCGGGATAGTCAGACGTTTTTACGGTAAGCTCATATTGCTCGGGCTCAAAATACCCGGATAAAGAGGCCTCATTAAAAGTACCATCTCCCTTTCCTGCTATCGGATTTACTATAAAATGGACCTTGTTCATGGTTTTGCATTTAGATCCAGTCCTCCTTGATTGTAGAGATAATCGGCCAATTGATAATACGATATGGTCTCGGTCAAAAACGCGTCGTCCGTGGGTTCACCGGAAAGGCTGTTATCTTCTTTGTTCCAAGTATATTGATTGGCCACTTTGCCATCGCCCAACACCATCAATTCATTGGATTTCAATAGTCCCAATTTTCTATAATTGCCTACAAAAGCCCTTTGCTCCTCGGGTTTCATGCCGAAAACATCTCTACCAAAAAAATTGTTTTCGTAGCTCCAACCCAACATGGAAAATAGGGTCGGCATCACATCGATCTGGGAGCATTGTTGGGTAATCTGATACCCTTTGCCTCCCTCCAAATTCACCACAATGGCCGGAATGTGATAATTGTCCACATCCAGTTCCCATCGGCCTGCACTGCTGGCACAATGATCGGCCATGATCACAAAAACGGTATTGTTGTACCAAGGTTTGGATTTTGCCTGCTTCAAGAATTGACCTATGGCAAAGTCGGTGTATTTGACCGCTCCGCTCCGTCCCGTTCCCGAAGGAATGTCGATTTTCCCTTCAGGATAGGTATAGGGTTTATGGTTGGAAGTGGTCATGATAAAATCGAAGAAGGGCTTTCCCTGTTCCGATGCAGCATCTGCTTCTTTTATCACTTTGTTAAAAATATCCTCATCGCAAACCCCCCAGGCATTTTCAAAAGTGACTTCATCATCTTCAATATTCTTTCGAGTAGTGACAATATCCCCTGATGGTAAAAATCCTCGCCCGCGGTCCACAATATCGAACCCGTTTCCACTAAAAAATTTATCCATATTGTCGAAGTATCCATCCCCACCATAAAAAAAGGTTCGGGAGTATCCTTTGCTCTTGAATACCTCTCCAATGGTAAACAAGTTTTGGTTATGCTTGCGCTTTACGATACTCCTTCCCGGTGTTGGTGGAATGCTCAAGGTGATGGCTTCCATGCCCCTTACCGTTCGGGTTCCGGTTGCATATAGATTGGTAAAATAGGTCTGGGCCTGTGCAATGGAATCCAGGTTTGGGGTAATATGCTTTTCATTGCCAAAAATGCCCAGATAACCGGCACTCAAGCTTTCTACACAAATCAAGATCACATTAGGTCTTTTCTCTACCCCTCCCTTAATGGCCCTGAGAATGTTCTTTTCAGGATGCAACAGACTGTCCAACGGCCCACTGATCTGATGTTGGACATTTGCCAAGGCCTGCTTTTCGGGGATGGTCTTATAAAAATCGGTGTAGCTGAGTTCGTTGTTCCTGAAAGCAGCAAAAAAGGAATAGATGCCCGCTTTGGATAGTTCGTTGTTATATCTATTGTTTGATGTTTCCGCCAAATCGTTCTCAATGGATGCTCCATAGAACAACATGATGGCAATCGCCATGGTAAAAGGAATCCATTTTTGTTTGAATCCTTCACCAGCATTGAAAGTCTTTTGGAACAGTCCCTTTCGTTTAAAAAGCCATACGGTGGCCACTACCAAGAGCAGCATTCCTCCAATTAAAAGGGGCAAAGGATAGGATTCGTTGATGTTCTTGAATACCTCGTAGGTGTAGATGAGATAATCTACAGCGATAAAATTGAACCGCCGTTGAAACTCATCCCAAAAGGTGACCTCAGCAAAAAAGGAAAAGTAAATCACCAGCAAGGCCAATGAAAACCCGAAGTAAACCAATATACGGTCAACCAAAGTCCCATAAAACCGTTTGGGCATCAACAAAAAATAAAGGGTGGCAACCACATAGAAGAAGGACACCGTGCCCAGGTCAAAGAACAGTCCCACAAAAAACACCTTCAATAACCCCATAAAAGAGTGGTCCACTTGTGAGAAGTCCATCATCAAAAATGCCAAACGCATCAAAAAGGACAACGCCAGAAATAGTACCGAGAAGGCATTTACCAAGGTGTAGCGTGAGGGAAATAATTTTAAACTCGTTTTCATGTATGCAATCAATATGTGCAAGAGCTTTGAGGGTTCAAAGACCTCGTTCAATCCATTTCAAATTTGAATCCAATGCCAAAATAATTGGCCTTTAGGCCAGTACTCCGTTGGTAGTTGTTATACTTTAAATCAATACTCTTTAACCCGAACCGCCACGTTTTGAACTTGGTAAAAATGTCGGTGTACGAAATACCAAATCCATATTGATGCGCATCGTACTGCGAAAGGTCATAGTCCGAAGTATAGTACTGCTCCGTGGACAAATGGGTGTCAAAGGGCGCGAAATAGTCTATCTGGTTCTGTGTATAATAGCGATAGGACGGATATAAGGTGAAATTTTGCGAAATCTTGATGGGTAGTTCCACGCTGGCCGTATGCGCCCGTAATCCCCAGTCATCAAAATAGTAACGGTAATAGGTACGAATCGTCAAAATCTCATTGAAGTAATGGTTCAGTCGAATACCCACAGGAATCTTGAACCTATTGTTCGGCAACCGCTCCATATCGTCGGCCAGCATAAAGACTTCCTTGTTTTGCGAAGAAGTATAAAAAGGAATACTGGCCGGATTTCCGATAAAATAGTTGGGGACATCCGCAAAATACACCCGTTGCATGGGGTTGGAAAGCCATCCCTCTTGACGGACCACATCCGCAAAAATGGACATTTGGGTATTCTTGCCCAATATTTGGGAAAAGGAAACCGAAAAGGCGTAACTGTTACGCTTTTTGTCCGAAATCAAACTAAACCCATTGATGGGATTCCAAGTATTGGAACCGCTTTTGTTGGTAATGTTTCCGTTTTGGTCCAAGATATCGACTCCGCTAAAAAACCCGGAATTCAGATTGCCATCAACTTCCAAATAACTATCCAATTCAGTAGGGTATCTCGGTAACCAGCTATCCAAGAACACGCTTCCCTTTAGGCTTAATTCCGTGTTTTTTTCATTGAAAAGTCGGGTATAGCCACCTCCAAAGCCAAAGGAAATGTAATCGAACTCCGCAGCAAAGGAAACGTTTCCGTTTACAATCTGGTTGCGATCATCGGAACTGTGTGAATACCCCGCCGAAATACTTCCCCAAGTATCTTGGCGCGAGGCACCCGATGAAGCCACCCAAGGACTTCCTATAACCCCCCCATAAGTATCTTCTTGCTGCACAACCGCTCCCCTGGATGCCCCACTCACATTGCCTGATGAATGTGTTAAATCAAATGGGTTCAAATTACTTGAAGAAGCCGAGGTATAGGTAGAAATCCCCGCATCAATATTGAGAACATCATCATCATTCAAGGGAATGCTCACTACAATGGAGGGTGCTATATCGGTAAGCTGTTCTGTACCGATACCTCCGGTAACGGATGCGTTGTTACCCGTTTGTTCGTAATAACTGGAAAGGATATCCACTTCGGTGGATTCCAAAACCCTCTTTTTATAGGAATTGGCATTTTCCTGTTGGGCCATACCCAATACGGGGAAGAGCAGCAACAACCATCTCAACCTGAATATGTCCATCTTAATTGCAACCACAACCACCTCCTGTTTTTCCTCCATTTCCACCAGATGCCCCTTCGCGGTACACCTGATAATTAGTTTCGAACTTCACAAATTTCTTGTCTGCCAGCACCATATCGGGATCGTTGATGTCCACCTTTTCATATTCGTGCAATACCACGCAGGATGATAGACTGGTCAAGGCGCACAGGGCAATCAATATTTTCTTCATATGCAATTATTTGCTTTGTTTTTCAATTCCTTTTAGGGTGATGTTCTCAGAGGTAATAATCTTATTGTCATCATCCACAATGATGCACTCCACCCCTTTTAATTGGTTGACGAAATCCACACCGGTTTCCACTCCCATCACAAAAATTGAAGTGGCCAGGGCATCGGCGAGTTCGGCATTTTTGGTAAAGATGGTAGCACTACGTACCCCTTTGCTGGGATATCCGGTTCTTGGGTCGATGATATGGGTGTAGCGTTCCCCGTTCAGGATGATGAATTTTTCATAATTCCCGGATGTAACTACGGCTTGGTCGCGCACGGGCAACCAAGAAAAGACCTTGTTCTTGTTGAGTGGGTTCACAATAGCCACCATCCAGTCCTTCCCATCGGGCTGGGTGCCCCAAGCGTTCAGGTCCCCTGATGCATTGATGATTCCCGAGGTTACACCGTGTTTCAACAACAATGCTTTGGCCATATCCGCTGCATATCCTTTACCAATGGCACCAAAGCCAATTTTCATTCCTTCTTTCTTTAGAAAAACGGTGCTGTTCTCGGGATCCAATAGTATATTTTGATAGCCTACCCTGGCAACGGATTGCTTGATGGCTTCTTCGGATGGCATTTCCATCACGGAACCATCAAATTTCCAGATACGGTCCATGGAAGCATAGCTAATGTCAAAAGCCCCTTGGGTCAATTTTGAAATTTTGATGGCCCTCTCGATCAGATTAAAAAGTTCACGGTCCACTTTCACCGGGGCCACACCTGCGTTCTTATTGATCATGGAAGTCTGTGAATTCGGGTCCCAAGAAGAAATCAGGCGCTCTATCCTAGTGATTTCGGCAATGGCCAAGTCCATATATTCATCACCCTTGGCTTGATTTTCCGCGACAACGGTGAGGTCAAATCTACTGCCCATCAGTTTTAGGGTACGTTGAAATACCTGCAGTTGGGAAGTGGTGTCTGGCAATGTTTCGTTTGATCTACCGGCACATACCGAAATGACCAAAAAGAACAGTGCTACACCGGACATCATTTGTTTTAATCGCAACATGTCCGGTCCTTTAAAATGAGTTCAATTTATTGAAATAGGCCTTGGGTGTGGTCTTTTCGTACCCTGCCTGCCCCAGTACTTTTCCGGTGGCATCAAGCACCACCACGTAGGGGAAATATCCGTTCGGATTGTACTTGGATGCCAACGTTTTATTATGTTCCTCTTGGACCGCTGGCAATTTGTTCTGTTTTTTTCTCGGAAAATCGGCCTTCAACATGACAAAATGGCCTTTGGCCAGACTTTGGAATTCCTGGGTGCTCCAGATCTCTCTATCCAATTTAATGCAGGGTGCGCACCAATCAGAACCTTGAAATACCAAAACAATATGGTTGTTATTTTTTTGGGCCAAATCCTGGGCTTTCTCCAAGTTGGTTTGCCACTCTTGGGCCGATAGGTTTTGTATCACTAAAAAACAGCCCAAGAACAAGGCCGCCATCCATCTTTTGTAGTGTATCATCCAGATATAAATTTCTTTTTCTACTACTTAGACAGGCAAATGGGCATGCACCCTATTTTTTTCTAATTATTTTTGTGACCAACGCAAAACGTTTTGCCCCAAGCCAAGCATGACAGAGCAAGAGCCTTCCATTTGTGAACAAAAAGTATACGAGAGGATTTTCCGGACCCATTACGAGGCCGTGACGCGATACATCTATTATAAATGTGGGGACCTACAACAAGCCGAGGATATCGTCCAGAATGTTTTTGTAAAACTTTGGAGGCTGTGTTCATCGGTTTCCTTTTCCAAAGTGAAAGCATACCTCTACCGAGCGTCCAACAATGCTTTCCTCAATGAAAAAGAGCATGAAAAAATAGTATTGAAGCATTTAAAAAAAGCTAGCAATCCTGTGGATCATGAAAATCCCGAATACCTCATGCAAATGGAAGAGTTCCACGAAAAGTTGAAAAACGCCATTGCATCCCTTCCCCAAAAAGAAAGGGAAGTATATCTGTTGAGTCGCGTCGAGAAAAAAACTTATGCTGAAATTGCAGAGATGACCGGACTTGGCGTAAAGGCCATAGAACGGAGGATGAGTAAAGCCTTGTTACAATTACGTGATGTTTTGGGAAAAGAATTGAAATTTTAATAGGGTAAACAACAATATAACTGTCCTATAATCAAGAAGGTCAATGCCTATGGAAGAAAAATACGCCAATGAAGATTTTTTGGCCCGATGGCTGGCAGATGAGCTAAGTGAAGAAGAGCTTGCCGGGTTCATGACATCCGATGTCTACAGGCAGCTTATAGCCATTGACCAAGAGGCCCAGAAACTGGGCGGTCCGGAAATCGATGTGGAAAAAGCGTTGGCACTGGTTACTGCAAAAAACAGACAAACCATAAAAGAAGAGCCCCAGATAAAACGTTTATGGTGGTTTTCGGCGGCAGCGGCGTCCATTGCATTGTTGTTTGCCGGTTATACCTATTTCTTTGGAAATGTGACCTATTCCACGGGTATTGGCGAAAAAGAATCTGTCCTCCTTGCCGATGGCTCCCTAATTGAGATGAACGCAAACTCAACCCTATCATACAAGCGATTTGGTTGGGAAGAAGACCGCGCCGTAGATTTTGATGGAGAGGCTTTTTTTGACATCCGTTCCGGCAAGGATTTCAAGGTCAGGACCCAAAAGGGAACCATTTCGGTTTTGGGCACAAAATTCAATGTAAGAGATCGCAAAGACCTAAAGATCCAATGTTATGAAGGCTCCATCGTATTTACCCCTACAAATACGGAACTCTCTCCCTCCCAACTTTCAGAAGGTAGGGAAATGTACTATGGGGAAGGTAAAATAAACACCATGGACTTTTCAGGGCAAGTACCCGATTGGAAGAATGGTTTTTCCAGTTTTTCGCAGCAACCTTTCTCCAAGGTATTGGAAGAGCTGGCACTCCAATTCCCAGTCACCTTTAACATGGATTCCATTCAAACGGATCGTTTGTTCACAGGAAAATTCACGCACAATAATCTAGAAAACGCCCTTAAGACCACCATGGAACCCATGGGCATCAAATATCTCATTTCTGCAGACAAAAGAATTGTTACCTTGTCTGAATAAGAAATGAAGCACATTGTATTCGTATTACTATTGTTCATTTTGGGCATTGGTGCCTCCCATGCCCAAGAAAATCTATTCTACGGATTTGAGAACACTCCTTTGAAAGACCTTATCCAACAACTGGAAAAGGATCTAGGTCTTAGTTTTTCCTTTGCCGATGATGCCATTGAAGGCAAGAGTGTTACGGTGCAGGTAGAGGGAATATCCCTGGAGAAACTTTTGGCCGCCCTTGAAGCACAGACCGGACTGCATTTTGAAAAAATTGAAGGTCAGCCACAGGTGATCATTGCCCCCATCCCTACAACAAACAAAGTTTGTGTTTTTCTATTGGACCAAGAGACCCATTTACCCCTAACGGAAAATCAAGTGGTGATAGACTCCAGTTTTGTTATGGAAACTGATAGTAAGGGGGCCATCCTGTTTGAGGACACAGGAAAATCGGATTATCTGTTGGAAGTTTCAGGGTATGGTTCCGTACATCTAAAACCAACGGGAACATGTTCCTCCATCTATCTCTCCCCAGTATACAAAGAACTCAAAGAAGTAGTGGTCACCTCATACATCACCACGGGGATAGACCGGAACCGCGACGGCTCCATCACCCTGACCCAAAAACCTTTGGGGCCTATCCCTGGACAGACCACACCGGACATCCTACAGAGTATACAAATGATCCCAGGGGTTTCCAGTTTGGACGAAACGGCATCGGGTATCCAAATACACGGCGGGACCTCTGACCAGAATTTGGTACTTTTTGATCATATCCGAGTTTTTAATACAGGGTATTTGTACGGAATGCTTTCTCGGTTCAACCCTTATGCCACCGAAAAAGCAACCATTTTCAAGACGGCTACGAGTGCCGTTTATGGGGATAGGGTTTCAGGGGTCATCAACATCAGCACAGATGATAAAGTCGCAAAAAAAATCTCGGGTGGTCTTGGGATCGATGGATTGAGTGCAGATGGCTACATAAAAATACCTTTGTCCCCAAAATCATCGGTATCCTTTTTTGCAAGGAGTTCCTATCTGGATGTATTTGAAGGTCCCACTTACGAAGCCTATGAAAGGAAAATCTTCAATAACACCGGCACTATTACCGATAGCGATGGTAACCCGTTGAACGTGAACACGGATGACGACTACACCTATGAAAACAGTCAAAACGACTTTCGATTCTACGACCTGAACGCGAAGTATGTGTACCAACCTTCCCACAAGGACAAGGTTTCCGTGAGTGCCCTAATGACCAGAAACCGCACCCAATTTTCCTTTGCCCATGATGGGGAAACCAAAAAGGACTCCCTTACCACAGGAAATGGCGGGATCAGTGCCAACTGGACCCACCATACCTCACCTAACCAAACCGAAGAGATTACTGCCTATTTCTCATCCTATGACTCCTATTATCGCAATGAAGAGTTGTTTGGCGACGCATTGGAAGAAACTAATATCCGAGGTAACCGGATCAGTGATTTTGGGGTAGAACTAAAATCGGACAGAACCCTAAAAAACAATGACCAATTGACCTTTGGCTACCAACTTTCCAACACGAATCTCGAAATTGACCTGAGTGCCGAATCCAATGCCGAACCGGAAAACAATATAAGTCTGCCTGTACATGAGAGTAATTTCAAAAATGTGGTCTTTGGGGAATATGCCTTAAAAAAGGAGAACTCGGGCATATTTAAAATAGGGCTAAGGGTGGTTCACTACGGCAGTTTGGCAAGGGTTTACCTAGAACCCCGATTGAACATGGAACTCCCGCTTTCAAAAGCCTTACGGTTCAGGGCCGGATTGGAAAGGCGAAACCAACCCATTTCGCAACTTATAGAATTTAACCAGACCGAACTCCGGTTGGATAACAATCTTTGGAGATTATCCGACGATGTTGAGTTTCCCTTATTGCAGAGCAAACAATTTTCCGCAGGGCTACTTTTTGACAAGAATGGTTGGACCTTGGATGCGGAGGCCTATTATAAACGCCTCACGGGATTGACCACTTATAGTCAGGGATTCACTCTGCCACAACCCAACCTTAGTGAAGGAAAAAGCCGCATTTTTGGGATGGACCTTCTCCTGAAAAAGCGCATCCACAACTATCGGTTTTGGGCAGGGTATTCGTTCAACGACGTGAATTTCACTTTTGATGAAATACAGGAAGGTAGTTTCTCCGGAAATAACGACATTACCCATAGTTTTAGGATCTCCAACAGCCTACAATTGAACAATTTTCAATTTTCATTGGGGTGGCAATACCGAACGGGCGTACCGGTTACCCTTATCGAAAGCTATGATGAAGACACCGGAAGGGTCAATTTTGGGCCCTTGAATGCAGGACGTTTACCAGATTTTCATCGGTTGGATGCTTCTGCAATCTATGAGTTCGAT
Organism: Flagellimonas aequoris; assembly: GCF_003584165.1. Lineage (GTDB taxonomy): Bacteria > Bacteroidota > Bacteroidia > Flavobacteriales > Flavobacteriaceae > Flagellimonas > Flagellimonas aequoris. The sequence goes on along the minus strand of NZ_QXFJ01000015.1, from coordinate 35,172 downwards.
TTGGACGGGAAAAACTCCCGAATGCAGATCGGTCTCTCGGCATTGAACATCTACAGCAGGGTTGTTCCCCTGTCCATCGTGCATCGCACCTCCCAACAAAATGGTGAACTCCTCTTAGATCAGGTCATCTACCGACGTTCCCTAGGATTTACACCCAACATTACCTTTCGCCTATTTTTCAAGTAAGCTTCTTAGCTACATTATATTGAAAAACATGATTATTTTGTTGGATAAAAAATCCGCATATAGAACCGTAAAAGTTTCATAAAGCCAACCAAATGGATGTATGTCCAAAAAAGTCCTATATATGGACAAATTGACAATCAGCATAAATCGACCTCATAAACAGAAAAACCAAAGAAAATGAAAAGTAAAATTCTTAATTCCCTCTTAATCATCACATCGCTTTTAGGATATTTAGAGTGGGGCGGGAACAGCCGTTCATTTTTATTCCAAGTAGAATATGAAATTCTTTCGAAAATTTTCACTGACCCTATTTCTGCTCTTCACCCTTTCACAATATTACCCTTGATAGGGCAAGTAATATTATTGGTCACATTATTTCAAAAGACACCTAGTAAAACATTAACATATATAAGTATTGGAGGTTTAGGGATTTTATTGGTGTTAATGTTTGTGATAGGATTAATGAGTTTAAACTATAAAATTATCATTTCCATCATCCCATTTCTAACCGTAACCATCTTAGCGATAAGGCATTACAAAAAAAATAAGACAACAAGAGGCCTAAACCAAAAAACCGTTCGCGACAAGCCAAGAGATATGTAACATTTTAAGACACTGAACCGTCTTGTTTGAAAAAGGACAAATCGGATATGATATGAAAAAACAATATTCATTCTTACTGTTATCTGTATTGTTAATCCCAATACTTTTGGGCTGGACACTTATTGACAATAAATGGATGGTTGAAGAGCAAAATGGATACTCTTTGTATTATACAGCCATGGACAAACAAAATATAATTGAATACACCATCTATTTCCAGGTTGGAAAAACAACAGTAGAGGAGTTCTTCCAAAGTCCATTTAAAAATAATTTTAGTATTTATATCCATCCATCCCGTTCATCATTGGACAGTACATGGCAGAAAGATTGGAATATGCCTGATTTCAAATCCCAATGTTGGATGGTAGCAAGTGGCGTTTCCAATAAACTTGATATTATTTCACCAAAAAAGTGGGATAGCCTTGCATGTGAACATTCCTATACCGATTCAATCAAAACACAACACTTAATAACACACGAATTGGTACATGTTTTTCATGGCCAACAAAATAAAAGTCCCGATTTTAGTAATGTTACCGGCATTGATTGGTTTGTTGAAGGTCTTGCGGTTTATACTTCTGGACAATGTGATTCAATTAGAATTTCAGAAGTCAAGAAAGCATTGTCTGAAAATAACATCCCGGAAACTTTGGATGAATTCTGGACAGGCAACTTAAAATATGGCCTTTCTGGAACCGTAGTATGGTACCTTGATGAAAAATTTGGCAGAGAAAAATTAATAAGCTTATTAAAATTCAATACTATCCAAGAATTATTGAATGCATTGAATACAACCGAATCTGAAATAATTTATGGATGGAAAGAAAGTCTAAAAAATCTTTAATGCCTTTCGTTTTATGTATATCAATGTTACCATTGATTTTAAAAATAAATGAAGCTCATAAAAAAGAGTCGAAACTTGATCAAAATGCAAACAAAGATCAAATATGAATTCACCACCAAAATGTGGCAACACAATGCCCCAGGAGGCTGGTATTTTGTTTCCTTGCCAATGGTGATTTCCAAAGAAATCAGGGAACATTTAAAATGGCAGGAAGAAGGTTGGGGCAGAATGAAGGCGGCTGCCAAGATCGGTGTTGTGCGGTGGGACACCGCAATCTGGTTCGATACAAAGGCAGATACTTATATTCTTCCCTTAAAGGCCGAGATTAGGAAAAAGACCAACCTAAAGGTTGACCATAATTTTCAGATGCAAGTTTGGGTGTAACCTTTAAAGGGTTTCGTCCCAATATTGTCGCAATCAGCCTTCCATATTGTCGTATTTCCCTCTTATCAATCAACAAAATTCAAATATTTTTGTTTCATCACTTAAAACCGTAGAAATGGCCACAACCAAAACAAACAAGATTATCTTCTGGACCACTACCGTCATCATTTTTTTAATGGAAGGACTTATGCCTGCCCTAACCTCACAGACCGAACTTGCGAAAGAGGGCATTAGACACTTAGGCTACCCAGACTACTTTGGAAATGCACTGGTGGTATTCAAAGTTTTGGGAGCCTTGGCCTTGATCATACCGCAAGTCCCGAAACGCATCAAGGAATGGGCCTATGCCGGTTTCGCGTTCGATTTTATTTTTGCCTGCATTAGTCACTTTGCGGTAGATGGGATGGATTTCCAATCCTTTTTCCCACTGATATTTTTGGGAATCTTGATGGCCTCTTACTACACATTTCACAAACTCAATACGGTCAAATAATGTCGTTTCAAGCATATCTAGATAATATTCAAGCGAAAACGGGCAAATCCCCTTCCGATTTTAAAGCGATGGCAGAAAAGAAGGGATTTACACAAAATGGGATAATAAGACCTGAAATTAAGGCTACCCAGATCACGGATTGGCTAAAAGAGGAATTTGAATTGGGGCACGGGCATGCCATGGCCATTTATGCCTTGCTCAAAGGGAAGAAACCGGATTGAGTAATATAAATAATACTATTTCCAAGGCTTTTTAGAGGGGCCATACAGAACGAACCTTGATTGGGAATATCCTAATTAACATGGCATTTGCCTTCAGATGGTCCCATGCTTACCCATATCGAAATCAACAAAACCAATAACTTGAGCCAATCATCCAAAAGATATTTGCATGATAAAAACCATTGAAGACTTTTTTACCGCCTACCAAGAAGCCGTATGGCAAAAAGATGCGAACGCACTACTGGGGCTATACGACACCGAAGCAGTTCAATTTGACATGTGGGACAGGGGTTTTTATCCCAACCTAGAGGAGTGGAAACCCGGGATCAAAAATTGGTTAGGTTCCCTGGGTGATGAAAAAGTGAAGGTTGACTTTGAAATGATAAAAATCCACCTGTCAGAAACCATAGGGTTTGCCAGTGGGTTGATTAAATTTCAGGCGATTTCCCCGAAAGGAGCGGTACTAAGAAGTATGAAAAACAGGATTACTGTTGGGTTCTCCAAAGGCGCGGATCGTTGGACAGTGGTCCACCAACACATATCCGCTCCCATTTCCTCAGAAAATCTTAGCGGCATTTTGGACATTTAGCATCGCAAAAGGGTAAGAGCATCTTCAAAATGAGTGGGCATTTGAACAATATGCCCATTGGGTTTTTGGATAAGGTCATTTACTTTTCAAATTTTGGGAACCTCGCTTCCCTTGGTTTCTTCGAGATGCATCATAAACCATCCAACCATTCCATAATGGTGGGCATATACTTTGGATGCGGCATCGGCCAATATGGAAAATCGTTGTTTTCCACCAGTTGCATGGAATGATTCGCATTTACCAACATAACGGATTTGGACTTTTGTTGGCCTTTGATGACTTCATAAATGGAGGAGCTACTTTCTTTCGGAATAATTTCGTCCTTGGTTCCTTGTATGATCAACAGAGGTTAATCGATTATTTTAAAATAAGGCATCGGCGAATATTGCAACTTCGTATCAATCGTCACTTTGTCCAATTCTGGCACCCAGACCTTTGTAAACCAAGGTTTGCCCGAGTTTTGTGCTATCAAACCCTTCAAAGTTTCCAAAGATGTCGTCCCTCCAATAAATTGAAAGACCCCACGTTCAAAAGCCAACGCTTCATCAAAATAATGGTCCTCAATTAAGGAGCTATTTCTATTTTTCCAATAGTTCAAATCACTTTCCAATAATGTAGTGGATGGACAACTCACCACGATCCCGAAAGCCAAATCTTTCATTTTGGACAGGATGTACGGCACCTTTGCCCCTCCTTGGCTACTCCCTTTAATACCGATATTCTCAAACGGTATTTCCAGTTTGGTGGCCAAAAATTTTATGGCATTGATATCATCCATGGCCAGATCCTCAATGGAAGAACTTCCCCAATCCCCTTCTGATGTACCCGTCCCACGCTTGTCCATATGAAAAGCCACATACCCTTTATCCGTAAATGCAATGGCTTCGGCACGAGTGGCACTTCTATCGGAATTCCCTGAAGAAGTAACAAAATAAATAGCCTTGTTGGAAGGTTTACTTGGGTGGTAAACCGTACCCTTCAAATTAAATCCTTCTGAATTAAAAGATACTTCTTCCTGGCCATGGGTCGGGTCTTCCAGATCATCCATCCGTTTTAAAGTGAAGTTTTGTGCGATACTGTCAACCAATAAAATAGAGTTCAACGCAGAGCCATCTTCGGATAATTTACTTCCAAATCGAAAACTGAAATAGTCGCTATTGAGTTCAAAAGAAATAGAGTCTCCCATTTTCTTGACCTGGGAAGTAGGTATGCCGTATGCATTTTGATCCGGACTGGTGAAATAAACCTTATAGTCAAGAGAATCCTTTTTAATTTCAATTTGGATTGGTGTAGAAAAGTTTCCGTGGGCAAACATGCCCTCATAGATTCCGGCCAACCCTTTTTCATCGGAATGATCGGCCCAACACCCAATGGCCAGGAGCAACATGGCAAGTATCAAGGTTTTTTTTTCGAACCGTTGTTTCACTATTGCATTCATTTCCAGATTTATGTAATCATGGGCAATAATAAAAAACAGAAAAAAGAAACGTCCAAAATATGCGATAAAAAGGGTACTGTTTTTTTATTCAGAACCTTTTTTGAACTCTGTTGGGGTAAAACCTGTCCTTTTTTTGAACCACGTGTTGAAAGCCGACTTGGAGTTAAATCCAACTTCAAACATAATCTCATTGATCCTAGCGCCATTGTCCCTGGATTGTATCAACAATTTTTTCGCTTCCTCCAGCCGTTGAAAACTTATATACTGGGAATAAGTCAAGTTATAGGAGTCCTTTAAAATTTTAGATAAGGTATGCTCGGCCATATGCAACTCATCTGCCAAACGTTTTAAATTCAAAGAGGAATCCTTGAACAGTTTTTGCTCAGACATTAGCTTTTGGAGTTCCAGCAAAACCTCTTTGGACGATTCACTTTTAACCCACCCAACTTTATCATATCCTTCATTGGTAAAATGGATCGGCTCATCGTTCCCCGTAAAAAAATTCAGGTATTTGTTATGGTTGTAAAAAATCAATACCAACTGGCCCATAAACAACAGGAAAATAAAGAATACCAAATATTCGGTCAGACCTTCATAGGAAGTAAAATTCTCAAATAGCATAGCGATGGTGATCAGGGCTTGGATCAAGAAAAGTATGACGGTCAAACGTATTCTTTTAAATTGCAAAGTGGGCTTGATCCCACGCATCAATCCTTTCCTTTTGCCCAAAAATAGGATGAGAAGAAGTAGATAAACGAAATATTGAACAACCAGTAAAATGGTAATATAGGAATTGTTGCCGTAGCCCAGCAGTTTTCTTCGGTAGTCATCAAAAATCCAATAGATAATGATACACAAAAAGGGGATGCTGACTAAGATATGTCGATAAAAAAGCTTTTTAAAATCATTGATCTTAAACAGTGAAATACATTGAAAAAAAAGTAAGGGTGAGAGAAAATAGCCTATGAACGTATTAAAAATGGGGAAAATTTCAATGTTTGAACTATAATAAGACAGCATTTGATTGCAAGCTATCAATGTAATGGACAGCGTGTAAAAAGCGATAAACTTTGTTTTTCTAGGAAAGGAAAACAACTTCCAGGACAGAATGGACCCCATTATGAAAACAAGAAATAACAGTCCCTTTATTACTGAATACATCTTATAAAATTAACAGGATCTCTCTATAAATCGTTAATTTGAACTTTTTAAAGTTGTAAAATTGCTTTTACCGGCTATGCTTTTTTAGTTTTTATCATTTCCTCGATTTGATTGTCTATTTCAATCGCCGAAAGCTCAACTTCACTCTCTAATTTCTCTAAGTCATGCCCTATTTTTTGTACTGACGGTCCAAGTTCATGGGTTAGAGTAATTTTATAAACACACATAGAAACCTCCTCAATTTCTTTTGTCCATTTACTAAGTTTATTTTTCATCGTTTATTTGAACTTTCTTTAAAGGTAAGAATTCTGGTTTATCAATGGTTTGAAAACAGGAAGCCAACAAATGCGAAGCCTCATGGATTCATTTTTATAACTACCGGTAACTGAATAAATATGTTCTAAAGGTTACAAAAGGAATAGATACACTGTTAAGAACTTGTCAAAATGGTGTATACCTATGGCTACTTGAAGGGATTAAAGTACCTTTTTCCCATATTTGGGGATGGCAGAGAATAGCACTATTAAAAAAGCTATATATTTTCCCTTATTCATTTGAAACCGACTCTATGAGATCTTTAAAAACAAAAAACAGCCTTTTATTGCTATGCTTACCGATGCTATTTTTGCAGGCACAGGGAGAATTAAAGTCGGTAGCGGGCTATTCGCCGAACATTGGTAGCATGGTCTATATGTTGGAAGACCTAAAGGAACGAATTACCGAACAGGTGAAGGACTTGGACCAAACACAAACCGATTTCCAATATGATGCCGATGCGAATAGCATAGGGGCATTGATCATGCATTTGGTATCTACGGAGTCGTATTACCAAGTAGCTACCTTAGAAGACAGGGAATGGACATCAGAGGAGATAGAAAGCCTTGGGGTTGCGGGGGAACTGAACTCCAAAGTAAATAACATGCTCAAAGGAGAGCCTATTGGCCACTATTTAGATCTGTGGGATGAAGTGCGCGCAAAAACCTTGGCCGGACTCAAAACCAAAGATGATGCCTGGTTCGCCTCGAACATTGAAGAGGGCTTGAACTACCGTTACATTTGGTACCATGTCATGGAACATTCGGCAAACCACATGGGGCAAATAGGCACTATAAAGAACCGCTTGCCGAAATAAAACCATCAGATTGACATTTTGGAGTAGGAGGCAAGTAAATGTTGGTAAAGTTTTTGACCACCGCCCCAGCTCGCCCAATTATTTATAGAATGTCATTCTCAAAAATTGTAGCGTCTGAAAAATTCCTTCTTAAAATCTTCTTTTATAAGGGACTGACATTGGGCATTTGCGAAATGCATCTTTGAGCTTTTCATCGTTTAATTAAACTTTGGTGACGGTAAGTATAAGCTCAGTTTTCGGATAAAACACTTACGTTGGCAAGCTACCTATTAATAACAAAAACTGTTTGAGTATATAGCCAAATCGCTACTGCTTTTAGCATTGCAATGTGTCCTTGAAGCTTATTAAATGAAATCCTTGATACTAAAATAAACGTCGCCGATTTGCATAGACCTTGCAACTTTGAATGAAGCAGAATATGGCATGAAACGAATAACAACTAATGAGATGGGGGTGGTGGAGGTGGTGGACTTCCTTCTCCCTCAAAATCAACTGAAATATTTTTTTTCAATTTGTTCAGATTATCTTCGATAAACGCAAGGTTTTCATCGCCCGACTTTTTGGCGAGCTCATATGCATTCATATAAACGGCCAATGCTTTATCTTTCTGCCCTGCTAAAATCAAAGCCTCTGCATAGCTTTGGTATGTATTTATAGACTCAGGATAATAAATCATGGCCAATTGAAAGTAGTTAAGTGCATCATTTACTTTTTCATCCCGCAGCAAATTGTACCCAACTGCATTCAGATAAAATTCTTCAGGTTTATACGTTTCACTTATCAGTTTACTGTATTGTTTATAGTGTTTTAATGCAGCTTTTGCATAACCCTCCTTAACAATGTTGGATTGGAAGGATTCCATCAGCAATTCTAAAACTGAAAGATCAATTTCGTTAAGGGAAGGTTTTTTAGAAAAATATAAATGCTTATAAATTTGAATATTACCGGAGGATTTTAATATCCCCTCCATATTACTTCCGCTAAGCGAAATGCATACTTCAGAGTTTCTGGTTCTTAAAGAGTCATAAAGAGTCAAAATCAATTGATCTCCTTTAATAACTGAACTATCCACTCTCATTTGATCTTTTGCATGAGGCGAGAAAAATGATAGACTCACTTCAGGTTTGCCTTCCACATCATTAACCTCCATTATTTGACCAAGATAATCAGATCCATAAGTGCTGGTACCATACCATTTTCCGATAATATTTTTTAGTTCAATAGGTTCGCCTTGGGCTATAACAGGAATGGTATAACTAGGTTCCGGTCGTTTGAAATCAAGGTGATCGGAAGGATTTTGCATGGTCTTGGCCACTTCCCAACTTGCTTCTTGAATCAACTGAGTTTCTTCGTCAGAAAGATTGACCAACAATTCTTTGTCTTCTAAAAGTTCACCGCTATTCGACAGCCGATTTCCTGTGATAACTCCTGAAAGCCCTAGAGGGTTTTCGCCCATTAATGTTCCGTATAGTGTAGTTGCCACTAAATAGGAGCCCATTGGTGATGGGTGACCTCCATCATCAGCATATAGATCAATCTTTGGATTCGTTCTCATCTTGTCCCACACCAAGCCAACTGGAGCTACTATTGCCTCAAGTTCCTTTGCAATAGTCGCATATGCGTGAGTCAATATCGCTTGTTCTTGCGGTTGATTTCTAACTGACCATGTCATTAGGAATACTGTCTTAGCCCCTGATTTTATTATTTCGGCATCAAATTTTCTGGCGTGGTCATAAAATAGGTCCGTTTGTCCAAAATATGTGTTGTGGTCAATTATCACTCCCATTCCCAGATTGCTTTGCTCCTGAAGTATGACATAGTCCCATTCACCTGTCCTTATGGTTTCTTTTGTGCTTTCATTTTTCCAATGGTCTGCAAGTGTCATGCCGCCACCGCTAATCAACTGGGTTTCTACTATCTGTTCCGGAAATTTCTCTTTTATCAATGCCTTTAATAACTCCGGAGTACTGTTATAATACGTATAACTATTTCCGATAAACAAAATCTTAATCTTATCATCTTGTTCTTTAGGCTGTGAACAGGAGAAAACTACGATTAACAACAATAAAAGACTAAAAAACCTTTTTATATATATCATTCTGTTGAATTTGATTTTTTTTGATCGAGGCGATTCAAATATAAGTATGAAGATTACATTAAGTGACTGTATTCCTGCAAGAACATTTTTTCTCAAAAGTTCCTTTGCGTTTTATAACTTATTGAATATCATATACTTTGTCCTTAACTTCGCCATTTACTTTTCGTTCCCATCCCAAATCCATTTTTCCTCAATTTGGTAATCTTTTGCAATGGGTTAGTTGGTTTTTGTTGATGCAAAACAAGCTAACATCAATACCAGTGTTAGACTTATCATTACTCTTTTTCCCATTTCTCTGTATTTAAGATCGACACTTGTTTTTTATGTTTCACATCTATGATGAACAATAGCATACAAAGCAATGAAAAGGGCATCTTCCAACCTAGTAAAAGTACATGAGTGCAGTTTTAAGGGTTTAAATGGTAGAATTTCCAGGAACTATGATGACCGTTTATTTGAACTTTTGTTAATGGTAATTTATGTCTTTATTGTTTTATAACTTACTACTTCATATGGTTTGGCAGGAAAGCCATAAAGAATAATCTTATCAGGATTAATTTCCTTGATGGCCATCATGGTTCTTCTAATGTCATTGTCATAAATGGAACCAAAATAGGTTTCGTTCATTTCCTCCAAAAACATCATACTACCCTTTCTCCCTAATCTTTGGTTTATTTCTTGAATCGTTTCGTTATCCAATATTTGGTTGAAAATGAAATTAAATTCCTCATTGTTCCACACAATTTTAAACTTCAATTTTTGAATCTCTTCTTTTGTCAGATAAGTCATGGTGGGTTCAATTCTGACATAATCTGTAGCAAATTCAGTGTCTTCTGATTTAGATTCGGTTTCACTAATTATAAAGTGTGTTTCTCCCATTCTGTAAAGACGAATCCTATCTTCATTCACAAGCTCATTTTTTGTTGCTGATAATTTCTCCTTGAAAAGAAGTTCTCTTTCCAAAGTTCCATTGGTTGACTGTTCTGCAACTTTGTAATGCACAATTTGTTCATTCTCAAATTCAATGAACATTTGTCTTCCATAAGTATGGCCATCCATGGTCATTAACCAGGTTCCATTCAAATCATGTCGTTTCATTGAGTTGATGATCATCGTTTATTTAAACTTTAAAAAAATTAATTATCTAAAGTGTAGACAACCGTAGTATTGATATTAAACATAGTTTGATAATAAACTCCAAGAACAATTGCCAACCTATTTTCAAATATTTTTAAGTCATATTCACTTGTTTTGTACAATTGCTTTTTAGCAAGCTTTGGACTTAACCGATATTTTGAATTCACTCTCAAAAAACTGCTAGTCCCAAGCATCCAATCGATTTTATTCGCAAGGCAAACTGAAAAATCAGGGTTTAATTTGACTCGAATGGGATTCATTGAGTCAACATTGTACAATTTTTCTCCAAGTCCAAATCCTTTTCTGAGCGATTGGACTCTACCCATATATTCAAATTTCTAATCTTCAATTCCAATGAATCTTTGAAAAAATTCATAGGCAATTCATTATTTGCCCAATCGGATATGAATTCAAAATAAGCTGCTTCCTTAGAAATCTCAGAATATTGGTCCTCAATTTTAAATTCAAACAATTCTACCGCCTTTTCTAAAGTTTTCATTTGTTCCTTTTCAACACATTCTTTTGAAGTTGTATTGGTTGAAGTGGAATCAAATCCTGTTTTACAGGCACAAAGTCCAAAGAATAATATTAATATTAGCTTTTTCAACAATCTGTTCTTCGGTTGTAATCACTTATTTAAACTTGTTTAGTTTAACAACTCTTCCAGTTTTGCGATTAGTCTTTCACCCCGGATATCCCGTTCTATTATGATACCTTTTTGATCAATCAAAAAATTGTCTGGAATATAATTTATCCCATAAATTAAAGAAGCTGTGTTATTATGCCCTTTTAAATCACTGACTTGAATCCAAGGCAATTGATCATCTTCAATTGCTTTCAGCCAACTTTCTCTTTTTGTATCCTGGGATACAGCGAAAATCTCGAATCCTTTAGGCTGGTATTTTTTATAGGTATTCACCAAGTTTGGATTTTCCTGTCTGCATGGAAGGCAACCTGAACCCCAAAATTCCAATAAAACCAATTTGCCTTTAAACTCAGATAGCCTTTTTAATTCTCCATTGGGGCTCTCCATTTCAAAGTCAACATAACTATCACCCATCCTTGGGTTTTTGTTCAGCTTGATAAAGTTTGCTATTTTCTTTCCGTACTCTGTTTGCTTGATTTCGATTGAAAGATTTTCGTAAAGTTCTTTGGCTTTTTCTTTTCCCCAAGTGGAGGCATAAACTGATAGAATGTAAGCACTGTGGATACTGTTTGGATGCCGCTCTACAAATTGTTGTTCTTTTCTTATCCTTTCATCCCGTGGAAGCGTATCGGTTTCCTTGCTCAAGCTGTAGCTTAAGTTCTCTTCAACAGAACCGGTGACAAGTGCATTTCTGAAATCGGCATTAGTGGCATCAAAGGACATAGAATTGTTTTCAAGCCATAAAAACCGATAATGAGTGTAGTTCTTTGTTCTCAAAACCACTTGTAAGGGTGTTTTTGATAATTTTGTTTGGAAATGGAAAGAATTGTTTTCAACAATTGTAGAATCCACCGAGGTTTCGGTCCCAGTGTCATCAATATATAGAACTGTACCGTTTTCAATTCCATTGGTAGTGCCGATTAATTGAAATTGATTATCTGGTTTTGTACTGCAAGCGATAATTAAAAATGGAATCAATCCATATATTAATTTTTTCATGGAGTATTTATTAATGGTTATGGTGTTTACATCGCTTTAAAATACATATTATCCTTACAATTCGAGCAATTATTACTTTTTGATTTTCTTTTTGTGCTTTTACAAGATGCTGTGTCCAAGGTTTGTTTATTGTCCCTGTAGTATCGTTCTGCCAACATGGCCTTGTGCAATGTCTGATTGCCCAGACCTGGCATTCTTGTAATTTTTATGCCTCGCCGTCTTAAGTTTTTCAATCCAGCCCGTGTGCTGATGTGGTGTCAATGAAACTTTTTTGGATGCTCCTGAGTATTATGAAATAAAAAAGCGGTCATATCTTAAGATATGACCGCTTTTGTCTGTTGTGGGCGCTGAGGGATTCGAACCCCCGACCCCCTCGGTGTAAACGAGGTGCTCTGAACCAGCTGAGCTAAGCGCCCATTCATTTTCCTGAATGGGAGTGCAAATATAAAATAGTTTTTGAATTCCAAAAAAGAAAAAATCAAAAAAGAGATAATTTATTTTTTTCTGCCATCGCACATAAAATCTAACGCTGCGTTAATCGATCACCCTTTTCCTGAACCAAAGGTCTTCCAAGCTGAAATTAAGGGTGAGCGTATGGTAATTTTCCTTTACCAAAATATTCTGTATCTGACCTTTTGATCCATATGCATAGGATAGATTAATCACAGAATTGGTGGCGAACCCAACAGGAAAACCGATACCGGCCGTTATCGTATAACCATCGATCTTGTTGTCGTTGATGGCCAAATACCCATTATCGTAATTGAAACCGGCCCGGTAGCGTATTCGCTGCCCATATTTATAGCCTTTGGGGTTTCTCTGAAACTCCAATCCAAAAGCGTAGATATCTTGGTCCCTATAGGTCCCGATACTTTCAGATTGATCGGTAGCATCCCATAGGTTTCGTTTGTAATCGGCAGTCAATGTCAGTGACTCCTTGATCTTGGCACTAAAACCAAACCCCAATTCCAACGGCAACTTAAAATCGGACACATCGTCCGCTTCATCGTCTTCCACGGTCACTTCTGTACCATCCAAAGTTTTATATACCGAGCGGGTCAAGTGACCGGTAAGGCCTACCGGGAGTTGTACCGTGCTTCCAAAAGTAAATGCATCCGTAATATCATATTGCATACCCAGTCCCAATCGTAATCCACTGTAATTGGTGGTCTCGCTTAGCGAGAAATAGCTATTGCTGATCACAAAGGCTTCCGTCTCCTCAATATTCCCAAACAAAAAGGATGCCCTGGCCCCCAACCGAAAATGATCTGTAATGCCATATCCCAAGTTAAAACTCAGGTCGTTGAGGCCTCCCAAACCGGATACGTTGCTTTCGAACGTTTCATTGGAACCTTCAATATTGCTCACCAGTCCCAATAGCGTGTACCCCACATCACTATAAGGTACCAAGGTTACCCCGGCCCCCAACCGATCGGCAATACGAAAGGCAAAGGCCAAGTTGGAAAAGTTAAGCGTGGTCTTTGACTCATCATCCCCCCTGTTGCTATAACTGTTGAACTCACCCACCACACCGATATCATAAAAAAACGAGTTTTTGGGAACCAGGGAATAATTGGAGGGGTTCAGGTTATTGATGTCTGTCTCCGATTTCAGTCCAATACCGGAATACCCCATACTATTGGTCTTCCCGATACTGGTCTGGTTGATTATCCCAAGTCCATAAAGGGAATAGGGGGAACTGGTCAATCCTTCGGATTGGGACATGGCAAAAATGGGCACCAGAACAGTACAAACAACAAGTAAAATCCTATTCATCATCTTCATCATAAATGGCATATATAAGTTCCAACACCGTGCTAAATTCCGAACCATCCATACCGGTAAGGATAAAGCGGTCCACGGTTGAGTTGTAATTATCGGGCAAAAGAATAAGGGCGTCATCGGTATCCCTGTCGGTAGTGAGCAATCCCTCCAGATAACTCCCCAATGAGATTTCATAATAAATGTTGTTGAATTCCTCATCATCCCTGTTCAAAATACCATAGACAGGGTTAGATTCCCCGATCAACAATTGCGAGGTGAGGTCATTGTTCTGATTTACGATATAGACCGACAAGGTATCTCGCAAAATCAAATGGTCATCAAAAGTGCCTGTGGCGGGTTTTATCTTGAGCACGGCATCCAACAGAGTTCCTTGCCCTTTAATGTCATATAGGGTTTTTAGGTAAGGAATCTGAACCCGGGTCGTGATTCCGATACCAGATTGTACAAAACTCAAATTATCGGCATCGGCACTGCTTAAATTGATTTCCTTATCCGTTAAGGTTTGAAGGGGAGCAATGGGGTTTTCAGCGAGTATTTGGTTAAAAAAAGGAGTAGGATCTGAAGAAACATCCAAATTGATATCCAAATAATCCTGTACACGTTCATCCTCTTCCGCCGTGCTAAAATATATCCGCATATAACTGGCCCCGGAAGTTTTTGAAAATCCGATCACGGAGCCATTGTCATCATCTCCCGGAAGCAAGGCTATCCCTCTAAAATAATCCTTGAACTGATCCGAAGAGGTAATTTCCTTTTCCTGAAACTTGGTAAATAGATCGGTACCCAGTTCATCCATTAGCCGTATCTCCAAGGTATCGGAAGCCAAAGGACGTGGATTGTAAGTAAAAATGGCCAGGTCCTCGTCCATATACTCGGCCACATCGGTATTGTAGATATAATCTCCCTCTCTAGGCCTGAGGGTCTTGGTCAGTCGTTTTACCTTGATGGTATTGGTCCGGAGCGTATCGTTATAATAATATTTGTCCAGTTTTAGGTACAGGGCGATACTATCGTACTCCGCCTCAGAATCTATGCTAAAAGAAGAGGGCAACATGCCCATGTAGCTGGACGTTTTGACGGTTCCAAATACGGGATCAATATATTTCCCCACCAAAATTCTGGTCGATTCACTGCTGACAATACTATCGAACTTCATTGTAGAGGTATCCACGGTAAGGGTATCCACCAAAACCACCCTTAGATTGCTATCGGTAAATGCTTCACCCGCCAAAAAATCGGAGGTGTTGAAATTATCCGAACTACATGACACCGCCATCAATGCAACGGCAATCAAGAGAACCAAAATTCTTTCCATAATATTTATTTGCAGCTAAAGTAGATGCATTGCAAAACGCTCAAAATGTCGATAGACCAACCCCTGTAGTTTTAGGACAAAGCCGACAAATTTCACTACCAAACCCCATACCCTGTTCGTAGATCGTTTCCCATGGTTCATATGTTAAATCCTGTGCTTCATATATTCTCTTTCAACCTCTTTGCAATCAAAATTACATTTGACAAAAACTTATAATGACAGGCATGAAAACAGCAGCACGGCTATATAAATCGGCATTCATTTTTACGCTCTCCATCCTTTCCTTTTATAGTTGTTCCAATGATGACGATGATGAAGAATTAGGCAACTGGGTAGACCGCTCCGTTTTTGACGGAAGTCCTAGGAGCAGTGTTTCCGGTTTTGTGATCGACAATATTGGTTACATGGGAGTTGGCTACGACGGTGACGACTACCTAAATTCTTTTTGGTCTTACAATATGGAAGGAGATTATTGGTCCCAAAAGGCTGATTTTCCCGGAGTACCCAGAAATGCTGCCGTAGGGTTCCAAGTAGATGGAACAGGATATATTGGGTCGGGATATGACGGTGTGGACGAGTTGAGCGACTTCTATGCCTACAATCCTTCAAGCAATAGTTGGTCACCCATTGCCTCTTTGCCAGATACCAAGAGAAGAAGCGCCGTGGCTTTTGGAGCCAATGGCTATGGATATTTCGGAACCGGTTACGACGGGGAAAACGATCTAAAGGATTTTTGGAAATACGACCCTACCGCCGATACATGGACAGAGTTGGAAGGTTTTGGCGGAAACAAGAGAAGATCTGCCACCACTTTTACCATAAACGGATTGGTCTATTTGGGGACCGGGATTTCCAATGGGGTTTATCTGGATGATTTTTGGGTGTTTGATCCTGCTACCGAAAGCTGGACCAAAAAATTGGACCTCGATGAAGAAGATGACTATGATGTTGCCCGAAGCAACGCCGTGGGATTTGAACTCAACGGGTATGGATACATTGCCTGCGGGGAGCAATCCGGCGCTACCAACACTGTTTGGGAATACGACCCATCCACCGATACCTGGGAACAAAAGACAAGTTTTGAGGGAGCTACCAGGCAAGATGCAATTGCATTCTCAAATTCATCAAGGGCCTTTATAGGCATGGGCCGTACCGGAACACTCTACTTGGATGACCTGGACGAGTTCTTTCCCTTTGATGAATATGACGACGAAGATTAATTTTTTTAACTAGTCAGTTTTAGTTTGTGTTACGGGGCCAAGGGTAAAACCTTGGTCCCTTCCAGTTAAAGGGATATGTCATGAGAAAAATTACAATAATTGTTGCCACCATCCTGATACTTGGTCTGTTCTTATATGGGGTGACACATCTTTCGTTTGACGAAAAAGTACAGGAACCCATACTGAGGAAAGAGGTCATTAAAGTGCACAACGGGTATGGTTATCAAATCTTCAGTGGTGAAAAGCTATTGGTGCAACAGGAGTTCATACCAGCGGTTAGGGGAAACCAACCTTTTCAATCTGCAAAAGACGCCGAAAAAGTAGCCAAATTGGTTATCGATAAAATCCGTAACAGAACCAGTCCGAAGATTTCCATTGATGAACTCAAAGAAATGGAAATTGTAATTTTAGGCCAATAACACCCATCCATGACCATTGAACGAAAGCACATACAGGTATTTTTTATCCATTTTTCCATTTGGGCCCTGTTCTATGGTTTCTTTCTATATCCGTTCTT
Organism: Flagellimonas aequoris; assembly: GCF_003584165.1. Classification (GTDB taxonomy): domain Bacteria; phylum Bacteroidota; class Bacteroidia; order Flavobacteriales; family Flavobacteriaceae; genus Flagellimonas; species Flagellimonas aequoris. The sequence goes on along the minus strand of NZ_QXFJ01000015.1, from coordinate 18,404 downwards.
CCTGCAACTAAGACAAGTACCCCCGGACCTTCCAGTACGACTGGTGCTTACCATTATCCTGTTCTACATCAATTACTTTTTATTGGTTCCCAAGTTCCTTCTAAAAAAAAATACATGGACCTACATCCTCATATGCCTTGCCATTATCATCTCAGTAGGGGTTGTTATAAACATGAATTTTTCATTTGAACCAAAACCGCCGCCAGATTTCCACAGAAATGAGAATTTTAGGGATGGAGACTGGACCAGACAGGTATTCATGATGTTGAGTCTCAGCGCGCCCTTTTTTATCAGTGCACTTCTTAAAGTTTATGTGGAATGGCGCAGAAACGAGGACCTAAGAAAAAAAGTGGAAAACGAAAAGGTAAGTTCAGAGCTTCAGTTCTTGAAGACCCAATTGAACCCCCATTTTTTGTTCAATTCACTCAACGCCATTTATTCATTGTCGGTCAAGGGATCTTCCAAGACTTCGGAAGCCATTATATCCCTTTCAGAATTGATGCGTTACATGCTCTATGAAGCGGATAAGGACAAGGTAAAATTGGGAAAGGAACTGGAGTACATCAAAAATTATGTGCAATTGCAGCGCTTGAGACTCTCGGATAGTGCCAATGTTAAGTTAAAAATCTCCGGGGAAGAGCGGGGAAAAGAGGTTCCTCCCTTACTTTTCATATCTTTTATCGAAAATGCATTCAAATACGGTACGGATTACAAAGGCAGAACCTATGTGAACATTGGTCTGTTGATAAGCGAAAAGAATATTCACCTACGGGTAGAAAACAAAATAGGAGCACATAGAAAGCAAACCAAAGACTCGGGTGTGGGATTGGAGAACATCAAAAACCGATTACGGTTGTTATATCCCGACTCGCACAAGCTACAGATTACGGACAACGGAGAAACGTATGTGGTAGATTTGAACCTGAATTTGTAAAAATAGGAGCAACTAACCAAGTGACCCCATGAAGTGTATCATTATTGACGACGAGCCCTTGGCAATCGATGTTTTGATGGATTATTGCCGAAAATTGGATTTTGTGGAACTGGAAGGCACGTTTACCAATCCCTTGGAGGCCATTTCTGTGATCAAGGAGAAAAAGATCGACCTTATCTTCTGTGATATTGAAATGCCACAGATCAACGGTATCGATTTTATCACTTCATTGGACAACACTCCCATGTTCATCTTTACAACGGCCTATTCACAATACGCCGTGGAAGGTTTCAACCTGAATGCCATAGACTATTTGGTAAAACCCATACCGTACAACCGTTTCATAAAAGCCATATCACGTGCCAAGGAGATTATGGCCTATAAAAAAACATCGGTAAACGATAATGTTTTTCCTTCCCATGGCGAAGCAGCGAGCACCACTCCAAAATACATTTTTGTGAAGGCGGAATATGAAAGTGTGAAAATTGATCTGGACAATATCGAATACATACAAGGGCTGAAAGACTATTTGAAAATCCACGTAACTGGAACCAATAAGGCCATTCTGACCCTAATGAGTTTCAAGGAAATTTTGGACAAACTCCCCAACCATCAATTTTTAAGGGTACATAAATCGTTTGTGGTGAACATCAGTTGCATCCGAACAGTACAGCGCAACCGGATTGTCATCAACGATGTGAGGATTCCCATCGGGGAAAGCTACAAATCCAGTTTTTTCCACATGCTGGGGCTATAAAACAGCTTTGGTCAAACCACCTCGGCGACTACAAAGGTACTTCCTCCCACATAGATCATATCATCTTTTGCCGCGTTGGCCAGGGCCTTTTTCAAACCCTTTTTAACGGATTTATAGGTCCTACCTTGCAGTTCCTCCTCGGCGGCCAATTTTTGCAAAATATCCACATCCATCCCGCGTGAGATGTCGGGGCGTACAAAATAATAGTGGGCATCCTTTGGAAAGAGAGCCAGTACACCCTTTACATCCTTATCACTCACAAATCCAAGTACAATATGCAGTTTCTTGAACGGCTGTTTGGCGATTTGCGAAATTACCCATTGCAGACCTTCTTTGTTATGTGCCGTATCGCAGACCACCAAAGGATTTTGTTGCAATATCTGCCACCTTCCCATGAGTCCCGTGTTCGCCACAACGTTCTTTAGGCCTTCCGAAATAGCCCTTTCGGGGACATCAAAATGTTCCAATTGTTTAATCGTGGCTACCACACCCCTCATATTGTTCTGTTGATAATCCCCCAGCAGATCAGTGGTATATTCCAATTGGCCCAAAGTATCGGCAAAAACAATTTTGGACCGAAGCTGTCGGGAAATCAAGGTGAAGATGGTCTCCGTTTCAGGTTGGCGTTCACTGATCACTACAGGAATTCCTGGTTTGATGATCCCTGCTTTTTCCAGAGCAATTTTTTCGAGGGTATCTCCCAAAATATGGGTATGGTCCAGCCCAATATTGGTGATCAGGGATACTTCCGGGGTTATGATATTGGTTGAATCGAGACGACCGCCCAATCCGACTTCCACAACGGCAACATCTACTTGCTCCATGGCAAAATAAGTGAAGGCCATCCCAACCGTCATTTCAAAAAAAGAAAGCTTGTGGTACTCCAAAAAAGCCCTGTGATCGGCTATAAAATCCTTCACAAAACCTTTATCCGCCATTTGGCCATTGATCTTGATGCGTTCCCTAAAATCCTTAAGATGTGGCGATGTGTAAAGACCTACTTTATACCCTGCCTCCTGAAGAATAGAGGCCAACATATGGCTGCTGGAACCCTTGCCGTTGGTGCCCGCCACATGTATACTCTTGAATTTATGTTCCGGATTGGCCAAATAACTGGAAAAGTGGATGATGTTATCCAATTTGGCATTCAGGGCTACGATACCTTTTTGTTGGTACATGGGGAGCTGGGAAAACATCCAGTCTAAGGTTTCCTTATAGGTCACTACTGCCCCAGTTTAAAGTTGATCACCACAAAACCTATTTGTTGGGCGGGTGCTTTTGAATCGGAGTTCCATTTATAGAGTAATGCTGTTTTTCTAGCTGGTTCCAAAAGACATGGTGAATTGTTGGTAGTTCCTTTAACACCAGGCTCAGCTTTGATTACCTTACCTGACCTATCAACAGTAATTCTTACCCAAACTACACCCTCTTCATTACATTCCTGCGAAACTTTTCCCTGATTCGATAGAGTTCTTCCACTTAACCCATAACCAGAACCTCCATTTCCAACTCCTGGCGCACCATAATAAGTAGGTGCATAGGGGTCGCCATCCGGATTACCCTTATCACCAGGTTTGTTATCATCTCCCTCGCTTCCCGTACTGGTCCCATCGGATTTACCAATACCACCAATCAAGGCATCGATGTTCTTTTTCTTGGCTTCCTGTTCCTGACGTTGCTTTTCTTCCGCATCCCGTTTTTCCTTTGCAATACGTTCTGCTTCAACTTTGGCCTTTTCTGCAGCTTCGTCCGCTTTTCGCTTGGCCTCTTGCTGTTGTTTGATCTTTATGGATTCCTCATCGTTACTGGTCAAAACCTTCTCCACAGGTGCCTCTTCGGCAACTACTTCTTGTGGTTTCACGGGCTCTACCTGCTCCACAGGTTCGCTCACCACTTCTTTGGGTTCAGATTTGACTTTTTCCTTGGGCTGTACTTCACCACTTCCAAAGTCCATGGTGCCAAAATTTACCGCAATACCGTTCTCAATGGGAGGGTCTAAATACGTAAGGCCTATGTAGAAAAGCAATAGCAGTAACCCACTCAACAAAAGTGTTGTGAGTGTAAAGGATTTTTTCTTGTGTCTCGTATCTAAAAATGACATTATTTTGGCCGCACTGCCAAGATAACCTTGTAATTGTTCCTATTGGCAATATCCATCACGTTAACCGCTTCTTTGATGGCCACGTTTTCTTCTGCCCTTAAGATGATAGTAGGCTTTTCTTGACCTTCAAGTGCCTTTTTTAGTTCAATTTCAATGTATTCCTTGTTGATCTGCTCGTTGTTCACAAAATATTTCAGGTCCTTGTTAATGGTGACCGAAACATTTTGCGTATTGGTGGATTTCCCTTTCGCTTTGGGCAAAAGTAAGTCCAGGGCATTTGGCGCATTGGAAGTCAACATGAAGAACACCAACAACAGAAACACAATATCTGTCATGGACGACATGCTAAACTCCGGGCTGATTTTGTTCCTTCCCTTTAGTTTCATAACAGAATACTATATGGGTTCGTTCAACAAATCCAAAAACTCTACGGCATTGGCTTCCATTTGGTGGACTACCTTGTCCGTTCTGTTCACCAAGTGGTTATAGCCGATGTAAGCAATGATACCCACAACCAAACCGGCCACCGTAGTGGTCATCGCCGTGTAGATACCTGACGCCAAAGAACCCATCTCGGCCTGGCCACCGCTGCTTGCCATTTCGTGGAAAGCCAAAATCATACCGATTACGGTACCCAAAAACCCGATCATGGGCGCAGCACCTGCTACCGTTGCCAAAACGCTGACGTTCTTCTCCAACTTGTAGACTTCCAGTGTTCCCGCATTTTCTATGGACGTGTTGATATCATCCAAAGGCTTGCCTATTCGAGCAACCCCTTTTTCGATCAAACGGGCCACAGGCGAATCGGTCTGTGCACAAAGCAATCTAGCTGCTTCCAACTTACCGTTCATGACATGGTCACGAATCTGGTTCATGAAGTTCTTGTCAATCTTTGACGCAGCCTTTATGGCAAAAACACGTTCAAAATAAATGTACAATGCTACGAAGAGAAGTACAAAAAGCACCATAATAATTACAATACTTGCTGTTCCCCCGTTTACAATAAGGTCCATTACGGAAAGGGTCTTTTCTTCTGAAATAGAGGCTACTGCCTCAGCTCCCTCCGCTGCTTCTTGAAAAATAATCATATAGAATCCCCAATTTTAGTTGCAATAATAACGGAGATTTTTGACCTAAAGTATTTTCTTTAGAACAAATTTCGCATGATCATGAAGCAAATGGCCCCACCGATAAAACCTAAAAAGGCCAACCATGAGATTTTTCTCAAGTACCAGAAAAAGTCAATCTTCTCCATACCCATGGCCACAACCCCTGCTGCGGATCCAATGATCAACATACTACCACCGGTACCTGCAGAGTAGGCAATGAAGTGCCACAATTGGTCGTTCATGGGCTCGGAGAACATCCCCAAACTGGCGGCCACCAAAGGCACGTTGTCTATTACAGCAGACCCAACCCCAAGTAACAAAATGACCAAATCCGATACGTGGGTACTGGACATCTCAGTACCGATCATAGGCATCCCCTGCTTTAATCCTTCGGCAAAGTTGAACAACAAGCCCAAGGATTCCAACGCGGCAACGGCCATCAAGATTCCCAAGAAAAAGAGAATACTGGGCAACTCGATCTTGGTCAAAGCCTTGTGCACCGGACTATGGTGGGAGGCTGCATCGCTTTCCTCATCCACATTGGAAATGGAGAATTTGGCACTACTGAAAATTTCTGCAAAAGTAGAAACCACAGCAAGGGAAAGCATCATTCCCACATAAGGGGGCAAGTGTGTGATCGTTTTGAAAATGGGCACGAAAATGATGGCACCCAAACCTAAATACAACATTTTTGCACCAAACCTTGATTTTGGCGGTTCTTCCTCTTCTGCATCGATCTTTCCTTTGAAAACAGGAAGGAACGAAGCAATAAGCGATGGGATGACCATACACAACATAGAGGGAAGCAATAAATGTTCAATAAGATTGGCCGTGGTCACCTTTTTACCGATCCAAAGCATGGTCGTGGTCACATCACCAATCGGTGACCATGCCCCTCCGGCATTGGCAGCAATGATAATCAAACCGGCATACCAAATCCTGGTATCCCTGTCCTTAACGATTTTTTGAAGAATGGAAATCAAAACGATCGTAGCGGTAAGGTTGTCAATGATTGCGGAAAGAATAAAGGCCAAGAACGAAAATATCCAAAGGATTTTCTTCTTACTCCTAGTCTTTACAAAAGTCTTTATCGTGGAGAAACCATCAAAATAGTCAATGATTTCCACAATGGTCATAGCCCCCAAAAGGAACACCAAAATCTCGGAAGTCTTACCTAAATGATGGAGCAAGGTTTCTTCCAAGAGCTCCAATTTTTCGGCATGCCCAAAAGTATTGAAGTTCTCCATCAAATGGTGCTCACTTGAATCGAACCAACTCGTAAATCCATCCAACCCAAAGGCAATCAAGGCCCAAAGAACGGCCATCATGGCCAAGGCAGGAATAAGTTTATCTATTTTTAAGTTGTGTTCGAGGGTTATTGCCAAATATCCAACGACAAAAACAACAACTAAGAGGGTTTCCATGTTAAGTTTGGTTTAATTAAGGAATTATTTTTTTGAAGTAGTTATCTATGGTGCTAAAGATATTCAAAATGAGTTTTTCCGCATAATCTTATTGGCATAAAATATTGTGAAATTGGGAGATTGCCTACAAATACTCCATTGTAATTTACATCATTCTCATTTAATTGATGAAAATCATGTAAAATTCCCATTGTAAAAGTATATTTGTGGGTCATTTTTAGTTATTTTTCAGTTTTATGGATTTTACACTTTCCGAAGAGCAATTGATGATCAAACAGGCGGCCAAGGATTTCGCCCAATCCGAGCTTCTCCCTGGAGTAATAGAGCGCGATGAAACCCAAACATTTCCCAATGAGTTGGTCCAAAAAATGGGACAGCTGGGCTTTTTGGGAATGATGGTCAACGAAAAATATGGAGGTAGCGGGCTCGATACCCTTTCCTATGTCTTGGCCATGGAAGAACTTTCCAAAGTGGACGCCTCGGCATCTGTTATGGTATCCGTGAACAATTCATTGGTCTGTTGGGGGCTCGAAACCTATGGAACCGAAGCACAGAAAGAAAAATACTTGACCCGACTGGCCTCCGGTGAGATCATTGGCGCATTTTGCCTTTCGGAACCTGAAGCTGGGAGCGATGCCACCTCACAAAAAACCACGGCCATCGATAAGGGAGACCATTACATATTGAATGGTACCAAAAACTGGATCACCAATGGCAACAGGGCCGAAGTATACCTCGTAATCGCCCAAACCCATGTGGAAAAAGGCCATCATGGCATTAATGCCCTAATCGTTGAAAAAGGCATGGAAGGGTTCGAAATCGGTCCCAAGGAAAATAAATTGGGCATTCGGGGAAGTGACACGCACTCCCTGCTCTTCAACGATGTTAAGGTTCCTAAGGAAAACCGTATCGGCGAAGATGGCTTCGGGTTCAAATTTGCCATGAAAACACTCGCTGGGGGTAGGATCGGAATTGCTGCCCAAGCCCTGGGTATTGCAGCTGGAGCCTATGAACTGGCCCTTCAATATTCCAAGCAACGCAAAGCCTTTGGAACAGAAATTGCCAACCATCAGGCCATAGCCTTCAAATTGGCCGATATGCATACCAAGATCCAAGCAGCACGTCATCTGGTATATCAGGCGGCCTGCGATAAGGATGCCAAAAGAGATTACACTTTATCCGGGGCCATGGCCAAGCTTTATGCTTCCGAAGTTGCCATGGAAACCGCCATTGAAGCCGTTCAGGTACATGGCGGGAATGGATATGTAAAGGATTACCATGTGGAGCGTCTGATGCGCGATGCAAAGATCACACAGATTTATGAAGGAACCTCGGAAATCCAGAAAATTGTCATATCGAGGAGCATTTTAAAAGATTAATATTTTTCACACCCCTCCAAAAAGAGGGGTTTCTTTTTTAAAATGACATTTTGACTAGGTTCACCCCTACTACCGAAAAGGCAGAGGGCAAAATAGCATCCCAAATTGTGGCAAAGCCTCCATTGGACATAGGGATATGAAGCTATTTGACCAGGGAATTTATGATAATGATAATTTAACATTCCATTAATTCCTAAATTGAATATAATTCAACCCTTACTTCAATACGTTGATTATTTATCTGATAATCAGTAAATATCTTATTGTTTGTTCATCATATTTGATATTTTTGAAGAAATACCTTAATGATGAAATTGGAAAGACAGGGTTTATACCTACCAGAATTTGAGCATGATAACTGTGGCGCAGGTTTCATTTGTAGCCTTAAAGGAAGAAAATCCAACGATATAATTCATAAGGCCCTTGAGATTCTTGATAAATTGGAACACCGGGGAGCCGTAAGCGCCGATGGTAAAACTGGCGATGGAGCAGGTATCCTTATTGATGTTCCCCATGATTTTTTCAGTGATGTCTGCAAATTCAGTCTCCCTGAAGCAGGTGAATATGCCGTGGGTAACGTTTTTCTCCCCCAAAAGGCGAATCAACGCGATTTTTGCATCAAGGTCCTTGAAGAGAACATGGAAAAACAAGGACTACAGTTGTTAGGCTGGAGGGATGTACCGGTAAACCGCTCCGTTCCAGGCAGGATCGCTGCGGAAACTGAACCATATGTCATGCAGGTATTTATCGGCAAGGGAGAGGCCTTGGACGATTTCCAATTCAACTTGAAACTTTTCATAGCCCGCAAGATTACCGAGCACACCATTATAGAAAGTAAACTGTCGCAAAGTCCATTTTTCTATTTGCCCAGCCTTTCCACCAAGATTATCATTTTTAAGGGACTTTTGGTACCAAAGGACATCAGCAAATATTATGAGGATCTTTTGGATCCAAGGGTTGTGACCCGTTTGGCCTTGGTACACCAACGTTTTTCCACAAATACCTTCCCTACATGGGATTTGGCCCAACCTTTCCGATACATGTGCCACAATGGGGAGATCAACACTTTGAGGGGCAACGTATCGCGTATGCGCTCCCGCGAAGAATTGATGAAAAGTGATTGGTTCGGGGAGGATATCAAAAAAATACTTCCCATTGTGCTCCCAGGCAAATCCGATTCTGCCAGTATGGACATGGTGGTGGAACTGTTGTTGATGACAGGTCGTTCCCTTCCGGAAGTGATGATGATGCTGGTGCCCGAAGCTTGGGAAAAGAACCCTGAAATGTCCGAATCCAAAAAGGCATTTTACGAATACAACAGCTGTTTGATGGAACCTTGGGACGGTCCGGCATCCATTCCCTTCACCGATGGAAATTATATCGGTGCGGTTTTGGACAGGAACGGACTTCGCCCCTCCAGATATTCGGTAACCAAAAAAGGTTATGTGATCATGTCCTCCGAAACCGGAGTGGTGGAATTGGACCCCGAGGATATTGAATTGCATGGTAGGTTGGAACCCGGAAAAATGTTCTTAGTGAACATGGAAGAAGGCAGGATCGTGAACGATGAGGAAATCAAGGAAGCCATTGCCAAGAAATATCCCTATAAAAAATGGTTGAAGGACAATTTGGTCCACCTGCGCGATATTCCTTATAATGATTGCCCAGTTTTCTTTGGCGAATTCCCTTTGAAAACAAGAAGGGCCGCTTTTGGTTTTACGCATGAGGATATCAACACCATCATCATGCCTATGGCCAAGCAAGGCAAGGAGCCCATTGGATCCATGGGATCGGATACACCTATTGCTGTTCTTTCTGAAAGGCCCCAATTGATCTATAATTATTTCAAGCAACTTTTTGCACAGGTGACCAACCCACCTTTGGACGGAATCCGCGAAGAGTTGATCACCGACATCAGCCTTACTTTGGGTAGTGACCACAATATTTTCGAATTTTCCGAACTACACTGCCGAAAATTGAAGATCCAGAATCCGGTCATCTCGAAAGAAGACTTGGATAAAATCAAAAATTACGATGCCAGTCCAGATTACAAAGTGGTCTCCATTTCCATCCTTTATGAAATAGCTAAAGGACACAATGGACTGGAAGAGGCTTTGGACTCCATTCTTTCACAAGCTGTAAAAGCCATTGACGAGGGTGCCAACATCATCATCCTTTCCGATAGGATGGTAAGCACCGAAATGGCCGCTATTCCAGCACTTTTGGCCTGTTCATATGTGAACAGCGGCTTGCAAAAACTGGGGAAACGTTCCAAGTTGAGCATCATCATAGAATCTGCTGAACCACGTGAGGTGCATCATTTTGCACTGCTTTTCGGTTTTGGGGCAAGTGCCATCAACCCCTATTTGGTCAATGAGATCATCGGGGAGCAGATCACAGAGAACAATATCACAGAATTCACTTTTGAGGAAGCCATCAAAAATTACAACAAAGCCATCGGTAAAGGCATCTTAAAGGTGATGAACAAAATTGGGATTTCCACCTTGAATTCATATCGAGGTTCCCAACTATTCGAATGCATCGGCATTAACACCAAGGTGGTGGACAAGTATTTCCCCAATACCCCCACTCGCATCCAGGGCATAGGACTGTATGAAATTGAGAAGGAGATTGCCAAACGCCATAATAAGGCATTCAAGAATCAGGAATTAGCAGCCAATCTCGACATTGAGGTTGGTGGCGAGTACCGTTGGAGAAGGAATGGTGAAAAACACATGTTCAACCCATTGACTATTGCCAAACTTCAGAAATCGGTACGCAATAACGAGCCGGAGACTTACAAAGAGTATTCCGAATTGGTCAATGAGCAATCGAAAAACTTGATGACCATCCGTGGTTTGTTTGAATTTTCAAACTATGATCCCATTCCCATTGAGGAAGTAGAACCTTGGACCGAAATCGTAAAAAGGTTCAAGACAGGGGCCATGTCCTACGGAAGTATCAGCAAGGAAGCACATGAAAATCTTGCGATTGCCATGAACCGTATCGGTGGAAAAAGCAATTCAGGTGAAGGTGGAGAAGACCCGGCTCGTTTCTATAGAAGTCAGACTGGCGACTGGAAAAACAGCGCCATTAAACAGGTAGCTTCGGGCAGGTTCGGGGTAACCTCCAATTATTTGGCCAATGCCCAAGAAATCCAGATAAAAATGGCCCAAGGGGCAAAACCTGGGGAAGGTGGTCAATTGCCAGGACCAAAAGTAGATCCCGCTATTGCCAAAACACGAAATTCAACCCCTTATGTGGGATTGATCTCTCCACCACCCCACCACGATATTTACTCCATTGAGGATTTGTCCCAATTGATCTACGACCTGAAATCGGCCAACCGCGAAGCGAGGATCAATGTGAAATTGGTTTCCGAAGTGGGCGTGGGTACCGTAGCCGCAGGGGTAGCCAAGGCCAAGGCTGATGTGGTATTGATCTCAGGTTTTGATGGCGGTACAGGGGCATCTCCATTGACCTCATTGAAACATGCAGGCTTGCCATGGGAACTTGGGATCGCCGAGGCACAACAAACCCTTGTCTTGAACGATCTTCGAAATAGGGTAGTCCTAGAATGTGACGGACAATTGAAAACCGGAAGGGATGTGGCCATAGCCTGTCTCTTGGGAGCTGAGGAATTTGGTTTTGCCACGGCACCTTTGGTGGCATCGGGCTGTATCATGATGCGTGTGTGCCACTTGAATACCTGTCCAGTAGGCATCGCCACCCAAAATCCTGAACTACGCAAAAAATTCCAGGGCAAACCGGAACACGTCGTCAACTATATGTATTTTGTAGCCCAAGAATTAAGAGAGATTATGGCCAAGCTTGGCTTTAGGACCATTAATGAGATGGTAGGTCAAGTACAAAAACTGGATAGAAACAAGGCTATTGCCCATTATAAAGCTGCAGGTATCGACCTAACCCCTATTTTATATCAGGTTGATGTTCCCGAAGGGACCAAATTCTACAATACACAAAAACAGCATCACGATATCATGGATTCCATTGAGTTTGGTATCATTGCGAAAGCGCACCCTGCCCTTTTCAGGAAAGAAAAGACGTCTTTGGATTTTCCGATCCATAACACCGATAGGGCGGTCGGGGCCATCATCAGTAATGAAATCTCAAAAATCTATGGAGCAGATGGCTTACCAGACAACACCCTTAAATTGAACTTTACGGGTTCCGCTGGACAAAGTTTTGGTGCGTTTGCCACCAAAGGGCTCACCATGGTGGTCAATGGAAACACCAACGATTATTTGGGCAAAGGACTTTCGGGTGCAAAATTGGTCATCAAGGTTCCGTTTAAATCCACCTTTAAACCAGAGGACAATATCATCATCGGAAACGTTGCACTTTATGGGGCCACTTCAGGAGAAGCCTATATCAACGGTAAGGCCGGGGAACGTTTCTGTGTACGAAACTCAGGGGCCAAAGCGGTGGTGGAAGGCATCGGTGACCATGGATGCGAATACATGACCGGTGGTGTCGCCGTAATCTTGGGTGCCGTTGGAAGAAACTTCGGCGCTGGTATGAGTGGCGGTATTGCCTATGTTTATGACAAAGATGGTACGTTCGAGAAAAAATGTAATGGTGAGGCACTTAACCTCCTTCCCGTTGAGGAATCCAACGACATTGCACAACTTAGGGAATTAATCGAGAACCACTACAATGCAACACTAAGTCCATTGGCGCAGGATATATTGGAAAACTGGGAAAAAGTGCTACCCAAGTTCGTCAAGGTATTTCCTGAGGAATACAGACAGGCCCTTATCCGATTGGAGCAAGAAAAAATGCAAACCTTATAATTTGACAGATGGGAAAGATTACAGGATTTATGGAATTTGACAGGAAAGTGGAAGGTTATGCCCCTGTTGAAGAACGCATCAAAAACTATAAGGAGTTCACGGAGCCACTCAAAGAAAATGAGCTCAAGAACCAAGGAGCGCGCTGCATGGATTGTGGTATCCCTTTTTGCCATAGTGGATGTCCACTAGGTAATTTGATTCCCGATTTTAACGATGCGGTTTATCAAGGGAAATGGCAAAAAGCGGCCAAAATTCTGCATTCAACCAATAACTTTCCGGAGTTTACAGGAAGATTATGTCCCGCACCTTGCGAGGAAGCTTGTGTTCTAGGTATCAATGAAGACCCCGTTTCCATCGAAAATATCGAGAAGAACATTGTGGAGACCGCTTTCAAGAACGGTTGGATCCAACCCGAACCTCCTTCTAAAAGAACTGGAAAAAAAGTAGCCGTCATTGGTTCCGGACCTGCAGGTCTGGCAACCGCACAACAACTAAACCGTGCCGGCCACGAGGTAACAGTTTTTGAACGGGATGAAAAAATAGGAGGACTATTGCGCTATGGCATTCCTGATTTTAAGATGGAAAAAAATGTCATCGACAGACGTTTGAAGGTAATGAAGAAGGAAGGCATCGAATTTAAAACAGGAGTTCACGTTGGTGTTGATGTAACAGCTACTGAACTAAAGCAGGATTTTGATGCCATTGTGCTTTGTGGTGGTGCCACAGTACGCCGTGGGCTGCCCATACCAGGTTCCGATTTGAAAGGGGTAGTTCAGGCCATGGATTTTCTTCCACAGAACAATCGCAAGGTGGATGGAATACCTTACAAAGGCGAGGAACTAACTGCCAAAGGCAAAAAAGTAATCGTTATTGGTGGAGGTGATAC
>NZ_QXFJ01000014.1:5000-67053 GCF_003584165.1 Flagellimonas aequoris | reverse complement strand
AGCATCGGCATGATATCATCCAACCATTTGGTCTTGCCGTGCAACAAATAATTGAACAGCAATCCGGCACCGATGGGCAAAATGATCATCTTGGTGATGCTCCACATCATGGTCAACACATCGATCTCCACGAACTGACCGGCCAACAGCTTCATCAACAAGGGGGTGACAAAAGGCGCCAACAGCGTGGCAATGGAGGTGATGGTAATGGAAAGGGCCAGGTTGGCCTTGGCCAGGTAGGCCATCACATTGGAGGCGACCCCGCTTGGCGAGCAACCGATCAAAACGATTCCCGCGGCAATCTCCGGGGTAAAACCACTGATATTGGCCAGAACATAACCGATGATCGGCATGATGGCCAACTGCGCGGTCACGCCCACCAATACCCCTTTTGGGGATTTGATGATCCCAGCGAAATCCTTGATGCTCATGGAGGTCCCCATCCCGAACATGATGATCTGGATCAATGGGATGATCAACCCCGTCAGCTTAAAGTCCCCTATCCGTACAAAATATTGGGGCCAGTACAAAGACAGTGCTACCCCGCCAAAGATAAGGGCCGCAAAGGTATAGCCTTTGAGAGAGGCAAAACCATTGAAGCCTATACCCAGCAAAAGAAAGAAAACTACTAAGGGAACGCCTGCCGACGAAAGGTTGCCCATAAACACCATTATCACAAAAAGTAAAAGTGATATTGCCGCCAGCACCAAACTGGATTTATATATGTTCCAATTTTTCAAAATATAGTTTTTAGGTTACCAACTTGCTTCTCCAAGGCAGCAACGTTAGTTTTTACTTTTGATTAAAGGTTTCCCAAGGGTCAATTGCCACTTCTTTTTTCTTCCCGCTCTTTCAAGAAGGCATCCAATTCCTTTTTAGGCATTGGTAGGTTTGGATATTTGTCCAACCACTCCTTGAAATCTTTTTCAAAAACCGCATCGTCCACCACAAATCTTTCATTGACATACTCATATTTATTCGTACGCATACAGAACCTGTTGAACTCATCGCGAAGGGCAGTATATTCTCCTGAAATGACCACTTGTTGAACCAAATGGGCGGGAATGAAACTTACCCCTGTGGATTTGGCCAAGACCACATCACCAGGCAATACGGTAACCCTTCCTATTCGAATAGGACCATTTACCGATTCTATCATCATTTCTTTGATGGCCGATGGATCAGAACCCCGAATCCACGCATTGAACCCTTCAATTTGTGAAAGGCCTTCCACATCGCGAACAGATCCATTGAAAATGACACCTCGTTTTCCTGCTTTGTAGATGGCATTGCCCAAGTTGTCACCGATCAATGTTCCATCAATCATTTTACCATAGCTATCCGCCACATAGACATCCCCATCCATTAACTTGATAATGGGCGCATAATTGGTCACAGGGGTTTTGGTGCCTTCCTTTTCCGCCTGCTTCTGGATGTAGGTATCAAAGTCTTTACGGAAAGGCATGAATTGGGCCGTTACCACACGACCGGTCATGACTTGGTCCGGATGCAGAATTTCCCATCCATTCTCGTAAGTACTGGCAAAATTCTCAAATTGGTTGCTGTAGCCATTTCTTTTTAAATTTCCCCATACTTCTTCCATTGACAATGCCTTTAGGCGCTCCAGTAGCTCATCCGATACTTTGGGCCTTCCGTCCGAAGTCCTCTCCCCTGTCCATTCAGAAGTCAACGCTTTGATCGTTTCTGGTTGCCAGACAACATTTTGCGATTGTAGACCCATAACGGTACATACAATGGCTATACATGACATAAATGCTTTTTTCATAATGTTTTATTTTAATTAATGCCTTATTAGATTCATTTTTCAAATTTTGTTTTTCTAGGATTTATGGGACCCTAACCTTGATCAAAACCTTCTTGATAGTATCATGACCCTTTTCCCTAAATGCCGGGCGGTGAATCTCCTTTGGAGAGAAAATGAAGAATGTTCCGGGCTTGCCCACATAGAACTTCCCATTTTCCACATTGTAATTCTCCACATCCCGTTTGGGGTCGTAGGCCGCTGTTGAAGTGTATTTGGAATTCTTCAATGAAGCGACCCCCATACCGGCCTTCCCTTTGGCCACATATTGCAAATCGTTGAAGTTTTGATGGGTTTCCCAGTTAATTTCCGAAATGTCCTTGGTAGGGCCCTCGGAAACAAATGCGGTTACATTACCTTCATCAATGACATACCTTCCGGGCTCCAATGTTTCAAGATCGTGTGATGCCAGAAATTCAAATGCCTTGTTCCACCAATCTGGATTACTGCAATATTGGCGTGCCAGTTCCTCCATGTTTATGGATTTGTGGGGCTTCAGTTTTACCCCGTTCAACCAAGCCTTGCTTTTATACCATTTGGCAATGCTCTCCTTGTTGCACGGTGTCTCCGTATTTTGTGCGTTTGCACCTATGGCACAGCATACTAACAGCAATAGCAGACCTGCCCTTTTTACCAAGAGTTTATGTAAAATTCCCATGATCTTGTCTTTACTGATTAATATCCTGGGTTTTGTTCAAAATCGTCCCGATTGGTAAGACGGTCTATCATGTTGCTGGGAATAGGGCGGAGCAAATGTTTTTGTTCGATGTTGCCCCTGCCCAAGGTATTGTACAACTGCACCCTTTCTATCAACTTACCTGTCCTTTTCAAGTCGGCCCATCTAAGTCTCTCAGCTCCCAGTTCCAATGCCCTTTCATCCAAGATGAAGTCTATGTCCAGTTGATCCTCGGTGATTTCCATAGCCGTTTCCTTTCCTGGCCAAGCAGCCCGATGCCTGATGGTATTGATATGTTCCACAGCCTCTGGTAAATTCCCAAGTTTCATGTAGGCTTCTGCTGCAATCAAGTACATTTCGGCCAAACGAATCTCTATGACGTTCTTTGTGCCTACCCCACTGTTGATGGATGGCCTTAATGGATCTTTGTACTTTCTCATGTGTGGAAACAATTCCCTGGAACCTATTGGGTTTTCCCCATCATACAAATCATTGATGTCAAAAACCCCATATTTTTGTTCCAACACTGCTTCTTCATCATCCGGAACGTCCCATGGAACATAGATAAATGCGGTATCGCCAATCTGCATGTTGGCCGGTAGGGTTGACTCATTGTTGGCAATCCAAGCTGTTTTCCACGACTTTGCAAATCTGGAATCGTTCTCCCGATTGGAAGCCAATAGATCAAAGTAGTAACGGGTTGCCACAAACCTTGGCCATGGACGGTCATTCTCGAGTGCTCGGGTCATCCCGGGTTGCAGGTCGTATCTTGGAGTAAAGTATAGAAAGTATGCGTTTCCACTTCCATTCAAACGCTGGTCTTGCGAGAATTGAATGGACCAAATTACCTCGGAATTCTCCCTGTTGTCCACATCCCATAATCTCGAATAATCATCCAATAGGGCCAATCCATGGTCGTTGATCACTTTTTCGGCAAATTCAGCAGCCTTGTCATTTTGACCAAGAGTCAGATACACCCTTGCCAATAAAGCCTGTGCCGCCGCTTTTGTTACCCTTCCAAATTCTTCCTGTGTTTCAGGAAGGTTTTGTTCAGCAAAAACCAAATCGGACACAATCTGGGCATACACTTCAGCTTCCGAAGCCCTAGTGGCCGTAGTGACTACTTCAGTAACCTCTTCTGTGATAAGTGGTAAGCCCCCGAAGTGCATCACCAAAATATGATAGTACCAAGCCCGAAGAAAATAGGATTCAGCCACTTTTTGGTTCACTTCACTTTGTGTCATCTCCTCAACTTCACCTGCCCTTGAAATTGCGGTATTGCAGGCCGCAATGCCTTGGTAAAAGGGGGACCAAAGATTCCACAGAACCGGATTGGCCGGCTGTATTCCAGAATTATAGGCATTGAACTCTATGAATGTTCCATCGGATCCGTTGGTCCAAAGATCGGTTCCGAAGAAAACGAGTGGTGCAAAATTATTTCCCCCAGCAAACAGACTTCGGGTAAAGGTATAGTTGGAGTTCACCAAATCCTTATAACCCTTTTCTGTCTTGAAGTAGGAATTGACCGGTGGGGACACTATTTTCTCCTCATCCAGAATATCCGTTGAGCAACCACATAAGAATATGGCGGCAACAACACATAATGTAATTTTATTGATAAGCATTTTCATAACCAAAATTTTAAAATTGAACATTAATACCTAGAATCATAGTCCTTGTTGCAGGATAAGAGGAAATGGTCCTGGTACCATCATCCCCTATAGATCCGTTCAGGTCTGGTTTCATGTTAAAATCCCTTAGTTCAGATTTTGTCCAATATGCCAGGTTCTCACCGGATAGGTAAAGTCTTAAACCGGTAAATGGCGTCTTGTCCAACAGCGATTGTGGGAATCGGTATCCCAACGATATCTGTCGTAGACTGATCAAACTGGCATCCCTATATCTTAGGGTGCTACCGTATAGGCCACTTCCCTCGTACAATTGATTGGGTCTTGGGTAATTATTTGTAGGGTTGGTCGGGGTCCAATAATCAAACACCAACTTGTTATACCTCTTCTTGGCAAAGGGAGCGAATGCTTCAATTGCCGTCATACCGCCCCACCTGATATAGGTCTGGAAAGAAAGATCAAAGTTCTTGTATTTGAAGGTGTTGGTAATATTGCTCACAAAATCTGGCTGTGCGCTTCCCAATACCATTCTATCCGCATCGGTAATGGCTCCATCATTGTCCACATCCAACACTTTTATTTGGCCGGGTTCCTCACCATAACTTGCGGCTTCAGCGCTTTCGTTTTGCTGCCATATTCCAATCTTCTTGTAATCGTAGAACACTTCTATAGGTTCCCCAATGAACCATCTGTTCCCTACGTCGTCCACTTTACCGTTATACAGTTCTTCAATCTCCGTGTTGTTCTTAAAGAAAGTTAGATTGGTCTGCCAGTTAAAGTCTTCCCCTGCTACGTTTACCGAATTCAAGGAAAGCTCCAAACCTTTGTTCTTGGTCTTCCCTACATTCTGCAACACTTGATCGTACCCAGATGTAATAGGGAGTTTTCGATACATAAGAAGATCATAGGTATTTGTGTTGTATATGTCAACAGTACCTGACAACCTTCCTTTGAACAGCCTGAAATCAAGACCGAAATTGTAAACTGCAGTTGTTTCCCATTTAAGGTCCCTGTTCTCCAATTCTGTTGGATAGTACCCAAAACCTGGCTCCTCGTTCCATGAATAAGCGCTTCTGGTAACACCGCCCTGGGTTTGGTACGGGCTGATACCTTGGTTACCGGTAACCCCATAGCTCAATCTCAACTTTAGGTCATCCAACCAATTCTGGGTACCTTTCATAAATTTCTCACTCGAAACCCTATAGGCAAAGGCAGCAGAAGGGAAATATCCCCATTTGTGGTCCGGTGAGAATTGGGAGGCACCATCCGCCCTAATGGACAAGGTTAACAGGTATTTGCTATCATATCCATAGAACACCCTACCTGCGTATGACAACAGATCGGTTTCTATAAGGTTGGAACTTACTGAATTAACCAATGTAGCGCTTCCCAAATTGTGGTATCTGGATTCCTCATAAGGAAGGTCACTAACACCTGCACCACTGGTCTCCACCCTTGTGGATTGGAACCCTTGAATTGCCGTTAAGGTTAGCTGATGTTTTTCATTGAACTGCTTGTTATAGGTGAGCACACTTTCGTACAATAACAGGTTATCCACTGAGTTGTTAATGTCCGCAGTTGGCGTTCCCAGGTTTCTTGCCAACGAATAGTACCCTGCGGATTCTTTTATGGTCCTCAGATTAAAATTGGTTCCCAGATTCAACCTGTAGGTCAAATCAGGAGTGATCTTGGCCTCTGCAAAAACGTTCAGAACGGCGCCCCAACTTTTGTTATCCCATCTATAAGAATCATAAATGAAATCTGCCAGTGGGTTCAGCAAAAGACCATCAGCAGTTGCCGTAAATCTGGGAGTGCCATCATCCTCGTACAATTTTCCCAAAGGGCTTGATTGAAACGCCTGGAACAGGGCAGCACTTGATTTTCTCTTGTTGTATGAATGGTTTAACAATATGGACGCTCCTCCACTAAAAATAGGGGAAAACGTAAAATCCAAGTTTGTCCTGATGCTATAACGGTCAAAGACCTCTCCTGGAATTATACCTTCTTGTTTAAAATAATTCCCGGAAAAATTATATTTCACCTTATCCGATCCCCCGCTTACCGTAAGCTGGTGTTTCTGTTGAAGACCATGTTGGTAGAGCATGTCCTGATAATTCAGTCCATTGCCACCTTCCCTGAGACTCTCAATTTCAATCTCATCGAATATGATCTCATCGTATTCGTCGCTTGTCCCTCCTTCAGGATACCCACCGATGGCCCTATACGCCTCCCTGGCAATTTCAGCATATTGTGGTCCATTGGCATAGGGAATGGTCCCATAGGCCATGATAGGGCCCGCATAACTTTCAAAAATGAACCTTGGGGCTCCCGTGGTTCCCCTTTTTGTAGTGATGATGATAACACCATTGGCTCCCCTTGCACCATAAATAGCAGTGGATGAGGCATCCTTTAAAACATCCACACTTTCAATATCATACGGGTTGATGTCGTTCAATGTCCCATAATAGGGCGAGCCATCCAGAATGATCAATGGATCATTGGTTGCCGTAAAGGAACGTTGTCCCCTTAACTGCAACTGGGCGGATGCTCCGGGTCCCGTACCGGACGCCACAACATCCAATCCAGGGATCCGACCAACCATACCACCTTCAATGGATGTCATGGGAATATCCGCTATATCTTCGGTGTCGACCGAAGCAACGGAACCTGTTATATCTCTACGCTTTTGGGTACCATAACCCACGACCACGACCTCATCGAGTGCCTGAGAGTCCTCCAACATGACAACGTCTATCGTGGTGGATTGGCCAACCGTTATTTCTTGACTGGCAAACCCAATGGAAGTAAAAACCAAAATGGATTCGGGACCGGAAACCTGAAGGGAATAGTTGCCATCGAAATCCGCCGCCACACCGTTGGTGGTCCCCTTTTCCACAACATTGGCCCCGGGAATGGGAACCCCTTGGTTATCTGTAATGGTCCCGCTTACCGTATATTGCACAGGTATGGCCAAGGGAATATTCCTCTTTTCCTTGTTCTCCTCGGCATCCTTACTTTTGGGTTTGTCCGATGTTCTTTTTAAAACAATTTGGTTCTTGACCATGGAGTAGATTACGGGTTGCCCATTGAAGATCATCTCGAGGATATCTGCAACTTTCTTGTTCTTCACTTTTAACGATATCTTCCGATTCTCGTTTATCTCTCCACTTTTATAGAAAAATTTGTAGCTGCTTTTGGACTCAATTTTTTCAAGTACGCTTTGTACCGTCTCATTTTCTATATCTAAATCTATTTTGGTATTTTGTGAGAATGAATTTGCATTTACATTTAAAAGAGCGAATACCAAAAGAACAAATGAGAGCTTCATAGTCCGGTTCTTGTTTAGAATATTTCCCAATATCGAGGGAAACCAATCTATTTTTTGCATAATTTTGAATGGTTTTGATTAGTTAGTAACATTTCTATTTAAAATCAATCCTTGTCGGGAAGTGTTGCCGCACTTCCCGATTTTTGTTTATGTGCATTTTATCATAGGCCGCTTTCCTTTTTGTTTATAATAATTTTTCCGTCGTTGATCTGATAATCAAAATTGGCACTTTCCTTAAAGGTGTTCATGAGGTCTATAATGGACTCTTCATTGAACTTACCATTGAAACGTGCGGAGGTCAGTTCGGTATAATTGTTCTGTATCTCAACATTATACCTACGCTCTATTTTTTTAATGATTTCCGGGAAGGATTCATCATTGAAGATGAGTATATCCTGGGTCCAGGCTATATAATCCCCCGCATCAACTTCCTTAACATCCAATCCCTCAGGTACCAAGGAAGCTTTTTGACCGGGTTTTATAACCAATGGCTCCGATATTTCCATGGAACTACCTTGGTGGCTCACTGAAACACTACCTTCAACCAATACCGCATGTTGCTCGGACCCTTCATAGGAACTCACGTTAAAGTGAGTGCCCAGAACCTTGACCTGCATATCATTGGACTGTACCACGAAAGGATTTTCTTCGTCCCTCGTCACCTCAAAATAGGCTTCCCCTTCCAAAAACACTTCTCTTAGATTTCCGGGGACAAAGCTGATCGGAAATCGCAGGTTTGTGCCTGCGTTCAGATACACTTGGGTACCATCCGAAAGTACCAGTTTGAACGTTTTTCCCTTGGGAACATTTATTTCGTTGTAAACCAATTCTTTTGATAAGGAATTCTTTTTGTAGCTGAGCACTCCCCCTTCTTGGGAAGCAATGACCTTACCATCCTTATCCAAAATATCACCGGCCGAGTTCTCACTCAAATTATTTTTGCCTTCACCAGTTTGAAGTACCACCATTTCTTCATCAACAGGCAAAAGATGGCCTTCAGCTGTTGAATTTTTAAAATAGAACAAGGAAACCAAGGTTATTCCCACCACTACAGCGGCATATTTTATCCAATCATGATGGTATACCCTACCGATAGCGTATTTCTTCTCATTACCGGTCTGTTGCTTTATTTTATCCCAAATCTCTTGCTTCTTTGAGGCGTCAAAGCCCCAATCGGTCCATATTTTGGAATCGTCTTGGTAGGAGTCCAAAAAGGTTTCCAAAAGCCTTTCTTCCTCTGGTGAACATTCACCCTTTAGATACTTTTCAAATAAGGATTGGGCCTGTTTTTTGTTTAGGTATTTCATGCTTTCGCCATTACGGGTAGTTATCCCCTCTAATACCTAAGTACCAAAACAGCTTAAAGAGTACTACTCAATTTTAACTTTTTTTTGATGATTTGATAATTTTATTCAAACAAAACCATATCAATCGCAAATACACCGGTCAATTATTCTGAATTTACACAGTAGATATTAACCTATTTGAAGAAAGAAAAAATGAGAATGAATGTACGAGCGCTGCTTATAGGGTAAGCATGAAGATAATGATGGGGTAAATGACGATCTGTTCCTGTGTCATTTGTTCCCTCAATTTTTTGATGGCCTTGCTTACTTGGTTCTTAACGGTCTGTATGGACATGCCCAACTCTTCCGCAATCTGTTTGTTGGATTTTTCCTCGAACCGGCTCATGATAAAAATTTCCCGACATTTTGGGGTGAGCTTATCGACCAAACTGTTGATCAAGGACTCCAATTCATCAAACTCAATTTGGCGGGAAGCATTTAAGGATGCGTCAACCAAATTCAATCGGGTCAGGTCTTCCTGTTTAAAGTGTTGATTTCGGAACGATTTAAATACCTGAAACTTGACCGATTGATAGAGATAAGGTTTTAAATGGGTAATATTGTTTTCCTTTCTCTTCTCCCAAAGTTGGATAAAAACATTTTGAATAATGTCCTCGCAGATTTCCTGATGCTTCAAGATATTCATTGCATACAGGAACAGCTTTTCCGCATACCTGGAATATATCCATTTATAGGCAACTTCATCATCGTTTTGTAACCGCGAGAGCAGTTCTTGATCGTTTTCTGGCATTGGTGTTTGGTTGAAGTTGACATAAATCTAATTATTTTATTTAAATAATAACAATTTGATAATAATATTCCTACATATTAAAAATAATTCAAACTTCTACGAAAACGTTTTTGTAGATAAAAATACCCTGAATCAACTCTTCCATACGTGCGATGTGGCATCAAATCTTTAGATTGACACCAAAGATGATTTGGCGAAATCCACCGGCAAAGATTCCCGAAGTGGCCCGGTTCAACCTGGAGGCCCTGTACACATCATCAGTAATGTTCTTTCCATTTACAAAAACGGTGGCATCAACCTTTTGTCCAATGTTAAAATCATAATTGACAAAGGCATCCACAGTGGTGTAAGATGGTAATTCCCCAATGGCACCATCCGCAGACTCATTTACAAAATTGTGGAACTCCGTGTACTGTTTCCCTACATGATGCACATTGAACCCACTGGATAATCCCTTCCAATCGTAGTTCAGACCAAGACTCATGTTTATTTTAGGTGTATAGGGTGCTTCGGTATCAGAAAGTCCACCGTCACCGAAGGTGATTACGCTTTTGGTAATGTTGGCAAAGTCGGCGGCATCGATGGTAGTGTCCGTCAACAAGGTTTCACCCCCACCTTCATCCACATAGATTTCAAAGGCATCACGGTTTGCGTTCACTTTGTTGATGTATTCGTTCTGCGTTGCCGCGCTATGGATCACTTGGGAGAAGAGATCTTTATCTTCCAACCGCCCCTCTTTTACCTTGGATTGCATATAGGTCACGTTTCCAAGAAAATGTAATTGGTGGCCATTTTTATTGAACAGTTCTGCATTGATGGCCATTTCGATACCTTGTACGTTGATTTTGCCCAACTCGCTGAACACCTCGTTTCTCCCTCCTGCATAAAAATTTCTACTGGCATTGTGGAAGTAGGTCAACTGACCTTGGATACAATTTTTAAGCAAGCTACCGCGCCATCCCACTTCCTTGTTCCAACTCAGTTCTGGGTCAATGTTAATACTCTGACCCGCCAACGGATTGGTGACCACGCCATTCTGCTCCACCAAGAATCCAAACACCTTGGATGGGGCTATCATACCTTCGTAAACACTGCCATAGAACTCTCCATTACCGTATGCATGGCTCAAGGTCAACCCAGGCAAGAATTGATCATAAACATTGGGCTCCCTGCCTTCTGAAGTACTTTGTAAATCTGGATCTTGGGCCAAGGCCAACAAGTTTTGGCGATACATGTCCACATGCTCAAACCGTAGGATGGGAATTGCAGACAGGTTTCCAAAATGGAACTCGTTCCTAACATATCCGTTTGCGGACCAAAGCCGGTACCAGAGATCTGTTGTGGTCCTTCCATTTCTGGCCCAACGGGAACTATCGGCCTGTAGGAACACATCCTTAAAAGTTTCACGGTGCAAATTAACGCTGGCCTCAAATTCACTGGGTGCATTAAACGCTTCCCATTTGGCCTTAATCGTTTCCTTGATACCAGAAACCCTGTATATCCATCGGCTATCCGTGGTACTTTCCCGTCCGTTCTGAACTCGACCCACGATCACATAATCCTCGTCCCCAAATGTTTTTCCTGCCAAATAACCATATCGGTCAGCAAAAATGTCATCCCCCACATAATCCTGAACCTCGGAGGCCTTCACTTTCGCCGTTACCTGTCGCCACCAGTCCCTTTCAAAATCGGAGGCATATACTTTTGTGGTAAAGCTCAGGTTTTCATGGGGCAGCCATTTGTGTATGATGTCCACTCCATACCTTCTCATGGTAAACTGATCGGCATCCAAAGGGTTCTGGGTATAGTCCGTCTCGAACGTAAATGGTGTTTGGGAACTTAATGAGGCCTGGTTATCCTCGAACTGTCCACTCACTTTAAAATACAAGGATTGGTCTTCGGAGAGCTGGGCAAATATTTTGGCGTTCAAGTTCAGAATCTCCACGGAGGAATTATCGGTAAACCCATCAAATTTTTTGTATACCCCTTCTACCAAACCCCCTATTTGGTTCCAAGTGCCGCCATAGGAAAACAACCCTGAAGTATAATTTCGCTGACCGCCCGTCAACTTTAAACGCAAAGTGGGTTTCTGGGGAGGCAATGCCGTAATATAGTTCACGGCACCGTACATATTGTTGGGGCCATACTTCAACAAATCGGCTCCTTTGTACACTTCAATGGAGGTGATTCGGTCACTCACCGGATTATAATAGGCTCCAGGAGCAATATAAGGTGCCGGTGCCGATGGGGTACCATCTTCCATGAGCAACACTTTCTTAGATCGTCTCCCCCAGGATCCCCTGATGCTGATATTGGGCCTGTTGGACAATCCCATATCTCCTACAATGTTCACCCCGGGAATTGTCCGCAAAACTTCTTCAGTACTCAACGGATTTATGTTTTGCAGGGTTACCGGGTTTATCCGAAAGTTACTACCAACAAAGTCTGTTTTAAAATTCTTGGGAGATGCGCTTACAATGACCTCATCCAAAGTAGTATTGGACCTGGTAATTTCAATAGTGCCCAAATCCGTAGTCGACGAAGAAATTGATATTTCCACATCTTCATATCCCAAGTACTTTACTACAATTGCATTGTCTTCACGGCCCGCCAGTATCCCAAACCTTCCAAAATCATCTGTAAGGGTTCCCTTTCCACTAGGTGCCACAATAATTTGGGCTCCCATAAGAGGTTGTCCATCTGAAGCATCGACTACTTTACCGGTAAATTTGGTCTGTGAAAAGGATAAAAAATTGGAGAATAGTGCAAAGAGAACTGTAAAGGTTGAGAAGGGCAGTTTTTGTTTTAAGGTCATTTTTAAATGGTCAATTATTTTTGATTTGTTTTTCTTCTATGAATCCGAAACTTGGCATGTTAGTGGACCTTGGAATCCTTCTTTTCCATAAAACTGTCCTAAACAATACCCTTACATCCACATCCAAAATGGATAGCAACGCGGCAACAATGACAAGATTCTTTATGATATACTGTCCGAGAAGCGTTAGTACCAATGGTCCCTCGTTGAACACCTCATCCGGAAAAAACACCAAAGGTGTGAACGTGAAAAGTATATGGACCAAGGCCAGAAAAGCAGCTGTTCTTCGATAGAGATTGAAAATTAAAAGTACCCCTACACATGTTTCCCAAATTGCCAGCAATATAATGGAAATTGAATCGGGAACCAGGCCAAAGGTGAGTACGTTCATAGTACTTTTAGCCAAACTCTCTGCCGGACTCAGGTCTGGAAAAAACTTCAGTGCGCCGAACCATAGATATACCATACCCAAGGAAATAGGCAAAAGACCGTTCTTAGTAATTCCTTTCATATTGAGATAGGTTTAATTCTTGAACTCGTCCATCAATTCTGGATCTACTTTAACTTTCTTGCTCCCAAAGCGGTAGGAAATCCCCACATTGATCAAATAATCCGCGAAAGCGGCATCCCCATTCCTAGGTTCCCCTGTCATTTCTTCGGTTTCTTTGTCCGTTACACTTTGCGGGCGCTCTCTTCTGACCGCAAAAGGAACATTAAGATTCAGTGAAAAATTGTTCTTCATAAAAGCAATACCCGGATCTATGGAAAGGACATTTCCAGGTCTTCTGAAACCTTTGTTGCCCCCGATAAGATCTTTCACGGGAACACCCTCATATCTTGCCCCCAAGGAACCAGAGAAGTTGGCTCCAAAAGCATGGCTTACCCCTGCGCGTAATGAAAATTGGTCCGGAACGGCCATAATGGCCTCATTCTGTAAAATGGGACTCAAAGTTTCCCTAAAAGTTCTTGTACCATTGGTTTCCCTAGGATTGATGAGATAAAATCCACCTCCATAGGCAAAAAACCTTTCGGCAATTTTTTGGTAGAACTGAAAATCCACCGTAATCCCGAAACCACCATCGCCAGGTTGTATACTTTGATCAACCGGCCTCACCTGGGGGCTTCCTTCAGGGCCAACGTTATAAAAGATATCGGAAGCGTTGTAGCTCCCTGTGGGCAATTTAAGCCCCAAGCCCAATGCCAAATTACCGTTCATGTGCTTCACCGGATCAAACACCCAATATCCCATCCCTACCCGGATATCGGCCAAGCCACGGGAAAAGGTGGTATGCCTTTCATCCCTACCATGTTCGTATAGGGAGGAACGTGTATTGATAACGGTCGGAATAGTGATACTGGCGTACAACCTATCGGTAACGCCATAGGTGAGGAAGAAATCCCATGAATGGGAATGGTTGATAACTTCGGTTTCATTAGCTACCCGATCTGGTTCTTCCTCCGTTCCACGAAAATGTCGGAACGACTTGAAATAGCGATAATTGGATCCAATTTGGATATCCCCTGCCCCCAATAAATTGTTCTCCAAGGTGGTGCCCACACAGGAAGAGAAATGCCTAATGGCCACGCACCCCTGTGCCCGGGCCATTTGCGATCCAAGAAAAGAGGTCACGATAAAACATAAAATAGTCAGTGATTGTGTTGCTCTCATAATTTGTTTAGTTGATTGGTTTGCTCAGTAGTGAACGATAAAAAATATACCCACTACTCCTGATGAGAGCCAAAGTAGAATTATACCCAGTTGGGTGTGGCTAATGGAAAAGTAATAAAGCTTAACAAAGGGTTAATCAGATTAATCAAGAATTAACCACTATTGTTGAAAAATTACCGTTGGCCTGCTTTAGCCTCGGTATTTGTAGATATTGGGCAAGCTGATGCCAAACCGAACGGCCATCAACCTTAAGGTGATAACCACTAAAATGGCAGCTATGTAGGCATAACTTTCCTTTAAGGAAAGAGCCATGAACAAAAAGTAACTGGCACCTCCCAAAATACAGGCCGTGGCATAAATTTCCTTTCTGAAAATCACCGGGATTTCATTGCAAAGGATGTCGCGGATAACCCCTCCAAAACAAGCGGTCATGGTTCCCAAAAAAATGCATATGATCGGGAGTAACTCAGCTTCAAGACCCTTTTCCACTCCTAACATAGTGTAGAGTCCAATCCCGATGGTATCGAACAAGAACAATGACTTTCTAAGATACTTGAGTTGGTTTACAAAAATGATGGCAAATACCACGGTTATGAAAATAGTGGTCACATAGGTAAGATCACGCATCCATACCACCGGAGTGTTCCCAATAAGCAGGTCCCGTAAGGTACCCCCACCAATGGAGGTGACAAAAGCAATGATCAATACACCAAAAAGATCCAAACGTTTTTCCATGGCCACCAAAACCCCAGAAATGGCAAAGGCCACCGTGCCCAAAATATCAATAGTCTGATAGAGCATGCTTACATCTTTTGGGTGTAAAAATTATAATCTTTCAACACAACATCCACAAAATCAATAGGGTGTAGCGTGGTCTGTATACCCGTAACTTCCTTGATTCGCTTATCCAAAGAAACAATGATGTTATGATCACCATTCCTTTTGGCACTATCATAAAGTTCCTTGATGGTCTGCACTTCATTGTCCTTAAAAACAGTTACCTGTGGAAACTGTGGCTTATAATCCAAAGGAAGTTCCCGCAATAAGGTATCGTTCAGGGAGACCTTTTTTTTCTCGCTGATGACCGTGGTACCTGCAGCAATGTCCCCTATGCGTTGCCCCTTTCCACGGATCAGAATAGTTAAAACGGCCCCTCCTCCCGAGGTCATGGTCACATCAATGATCCGCAATACCCATCTTACAAAATAATTGGCAAAACTGGGTTTTGATCCGTCCAACATTACCACGCGGAGTGACATGATTCCCTTACCTATTGTTTTTCCATCGGACAAGGTCTCGAATAGCAGATAATAAAAAAAGGCCGGTAGTCCCATAATCAAATAGAACGCCCATTGATCGGCCGGCTCTATGTCCAAAGAAAGCAGGAATATGAACATGAGAATAACATAGACCCCAATAATGAAGCTGTCAATGATATAAGCCAGCATGCGTTCTCCCAAATTTGAGGTGTTTTGGTCGATCGTTATATTTTGGGCCGTTTCTATTTGAAATTGTTCCATATTTTAGTTTCTTTACTCATAAACCTAAAGATTTAATGCGAGAGGCCGCTTTTGTAAAGCAAAATAAGGACAAATGGGCTGCTTTTGAAAATGTCTTGAACAATAAAGGCCGGCTTCACCCTGATAAGCTTTCCGATCTATACATCGAAATCACCGACCACCTTAGCTATGCCAAAACCTTTTATCCGAACAGCAATACCCAGTATTATTTAAATTCCCTTGCCTCGCAGGCGCATCAAAAAATCTATAAGACCAAACGGGAATCCAAGAACCGTATTGTAAGTTTTTGGAAAACCGAATTTCCGAGTATGTTTTACCAACATCATCGGGAGTTGCTGATCTCTTTCTTGGTATTCACTTTTTTTGCGGTAGTGGGAGCCTTTTCAGCAGCCAACGAAGGGGATTTTGTACGATCCATTTTGGGGAACGGTTATGTGAACATGACCTTGGAGAACATTGAAAAGGGCGACCCCATGGCGGTATACAAACAACAAGGGGAATTCAATATGTTCCTTGGCATTACCATCAACAACATTAAAGTGGCCATATATGCCTTTGCCTATGGTATTTTTTTGGGGATAGGCACCTTGATGGTCCTCCTCCAAAATGGAATCATGTTGGGCAGTTTTCAATATTTCTTTTATGAAAAGGGATTGTTGTGGGAGTCTGCACGAACCATTTGGATACATGGCACCATTGAAATTTCGGTCATCATCATTGCAGGATGTGCCGGATTGGTCCTGGCCAACGGAATGCTTTTTCCAGGCACTTTTACAAGGTTGGAATCGTTTAAACGAGGGGTGAAGAACGGACTCAAGATCATGATCAGCACGGTTCCTTTTTTTATTATTGCAGGATTTTTGGAAGGTTTTGTGACCCGCCATACCGAAATGCCCGACTGGTTGGCCATCATCATTATTTTGGCTTCCTTGACCTTGATTATTTTTTATTACATCATATATCCAATCCAAATCAAAAAGAAAAACCAATATGCAAACGCCGAAATACATCGAATTTAAAAAGCAAAGGGAATTGGGCGAGATCCTCTCCGATTCTTTGGGATTCATCCGTAACCAGTACAAACCTTTCTTTGGGACCTTGTTGAAAATTGTGGGGCCCTATATTGTGGCCATGTTGATTTCCATGGGGTTTTACATGTATACCGTTGGGGATATTTTCAACTTTGCGAATGTAAATTCCTATTCAGGAAACAGCTTTTCGCCTTTCATAATGCTTGTGGCCATCGGAGCCCTTATGTTGAGTTCCATTGCTGCTTATGTTCTGGCGCAGGGTGCCGTGTTGCATTATATCAAATCGTATATAGAACATAAGGGTGAAATTGTGTATGATGAAATTCGTTCCGGGGTTTATGGTTCCTTTTGGTCTTTGATCGGCTTGGGGATTCTTGTGGGCCTTTCAGTTGTAATCGGTGCCTTGTTCTGTTTTGTACCCGGTATTTATTTGGCCGTACCCCTATCCATTTCCTTCGCTATTCTGGTATTCCTAAAAAAAGATGTCATTGAATCCTATAACTATAGCTTTACCTTGATCAAGGACAATTGGTGGATCACCTTTGCCACCTTGTTCGTGGTGTACATCATTGTGGCAATCGCTTCGTATGCCTTAAGTATGCCGGCCATTATCTACATGTGGGTGAAGATGGGCATTTTTTCCGGTGAAATGGACGTAGAGAACATGAATATTTTCAATGACCCTATCTATTTACTGTTGAATATTTTGAGCACATTGGTCCAGTTCCTTATGAACATCATTTTTTTGGTGACCACTTCCATGATTTTCTTCAACCTCAACGAAAAGAAAAATTTTACCGGTGCCTTTGAGCGCATCGATAACATCGGTAAATCTTAAGCTGTTTTATGCGAAACCTATTGACCATACTCTTGGTTCTGTTAAACTGGACAATCCTTTTTGCCCAGAACGATTCCATTGTACGGTACGATAGCACTGAGATGCAACCCCTGGAAATTTCAGAGGACGACCTTCAACAATTTTTAAACGATGACGCGTTCAACTATGAGGTAGCGGAACCGAAAAGTACCTGGTGGGATGCTGTGACGAATTGGTTCTACAACATCATCCGCAGTTTTTTTAAATGGATTTTTGGCGTGGAAAATGCAGGTGGCTACCTTGCCATCTTCCTAAAAATATTGCCGTATCTCCTATTGGCCATTTTTTTGTATTTGGTGATACGTTTTTTCATCAAGGCAAACACACGTTCCTTGATCTACAATGAAAAAAATCCGAACATGGTCATCCTATCCGAGGAAGAACGCATCATCAAAACCGAGGATATCCAACAATTGATCAAGGAGGCCTTGGCCGAAAAAAACTACCGGTTGGCAGTGAGGTACTATTATCTGTTTATTCTGAAATTATTGTCGGAACGTGAAATGATCGCATGGCAGCGACAAAAAACGAACGACGATTATAGCAATGAACTTTCGGGCAGTCCCCTAAAACAGCAGTTTAACCGGGCTACATTACTCTACGATTATATTTGGTACGGGGAGTTCCAGATTGATCAAGACAGGTATTCCAAGGTAGAAGAGGTATTTGTGTCACTTAAAAATTCCATTGGCTCCCATGGTTAAAAAAGGTTGGACATACCTACTGATTGCCATCATTGCCATTGGAGGCATATTTCTGTTGGAGTACAACAAACCCAAACAGATCAATTGGTTTCCATCGTATGTGTCCCACCACAAAATTCCTTATGGCACCTATGTTCTGAATGAACTGATGGAAGATTTTTTTCCGTCGCGACTTTCTCAGATCCACAAGCCTCCTTTTGAGTTGCTTACCCGAAACGACACCGTACAGGGCACCTATTTTTTTGTGAACGAGTCCATCACCTTTGAAGAAGCCGAACTCAACGCCCTATTGGATTGGACATCCAAGGGAAATTCGGTTTTTATTGCATCGAGCAGTTTTGAGGGACGCTTGTTGGATACCTTAAACCTGGAGCAAACCAGCCTTTACAATGAAAGTGAGTTAAAACCCCACTTTTATCATCAACTGGTGAACCCAAGCCTAAAGGGCAAGACCGTTACTTTTGAAAAAGATTATTACACCATGGTCTTTGATAAGATTGATACGTTGAACACGGTGGTCCTTGGGGAAGTGTATGTGCATTCCGACAGTACGGATGTTATTGAAAAGCATATCAATATGATCAAACAACCCTTTGGGGAAGGTGAAATTATTTTGTCCACCTTTCCGAAGGCTTTTACCAATTACTTCATCCTAAAGGATGAAAACAGGAACTACACGGCCGGATTATTGTCTTACTTAGGTACGGAAGGACCCATTTTGATGGATAACTTCCACAAATCTGGTAAATCGTTCTACACCTCACCCATATATCTCTTTTTGAACACCAAAGAATTTAAATGGGCCTATTATTTGGCGTTGATAGGAGCTTTGATCTATGTGATCTTTGAAGGAAAGCGCAAGCAAAGGGCCATACCCGTGGTAACCCCTTTAAAAAATCAGACTTTGGCCTTTACGCGCACCATTGCGAACATGTATTACGAAAACAAGGAACAGCAACAGATTACCCAACATAAGATTGCATATTTTTTGGAATACATTAGAACAAGACTGCATTTGCCCACCCAACAACTGGACACATCGTTTTTGAGGACATTGGCAGTGCGGAGCAACAATAGTTTGGAAGATGTGGAAGCCTTGTTCCGATTGATAGAAAAATTACAGTCCAAGTCCCAAATCACCGATATGGAGCTACAGGACCTCAACAAAAAAATAGAAGCATTTAAAGCACACGTAGATGGAAAACAATGATCTAAACTTTGACAACCGCGTACCCTTGGAAGAACTTAGGAACACCGTTGAACAGATAAAAGCGGAACTGGCCCAAGTGATCGTAGGGCAAAAAGATTTTGTGGAACTCCTTATCGTTTCCATTTTGGCAGATGGCCATGCCTTGATCGAGGGTGTTCCCGGAATCGCCAAGACCATCACGGCAAAACTGTTCGCCAAAACCTTAAAAACAAATTTTAGTAGGATCCAATTTACCCCGGACCTTATGCCCAGTGATATTTTGGGAACGTCCGTCTTCAACATGAAGACATCGGAATTCGATTTTAAAAAGGGTCCCATCTTTTCCAATATCATCCTAATTGATGAAATCAACCGGGCACCCGCTAAAACGCAAGCCGCCCTTTTTGAGACCATGGAAGAACGTCAGGCCACCATTGATGGCACTACCTACAAAATGGACGAGCCTTTTATGGTCCTTGCCACCCAAAACCCGATTGAACAAGAAGGCACCTATGCCCTACCTGAAGCCCAATTGGACCGTTTCTTATTCAAAATCAAGGTAAATTATCCCTCCGTGGAAGAGGAAATACAGATTATCCAAACCCATCACGAACGGAAAGGGGAAAAACCACAGGATACCATCAAACCTGTACTCACGCCCCAAAAACTGGTAGAGTTCAAAAAGAACATCCATGAAGTGATTGTGGAGAAAAAGATCATGGACTACATTGCCAACATCATTGCGAGTACCCGAAACCATCCGCATTTGTACCTTGGGGCATCTCCTAGGGCTTCCATTGCCACCTTAACGGCGGCCAAAGCATTCGCTGCCATGGCGGGAAGGGATTTTGTCATTCCCGAAGATGTGAAAAAGGCTTTGGTACCTGTGCTCAACCACAGGGTTATCTTGACCCCAGAGAGGGAAATGGAAGGTATGACCACTGAAAATGTGGTGCACATGATCATGGAATCCGTGGAAATCCCCAGATAACATGCGGTTTTTGAAATCGTTTTACATACACAACAAACTCTTTTGGTACCTGGCATTTTTGGTGGCCTGCTTCGTTCTATCCTTTTGGCTACCTGTTATTTATCCCATAGCTTGGATCTTGACCTATTTGTTGGTCGCCCTTTTTGTATTAGACCTCTATCTACTCTATACTACCCCAAATGCTATAGAAGGATCAAGGAACCTACCCAAGAAATTATCCAACAGCGACCAGAATGTCTTGGAAATTCAACTGAAAAGCAGATATCCGTTCAAGGTTTCCTTATCCATTATTGATGAACTGCCCATTCAGTTCCAAAAGCGCGATTTTGAATACAGGACAACGCTTTCAAGGGGAGATGCTTTTCTGTACAACTATTCGGTCAGGCCTGTGGAACGGGGCGAATATGTGTTCGGAAACTTGAATCTATACGCTTCCTCCCCCCTCCAGATTGCAAGAAGGAGGTTTGTCTTCCAAAAAGACCAAATGGTTCCTGTGTACCCGTCCATCATTCAGATGCAGCAGTACGACTTTTTGGCCATGAGTAACAAATTGACCCAATTCGGGTTGAAGAAAATCAGACGGATCGGGCATACGCAAGAGTTTGAACAGATCAAGGAATACATCAAAGGGGATGATGTAAGGACCCTAAACTGGAAGGCTACGGCCAAGAAAAACCATTTGATGGTGAACCAATACCAAGATGAACGATCGCAGCCCATTTATTCCATTATCGACACGGGAAGGGTCATGAAAATGCCCTTTAACGGACTCAGCCTGCTGGATTACGCCATCAACTCCACCTTGGCTTTTTCCAACGTTGCGCTAAAGCGGAACGACAAAACGGGGATGGTCACGTTTTCCAAGAACATCGAAACCTTTGTTCCGGCCGTCCAGAAAATTTCGCACCTGAATGTGATCTTGGAAAAGTTGTACAACATTACCACAGAATTCAGTGATTCCGATTTTGGATTGTTGTACGCCCACATCAAGAGAAAGATCAACCAGCGGAGTTTATTGTTGCTTTACAGCAATTTTGAGCATATCTCGGCCTTAAAACGACAATTGCCCTACCTATCGGCCATTGCAAAAAAACATGTTCTGGTGGTCATTTTCTTTGAAAACACGGAGTTGGAATCATTGATTACCAATCCTGCCGAAGACCTTCAGGCCATTTACCACAAGACCATTGCAGAAAAATTCAACTTGGAGAAAAAGTTGATGCAAAGGGAACTTCAACAACATGGTATTCAGACTATCTTGACAAAGCCCGAAGACCTGACCATCAATACCATCAACAAATACTTGGAAATAAAGGCGAGGGGGATTATTTAGTCAAACTCATTGAAGAAAGACCAAGCGTATTCAAACTGGGCAACTTCCCATCCAACACTACAAATTGGGGTTCTAAAGAAAAATCATTGCGTTTTTTCTTCTTTCGTTCCAGGCTGGAATATCTACCCCGTAACCGTTTGTTGTCATCTTTTTTCGCAAAAAGATCAATGGTCACCCCAACGGTAACACCTCCTAGGATGGTAGCAGCCAAATCATCGTTGTCCCAGCCATTGTCACGTTGACCTGCATCCACTGTTTCCTTGGCCAATCCAATCAAGGTACTTCCGGCCACAGAGCCTACAAAAGTCCAAATACGATTACCATCAGATGCTTGTTTGGCGATTCCGGCTCCTGCCAGTCCAAAAAGGTTTCCACCCAAAAAATGGAGTGCTTTGTCCCGTTCCACTTGCCCATGGCAATAGGAAGCGAGCACAAAAAATACTAGTGTGGGGATAAGTGTTCTCATTGCTCCCGCTAAAAGTATTAAAAGTTTCCGAAACTTTGACCGTAAAATACTAGTAGTCTTGAATTTCCGTCTTAGCCTGATTGAATTCGGCCATTAGGTCTGCCACAATTTGGGCAGCGGGTTTAATATCGTGTATCAACCCGGAAACTTGACCGATTTCCAGCTCCCCTTCTTCCATGTCCCCTTCGAACATGCCACGCTTGGCACGAGCCCTTCCCAATAAGGTTTTTAAATCCTCTACGGAAGCTCCCTTGGCATACGCCGCCTGCACATCTTGGTAGAACTTGTTTTTGAGCAAGCGTACCGGGGCCAGCTCTTTTAAGGTGAGTTGGGTATCGCCTTCTTGGGCATCCACCACCCATTTCTTGAACAAGTCATGGGACGATGCCTCGGGACTGGCCACAAATCGACTACCTACTTGAACTGCATCGGCACCCAATACCATAGCGGCCAACATGGCCCTACCTGTTGCGATACCTCCTGCAGCAATCAAAGGAATGCTTATTTTTTCCTTTACCGAGGGAATAAGAACCATGGTGGTGGTCTCGTCCCTACCGTTGTGGCCTCCCGCCTCAAAACCTTCAGCTACGATAGCATCCACCCCAGCTTCTTGAGCTTTCAGGGCAAACTTGACACTGCTGACTACATGAACCACGGTAATCCCATTTTCTTGCAAATAGGACGTCCAGGTTTTTGGATTTCCTGCGGAGGTAAAAACGATTTTCACCCCTTGATCTTCAATGATTCGCATCAACTTATCAATGTCAGGATATAGCATGGGCACATTCACCCCAAAAGGTTTGTCCGTGGCCTTTTTACATTTTTCGATATGCTCCCGCAACACTTCTGGATACATACTCCCGGCTCCC
Organism: Flagellimonas aequoris; assembly: GCF_003584165.1. Taxonomy (GTDB): domain Bacteria; phylum Bacteroidota; class Bacteroidia; order Flavobacteriales; family Flavobacteriaceae; genus Flagellimonas; species Flagellimonas aequoris. The sequence goes on along the minus strand of NZ_QXFJ01000014.1, from coordinate 44,038 downwards.
AAAAGGCCAAGTCCGCCTGCATTGGAAACCGCTGAGGCCAAACGCCAGCCACTGGCCCAGACCATTCCGGCCTGAATGATAGGATATTGTATTCCGAAAAGTTGGGTGATTTTGTTTTGCATGAAATATTGAATAATTGTCAAACTGAACTTGTTTCAGAATGACGAACAGTTCACTTTTTGAAAGGTTACGATATTACCCCAGAACCCACCAATTCCTCACCTACATACCAAGCCACAAATTGGCCCTCGGTAATGGCGGATTGCTTTTCTTGGAAATCCACGTACAGTCCGTTCCCTACTTTGTAGAGGGTGGCTTTTTGTAATGGCTGACGGTAACGGATGCGAGCCATCACCTCCATGGTTTCATCTTCCTTCAAAGCTAGATCAGGACGTACCCAATGCAGCTCATCCTCTTTCACAAAAAGCGTATTCCTGAACAATCCGGGATGGGTCTTGCCCTGTCCTGTATAAATGATGTTCTTGTCCACATCGGTTTCAATGACGAACAAAGGCTCTTTGGTGCCCCCAACGTTCAGACCCTTACGTTGCCCGATGGTAAAATAATGGGCCCCTTGGTGCTCTCCCACTACCTTGCCATCTTCCATAGAAAAAATGGGTTTTTCGGCTTGAAAGGCCAACTTCTCCTTTTCATTGTGAAACTCAGGAACAACTAAAGCAAATTGGGATGCATCACTGGGCACTTCTACAATGACCCCTTTTTTGGGTTTCAGTTTTTGTTGCAAAAAGTCGGGCAGGTGCACCTTGCCCACAAAGCACAATCCTTGGGAGTCTTTTTTATCGGCGGTAATCAAATTATTTTCAGCGGCGATCTTTCTAACTTCAGGTTTTAGCAATTCCCCAATCGGGAACAAGGTTTTGGACAATTGCTCTTGAGACAATTGACACAGAAAATAAGATTGGTCCTTGTTAGGATCCTTTCCTGCCAACAGTTGATAGGTTTCGGTGCCATCTTCATTTTGGATGATTCCTTTTCTGCAATAGTGCCCCGTTGCAACATAGTCGGCACCCAATTGTAGGGCAATCTTTAAAAAGACATCGAACTTGATCTCGCGATTGCAGAGTACATCAGGATTGGGGGTGCGCCCTCTTTCATATTCGTTGAACATATAATCCACGATACGCTCCTTGTACTCAGCACTCAAATCCACCGTTTGGAAAGGAATCCCCAATTTCTCGGCCACGATAAGGGCATCATTGCTATCCTCCAACCACGGACATTCCTCGGAAATGGTCACGGAATCGTCATGCCAGTTCTTCATGAACAGGCCAATCACCTCATATCCCTGTTCTTTCAACAGGTATGCGGCCACACTGGAATCCACTCCTCCCGAAAGTCCTACAACAACCTTTTTCATCGCAATGTTTTAAGGGTACAAAAATACGAAATGCATGGAATAAAAAATAGTTTCTGCCTTGTCCTAAAAAGTATGTCGAAAATGCTAACTCTCATAGAATGAGAAAAAATTTTGTTAAACTTTTTTACTTAAATGTTAAACAGTATTGTATTTATTTTGTTTAAACATACTTTTAAATAGTTAAACAAAATATTTCACAAGCACATGAAAACTCTAGAAAAAATTGCAAGATTAACCTTTGTCCTATTTATGCTGAGTATGGTTTCCTGCTCCGATGACGACGAACCGAATCCGCCCAAAACACAGCTTGATATTGTGGCTACGGCGCAGGCCACGTCAGACCTGAGCACTTTGGTAAGTGCGCTTCAAAAAGCCGATGAAAGTGCCAATAACGATCTAATCACCGCCTTGAGTGGTGAAGGACCTTTTACGGTTTTTGCACCTACAAACGATGCCTTTGCCGATCTTTTGGCCCAATTGGATGGTTTTGATTCCCTTGACGATTTCAGCACCCAACAATTACAGGATCTGTTGGCCGTCATATTAACTTACCATGTTGTTCCTGGGGCAGCAGTGCTATCATCGGATCTGAGCGATGGACAGACCATAACCACGCTACAGGGTTCAACTCTGTCGGTTTCAACATCGGGAGGGGTATTCATAGGTGATGCCACAGATGTGGACGCACGGGTAACCACAGCAGATGTTGTGGCCTCTAACGGTGTGGTGCACCTTATTGACAAAGTACTGCTTCCACAGGCTATTTTGGATGAACTGTCCGATATTATTTTAGTGCCCATTACCGATTTGGCATTGGGCAACGAAAATCTACAAAGCTTGGTTGCTGCACTCCAAGCAGCGGACGGGGATTTACCTACGGTTCTCCGCGGTGATGGACCCTTCACCGTTTTGGCCCCTACAGATGAAGCCTTTGATGCCTTCTTGAATGGAGCCCAATTGAGCGATATCCCAACAGACGTTTTGACCAACGTTCTTTTGAATCACGTGATCAGTGGAACCGTGACCTCATCAGATTTGGCCAGCCTTGGGTCTGGGTATGCCAAGACCTTGGCAACGGGGGCAGGTGATAAAAATGTGAGCCTTTATTTTGATGCGACCACAGATGTAACCTTTAATGGGGTAGCCACTGTACAAGTTCCCGACGTAAAAGCGTTGAACGGAATTGTGCATGTTGTGGACGCTGTCATTGACATCCCTAACATAGTGGACCATGCGGTTGCCAACCCCAACCTCTCCTCTTTAGTAGGGGCGTTGACCAATGGTGGAAACACGGTCTTTACGGATCTTTTATCCAACGAAGACGAAGATTTCACGGTTTTTGCACCCAATAATGATGCATTCACCGCCTTTACAAATCCAAATGGAAACGATTTGAACGCCATTCTATCCAACCATGTGGTTGTAGGAGCAGCTGCATTTTCAGATGGTCTGTCCAATTCTTATGTGAACACGGCCGCGGAATTTGCCACTAATGAAAATCTAAGTCTTTACATCAATACGGATGATGGGGTGACCTTGAATGGAACAAGCAACGTTATAGTTCCCGACATCGTAGCATCCAATGGTGTCATCCATGTTGTTGATGCCGTAATCGATCTACCAACCGTGGTAACTTTTGCTGTGGCCGACCCAAATTTTTCAACTTTGGTGCAAGCTTTGACCGAATTGACCCCAAGCGTTGATTTTGTAAGTGTATTATCCGCTCAGGGTGGTTCAGGTAGCGACCCGTTTACCGTATTCGCACCAACCAATACGGCATTTGAAGCATTACCCAGTATTCCAGCAGAGGCTGACTTAATCCCAATTTTGCAGCACCATGTGGTCGCTGGCGCCAACATTCGATCAGGAGACTTGAGTGATGGCGCAACAGCCAACACTTTGGAGGGTGATGCCCTTACCTTCAGTCTTCCAGGAACCGGGGATAACATTGCCGATATTACGGACGGCGCCGGAAACACCGGAATTGGTGTTATTGCAGTGGATGTGCAGGCCATCAATGGTGTGATTCATGCAATTGATACGGTATTGATCCCCGATACCACAAACTGATCTATGGATTTACAATATAGACAGTAGACAGCTTTAAATTTGAATCTAAAGGCCCTCATTACACATTGTAGTAAGGGCCTTTTATCGTAGTGGAAATACCGTTCATCGATGACACATCAAAACAGGGATATTTTCACTACAAAAACAATGCTTTTGACAACTATTAATTTTTTTAGCAGGGAAGTTGCCGCATCTTTGGAGTCCCAAATCTTTCCAAACTAAACCAGAAATGAAAAACTCCCCCAAAGTTCTTGAGGGAGTTTTTTTATGTCCTGATCAAACTGCCGAGAAAACACTATTGGTCCATATCGTCTTCGAGCACCTCAATGATTTCATATCCATTTTCCACTTCCTTGTAAACGGCCTGATTGAGTTCGTGCATGGTGACCCCATCAAAATCGATTTCCTCAGCATCTTCGGGCAACTCCTTTACCACAGCTCCTATGGGTGGAGGGGCCACTTCGTATTCTCCATTAATCGGTTGGTAGAAAACTCCATCGGCATAATGGTACCGAGTGCCACGAACGGTAATGATGACTGCCGTGGTCGGCATGACTCTCAATCGAAATCCCCTTGGAGGGAAAGTTCTCACATAAATGCCTTTGCGGTACACATAATACATACCACCAACGGGATAATAGGAAATCTTTCTGTAAACAATGGGGCTGGTGTTGGCCGGCAACCGTCGCAATGTCCTGCGGACGACCCTACGGTTATGTCTACGCACTTTTCTGCGTACCACTCTCTTTTCATGCCTGGTCACGACCTGTGCCTCGGCATATTCAGTGGTGCCCACAAAAAAGAGGGCAAACAAAAACAATATCAGTTTTAGATTTTTCATATTGTTGAATTAATGGTTACAGGCCTAAGACTCCAATCTAAACCAAAGGTTTAATCGGGGCAGGACATTAATTCAACAACGTTACCTTCTTCCTGAATTCTTTTGTTGTTCGGCCTGCTCCATCATTTCACGCATCTTGCGCTGGAACTTGTTCTCCTTTTTCGGCTTCTTCTTGTTCTCCTGGATCCGTGCATGGATCTTCTCCTCGTCCAAAATGTAGTTCTTGATCACCAACATGATAAAAATGGTAATCAGGTTGGAGATGAAATAGTACAAACTCAACCCACTTGCATAATTGTTGAAGAAGAACAACATCATGATCGGAGATAGGTACATGATGAACTTCATATTGGGCATACCGGGCTGTTGCTGCATCTGCATGCTCTGACCCGTGGTCATCTGCATGTAGAAGAAAATGGCTATGGATGCCAATATAGGGAACAGACTTACGTGATTTCCATAAAATTTTGAAATAAATGGAATGTTGGTTGTCCATTCGATAATTGCATCATATGATGAAAGATCTTGTGCCCACAAGAACGATTTTTGTCTTAGGGCGAAAGAGGTCGGGAAAAACATGAACAAGGCATAAAAGATAGGCAGTTGCAATAGAGCCGGAACACATCCACTCATAGGACTGACACCTGCCTTGTTATAGACCTTCATGGTCTCTTGCTGCTTTTTCATGGCATTGTCCTTATACTTCTCGTTGATTTCAGCGATCTCAGGCTTCAATACCTTCATCTTGGCCTGTGAGAGATAGGACTTATAGGTTACGGGCGACATGGCCAAACGCACCAATATGGTCATGACGATGATGGCTATCCCGAAGGGTAGGAACGAACTCAAAAATCCATATAATGGTGTAAAAACATATCGGTTGATCCATCCAAAAATCCCCCATCCGAAGGGAATAGTATCGACCAAACCCAAATCCTTGTAATCATCCAATACTTTTACATCGGTAGGGCCGTAGTACCAATACATGCTTTGTGAGAGTTCCCCACCTTGCAATTTTAAAGAGGCCTTTGTGTTATACTCCTTGGTGAAATGGAGTTCCTTGCTCTCTTCTTCCACCAAATTCTTGGAGCTAAGCTGCGCGGATTCCAAATGGTCATCCGTAGCCAAAATGGAGCTGAAAAAGTGCTGACGGTACGACAGCCATTTTACATCTTCCACGGTTTCCTCATCCAAATCACTGTTCTCGGAAAGCTTACTGATTTTTCCATCTTCGTGATTGTACGTCAAGCGGGTATAACGGTTTTCGTAACGTACACTTTTGCTATGGCGGATACCTTTCAGTTCCCACTCCAAAGTAACCGGCTTGCTGCTGTTCAACACACCGTTCAATCCTTGGGAACGTACCGTAAAGTTTACGAGGTATTCGTTGGGTTTCATTTCGTACCGATACTCCAAGAACTGATTGTCTGCCACCTTGGCTTTCATGGAAAGGACGTGGTTATCCCCACTTTTCGAAAAGCTTGGTTCAAAATAAAGGTCGGCGGTATTAAGGACCCTATTGTCCGAAGTGGTAAAATTCAAGGCAAAATTGGCATTGCCATCCTTTACCAAATACACAGGAACGGAATCGTAAGTGACAAAGTTCTTCATCCTGGCCTCCACGATCTGTCCTCCTTTGTTGGAAACTTCCAAATACAACACCTCGTTTTCCAACTTGGTGGTCCCATCGGAAACGGCACTGAAGCCAAATGCTCCTACACCACTCTTATATTCGGCAACTGCCGTGGAATCATTAAGATTGATGGTTTGGGTTTCCTTGATGGTGGGTTTTTGGGCCTCTTCCTCAACTTTCTTTGCTTCTGCCTCAACTTGCTCCTGCTCTGCTTTCTGGGCCTCCAACTCTTCTGGGGTGGGCTGATTTTGGTAAAACATGAAAATGAGTATCCCAAAAATCAGTACAAATCCAATAATGGAATTGATATCCAGCTTCTTTTCTTCCATGAAAATTATTTAGTAGAAATCTTTATCGGTATTTCCGGTGGCAAATATATGTCCAAAACCGCAGTTTATGCCAAACTGGCATTCTTTTGTTTTTGTTTCTGTGCCAAAACTGCCTTTACAAAGCCTACAAACAAAGGATGTGGGTTTGCCACGGTACTCTTGTATTCCGGATGGTACTGTACCCCTATGAACCAAGGGTGCGATGGTATTTCCACCACTTCCACAAGTCCGGTTTTAGGGTTGAATCCAGAGGCGACCAGACCGGCATCTTCCATTTGTTGTTTGTACTCGTTGTTGAATTCATATCGATGCCTGTGTCGTTCGGAAATATCAGAAGCACCATACACCTCCTCTGCTAGGCTACCCGGTTTCAAATGACAGTCCCAAGCTCCCAAACGCATGGTACCTCCTTTATCCTTTACGTTTTTCTGTTCCTCCATCAAACTGATCACAGGATATGGGGTGTCCTTGTCCATTTCGGTGGAATTCGCACCTTCCAAGCCCAAAATATTTCGGGCAAATTCAATGACCGCCATTTGCATGCCCAAGCAGATACCCAAAAACGGAATATCGTTCTCACGGGCATATTGTACTGCCTTTACCTTACCTTCAATACCGCGCTCGCCAAAACCGGGAGCGACCAAAATACCGTCCAATCCCATCAATTTTTTATCGACGTTCTTCACGGACAGATGTTCGGAATGTATGGAACGTACCTCTACCTCTACCTCATTGGTGGCACCGGCATGTATAAATGCTTCTTGTATGGATTTATAGGAATCGGGCAATTCCACATATTTCCCAATCAAACCAATAGTGACCTTGTTCTTTGGATTTTTGTGTCGTTTCAAAAATTCTTTCCATTGGGTCAGATCCGGTTCTTTGGTATTGGGCAATGCCAACTTTTCCAACGTAACGGTGTCCAGGCCTTCTTCCTGCATTAAAACAGGTACATCATAAATGGTAGAGGCATCAATGGATTGGATTACGGCTTCTTTTCTCACATTACAGAAAAGAGCCAACTTGGATTTGATGTCATCAGAAATTTCGTGCTCTGTTCGGCAAACCAAAATATCGGCCTTGATCCCGCTCTCCATCAACGTTTTTACGGAGTGTTGTGTGGGTTTGGTCTTCAATTCCCCAGCAGCTGCCAAGAAAGGCACCAAGGTAAGGTGTACCACAATTCCGTTGTGCTCTCCCAATTCCCAAAGCAATTGACGCACCGCTTCAATATAAGGTAGTGACTCAATGTCACCCACCGTACCCCCAATTTCAGTGATGACAATATCGTAATCGCCGCTCTTGCCCAAAATCTGGATACGCTCCTTGATCTCATTGGTGATATGGGGTACTACCTGTACGGTTTTTCCCAAAAATTCCCCCCTTCGTTCCTTTTCAATGACACTTTGGTAAATTCTACCCGTGGTCACGTTATTGGCTTGGGAAGTGCGTACATTCAGAAAACGTTCGTAGTGACCAAGATCCAAATCGGTTTCGGCACCATCATCGGTCACATAACATTCCCCGTGTTCATACGGATTCAATGTTCCTGGATCTACGTTGATGTAGGGATCTAATTTTTGTATGGTGGTCCGGTATCCCCTGGCCTGTAGCAACTTGGCCAAGGATGCGGCGATGATTCCTTTACCCAAAGAAGAAGTAACGCCTCCCGTAACGAAAATGTACTTGGTCTGTGACATATTGATCTTTCTATTACGGGGCGTAAAGTTACAAATTGCCGCGCAGAAATCAGGAAGATTGCCGAGGAAATTCTTTTTGAAGTTTTCTGATGATGGGTTCCAGGTTGTTATCCTTAATGGTGAGCATAATGTTCAAGAACTTTCCCAGCTTGCCCTCTGGAAATCCTTTTTGTTGGAACCAGACCAAATACGGCAAGGGCAAATCTACCAAATAGCGCCCCTTGTATTTTCCATAAGGCATCTTATAATGGGCAAGCTCCAAAAGCTCTTTTGAATCGGGTTTGATTTCCATTTATAGCTCTAATGTACTATCTTTCGAATAACAAATCCGTATAATGAGACGTAGAAATTTTATAGCCACTGCGGCCATCGGGTCTGCAGGGTTGGCTTCCACTTCCGCCATGGCGTCCGGCCAGGGGCAGACCAAAGAATTCAAATTGAAGAACAATGTGAACCATAGCGTTTGCCAATGGTGTTTTGATGATATTCCGTTGGAGGATTTTTTAAAGACCCTGAACGAACTGGGGATAAAGGCCATCGACTTGATCGGTCCCAAAGATTGGCCCTTGTTGAAGAAATATGACATCCATTGCTCCATGTGTAACGGGGCGGAGATCAGTCTTACTGAAGGATGGAACAACCCCAAATACCATGAACAACTCATTAAAAATTATACGGAAATCATTCCCCAAGTGGCAGAAAACGGATACACCAACCTCATCTGCTTTAGTGGCAACCGCAATGGCATGAACGATTATGTGGGCCTTCAAAATTGTGTGGACGGACTTTCTCAGATCATTCCCTTGGCCGAAAAACATGGGGTTGTGATTCAAATGGAGCTTTTTAACCAAATAAACCATCCCGATTATATGTGCGACAAAAGTCTGTGGGGCGTGGAGCTATGCAAACATTTGGGAAGCGATAATTTCAAACTCTTGTTCGATATCTACCATATGCAGATCCAAGAAGGCGATATTATCCGAAGCATCCAAAATTATCATCCTTATTTTGGGCACTATCATACCGCAGGTGTTCCAGGTCGCCATGAAATCGATGAAACCCAGGAATTGTATTATCCTGCCATTATCAAGGCTATTATGTCCACTGGGTTTAAAGGTTATGTGGCACAAGAGTACATCACTACTTGGGAAGATCCCATTGCAGCCCTAAAAGATGGGTTCATGAGGTGTGATGTTTGACTTTCAGCCAACTGATTCAATTTGCTTCTGCTTCCATCAATAAAGGTCCATTTAATCCTATCCTTTTGATGTTGTGATATTTATCATGACACAGGATTTGATTTGAGTATAATTTTACTCGAAAAGAAAATGTGCCATGAAAATCTTTGTCTTGTTGGGCCATCCCGATTCCAGTAGTTTTAATGGTCAAATAGTTGACGCTTATAGTGCACACTCGCAGAAAAAGGGCCACGAAGTGAGGGTTCAAAAACTGGGGGAAATGCAGTTTGATCCTATACTGTGGAAAGGATACAAAGTTGTACAGGATTTGGAGCCCGACCTGAAAAAGGCTCAGGAAAATATATTGTGGTGCAATAAATGGGTAATCGTCTATCCTATTTGGTGGGGTGCTGTCCCCGCCCTTCTCAAAGGATTTTTTGATAGAACATTATATTCTGGCTTTGCCTATAAATATCATGAAAAGGACCCGCTTTGGGACAAACTTCTAAAAGGCAGGTCCGGGGAAATCATCATTACGTGCGATGCCCCAAAATACTGGATTCGATGGATGTACGGGAACAGCGATCTAAAATCCGTAAAACGGGCCACCATGCAATTTTGTGGGATATCCCCTGTAAAGGTCACAAGGATTTCAAGGATGAAATACCTGAACGAAGCACAAAGGCAAAGGTGGATTTCGAGAATCATCAACCAAATACCTTCCACAACATCCTGATCATTTCCAAATAGGATTGCTACCATAGAAATAGTACATTAGTAAATGGTTGGGGGCCATGGCCCCAATTGAGGAATTGCACAAAAACCAACTAAACAACTACATTTATGAAACGGCGACAATTTATCCAAAGTACCGCCTTGGCCTCCAGTGCCACGATGTTTATGAGCCTTGGCGCCTGTGCCACCCCTACTGAAAAGGGATTGGACAACATTGGGATCCAGCTATTTTCCCTACCCAAAATGTTAGAACAGGACCTTGCAGGCAGTTTGGCCATGCTCCACCAAATGGGATACAAGGAAATAGAAATTTATGGGCCATACCCTTTTAGCTCATATGCGGCACAGGAGCGGTGGAAACAGATAACCCCTAGTTTGGGTTTCAACGGAAGTGGATTCTTCGGAAAAACCGCCAAGGAATTCAAGGCCTTGTTAGATGAATATAGACTGAAGGCTACCTCGGGCCATATCGACATTGTGACCTTGGAAACCAATATGTCCCAAGTTGGCGAAGCAGTTCGCACCTTGGGCATGGAATGTTTGGGCATGTCCGCTATTCCGGATGAATTGAGACAAACCTTGGACGACTATAAACGCATGGCCGACCGATTCAATAAAATTGGGGAAAATGCCAAAAAGGAAGGGTTTAAATTTTTATACCACAACCATGGCTATGGGTTACACGAAATGGAGGGCCAAATTCCGCTGAACCTTCTTCTAGAGAACACGGATCCAGACCTTGTGGTTTTTGAAATGGACATTTATTGGACCACTGCCGGTGGCATGGACCCTGTTGAACTCCTAAAATCCAATCCCGGCCGATATATTGCCCTGCACTTGAAGGACATGAAGGAAATTACCCATTTTAAAGGGGATGGGGGCACTGCCGACCAATGGATCGATCTTTGGCCGTTAATGACCACTGTGGGCAATGGTGCCATGGACATTCCTGCCATCGTACATCAGGCACAACAGTCGGGCGTAAAACACTTTTTTGTGGAACAAGATCTGGTGGACAACCCCAGATTGGCCTTAAAGAAAAGTATTGATTATTTGAGAACTATGTAAAAAAGTGGCTTTATTTGCTGAAAAGCGCCTTAAAAGTAGTGGCATCATTATCCTCTTTTGGATTTTCCTCATAGAACATATCCAAAAAATTGGAAGCACTGGTCCAAGAGGTATGCAGCATTCCCCGGTACCGGGGTTGCATTTCCTTGGTGGCATTATCCCTTAACTCCACTAACATTTGCTGCTGTTCAAGGGCTACTTCGGGTTTACGCCAAGAACAGGTGGCCACATCAAAACCATTCATGGCAAAGTAGACAGCCGTGGGGTCTGGACGCTCATAGTGCCAATCACAGATCATCACATCTTTGGGGATAAGATCTATGGCCCTGTAGGTAGTGTTCATGCTGGCCTCCCACATACCCAAACCCGTGGTCTTACCATCAATCAATCGGTCACCCCAAATCCAAAGGCGTTTTCCTGTTTGCGCCAAGTGGTTCCTGATCTTGGTCACCTCTCCTGCAAACAGCTCTGCTTTGTCCTTTCCGTTGCACCGTGGACATTCTGGCATACCGATATAGAAGACCTCATCCATCCCAGCATGGAAGGCATCCGTCTTAAACGCTGCCGTAATCTCATCCACCAAATCAAAAACCACCTTGTGTACTTCAGGGTGCAGTGGACAATAGCTTTTGCAATACAGACCGTCATCATTGGGCCATTCATATTTCTCGGGAATTGTAACGTTCGGGGTTTCATCAAATTCAGGGTACACCTCCAATAATTTTCCAACACTGCTGGCCCAGGATTGGTGTCCCAACAGATTGATTTGGGGAATGACCTTAATATTATTGTTCTGACAAGCATTCAGAATGGCATCCACATCTTGCTGGGAAAGGGGATTTTCGGAAACAAGTTCTGGATGCGATGTATACTTAAAGTTGTACTCTACCCGCAACACCAAGGTGTTCACTTTTCTGGGACCCAATTCCTCATTGATGAATTTCACAAAACGGGCCACATTCTCTTTTTGGGGAGCGGCAATGGACAAACCTCTCAAAGGTAGACTATCGTTTTGCGCATGTAGGATGGAAGCCATACATAGCAACCATACAAGATATATCTTCTTCATGTGTGTAGTTTAGATCGGTTATGTTTTTTGAACAACAGGATTGCAAGATCTAAATAAAAAGACTCCGGTTCAAACAGATAGTTTGCAAATCTATGCCCTGAATGTAATCAAAATTCAAAAATATGGTTTATGGAGATGGGATTGCCCGATGCATTACTCTCTTTCTTCTTGTAATGATTCAGTAATTTTTTGGTTCCATTCCAATTGCTTTTCCAAGTTTCTGGAAAAATTGGTCTCCCAATCATACTGATCTTGAAAATCCTTTAATTCCTGAAGAATGTCCTGATAGATTCTACGGACTTCAGCCTTTACATCATCAGAAAATGAAGTACGACGTAACCGATTACGCATTTTTCGGGCGAACAGTTCTGCAATGTCGAAATGGAGTTGCTCGTGCGCCAAGGTATTGTCCGTACACTGTTCTGGCTTGTGCCAAGACTCGTTGGGATAGAAATAGGCATTTACCTCAAAATCCAACTTTACCTCATGGTGCAATAAATTGGCAGAATACGTATAGCTGATGCCGCTGGCAGTAGTCGCCGCAGGGACGGCCGCTGGGGGCACTTTGCCCTTAAAATCCGACCAACTGAGCCGCTTGCCTTCATTCCAAAGGATTCCTTCCTCAATTTCTTGTGCAAATCCCAAAAAGCTGAGGAACAAAAAACATCCTATGGAAATTATTTTACCCAATGGAAATCGATTACTCTTTCTATATCTGGATGCAAGCTGTAGTGTACAGGACAGGTTTGGGCGGTGTGCACCAATATTTTCCGGTTTTTTTCAGAAACATCGGCAGGCATCTCCAATTTGACCTCTATTTTAGAAATCCGTCTTGGATTGGCCGCCATGTGTTTGGTCACTTCTGCAGTGGAACCGGTAAGGTCTACCCCAAGGTCACGGGCCTTGATCCCCATCATGGTCATCATACAATTGGCCAGGCCAGTGGCCACCGTATCCGTTGGGGAAAATGCCTCTCCCTTGCCGTTGTTGTCAATGGGGGCATCCGTAATATATTTATTTCCAGACCTCACGTGTACACATGTGGTCCTCAGGTTTCCGTTATAGGTTACTTTTGAGGTCATCCAGTTTTACTTCTTTGATTTGCAAATCCTCATACTCCATGATGTAACAAGCCTTGTTAAAATATCCAGAGGTCCAGTCATTGAAATAATCAAAACTATTGCCCGTGTATTCGGTAAGTCCTATAATCTTGGAAGTTTCAAAAAGGTTGTTCTTGTGTGCCAATTTTAACAACACATCGAACGTAACGTCAAAACCACGGATTGCATAACGATCGGGGCGATTGCCATTGAATCTTTTTTCATAAGCTTTAGTGAAGGTATCTTCCCCTACCTCCCTATAAAAAGATGGGTAAGTAAACTTTAAGTTGGATAGATGCGTCTTGGAAACTGCCTCATCCTCAAAAGCACCATTATAACTTGTGGTGAACATACGTACTTTTATGTCGCCTGTATTGGCAGAGTTAAGAATAGAGGTAACACTGGACACCATATTGGGTTGGTCCGTTTCCAAAAACACCCAGTTTTCCCTGTCTTCGGATAGTTTAATCAGGAACTCATCCAAGTGCAAAGATCTGTTGTCGATTATTTTTGCTATTTGTGCCGCTGGAAACTTACCTAAAATAGAATCATGCGCCACCTGATGCGTAGAATCTGCAATGATGATCACATTTTCATTCTTATAGATCTTCTTCATATAAGAAAGCATCTTATCGCGCAAAACTGCATCCCTTGGTACCGAAAAGAACACATTACCATGGCTCAATTGGCTATCGGAAGTAATCGGTGCGATTACCGGAATGTTCTTGGTAGCCGCATGGACCGCCACTTCATCCAAAGCTCCCGAGACAACCGGACCAATGATGGCACTTACCCCAGCCAGATTGTCCCTAAACAGAATCTCTTTAACCTTGGCTTGGCTCAATTCGGTATCGTAGGTCTTCACATCGACCGAAACACCCAACTTTTTGATGGAATCCAAGGCCATCAGGGCACCTGTATAAAAACCAAGACTTAGATTCAGATCTCTACGGGTCCTTATAAGGCCTTCCGCTTTTTCCCGATCGTTCAGGTTTACTTTGTCCAGTCTGAAAGGAAGCATGAATACCAGCTTGGGCCTGTTGGCCACATCAATACTGTCCACAAGGTTTACCTTGTCCAGTACCAAAGCGTTTTTCACCTCCAGCCCAGCAGCCTTTTCTTTGGGAAGTTTAAGCACCATTCCAGCTTTCAGACCATTTTCCAGATCAGGGTTCAGACGAAACAGTTCTTCTCTCGAAATTTTCAGGTTTTGGGTAATCCTAAATATATTCTGTTTGGGTTTTACTTCGTAAAAGATGAAGTTTTCGGTGTTGACCACCCCTGCATCGCTTCGTTTTTTGGGCAGACGAATGACCATTCCTTCCTTGAGCCCCCCCTCTTTCATAATCTCAGGGTTCAGCTTCACAATGGAATCTGAAGGAATGCCATATTCCCTACCCAAACTATATAATGTCATTTTTGAAGGAACGGTATAAGAAGTGAACAGTTCCACTTTCTGTTCCTTAAGGCTATCCCCCTTGGGTCTTGGCAATTTCAGTTCTTGACCGGCCGCCAAATAATCCGTGTTCTTCACCAACTCCGGATTCAAAAGTAGAAGGCTATCCACTGTGATCCCGTATTTGTGGGCAATACTCCATCGGGTTTCCTTGGGTTGCACCACATAGGTTTCAAAATCCAGTTCCTTATCCTCGTTCGGATCCACTTCAGGAAACTTGGGAATTTGAAGTACCATACCTTTTTTAAGGGATTCGGAGTACAATTCGCGGTTATAGCGCTTCAACTGTTCCTCGGTGATTTTGTACTTCTGGGTCAGCCCAAAAAGAGTTTCTTTTTTGCGAACCCTGTGCCGGGTAAAGCCGATAGGTTTTATTTCTTCCTGCTCAACTTTCTCTTCCTTTTTCTCAATGGTGGCATTACCATTGATTGGAATGACCAAGATGGTGTTCACCTTTACATCGGCGGCACTCTTGATCTCTTTGTTGGCCTGAAGGATGGAGTATGGGGTAACCCTATATTTCTGCGAGATGCTCTGTAGCGTCTCCCCTTCCTTTACGGCATGTGTGGTATAGTTTTGCGCGGAAACTGGAATTGCGGCCAAAAAAAGAACCGCCAAAACCAGTCTTAAAATTATTTTTTTCATTCCCATTCTATAGTTGCAGGTGGTTTTGAGCTAATGTCGTACACTACTCTATTAACGCCCTTAACCTTGTTTATTATATCATTCGAGGTCTTTTGCAGGAACTCGTAGGGTAAATTTACCCAATCGGCCGTCATACCATCGGTACTTTCCACGGCTCGGAGCGCCACACATTTCTCATAGGTACGCTCATCTCCCATCACCCCTACACTATCTACGGGTAAAAGCATGGCTCCGGCCTGCCAAACCTTGTCGTAAAGTCCCCATTTTTTTAAACCTTCAATAAAAATGGCATCCACTTCTTGCAAAATGGCCACTTTCTCGGCAGTAATATCGCCCAAGATACGGATTCCCAAACCAGGCCCTGGAAATGGGTGTCGGCCCAAAATTTCTGGGGACATCCCCATGCTGGCTCCCACTCTTCTCACCTCATCCTTGAACAACATTTTTAAGGGTTCCACCACCTTTAATTTCATATAATCCGGTAACCCACCAACATTATGGTGGCTTTTGATCACTGCGGAAGGACCACCACTTGCCGAGACGGATTCAATCCTATCAGGATAAATGGTTCCTTGGGCCAACCATTTTGCATTTTCCACTTTGTGGGACTCATCATCAAAAACTTCAATAAAGACCCTCCCAATGATTTTTCTTTTCCCTTCTGGGTCGGATTCCCCCTTTAAAGCATCCAAAAAACGTGCCGAAGCATCCACTCCCTTCACATTAAGGCCCATGTGCTTGTATTGGTCCAGAACACTTTCAAACTCATTCTTGCGTAAAAGACCGTTGTTCACAAAAATACAATGGAGATGATCCCCAATGGCCTTGTGCAATAACATGGCTGCCACACTGGAATCCACTCCACCGGACAATCCTAGGATTACTTTATCGTCCCCGATTTCCTTTTTCAATTCCTCTACAGTGGTTTCCACAAAAGCATCGGGTGTCCAGTCCTGTTTTAATCCGGCAATGTTCACTAAAAAGTTTTCAAGCAACTTCTTACCGTCAGTAGTATGGTACACCTCGGGGTGAAACTGTATGCCATAAGTAGTTTCGCCATCGATCTTGAAAGCTGCATTTTCCACATCATGTGTACTGGCCAAGCGAACACCGCCCTTGGGAAGTTCCTTAATGGTATCGCTATGGCTCATCCAAACTTGACTTCCTTGGTGCAATCCTTTTAAAAATTCTTCATCATTTTTCACGAAGGATAAATTGGCCCTACCATACTCGCGGGTAGCGGATGGTGCCACATTACCCCCGTTGAAATGGGACAGATATTGCGCTCCATAGCAAATACCCAGCAAGGGTTTTTTTCCCTTGATTTCCGAAAGATCGGGGTGCGGTGCCTGCTCCGACCGTACCGATGAAGGTGACCCAGAAAGAATCACAGCCTTGTAATCGGACAGGTCTTCGGGCAGTTTGTTAAAGGGTTTTATCTCGGAATAAATGTTGAGTTCCCTCACGCGTCTGGCGATTAATTGGGTGTACTGGGAACCAAAGTCTAGAATAAGTACGTTGTTATGCATGGGCAAAAATAGCAATTTGGTTTAGTTGGAAAAGTATCTTTTAATGGATATTTATGACAACTTTTTCAACGTAAGAAAGGGGGAACACTTTAAAGCGACACTTCTTTTGGAGCGTATCGGTATAAACTTTAAAGAACATAACCTAATGTAGTTTTTTTCTTAAAAGTTTTCGTCATTTCTTTGCAAACTGAAATAACCGAACCATGATCAAGGGATTCATTTTTGATTTGGATGGGGTGATCACCGATACGGCGGAGCTCCATTATGAAGCGTGGAAAAAACTGTCGGACGAAATGGGCTGGCATTTTGACCGTGAACTCAATGAAAAGCTTAGGGGGATTTCCCGAATGGATTCCATAAAAGTAATCATGGACCACAACCATGTTTCCCTCACCGATGATGCCGTAGTTGCCCTTGCCACAAAGAAAAATGATATCTATGTGGCCAGTTTGGACACCATGACTCCAAACGATTACTTACCGGGTGCCAAAGAACTATTGACACATTTACGCCAAGAAGGATTCTTGGTTGCACTGGGCAGTGCCAGTAAAAATGCCTCCAAAGTACTCCAACAACTCAATGCTACCCATTTTTTTGATGTCATTGGGGATGGCAATAGTGTTGCCAAGAGCAAACCAGCCCCAGATATCTTTTTGTATGCTTCCGAAAAATTGAAATTGCAACCCAGTAACTGTGTGGTATTCGAGGATGCCGAAAAAGGCATCGATGCAGCCATAGCCGGTGGTTTTCATAGTGTAGGTATTGGTCCGGCAGAAAGAGTGGGCCACGCGGAGGTCAGGTTCGATTCCATGAAAGAGGCCACTTTTTTCGAGGTCAAGTCGTTCTTTTCGGAGTTTTTTTAAAAAGCAAATACTACAAAGTGTAACCGCTTCTTGTTCAAAAAGTTGTAGTAAATTGCTATTTTAGGAGGATAATTCAACCTCCATGAAACCCCACACCAGTCTAGCTTGGCTCTTTTTTATTGGTCTATTTGCCAATGTTTGGGGTCAGGAAAATCAAAAAAAAATCGATAGCATCCTCCAGGTCATCAGACAGACGAAGATTGACACCGTTGCGGCTCGAAATTTTCTGGAACTGTCCGATCTTACCATGTACAACGATCCCAACAAAACTCTGGAATACTTGGAAAAGGCCCAAGCGTTGTACCAGAAAAGTAAAAATGACAAGGGTGTGGCCAAATTATACGCTCAAAAGGCCAATTACTATTACCGACTCGGTAAAATTGACTCTGCCCGACAGTACCTCAACTATTCGGTAGACCAATCCCTAGAACTTGGCGATACACTTCGGGCTTCGGTGATTCGGCACAACATTGGGATTCTGGACCATTACCAAGGCAATACGGAGAGTGCGAATGCCATCATGGACCAGAACATTCCCGTTTTTAAAAAATTTAATGACTCCCTTCATTTGGGCAATGCCTACCTACTAAAAGGAAAAATAGGTATGACTAATGGTTTTTTTAATATTGCACTTCTGGAGACCCAAAAAGCTTTGAAAATCCATGAGGCTTTGCACGACGATTTTAGAATGGCAGAAGACCTGTTTCAAATTGGTACCATATACCAGACCACAGAAGATCACGAAAAGGCCATTGCCATTTTTGAAGAAAGCATAGCCCACTACCAAAAAGTGGAAAACGATCAAAGCTGGGCACAAGTCCTAAATTATTTGGCGGACTCAGAAATCAAATTACATCAATTGGACTCTGCGGAAAAAGATCTGGACCTCGCTTTGGAGCTTTCCCAGAAACTGGAATACACCTCCAACATTGCAAGGGCCTACTTCAACAAAGGCCTGCTGGAATTTACCCGGGAAGCCTATCCTGACGCCATTGTGGATTTTGAATCAAGTCTGACCACTTGGAAAGACATAGGTTCCCCTTACAATGAGGCCACATCGCTGTTATATTTGGGTAGGACTTACCATAAACAGGGGGAGTTGAAAAAGGCCCTGACCAACATTGACAAAAGCTTGGAGATTGGAAAACAGCTACAAGATCCCGAAATTTTGGCCAAGGTGTATTTGACCAAAGCCGAAACCCTTGAAAGTTTGAAAGATTATGATGCAGCCTTGACCAATTTCAAAATGAACAAATCCATCAGTGATTCCATTTTCACCTTGAAGCGCTCCAAGGCCACGGAAGAGCTCAAAACCATTTACGAGACCGAAAAGAAAGAACAGCAGATCGCATTATTGGAGCAAGAGGCCAAAGTCAGCAATTTACAAAAACTACTCTTGGGCGTTGGACTTGGATTGTCGGTGTTAGTCTTTGGGTTCGGTTTTTATGGTATTCGCCAGAAATTGAAACGGAACAAATTGGAAAAGGAAAAGGTAGATGCTGAGCTGGCTTTTAAAAAGAAGGAACTCACCACACATGCTTTGCATTTGGCCAAAAAAAACGAGGTTTTGGAAGACCTAAAACAAAAAGCCGAAGCATTGAAGCAAACCGATGCTTCCAAAAATGGATACCAACAACTCATCCGTACCATTGATTTTGACCTACAGGACGATAACAATTGGAAAAATTTTTCCCGATATTTTGAAGAGGTCCACAAAGATTTTAATAGCAATGTAAAGGCCAGATTTCCAGATATCACTGCCAATGAACTGCGATTGCTGGCTTTGCTCAAGATGAACCTTTCTTCCAAAGAGATTGCCAATATCCTGAACATTTCACAAGAAGGCATCAAAAAGGCACGATACAGACTTCGCAAAAAATTGAACATCGCCACCGAAGATTCTCTCCAAGACCTGGTTTTAAGCCTCTAATAACACTCCTGGCTGTCCACTTGATGTCCCTTTACTAAAATGGGGGTGTCCACCTTTTGTCCACCTTCCATATTTCATCCCTAAAAATCAGCATTTTATGTTTGTTCCGTCATTGATTTTGACACAGCAGTTTTGTGGTCTTGCTCGGCTAAGGGCTGCAGACCGTTACCGGGCGAGTCGCACAAAACAACAATCAAGTTTAACCACAAAACATCAGAATCATGAAAACAACCATGAAATTGTACAGCAGATTTTTGACCCTGACCTTAATCATCCTCTTTCTGGGATGCAGCAAGGATAGTGATGGTACTACCGACCCGAACCCTGATCCAGATAAACCGATGACCGTTGCCGAGGTGGTGGCCAGTGGTGATGGGTTCGAAGAATTTCCACCCACTACCACAGAAACGGAAGTTGAGGGCACGGAGCAATCAACGAACGAGGATTATGATAAAAAGGAGAGCGGTGAAAATGTGGAACAACGCTGGGTGTGCACCGAAAAGGAAGTGGACATTACAGGTGGCACCCATACCTTCCCCCTCTACAATACCAATGCATCTGTTATATGGCCCGGGAATCTTTTACAGGGCAAAACCTTGGACAATGCAACACCATCGGACATTGTTGTGAAACGTGCTGGCGGAAAAATTACCTATAATTTGGTGACCGGCAACCCAAAAGCTACGGTCACCGTGGATGTTGTGGATCAAGGTACCGTACAACAGGCCATGAACGATGTCATTGCACAGAATGGGGACATCACCCCAGCTAATTTCACCTTGGATGTTGTGGCCATCAACTCGAAAGAGCAATTGGCCTTGGAAATGGGCTTGAAGGCATCCACCTTGACCACCAAAGTAAGTTCCAGTTTTTCATACAACACCAGTTCCGAATATAGCAGTGTTTTGGTAAAATTGACCCAAGCCTATTACACCATGAGCTACGTAAAGCCTACCGGTTTGGATGAAGTTTTCGATGCGAGCGTAACGGGGGAACAACTCGCCAAATATATTCAATCGGATAATCCGGCAACCTTTGTTTCATCAGTGACCTATGGACGTATTTTTTACATGCTTTATGAGTCGACCGCATCGGCTGAGGACATGGAATTTGCCCTGAAAGGCTCTTACAATGCCGTTGCAGGAAAAGTTAGCGGAAGTGTGGATATTGAATCGCTGAGGGAGTTCAACAATTTATCCGTTAAAGTGATTGCCTACGGTGGAGATTCTGAAGGCACCTTGAACGCCGTGGGTGCCACCTTTGGTGGGGAAGATGCCGTGGACAATTTAAAGGATATTGTAGACCGTCTTGCCGCTTCCAGTGATATTTCGGGGGGATTGCCCCTCTCCTATGTAGTGAATAGCCTGGAAGACCCCAGCGTAGTGGTGAGTACTAATTTGGCTACCAAATACACTGTAAAGAATTGTGAATTGAAGGGTGTTTTGCCACCAGGACTCTACAGTAGCCTTTTAGATCTTTTTGAGGATGGCATCGGTGCCATGGCACAATTGGGGAACAGTGATGTACTCATTTTCAACAAAGCGGGAACCCAATATGCTTGGTTCAATGGCAATACACCAGGTATCCTGAGTGATGGGGACAGAAGAATTTTTGACATCACAGACCCCGATGCACCCTTGGGCGCCCTTCAGTTGGGAAGTGTTGGGGCAGCCGTCCTATTTGCAGACAACCTTGCCCCGCGATTATACGTCTTCAGCGGTGATGGGTTCCAATTACAAATATTCAGATTGACCAATTATACGGCCAACAACCAATTACCAACGGAACCGATTGGAACGGCGGACAATCCTATCTTGGTAAACGAAACTTTTGGTGATAGTGGAAACTTCAACCTCGCTACCCAGGGAATTGGTGCAGCGGTAAAAGTAGGGGTTTCATCCATGGCCTTTTTTGGACAGGATGGGGATGAATACCAAGTCTACAGTTCCGCTAGTGGTGGCAGTTGGGGGTCATCCAAAGCCTCCAATGAGTGGTTCGGAGACCCCTTGAGTATTGAAAACCATGGCGCCCTGTTTGATGAGGTAGGTGCAGCCACCCAGTTCAATATAGGTGGTTCCAGCGTACGATTCCTTTTTGTGAACAAAGAAGGGGATGAAATCATGGAATGGTTCTCATCGGCAACGGCTGGTGAAGATCGCTTTGAAGGACCCTGGGTCATTAGATAGCACAAAGATTGAGTTAGCATAAAAAAAGCCCCGGGAACCACTCCGGGGCTTTTAAATAAAATCAAAACCAACCTAAACATATGAGTTAACCAACTCAAAATATTTACTTTTTCATAGCAATTTTCATTAATGGAACAACCAAGTAGCAAAATACCCTACCTAGTTTTTCAAAAATTTTCAAATTATTTTGATTTTCTTCCTAAGAACCTGTTTTTAAAGGAATTACCTAATGTTTCAAAATAATGAATTTCTCACAGAAAGGATCTAGTGTTTCAAACAATATGGGGATAAAGCTGTCTCCCATTTCAAGATAGAGTTCGGAAAAGTTCCATTGGCGTTCTTGAAGGGATTTGTTGGGGAACAACTCGTTCTGAAGTTCGGTCAACCGTACCACATGGTCCTTCAATTTCCTCTTTTGCGCCTTCAACAAACGCTTCTCCAAGGCATCCAAACCTTTTTTCTGCTTGACTTCCTGCGCTTTCACCGCTCCCAAAAAACTTTCATCGGTCTGCTCGGCCAATTTATACAAATGCTTGAATTGCTCCTCCAACAGCTTTTTCTGGGGAGAGAAATCAATATCGATGTTGGAAATGTCACGGATTTTCTTGTTGATCAGGGAATGCTGCTTCAAAAACAAATGGGAAATCTTAAGACCAAGTTTCTCCACTTTTTGAGATTGCTTTTCCGTGATGACCAATGCCGAGTTTCTGAGCATCAACATGGGATAGGGTACCCCAAGTGCCTCAAAATAGGATTTAAGTTCCAACCAGTAGGCCAACTCACCTCCTCCACCGATATAGCAAAGATTAGGCAATATCACTTCTTGATACAAGGGCCTTGTCACCACATTGGGTGAAAATCGTTCGGGATGGTTTTCCAATTCCTTCTCCAAAGCTTCAGGGGTAAAATCAATATGGGTATTGATGACGTGGTACTTGCCCTGTTTCTCCACAATGCGTTCGCGTAGGCCATCTTTCAGGTAGAAATAATTGATTTCACGTGGGTTCACCTGTATGGTGTAATCCGAGGATACCTTGCTCAGTTCGGCTATGCTTTCCGATACTTTGGTAAAAGGAATCTGCTCAAAAATATCTTTCCTGACATAGGGCACCAATAATTTTTTCAATTGGACATCATCACCATCCACAATGACCAAACCTTGTTCGCCAAAAAGGGTGTTGGCCAAAAACCGAGTAGCCTCGGCAAGGGTATTGTGCTGCAAATAGGCTTGTTGGAATATTTTTTTAAGTGCTTCAGATTGCCCAAACTGACCAACCTCTGCAGCAAAGGTGTCAAACACCTGATCTAACCCATCTGTGGACAAACGCCCCACGGCACCCTTGGCCTTTTTGTTCCATTGGATTTTCTTGCCATGTAGGTTGAAATAATTGATTTCATCAAAATCATGGTCCTCGGTAGCCATCCAATACACGGGAACAAAATGGTAATCCGGATACGTATCTTTTAGTTTTTTAGCCAGATTGATGGTGGAAACGATTTTATACAGAAAGTACAAAGGCCCTGTGAACAGGTTCAATTGGTGGCCCGTGACCACCGTAAAGGTTTTACTATCGGCCAGACGTGTAATATGTTCAGAGGTTGCTTCGGAAATTGTGGTTTCCTGATATTGTCTCTGCAAGGCATCAACCAAAACTTTCCTATGGTCTTTGGGGAAACTTGTCTGTTTTTCTTGGATCTGTCCCGCAAAATTCTCCAATTTCGGATACCTGTTGAAGAATGGTCTTAGGTCTTCGTGTTGGTCTAGATAATCGCAAATAAGTTTGGAAAAATAACCTGTTTCCTTAAAGGGTATACAATCTATATCCATTCAAACTGTAATGAGGTGTTCAAAGATAACGTACTTCTCTTTTAGTCGTCCTAAAAATACGTTAATTGCATTTTTTGCATTTCTACCGTTCCCTCCATATAAAAATTAGGTGTCACGACCAATTTATTAGTAGATTTGAAATTCAACTAATTTAACCAAACATGACCCGATTTTTATTTTCCCTCATTCTTCTTTTTTCCCTTACCCTTTCCGCACAACAGTTAAAATCCCCTTCCGAATTTTTGGGGTATGAATTGGGAACCGAATTTACCCGTCACAACGAAGTGGTAGATTATTACGAATATTTGGCCAAAGCCGCTCCCGACAGGGTAAAACTTACCGTTTACGGTCAGACCAATGAACGTAGGCCTTTGATCGTTGCCTATGTAAGCTCCGCAGAAAACATTTCCAATTTGGAAACCATCCGGTTGGAACATTTGAAAGAAACCAATGGTGAGGGAACTTCTGATAAGGCCATTGTTTGGTTGAGCTATAATGTGCACGGGAACGAAAGTGTGAGCACGGAGGCTTCCATGAAGACGATTTATGAATTATTGACCAGCAAAAGTTCTTATCTTGAAAATACTGTGGTGATTATGGATCCCTGTATCAATCCTGATGGGCGGGACCGCTACAGCAACTGGTACAATCAATATAAAAACACACCCAACCAAGTGGATCCCAATAGTAAGGAACACCATGAGGGTTGGTGGGGTGGCCGAAGCAACCACTATATGTTCGACCTGAACCGCGATTGGGCTTGGTTGACGCAGGTGGAAAGTCAACAACGGTTAAAAATGTACAACCAATGGATGCCTCACGTGCATGTAGATTTCCATGAGCAAGGGGTGAACAATCCCTACTACTTTGCCCCAGCAGCAGAGCCTT
Source organism: Flagellimonas aequoris (assembly GCF_003584165.1). Lineage (GTDB taxonomy): Bacteria > Bacteroidota > Bacteroidia > Flavobacteriales > Flavobacteriaceae > Flagellimonas > Flagellimonas aequoris. Next base: position 19,612 of record NZ_QXFJ01000014.1, on the reverse strand, counting down.
ATCATGAGGTCATTACCGATTTCCAGCGTGACTTTCAAGTGACCTTGGGCCGCAACCATGCCAAATATTTTGATGCCAATGGTTGGTTTTATTTTACCAAAGAAGTCTTTGACCTGTTATACCCAAGTTACGGGGACACTTACCCCATTTATAATGGCGCCATCGGGATGACTTATGAGCAAGGCGGCGGCGGAAGGGCCGGTCTGGGTATTATCACTGCAAATGGAGACACCCTGACCCTTAAGGATAGGATTGCGCACCACTATACCACTGGCATTTCCACAGTGGAGGTATCGTCCAAAAATGCAGCAAAATTGAATGAGGAATTCAAAAAATTCTACAAAAACCAAAATTTCAAATACAAGAGCTACGTATTGAAGGGAGATGAGGACAAGTTAAAATCCTTGAAATCCCTTTTGGAAAAACACCATATCCAATATGGTAATCTAGCGAGCGGTTCCTACAAAGGCCATGAATATGCCACAGGAAAGAGTGGAAGCATGTCCGTTAATGGCAATGGTATGGTGGTTTCCACCAATCAACCCAAAGGAACTTTGGTTACGGTATTGTTCGAGCCCAATGCCAAACTTTCGGATTCCTTGACCTATGATATCACAGCATGGTCCCTACCCTACGCCTACGGTCTTGATGCTATAGCCTCATCTACATTGATTGCACCACAAAGTGCCAAGGAAAATATGGTTTCAACTCTTGTGGACAAGAATACCTACGCTTACCTAACCGATTGGAATAGCATAGAGGACGCCAAGTTCTTGGCCACTTTGATCAAAGAAGGGGTTCGGGTGCGTAAGGCCAATCTCCCCTTCAAGATGGAAGGAAAGTCCTTTGAAAGGGGAACCCTTATCATCACTAAATCGGACAATGAGAACAAAGCGGATTTTACTGAAATCCTTCAGACCACTGCCCAAAAATTCCAAAAGAACCTAACTCCCGTGAGCACAGGTTTTGTAGATGCAGGAAAAGATTTTGGTTCTTCTTATGTGCAGATGATTACCAAACCTAAGATTGCTATCTTATCGGGTGAACCGACCTCCACTCTACGTTTTGGAGAAATCTGGCACTTTTTTGAACAGCAACTCCATTATCCCATAACGGTTTTGGATGGTGATTACGCCAAAAGAGTAGATCTTGGGGAATACAATATTCTGATCCTTCCCGATGGCCGATACGGGAGCTATTTCAACGAAAGTCAACTTGCCGATTTAAAGGACTGGGTGCGCCAGGGAGGCAAGATCATTGCCATGGGCGGAGCCATTGATGCCATTGATGGTGACAAAGGCTTCGGCATCAAGAAAAAGGAAATGGAGAAGGATTCAGGGGAAACCCAACCTAAGCCTTATGAGGATTGGGAACGAGAAGGTATCAAAAGTGCTATCACTGGGGCCATTTTCAAAACAAAAGTAGACAATACCAATCCTTTGGCCTATGGTTATGGTAAGGACTATTTCACCTTAAAACTAGGAAGCTCCAGTTACGATTATTTACAAGGTGGCAGCGCTGTTTACTTAGAAAAAGATGCCAAACCTTTCTCTGGATTTGCAGGAAGTGAGGCCCAAAAACAAATTTCGGGATCATTGGTTTTTGGCACCGAGGGTGTTGGCCGCGGTCAAGTAATCTATATGGTGGACAACCCTCTGTTCCGAGGTTTTTGGGAAAATGGCAAGCTGTTTTTCGCCAACGCCCTATTCATGGTAGAATAAAACCTTCTTAACTGATTTTAAATAACTTAGTTCCAAATATCGGATTTTCATTGCTATCCAAAATTTTGTATATTTAATAGTATTTTTGGGTAAAAGCTATGAATTTGAAACTGAACAAACTGGTCCCATATTTTGGGAAACTTTCGACTTCGTTACTATTGACGCTAATGGTCGTTCTGCTAATGGGTCCTGCCAAGGTTTTTGCCTTTCAGGAAACCACCGATTACAACCAATACAGCGGGGAAGTTGTTGACGAATCTACCAATAGGCCCTTGGTTTTTGCCACACTCACCGTAGAAGGAACCAATATCAGTACCATATCCAATACGGAGGGAAATTTTTTACTGAAGATTCCAAAAGACATCACCAGTCAGAATGTGGTCGTATCCTTTTTGGGATATAAGACCAAAACGGTTCCCCTAGTACAACTTTCGGAAGAAGGCAATAAGATTTCATTGGAAATATCGGTCACGGAATTATCGGAAATCAACATCAATGCCCCAAAGGATGCCATGGCCCTGGTAAGGGAAACCATGGCACACAGGGATGAGAATTATTTTGACAATTCTACCTTGATGACAGCCTTTTACCGGGAAACCATCAAAAAAAGAAGAAAGAACGTCTCCTTGTCCGAAGCGGTGGTGAACATCTATAAGACCCCATACGATTCCAATCGCGACGACGCCGTTGAACTATACAAGTCAAGAAAAAGCACTGATTACAGTAAACTGGATACCGTAGCCCTAAAACTGCAGGGAGGTCCATACAATACACTTTATGTGGATATCATGAAGTATCCCGAATACATCTTTTCACCAGAATCCATGGCCAACTATAGGTTTTGGTTCGACCGCTCCACGCGAATCAATGACAAATTGATTTATGTAGTCAAGTTTAACCAGCACGAAAATATCTTGGAACCCCTATACCAAGGGGAACTTTACATTGATGTGGAAAACAAGATCCTGACCGGCGCCATCTTTTCGTTGAACATTACCGACCGGAAAAAAGCAGCAGAGCTATTTGTCCGCAGAAAACCCGCCAGGGTTGATGTGTGGCCTACCGAGGTTTCCTATCGGGTCGACTATCGGGAAAAGAACGGCAAATGGTATTATGGGTACAGCAGCGTCACCATGGAGTTCAAAGTGGACTGGGAAGACAAGTGGTTCAATTCCGTTTACAGTATGAATGCCGAAATGGCCATTACTGATTGGGAAAACAACAACACAGGAGAGCTACCCCGCAATAGGGAGCGCATTAAAAAATCCATCATCATGAGTGATGAGGCCACGGGTTTTTCCGACCCTGACTTTTGGGGTGAATACAATATCATTGAACCTGAAAAATCCATTGAGTCCGCCATCAAGAAAATCCAGCGTCAATTGCGTAGGGCCGAACGTAATAGTGACTGATTGGGCCGTTCTACATATTTTATGGATATTTAGCTTGGCCTAGTTGCCAGCGTATAATCTAAAGAAATCAAAAGTACATGTCCAAGCGAAGAACTTTTATTAAATCCGCCACGGTACTCGGAGCGGCCACATTATTGCCTAATACTGGATGGGGAAACGAGCTTACACCATCCACTCTTTCAAGAATAAAACCCAAAAAGTTGAAAAAGGGAGATACCATCGGTTTGGTGGCGCCAGGTTACGCCATAAAACCAGAGGTATTGGAAAAGGCACTGGCAACTTTAAAGGAAATGGGGTTCAAGACCTATCATACCGAACGCTTGATCGGGAATTATGGCTATTTCAGCAATACGGATGAGGAGCGGGCCAAAGATGTAAACGAAATGTTTGCCAATCCCAAGATAGATGGTATCCTATGTGCCCGTGGCGGGTATGGATGTACCCGGATTTTGGACCAACTGGATTATGAAAGTATCAAGAAGAATCCAAAAGTCTTGATCGGTTTCAGTGATATCACGGCTTTGATCCAGGCCATTTATAAAGAAACAGGCCTTGTGTGTTTCCATGGACCCGTGGGTAGTACCATAGACGATGCCTACAGCCAGAAATACTTTAAAAAGGTATTGATGAAGGGCAAGGACTCCCAAAAAATCAAAAATGCAAAACTCACCGATTCCAAGTTTTTGGAAAATCCTGAATACAATCGATACACCATCACTCCGGGCACCTGTGAAGGAGAATTGGCAGGTGGCAGTTTGACCTTGGTCAACGCTTTGATCGGTACGCCCCATGAAATCGATTTTACGGACAAACTTGTTTTTTTGGAAGATGTGGAAGAGGCTCCCTATCGTATTGACCGGATGCTTACCCAATTGATCGAAGGCGCAACTTTTAAAAAAGCAAAGGGCGTGGTGTTCGGGGTTTGCAAAGGATGTAACCGTGAAAGAAAAGAGGATAATTTCACTCTGAAAGAAGTCATCATGGACCGGATAGCCTCTTTGGGTATGCCCGCAGCCTATGGAATGAGCTTTGGGCATGTCCCCAATAATTTTACACTTCCAGTGGGAGTCCAAGCAGCTTTCAATGCCGATGAAATGAGTTTGGAACTCTTGGAAGCGGCTGTATCCTAATGAACTTTTTACTTATCAAACTCTTTAAGGGTCTTGATGATAATATCCACACAATCCAATAACTGTTCGTGATTCATCACCAAAGGTGGGGCAAAACGGATAATGTTTCCATGGGTAGGTTTGGCCAGGAGACCATTTTCCTTCAGTGCCATACAAATATCCCACGCCGTGGAACTATCCTCCGTATCGTTGATCACAATGGCATTCAACAATCCCTTTCCCCTAACCTGGGTCACCAAATCGCAAGATGGGATGAACTTGTTCAATTCTTCTCGGAACACTTCTCCCAACTCCATGGCATTTTCCGCCAATTGTTCTTCCTTGATCACTTCGAGGGCAGCAATGCCCACTGCCGCCGCCACTGGGTTTCCACCAAACGTGCTGCCATGACTACCCGGTGTTATCACGTCCATGATTTCATTATTGGCCAAAACCGCTGAAACTGGGTAAACTCCCCCTGAAAGAGCCTTCCCCAAGATCAAAATATCGGGTTTTACATTTTCATGGTCCACCGCAAGCATTTTACCCGTTCTGGCGATTCCCGTTTGTACTTCATCAGCAATAAATAGCACATTGTATTTTTTACATAGGTCTTTGGCCTCCGACAAATATCCCTCAGATGGGACATACACTCCAGCTTCACCTTGGATGGGTTCCACCAAGAAACCGGCCACATTGGGATTGTTCTGCAAAGCCTTTTCAAGAGCCACCAAATTATCATATGCTATTTTGATGAACCCTTCGGTATAAGGCCCGTAATCTTCTCGTGCAACTGGGTCGTTGGAAAACGAAATGATGGTCGTGGTCCTCCCATGAAAATTATTTTCACAAACAATTATCTGTGCCTGATTTTCAGGAATTCCCTTTTTCTGGTAGGCCCATCGTCTACAAATCTTCAAAGCGGTTTCCACAGCTTCTGCCCCCGTATTCATGGGCAATAATTTGTCGAATCCAAAGGTAGACGTAGCATACTGTTCGTACTGCCCCAACATATCATTGTAAAAAGCCCTGGAGGTCAAGGTTAAGGTTTGGGCCTGCTCCATCATGGCGCCTACGATCTTTGGGTGGCAATGCCCCTGGTTCACTGCAGAATAAGCGGAGAGAAAATCATAATATCTCTTGCCTTCCACATCCCATACATAAACACCTTCGCCTTTGCTCAAAACCACAGGTAATGGGTGATAGTTATGGGCTCCGTACTTGTTTTCCAAATCAATCGCTTGCTGCGATGTTAAATGCTCTAAAACAGCCATTTCAATAATTTTTTAAATTCATAAAACAACCATTCCTACAATACCTTTATTCTTTCGAGGACTCGAAAAAGCAGCGTGGGAGAGAAATCATCCCTAGAAGTGCCCGCAAATTACAAATTATTGTTCAAAAGCATGGCTTTGTGGTGCTTGATTCTAGAACGTGATACGCGGAAAGTTTAGGTTCAATTTAAGAAGCTAGGAGCCATCAAATACCAAAAAGAAATTACTTTTGCGCCATGCGTAAAAAGAACAAGCGACAGACTTTTGAAAATGTAACGGTTGTTGATGCCGGAGCCAAGGGAAAATCTGTGGGCAAGGCACCGGATGGCAGGATCATTTTCCTGTCCAATGCCGTCCCAGGTGATGTAGTAGACGTGATGACCACCAAAAAGAGGAGTGCCTATTTTGAAGGCACTGCTACCCATTTCCATGTCCTTTCCGATAAAAGGACCCAGCCCGAATGTCAACATTTTGGCACTTGTGGAGGTTGTAAATGGCAAAACATGGCCTACGAGCACCAACTTCATTTCAAACAAAACGAGGTCGAGAACAATTTAAAGCGCATTGGTCATCTTGAACTGCCGGAAATCAGCCCCATATTGGGTTCCAAGAAGCAATATTTTTATCGGAACAAAATGGAATTTTCTTTTTCCAATAGTCGGTGGTTGACCGAATCGGAAATCAACTCTGAGAAGGATATTGATGACCGCAAGGCCCTGGGATTCCATATTCCAGGGATGTGGGACAAGATTTTGGACATTAAAAAATGTCACTTACAACAAGACCCTTCCAATGCCATCCGATTGGAAACCAAAAGATTTGCCTCCGAAAATGGATTGTCCTTCTTTGATCCCCGCAAACAAGAGGGGCTTTTGCGCACCATGATGATGCGCACCGCTTCCACAGGGGAAATCATGTTGCTCATTCAATTTTTTGAAGACAAAAAAGAACAACGGGAACTGCTTTTGAACCATTTGGCCCAAACCTTTCCAGAAATCACCTCTTTGCTCTACGTCATCAATTCCAAACAAAATGACACCATTTACGATCAGGAAGTAATTTGCTTTTCGGGACGGGACCATATTTTTGAAGGAATGGAAGGGTTGCAATTCAAGATCAACGCCAAGTCGTTCTACCAGACCAACTCGGAGCAGGCCTTTGAACTCTACAAAGTGACCCGTGACTTTGCAGGTCTAACCGGCGATGAACTGGTTTATGACCTATATACCGGAACCGGAACCATTGCCCAGTTCGTGTCAAAAAAGGCTAAAAAAGTGATTGGGGTAGAATCCGTGCCTGAAGCCATTGAAGATGCCAAGGCGAATGCCCAACACAATAACATTAGCAACGTTGAATTCTTTGTTGGGGATATGAAAAGTGTCTTCAACGAGCAATTCATTGCGCAACATGGGCAACCCGATGTGATCATTACCGATCCCCCGCGCGATGGCATGCACAAAAATGTGGTGGAACAATTATTGCAAGTGGCCCCACCCAAAATCGTTTACGTGAGTTGTAACAGCGCAACCCAAGCCAGGGATTTGGCTCTTATGAAAGAATTTTATGAAGTCACCAAGGTGCAGCCCGTGGATATGTTTCCACAGACCCATCACGTTGAAAATGTTGTACTTTTGGAAAAACGGGCTACACTTTAATTAATAAGGACAAGAAACCGGAATGAAGAAAATTATCCCCATCCTACTTATTCTCTCATTGGTCATTTATGTTTCATCCTGTGAAAAGGATGATATCTGCGTAGACGGGGATACCCCGTTGCTGGTAATCGGTTTTTATGATATTGACGATACTACGGCCAGCAAGGATGTACCATCATTACGGATCAAGGAAGTAATTTTGGACAGTACCATCAATACCATTACTGACCGTTCAAATAATTTGGATTCCATAGGGATTCCACTCCGTTCGGATGCCATGACCACTTCCTTTGCGTTCATCACCAATTCTGCAGACGATGCGGATACCGGCGAGGAAACGGGAAACATTGACACCCTCACATTTTCTTACACCACAAGGGAAGCCTTTTTATCAAGGGCCTGCGGTTTCGTGATGAATTTTGACAACCTGAGCGTAACCTTGCCCGCAAGTGCCAATAACTGGATCCAGGACATTAAAGTGGTCCAAGAATCCATAGAAAACTCCAACAACGTCCATGTCAAGATATACTATTAGCCTCACCTTAGCCTTAATGCCCTTGATGCTATTGGGGCAAAGCGAACCCATCGACCTTCAAAAAAAGGATACCGTGGAGTACAAGGAGCAGTATGGTCTTCGAGTGGGTGCGGATATAAGCAAATTGGTCCTTTCTTTTGTTGATGAGGATTATACTGGCCTTGAGCTGGTCGGGGACTACCGTCTTACCCACAAGTTGTATTTGGCAGCCGAAATTGGCAATGAAACCAAAACACAATCCGAAAACTTGGCACAGACCCTTTTGTACAATTTTGAAACATCGGGAAGTTACATAAAGGCGGGAGTGGATATGAACACCTATGAAAATTGGTTTGGAATGAACAATTCCATCATTCTTGGGGGACGGTATGCAGTGGCGAGCTTTAGCCAAACCTTGAACGATTATTCCATCTATGATACAAATCAATACTACAACCAAGAATTTTTGGCCGGTGCCGAACCGGGCCGCGAATTTACTGGACTGACGGCTTCCTGGCTGGAGTTCGTGGTTGGTATCAAAGCAGAGCTTTTTGCAAATATCTACGTGGGCATGAGCGCACGACTTGGGTTTTTGGTCACCAATAAAGAGGACGACAACTTTCCCAATCTTTGGATTCCTGGATTCAACAAGGTTACCGATGGCAGCAATTTTGGGGTGAACTACAATTATTCCATCAGCTATTTGATTCCTTTCTACAAAAAATCCAAAAAGAAGAAAGAACCTGATCAACAATAAAAATGGAAAACAACCGCATTAACTACATCGAATTTAAGGCAAACGATCTTGCCAAGATCAAGGAGTTCTATGGCCAAGCCTTTGGATGGACCTTTACCGATTATGGGCCTGATTATATTGCTTTTTCCGATAGCGGACTGGATGGTGGCTTTGAGTATACTAACGAGAAAATATCCAATGGGGCACTCGTTGTCCTATACCATGAAAGCTTGGAGGGGATACAAGAAAAAGTAATGAAATCGGGAGGGACCATTGTCAAGGAAATCTTTTCGTTTCCAGGCGGAAGAAGGTTCCATTTTACAGATCCTTCGGGCAATGAACTTGCCATTTGGTCGGATAAATAAAAAAGAGCCTGATTAATCAGGCTCTTTTTCTTTGAAGTTAGATTGAGTTAGTTAGTTTTTGCTTTTAAAAACTTACCAAAGCTAATGAAATAATTCACTTGACCAAATTTTTCAACCCATTGTTACATTCTTAACTTGGATTATTGTGATGTTTGGCTTTACGGCTTCCCTCGTAGATTTCGTACTGTACAAATTTGGCTTCCAGTTTACCATTGAAAGCCTTGATTTTTTGGGATGGTTTCAACCCTACAAATTTAAGGGCCTCAAGGTTGGAAGTAATCATCCATGCATTTGTTCCAGGGTAACTCTGTTTTAAGGTATCCCCTATTTTGGCGTAAAACTCCTCCACCTCAATGGGTAAACGCTCCCCGTATGGTGGATTGAACACCATTTGGAGCTTTCCTTCCACAGGCTTTTCCGTATAAAAGAAATCCTTGCGTTCCACGGTGATATAATCGGATAAATTGGCATTTTCCGCATTTTCTTGAGATTTTCTCACTGCTGAAGGTGCCTTGTCATACCCCAAGATTTTATGATGGAATTCCCTGGTCTTTTTTAAACTGGCCTCCACTATTTTTTGGTGCAATTCCGAATCATAATCCTTCCAATGCATAAAGGCATAGGATTCCCTGTTGATGTTGGCCGGAACATTGCACGCGATCATGGCCGCCTCGATCAAAAAAGTACCACTACCACACATGGGATCCAAAAAGTCGGTCTGCCCATCCCAACCACTCCTCAAGAGTAATCCAGCGGCCAACACCTCATTGATCGGGGCAATATTGGTCAAAATACGGTATCCCCGTTGATGCAGTGAATTCCCAGAACTGTCCAAGGAAACGGTACAGGTATTCTTAAAAATATGGATATTGATCCGGACATCCGGATCTTGTGTGCTGACATTGGGACGTTGCCTCACCACCGCTCGGAACTTATCCACAATGGCATCTTTGGCCTTTAAGGACACGAACATGGAATTGTTGAACACATCCGATGTTACCGTGGAATCAATGGCAAAGGTCTTTTCCGCATCGAACAGAGCCGGCCAATCCAAACTGTAGATGTGGTTATAAAGGTCCTTTTCATTAAAAACCTTGAATGTTTTGAGTGGCTTGTACACTTTTAACGCCGTGCGCAAACACAAATTGGCCTTGTACATAAATCCCGTATCTCCTTCAAAAGTTACGTTCCTTACCCCCTCTTCAACATGTCCGGCACCTAGATCCCTAAGTTCCTTTGCCAAAATAGGTTCGAAACTATACAGGGTCTTCGCCATCATTTTAAAATTTCCTGCCATACCGTCAATACATCTTTCGGCAAAAATAGGCTATTTTTACTCCTTCAAGTCTGCCTATGGATTTTCCTTCAATTCTCGTTTACCTGATTCCCATTTTGGCCGTTTGGACCGGGTTTGCCTTTGTATGGTTCATCAAGCCAGAAAATACAGGTAACATTAAGCTTTTATTGGCCTTCAGTGGTGCCTTTTTGTTATCCCTGACCTTTTTTGAGCTATTGCCGGAAGTTTATGAAGGCAACGACCCAAAGACCATTGCCCTATTCATTCTGGGTGGGATTTTATTGCAGATTTTTTTGGAGTTCTTTTCCAAGGGAGCGGAGCACGGACACATGCACATCCATCTAAAGGAGAATAAATTTCCGACCTTATTATTCCTAAGCCTTTCCATCCATGCTTTGGTGGAGGGCGTTCCCATTCACGGAAACAATTCCATTTTGTATGGAATCGTCATCCACAAAATTCCTATTGCCATCATCCTGAGTATCTTTTTTGTGAACTCCAAGATGAAATTGGGTTCCATATTGTTGTTCGTAGCTGCCTTTTCCTTGATGACACCTTTGGGGAGTTACCTGTCCACTTCACCATGGATTGCCAATTATGGCCAATTTTTGACCGCTTTGGCCATTGGGGTGTTTTTCCACATTTCGACCATCATCCTATTTGAAAGTTCCCAAGGACATGCCTTCAACCTGAGAAAGTTGTTGGTCATTATTTTAGGTGTAGGGATTGCCTATTTGGTATAGATTCTGGTGGTGTGGTTCTCAAAAAGGGCCTTTTGCTCCAGAACAAGGTGCAAGCTTTCCAATTGTTGCAAATCTTCCTTGTTTCTGGTATTGGTAATGATGAAAGCATCTGGATGTTCTTTCAAATAAGCATGGATTTCTTCCAAAGAATCCAGCACAGGAAAGGTTCTTTGAAAATTGATAGGAAATGCACTATCAAATCTTTTATAGGCAACCATATCAGCATTTGCAGGCAGTTGTTCTAAAGCTTTGGAAACCGGACTGTGCTGGGTCAATGAAGGATAAATAAACCCATAAAGGCACAGTCCCATCAATATCCATCCTCCCGCAATCCACTTGAAGGTAGTTTTAAACCTTCCCGATAGATAAAAGTAGAAAGATGCCAAACCAGTGATACTGGTCAAAATCAAAAATAGACTGATATATCTCAAGTTGAACAATGATTTTTCCATGGACAGGCCAATCCATCCTCCAATGGGCAGTAAAATACCAATCAACATCAAAAACAATAGACTTACTGTGAGTGCTCGTGTTCTTTTTCCCCCTTGATAGGTCTGATATAGATAAAAGGCGATCAAGATAGCTACGAACGGATAGCTGGGCATCGGGTAATTGGGAAGCTTGGTGCTGGAAATACTAAAAAAAACTATGGTAATGGCCGAGACCAAAAAAGAGAACAGTACAAAATCGTTTGTTTTTCTAACCTTCCATGCCCTTACAAACCCTTGAACAAGGAACACTGAAAAGGGCAGCATTCCCAACAGCACATACAATAGTGTTATGAGGAAAAGACCTCCATGTCCTTCCTTTTCCGAACCAAATCTGGATAGGTTATGGTCCAAGAAAAAGCCTTTGGTCCACTCCCCATCAGTGTAAAGATGAACGAGATAATACCAAGGACCAGCAATCAAGATGATGAGCAACAGGCCAAGGAATGGTTTTAATTTCAAAACGTTCCTAAGATTGAATTCCTTTTGCACCCACAGAAAAATAGGTATGACCAGCCCTGGTAATACGATCGCAATGGGACCCTTGGTCAATATGCCCAAGGCCATTCCTACATAAAATGGAAGCAACCAACTTATTCTTTGTGTTTTGTAGAAACCATAAAAGGAAAAAAGGGATAGGGTAACAAAAAAAATGAGGTAGGGGTCGGGTACTGCCAAATGAAATTCCTGTACAAAGAATAAGGACGACATTAAAACCACTACCGTAATCTTGGCCACCAGTGGGTGGAACCATCTTTTCACACTCCAATAGGTCATAAACAGGGTAAGCGCACCAAAAAATCCTGAAAAAAACCGCGCGCCCAACGCGTTTACCCCAAAGATTTTATAGCCCAGCACCATGAAAAAGTAATGTAAGGGCGGTTTATCGGTTCGCAATTGTCCATTGAAGAAAGGGATTATATAATTGCCAGAAACCAACATTTCCCGAGCTGCCTCTGAGTTTCGGGCTTCATCCAATATATATATGGGATAGAGACCAACAAAGGAGGTACAGATCAACAGTCCGAAAAGAAAAACGAGAAGGGAATCGTATTTTTTCAATAGCTCAAAGTATCAAATGACTACAAATTAGCCATTAAACAACTGTCTTAGTGCATTTTGGGTTGTCTGTTGCACTTGTTGTACATCAATATGAATTTGTTTGGAGTGCCATTTTTTAGGAATCCTTTTCACTATCAAATAAGCGGAAGTTGAGGAAAGTGTACCAAAAAGAATCCCAAAATAGACATCCACAAATAAATGTTGGACCAAGTAAATACGGGATATACCTACTACCAACCCAAGGGACATCAAAACCCAACTGGCAGAGCGGTTACGGGACAACAACGCAAAAAAGGAGACCAAAAAGAATATGGTAGCCGTGTGGCCCGAGGGAAAGGAATTAACATATCTGATTTTGACCCCTTCCACCAAATGGATCAAGTTGCCCAACCTTGATCTGTAAAAATAGAGATAAGGCCTTAATTCACCTGAATAGAACCCTTTCTTGAACAGGAGCACCAATATGATCTGAAGGGCAAAGGCCAATAGAAAAATGGCCAGCCATTTTAATTTAAACCGAAGAACCAGAACCATGACAAATGCCACGGTAATTGCATTTCCCAATGAACTGGATTTGATAAAAACAGAATCCAAAAAAGGGGTTCGCTGTCCGTTTACAAAAAGTAGGATTACTCCTTTATCGAAAAACAAAAAAGGAAAAAGTATGGCCAACAACAAAAAGAACGGGAACAATCTTTGTACTACGATGCGCATGCCTGGAGGTTTGTTTCAAAGTTACTTTTGGCATGTTCCTTTGAAGTTAATCCTGAATTATTTCAAGTTTATTATATTCTTGCCCCATCGTAAATCAAATATTAAGTTAATCTTATTAGAAAATAACAGGAAAGACAATAAGTCGTATTTGGTACCCGTGGCATCCTAAACATACGAAAAGGAAAAGCCACGACTATGATTTAGCTATGGCCTTTCTCGTAATTTACCTTTCTTACTCGTACGCTATACCACTAGTTGTAAACTAGCGGTAGCGGAGGGTAGGGATTGCCCATTTGGTATAAAGCCTTAGCTCCAATGTAATCTCAAATGCTTGTTGTCGAATATTCTGACATTTCTTGATTCCATTTTTGTGATATTGACAAATTGAGTTAGATTTAAAAAAAATCAAACCCAACCTTGTGCATGAAAAAATACTTACCCTTCCAAATTTTAATTTTTGTCCTTTTCGTTATTTCTTGCTCCTCAGATTCTGGAGATCCAGAGCCGGAGCCGGAACCAGATGTAATCGCACCGACAGTTACCGTCCAAATTGCAGGTTCTAGCAACAATTCGACTGGAGAACCCCCTGTTTTTAGCAATCAAATTACCATTAATATAAATGCACAAGATGCTGGTGGAGTAGCTAAAGTGGAAGCATTTATAAACAATCAAAAAGTAGGCGAGGATAATAGTGCACCGTTTCAACTCACGATTGACCTTTCAAATTATTCCTCAAAGATTCCGAGTACTGGAAAGTTCCAAGATTACATACTAAAAATTGTTGCGACGGATACTTCTGGAAACGAAGGTGTTTCGGAGCAAATTATACATATAGACAATGAGTTGCCTTCTGTTTCCAATGTTTCATTATCCAATACAAGTATTATTAACGGAGATACCAATGCCGTAACATTTGAGGTAAGTGACAATGAAGGTTTGACCTCTGTGGAAACCTACTTGAACAATATACTACTTCAAGAAATAACGGATGAAGTCTATGAAATCAACATCAATACATTGGATTTGAATGATGGAAATAATATTTTCAAAATTGTAGCTGTTGATTTGGCACAGAACACAACCAACTATGAGGTTAATTTCATTGCTGATAATACAGGGCCGACAATTGCTTTGGAATCACTAGAGGTCAATCAAATCATTGATGAACCAACACTTTTTAATCCTACTGTTACAGATGAATATTCGGATATTACTTCAGTCGAGTTTCTATTGGGGGAATCCCCTCAACTCCTTATTGAAAGCGCACCCAACTATGAGTGGGAATTAGACCCTGCTGCTTTTGCCACTGGGGCAATTAGTGTTTATATCAAAGCTTTGGACGCCCTGGGAAATGAAAGCATGGAAGAATACCCTATTGAAATTTTGAGAAGATTGATAACCATTGCCATTCCTGCCAATTTTTATGGCACCAACACGGCAAGATTGTTTGTCTTTGCCTCTGGAATGGATGGTCAATTGTTGGATGTTGAAAGAATTTATAGTGATTCGGAAATCATAAGAC
>NZ_QXFJ01000013.1 GCF_003584165.1 Flagellimonas aequoris | reverse complement strand
TGAGCAGTGTAAATCAACTGCTTGGATTTGACCTGTCCGTGGGTTAAACTTAGTTTTTATTTTTCAATTTTCTTCTCATTGATTCACCTTTTATGTCGATTCTGTGTGCCGTGTGTACCAAACGGTCGAGTATGGCGTCGGCCAGAGTTCTCTCCCCGATGATGTCGTGCCATTTTGATACGGGCAATTGTGATGCAATTATGGTCGATCTCTGTCCGTGACGATCCTCGATGATCTCCATGAGCGCATGCCTGTTGATATTGTCCAGTGGCTTGAGCCCGAAGTCATCAAGTATCAGTAGGTCCTGTTTTTCAAGCTTGCCTATCTGTTTAGGATAGGAACCGTCAGCTTTTGAGGTCTTCAACATGGTAAAGAGCTTGGCCGTGTTGAAGTACATGACCTTTTTCCCCATGGAACAGGCCTGGTGGCCGATTGCGGAGGCCAGATAGCTTTTGCCGACCCCGGTGCTCCCGGTAATGAGGACATTCTCCCTCTTTTTGATAAAATCGCAGTTGCCAAGGCGCTGTACCTGGTTTTTGTCCAATTGTCTGGAAGGTCTGTAATCCACCGCCTCCATAACGGCAGCATACCTAAAGCGCGCCGATCTGGTCAGGCGTTCTATCCTGCGGTTATGGCGGTCGTCCCACTCGCATTGTACGAGGTAGGCAATGATCTCGTCATTGGTATAGTCGGTGTCCGTTCCGTTGGGCCCCAAGGTCGTTTCAAATGCCCTGTGCATGCCATGGAGCCTGAGCTCCTTCATCTGTTGTATTGTCCTTTCGTTCATATGTAGTATTTAAGTATTTGTCCCTATTCATAATATTTTCCGCCCCGTATGTTCTGGTGCTCGGGCATTTCCAGATTATCATCGGCGCCCTCATCAAGCTTGTCCCAGCCCTTTTTTAGGATGCGCTCGACCATATTGTAATTATATGCACCATATTCCGTTGCCCTTCTACAGGCGCTGTCAAGACGGTCCCTGCCATATTTCTTAGCAAGGTGCAGTACGCCAAGACAGGATTTATAGGATTGTTCGGGATGCTGCTTCTTGTCCAATATGGCCATGATGTAGCCTTGGCAGCTTTCCCCTATGTTTCCGGCCCAGGCAATGAACCTTTCACTGCTCCATTCGCTGACGAAGCGGTGGTGGGAGGGCATGTGCTCGGCCAAAGTGGTATAGCCGTAACGTTTCCTGTTTCTTCGGTGCACGGCCAGCCTTTCATGTTTATGGTAGACCTCGACCATACTGTCGGTATAGACAAGCTTTACCTGTTTGCCGATATGCCTGTAGTGTACGCTGTAATAGTGCTTGTCCCTGCCAAGGTAGATATGGCTGTTCTTGTGCACGGTGGCCTGGGCGTACCGTTTTATCTCATAGCGTTTTTCGGGCAGGGGCATCAGTTCCCGGCTTTCCACCTCGAGGAACAGTGAACGTCGGGAGTATTCCCTTCCCCTGAAGGACATGTCGTTGTGCTTTTCCAACAGTTCCCGGATCGCGGTGTTGATATCGGCCACACTGTGGAAGGTCTCGTTCCGTAAGGGCGCGAACACCCTTGTGTAGATGATGCGCACGGCGTTCTCCACTATGGCCTTGTCCCTTGGCCTGTAGGTGCGCGTGGGAAGGACAGCCGTTTCGTAATGCTCGGCAAAGTCGGCAAACACCTCGTTGACCTTTGGTTCATAGCGGCTGCTCTTGGTAACGGCCGACTTAAGGTTGTCGGGCACCAGTGCCCTCGGCACACCGCCGTAGAACCACAGTGCGTTCTCGGTGCAGCGGATGAAGTCCTCGAGCTTCTGGCTGGCACATGCCTCCACGTAGGTATACTGGCTGCTGCCCAATATGCACACGAACACTTCCAGTTCCTTTAGCTCCCCGGTGTCCCTGTCGACAATGGTGAGCTTCTTGCCCGTAAAATCGATGAAAAGCTTGTCGCCGGCCTTGTGCTCCATCCGCATCACGGGGGAGGTCTCCTTTTGCCATTCGGCGTACCAGTACTTGAACTGTGAGAGCCTGAACCCATCGGGATGCTTGGCATAATATTCCTCCCAGAGCAACTGTCGGGTCACCCCGGTCTTTCTTATTTCCTTGTCAAAGTAGGGAAAGTACCGCTGTAGCTCGACCAGTTTTGGGCTCTTCGGCCTTTGGTCGGCCTTGAAGAGGCCGTGCAGTTCCTCCAGGGTCATCTTCTCAACCTCATAGGCCGTCAGACGGTAACGCTTGAAGAAATCGATGTACTTGGCCACTGTATTGCGGGAGATGCCCAACTGCTGGCTTATCCGCCGCTTGCTCACACCCGAGGTGTAGAGCTTGAATATCCTTTTTATTTTTCGCATGTCTATCTGCTTGTTCGCCATGGTCCTTTTTCACAAAAA
>NZ_QXFJ01000012.1 GCF_003584165.1 Flagellimonas aequoris | reverse complement strand
GGGATGGGCAGGTAGGCCAGTACCTCCTCGCCGACCTTCTCCGAGGACTTGTAGGCCCATGTGGCCAGGTCCCTGAGCTCGTTGGCGAAGGTATAGCGCGCCACCTCGTCGTCCAGGGTGGCCTCGCCCCCCTGCATGATGGCCTGCATGTAGTCCATCACCGCCTCGTTGTGCGCCTGTTCCTCCTCGTCGGTGCGCTTTTTCAGGTAGGTGGCGAGCACCGGCTCGATGTCCGCTGCTTCCAGCTCCGCCAGCTCCGTCTTGCCGGAGTCCTCCAGTGCCCTGTCGTAGAACTTCTCCATCTTCATCATCACGAAGTCCCTCTGGTCCAGGGGCATCACCTCGTCCAGGTAGGAGTCGATGAAGGCGTGCACGTTCACCTCGGTGGCCGAGGGGGTGTCGGTCCTGGGAAGGATCACGTCCAGGGTGGTGGCCAGGGCCTGTCCCTGTCCCTTGTCCAGAAAGCCGGGCGTCCATTCCGCATAGGCAGGTTTGTCCTTGCAGCCCTGGAGCAGGCTTAACAGTGTGGGGGTCGCCACGGCGTAGCCGAAGGCCATCCCCATGTTCTTGAGTGCTGATCTTCTTTCCATTAGATGTTTCCTTTTTTGAGTTCCTGGGCGGCATGGTTGGCGGCCCTTGCGGTGAATGCCATGTAGGTGAGCGAGGGGTTCACGCAGCTGGCAGAGGCCATGAAGGCGCCGTCGGTCACGTAGACGTTCTTGCAGGTGTGCACCTGGTTGTTCCCGTTCACCACGGAGGTCTTCGGGTCGAGGCCCATACGCGCCGTACCCATCTCGTGGATACCCAAACCGAGGGCACCTGGATTGTCAAACGGTTGAACATCCCTCAAGCCTGCCTTGGTAAGCATTTCTACTGCCTGTTCTTTCATATCCTCCCGCATTTTCCATTCATTGTCCCTGAATTCCGCATCGAAGGTCACGGTGGGCAGTCCCCACTTGTCCTTCTTGTCGTAATCAAGGGTCATTCTGTTATCCTCGTATGGAAGGGTTTCTCCAAAACCTCCCATACCAAAAGTCCATCCCCCTGCATTCATCATGGCGTCCTTATATTCTTTTCCATAGGAAAGTTCGGCGACGGTCTGTTCCCAGTTACCCCTTCCGGCACCTCCTTGGTACCCGTAACCACGTTTGAAGGTCTTCATGTCGGAATCGCCACCAAGGTTCCTGAACCTTGGGATGTAGATCCCGTTGGGCTTCCTTCCCTTGTAGTATTTGTCCTCGAACCCATCAAATTTTCCAGAGGCTCCAACGCCCAAGTGGTGGTCCATAATGTTCCTTCCCAATTGGTCGGAATCATTTCCAAGACCATTGGGGAACCTATCCGACTTGGACTGCATCAAAATGGAAGCGGAAGCTATCGCGGAGGCGCAAAGGAAGATGACCTTGGCCTTGAACTCGAACTCCTCATTGGTCTCCCTGTCGATTACCTTGACGCCCGTTGCCTTTTGGGTATTGGGGTCGTAGATGACCTCATGTACGATACTATCTGGTCTTAGGGTAAGGTTTCCTGTTTTTTCCGCAGCGGGCAACGTTGATGACAAACTGCTAAAATAGGCCCCGAAAGGACATCCTCGGATACATCGGTTCCTGAACTGGCAGCGCACTCGGCCGTCGCCCTCGAATTTCTTGTCACTGTTGATGTGGGCCGCCCTACCGGCAGTAACGACACGGCCACCAAAATTTTCCGCTACTTTTTCGCGAACCACTTGCTCCACGCAATTGAGTTCCATCATGGGTTCAAAAACTCCATCAGGCAATTGTGGTAATCCCAGCATTTCCCCTGACACGCCGATATAGCTTTCCACCTTATCGTACCAAGGGGCGATGTCCTTGTAGCGCACGGGCCAGTCCACGGCGATACCATCGTTCTTGTTGGCACCGAAGTCGATGTCGCTCCAGCGGTAGCTTTGACGTCCCCACATGATGGAGCGTCCGCCCACATGGTAGCCCCGTTGCCAATCGAAACGCTTGATTTCATTGTAGGGGTGTTCCAAATCGTCCACGAACCAGAAGTTGTGGGCAGAGTTACCCAAATAACTGGTGCGTAATTGTTTTTCTTGTCTGGCCTTTTGTTCCCTGGTCAGTCGCCCGCGATGTGGAAGATCCCAAGCATCCAAATTGGCCGTTGGGTAGTCCTCGCGGTGTTTTTTCATGGGGCCACGCTCCAAGACCAGGGTCTTGAGACCGTTCTCACAGAGTTCCTTGGCGGCCCAACCGCCACTGATGCCCGTTCCCACCACGATGGCATCGTAGGATTCCTGTTCCTCGTTGTAATAGAATTTGCTCATTTAGTTAAATCTTAGTTGGCTCAATTTACCAATAATAACTCAATGTCTAAAGGAAGATGGGCTGAATAACAAACCTTTACCTGTAAAAAACAAAAATGTAAGGGGTGAACAGAAATTGTGAAACACTTGCTAGAAGTAGGGGTTTGCGAGGATATAAGTGTTGAAACAACGCTTATTGTGTGTTGTGTTAAAATTCAAAACCCCTTCAAATCAATGACTTGAAGAGGTTTTGAGTGGTCCCACCTGGGCTCGAACCAGGGACCACCTGATTATGAGCAGCTTTTTTTAGTTGTCATAAATTTTCATTTGGTTTCTTATGTGTTGATATTCAATGTTTTATGAAATTTTTCTTTTCATTTAGAAGCATCAATACTACCTTTAAATGACCATTTGTTGTACCTATGTTGTACCCAAAACACCGCTGAAAATGATCAATGTACGAACAGTTTTAAGAAAAAAACAGCTTTCCGATGGAAGTTATCCAGTATGCCTTCGTGTGACCAAAGATAGGCGATCCAAATACTTCAAGACCATCTACAATGTATTTCCCAAAGAATGGGACGAACGCACTGGCTCCTTCAATAAGAACCACAGTAATTTTATTCAGGACAATCGGTTATTGTTAAAATTTCGGGACAGGGCATTAAAAGTGATTGCAGAGTTAGAAATGGAAAAAGATGATTTCTCTTTGAGGGAATTTGAACATAACTTTAGATTGGCTTTCAATCCTGTTAGAAGAAACGTTTTTGACTTTTGGGATGAAATAGTGGAGGAGTTGAAATTAGCTGGCAGAATGGGCAATGCCCGTTTCCACAACGATACCAGCAAATCCGTTCTTAGATATTTAAAGTTTGACAAAGACCTTTCCTTTACGGACATTACCCCGGCCTTTCTTGAAAAGTATGAGGCCTATCTGCGTTCACGAGGTGGCACAGACGGCGGTATTGGTGTAAGGATGCGCTCCATAAGGGCGTTGTACAACCGTGCCATCAGAAGAAACATCGTAAAGGAATCCCTTTATCCCTTTCGTGTATACAAAGTATCGAGATTGAAAGGAAGAGGAGCCAAAAGGGCCCTTACCTTTGAAGAGGTAAAACAAATAATCAATGTTGACCTTTCTGAAAATCCAGAGCTTCTGAACAGCAAAAACTATTTTGTTTTTAGTTTCTATACCCGAGGGATGAACTTTGCCGATATGATGAAATTGAAATGGAAGGACATCAAAGGAGGCAACATTTATTATACCCGTTCTAAGACCAAGGGAAACTTTACAATTAAAATCCTACCTCCAGTCCAGGAAATCTTAGATTATTATCACAAAAACTCATTGGACACGAAATATGTCTTTCCCATTTTACTCCATGACCAGCTTACCCCAAACCAGATTGAAAACCGAAAGACCAAAGTGCTCAAAAACTATAATAAGGATTTAAAGTCCCTCGCTGAATTAGCGGAAATTGAAAAATCTGTGACCAGTTATGTGGCTCGGCACAGTTTTGCCAATTGCCTTAAGCAAAAAGGTGTTGCGACAGATGTAATCAGTGAATCACTAGGCCATCAAAACATGGCGATCACACAAGCATACTTGAAAGAACTGGATACATCAGTAGTTGACAAGGCCATAGAAGTATTACTCTAAATCTGATTTTCCTAGAATTGGGTCTTTAAATTTAGTTAAAGGATCCAACCAATCCGCCTTTTGGTTTGCCCAATTTAAATAAACTTTGATTTCTTCATTTAACAAAGATTTATTCTGTTCTACTTTATCCTTGTATGCACTTAGGTAGCCTCTTATTTGTTTAGCCTTATACCAGTTCTCTGAATCTGAGATAAGTTGTCTCAATTTTGATTTTTCCTCTGCTATTTTCTTCAGAAGTTCCTTCTCTTTTAACAATTCTTGTTCTCTCCTCCTTTTTTGCTCTGCTTGTTGCGCTCGTAAATCATGCCAATACTTGCAATCTTTTTCAATCCAAGCTACGATTTGTGGAAGGTATTCTTCTAAACGGATAGTTTTTCTATCTATCCAACTTTTATGTCTGAATGATGGGCCGGCCTGAAATTCTAACTTTTCGCTTTTTTTCCATGATTCCCTGCTCCAACCAGACTTATCTTTCTCTCGTATTCTATGATACTTCTGGCGAAGATTTATTTCTGTTTTTTGACCGAACAACTCTATATGACAACGGCCATACTCAAAGATGATTTTTCCATTCATGGCCTCAATTGCCATAATCAGTGTGTTCATAAATCTGAATGCCCTGGACCTCATTTTGGGATCAGTATGGATGGGTAAAATTTCATGTTCTTGGGATAACTCCCAAAATCCAGCATCTTTACTCTCATCTAATTGCTGCAATAGTTTTTTACTCTTCCTTATTGTTGGATGATATTGCACAATCCTCTTCGGCACTTTAAAAAGTAGATTACTTTGATGCTCTAATTCATATGCTCTTTTATGGTAACTCGTTTTAAATTTTTTGGGTTTTGGGTCTGAGGCTAAATTTATATTGATGCCTCTGTTTTCCATTTTAGGCAGAGGTGTTTTGGTTATTTGTTTATTGAACCTAACCTTTGTCCAATGACCTCGATTTGGTAAAGGGATATTGTATTCTCGACAAACAGCTTTCAATTGCTGTTGGGTTACCTCCAGCCGCTCAGACAAATCATTCAAAGATTGTTCCCATACCAAACTATATAATTCTACTCTTGTAAAGGTTTTTCTTTCATTCATAAAAAATTTCTTAGTTAAAATTCGAGTTTATTGCCAAAAAATGGTGACTATCTCGAAAAAATACTAAAACTGGAAACGCCGGACATAGTATACCACCTTCGCCGGACCAAAGTGAGCATAGCT
>NZ_QXFJ01000011.1 GCF_003584165.1 Flagellimonas aequoris | reverse complement strand
AGAAGCAGCATCCCGAACAATCCTATAAATCCTGTCTTGGCGTACTGCACCTTGCTAAGAAATATGGCAGGGACCGTCTTGACAGCGCCTGTAGAAGGGCAACGGAATATGGTGCATATAATTACAATATGGTCGAGCGCATCCTAAAAAAGGGCTGGGACAAGCTTGATGAGGGCGCCGATGATAATCTGGAAATGCCCGAGCACCAGAACATACGGGGCGGAAAATATTATGAATAGGGACAAATACTTAAATACTACATATGAACGAAAGGACAATACAACAGATGAAGGAGCTCAGGCTCCATGGCATGCACAGGGCATTTGAAACGACCTTGGGGCCCAACGGAACGGACACCGACTATACCAATGACGAGATCATTGCCTACCTCGTACAATGCGAGTGGGACGACCGCCATAACCGCAGGATAGAACGCCTGACCAGATCGGCGCGCTTTAGGTATGCTGCCGTTATGGAGGCGGTGGATTACAGACCTTCCAGACAATTGGACAAAAACCAGGTACAGCGCCTTGGCAACTGCGATTTTATCAAAAAGAGGGAGAATGTCCTCATTACCGGGAGCACCGGGGTCGGCAAAAGCTATCTGGCCTCCGCAATCGGCCACCAGGCCTGTTCCATGGGGAAAAAGGTCATGTACTTCAACACGGCCAAGCTCTTTACCATGTTGAAGACCTCAAAAGCTGACGGTTCCTATCCTAAACAGATAGGCAAGCTTGAAAAACAGGACCTACTGATACTTGATGACTTCGGGCTCAAGCCACTGGACAATATCAACAGGCATGCGCTCATGGAGATCATCGAGGATCGTCACGGACAGAGATCGACCATAATTGCATCACAATTGCCCGTATCAAAATGGCACGACATCATCGGGGAGAGAACTCTGGCCGACGCCATACTCGACCGTTTGGTACACACGGCACACAGAATCGACATAAAAGGTGAATCAATGAGAAGAAAATTGAAAAATAAAAACTAAGTTTAACCCACGGACAGGTCAAATCCAAGCAGTTGATTTACACTGCTCACTTTCGTCCGGCGCGGGTGGCTCAGTTTACCCGGCTCATCCAAAAACTGGAATTCTCTGAATGGATAAAAATCTCTCCGTCAAGATGTAGCCTTACCCATTTTTGGACATAGCTAAATTCATAAAATTATCGATAGCGTAAGGCTATAAAAATATCTCAAAAAATAAACCCTTTTATTACTTCCTCCACAGAGGCTCTATCTGTTACATGAACATTTTCCAAGCTACTTACTAACGCACTTAAATCAACATTTTGGTCCTGTGAATAAAAAAGAATTGGAATATTATCCAAATGTTCCTCTAGTCTAATTTGCTCAATATATACATCACCGTTAAATGGTTCCATATGATAATCCATTACAATTAAATCGAATGGATACATCATAAAAATTTGTTCTAAATCCTCACCATTTAATTGAGGCAAAACAACAAGGTTTATATCCTTATCTGTTGCTAAAATTGATAGATTACTTGTAATAATATGCGACCAATTTTGCATATCATCAATCCATAGAATGAACTTATTTTTCATATTGTTATAATAAATGTAACTCCTTTATCTGTGTTATTTTGAACATCGATCTTTCCTCGCAAGTTATTTACAATTTGATTAACGTGGTAAAGACCTAAACCAGACCCATCAGTTGTTGTATATCCAAAATCAAAAATTCGTTTAATATCCTTTGGGTTTATTCCTTGGCCATTGTCCTTAAACTGAAAAGTCAGTTTTCCATTTTTTTCATTTAATTGTATTTCCAGCTTGTTTGCTTTCGCTTTTCTAGAATTGACTACCAGATTATCAATTAGAATATTTAATTCAATAGGTTTAAATTTTTTAATGATTGGATCATTCACATTATTTTGGAATGTAATATCAAGACTTTTATCGTTTGTTGAAGGCAAAATGTTAGAAATGTATTCAGCGAGATAATTGACAATGTCTGCCTCCAGCTCTTCTGTTTTCAACCTAAAATTTGCCTTCGTGGCAAATTCGGAAATGTTTAAAATTTTATTTGCTTCAAAACTAATAGCGCGAATAATTTCAGTCAAATCGTCCTTAGTAATATCAATATTTCTACTTAGCTTAAGTGATATGTTTTTTAAATATGAATTAATAGTTTGAGCATAAATTCCAGTGTGATGCATAAAACTTAACAAGTCATCGAAATCTTGAGATCGTACGGATTTCAAAAAGAGATTTTGTGTTTCCTTCTCCCTAATCTCCTTCTCTTTTTCTTTAATTTCTTCTTCAGCTATTTCAGCAATGGTTAACGCATCATCTAATGTTGATTTAACCTTCTTGATTTTTGAAATTATTTCTTTATTCCCAGTACCTATTGCAATGTTTTCAATTGAATTGATAAGGGTTAAAGCATTGTCATTATCATTTTGTGTATCCGTTATTAGTGAAATTATGTCTGGATTAAAGTCAAATTCAAACGGGCCATCTGAGCCTTTAATTTTCAAAAGTGATTTGATGATTTTTATTTCTACATCTTCACTTTCAAAGTAACCCCTAGTGTCAATTCCATATTTATATATACTTAACCAAAAAGATTCAAGTTTTTCAATTACGTCAATAAAGTAGTCTAGTAGTTGATGATAAGATTGATTTTTTATTAATCCTCCATCTCGGCTTGTAGTCTCTTTAAAATCTTCGTTTGACCCTATTATTTCTATTCTACCTATTAATTGCTGAGTCCCAAGTCTGTCTCCCAAACGAGCCTGTTGCCTTTTGTCTAATTCAAATGGGTCTGATCCTGGTTCTCCA
This sequence comes from Flagellimonas aequoris, assembly GCF_003584165.1. GTDB lineage: Bacteria > Bacteroidota > Bacteroidia > Flavobacteriales > Flavobacteriaceae > Flagellimonas > Flagellimonas aequoris. The sequence goes on along the minus strand of NZ_QXFJ01000011.1, from coordinate 141,844 downwards.
TATGGATAAACCCTTATTCCATTTTTATATAAAAACACAGAGCCGTACTCTGTGTTTCGAATTCCCATGGTTCTCGTAAAATTGTTTTTAGCACTTCTATTTAGATAAAATAATTCTACAAAAACGTCACTCAATAGAGGGTAATTTAAGTTGTCAGTAATTACCGTAAATAGCCAAATCCCATTGTCTGATACTTCTGTTTTAACCTTTCTACCATCACCTGAAATTTCAGAACGTATTTTTATTGTTTTCTGATTAAGAATTTTCAAAAGGTTATTAGTTACTGGTCCATTAACCTTTTTATTTAGAGATTCTTGCTTTTCGTCACGTTCTAGAAATTCTTCTGCTTTAATTTCTATTTCAAAAACTCTATTTTCATTGCTTTCAAAAGGATTAATCAATTTGGACAGTGAATTCTTTAACCTAATCAGTTTATCATAATTCCATTCCGAATCATTCCTAATTCCAGAAATTTCCAATAAGGTCCCCGACTCATATTCTGAAGGGTTGTTAGTCAAGGTATTGTGGGTAACCCCTATGTTGATAAATTCATCTTTTGAGTCTTGTTCAAAATTTTCCCAATCAACCTGAATTTGTTCTGTTTTAGAATTCTCTTCGTCTCTTGTTGTTATAAGAAGTAATTTGGATCCTAACTTATCACAAGAGAAACGACCTATACCTTTCGCCCCAGCATAGAAGGTTTTGCTCTGAATTTTATTCCTATAATCAATATCCTCAGTGCCATCTTTCTTTGCAGAGTAAGCAACAAACAACCATTTATTGATTAAATCATCATAATTCATACCTTTTCCATTATCCGTTATTCGGATAATAGCGTTTGAAGAGTTGAGGTTTTCAAACTCAATTAGAACCTTAGTTGCGTGAGCATCATAAGAGTTTTTTACAAGTTCAAAAATTGCAACAAAATCATCAGTAATTAAATCTCTACCGATTATATTTTTTAATCCAGAACTTATTCTAAACTGTAATTGATTCTCCATTACTTCAAAAATCTAATTTGCAAGTTCAGTTTAAAAAATTGCTCATTATCAACTGAGTAAGCAGTCCCAAAATCATGTTTTGTACTACTGGCTGTTTCAAGTTTAGTATTGTTAAGCAAGTAATCTTCAAATTCATTACGATTATAAATATGATAGCATAATACCTCTCCATCTTCTTTAACAACTAAATAACCACCTGTAGCATCCAATTTTCCAGTCCATACTTTTGCGGGCATCATTCCAAGGGCCACATCAGTTAGGAACCGTTTAATTTTATAATTATAGTATGGATGGTCCGTTTCAAAATTGAAATCAAGTGGATTAATTTCTGAAATTTTATTTACCAAATCGACAGTTTTTGTATAACTAGAAGTGAAAAAAAGACAAGTTAATTCAGAAAGAATTTTTGGCAATGCACTATCAATTAGAGTTAGGTTATTCCCAAAAACAGAACTTTCTGTTCTAACGAAATCCAAAGTTCCTGAAAGCTCTTTTATTTTCTCTATTCTATCCTTTATTTTACTTCTCGTGTTGATTTCATTTATGGCTTGTATCTGTTGATTGGTTAAAACAACATTCTCTATTTTATAAATGAAATTGGTTGTCTTCCCAGCATTTAATAGAGTAGAGGCACCTCCAAGTTGGGATTTAATACTAAAGCCTAATTCAGGGGTCGTCCCGGTTCTTTGATCATGGATGACGATTCTAATGTCACTTTTTACTGATGATTTGGCTTTAAGGGAATCGCAGTTGAATGAATTTATAAAAGTCTCAATTTCAGGAATTGAAAAAGACGCAGTTGTTGTTTCCTTTAATTTTGAAAGCAAAAAAACTGCCTTTTCTTGAAATTGTACTATTGGTATCCTAAATTCTTCATCTGCCCCTTTAATAATTATCAAATCACTTTCATAGGCATATTCATAAGTTCCATTTGATTCGTCACGCAGGATTTTGATAATGGGGAAAATTAGGCCTTCAATTTTTTTTAAGTCACTGTCACCAGCAAACAAGTTTTGGTCGGCTAATATCTTTAGAAGTGCATATATTTCACTCCATTCACCTTTATTTCCTGTCAACATTCTTTAATATTCGTTTAATAATCTCATTTGCCGTTGCTTTAATAGCGGGAACTGCAACGGAATTTCCAAACTGCTTATATGCTGAGGCATCAGCTACAGGAATGATGAATTTGTCAGGGAAACCTTGAAGCCTTGCCCATTCTCTAGGAGTCATTTTTCTTATTCCTTGACGGTTAACTTCACCTTTGATATGTGTAACTGGGGTGAAATCCTCCAACCTATGATCATAAACCAAATTTCGTTCTCTCCCCATTCCCCCACAAACTACTGCATTGGCGGTTCCATCATCTGGGATTATTTCGTACCCAAATCCATTTCCCTTGCTCTCATGTCGTTTTTTGTGCTTTATAAGGGTATTCAAGTATGTATTGGACAAATAATACTTTACGGAAACAACAGATTCCTCCTTGATATCCTCAAAGACTACATTTTTTTTTGTTGGTTTTGGATACTCAAAATTGTTTATTCCCAAATCCTCTCTAAATCCAACAATAAAAATGCGCTCACGATTTTGTGGAACCCCAAAATCCTTAGCATTTAATATTTTCGGTTCGGGAACAAAATAACCAAGGTCCTTTCTCAGAACATTTAGTATAGTTTTAAGCGTTTTACCCTTATCGTGATTGAAAAGCCCTTTTACATTTTCCAAGAAAATCGCCTTGGGTTTTTTTCTTTTAATTATTTCTGCAACATCAAAAAACAACGTCCCTCTTGTATCTTCGAACCCGCCTCGTTTTCCAGCTATAGAGAAAGCTTGACATGGGAATCCCGCACATAAAACATCAAATCCATCGGGTATAAATTTCTTGGTTTCTTCTTTGGTTATATCTCCAAATGGAACCTCTCCAAAATTCGCTTCGTATGTTTTTTTAGCTTTTTCATCCCATTCACTTGTAAATACACACTTACCTCCTAGGCTTTGCATAGCAATTCTAAATCCCCCGATCCCCGCAAATAAATCGATAAACTTAAATTTTGGGTTTTTTGGTTCTTGAAAAGGCACATCCTTTTTAAAATCAAAAATCATGTACTGCAAAGCCTCTTCGGCGATTTGTGAAGAGATATTTTCGTCAGGATATTCATACTCTAAAGCACGCTTAACATGTTGAACCGCTTCTTTTTTATAGAATTTGGAGACCCCATTTTGATGGTTGTGCATGTAATGGGTCAGTGCAGCCTTTCCGCTTTCAGAGACATCTAACAGCCTATTATTGAAAACTTTGCCACAAACCTCTTCAAGGGATATGTTCTCTTTTAGGTTCATTTGAATTGAGTTGTTTTGATTATTTGCAAGTTACACACTTTTTGTCGTTAAAAATTGGTGTTTTAGGCTTCAGTATACACGAGCCTTCTTTGAAATTATAATGTTTTGGCCATGATTTCCGCAATCCATTGTGGGGCCAAGGAAATATCATGCTTTAAATCTTTGACATTCTCTCTCTTTAGTAGTGTTTTTATTTTATTAAGCTCATCATCAGTTGCTTTGTCTTTTCCAATTTCTTTGAGCGCAAGGACGACCAGTTTACTTATATTTCCCTTTAAAGCAAGGTTTTTTGGTGTTGTTTTTTTGAACTGGATAGTGCGATTTCCTATAGTTATTTTTCGCGGTGACCCATCTGTCAAAAATACCGATTTTAAAGGGACCTGTGTGGATAACCCTAAAATATTCTGCGCATATATCCCAGTCGGCAGTATTCTAGCCCTATCGCGCTTAGCTATAGCTTTGGCCACTTGTTCTGTTGAAGGCAAAACCTCTTGGTTTAGCAACTTGCTGAATTTTGGTTTGACAAATATGCCCCGTGCTAATGTTCTCAGAATACCTTTTTTCACCATACGGTGTAAGGCTACCGCAACCGCTCCAGAACTTCCAAATGATTGAAAGTCCTCCGTGAAGACGATTGAACCAGGATTTAATCTTTTGATTTTTTGTTCTATCCTGTCATCAGTACTTATCATGAAGCAAAGATATTTGTTTTGTAATCTATTTTAAATATTTTGTAATTTATTTATTATATAAAGTTTACAAATGAATAGTTGAATAGAACATTGCTTGGACGCCCAAAATGAATTGAGCCACACTTTTGTAGTAAAATAAACAAGGGTATTAATAACCATTACCAGCAACCTTTTATTTGTACTTAAGTCAAACCTAATATTGAGTTACCATGATTTTTTAGTTTTTATCAATCAACCTTAATTAAAAACGCAACCTATTCAGAGGTTCATGATTTGTCTTTATTCAATAGTCGATTCACCTCATCCAAGAACTCCCCTTCTTCAAAAGGCAAAAGTTGTGTTACCAGTTCCAAGGTCTTCCGTATATCCTCCCCCGGCTGTTTTACGTGCGGCGGAGAATATGGTTCTCCTTGGGTTGCCAAAATACAAACATTAATCAATGCTTCTATGGTATCAAAAAGATCCAAGTATCCATCCAACAAAACAAAGGACGGTCTGAACTTACCTTTTTGTATATTGGTAGGCTCCAGTACCTCCAACTTATATCTTGCCGATTCCATTAGTTTCTTCAATTCCTTTTTGCTCTTTTTCATGGCTATCCTTTTATTTGTTATTTTCTTAATTCAGTCCTCTTCTTTGGCTTTCTTTTCTTCCCTATAAAATATGTTCAAATGATCCATCAAAGCTTCTTCCCCGACTGGCATCAAACGGTTGGCAATGGTCATTGCCTGATGGATGAATTCCTCTTCGTTCCTTTCCATTATATCGTCCGAACCCAACTCGGGATTTATAGCCCTCATGGAAAGGTATATCAATGCTCGAACAGTCAACAATAGATCGGCATGGCCGTCAACATAGAAAAATGTGGGTTGAAACTTGTCCTTGAACCATGGATGAGGAACCAGTGTTGGGGTATGGTCGTTCCCGTGGAATCTTAAATACATTAAGAGCTTTTTTTCATTTGGGTTCATGGATTCAATTTTTGATTTCATACTGAGTTTTTGTCGTTAATCCTAGGATGGCGTTTCCGAAAGCAATTGCCTCACCTCATCCAAAAATTCCATTTCATCATAGGGCATGAGGTCAAGAATATGACCCATTGTGTCAGCTATGACAATATCAGGTTCTTGTAACCATTTTGAGGCACCATGGGGATATTCAATGGCCATCATACACACCTTAATCAGATTGGTAATCATCAACATGGTTTCTTGGTATCCACCATTGATTAGCTTAAGGCTGTAACGCTCCCTTGCCTGGAAAGGTTCCAATGTCCCACAATACTTGCTTTCCAATTCCCTAAGTCTATTCAACAAAGGGGATTGATTTGGATTTATATCGATGTTCTGCGGTAAGGGTACTTGTATTTTGGATTGACTCTGACCATCGATCCTCCTTTGGCATTTATCTAATTCGTTGGGCATGTATTCCTCCAATTTTAGGATGAACATATCCACGTATCCTTTTATCAAATCGGCTTGTTCCTCCTCTATCATAAAGTCTTTGGAGTACCTGCTCTTCACATAGGATTTGTCTAGTTTGTTCAGTAACCGTAAATCTTCTTCAATGTTCTGGGGGAAAATTTTCCCGAATGTGCTGCTTCTATCCCCAATAAAATTTTGATGTTCTCTTATGGAATGGCCTTTATGGGTGTGGCCCAAAAGGAAGTGCTCGGCCAACCGATATCCCATTTCCAAGGTTTGGTGGAACATAAAGCCCGCAAGCTCAAAGTTTCCCTCGTCCATGAACGGTACAGCCCCCTTCCGAAATGCCTTAACCTTTTCAATTTCTTTCTCGTAATATGTCCTCGAACTATTAAGGACTCTTGGTAAATCTTTTTCGTCGAACGGCGCAAGACCTCTATCTTCAAAACAGGTATATATCAAGTTTTCCTTGGTACAATTGTTTACAAAAAAGGTAGTGCCTGTCGATTCTTGCTCCCCGATCTGGGTGGGCGTAAAATAGCTCACAACACAATCGGGATACATACTGAAAAATACTTTCAGGAACTGTTCTTTCTCTTCCCGGAACCTATTGGCATAATCTCCCGTCACGATGATGAACCAATATTTGTAGGGTTCTTGTTCCTCTCCAATGGTCAGATAGATATGGTTGGTATCGACTTTTTCGACTACCTTGGACACGATTTCCCTAATTTCGTCCAGGTTGTCCGTCCCTTCCAAGTTGAATGTCCGTTGCTCCATAATTTTTTGTTTTACCTAAAGCAACGGCATTGTTCCCATGTACCCAACCATCCAAAGTTGTAACCAACCACGTCCATTGGTAATTTACCCGTATATTTAAATCTGGAATGTTTATTTTTGGGATATGGAGACAGTAAAAAAGAACAACCACATTGGAAGAAAGATTGGCCGCATCCGTGAGCTAAGGGGCATGAAGCAGGAAACCTTAGCAGAGATGTTGGGTGTCAGTCAACAAAGTGTTTCCAAAATTGAACAGTCTGAGACTCTTGATATGGAACGTCTGGAAGCTGTTGCCAAAGCCTTGGGGGTCACGCCTGAAGCAATACATAACTTTTCTGAAGAGTTGGCCATTAACTATTTCAACAATTTTAATGATAGCAGTGAGGGCACATTCAATAATCATTGCACGTTCAATCCATTGGACAAGGTAATTGAGCTTTATGAGCGACTTGTTCAAGCTGAAAAAGATAAGGTGACTTACTTGGAAAAGCTATTGGACAAGAAATAGCACAATACTTTGAATCAAATCTTCTTATAAAAGTCCTTTCATAAAGGCGAACGAAACGCAGTGAAGTGCTGCAAGCGTCCCAAATTCTTACCCCAACTTTTGCGCATGGATCCTATCGGGTTTTTGTAGCGTTCCGATAGATAAGCGTGAAGCAAAAACACGATAGGGCGCAACCTACTTTTTGGATCTCAGTAGCCCATGTCCTCACCTGCACCCCTTGCCTTATCGATTCCCCTTCCAAGTGCCTTGATGATCTTGGCCGCCACCTGTACTTTATTGGTCGGTATACTGGGTGCCTTTACACCCATCGTTTTTAGAAGTTTAAAGGCCATATCCTTTTCCTTGGTGGGCAGTCCCATGACCTTGGCAAAGAACTTCCCCGGTTCCTTGGCATGGGCCTTTCTCCCAACATAGGATTCCACATAGTTCCGTTTAAATCCTGTTGTCCTGTCAAAGGTCTTCTCGGCCGATTGGTAAAAGCTGTCCCTATCAAATCCCCTCTTGACCGTCTTTCCGTTTAGTTCCACTTCCGATGCTTTGTGCTTGGCCATTGGGGAAAGGGTATAGGTGTTCGTCACGTCCCTTCTGCTGACTATGATATGGATATGGGTCTGTGGCCCCTCCTTTTTCATTCCGGCTGCCACTAACTGTCCGTCCTGTTTGTGCGGGGCCAATCTTTCTTGCTCTTTGATTCTTTTTTCAAGCTCATTGACATTCCCGATGGATTCGCCCCGTTCCACTTTCCGTATCTCGTTCCTGAGCCTTGCTATCTCCCCTCGGTAGGGAGCATTCTCCTGAACCTGTTTGTCAAAGCCCCGATAGGTGCGTTCATGTTCTATCTTGGCATAGTATTTCAGGTTCTCTGCCTTGACCTCTTGGTTGCGGTGGAAACTCTTGGCATAGTCCTCCATAAGCTTCCTTGTGTATTCCCTTAACAGGTTCTGGTCATTGCCGATGGCCTTCAGTTCCCTTTGGTTGGGGCTTACCACTATGGAATAGAATTTCGGGTCTTTCTGTCTTAACTTGGCCGTATTGGCATCTATTTCATCGATGACCGTTTGAGGGCTTACGCTGTCGTTCTCTTGGTCAAAGAATTCCTCCCTAAGTTCGGGCGACCTATCCTCGTTTTCCTTTTCCAGATAGTCCACATAGTTCCCTACACTGGAGTTGTAGGTACTGCCCATTTTCTGCGCTGAGATGGTAAGGTACATGGGCGTTATCTTAAATGGTACTTTAATTTTTCAAACTCCCCGATGCCCATATTGATCTTGAGATAGGGCTTTCCCATCATTGGCTCCACCTTCTCAACCTTGTTGAGGATTTCATTGCAATGCTTTCTATATTCATTGAATTCTTGCAGCATTCTATCATGCTGCACTTTTGGAACGGTGTTTCTAGGCTCCAAGAAGTCCTTTCGCTCTTCCTGTATCTGGACAGGTTCCCGTCTCGGTTTCCTCCCATCCTTTACATAGGCCTCATAAAGTATCAGCATCATTTCATAGGTGGGCCGGATACTGGTCTTTTCCATGTTCTTGATAATGGCGATAAGCCTATCGAATTTTTTCATCATCTGACGCTCCAATTTTTTGATACCATCAAGGATGATCTTTGTTCCCTCCCCAAAAGGGTCAAGGTTGTTCTCCTTGAAGTATTGTACCATTCCATCCAAAACCTCGCTATGGGATTTGTTGAACCTTTTGGAATAACTGCGAAAGCGTATGGCCGTTTCTTTCTTTACGGTGATATTGGAATAAGCACCGGTTCCTTTCTTTGATTTACCATTTGTAGATTGCTTTTCCATAGGTGCGATTTTGTTTTTTCGTCAAATTGCGTCAATTTTTTCGTCAAAAATTTCCAGTGTTTACAGGGCTTCCCAAAGAGATTACTGTAGATTTTGGAAAAGTCTACTGTAGCCCCTGATTTTGTACAGTATTCCAAAATCTGTTCAATTAACTGGTTTTCAACTTGTTGAAGACCCGAAAACAACCGTGATGGCGCAATCTGCGCATCACCCTCTTGCTATTCGATTTTACACGCGAGCGTGAAAACTCAAATACTTTTCTTTGGAGTAAAGGGCATCAATAAGCTCAGTGGTTTTTGTTTCTTTGAAGCTGTTGATTGAACTTCTCTTCCAGAAATTCATCGGATAGGTTCGGGTCGCCCATCAGCCATTTGTCGATGGTATCCTTATCAAAAAATATTTGACGGATATGTCTATTATTGCTCATAGGGATAAGCTTTAAAGAGGTAAGCTTGTAAATCTTGCTTTTGGAAAGTCCCGTATAAGCTGCGAGGTCTTCCACATTCATGACCTTCTTCTGATGGCCAAGGATAGTTTTGATTTCTTTGAGTATTGTCAACACATTCTGTTGCTCTTCCATAACTTTTGATTTTTGGAATTAGAGAATATGTAAACGGCCGCTTACTTTTTTGTACACGACAAACATATATCACCTGATGCAAGTGAAAAATAGGGAAATGAAGATTGCGCTATAATTGTCTTTTGTTTTCGGGGTTGGACAAAAAATTATCAATAATTAAGAAATTCCAAGTGCTTTGGCTATTGCTTTTCGTGTATCGTCATAGTCCCCTTCTTTAGTCTTCTGTGACCATTTGGAGTAACTGGATGCAAATGTATTCTCGTTGATTTCGGAACCATCGAAGGAAAATCTTTTTTGAACCAATCTGGATAGTGAGTCTCTCGATTTCTTTCCCATACCTTGAATACCCCCTTCAATTATATGATCCAAAAATGAAAAAAGAAATCTAAGATTCCCAGATTGCTTATTCTTCGGCACCTCTCTAATTACTATCCTATTTTTGGAAGGCAAAAGATTTGTCAAAAGCTCTAAATTTTCAATATCGGATTCATCAAACCCAAAATATTCCTTGTCTATTTTTTTAAATGATAGCTCTATAAATGAGAAGCCTTCTACATCGGCATTTGCCATTTCTTTGGCCTTGAACCAGGCAATTACAAACAACAGGACTATTAATAATAGAAGTAACTGAATAGTATAGTAAGCAGATATTTGTACCCAAGTATAATTCTTTCCGCTAATGAAAAAAAGAAGGGTTAAGGGTATAAAACTGATTAGGATAATTAAAACAGAAAGTCCATTAAGGGACAGATGTCTCGCTTTAGATTCCATTTTTCTAGACAGCGTTCTTTGCTTATGAATCCATAAAGCTAAAATGTTGCCCAATTTTTCCATATCCCAAGATAGGGATAAAATGATTCATCGGAATCTTGGCGCAATAATCCCATCCATTGCCCATCAATTGCCCATTAGGCTTTTTCATAAGTCCCTAGTGAAAAAATCCCTATCTTGGGAATACTCTTACGAGGATCCTTCCCCCAATCTTGATTGAATAATAGACTTTTGAGGTAACATTTTTTATCGAAACAGAAAACTGTGCAGTTCAAGTTGTATGACATATTTCAATCTTGTATTAAATGCTTATGAATGAAGTATCCGTGTAATAAAGAAATAAGATAAATCTAATTACAGAACTTAATAATGTATTAACCGTGTAAAATGAAAGTTAGTGAAATCAGAAAATTGATAGGTGAATCCGGACAAAAAGAAATTGCTGATTCATTGGAGGTTAATATCAATTATCCTTTTGCTAATTTTCAAATAGCGCTTAAGGGATTGGATATTATTTATCAATTTTTTTACAAAGAACATTCTTTCTTTGATAAGATTGAGTCACTTCCAACGAAGTTGGAAAATTCAAAAAATCATTTTGATTTATGTATGGGCCAAATTCAAAATTTCACAAGGGAACTGGCTAGGACTAAACATTTTGACCGGCATAAGTGGAAAAATATTGAATCATATTGTAAGCGAAGAGATTATAACCATGTAGTGCTTTTTAACAAAGATTCTGAGGTTACATCATTCCTACTTGATTTAGCATCTCAATTTAGAGGAGCAGTCGAAGGAGCCTATGATTTTCTGACCAATCAACAGTTAAAATCTAACAATACGGATAGGAACTACTTCACAGGTTGGCATAGGGCCTATGAGTTTTATACCCAAGACCTTGAAGCAGTAAAACGCAGGACAAATGAAAGAAAAACCCTAGGAAGAATCCGATCAGACTATTTAAAGAATCTTGAGCAAAACGACAAAAATGTTAGTGAACATATATCGGAAAAAAAAGACCTATACAAGCAAAAAGAAAACGCTCTTTCAAGACTCTTCAGATTAAGAAAATTTCAATATGACAGTTGGAAGAACCAAAATCATGAGAAGTTCAACGCTTTTTTAAAGAATTCAGACAAAGCGTTTAAGGATTTAGAAAAGCTATACACAGAGAAATTAAAATTAGAAGCTCCAGCTACATATTGGAATCAACGAGCTAAAAAATTAAGGAGAGAAGGCAATACTTGGTTAGGATGGTTAATTGGTTTTACAGCCATTGCTATCATAGCATTAGGGATAGTTTTATACTTTATCTCAGATGGGACTTTAAAAGAGCTCTTTGAAAGCACGGGAAGTGCAATTAGGTGGTCCATTGTATTTATAACCTTTGTTTCCTTTTTGGCGTATGGTGTTAGAACCTTCGCAAAGTTAATGTTTAGTGCTTATCACCTGACAAGGGATGCGGAGGAAAGGGAGCAATTGGCCTACGTCTATCTTGCCTTAAAAAAAGAAAAAAACATTGATGACACTGAAAGACATTTGATTATGCAATCATTGTTCAGTAGGGCGGATTCTGGATTGTTAAAAGATGATTCTACTCCGTCGATGCCGGGTGGAAGTGTATTGGAAAAAGTTATGGGAGGCTCAAAATGAAGGAAAATTGGACATAGGAAGATTAGGTTATAATTCAAAGAAAACGCTCTCTTTAATTGAAAATTGAACTGTATTCAATTAGCGGCACAACAGAATTTTGAGAAATTTAAACTATGAGTAAAGAAACCCCAAAAAGTGCTAGAATAAAACTTGAAGCAGATCAAATAACCAATGATTATGTGAAAATTGCTCAAAACACTTGCAATATGCTTGCATTTATTTCTTCCAATCTACAGGGCATACCATTTAAAGATATTCCTCCTCCTCCAGTATTTACCAGTTTTAATTTAGGTCAAATTGAATATGTTGGTGACAAGAGAATATATCTTGATATGTGGTTATACAACCACGGCGTGAATGACATTATAAAAGGAGTTAATCTTAGTCTTGCAAGAGCCAATTACTTCTCAGATCTTATGAGCCTTCAAGGTAAAAAAATGACCGTTAAAGATTATGAGGAATTCGAAAAGAAAACGAACAAGAAATATTTAAGGAAAGACCTTCCAGCTTTAATTGAATCAACAGGTCATCTCGTTACGAAACCGCTGAAATATTCAGACCATATCATTTCTATCAACAATATTCGTAAGTGCTTAGAACATAGAGTAGGTAAAGTAACTGAGATAGATGCAAAAACAGAGGTGGAGGAAAAGTTAGTCCTAAAGTTAAAATGGATTGCACTTCAATTGAGCTTAGTGCGAAATGGAAAGGCAATTATTATTGAGAAGCCAGGGTTTAAAGTGGAAAGGGGAGAAAAAATAATTAACGGCTATGTTGAGAAACAACGGGATTTTGAGATTGGTGAATACATTAGGCTTGATCTAGCAGATTTTTTTCAACTTGCATTGACAGGTTATCTTTTTGTAAAGCATATTGCTGACAATTTCAAATTTTGAAAATAAACATGTTAATGGTCCAGAAGAAAATAACAGTTTTTGAAATGTTGTACCTATGTTGTACCCATGTTAAAAAGAAAAACCTTCCAATTGCTTGAAAGGTTTATCTTTGTTGAGGTGGTCCCACCTGGGCTCGAACCAGGGACCACCTGATTATGAGTCAGGTGCTCTAACCAACTGAGCTATAGGACCCGCAATTTGCGGATGCAATATTAGTGTTTATTTTTCTACACCGCAAGGTTTTAACCTCCCTAGCCTTCTTTTATTTCTTGGCAAAGTTCCACCAAAACGCCATTGGTGCCCTTTGGGTGTAAAAAGGCAACCAGCTTGTTGTCCGCTCCCTTTTTAGGGGTTTCGTTTAAAATTTGAAAGCCTTCCTGCTTTAATCGAGCCAGTTCCGAAACAATATCATCCACAGCAAAGGCTACATGATGGATGCCCTCCCCCTTCTTTTCCAAAAATTTGGCAATAGGGCTTTCAGGATTTGTGGCTTCCAACAGCTCAATTTTATTGGGGCCCGACTTAAAAAAGGAAGTTTTTACCCCTTCTGAGGCCACTTCTTCCATTTTATAATGTGGCACCCCCAACAATTTAGCAAACAATGGGTTGGACACCTCCAAATCTTTTACCGCAATGCCGATATGTTCTATTTTTTCCATTTTAACCCTTGGTTTGGTTGACAAAATAGCTGCTTTTCTCCAAAATTACGGACTGTAATCCATTCCAAATGTGAGGTTAGTCAGGATTTCCTTTATTTTTGCACTATGGAGGAAACACAACGACAGAAGAAAATTGCAGGGGTCATTCAAAAAGACTTGGCCGATATCCTACAACGTGCTGCTACCGATAGCGGTCTTAAGGGAACTTTGATCTCTGTTTCCAAGGTTTCCGTTACCGTGGATCTGTCTTTGGCCAAGGTGTATGTGAGCATTTTCCCGAACAAGGATGCCAAGGCACTATTGGAAGGCATTAAGGCCGGTCAAGTGGGTATCCGTCACGAACTGGCCCAACGTACCAAACACCAATTGAGAAGGGTTCCAGAACTCAATTTTTATCTGGATGATTCCCTGGAATATATCGACAATATCGAGAAATCGCTCAAAGGCGAAGAAAATCCCATCGAGAATAGGGACCTACTTGATAAACGTAAGAAAGCCTGATCTTGAACTTTCCGCTTTACATCGCTAAACGCTACCTGAGATCCAAAAGCAGCCAAAATGCAGTGAACATCATCAATTTTATCACTTTTTTGGTCATTGTGATCGGTTCGGCGGCCTTGTTCATTGTGCTTTCTGCCTTTGCGGGGCTCAAAACATTTAGCCTTTCCTTTTCCAATACCTTTGATCCTGATCTAAAAGCTTTGCCCACCACGGGGAAAGTGTTTTCCATTTCCGAAGCGGAACAAAATAAATTGAAAAATATTCCCGGATTGGCCAATTATGCCAAAGAGTTGGAAGAACGGGCCTATCTTACCTATAAAGAAAAGAGTACCATTGCCTACATTAAAGGAGTGGACGAAAATTATCGCTCCGTGACCGGCGTGGACAGTACCCTTTATTTTGGCAATTGGGGAAACTCGGAATTTGAGGGCGTCATTGGCATCGGTATCTACAACCTTTTGGGCGTTCCCATGAACAACCGCCAACCTTTGGAAGTATTGGTTCCCAAGCCCGGTAAAGGTTCCCTTTCGCAACAGGGGTTCAACTCCAAGCCCTACGATGAACTTCCTTTAACAGTAAGTGGAGTGTATGCGGTTGAAGAAAACCTGGACAAAAAATATGTGTTCACACAGCTCCCTTTGGTTCAAAATTTATTGCAAAAGGACAGTACCGAAGTTTCCGGTATCAATTTTAAATTGGATGAAAAAGCCGATGTCGAAGCCATTAGGGAAGCCGTTAAAACGGTATTGGGCGATAAGGTCCTCGTGCTTTCCCGAAGGGAACAGAACAATTCGCTTTACCGCATGCTCAACACGGAAAATTTGGCCACTTACCTGATTTTTACGTTGGTTTTGATCATTGCGTTGTTCAACGTGGTGGGGGCCATCATCATGATGATCTTGGACAAACAGCAAAACTCCAAAACGCTGTTCAGTTTGGGGACGACCATTAAAGAATTGCGAAGGATCTATTTTATCCAAGGGCTTCTGGTCACTTCTTTTGGGGGGCTCATCGGGGTGTTGATCGGGTCGTTGCTCATCATTTCCCAATTGTTGTTCGGATGGCTGAAAATTACACCTTCCCTGGCCTATCCCGTGGAATATAGTGTGATGAACCTATTCATCGTGATGGGTACCATTGTGGTCTTGGGCTTTATCTCCGCAAAGATTGCCAGCAGCAGGATTTCCAAAAAATTGATTTCGGTTTAGGCGAACTGAAAATCCCCGAATTTTTCGAGTACTTCATCAAACGCGGCAAAAACATCGACCGCATCATCGCTGGTCACCATTTTGGTACGGTATTCCTTAAAGTGCGGAATACCCTTAAAATAATTGGTATAGTGTCTTCGGGTTTCAAAAACACCCAGTTTTTCGCCTTTCCAATCGATGGCCATTTGAAGGTGCCTTCTGGCGGCATCCACGCGTTCCGGCATGGTTGGGGGATCCAGATGCTTGCCTGTTTCAAAATAGTGTTTCACCTCTTTGAAGAACCACGGATACCCGATACTGGCCCTGCCGATCATGGCACCGTCCAAGCCAAATTCATCCCGCATTTTTGCGGCTGCTTCCGGAGTATCCACATCCCCATTCCCAAAAACTGGAATCTGCATGCGCTGGTTGTTCTTCACCTCGGCAATCGGTCTCCAATCGGCCTCTCCCTTGTACATCTGAACACGGGTACGCCCATGGATGGAAATCGCCATGATACCCACATCCTGCAGCCGTTCGGCCACTTCAACAATCTTGATGGAATTGGAATCCCACCCCAAACGGGTCTTGACCGTAACCGGCAGTTTGGTCCGTTTTACGATTTCCTCGGTGAGTTTTACCATCAAGGGAATATCCCGAAGAATTCCGGCACCGGCATTTTTGCAGACTACTTTTTTTACCGGACACCCAAAATTGATATCGATGATATCGGGGTTGGATTGCTCCACGATATCCACCGCCTGCAGCATGGAATCCAGTTCGGCCCCGAATATCTGGATGCCCACAGGACGTTCCTTTTCATAAATGTCGAGCTTGAGGACACTTTTGGCCGCATCACGGATCAACCCTTCGGAAGAAATGAACTCCGTATACACCACATCGGCTCCTTGTTCCTTGCATAATGCACGGAAAGGAGGGTCGCTCACATCTTCCATAGGAGCGAGAAGAAGTGGGAAATCCGGAAGTTCTATGTTACCTATTTTGGGCAAATCCTTCTTTTTTTGGACTGCAAAAGTACAAAATAACCCAAAATCAACACATTACTGCTGCGATTGTAATCGGTCGCGCTCCTTTTTGTCTATTCCGCGTTGGTTGTCTTCCAATCGGAAGTTTCCAAAATTGTAGGTAAATCCGAAGCGGATGAACTGGGTTTCGGGCCTTCTTCGGTAAAAATTGTCTTGGTTTAAATATTGGGAACGATAGGTGGGTACATATTTTTCCAAAATATCCTCAGCGGCCAAAGAAAGGATGATCTTATTGTTGAACAGCGTTTTACGTAAGCCTAAGGTCAAGTTGAACTGCTCATCGGAAACATACGATCCGAACAGAAACTTTGAAATATAAGTCCCAGTAACTTCACCCGTAAAAGTGCCGTCTTTGGAGAGGGTCAAATAGTTGCCCAGATAAGCGTAAACCCCGTTCACTTTGTTGGTAAATTCCACATTGCCGCTTTGGGTGGCCAAAAAGGTTTCTTCCTCGTGAAAAAGGGAAGTGTAGGCATACACAAACCAAGACGACATGAGGGATTTGCTCAAGGTAAAGTCCAGACCGTACGATTTACTGTCCAGCACATTCTGCTTCAGCTCCACCAAAGTTTGGTTGTCGTTGTCCTGAAAAACCAGATACGCAATGTTGCTGCCATTATCACGGTAATAGACATCGAAGAAATATTCGCTGTTAAGGGTGTAGTTAAAATTGAAATTATTACTGAAACTAGGCGTCAAGCTTGGGTTGCTTTGTTCATAATCGTTCTCATTGAAAAAAAACCGAAACGGATTCAGATCGTTGTATTTGGGTCGATCCACGTTCCGTCCATAATCAAAGGAAAAACTGTGCTTGTCCGAAGGGGAGTACAGCACATAGACAGACGGAAACGGCTCAAAAAAGTCTTGGGTGTTGACTTGGTTCAACGTTAGGGATGTGCCTTCGGCCTCGGTCAATTCTCCTCGGACGCCCAACTTCATCGACCATTTTTCCCAATTCTTCACAAAGCTCAAGTATGCGGCATATACATTCTCGTCATAGGTATAACGGTCGGACAAGGAGGCATCCACTGTATTGCTCGAACCCGTAAAATTGAAGAAGTCCAGATTGCTTTCTGATGCAATCGAGGAAATCTTTGCCCCGGTCTCAAAGGAAGCATTTCCAATAGGGGTTGAATAATCCAATTGGCCCGTGAAAATTCGAATGTCCTGCTCTGAATCCGCATCAAACCCGAATTCCCTTAAAAAGTTACCACTCGCGTCAAAATAATCAGAACCTAGGTTCTGAAGCGACTTCCCGTTAAAATAGGTATAATGGCCATTTGCGCTCAACCGGGCCCCCGGCTTTTTCAACTTATGCACATAGCTCAGATCAAAAGCCAAATTGGTATTGTCCAAATTCGCATTGTTCTGCGTAGTAAAGGTGGAATCCAGCTGGCCCGATCCGTTTCGCATTTCATTGTTGAGATGGGTACGCTGGTCCTGTCCCAAATTGAACAATAGGTTGGATGTAAAATTCAAACTGTTGTGTTCATCAAAATCATAATCCAAGATGAAACTTCCATTTTGGGATTGCGAACTATTGGTCTGGTTATAATCCGTATTCCATTGTGAAAAAACAGTGTTGGTATTGTCCATAAAATTGATACCCTTTACCGTTTTCTTCAATTCCTTTTGTGGGTTGATGGTATAATTGGCGAACAGGTGTAGCTTATCGGTTTTGTAATAATGACTGGTCCCCATACTGAATTTTGGAAACACCGCTTGGGTATAGGTGCCATTGACGCTTCCCTTGTACCCCGGAATGATATTCTTACTGGTCACAATGTTCAAAATAGGGCCTCCTTCGGCATCATAGCTGGCCGGTGGGTTGGCAATCACCTCCACCGATTTGATGTTGGCACCCGACAGTCCCTGTAATAAATCCTGTACCTCCTGACCGGAAAGTTGAACCTTTCTATCGTTCAGGTACACTGTGGCATTTTGCCCTCGGATCAAGAGTTCATCCTGGTTTACGATGACCCCAGGCGTACTTTTAAGGATATCCCAAGAAGTTCCTTGTGAAACCACGGTGTTTTCAACCGAAAAGACCAGTCTGTCTGGTAGTCTTTGCAGTTTTGGTCGCTGTGCCGTGACCACTACCTCATCGAGTTCGTTAGTTTCTAGCGGAATGATCAACGCGCCTAGGGAAACATCGGTTTTGATATCCAAAGCCCGAGGCTCGGATCCCCTTCCTACATAGCTGGCCTGAAGCAAGTATAGGTTCGGCTCTACCTCCGTCAAGGAAAAAAACCCATTGTCATCGGCCGAGGTACCTTTTATGAATGTAGTATCGGAAGCTTTTAAAAGTAGAATGTTTGCGTAGGGAATGACCTCGTTCTGTTCATCCACCACCTTTCCTGAAATTTTAAAGGTCTGTCCGCTCAAAGCGTTCGCCGTCAAAAACACCAATAATAGAATGTAGGTGGTTTGCTTCATGAATGGTTGGGGTTGAACCTCAAATCTATGAAATTATTTTTGGTCGATATAACCCCTTCGTTTCCTAATTTTCAAAAAACCCTTTGTGGGCAGTTAAAACAACTATATTTGCAGTTGCTTATCACCCTTTTTACGGATAGGTTATTGTTATATGGAAAAGATCAGGAATTTTTGCATCATTGCGCATATAGACCACGGTAAGAGTACCTTGGCAGACCGTTTGTTGGATTTCACGGGCTCCGTTACCGAGCGTGAAAAACAGGATCAATTGTTGGACAACATGGACCTGGAGCGCGAACGTGGCATCACCATTAAAAGTCATGCCATACAAATGGAATATGTGTACGAGGGTGAAACCTATATTCTTAACCTGATCGACACTCCCGGACACGTGGATTTTTCCTATGAGGTTTCACGATCCATTGCCGCGTGTGAAGGTGCTCTTTTGGTTGTGGATGCCGCACAAAGTATTCAAGCACAGACCATTTCCAACCTATACCTTGCTTTGGAAAACGATTTAGAAATTATCCCTGTTCTGAACAAAGTGGATCTGCCCAGTGCCAATCCCGAAGAGGTGACCGATGACATCGTGGACCTATTGGGTTGTGATCCTTCAGAAGTTATTCCCGCCAGTGCCAAAACCGGTATCGGTATCGGAGAAATCCTAAAAGCCATCATTGAGCGCATTCCTGCCCCAAAGGGTAACATCAACGAACCTTTGCAGGCCTTGGTCTTTGACTCGGTCTACAATCCGTTCAGGGGTGTGGAAACCTATTTTAGGGTGATGAACGGCGAAATCCGAAAAGGACAAAAAATAAAGTTTGTGGCTACAGGAAAAGCTTATGAGGCCGATGAAATTGGCACCTTAAAGCTGAGACAAATGCCCAAAAACAAAATTTCCGCAGGAGATGTGGGCTATTTGATTACCGGTATCAAGGATGCGCGCGAGGTGAAAGTGGGTGATACCATTACCGATGCCGCCAACCCGACCAAAAATGCCATTGAAGGTTTTGAAGATGTAAAACCTATGGTGTTTGCCGGAATTTATCCTGTGGATACAGAGGATTTTGAAGAGCTTAGGTCCTCCATGGAAAAACTGCAACTCAATGATGCCTCTTTGGTATTCACCCCGGAAAGTAGTGCCGCCTTGGGGTTTGGTTTCCGTTGTGGTTTCTTGGGTATGTTGCACATGGAAATCGTACAGGAACGCCTGGAGCGGGAGTTCGATATGACGGTAATCACCACCGTACCTAACGTGAGCTATCTTGCCTATACCACCAAGGACAAAGAAACCCCGATCGTTGTTAACAACCCATCCGATCTTCCCGATCCTTCTTCTTTGGACCGGGTGGAGGAGCCATACATTAAGGCTACCATCATCACCAAATCCGATTTTGTGGGGAACGTGATGTCGCTCTGTATTGATAAGCGGGGACAGATTACCAATCAGACCTATTTGACTACTGAGCGAGTGGAACTTAATTTTGATATGCCGTTGGCAGAAATCGTATTCGATTTTTACGATCGCTTGAAAACGGTTTCCAAGGGATATGCCTCTTTCGATTATTCCCCAATTGGGATGCGGGTTTCCAAATTGGTTCGGGTGGACATCCTTTTGAATGCCCAACCCGTAGATGCCCTTTCCGCTCTGGTCCATTTTGACAATGCCCACAACATCGGTAAAAAAATGTGCGAAAAGCTGAAGGAGCTCATCCCCAGACAGCAGTTCGACATTCCGATCCAGGCCGCCATTGGGGCCAAAATCATTTCCCGTGAGACCATCAAGGCGCTCAGAAAGGATGTGACCGCCAAGTGTTATGGTGGTGATATTTCCCGTAAGCGTAAACTTTTGGAAAAACAGAAAAAGGGTAAAAAACGTATGCGCCAAGTGGGTAATGTGGAAATCCCACAGCAAGCCTTTATGGCCGTTTTAAAGTTGAATGATTAGGGGCAAAAAGGGTGCAGCACTTACTTTGCATCAAGGTTGGTATTGAACAAAGTCAAAATCATGAATATTGAGCAATCAGTTTTGAATTTTGACTACAACTTTCCTGAAGTTTGAAGCTTTATATCTGCATCGGGTACAAGTTGTACACCAATATCTTGATCAATAGGCAACTTCGTTCATACGAACCAAGACTGCATTTCGGAGCTGCACTTTATTAAATGGATGTCGTAAAATTATGGTGGTCCAAATCTTTTTGGATGATATCAATTTCACTCTCCAACTCCAATACAAGATTATCCCTTTCGTTGGCCTTTATGGATGACTCCCAGACAACAGTCTCTCCTTGGGAATAATAACCTTTACCGGATGGTGCCCTTCCTTCGGTCGTTGGTATGGTTTTCAAGAAACCGATTTTGGTTTTTAGCTCGGACAATCTGTAGATTTTTTCTTGTATCGATTGGTTGGCCAAGGTTATTTTAGTTTTTAACTCAATCAATTCCTCAACCGTTTTGTTGAGTTCAATCATTTCCTTTTTTGGATTGTAAGCCCTTGGATTTCCCTCAATGATACAATTGTAGGCACCGATTCTATTCTGAAGCTCCAAGGTTTTACGTATAAGTCGGTTCTTTTCTTTTAAGGCTTCGATAATCTTCATGGTTTTTCCATTTGTACGTGAATTATACATTAAATGACAATTGTACAAAGAAACCCCAAGGTTGACCTGGATAAATTGATGGGCAATCAGGTCAAATTGACGAATTGCTTCCATCAGTTGGTGGGAAGTGAAATTTGATGGATAAAATGACAAAAGTTGTTTACAAACAACACATCAGAAAGTGAAACCTCTGTGACAATGGGAAAGCTGGCGCTGATTGCTATTAATCCTCATCCATATCGATGAGTTTCCCCAAGTACACCAGTTTATACCCATCGCCCTTGGGCACAAAATCCTTGCTGTTGGCTGGAATGATGTCAATACTGCCGCTTGGGGCTTTCGTAAATAAAGGCACAATATCATTATCCTTTTGGGTGAGATCGATAAGGCTATCATAATGCTGTTTGTCCTTTAAATCTATCTCATGGATGGTTGGGTGTTTCCTGACGGTATCCATCAATTGGATAAAATCATCCGTGTGAGAAAAAAGTCCCTCTTTCGGATTGTTGTCCGGGTCGTTTACTTCTTCTGTGTTCACCAGACGAAATGCCCCGTTTTCCCCAAACTGTTTTTGGAACTTTCTAATCGCAAATTTGTTGATGTCGGAGTTGCCAGTCAAGGCCATCAGATAACCCATATCGTTCAATTCGATATTGTCCGTAAGTGTGTCAGAAAAAATGTTCGCCGTGATGGCCTCTAGGCCCAACCTTTTGGCTTTGTCCACATTCGCCTGGTTGTTATCGATCAATACCACGTGCCTATTGTTCTTTTTGAGATAATTGGCTATCAATCTCGACAATTTGGAAGCACCAATAATCAAAATACCTTCGGATTTGGTCAGGAACACCCCAACCAATTTTGCAAAGAGTCTGGCGGTAGTTGCATTCAACAAAACCGTTCCCAAAACAATCATGAACACCAATGGCGTGATGTATTCTGCTCCGGCTTCTCCCCTCAACATCAATTTTGAGCCAAATAGGGAAGCGATACCAGCAGCAACGATCCCCCGCGGACCCACCCATCCTATAAAAAGTTTTTCATTGAGTTTTAAATTGGATCCCTGTGCGCTCAGAAAAACACCCAATGGCCTGATGATGAATACAATGACGGCAAAAAGTGCAACGGAGTTCCAGTTGTAGATCAACTCCATGTCGCTCACATCGATATTGGCTGCCAACAGAATAAATAAAATGGAAATCAACAATACGCTCAGCGATTCCTTGAAATAAAGCAGCTCCTTCAGGTTGGGCAGATTCATGTTGCCCAAGACCATTCCCATGACCACTACGGCCAACAGTCCCGATTCGTGTGCAAAGACATCTGACTCAACAAAAACAAGGAGTACCGTGGAAAGGGAGACCACATTCAGTAAGTAGTGAGGTATAAAGTCCTTTTTGATGGCAAATGCCAATGCATGGGCAAAAGTGAATCCGAAAGTGGTGCCAAAAAGAATAATCTTCCCAAACTCGATTAAGGCCGTTTGCGTGTAAGCATGTCCTTCTCCAACACTGATAAACTCGAACACCAATACTGCTACCAATGCCCCGATGGGATCAATGAGAATGCCCTCCCATTTTAACACTGCCGAAACATCTTTTTTGAGAGGAATGTTCCGTAAAATCGGGGTAATTACCGTAGGTCCCGTAACAATGATCAAGGCAGAGAACAAAAACGAAATCTGCCATGAAAGTCCAAAAATATAGTGGGCGGCCACGCCTGCACCAAAAAAAGTGACCACTGTGCCTATAGTGATCAATTTGGAGATTACGGGTCCTACATTCGATATTTCGGCCCGTTTCAGGGTAAGTCCGCCTTCAAAAAGGATTACGCTAATGGCCAAGGAAACAAAATAATAGAGTCCTTCACCGGGGAAAAGGCCTTTGGTTCCGTTCCAAACAGGTTCTATGAGTTTTGAGCCATCTTCGGTGTACAAAGTGGCAATGGGTCCTACCAACAGACCTATCAAAATCAATGGTAAAATGGCCGGAATCTTAAAGCGCCAAGCCACCCATTGAGCAATAATGCCTAGAATAATAATTCCAGCAAGTTCGAGCATTGTCTTTGTTTTTTGGAAATTTACTGCTTTTCTTTTAGATATTCGTTTTGAGACGGAAGACGTACCCTTTTTTGATATCCAATTATTTTTAACCTGGTGGAAAGTGGTGTGCAAACCCAGAAAGCAGTGATATTGGAGAAGGTTTATTATCTGGTTTTTGTTAAAATACGGCCAATAAAACCTTATTTTTTCATTATTTGGATGGTGCTTTTCTTATTTTGCATGCCGTTTTACTTTCTAAATGACAATTTATCCCATAGAGACCGGTAATTTCAAGTTGGATGGGGGTGCCATGTTCGGTGTGGTGCCAAAATCCATTTGGAACAAAACCAATCCCGCAGATGCCAATAATATGATCGATATTGCCGCCCGTTGTCTTTTGATAGAGGATGGGAATCGATTGATTTTAATCGATAACGGCATGGGAAACAAACAATCCGAAAAATTCTTTGGTTACTATTACCTGTGGGGCGACCATACCTTGGACGGTTCTTTGGAAAAAGTGGGGGTTCATCGTGATGACATTACGGATGTATTCTTGACCCACCTCCATTTTGACCACTGTGGCGGAAGCATTCAATGGAACAAAGACCGAACAGGTTATGAACCCGCATTCAAGAATGCAAGGTTTTGGACCAATGAGGAACACTGGGAGTGGGCCACTAAACCCAACGCCAGGGAAAAGGCGTCTTTTTTAAAGGAAAACCTGTTGCCCATGCAAGAAAGCGGTCAGTTACATTTTATCGACAGAAAGGGAGGGCATTATTTGGAAAAATCCGAGTTGGGGTTTGGTATCCATTTTATGGATGGCCATACCGACAAGCAAATGCTTCCGCACATAACCCATAAAGGCAAGACCTTGGTCTTCGTGGCCGATTTGATTCCGACCGTTGGCCATATTCCCCTTCCCTATGTGATGGGCTATGATACCCGCCCTTTACTTACCCTGACCGAAAAAGAGACATTTTTGATCAATGCCGTGGAAAACGATTGGCTGCTGTTCTTTGAACACGATGCCCATAATGAAATCTGCTCTTTGCAAAAAACGGAAAAAGGAGCCCGGTTGGATACCGTGTTTTCCTTCAATGAATTATTCTGAACACAATAAAACGTACTATTTACAAAAACATCTTTATGAATCGCACATATTATAAACTATCATTTGTCTCCATTTCCGCGTCCCTCTTCCTAATGGGTTGTGGGTCCACTTCATTGGTTTCAACCCCTGTTGAAAATATCGACACGGTTCCTTTAAAGGTTTCCGAACTCACCGAAGCGGAGCAGAAAAACTGGGGACACTTGGACCTCATCAACGACACCATTCCGGGAATGAGCGTGGACAAGGCCTACAAAGAAATCATCAAAAACAAAAAAGGAAAGACCGTAGTGGTTGCCGTTTTGGATTCTGGGATGGACCTGAACCACGAAGACCTTAAAAATGTGCTTTGGACCAATACGGACGAAATTCCCAATAACGGAAAGGACGATGATGGAAACGGATATGTGGACGATATCCACGGATACAATTTTTTGGGCGATTCCTATAATGAGCAATTGGAATATGTACGTATGCTTCGCTTGAATATTGGTGATGCCTCCGACAGGGCCAAGGCCCGTCTTTTGTTGGATGAAGAATATCCCAAGGCATTACAGAACAAGCAACAATACGAACAGATCTTTCAAGTGGTGAAAGGGGCCGATAAGGCCGTTAAAGAAGAATTGGGCAAAGAAACCTACACCAAAGAAGAGCTTTTGTCCATTCAGCCCAAAACGCCCCAAATGGAGCAAAGTGTGGCCGTGTTGACCCAAATGTTCACTTATGGTGACAGTATTGCAGATGTACTGGACGAGCTTCAAGAGGGGATTACCTATTTTACCGATCAGGTGAACTATAACCTCAACAAGGATTTTGATGGACGTACGCCGGTCGGTGACAATCCCTATGATATCACCGACGTACCCTACGGAAACGGAAACCCAAAAAACCAAGTGGTGACGGAGAGCCACGGCACACACGTAGCTGGAATCATTGCCGCCCAACGCAATAATGGGGTGGGTATGAACGGCGTGGCCAACAATGTGGAGATCATGAGCATCCGTGCCGTTCCCAACGGGGACGAATATGACAAGGACATTGCCATGGGCATTCGTTATGCAGTGGATAATGGAGCTTCTATCATCAACTGTAGTTTTGGAAAGGCTTTTTCGCCAGAAGCACAATGGGTGTACGATGCTATAAAATACGCCGAGTCCAAGGATGTACTCATTGTACATGCCGCCGGAAACGACGGGGAGGACCTTGATGATCCCGAAAACCCGAATTATCCTAACGACCATAGATTTGGAAATTCCGAATTTGTAAGCAATGTCATTACCGTTGGTGCATTGACCAGCAGCTATGGTTCCGAAATGGTGGCCACTTTTTCCAACTACGGCCATGCCAACGTGGATGTATTCGCACCTGGCGATAAGATCTACTCCACCATGCCAAGCAACGACTACGAGTTTCAAGGAGGTACTTCCATGGCGGCCCCTGCGGTTGCGGGAGTAGCGGCCTTGATCCGTTCCTATTACCCAAGCCTATCGGCTCCCCAGGTAAAAAACATCATCATGCAGTCTGGCCTTAAGTCAAAAGCATCGGTAATCGTTGCGGGAGACGAGTCCAAATCAACCACTTTTGATAAAATTTCAAAGTCGGGAAAAATGGTGAATGCCTACAATGCCTTAATTTTGGCAAACAACATATCCAAAGGAAAAATGACCTTGGAAAGTAACTCAAAATAATTATGAAGCGAATAACATTGTTCTTTTTTGCGACCTTTTCGGGAGTTTCGCTCCTCTCGGCGCAAGACCCCTGCTACTGGCAACAACATGTGGATTATACCATGGATGTGAACATGGACGTGAAAACCTTCCAGTACACAGGTACTCAAAAATTGGTCTATACCAACAATTCCCCCGATGCGTTGAACCGTGTTTTTTACCACCTGTACTACAATGCTTTTCAACCGGGAAGCGAGATGGACATCAGGCTCCAGAATATCAAGGATCCCGACAAGAGGATGATGGAAGATGGAAAGAGCAGGATTGCTGCCCTATCCGAAAGTGAAATGGGATATCTGCATGCCCAGTCGCTCACCCAAGATGGCCAACCCGTTACCTTTAAAGAAGAAGGAACCATTCTTGTGGTGGATTTGGCCAAACCGATTCCCGCTGGAGGAAAGACTACTTTGGACATGACTTTCAAAGGTCAACTCCCGCTCCAGATCAGGCGCTCCGGAAGAAATAGCAAGGAAGGCGTAGCCCTTTCCATGAGTCAATGGTATCCCAAACTATCCGAATACGATTTTGAAGGTTGGCATCCCAATCCCTACATCGCCCGTGAGTTCCACGGTGTTTGGGGCAATTTTGATGTAAAACTTACCTTGGACAAAGATTACACCGTAGGTGGATCAGGATATTTGCAAAATCCACAGGAAATCGGCCACGGGTATGAGACCCCTGGAACCACTGTAAAGACCAAGGGCAAAACGCTTACCTGGCATTTTGTGGCCCCCAACGTTCATGACTTTATGTGGGCCGCCGATCCCGATTACATTCACGATGTCCTGCCCATGGAAGATGGACCTACCCTTCATTTTCTTTATAAGAACAACCCTGATTTCATAGAAAATTGGAAAAAATTTCAGCCCACAACGGCCGAGGCCATGCGTTTCTACAGCAAGAATGTTGGGAAATATCCATATGATCAGTACTCTGTGATCCAGGGTGGCGATGGCGGTATGGAATATGCCATGAGCACCTTGATTACCGGAGGCCGCGAATATGGTAGTTTGGTGGGTGTTATGGCACACGAAATGGCGCACTCCTGGTTCCAGCATATATTGGCCACCAATGAGTCCGAGCACGCTTGGATGGACGAAGGTTTTACCTCTTTCATCAGCAGTCTGTGCATGAACGAGATTATGGATCAGGAAAAACAAAATCCGTTCGAGGGCTCGTACAAAGGATATTATGCCTTGGTCAATTCCGGATTGGAAATGCCACAGACCACCCATGCCGACCGTTACACCACCAACTTTGCCTATAGTATTGCAGCCTATAGCAAGGGGTCAATCTTTTTATCACAATTGGGCTATGTCATCGGACAGGATAAATTAATGGAAACCATCCATAAATACTTTGACGATTTCAAGTTTAAACACCCTACCCCTAACGACATCAAAAGAACGGCAGAAAAGGTATCGGGTATGGAGCTGAACTGGTACTTGACCGATTGGACCATGACCACCAATACCATTGATTACGGCATCAAAAGTGTAGAAGCTGAGGGCAATAAAACAAGAGTTTCCTTGGAGCGCATTGGCGAAATGCCCATGCCTATCGATATTTTGGTGGTGGGTGAAGACGGAACCCAAGAAACCTATTATATTCCGTTGCGCATGATGTTCGGGGAAAAGGATAATCCTTATCCAACCCTTAAAAGAACCGTTTTGGACAACTGGGCCTGGGCATACCCTACCTATGAATTTACATTGGACATGCCCTTGGAAAAAGTGAAGGCCATCGTAATCGACCCATCCCAACTCATGGCGGATGTGGACGGCGAAAACAATGTATACCAAGCCAATCCGTAATTGGATTTTCAAACACTAAAAAGGTTTTAGGGCGGGCCGAATGGCCCGCCCTTCTTTTTTAAAACTTTTTTGACCTTCAATCCAAAATTCGCGGAAAATCCCCTGATGGGTCGTTCCTTCATCAAAATATAATTTGAGTAACTTGGTGCGGTAAAAAGTACGCCCGTTGCGAAAGGGCTTTCCTATGTCGACATTTCCCAAAATTGAAAAGCTCAAGAGCAAAAAAACAATCGAGGCACTCTTTGCCGAAGGAAAGAACCTTCGCGAATTTCCCATAAAGTTGATATATCTCAAAACCCCATTTGAGGATGGGGCCCACATAAAAGTGGGAGTGGTGGCGCCCAAAAAAAAGTTCAAAAAAGCAGTGGACCGAAACGGCATCAAACGGTTGCTACGGGAATCCTACCGGCTCAATAAGTCCCTTATTTTTAACAACATTGAAGGAAACTATGCGTTCTTATTTTTATACCTTGGTCATAAAGTGCCCTCTTTTGAAGAGGTGGACACAGCCATGAAGCAATTGTTGGAAGCCTTCCTAAAAAAAGAATGTGATGAAAGCGTCGGTTAAGAAAAAAATATGGGTGCCCATTTTGGCAGTCGCCCTATTGGTGACGGCCAGTAGTTTTAAAAGTGATTTTTTTGAAATTGCAAAGCAGATAGAAATCTTCACCACCTTGTTCAAGGAGTTGAACATGAACTATGTGGACGAAACCAATCCGGGAGAACTGATGGATTCTGCCATAAAAAACATGTTGGACGAACTGGACCCCTACACCCGTTTTTTGAACGAGCAGGATGTAGAGGCCTACAAAATCAATAATTCAGGGGAGTATTCAGGAATTGGGGCCTTGGTACGTTCCTACGAAAGCAAATTGGTGATCGTGGAACCCTACAAAGGCTATGCCGCCGATAAGGCCGGCCTTAAGGCCGGGGATGAAATCATCAAAATCGGGGAG
Source organism: Flagellimonas aequoris (assembly GCF_003584165.1). GTDB lineage: Bacteria > Bacteroidota > Bacteroidia > Flavobacteriales > Flavobacteriaceae > Flagellimonas > Flagellimonas aequoris. The sequence goes on along the minus strand of NZ_QXFJ01000011.1, from coordinate 113,314 downwards.
ACCAAAGTGGCCGACTTTGACGACAATGCCAGCGAGCTGCTGAAAGGCGCCAACAACACCTCAGTAGAAGTGACATATGTCCGCCAAGGCCAGACCAAGACCGCTACCATCACCCGTGAAGGTGTGGAAGTGGATGCCGTTCCTTTTTATGATATGATCGATGCCAAAACAGGTTACATCGTGCTTTCTCGATTCAATGAAAAGGCTTCGGGCCAGACCAAATCTGCCATTCAAGATCTAAAAGGTAGGGGGGCAGAACGATTGGTGTTGGATCTAAGGGGAAATCCCGGCGGATTGCTTTCCGAAGCCATCAACGTTACCAATTTATTCGTTCCGAAAGGACAACTGATCGTGACCACTAAATCCAAGGTGAAAAAGTTCAACCAAGAATACCGCACCCGCAACCAACCTGAAGATGAAAACATTCCTCTGGTGGTTTTGGTGGATGGCAAAAGTGCCTCGGCCAGCGAGATAGTTTCCGGCGGATTGCAAGATCTGGATCGTGCCGTAATCATAGGGGCCAGAAGTTTCGGGAAGGGATTGGTGCAAAGACCCCTTAAACTCACCTATGGCACCCAGTTAAAAGTAACCATTTCCCGTTATTACACCCCATCCGGAAGGTGTATCCAGGCACTGGACTATTGGCACAGGGATGCCGAGGGCAAGGCCGTAAGAAATACCGATTTTAAGGAATACACCACCAAAAACGGCCGCAAGGTGTGGGACGGCGGGGGCGTGATGCCCGATGTGGCCATCAAGTCGCTGAAGACCAACACGCTCATTGATGCCCTTCAGGACAATAATGTGGTCTTCGATTTTGCCACAAACTATTTCTACGATCATTCCTTTGCCAACGTGGATGATTTTGCTTTTTCCGATGCTGATTACAATGCCTTTAAAAAGTACGTGCAGGAACAAAATTTTACTTTTCAGACCAAAACGGAGGAGCTGTTGGAGCAATCCATAAATGCGGATGATTCCCTTTTGGGCGCAGAGGTGCAGGAAAAATACAAGGACCTGCTCTTGGCCGTGAACCGGGGCAAGATTTCCGCCTTGGACTCCTATAAAAACGAAATCAAAAAGCTGTTGGAAGACGAAATCATAACGCGTTACTTCTATCGCGAAGGGCTTTACCAATACTTTTTAGCCCATGACGATGCCATTTTGACGGCCAAGGAACTGTTGGCCGATAATTCAAAGTATGCCAGTATTTTGAAATAGCCATGGCTGATAGGAGATTGGGAGAATGTTCAAAATAAAGCTAAACGAACAATGTTAAGTCTTCTAAATCAAATATCAGTGATTGCCTTGAAATTGGGAGATATCGAGTTTTCTAAGAGTCATAGAGATAATCAATGGCTGGGAAATGAGCCGGTCGAAGAATCTAAAATATTGGAGGTAGAAAGTAAGCTTAATGTTCAACTTCCAAATGACTATAAAGAATTTCTGTTAATTTCAAATGGGTTTGCCGCGACAAATGATATTGAGCCAGCCTTTCTGCCAATAGAAGAAGTTGATTATCTAAAAAAATTGGATAATGAACTAATTGAAATTTGGACCAGGGATGGAATACCCGAAATTGGAGAACAATTGTCGAAGAGCATTGTTGTGGGAGGTGTTATGGAGGAACAATATTTTCTCATTTTACCTCCGGATTCCAAGAATCCAAAATGGAGATATTGGAAGTTTGCAAGTTGGATTCCTGGTGAGGAAGAGTATACAAGTCTGAACAATTATTTTGAGAGTGTTTTAGATTTTTTGAATCAACTAATAGCCTCGCATAAATAAGACAACACATAAAGCTGCATCAAAGTTTAAATAATCCCTTTTCCTTTTTCATAGTAACCCTTCTCAACCAAAACAAACCATACGGCCCTTTGGTCAATCCATATTCCGTAACGGTCAAGTTTTGGGTCTAGGAAACTTTTCCGGTTAGTATTTTAACCGAAAACGCCCAAATGACCTACACCCTCGTCACCCTGTTCTTGGTTGGCATCATCCTTCTGTTCTGGCTTTATAAATTGATGTGTAACTGCTTTTGCAGGTCGTTTTGCATTTGGAAAAGCCAGAAAAATGGCACTATTGTCCCAAAAGAGGCCACCATCTTATCCATCAATACCATAAAAAGCGGAAAGCGACCCCTTTTGGAGCTCCTGCTCGTCTTCGAAAATTTTTCAGGATATCCCATTCAAAGGAAAATCCGGGTATGGGACAGTAAACCACTTTTAAACAGGTTCCATCCCGATGACAAAATCCCCATCGGATTGAACACGGCAAAAAGACCGCGGGACCCTGTTTTTCTCGCTTTGGGAGCATGCAGTATTTCCTTTGCCGTGGTATTGCTCTGTTGTTTAAAAATTATTGTTTACGTAACCGGATGCTACATCTTGATGGGGGAAACACTCAAAAGGATTTGGGAAAGCCCTGATTTTTATGAAAGCGTTTTTAAGGAATCCGAGATGCTAGAGATATTCCTGATTTTGTTGGGTGTGGCCCTACTTGTACACTTTCTGTTGAAAAAAATTGGGCTGTTGGAAACGGGAAGAACCCGTTCACAAAACTGGGATCTGCTGTATCATGGAAAAGGGACCATGGCCCAAATAAAAGGACAAAAGGATACCGGGACCAAGATACAAGGTCGTCGCATCGTTCAGGTCGATTATGTCTTTACGGATGAAAGAGGACAGATTTTTGAAGGGGCGGACAAAACTACCGAACATTTGGAAAAGGTTTCGTTTATAGAAAACGATACGCTGGAAATCATGTACCTGCCAGACAATCCTTTTGTTTCCCGATTGACCGAAAACTTGGAATCTCCCGACATTTCCAAATACACGAACACGGTCTTTCATATTGTGATGTTCCTTTTTTCGAGCATTCTTATTGGCTTGTTTTGTCATTACATTTTTGGATAGGCCATACCCTGATGACGACAAAAGCAAAGACCACCTAAAAAAGAAAGATTAATCCTATTTTTGGGCATGCAAAAACTAAAGGTGTGTGAACTTTTTGCCGGAGTCGGTGGTTTCCGTTTGGGGCTTGAAAGTACAGACCACTACAAAGTAGTGTGGAGCAACCAATGGGAACCCTCCACCAAAACGCAGCATGCCTCTTTGGTGTATGAGGCCCGATTTGGTTCCGACAACCACTCCAACCACAACATTGAAGAGGTCCCAACCGACGAAATACCTGACCACGATATTTTGGTCGGTGGTTTTCCGTGTCAGGATTATTCTGTGGCCACCAGCCTTAAAAATTCCAAGGGGCTTTTGGGTAAAAAAGGGGTGCTTTGGTGGTCCATTCACCGCATCCTTACCGAAAAAAAGAACAAGCCCAAATATCTCTTTTTGGAAAATGTGGATCGCCTGTTAAAATCCCCATCCAACCAACGGGGGCGAGATTTTGCGATTATGCTCCGCAGTCTTTCGGATTTGGGCTATGCCGTGGAATGGCGCGTGATTAATGCGGCCGAGTATGGAATGCCTCAGCGCCGAAGGCGCGTTTTTTTTCTGGCGTATCATAAGTCGACCCAATTGTTCAAAAGCATCCAAAAAACAGGACCAAAAGATTGGCTTTTGATGGATGGAACTATTGCAACGGCCTTTCCGGTAGGAGAAACGACTGAAAACCTTCAACACTTTACTCTCGATAAGGATTTGGTTTCCATTTCACAGCATTTCAATGATAAAAAGGGGCTTTCTCCCTTTCAAAATACAGGTGTTTGTGTGGATGGTAACGTTACTACCTTCAAAACCACCCCGTCCTACGACGGTGCAAGAACATTGCTTTCCCATATTTTGGAAAAGGATAACATCGACCCAGAGCTGTTCATTGACGACACCGAATTGGAAAAATGGGCATATCTAAAAGGGGCCAAAAAAGAAATTCGCAAGACCGTTGCCGGTTTTGAGTACCATTATAGCGAGGGGGGCATGGTGTTTCCCGATGCGCTCGATCAACCTTCCAGAACGATCATAACCGGTGAGGGCGGTAAATCGCCTTCCCGGTTCAAACACGTAGTCCAAACCTCCAAGGGACTCCGAAGACTTACACCCATTGAATTGGAACGGTTGAACATGTTTCCGGACAATCACACCTTATTGGAGGGAATCCCAGATGCCAAACGCGCATTTTTTATGGGAAACGCCTTGGTAGTGGGCATTGTGGAGCGGATAGGTTCCACCTTGTTCCGGAAACTATCCCAAATTGAAGAGTCATTTTAAAGCAGACTTATCCAAAGAAAAAAAATTAACCCCCTTATTGGATCACTATTACAAAAATCGCTTGAAACACTATGGTTTTGAGCGTATTTCTGACCTGAGATTACAAAAAACGGGCGTGGACCTTATATTAACCGACCTCAGAAACAACACAAAATACTACGTGGATGAAAAGGCCCAGTTGGATTATGTGAACGAATGCTTGCCCACTTTTGCTTTTGAATTGTTTTATCGGAAAAATGGAAAAATCAATGAAGGTTGGTTCCTTGACGAATCCAAAAAGACCCATTTTTATGCCTTGGTGACCAGCATTTTTTCTGATGAGGAAGACACGTTCACTTCGTGCAACATCACTTTTGTGAACCGGGAAAAATTGATTGCGCATTTATCCCAGAAGGGGCTTACCCAAAAATTTTTGAAAGAGATTTCCATGGTACATAAAGAGGTTCATGGTAAAATGGAATTGGAAGAACTCCATCCCAAAAAGGAGGGTTATCTGTTCTTTTCTACCCAAAACAAGGCTGAAAAACCCATCAACCTTATCCTAAAATTGGAGTTTTTGGAGAAAATAGGGGTAGCAAAGCGATTGGCATAATTACTTCTTCAGCATGCGGGTGTGCGGAATGCCGTCTTCGAGATATTCTTCACCAAAGGCCACAAATCCCAAATCGGAATAAAATTTCAAAAGATAGGATTGGGCTGAAATTTCTATGGAAGTATTCGGAAACCTTTCTTCAACAGCTGCAATGGAAGCTTGCATGATAATTTTTCCATATCCAAACTTTCGCTGGTCCTGAGCCACCACTACCCTGCCAATACTAGCGTTTTTAAAATAATCCCCTGGTTTAAAAACACGGGTATAGGCTACCACTACATTATTCTTTGTTCCAAAAATATGAAGGGCCTTTTGATCTTTGTTATCCAAATCCAGGTATACACAATCCTGTTCCACCACAAAAATCTCGCTGCGAAGCCTTAACAATTGGTACAGCTCCGTATTGGAAAGTTCATCAAAGGTCTTTACGCTGATTTCCATCAATCCTGCACAATTACGCTCTTGGAATCGCACTTATCAAATTCTGGCTGAATGTTGACATGGTTGATGCCGTGTTTGTGGTACAGATGTTCTTCGATTTCCTCCAAAATAGCATCGAACTGCGAAAGTTTGATATCCTCTACAAAATCAATATGGGCTTCCATATGTACCTCATCTTCATTGAGTTGCCAAATATGCACATGATGTACGTTTTTCACTCGGTCTATGGTACAGATCGATTCTACCAAATCTTGGATGATAATGGTCCTAGGGGTAAAGAGCATCAATACCTGGGTGGATTCCTTCAACAGATCATACCCCATATAAATCAGATAAACGCCAATGGCCATGGTCAATACGGCATCCACCCAATAAATTTGATAGAATTTCATCAAAATACCACCGACCAATACCGCTACCGAAGCCATCATGTCGGTCAGTAAATGTAGATAGGCCGACTTCATGTTCATATTGTGCTCCGAATCCTTTTTTAACAACAGCACACTGAAACCGTTACCCGCAATGGCAATCAAGGAAAGCCAGATGACCAGATTGGATTCGATAGGTTGTGGTTGAAAGAGTCGTTCCACGGCTTCCTTCATCAAAATGATGGCCACAACCACCAAAGTCGCGGCATTCACGAAAGCGGCCATGATCTCGGCTCGTTTATAACCAAATGTCTTCTCTTTGCAGGCTTTCTTTTTCCCCAGTTTGGTAGCCGCATAACTGATGACCAAGGAGAGTACATCACTAAAATTGTGCAAGGCATCCGACAATAAAGCCAAACTACCTGAAATAAGTCCGCCCACAATTTGCGACACCGTAATGGCGATGTTCAAAAAGATGGAAATAAGCAGGTTCCTTCCCTTTAGATCGGGATGGGCATGTGAATGGCTATGATTGTGATGATGGTGGTGTGCCATAGTTTTTTAACTGCAGGGAATTTTCTCTATCCTACGTTCATGTCTGCCGCCGGCAAATTCGGTGTTCAAGAAAGTTTCCACCATGTCCAATGCCTGTGGCAATGCAATAAAACGCGCAGGAAGACTCAAAATATTGGCATCATTATGTTCCCGTGCCAATTGGGTAATTTCCTTGGTCCAACAAAGAGCTCCCCTTACTTTTTGATGTTTGTTGATGGTCATGGTGGCACCGTTACCGCTTCCACAGATTACGATACCATAATCTACCCTACCTTCTTCCACATCAGTAGCAACGGGATGGGTAAAATCAGGATAATCCACACTATCGGTACCATCGGTTCCGTAGTTGATTACCTCTATTCCCTTTGATTTTAAAAGCCCCACTATGGCCAGTTTATAATCAGTTCCGGCGTGGTCATTTCCTATAGAAATTTTCATGGTTTTAGTATTTTGAGGATACTTAACAAAGGTACAATATCTTTCTTATGTGAGGGTGTTCATAAAAATCACCAAAAGTTGATATTCCATTAAAAAACAACCTATTAACAATCTGCCTTTTTTGTTCATTTTTTAAAGAAAAATATCAGTAACTATATTTTGATTTTACAAAAAATGGATCACTTAAAATAAATTCTTAATGTTGAGCCGATATTCCATTAAAAATTAATCAACCTATATGAAACATTTTATCCCTCTAATTAACATTAAGGATACATTTACTTTTCAATAAATTGATGTTGAAAACGCTTATTAAAAATCGTGGATAACATTTCTAAAGGCTTGATTCTTATATTTCTTTCGGTCTGAAAAATTGTGAACAAACTTTTTTCACTGTTCAAAGCAATATTTGGTTCAAAATTTTATTCCACATTTCAACAATACATCATCATCATCATTTTTTAAAATTTAAAGAAAGAAGAAAAAAGATACTATTGATAATTGTTGATAAGAACGTATTGTTTGTGATTCCTGTATCAATCCTTGTGGGCCAAGAATTATAATTCGTATTTTTCAAAAAAATAAGGACGTAAATGTCAAAGAAAAAGAAGAGGGCCAAAGGTCAGAGGAAGAATGAGATAACGAAAGGCATTTTCACGGTTCTGGAAAAGGAACCTTCAAAAAGCTTCAATTACAAGCAAATAGCATCAAAATTAGATATTACAGATACCCAGGATAGAAACGAACTGATCAAGCGTTTGGGCCAGCTGAAGGCTACCGATCGCATAGTGGAAGTGGAACGCGGCAAGTATCAAAAGAAACCCACCTTGCATACGTATTTTACGGGAAAGGTGGATTTGACCTCCAGCGGAAATGCCTATGTAATCGTTGATGAGCTGGATCAGGACATCTTTATTCCAAACAATAGATTGAACAAGGCTTTCCATGGTGATACCGTGGAAGTGTTCCTGAAACCTAGTCGAAAGGGCAAAAAGCCAGAAGGTGAAATATCAAAAGTATTGGAGCGTAAAAAGAGTTCCTATGTGGGTATTGTGGATAAACAGAAGCGCTTTGCTTTTGTAAGACCAACCGATTCCCGGATGTATACGGACATTTTCGTACCCTTGGAAAAGCTCAAGAAAGCCGAAGATGGCGATAAAGTGTTGGTTAACCTTGGCGATTGGCCAGATGACGCCGAATCTCCATACGGGGAAATAGTGGAAGTATTGGGCAAACCAGGAGAACACAATACGGAAATCCACGCGATTTTAGCGGAATATGGGCTGCCTTATGAGTTCCCATATGAAGTGGAACAGTTTGCTAAAACGTTGGATACCTCTATCAAGGCATCTGAAATTGCCAAACGAAGGGACATGCGCGAGGTACTCACCTTTACCATAGATCCCAAGGATGCCAAGGATTTTGATGATGCCCTTTCCTTTCAGAAAATGGAAAATGGTCATTACGAAATAGGGATCCACATTGCCGATGTTTCCCATTATGTAGAATTGGGTACCGTGTTGGAAGAAGAAGCTTATGAAAGGGCCACTTCGGTGTATTTGGTGGATAGAGTGGTTCCCATGTTGCCAGAGGTTTTGTCAAATTTGGCTTGTTCGCTTAGGCCAAACGAAGAAAAATATACATTTTCCGCTGTTTTTGAAATGGACGAAAAAGGCAAAGTGGTGGACCAGTGGTTCGGACGGACCGTTATCAATTCCAATGAACGGTTTGCTTATGAAGAGGCACAGCATATCATAGAAACCGGTGGTGCCCGGATTCCGGAAGAAATTTCCATCCGGGGCAATGCCTATTCAGTTTCGAATGAAATCGTGGATGCCATCCTCACTTTTGATAGATTGGCCAAGATTATGCGCAAGGCACGTATGGATGCAGGGGCCATTTCTTTTGATAAAATCGAGGTAAAATTCAACCTCTCCGAAAACGGCGAGCCTGAAAGTGTGTATTTCAAAGAAGCGAAGGATGCCAATAAGTTGATAGAGGAATTTATGCTATTGGCGAATAGAAAGGTGGCCGAATTCATCGGAAAGCAGAAAAAAACGTTTGTCTACAGGGTGCACGACAAGCCAGATGAGGAAAAATTAATGGCTTTGAACGGTGTTATTTCCAGATTCGGACATAGTATCAACCTGAAGGATAGAAAGAGCATCAATAAGTCCCTGAACCAGTTATTGGAGGATGTTAAGGGCAAGAAGGAACAAAACTTGGTGGATACTTTGGCCATCCGCAGTATGAGCAAAGCCATCTATGCCACGGAGAACATTGGCCATTACGGTCTGGGCTTTGATTATTACACGCATTTTACTTCACCCATCAGAAGGTATCCGGATGTGATGGTGCACCGATTATTGCAGCATTATTTGGATGGAGGCCAACAACCCAAGGCCGTGATTTATGAAGAAAAATGCAAGCATTCCTCCGATATGGAACTGTTGGCAGCCAACGCGGAACGTGATTCTGTAAAATACATGCAGATCAAGTTTATGCAGGACCATAAGGATCAAGAGTTTTTGGGTGTTATTTCCGGAGTGACCGAATGGGGCATTTATGTGGAAATCATTGAAAACAAATGTGAGGGAATGGTCAGGATTAGGGATATTCGGGATGATTATTACATTTTTGATGAACGCCAATATGCCATTATCGGGGAACGGACCAAGCGCATGTACCAGTTGGGAGACGAGGTGTATGTTATGGTGAAGGATACCGATTTGTTGAAAAGACACCTCGACTTTTCGTTGATTGGTAAAAGGGAATGATACTATTTTGGAATAAAATTTGTTATCCTATTGAGAACCAAATTTTTATAACATGAAACAAATTACACTTGTTATGTTGTTCCTAATCTTTTCCTGTGTGCAGGCACAGGAAGCAACCGTAACAAAGAACCTACAAAAGTTTACGGAGGTAAAAGGTTTTGATGGACTTTCCATAAATCTTATCAAAGGAAAAGAAAACAAAGCGGTGATTACGGGAGCCAACACAGATAAAGTGGCCATTGTGAACAATGATGGGGTGCTCAAAATCCGGATGGAAATAGACAAAATCTTTAGTGGGTACCGTACCTATGTGGATTTGTATCACACAGAAGAACTGGTAGTAATCGATGTGAACGAAGATGCCAGAATTTCCTCGGATGGTACCTATGTGCATGAAATTTTAGAACTTAAGGCACAGGAAGGAGGAGAATTGGAAATCAACTGCCAAGTGGACCAATTGTTGATAAAAGCAGTTTCAGGAGGTAAGATATTGACCGGTGGTTTTTCCAATACGCAAGATGTCATCATCAACACTGGTGGTATTTATACAGGAAAGACTTTTAAGACGAAGTTCACCACCATCAGCGTAAATGCAGGGGGGAGTGCTGAAATTTATGCCACGGATTATGTTAAGGCCAATGTAAAGGCGGGTGGTGAGGTGTTGGTCTATGGAGACCCAAAAAAAATGGATGAACAGACTTTATTTGGCGGAAAAGTAAAAAGAGTACATTAAAAATGATTGAAGATATCCAAACAGCAATCCCTCTGGGATTTTTGTTGAGCTTTATGATAGGCCCGGTGTTTTTTGTATTGCTGGAGACCAGTGCCACAAAAGGATTTAGGGCTGGGGTAAGTTTGGATATAGGAGTAATTATAGCGGATATTGTTTTTTTGACCATTGCCTATTTCAGTAGTTTTCAACTGTTGGAAAATTTGAGTAACCAACCTGGGCTCTTTGTTTTCGGTGGTATGATCCTTCTGGTATATGGCATCTTCCTTTTTGTGAAAAAAGCAAAGAAAAGGGCCAATGTAAAGGCAACTAAAGGAACGTATCTGGGTCTTTTAGCCAAGGGATTTTTATTGAATTTCATCAATATTGGGGTTTTGGCCTTTTGGTTGGGGTTGATAATAGTTGTTGGTCCAAGTTTGGATAATGACCCCAATAGGATGTTCGTCTTCTTCAGTACGGTGATTTTGGTGTATTTCGGGACAGATCTTTTAAAGATTATTTTGGCGAAACAATTGAAACGTTATCTTACCCAGGAACGGATCGTACTCATCAAAAAAGGACTCGGTATCATTTTGATTATCTGTGGTATTGTATTGATTACCAAAGGTTTTCTTCCAAAGGACAGGTTCGACATCAAGGACGAAATAGAGAAAATAGAAAAGATATAACAAAAAACCCAGCACAAAGTACTGGGTTTTGAGGCATCGAGCGGATTCGAACCGCTGTACAAGCTTTTGCAGAGCTCTGCCTAGCCACTCGGCCACGATGCCAATTAGGTTGGCAAAGCTATAAATATTTTATGAATTTTTAGACTGTAAATTATCTAAATAAGTAGAGGGATAACTTTAATAAAAAGTTTATCTTTGAGGCATCGGGTGGACTCGAACCACCATAAAAATCCTTGCGGGACCTTGTCTATCCAATTCGACCACAATGCCGTTTTAGTTGTAGACAAAATTAAAAAAAGTTTAACATTACCAGCTTTTAAAAAGCTGCGTTTCATCGAGTAAATCCGAGTTTCACCGAAACACTCTCCACATCTCCGCCTATGGGCGGATTTATTTTTGCTACCTCAACCTCAACTTCGGTCACTTCCAAAATCTCCTCAAGAATGCGATCAATGATACGTTTGGCAACATGTTCCAACAGGTTGGAACGCACGGACATTTCTTCTTTTACAATGTTGTTGAGGTGCACATAGTCTACTGTTTCGTCTAGCTTGTCAGATAAAGCAGGTCGGGCAAGATCGGCGGTCACTTCAAGGTCTACCCGATAGTCGCTACCGATGAGCATTTCTTCCTTTAAACAACCATGGTTGGAGTGGATACGGATGTTCTTTAGCTTAATTTTTCCCACAGAGATGCCTTTAAGAACGGCAAAAATAGGATAAAACGGGCTAAATCAATACATACACCTACAGTTACTGATTCCTTGGAAGAGATCCATCCCTACCGTAAGAACGTGTGTACCAGTACTATATCCCAAAATTTCGTTGGTAATGATCTGATAGGAGTATCCAAAATAAAAATTGTTCTTTTTAAACCCGGCAATTGGGGCAATGTAAAGAGGTTCTCCCAACTGATCGTTCAAAAAGCGATAGGTAAGCCCAACATAGTAATAATCCTCAAAATCGTGAAAGCGGAACTTGGCGTTAAGATCGGTTACGGAACGACCATCGCTTTCAAACCATTGAAAGAAAACGGAAGGCTCTATCTCCAATTTACTGTTCTTGCTCTTGGAGATACTATAACCTGTGTACACATAATAGTTCCTTAAGGTATTGGGCTCAAAAGTGGGATTGAACCGCTCTAAATTTTTGTTGAGCACGTTGGAGGCATTCAGACTGAAATAGAACTTATCGTATCGGTACAAAACACCAAGATCAAAGTTGTGGTTGGTTGTCGCCTTATCGTCTGTGGGAAGCTGGCCATTGTTGGCATTAAAGTTCTCCACATCGATGCGGAACTGGTTAAAGTTGTACGAGATACCAAAAGAAAGAAAGATATCATCATACCTGTCCAAAGTAAGGTGGTGTGCAAAAGAAACCCTTGCCCCCCTTTGTTTGGTTTCCCCGTTACTATCGTTATATAACAACATACCAACACCGGAGCGGTTTCCTATCCTGGCATCAGCTGCCAAGGTCTGGGTGTCCGGAGCGTCCTTGATGCCCACCCATTGAGTAAGACCATTGAGACGAACCTTTATGTGGTCCCCGATACCTGCATAGGTCGGGGACATGATAAAGGGGTTATCTGCAATATATTGTGATAGTTGTGGTATGGTCAACTCCTGTCCACTGGCACAAAGCGCCAACAAAAAAAGGAAGACAGTTGAATATACTTTTTTGAACATGGGGTCAGCAGGTTAAGCGTTATTGTCGATATAGGGTGAAGTGGCCCACGAACTCACGATCGTCAAGATCACCTTTCAATTTAACTACATACCAGTAGTCACCCGTTGGCAATGGTTTTCCGTCATAATCACCATCCCAACCTTGGGTATCGCGGGTCATCTCTTCCACTACTCTACCATAACGATCGTAAATCTTAATTAGTGCATTGGGGAAGCCTTCTAAATGATCTGGAATCCAGGTATCGTTCAATCCATCACCATCTGGTGTAAAGAAACTAGGGAATTCCACATCTATAAATTCCATAAATATCTGTGCCTGCACCTCACAACCGTTCTGATCAATCACGGTAACCGTGTATGTGTCAGTTCGGTTAATGTAGAAGATGTTATCACTACCATTGTTGTGATCGTTGAAATAGAAGGTATATTCTTCCACACCACCGTTTGCAACGGCAGAAATCTGGTTGATGATATTGTTCTCCAATACCAAGGTAAGCGGCTCGTAGCCTTCAATGGTAAAGTCATAGGTTACCATACATCCATTAGCATGTGCAATGGTGATATAATGGTCACCAGGTGCCATGTTTCTATAATCTGCGGTCAATTGCATATCAGCGGGATCGGTGGAATCCAAAGCATACAATACGTCTGCCGAAACCGAAGGATCTTCGAACACAATATCCAGATAGTTATCAGGAATATTACCAGTACACTCGTACATTGGGGTAACGGTAGCAGCAAGGTTCACTCCGGGTTCAATTTCTACAAACACATTGGTATCACAACCTTGGGCATCCCTAATAAAGACCACATGGGTACCTGCAGAAAGGTTTTGGAACAAGAACTGGTCTTGTACAAAATCTGCATCTGCATTGGAGTCCAGACTGGTTTCATAAGGTGCAGTTCCTCCAGTGATCTGCAATTCAAACGAACCATCGGCACTGTTGTAGCATACTTCGTGCATAATGTTCACTGCTTCGGCCTGAATAGGTTCTGGTTGAGTGATTTCGAATTGGAAGGTGATGAAACATCCGTTCACATCCTGTGCAATCACATCATAGATACCAGGAGCCAAATCGGTAAAGGTATTTTCAGTATCGAATTGATCCAAGTTTGGAGAAATGGCATAAAGAATCTGTCCAGTACCTCCGGAAACTTCCACAGTAATGGTACCATCGTCCATTCCGGAACAGGTAACATTGGAGAAATCTTGATTATCAACCTGTAATGGAGCTGGGTCCACGATTACAATTTCTGGAGAAACCTCCACACAGTCCTCACTGGTTACTCGAACATAATAGCTGCCAGCCGATAACATGTTGAAGGTGCCACTGGTTTGTGGTCCGGCCAACAAGTTTGTCAATGCAGCATCGGAGAACAGTTCATAGTTGTAGTTACCCAGACCACCAGTTGCCGATGCAATGATGGTTGCCGATGCTTCACCCATACAATTGATTATGGCTGCAGATTCGTCAATATTCAAAGTCAATGGTGGAATAGGATCTATACTCACCTGATTGGAAATTTCAGCCTCACAACCGTTGGTGTCACGTACATAGAATTGGTATACACCAGCTCCAACGGTAAGGGTAACGGAATTACCACCCATCGGTGTAAAGTTGATGTTGTCGCTACTGTATTCGTAGGAACCATTTCCTCCTCCGGCGGTCAATCGAATTTCGGCATCATTAAGACAAGTCATTTCAGTAACCTGTACCAAAGAAGCCATAACTTCAGTTGGCTCATTGATGGTGACCTGTGGGGTTTCCACACCGCAGTTCCATCCATCGGATACGGTGATGCTGTAAATACCAGCACCCAACCCAGTAAAGGTATTGTTGCCTTGCTCTCCTGTTGTGAAGACAATGTTGGTTCCTGTTGCATCATAGATGTTCAACTGATATACATAAGAACCTTCACCTCCCGCAACATTGTAGGCCCATACAGAGGCACTTTCGTCTCCGTAACAGGTCAAGTCAATCGGAGCGGCATCAATATCGGCAGTTATGGGTGTTGGCAAGAACAATGTAAGTGAGTTGTCAACTACTTCACAACCACCATTATCGGTAACCCTAACTTCATATGCGCCGGCAGCAAGCCCTGTAAAAACATAGCTGCTCACATTGTTCGCCGTGTATACTTGGGTTGTTGAGGTATTGGTCAATATGATGTCATAAGGGGCATATCCACCTGTTGGGGCCACCAATATCTCACCTTGGTCATTGGTACAGGTTACACTGGCCACTTGTTGTGGAACAAATGCCAATGGGCTGCTCGGTGACACAATGGTAATAGTATTGGAATCCTCGGCACAGAATGGATAACCGGTTTCGGTTACACGTACAAAGTAGTTTCCACCTACCAACGCAGGGTCTGTGATGCTCAATGGGTTGGTAGAGGTATTTCCACTTCCAACAATACCTGTTGTGGTTCCATTGGCCATGAACACTTCATAGTCATAAGCACCTGTATAACCGGTAATATTGATTTCCAAAGTACCCGCATCTCCAAAACACATGGCAGGAGAAGTAGCCGTTGCTGTAACGTCTATGGTATCGTAAGGTGGAATGGTATAGGCAACTGTTGTTACGTAACAACCCGTAGTATTATCCGTAACCCTGAACGTATAGGTTCCAGGCGCATTCAACTCGAAGGTGGCCGTAGTACTCGTAGGAGTTCCGGTCAATGTTCCATAGGTATTACCAACAGGCAACAACTCAAAGGTGTAGGTATTGGTCACATCACCATTATCCGTAACAGTTAACAACACTTCTTCAAAATTGGCACAACTGATCGCTGTAGTCTGGGTTACCGCAACACTAAATTTGTTGATGGTCGGTATCATCACAGAGGTTGTGGTAGTACAACCATTGCTATCCCTCACATATAGGGTAATGTTTTGATCAACGCCCGTATCCACTACAGGAATCGAGTTTGAGGATTGGAAATTCACATTATCCCTACTGTAGAAATAAGGTCCTGTTCCACCAACCGGGCTAATGGTAATGGTTGAAGTGTTTACTGCATTGTTTGGATTACAAACAAAGTCCGTGGCCACCGCAGAAGCTGTCAATGGGGCGGGTTGTCCCACAGTAACATCGAAGGTATCCTCACAGGCCCTGGATGAAATCACCCTTACGCGGTAGCTGTCCGCAGGAAGATTATCGAACACTGGGCTGGACTGTGCAAATCGGTATGGTGTTCCTAGATTTGACATTCTGTAAAGCTCATAGGTGTATACGGGATCTACTATGGTGGCAGGATCCAATACTACGGTCAAACTTCCGTCAGAACCGCCATTACAGTTTACATCATCAATTAGTACGTCATCGATTATAGGATCAACCTTGTCATCCAATTCTTGGGTAACCACAAAGGTACAAGGCGTAGCCGTATCATTGTCCGTAATGGTGAAGGTATAAACACCTGGCTGGATAAGTCCGGTGAACACTCCAGTAGCATTGCTAGCGGTAGTGACCCCATCGGGGTAAACCACATCAAAGGTCAAGTTTGAAGAACCTCCACTGACATTGATGGTAATCTGTCCACCTGGGTTTACGGTACAATCAATAGGTTTGACCACGGTGGCATTGGCCGTCATGGCGTTCGTCAGCACTACAGGTCCAATGGTGGTGGTACAAGTCCACTGATCGGCAATCAATACTTCATAAGATCCAGCACCCAAACCTGAGAATGTGGGGCTAGTCTGTGGGGATCCCACATTGGAACCATTTCGGATCAACTGATAGGTATAGTTACTACCTTGACCACCTGCGGTTCCTACCACTTCGATTTCACCTTGAAGATTGGTACAATTTTCTTGGTTGATCTGTAATGTAGCGGTAATCGGGGTTGGATTGGCCAAGGAAACAGTGTCTATCAACTGCTCACATCCACTTGAATCAATAACCCATATCTCATAAGTTCCCGCTGCCAATCCTGTAAAGCTAGGGCTGGCCACATAGTCGCCAGGACCTGTTGGACTGCTGGTACCGACATAGTAGGAATATCCACCCCATCCTCCAGTTACATTGGTCACCTGGATAGCCCCATCGTTACCCACACAGGTAATATCGGTTACTACCCTTGCACCGGCAATGGCCGCAGCAGGACCGGCAATGTTGAACGATTCGCTGTACACACAAGCAGAACCCGGAGGGTTGGTATCGGTTACTTCTATATAATACGTACCTGCCGCAAGACCGGTGATGGTAAAGCTTCCATCGGCATCAGATCCAGTGGTCACTACGTCATCGGCCAAGTTGGTCGGCGTATGGTTAATGTCGTAATACAAGGTATAGCTGGTTGCGCTTGGGTAGGTCACATTGGATGCATCCACCAAGTTCAATTCCACGGTGCCATCCGTATCACCATAACAAGTGATGTTGGTGGTACCCACAACGAGTAGATCCAGTATTTCTGGGTCGGCCACTTCGTGGGAAACGGTAAGGATACATCCTGTAACCGTGTTTCTCACCTCAAAGGTATGAACACCAACAGATAGACCCGTAAAGCTTCCAGATGCCTGGAAAGTGCCAGAAGGCAACTCCCTGAACTCATAATTTGCAGGGTCCGTAGTTGAGTTGGTGATGGAACCGATGGCCGTAATGGTAATATCTTCACCCGTTACACAAGTAGCAACGGCATCCACAACAATATTGGCAGAATCCAAACTATCAAACGGAGCAATTACCGCTGTAGTTGTGCCCAAACAGCCATTTTCATCATATACATTGATGGTATAGCTGCCACCATTGATGTTGGTTTCCGTATAAACAGGGTTGCTTCCTGACTGCACTACCACAGAACCGGCATCGTTGATAAACTCATAGATGACATAAGTTCCACTACCTCCAGTGATGGAAGCAGTATCCACAGTAATCGTGGCGTTGTTGGTATTGTTCCCGGCAGTACATCCGAATTCAACAACCGTTGGAGCAGGAACCACAATAGTTGCAGGCTCGCCAATGATGATATTGAAAATATCATCAAAACAGCTATTGGTGCCCACACCGCGAACACTATAAGTGCCCGCAGGAAGGTTTTCAAAAGTGGTACCGTTCAATACAGCCCCCGCTGGCATTGGACTTAAGGTAAATGTCAGTGGACCTACACCATTATCCACTTCGTGCAGGGTGATACTACCATCGCTTCCTCCATTACAGGTAACGTCCATATGGGTTTCCGTAAAGGAAGGTAGGGGTGCATCGGGTACGTCAATGGTAATGGTCTTGGAACAGTTTGGTGGAGCGGTTCCCATATCAAATACGATAACGCTATAGCTACCGGCGGCGGCGGCATTCGTCCACGTAAATGGATTGGATGGAAGCACAGTCCTAGCCTGATCGTTCGTTCCCGGACCATCAATCATGTACTCGTAATTTCCTGATCCGGCAATTACGGTTATTTCAATTTCAGCATTGGCAGCGGAGCCTGGCTCACAATCCAATGCAACGGTTTGGATCGCAGTGAACTCCAATGGAGCATGTACTACAATGGTATCCGTATCCATACATCCGTTGCTGTCGATGATAGCAACATTGTAGGAGCCTGGGGCCACATTATTGAATACCCCGCCATTGTCCACATAAGTAGCCCCACCATCCAAAGAATAGAAGATTTGGGCAGCGGCGCTGGTGGCATTGATGGTCACCGTGATCGGAGTGGCACAATTGTCAATTACAACGCTGTCAATAGTTGGATTTGGGGTCAAGGTCAATGGAACCGTGCCCAAATTCACCCCACAACCAAATTGGTCTTGCATGGTCACATCATAGTTTCCGGCAGGTGAATTGGCAGGTATCTCAATAGGGTTGTCGGTAGTTGCGGTTATGGTAGTAAATCCGGCAGGCCCAGTTACGGTGTAGGTATAAATGCCTCCACCGCCAAGTGGGTTTTGGATTTGAATCAGACCAGGGGCATTACAACTAATATTCTGTAGGACCATAGGTGTTCCAGATAATGGGTCCAATTCCTCCAATAGTTCATTTTCAGTGGCTCCCACACAACTGTCAACATTGCTTCCATCAACCTCAATTACTTCAATATAGTAGTTTCCTGCAGGTAGTCCTGTTAGGGTAATATCTTGTGGGGAAGCATAGGGAACAATGCCACTACTGCTTACCAAAACAGGGGAACCAGAACTCATATCGTAGAAGTTCCATCTGAATTGTGTTTCAAATGGAGCTTGGTTATCGGTTACGGTATAGGTAATGCTTCCGTTGCTCAAACCAAAACAACTTGGAGTGATGGTCGAGGTGATTTCCAAAGGAACGGTAATCAAATCATTGACATTCACATTACTTTGTCTAACACAACCGCCACTATCCCTTACGTAGAAAACATATGTTCTCCCGGGAACCAAGCCTGTCCATTGATACATACCATATCCTGCGGTAACTGGGTTGCCCAAATTGTCAACACTTCCACCGGCAAACCAGGTTGCGGTTGCAGGGTTAAAGTTTGCCGGATCATCCGAGTAGGCATAATCATATCCGGGAGAACCTTCAGAACCTTGTACGGTTACCTGTAGTTCATTACAATTTACCACCAAAGCAGAAATGGTAATGTCCAGATCATCCAATGGATATGGAATGATGAATGGAGGCAAATCCGTTTGACAGAGCGTGTTACCCAATCCGTCCACGGTTCTCATGGAAGGATATACGGTATCACCTGAATTATAACCTGTGAATTGATCGGATACACCAGGATTGGAATTATCCCCGATCCAAGTGGTACCACCATCAGCACTAAACTCAATGGTGCCTAAAGTTGTAGGGTATCCGGAGAAGCCAAAACCAAAATCACTTGCTAAGCCAGTACAGGTTGGGGGTGTAATTCCAGAAACCACACCTGTAAGTTCATCGGGATTATTGATGGTTTGTGTATCGGTCACGGTACAACCAGCAGCATCGGTAACATTAATGGTATAGTTGCCCGGCATTAGGTTGTAATACGTTCTGGTTGAAGCCAGTACATTGGTATTGGTTTGGTTGGACGCACCACCATTGTCCAAATCGATAATCTGGATAGTGTATGGAGCCAAACCTGATGTGATGTCCACAAAAATAGAGCCTGTACCGTCATGACACTGCGGATCTGTTGGTGTGGCCGTCATGGTCAATGGCACTCCAGGATTAACGGTCACCGTTTCCATATATTCACAATAGGGACTAGTGGCCGAATTATCCCTTACGTACACATCATAGGTACCATCATTACCAGTAGTTACGGCATATACGTTGGATGCGGCAAACAAACCGGTCGGGTCACCTCCCGTCAATACAAATGCGTATTGCAAAGTGGGCGATCCACCTGAAGCAGTTACAGTGATGCTTCCATCCGCACAAGAGGAAACGTCCACTACTTGCACTTGGGCAACCAACGCATCCACGATGGTCACGTTCTGTTGTACACCAAGACATCCGTATTGATCACGAACATCTATGGTGTAAGTGCCAGCAGTCAGATTTCCGAAAGTATAAGTGGTTCCGGTTGCAGGCGTTGGGGTCATCCAAGGGCCTCCGTTCAAGCTAAATTGATAGTTTCCGTTTCCACTGGTCACATCCACTTGAATGCTTCCGTCATTATTCCCGCTATAACATGCTGTTGGGGTCGATGTGAACACGATGGGTGTCGGGGCCACTACGGTCATCACAGTCATAACATCCTCGCACAGATTGGTATCCCTTGCCCTTACCACATAATCACCTGCAGTAAGGCCGTTGAAAACGGTTGATGATTGGAAGGCCACCAAAATACCGCCAACACCATCTTCCAATTGGTATTGATAGGTTGGCGTACCCCCTGTGGCAGCAGCCGTAATGACAGCTCCTCCGTTGGTACAGGTCAGTTGGGTAGTAATGGAGGCCGTAACATCCAATACCGCAGGTTCGGTCAACGTTTGGTTGAGCACCACGGAACACGCAGGATCTCTAAGATCTACAATGGTGATGGTATGGTTGCCGGCGGCAAGACCATTTACCGTAATAGGGCTGGCAAATTGAGCCGTAGAAACAGCACCTCCATCCACTTGATAGGTAAATCCGGTGGCCGGATCAAAGTTTTCAGCTTCAAAAGTGATTGAACCATCAGCCGCACCGTTACAAGTAAGATTGGTGAAGTTGGTAATGGCAGCATCAAAAGCATGACCATCTTCCACGGTTACGTTCAGAGTCAAAGAATCTGTACAAACTTCTGGGGTTTGGAAAGCTTCAATATCATCTATGGCGATATCGTTTCCACCCGTTACGGCAGAATTGGTTCTTATTACGATGTCAAGATTGTTATTGGCTCCCGGGTTAAGGGTCACTGTGTAGTTTTGCCAATCGTTGGCATCGTTGTTTTTGGGAACATTTCCTGTGGTAGTGCTCGCAATAACGGTTCCGCCACCATCTACCAATTGAATGTCGATATCAGGATCGGCACCACTGGTTCCCGTTCTTAGTAAGTTGAATGCCCAAAGGGAAATAGTAATGTCCCTGTTGGGAACCACTTCAATATTTCTTTTGGCGTAAATGATTCCATTGGGGCCCACAGCACCGCCCACGTTCATAGCCAAGAATCGACCGTTGGCCAAGCCAGAGTGATCATTTGGATTCCTCCAGGTACCATAAGGATTTACAATGGTCTGGGTCACGGAATATTCGCCATCCTGAATGTGGGTGTCAATACCCCAACCACATGAGTTCACGGCACCATTTTGAGGTTCGTAGCAATAGGCGGGATCTACCTCTGGGATACTGGTATTTGGACCGGTTCCAAAGGTTTCCAATAACAACACACTGGGTGATGGTGCTATATTGCTGGTATAGTTTACTGTAATGGTATGGCTGCCAACAGCCACATCAGAAAAAATATTGGATGTGTCGGGCGTGTTGGGGTTGCCATCTATTTCGTATGTGTAATCGAAATCGGTGCTGCTTGGAGTCACCGTAATGGTTCCTTCGCCATCACACTCATAGTCAATAGAAGTAGTAGCAGTTGGAGGGGTTGGTTCCGGGTCAATGGTTACCGTCATAGGATAACTACACAGATTGGCATCCCTAATGTAAAGGGTGTGTGTACCAGGAAGCAGGTACCCAATGGAACTAGCACCATAGGTGGAACCACCATCAAAACTGTATTCGTAAGGAGCGGTACCCCCAATAGCATTGGTAATCCTCACCTCGGCGCCCATACCAGGGTAACATTCCGCAAGAGCGGTCACTGCGGCGGAAGCCGATAGCGTCAAAGGTTCTGTAATGGTATAGATTTGGGTTACCTCACAGTTGTTGGCATCCCTGACCCTGATATTGTAGCTGCCAGCAGGCTGGTTCACAAACGTATTGGAAGGTTGATAGGTAGCACCATTGTTGATGCTGTACATATATGGGGCCTCTCCGCCAGATGCCGTAATGGTAATCTGTGCTTGGGATTCACCACTACAAAGAATACCCGTATCGGTAACGGAAATCACCAGAGGAGGATCTTGCGTAATGGTGATATCATAGGAGGCTTCGCAATACCCTGAAGCACCGCCATTATCCCTAACATATACATCATAATCACCTGCACCAGTAACTGATATTGGGTTGGTGGTTGAAAAGTCACCTGCAACAGGCGTAACCCCATTGGCCACTACAGCGTATACATAGTTTCCATCGCCACCAGCGGCGGTAATGGTCACATCGGTATCGGTGGTGCAAGCGGTAATATTTGGAGCAGACGCTACCACACTTAACTCGGGATCAATGGTAATGGTTTCGGTATCGGTACAGTCATTGCCATCCCTAACGGCGATGGTGTAGGTGCCAGGTCCTAGTCCTGTGAACACATTACTGCTTCCATACGGACCACCATTCAAGCTGTATTCATAATTGCCATCACCTCCTGAAGTTACATTGGCAGTAAGGGTCAATCCAACAGCATCATCATAACAAATATCATTGGGAACAATGGCCAACACAGGAGCCACGGCCGGAACAATATCAAAGGTATCCGTGAGCACACATCCATTGGCATCGGTAACGGTGAAGGTATAGGTTCCTCCAATATTCAAATTAGCAAACAATCCATTGGATTGCGGTCCTGTAAGCACGTAACCGGCTGGAGCCGATGTGATTTCATAGGTGTAACTTCCCCATCCTCCCGAGGCCACAATAGTGGCATCGCCATTGGCCAAACACGTTGGCTGGTTCACGGTTACAGGAGCCGTAATAGCCGCTGGTGGAGCCGCAATGGTTACATTGGTTGTGTCGGTACAGTTGGTAAAGTTATCGGTAACGCTAATGGTATAGGTCCCTTCGGCCAAACCGGTCAAAGAAATGGTTCCATTGGTCTGTGCACTTCCTGAGAAGTTGGCCGGACCGGTTACCGTGTAGTCATAATCAGTATTAAAGCTGGCTACGGTGTATAGGATTTCCCCATCACTTGCCCCAAAGCAGGTAATATTGCTCACCAATTGGCCCACCACCGAGATTTCGGTAACTGGGTCTATGGTGAATGATTCGTCATAAACACAACCGTTTGCATCGGTAACCCTGAACAGATACGTTCCTGGGGACAAACCGGCAAAGGTTGCATTGTTTCCATTGTTCACTGCGCTTCCGGCAGGAGAAATGATCTCGTAAACCAAGCCAGGGGTACCACCAGTAGGTGTTACCGTTACATCCGAAACGAAAGTAGGACAAAGTGGATTGGTGGCAGAAAAGCTCAAATCGGTTGGCGGATCCAAAGGATCGATAGTGATGGAGTTGGTAACAAAGGTACATCCATTATCATCCCTAACGGTGATGGAATACGTTCCATCGGTCAAGTTAGGGAACGTTGGGGAGGCACCAAAGGTGACACCATCAATACTATATTGGTAAGGGGAGGTTCCTCCTGTCACATTCTGGGCTTCAATAATGCCATCTTGCAAACAGGTATACCCCTGAATCAAAACAGCATCCGCGTCCAAAGCAAAAGAAGGGGCAGATATGGTATGATATTCAAAATAATCACAGGAAGCACTTCCTTTTCTTTGGTTGATCACCACCACGTAGTCACCACTGGTCAATCCAGGGAAGTTTCCAGAGGCATTGGTTGCCAAAGCATTGGCATAGTTATAATTGTTCTCATCGAAACCTGTGGCATCAAATAAATAATAGGTAAGTTGGTATCCATTGCTGTTTACCAAATTGAAATTTATAGTTCCGGTTGCTTCACCATAACACAACACATCTGTTGTTGAGGTTGCATTAAAGTCGGCAGCGGGTCTAAACTCAATCGTAACAGTATTGGAAATGTCATAACAGTTGTTCCTGTCCACCACAATAAAGGTGTATTGTCCCGGATCGTAGATGTCAAAAATTTGGCTGGTCTGGAATGCAGAAGCGGGTACGTCCGTAACCGAAGGATAGGAAATAACCGTGTTTCCACCTTCATCCACATAAGACCAAATAGCATAGGTGTGAGGTGTTTTACCCCCTGTGGATTCCATGAGAATATTACCTTCTTTACAGGTAATGTGTTGTGATACCCTTGCCGTTAGCTCCAGATCGGTAAAATCGTTGATGGTTACCTGTTGGGTGTAGGTACAACCATCATCAGTGGATACGGAAATGTCATATACCCCATCGTTCAAGTTTTCAAACGTATAATTGTTGTCTGTTGAAGGACCATAGGTATCGACTACCGTTCCGCCCAAAGAAACCTCATAATAATATTGGGGCTCAACATTGAGAATGGAAATTGAAATTTCACCCAAACCGTTACAATCGGTGTCCTTTGTGGTTACATCCACTTGAAAATCCCTATCCAAGATTCCGATGTTGTCCAAAACAAACACACAACCGTCGGTTACGCCCTGTTGTCTCATTTCCACCATGTAAGCACCATTGGTAGCGATATCAAAACTTGGGTTGGATTGGTAAGGAACCAAAACAGTACCTGTAGTTTGGTTCACCAATTGGAACTCATAGGTCAACGGCATGTTGGTCACCGTAATGTTACCGGGAGTGTTACAAATGATGTCACTAGAGGTATATTGGGGATCTAGCGGGTTTTTATAAATGTTGAAGTAAAACCTGCTAAAACATCCGTTTTGGTAGTTGATCACCAATCGATATTGACCTGAATTGGAGGCCAAAAAGTCATTGCCAGTATCAACGGTGTTCCATGTACAACCTGCATTGGTGTTGGCACAACCATCGGTTACCGCTGGGCAGCTGGCTTCGTCCAATTGTTCCCACACAATACTGGTGGCATCAGGAATGTTGATTTGGATCAATTCGGTGTCGTTCAAACCACACAGGAAAATTTCCGGAGTTTCACTACCGTCATTAGGACAAACGATCACATCACCATCAATGGTGTTGGAAGTATCATTGATCAAAGCAGTTATGGGATTGGATTGCACCGAACCGAACAATTCCACTACAATGATTTCCATAAAATCCTTACAAGGGTCGGCCACTTGTTTGTCCACCAAATAAGTTCCTACCTCAGAAACCAACATGGTACTTGGATCACCATCGGAGTTGGCATCGGTAATCACAGTGTCCGTGCCAATGTCGATTTGGTTGTTGCCGTTCTCGTCACGGTACCAGATGTAATTGTCAAAATTATCCCCGGCATCCAACAAAACATCATCACCACAGAGCTGCACAGTTCTACTGAAGTTACAGGCACTTAGGTCGTCCAACAAAAAGTTGGTGGCACCTGGGGTACCAAATCCACAGCCGTCAAAATCGGAGACACTGGGGTCGTCCGTAATTTGTGCCGTGTTGATGGCCCCTCGATAGGTGGAATAGGCCAAGTTTTGTATGATATCCGTACAGGCATCGATGAAGTCGAAACAGTTTTCTGCCACTTGTACCCGCATACGAATAGTTGCGGCGGGATCACCTTCTTCAACAATACTGTCGGGTATGGTGAATTCAATGGTCCGGGTTAAGGGATCATAAGTGTAGGTAACCCCTGCAGGCATGGTTATACTGGCCTCGTCTAGAGTCACATTTATGGGAAGTACGTCCTTGATGGTGTAGTTCACGGCATCATCGTTCCCCACATTTTGGAACCTCAGTACATAGTCTAGGTATTGACCTAGATGTACTCCTTGTCCCGTAATGTCATTACCCCCAATGTCCTCGACGGTTTTGGCCAAGTTCATCAAAGGCTCAATGATCTCCACATCCAAAGAGGTGAAGAAAATATCATATTTATCCTGTGTAGAGGACGCCCGAAGGGTCGCCCCGGTCTCGTCATTGGGAATAACCGTCTGGTTGGGGTTGGGTATCGTAAATAGATCCACATCCCAGCCCAATGTATTGGTACTGTTAGGGTTTCTTGTGGTTACAATGGAACCTTCAATGGTGATATTACTGTTGAAAAAGTTGTTGGATGGATTAACCGTGTTGGACAATGTGGTAAAAGACCCATTGCTGTCGGCCTTGATGGCCAACTGGTCTCCTGAGATTTTGTTGTCCCCTTCCAAAGCTGCAACACCTAATTTTGCATTTACAGGGAAAGGAGAGGGCAAGGTTGTGAAACCGCTAAAGGGAATATCCACGGTCTGACCGGACTTAATACCTGCATATCCATCAAAAGTGGTGATGTATTTGCCGGGTAACGTAGGGTTTTCGTATACCACAATAAGTGTCCAACCACCGGATATACCCCCGGTAATACTACTACCGGAACTGGCACGAACATTGGCTACAAAATACTCCCCATCAGGATTGGGGAGCGCCGTCAATAAGGAAGTTACGTCTTTATAACAGGCATAAGGGCTATAGTTTCCAAAGTCGGAATCATTGTATCCATCAAAAAGGATTTCATCAGCAGTCAAATCCACATAGGAGCCTCCGGGCACTTGGAATTTTACCTGATTGAAATCACTTCGATTACTTCCTTTATAAACAGCGGACCAATAAAGTCCCGCATACCGGATAAGTGAACAGTCCGGGTCTGGTACGGATAAGGTGGCGCTACTGGAGCTAAAGGTATTCGAATCCCCATCAATATCAATATATTGCATATTGAGGTCATCATTGTAGGACGATGAGCTTCCCGTGGAATTATAGGGATCTTCTGGGTCTGTTGTACTGCCATCCCTGTTGACGATATTGTTGGCAATAAAAGTAAGATCGCCCTTGAGTTTGTTTTCATAACGAACCTCAAAGTTGTTCTTAACCTGAGCCTCACCTGTAAAGTAAAACAAGAGAATACAGGCGGCAATGCCCCATCTGAGTAGAGATTGTTTCATAGGTTTGGTTCTATGCGGTTGTGTTTGGTTTTACTCGCATGATCCACATGTCGTCTTCATACGAGGCGTTTAGTTTGGAGTAGTATGAGGTTAGGGCGTTGCCCCAAGTTTCATGTTTTTTGAGGTATACATAGCGTAGACCATCATTAGGATTAACAAAATAGCTTGCGTTCAATCCTCTGGCATTCAGTTCTTTTACAAAATATCTAGCATTGGAGGAGCTTTCAAATACACTGGCTATGATGTAAAAGCCGGAAGGAAGCCCATCTATGGAAGCAGTCTTTACGGCCATATTCATTTTTCCATGGCCCAATACGGTATTCGCCACATTTTTGGACAGTACCGAATTATCATATTTGGAACCGGAATTGCTGGCCAATGTATTGCCCAACCCACCAATTTTGTCATGACTGCCGTTCACATTCATGATCCAGGCATCCCCTTGGTATTTGCCATCCATTTTGGAGTGATAGGCATTTAAGGCTTCTTTTTTGTTTTCGAAATCGCCTAGGTAAACATAGTTGAGACCGTTCTTTGGATTTTCAAAATAGTCGGCATCAATACCTTGTGCCCTAAGTTTTTCAACAAACTGATCTACGTTGTGTGGATCCTTGAACACATTGGCAATCAAGTAATGTCCACTTTCCACATTGGGAACGCTATGCGATTTGAAGTAGGCCCTATTGCTTTTGGTTGCGGTAGTCCTATACGTATTGTCTTTATTGACAGGTGTTTGTGCCAATCGACCGTTGTTCTTGTTTTCGTTTATTTTGATGACTTTTTTGGTGGAGGTGTTATTGGTCAACCCATGGTTGGACAAAGGCTGTGTTTTTCTGGTCACAATATCGGTGCTGTCCATATTGGCGAAATAGACCTCTTTGGCTTTTTCTTCCAAAGCTGGGTTCTGTCCCCTGGTCTCGCGTTGCACCATTTTCATAACGGTTTCAAAACGCTTTTCCAAGTCTTGCCTTCTGTTGGTCTCCAAGGAATCCTGACGCATCAGAAGTTCATCCAAAATGGCATCGTTTTCGGCCAATTTGTCCTTCAGTTGGGCAATTTCCAGATCTTTGTCGGTAATGTTAAGGCTGTCTTGGGGAACCTCCTCTTCATTGGAAACCAAGTCCTCATTGTCTTTTTCAAGCATTACGCGGTCCTCTGTAAGGTTCGGGGTGAAGGAATAGGCCAGTGAAATCTCATGGGTGACCCCAAAGTTTTCAAAATCGTTGGATAACCCTTTTTCTAAGGTGTAACCCAAGGAGATGTTCTTGGTCAGGTTGAAACCAAGTCCTGCTGAAGCACCGTAATAATCATCATAACCTGCTTGTACCCAACCCAATTTGGGAAGGTCAAGGATAAGGTTTCCTCCGAGCACCAAGTTCTGGTCGCCCACTTTTCTCACCCTGGCCAAAGGCATTAAACGGGCTTTTTCCATAATGCCCGCGCCATTTTTAAACTGATGGGTATATTGTAGGTGCCCAGAATAAGTTTTTTCTGTAAAATCGGTAACCGATTCGCTGGTTTTTAGATTGTAATCAAACAGGTTTTCGGCAAATCCACCGATATCAAAATTCCCAAAGGAGAAATTAAAACCAGGTTGAAAACTAACCAAAGAACTGCTTTCCAGCGTACTCAAGTAGGGATCCACATCAACAGAGTTGATACGGTCCTGGTTAAGGGCACTTTGGTAATAACTTACATTGGCACCAAAGGTGAAAGTGCTCTTAGGGCTTAAACGTACCCCGTAGGCATAGTTGGCATGGACACCAAAGTTGTTGAAAACCCCTTCCCTGTTGGTAAAAAGGCTTACCCCTACACCACTCCTATCACTTACCCTACCACTATAGCTCAAGAAGTAGACTTGATTGTTGTCATCAAAAGATACCGATTGGTTCCTGTGGAACAAATTGATATAGGATTTGTCCTCACGAACCGTGGAAAACGTCGGGTTGATCAAGAACCTGTTGAATTTCAACAAGTTTTGGGAAGGGACGTTATAGGGTACATAAGGATCCTCTTCCTGTCCGCGCATTCCGGAGAAGACAAGTAGCAAGATGAATGTAAGTAGTAGAGGTTTTTTGGTTTGCATTGCTGTTTATTTGATAACAGTGATGGTTCCTTGTTTCAGGCTTTTTCCACCCCTTGTGATCTTGTAGTAGAAGATCATGCTCTGTTTATTGAAACTTGTGGTGGATTGTGGCCAGTTGTTCTCATAGCCTGCTTGGCTAAATACCTGTTCTCCCCTTTCGTTGAAAATGGTAACGAGAACGTTAGGGTCTCTTGAATAGGTATTGGGCAATACCCATAGATCATTGATACCGTCACCGTTGGCCGTGATTACGTTGGGTATGGCGAACATATCCCTAAAGGTTACGGTGATGACTTTGCTTACGGTACAAGTACCAAAGCTGGCCACCAAAAGGTATTCGCCTTCTTCTTGGAAGCCATAGGAGTTTTGTGTTGATATCAGATTGTTTCCAGCATCGTACCATTCATAGGAATCCGCACCACTTGCCGTAATGGTCCCGGTCTCCCCTTCTATGATGATGAGGTCGCTTGGTTTGTCCAGAACAAGCAAGGAAGCATCAAACGGATTGATGGTCACTTGGTTGGAAACAATTGGGCAATCGTTCGTGGTAATAACCAATTGATATACACCAGGTTGACCTACGGTCAGGCTGGCTGATGAACTATTTACTAAGGCACCGTCTTTTTTCCATTCAAAGGTTTCGTTACTAAGGTCCATGGAGCTTTCCAGTACGATTGTATCCCCACCTTCACAATACACCGTCCCATTAGCGGTAATCTGTAAAGTTTGATTGGAAGCCAGTTTAACTTCAAGGTTGTTGGAACCGGCATTGAAAGCATCAATGGTTCCGGTCAATGTGTATGTTCCATTTTTGGCTTGGTCAGTAACCGTAATGGTTTTTGCCGTTTCACCAGTAATATTGGCACCGTTCAATTTCCATTGATAAGCAAAGGATGATTGTAGATCAGAGGTTACATCGGTCTTTGCTCCGTTATCGCTTACCGCATTGATGGTGGTAAGGCTTAATGTGGCATCGGTGTTTTCACATGAGGAATACGTACCGACAAAGTCAACAACGAACTCAAAAGAATCTGGGGCAACCACAGTGGTAACGGCCGAGTTTTTTGGAGCCGAGGTGCAGGGACCTCCGTTTTCGGTCACTTCTACATAGTACTCTCCTATTCCATTGATAACCAAAGAACTATTTGTTGCGTTGGTTATGGCAACACCATCTTTAAACCATTGATAGGTTGGTGAGGAAGCAGTAGTGGTAACGGACAAGGTTTTGGATTGCGAAGGCAACAAAACAATATTTTCTGCACTTTGAAGAGCCACCTCAAAATCACCTGCGCTGGTAATGGTTACAGGAGCAGATTGTTCCACACAGACACCGCTTCCGCTGATTTCTACTGTATAGGAACCTTCAAAACCAGCAGTAGTGGCGTTTACGGTATATGTGCTTCCCTCAACTGTGGGGCCGCTAATTTTTGAACCGTCTTTATACCAAGTATACAAATAGCCCATTCCAGTGATGTTGGCCTCCAGTATTTGGGAGGAGCCTGGACAAACCGCTATAGCGCTATCACCTGTAATGGCAATACCCGCGCTGGTTCCTGTACTTATCTCAATAGTATTGGACAATGTGTTGGCGGAACCCGAACACACGGATCCATAATCCAGTTCCACGTAGTACATTCCCGGCTCGGATACGGTGATGCTTTCCGATTTTTCTGCCAAGAGCGTTCCACTGCGGTACCAGTTGTACAGATAGGTGCTTGCATTGGGTATGTTATGGGGTTTTAGGGTTACGGAACCTCCTCCGCATATTTGGATGATTCCACCCGAAGGAATGGTACCGCTACCATTTTGACTTATCAGCAAGGGTGAGTTGTAATCGATATAATACATCGAAAAGGCATCCGATGCAGGACTTGTCTTGGCAGGATTGGTACTCCTGACCCTGAACTTATAGTTTTCGCCACGAGTGTCCGTGGGCAATGCGAACTGAAATTCGAAATCAAAAACCGTGTTCTTATCGCTTACCCGATCAAGCTCCACAGGATTGCTAAAGTAGCCATTGGCATCTGATAGCTCTAGGATGAACTCGTTGTTTGAGGCCACTAAAGGAAGATTCCAGGTAAAGTTGACAAAGTATTCGTTAAAACTAGCTGAGGCACACGCTGCTGTCCAAGCCGAATTTCCCGCAAGGTTGGGGTTATCCGCCGGAGTAGGTTTGTACAATACCTGGGCATTGGCTCCAGAGGCAAAAAGGAGCATAAGGGCCAAGGCCAAGAACGGAATACCATAGGTTGAACTTCTTTTCTTCATCACCGTTAGTTTTTAAGAGGTTATGGGCAATAATGCCCTGTTAGTTTGTGCCCCTTAAATGTGTTTGTTCTTCGTGGCGGTTCTCAGGCGCCTCGATTTCATATAGTATTCCAATAACAAATATGTTGTTAATTTCGTCGAACGGAAAGATATTGTTGTAGGGGACAGAAAAAGTGTTGTGAAATCGCGTACTTTGTATACACTAAAGTGCAAATAATAGCTAGGAATGGTTGATTTTGCTACATTTGCGCTTCAAATTTTGGGTATGGCGGAAGAAGTTAAATCGCTGAATTTTATAGAGCACATCATTGAGGAAGACCTGAAAACAGGGTATGGATCGGATCAGTTGAGGTTCCGTTTCCCCCCCGAACCAAATGGGTATCTTCACATTGGTCATGCAAGTTCCATTTGCCTCAACTTTGGGTTGGGATTAAAGTACAATGCCCCTGTCAATCTTCGCTTTGACGACACGAATCCCGCAAAGGAGGAAAAGGAGTATGTGGAGGCCATCAAAAAAGATGTCGCTTGGCTGGGTTATGAATGGGATACGGAATGCTATGCATCTGACTATTTTCAACAATTGTACAATTGGGCCGTTGAGTTGATAAAGCAGGGCAAAGCCTATGTTGACAGTCAGACTTCGGAGCAGATTGCCAGCCAGAAAGGGACACCAACGGAGCCTGGAAAGCCTAGCCCTTATCGAGATCGTTCCGCGGAGGAAAACCTGAAGCTGTTTGAAGGAATGAAAAATGGGGAATTCAAGGAAGGTGAGCACGTGCTTCGAGCCAAGATTAATATGGCCTCTTCCAATATGTTGATGCGCGACCCCGTCATGTACCGCATATTGCACAAAGCCCACCACAGAACAAATACCGATTGGTGTATTTATCCTATGTACGATTGGACACACGGTGAGAGCGATTATATCGAACAAGTGTCGCATTCCCTTTGTACACTTGAGTTTTTACCACATAGGGAACTATACGATTGGTTTTTGGACCAATTGGTATCTACTGATAAACTACGCCCAAAACAACGTGAATTTGCCCGTAGGAATTTAAGCCATACGGTGGTGAGCAAACGGAAGTTACTGCAATTGGTGACCAGTGGAGTGGTGGCTGGTTGGGACGATCCTAGGATGCCCACCATTTCAGGTTTGAGAAGAAGGGGCTATACCCCGGAATCCATCAAGAATTTTGCGGACACCATCGGAATTGCCAAACGCGAGAACGTGGTGGATGTTTCCTTGTTGGAATTCCATGTCAGGGAACATTTGAACAAAATCGCGCCACGGGTCATGGCCGTACTCAATCCTTTAAAGTTGGTCATCACCAATTATGAGGAAGGGAAAGAAGAGTGGCTCGATGCTGAAAATAATCCAGAGGATGAATCGGCCGGCTTTAGAAAAGTTCCTTTTTCTAGAGAGTTATATATTGAACAAGAGGATTTTAGGGAAGATGCCAACAGAAAGTTCTTTAGGTTAAAACTCGGTGGAGAAGTTCGTTTGAAGAACGGTTACATCATCCAGGCCAATAGCTGCACCAAGGACAGTGAAGGCAATGTGATAGAAGTACAATGCACTTATGACCCCAAAAGTAAGAGCGGTTCAGGTACAGAAGAAAGCCTTCGAAAAGTAAAGGGTACCCTGCATTGGGTTTCCATACCACATGCGATGACCGCAGAAGTAAGACTTTATGATCGACTGTTTACGGATCCCACACCAGATGGACACAAGGACAAAGATTTCATGGATTTTGTGAATCCTGATTCTTTGGAAAAAATTACCGGCTATTTGGAACCTAGTTTAAAGGAAGCTCAAGTAGGAGATCAATTCCAGTTTCAACGCATGGGATATTTTAATGTGGACAAGGACTCGACCAAGGAGAAAATGGTTTTTAACCGAACGGTTACTTTAAGGGATACTTGGGCAAAATTAGAACAAAAAGACTAGTATAGCTATCTCTTATTGAATAAAAAATAACAATCAGTTTATTTTATAGAAAACGAATCCATTGGGCGCTTTTTGGCGCCCTTTTTTATTTGGGGAACCCAATTGACCGACCAAAGGGATAAAGCCCTATAAAACCCTCTTATTTTCCTTTTTTCATCGTAAGAGTCAATCTTTATATGGATTGCATCAAGCTTCCCCTTTATACTAGGGTATCTTAGCATTGTATCGATGGGACGGTATGATTTTGAAAGATGATATGACGTTCGATGGATACTTCACTAAAGTTTAATCTTAAAACCTAGAAATTATGTCTAATGATACAGGAAACATTTTAACAGCATTATTGACCGGTGCCATTGTGGGAGCCGGAGTCGGAATTCTTTATGCTCCCGACAAGGGAACCAAGACCAGGAAGAAAATTAAAAAAAGTGCCGTAAAGGCAAAAAATGATTTGGCCGATACCATATCCAATGCCAAGAACGAATTCCATAAAACGGCTGAAGCCAAAAAAATGGAGTTCGAGGAAAAATTGGAGGACACGCTTTCCAACATGAGTTATAAGGCCGATGATATTATCGTGGCCTTGGAAAGAAAGTTGGAAGACTTGAGAGAGAAGAACGCAGAACTTCAAAAATAGTACATGGCTTTCGAAGACATCAAAGAGCAGTTTTCCGAGGCGGAACATAGTGCCAAGTCCTATGTAAACAACAGCATCGACTTTTATAGGTTGAAAAGCTTTAAGTCCATGATGCAGGGTATTACCATGGGCGCTAAGGTCATCCTGATTGGATCAATGGTGGCCATGGCCCTTTTGTTCCTTTCGATAAGCGCTGCTTTTTGGATCGGAAGCTCACTGGATAGTAACGCCTTGGGGTTTTTGTTGGTCGGAGGATTTTATGTACTGATAGGTATAATCATATTCGTCTTCAGGCAAAGATTGGAAAGACCGCTACTGGAGAAGTTTTCTAAATTTTATTTTGATGAACTATGATACAAAAGCAATATACATCCTTTGAGGCCATAGATCAAGATCTTAAAATCTTGAAGTTGGAAAGACAGATAGACGAGGAACAATTGAAATTGGCACTTCAAAACACCAAGAAGGAGCTTTATCCCGTGAATATTTTGGGAGGGCTTACACCCATTATCCAAAAGGTGGCCATTTCAATAGTTGCCAAGAAAATTTTGAAAAAGATTGGTTAGACCAATATCTTAAAAACAGAAAAGGCTCCACATGGGAGCCTTTTTTTATGGGTATTAATGGTTTTTAGTCACCATTTTTCTTGTTGTTCTGTTTCTTCATGGCCTCCCCAATTTGGTTGCTCGCCGTGAAGGAAGCTACCATATTGTTCAGCATGTCGCTACCGGCCTGTGGGGAGTTGGGCAACAAAATCAAGTTGGTATTGGTCTCTTCGCCAATGGCCTGTAGGGTGTCATAATGTTGGGTCACCACGATCAAAGCGGAAGCCTCTTGTGAGTTGATGCCCACCTTGTTCAATACTTCCACGGATTCTTCCAATCCTCTTGCAATTTCCCTACGCTGATCGGCTATACCTTGACCTTGCAATCTTTTGCTTTCGGCTTCAGCCTTCGCTTTTTCCACAATCAAGATCCGTTGGGCATCTCCTTCAAACTGGGCGGCGATTTTTTCACGTTCCGCAGCATTGATACGGTTCATGGCCGCTTTTACCTGGGCATCAGGATCGATATCGGTCACCAATGTTTTGATGATATCATATCCGTATTCCAACATAGCATCTTGCAATTCGGCCTTTACGGCGATGGCGATGTCATCTTTTTTCACAAAAACATCATCCAATTTCATTTTGGGCACTTCCGCACGGACCACATCGAATACGTAGGAAGTGATTTGATCATGGGGATATTCAAGTTTGTAGAACGCCTCATATACTTTATCCTTGATGACCACATATTGAACAGAAACTTTCAATTTCACGAATACATCGTCAAGCGTTTTGGTTTCCACAATAACATCCAGCTGTTGAATTTTCAAACCTACTCGGGTGACTATTCGGTCCACCAACGGAATTTTCATCTGTAGTCCCGATTGGCGAATGCTATGGAACTTACCAAACCGTTCTATGATGACGGCGGTTTGTTGCTTTACGATAAAGAAGAACTTGAAAAAAATGACAAGCGCAAAAAATATGATAGGTATTATGAAATAATTGCCCATAGTGTTTAGATTTTTATGTTAGAAATGGAATTTACGAAACTCTTGCACACCATAGGTCGCCATCGATCAAGTTTTGTTACAGATCCGTCAATTGGATAAGGTAGTAATGGCGGTTTTGATCCGCTGTATACTTTCTTCTTTTCCAATCAGTTCCAAGATGTCGAACAAATGGGGTCCTTTCATGTCGCCGACAATGATAAGACGCAATGGAGGCATTACCTTCCCAAAGGAAAGTTCTTTTTTGGAGATCCATTCCTTTACTAGGGTCTCAATATTAGAAGATTCAAATTCTGTAATGCCGGACAGTACTTCCGAAACTTCCTCCATGATTTGGGGAGTGTCTTCTTTCCACTGTTTTTTTACCGCTTTTTCCTCATAGCTGGTTGGTGTTTGGAAAAAGTAATCGCTCAAATTCCAGAAATCCGAAACAAAAACAGCTCTTTCCTTGATCAGGGAAACCACCCTTTTCACCTTTGCAAAGTCGACTTTAATTTGTCTCTCTTGTATGTCTTTGATAAATATTTCAGCCAATTCATCATCCGTTTTTCTTTGGAGCCACTGCTGATTATACCAATTGTTTTTTTCTGGGTCGAATCGTGCCCCGGATTTGTTCACGCGTTCCAAACTGAAAATCTGTACCAGTTCATCCCGGGAGAATATTTCCTGTTCCGTTCCTGGGTTCCAACCCAATAGGGCTAAAAAATTGACCACAGCCTCCGGGAAGAAACCGGCTTCGCGGTAGCCCGTTGATTCATTCCATGAAAGGGGAAATACAGGGAAACCTCCTTTTTCACCATCGCGTTTGCTCAACTTCCCTTTTCCAACAGGTTTCATGATGAGTGGCAGGTGTGCAAACTTAGGGGCATCCCATCCAAAGGCTTGGTAGAGCAATTGGTGCAATGCTAAAGACGGCAACCATTCTTCACCGCGGATGACGTGGGTAATTTTCATCAAATGGTCGTCCACAATGTTGGCCAAATGGTATGTGGGCATGCCATCGCTTTTGAACAAGACTTTATCATCCAAAATGTTGGTGTCGATGGTTATCTCACCCCGAATGATATCGTTCAAGATAAGCTGTTCATCCTGTGGCGACTTAAAACGGATAACATAATCTTCGCCCGCTTTCAATTTGGCATCCACTTCTTTTTTGGACAGTGAAAGTGCATTGGATAGTTTTAATCGGTTATGCCAGTTGTAAATGAACGTTTTGCCTTTTTCCTCGTGGTCCTTTCTGTGAAAATCCAAACTTTCGGCAGAATCAAAGGCGTAATACGCATTTCCATTTTTGATAAGCTGAAGGGCATAGGCTTTGTACAGGTTTTTGCGTTCACTTTGGCGGTATGGCCCAAATGCACCTTCTTTACCGGGTCCTTCATCAAAAGGAATTCCGCACCAGTTCAGGGCTTCGATAATGTATTCTTCGGCCCCTTCCACATAACGGTTTTGATCGGTATCCTCGATTCGTAACAGAAAATCACCGCCATTTTTCTTGGCGAAGAGATAGTTGAACAGCGCAGTGCGGAGACCGCCAATGTGTAATGGCCCCGTTGGGCTGGGCGCAAATCGGACCCTTACTTTTTCACTCATGGCATTATGCTTATGGCGCAAAGATACGCTCCGCTTTACGATTAGAAAAGGATTGATGGATGCGTTTCCTGTGTTTCTTGGTGTGTTGTTCGTCAAGGTTTAACAAAAATTTTCTCCTGATTTGTTAAGGATCAGGTATTTTGGTAGAAGATAAATTCAGCAATTGGGCAATTACGAGGAAATATTGAACAAATTGAGTGCTTTCATCAAAAAGTACTACACCCAGAAATTGATCAAGGGAGGTTTACTTTTCTTGGCTCTCGGCATGCTTTTTTGGATTGCCATAACATCTTTGGAGTTTTTGTTGTGGTTGAACCAAGGTTGGCGGTTGACCCTGTTCATCCTCTTTGTTTTGATTGAATTGTTCTTATTTTATAGGTTCATTGTTGTACCCCTTTTATATTCATTTCGAATTCGAGGCGGAATCACCAACAGGGAAGCGTCTGTATTGATCGGGAAGCATTTTCCTAATGTTGATGATAAACTGCTGAACCTTTTGGAACTTTCGGATTCCAATGAGAAGACCGACCTTTTGTTGGCCAGTATTGAACAAAGGGCTAGCAGTCTAAAACCCATACCTTTTGCACAGGCGGTGGATTTTAAACAAAGTTATTCCTATGCCAAGTATGTCGTGATTCCGGTGGTGCTTCTTGCTTTTATTTGGATTTCTGGCAACATTGTTTCGTTCTTCAATTCCCATGAAAGGGTGTTGCATTATGACCTGGCCTATGAAAAACCGGCACCGTTTACTTTTCATCTTTTGAACGATAAGCTGGACGTTTTGGACAACGAACCGCTCACGATCAGGGCCACCACAGAAGGGTCTATTCGGCCAGAAAATATGAGTATTGTAGTAAATGGTGAGGAATTGTTGATGAAGCAGATTGGTAGTGAGTACACCTATACTTTTGAAGCACCGGTGACGGAAAGCTCATTTTATCTAATGGCCAATGGTTGGAACTCCAGAAGCTACTCCGTTAAAAGTTATGCCACACCCGCATTGGTTGATTTTAAAATGCAGATGCTGTATCCCAAATACCTTAATAAGTCACCAGAGATGATATCGGGCACGGGTAACGCGGTGATACCTGAAGGGACTCGGGTAACCTGGCAGATAGAGGGAGTTAATGTAGAAGGCATACAACTGTCTTCAAAGGATTCTATTTATGAGTTTCACGAAGACGGTAATTCTTTTACATACCAAAGTAGGCTGTACAATGATTTTGCCTATGAGTTGAACACCTCAAATTCCCATGTGAAGAATTTTGAAAAACTTGGTTATCAATTGGATGTTGTAAAGGATGCCAATGCCACGGTCCACGTGGAACAATTTTTGGATTCCTTGAATCCTAACCAATCTTTCTACACTGGTCAGACCACTGATGATTATGGGATAAGTAGGATACGCTTGGTCTGTTATCCTTCGGATGATGCCAAGGCTATTCAACGGTTGGATCTGGAAACCCCCAATACCAATGTGTATCGTTTCTATTACACTTTTCCATCTGGACTGCAATTGGAGGAAGGCAGGAGCTATAAGTTGTTTTTCGAAGTGGTTGATAATGATGGTATTAGAGGCGGAAAAGTTACCAAAAGCCCTATTTTCAACGCTACGCTATACGATAATAATGAACTGATAAACAAGGAGTTACAGTTTCAAGACGCTACTCTGAACAAGATGAATGAATCCTTGAAAGCATTTAAGGAACAAAAGCAAGAGCTCTCTAAAATTACTGAGAGTCAGAAGGAGGAAAAAACGCTTTCTTATGAGGACAAGGGGGAAATCAGAAACTTTTTGAAGAAGCAAGAGCAGCAGGAAGCCCTGATGAAAAAGTTCAGTAGGGAGTTGAATGAGAGTATCGACAAGGGGAGCGAGGATAGTGAGCTAAAAAAGATGTTGCAGGAACGTTTGGAACGACAAGAATTGGAGGCCAAAAAGAATGCTGAGCTTTTGGAGGAACTCAACAAGATTGCTGATAAGATTGATAAGGAAGAATTGCAAAAGCGACTTGAGGAACTGGGTAAAAACCAAGGCAAAAATACCAGGAACCTAGAGCAGATCTTGGAATTGACCAAACGCTACTATGTCACTGAAAAGGCTTCGCAGTTGGCAATTGAATTAGAGAAACTAGCCGAGAAGCAAGAGGTACTCTCTGAACTTAAATTGGGACAGGATTTTAGTGACAAAGAGCAAAAAAAGCTTAATGAAAACTTTGATGGTTTGGAGAAGGACATCCGAGAATTGGAAAAGGATAATCAGAAGTTACAAAAGCCGTTGGAGTTGGACACAGATAAAAAGAAGACCGATGATATAAAGGAAGACCAAAAGGATGCTTTGGAGGAAATCAACAAACAGCAGGGAATGGATGAATCTTCCCAAAGTATACAAAAGCAAGAAGCTGGAAATAATGCGTCCAAAAAACAAAAGTCAGCAGCACAGAAGATGCGGGAATTGAGCCAGGCCATGCAGCAAAGTTCTATGGGAGGTGGCGAAACGGATTCCGAAGATGCCGAAATGTTGCGACAGATTTTGGATAACTTGGTCACGTTTTCTTTCAAACAAGAGAACCTGTTCGATAACCTTCAAACCGCGGATGTGGATATTTCCCAATTTTCCAAAACGGTCAAAGACCAACAGAATCTACGGAGGTTATTTGAACATGTGGATGACAGTTTATTTGCCCTGTCCTTGAGAAGGGCAGAATTGTCCGAATTTGTAAATGAACAGATCACGGAGGTCTATTATAACATCGATAAATCCCTGGAAAGTATTGCTGAAAACCAAATTTATCAAGGGGCCTCTTATCAGCAGTATGTGATGAATGCCACGAATTCGCTTGCAGATTTTTTGGCCAATGTTTTGGACAATATGCAACAGAACATGAACCCAAGTCAGGGAAATGGTCAAGGGTCCAATTTCCAGTTGCCGGATATCATCAAAGGGCAGCAAGATATTCAAGATAAAATGCAGGGTTCAGGTCAGGAAGGTAAACCATCACAGCAGGAAGGGGAACAGAAGGGGAACGATGGAAAAGGGCAACAGGGCGAGAAGGGTTCACAGGGTTCAGGCAAGGAACAGGGAGAAGGACAGAATGGTGATAATGGATCTACAGGAGGTCAAACCGGCAATGGTCTTGAAGAGATGAGCCTGAATGAAGTTTATGAGATTTACAAGGAGCAACAGTTTCTTCGGGAAAAGTTGGAGGAGCAATTGAATGATATGATTAAGAAGTCTGATCAGGACCTCACCAAAAAGCTGATCCAACAAATGGAGGATTTTGAGAATGACCTTCTAGAGAATGGCATTACCAATAGAACCATGAGCAAGGCGAACAACATCCAACATCAATTGATGAAATTGGAAAATGCCAGCTTGGAACAAGGCGAGAAAAAGGAGCGTGAAAGTGAGACCAACAAGAATACTTTTACGAACCCCATTACCACAAAACCCGAGCTATTAAAAGATTACCATAACGACATTGAAATATTAAATAGACAAGCTTTACCTTTGCGGCAAAATTTTGAAAAGAAAGTAAAGGTATATTTCAATAATGATTGAGTTTCATTTTAGGTCTGATTTGTTGTTGGAGAATAAATCCGATTTTTCCGATTGGGTAAATAGAATATTGGAATCTGAAAACTTCTTACTAGGACAAATCGACTATATATTTTGTACGGACGATTATCTTTTGAAACTCAATCAAGAGTATTTAAATCACGATACGTTTACGGATATTATCACATTTGATTATACCAACGGAAGGACTATTTCCGGAGATATTTTTATTTCCACGGAAAGGGTCCAAGAGAACGCCAAAAGTTTTGAGGTGGACTTCCACGAAGAGTTGTTGCGGGTGATGAGCCATGGTGTTTTACACCTTATGGGATATGGCGATAAGTCGGAAGAGGACAAGAAAATAATGCGCGCGAAGGAGGAAGAAAAAATGAAAATGTTCCACGTGGAACCATAGTTATGTTTGAGAAGGAATATGATGTTATTGTAGTAGGAGGAGGTCATGCTGGCGCTGAGGCAACAGCAGCTGCCGCCAATATGGGGTCAAGCACTTTATTGGTTACCATGAACCTTCAGACCATTGGACAAATGTCTTGTAACCCCGCCATGGGAGGTATTGCAAAGGGGCAGATTGTTCGTGAGATTGATGCGCTAGGGGGCTACAGTGGAATCGTCACGGATAAATCCGCGATACAGTTCAAGATGCTCAACAAAAGCAAAGGCCCGGCTATGTGGAGTCCAAGGGCCCAGAATGATCGGATGCGTTTCGCTGAGGAATGGCGAATGGCTTTGGAAAACACCCCCAATGCGGATTTCTATCAAGAGATGGTTTCCGGAATATTGGTGGATGGCGACAAGGTTGTTGGGGTAAGAACCAGTCTAGGGATCGAGATCCGATCAAAGGCCGTGATATTGACCAACGGGACATTTTTGAATGGACTCATCCACATTGGTGAGAAACAATTTGGTGGGGGAAGAGCAGGAGAAAAAGCGGCTACAGGAATTACAGAACAACTGGTTGAACTGGGTTTTGATAGTGGTAGAATGAAGACGGGAACACCTCCTCGTGTAGATGGCCGTTCGTTGGATTATGCCAAAATGATTCCACAGCCCGGGGATGAAAAGCCCGAGAAATTCTCCTATTTAAATATCCCTGTTTTAAAAGAGCAAAGGGATTGTCACATGACGCACACCAGTGCTTTGGTACATGATCTTTTAAGGGAAGGGTTTGATCGTTCTCCTATGTTCAATGGTAGAATCAAAAGTTTAGGACCTCGATATTGCCCGTCCATTGAGGACAAAATAAATCGATTTGCAGATAAGGATTCCCACCAGATTTTTGTCGAACCAGAGGGCTGGAATACGGTCGAAGTTTATGTAAACGGTTTTTCTACTTCATTGCCCGAGGATGTTCAGTACAAGGCGTTGAAATCGGTAAAAGGGTTTGAACACGTGAAGTTTTTTAGACCTGGATACGCCATTGAGTACGATTATTTTCCGCCTACACAGCTCAAGCATACACTCGAAACAAAGCTGGTGAACAACCTGTATTTTGCGGGACAGATTAACGGAACTACGGGATATGAGGAAGCTGCTTCCCAAGGGTTGATGGCAGGTATCAATGCCCATTTAAAAATCAATGAAAAGGAACCTTTTATCCTCAAAAGGGATGAAGCGTATATTGGGGTTTTGATAGATGATCTCATCACAAAAGGCACAGAAGAGCCCTATCGTATGTTCACTTCCAGGGCCGAATACCGAACACTTTTGCGACAGGACAACGCTGATTTGAGACTTACACCCAAAGGATTTGAAATCGGTTTGGCCAAAGAGGAGCGTATGCGTAGAATGGAGGAGAAGCTGGATAAATCCGAAAAGTTTGTGGACTTTTTCAGAAAAACCAGTTTCGATCCAGAAGAGATGAATCCGATTTTAGAATCAGTGGATTCAGCCACGGTTCGTCAATCGGACAAACTCTTTAAGGTCTTTTCTAGACCAAAAGTGACCATGGATCATATGTTGCAATTAAACGATGTTTCGGGATATGTTCTGGAAAACGAACTGGACGCTGAGGTGATGGAACAAGCTGAGATCTTGGTGAAATATTCCGGATATATTGAAAAGGAGAAGAACAATGCGGACAAGCTACATCGATTGGAAAATGTCCGCATACCCGACCATTTTGATTATTCCCAGTTAAAATCACTTTCGTTCGAGGCACGGGAAAAACTGGAATCCATTCGCCCCGTGACCATATCCCAGGCTTCAAGAATCAGTGGGGTTTCTCCAGCAGACATTAGTGTTTTGTTGGTGTATTTGGGCCGATAACACATGCTTTGTTCCACGTGGAACATGAATTAAAATTTTCTTTTTCACTCCATATATGGCTTAATTTTTGTGTTTGCTTTTGTTCAAATCCAGCCATCATGAAAAGGTTTCTGCTCGTTTTTTTCGCCTTCATTTTTTTAAGTTCTTGCATCCCATTACGGATTGCCCCAAACATTAAAGATTACAAAATCACAAAGGGAAAAAGGTTTAAAAGAGGATTACCCAAAAAAACAATCTTTGTTTTTGAAGACCCTAAGG
The DNA here is from genome assembly GCF_003584165.1 of Flagellimonas aequoris. GTDB lineage: Bacteria > Bacteroidota > Bacteroidia > Flavobacteriales > Flavobacteriaceae > Flagellimonas > Flagellimonas aequoris. Next base: position 70,416 of record NZ_QXFJ01000011.1, on the reverse strand, counting down.
ATGCCGATGAGTTTTATAATTACATCAATACTAAATTTCAGCTAGACGACTATTATGTGGATGTTCAAGTGCCTTTTGAGGTAGAAGGTAAAACGTATTTCTTTTCATTTTATGAAGTTGAGATTCCGACAAAGACGATTAATTTAATTCCTTTTGTTGTTGATGGTATTTTAGATCAGGCGGCAGATATGGACCCCATTTTTGAAGAGGTCTACACAACTCGAACAGGAAATTGGTATATCGCTTTGGAAGTTTTTAGCGATACGGAGAAAGATTGTTTAAAAGAAGGTTCTGTTTCAAGGGATATAGTTTTGCCCTATCTTCGGTATCTGAAAAACGAATATTTGGCCACCGATAATTATAATGAAGTTGTTTTTAAAAACTAAAGACTTTTCTGTTTCAGGAGAAACCTTTGAGTTGTTCAAGGATGAAGAATTGGACATGCTGGTTACCCGACCTCAACCTGAAAATCTCTCCAAGTATTACGAAAGTGAGGACTATATTTCCCATACAGATGCCGAAAAGTCCCTGATGGACAAAATGTATCAGGTCGTAAAGAGGAAAAACCTCAAAAATAAGATTCAATTAATTGAAAATCAGATAAATAAACCCAAATCTTTACTGGATATCGGTGCAGGGACCGGTGATTTTCTACTTTTCGCCAAATCGAGAGGTTTTGAGGTGGTTGGTGTGGAACCCAACGAGAAGGCCAGACAACTATCTTCCCAAAAGGGCATTCCTCTTCATCAAGAAATCCAAAATATCATAGACCAAAAATTTGATGCCGTGACCCTTTGGCACGTTTTGGAACATTTGCCCAATTTAGATGACCAGATTAAAACCATAACCTCGCTTTTGAAAAGCAATGGTGTTTTGGTGATAGCGGTCCCAAATTTCAAATCATATGATGCAAGTCATTATGGAAAGTACTGGGCGGCTTATGATGTACCCAGACACCTTTGGCATTTCTCCAAAACATCCATTGCCAAACTTTTTGATCCACATGGAATGGAGGTAACCGCCATTAAGCCGATGTGGTTCGATGCGTTTTATGTTTCCATGCTCTCCGAAAAATATAAAGGCAACAAACTATATTGGATGAACGCTTTCTTCGTTGGATTGTGGTCCAATGCAAAGGCTGTTGTTACCAAAGAGTATTCATCGCTCATTTACATCCTTAAAAAGAAAAACCAGCCAGTTTAAGAGCCTCTTTTAAACAATCTTTCATCAATGCGGCCTAGGCCATTGGCAAGAAAAGAAACGCTTAAAAACCCTTATTTCTGCAAGCCAATAAAATAAGGATGTGTAATCTTAACGGAAGTTTTCTATAAATTTTATTTATAACTTCTCTTGGATCAATTTTTCAATCCAAAAAAGATAATGACCACCATTCCAAAAGCTTTTCTATTTTTGCGCATCTATAAAAAGTGAATGATGAAAAAAATTATGATACTTGCCCTTGCTGTTACGGCCATGGCATGTCAACAGAACAAGATTGGATTTGTGGACAGCGTAAAGTTGATGGACGAATACCAAGAGAAGATGGATGTGGAGGCCCGTTTTAAAACAAAAGCCGATGCCATGACCAAAAAGAGGGACAGTATTTCCCAATCCTTCCAAATGGAACTACAGGCGTTCCAGGCAAAGGCCCAAAAAATGTCACAACAAAGTGCCCAGGAAGAATATGGCCAGCTGCAGCAACGCGGTCAGTATATTGGCCAACAATTGCAGCAAGAAGAGCAGCAGTTGCAAGCTACCAGCCAAGTGGAAATGGATTCTTTGGTGAAGAAGGTGAAGAAAGAGATCAAGGAATATGGCAAGGCCAACGGGTACACCTATATTTTGGGTGGGGGCGATGGTGGTTCCGTGCTGTATGGCGAAGAGGCCAACGATCTAACCCAAGCCATCTTGAAGATTTTGAACGACAAGTACAAGAAATAGTGTGAACTTCATTCAGAAGAATAAGCCCATTCGAGAGAATGGGTTTTTTTATACCTTTTGGGACCGGAATTTTAAGAACAGCAAAATACCGAAACCAAGTTCAATGGTAGATCCGATCAATGCCGAAAGCGCAGCATCAGCTTTTAGGGCAAAGAGAGCGAAGGCCGCAACCCCTAGTAGTCCGCCCAATAACCAATAGATTTTTAAGCCGTACAGCGTGGAAAAAGTCAAGTAACGCCCACCAATAATGAGCAGCATCCCCTGAAAAAACCAAGCGTGGTTTTGTAGGGAAAGGAGCAGGGCCAAGGGAATGCACAACAACATAAAAAAGGTGCCTTCCATGGCCAGATTCCCCAGCGGGTTTCCTTTGGAATGTTTTCCGGGAATACCCAAAGGTTTGGATACTAAAAGACTTAAAGGGTGTATGAGCATGCCACCAAAAAACAAGGTCCAAACGGCAGTTTGTGAAGAAACCTGATGGGCGATCACGGCAGAAACAAGCCAAACCGTTCCCGATACAAGCGCACCCAAGGCGCCATTGGCATAACCGCTCCGCATATTGGATTGGGATTCAATAATACTTGTCTGAGATAAATAGGGACGGTTTTTTGAGTCTATCTTCATGATATTAGAAATTAGCAGGAGAAAATTCTACTTATATGAACACTTTGTTCATTTTCCAAGCCAATACTTGAACTCCTTTTGAAAAATGAACTAGTTCTGGGCCTTCTTGAAACAGTTTTTTATATCTTGGATAATCTACCTCAAATTGCTGAAATTTTAGCTCACTTAATGGCCACTCCAAATGGTGAATATCGTATGTATTGATTGAATTGATTGTGTTTTGAAAAAGTGCATATCGTTCAGTTAACCACAGATCTAAATCATTTTTATACATTTTTGGAGCCCCAATCTCAAAGGTTAATTTCAATTGATCGCCGAACAATTCATTTTTGGATTGACAAGTTGTCGTTGATTTTATGATACAAGAATAGCGATAAGGAAGATTTGATATAGCTTTCGCTATTTTACAAGAAAGTAATTTTTCTCCTTCTATACTTAGAAAGAAAACCCCAGGTTTATTATTGAATTTGACGTAGGTACGAATATTTATTTCATGAAAATTTGAAATCGGAGGGAAGTATGGTAAATTTTTTAGTCGGACTTTCTCCATTGTAAATACCACGACAGAAATCCATGGGCTTCCAGCAAACAAATCTATTTCTAAATGTTTGGGGACAAACTTCTCAAGTTCTGACAGCGAAACTTGATAATGCAAGAATAAAACATTATTCCATTCTTGATAATAGGCCCATTTTTTATTTAGTAATGGCCAAGGACGATGTTTTGTACCTCCTAGAATATCTTCAATGCTCATGGGCTAACATACTCATTTTAGGCATAACGATTGAAATCGAATGACAAACACAAGATAAATTAGGATCACTGCATCAAATACACCAAAAAAACCGTGGGAATCAAATAAATCACAATGGTTTTGGCCCCGTCATAATCCTTGGCTACACGTTGACCTAACAGCAGCATCAAAAGCGTAACGGCGGAAAGAATGGACCCATACAGCCCAATGGAGCTTTCTCCATCTATGGAAAATTGGAAGATGCCTACCCCGCAAAGAATCCCCGAGAGCATTTCCAAAACCATGATGATGCCCAAAAGTAAGGGAACCCCTCCCTTAAAAATCGATTTGGAAAAATGGCCGGTCAACCAGCCCACGTTCCCTTTCCAGTCCATGACTTTGTCTATACCACTCTGTAAAAAGGTAATGGTCAAAAAAGCCAATAGCAAAATCTCCGTAGCGTTTGAAATTAAATTTTCCATGGTCAGTAAGTTTTTTATGCGGCCTTGGCGTGCAAGAGCCGAGTCAGTTTTATCGATAGATCTGTAAAAATGAGTTTCGAGTTTCCGTTGCGTTCCACGTGGAAAATGGCCCTTTCCAACTCTTCCACAATATCCAAAATATTGTTTTCGTGGACAAAAGGCGCAAATTTTCCCAGATCAAAACCCTGCACATGAATCTTGGTATAGACCAGTTCATCGGCCTTATAATTCAACAGGAGGGCCTGTCGCATCATGGTCAGGCAATAGTTCAAGAATTGCTTCTGTACTTCTCGGCCTGTTTTGGCCACTTCATCACTCCATAAGATCAATTCTTGAACAGCCCCTTTGTTCCCTTTGGCCTTAAAGGCACTCCGGACCCATTGTACAAACCAACGCTCGAACACCAGATCTTCGGAATCCTTGTTCAACAGGTCCAGGGCCTTGTTGAAATTTCCATTGGCTTCTTGTGCAATGGTGTGGGCCTCCGCGGCACCTACACCACGTTGGATCAACCCATCTGTTATAACTTGCTCCGCCAAAGGAGGAAAATGAAGGATTTGGCAACGGGATCGAATGGTGTTGATAATCTGTTCCTCCTCTTCCGCCAATAGCAACAAAACGGTTTTGTTGGGCGGCTCTTCTATCAACTTCAACAATTTATTGGCTGCGGAAATGTTCATTTTTTCGGCCATCCAAATGATGAGCACTTTATACCCGCCCTCGTAGGATTTCAGGGAGAGCTTTTTGACCACATCCTGAGCCTCGTCCACACCTATTTGTCCCTGTTTTTTTTCAATTCCGATGTGTCGGTACCAGTCAAATAGATTGCCATACGGCTGTTCTTTTACAAACTGTCGCCATTCCTCCAAAAAATGGTCGCTCACGGCATGGGATTTTATCTTGTCCGAATTGGAAACAGGAAAGGCAAAATGCAGGTCAGGATGTGTCAGCGAAGCACATTTGGTATTACACAATGGGTTTCCGCCTTCGTTTTCGCCCCCCGTATTGTTGCAGAGCAAATATTGGGCATAGGCCAAGGCCATGGGCAAAATGCCGGAACCCTCGGGGCCGACAAAAAGTTGGGCATGGGCCACCCTTCCGGTTTCTGCGGTGGTCACCAAATGGTTTTTGATATGCTCGAGCCCTAAAACATTTTTAAAAAGCATATTTCAAAGATACGGTATTTAAGGGTGTTGGATTTCACAGGTTTTTATGAAAAAGCCCAAAAATATAACGAAACCTTCCAATCCAAAAAGCAGGAAATCTTTACTTTTGAGACGCTTAAAAAGAACACATTACATGAAGACGATAGACGATTTCAATTTTGAAGGAAAAAAAGCATTGATCCGTGTGGATTTCAACGTGCCGTTGGATGGCAATTTCAACGTGACCGATACCAGTAGGATCGAAGCGGCAAAACCTACCATTCTTAAAGTATTGGAAGATGGTGGATCTGCGGTATTGATGAGCCATTTGGGAAGACCCAAGGGCAAGGTGAACCCGGACATGTCCCTCTCCCATATTTGTGAAACGGTTTCGGAAATCATTGGGGTGCAGGTGAAATTCGCCAAGGACTGCGTAGGTCCGGAAGCTGAAAAAGCTGTAGCCGATCTTCAAGATGGTGAGGTCCTTCTGTTGGAAAACCTTCGTTTTCATAATGAGGAAGAAGCCGGTGATGAGACTTTTTCAAAGGAATTGGCCAAATTGGGCGATATCTATGTAAACGATGCCTTTGGAACAGCTCACAGGGCCCATGCCTCCACTACCATTGTGGCCAAGTTCTTCCCAGACCATAAATGCTTTGGGTACTTGTTGGCCAAAGAGATCAAGGCCATCGACAAGGTGATGGAAACCGGGGAGAAGCCGGTGACCGCTATTTTGGGTGGATCTAAGGTTTCTTCGAAAATCACCATCATTGAAAATATTTTGGACAAGGTCGACAACCTCATCATTGGTGGGGGAATGACATACACCTTCGTTAAGGCACACGGCGGTAAGGTGGGAGATTCTATCTGCGAGGACGACAAAATGGAATTGGCCCTTGATATTTTGAAACAGGCCGATGCCAAAAACGTAAAAGTATACCTACCTGTTGATGTTTTGGCGGCCGATGCTTTTGACAACAACGCCAATACCAAATTTGTGGATGTGGACAAAATCCCTGATGGATGGCAAGGGTTGGATGCAGGACCCAAGACCCTGGAAATTTTCAAACAAGTGATTTTGGCCTCCAAGACCATCCTTTGGAACGGTCCTGTCGGGGTTTTTGAAATGGAAAATTTCGCCAATGGCACCATTGCCATAGGCAATTACATAGATGAGGCCACACAAAAAGGCGCTTTCTCCCTTGTTGGAGGCGGGGATTCCGTGGCGGCCGTGAAGCAATTCGGCTTTGAGGATAAGGTAAGTTACGTATCCACTGGAGGTGGTGCCATGTTGGAGAGCCTGGAGGGCAGAACCCTTCCCGGTATTGCTGCAATATTGGACTAACTCACACGTTATGAGTTATTGGGGAAGGTTTTTAACATGGTGTTTTTGTTAAGGAATTTTATTTTTTCAGAAAAAAACACCATTTTCGTTTGCCCCAAAAATCAAACCCTGTCCAAATGAACCAAAAATTGAAAATAGCTGTATGCGCAGCGCTACTTTCCGCAGCACCGTTTATGGTGGCCCAACAAGTGGATTCCACCCCATCAACGGAGCAGGATTCCGTTTTGCTTTCCGTTGAAGAAACCCCGGCCATACAAATGTCCGACATGAAGATCGACGGGGAATTTGTTGCCTTGGAACAAAAGGAAAATGGAAAGTTTCAATTACAGGATTTGGAGGAGGCCCGCAAGTATGACAGTCTTTGGCTGAGGGAACTCCATAGCAGTGCCAGCTTGTTCAGTGATATGCTTTTGGAAGTGGAAAATGGCCCCGGACAGGATTCGATCGTCATGGTGGACCTTCCCACAGACACCCTAAAGGCGCGTTTGGCACGGATGAACGAAAAAACACCGTTCAACATTACCTACAATCCCTCTTTGGAAAGGGTCATCAAATCGTTTTTGACCAGAAGAAGGGATTTGATGCAACGTATGATCACGGCCAGTCAGTTTTACTTTCCGTTGTTCGAAGAAGAACTGGACAAACATGATCTTCCTCTGGAGATCAAATATTTGGCAATCATAGAATCTGCCCTCAACCCAAAGGCAAGATCAAGGGTGGGAGCCAAAGGCCTTTGGCAGTTTATGTACGGCACCGGTAAAATGTACGGGCTGGATGTAAGCAGTTATGTGGATGAACGCCATGACCCCATTATGGCCACGGAAGCGGCAAGCAAGTACTTGGCGAAACTGTATGCGATTTTCAATGACTGGGACTTGGCCCTTGCGGCCTATAACTCTGGACCAGGGAACGTGAACAAGGCCATCCGACGTTCCGGTGGTTATGAGAACTATTGGAACATCAGACCATTTCTTCCACGTGAAACCGCAGGATATCTTCCGGCGTTTTTGGCTACCATGTATATTTTCGAATATGCAGAAGAACACGGCCTTCACTACAAAAAGGCGGACCGCCCCTATTTTGAAACGGATACGGTACAAGTGAAGAACATGATCTCGTTCGATCAAATCTCGAAGCTGGTGGACATCAGTACCGAGGAATTGGAAATGTTGAATCCTGCGTATAAGCTCAACATCATTCCAAAAGTGGAAGGGAAGAACTATGCCCTGAGATTGCCGAAGAGCAAAATTGGTAAGTTTGTGGCCAATGAAGAGCAGATTTATGCCTATGTGAAACAGGAACTGGACTCCATGGAAAAACCACTTCCGCAGATGATCACGGCCAATGATCAGATCCGTTACAAAGTAAAAAGCGGGGATTATCTCGGAAAGATTGCAGAGCGATATGGGGTGGGTGTTAGTCAGATAAAGCAGTGGAACGGTCTACGGAGCAATAACCTGAGGGTTGGGCAACGGTTGACCATTTTCCCTAGAAAGCCCTATATTGCCAGTAACACCAACACAAAGAGCAACACTTCCAGTTCCTCTGGAACGGTAGCTAGTGGCTCCAAGGTACACACGGTCCAACAAGGAGACTCCCTTTGGACAATTTCAAGAAAATATCCAGGCGTTTCTGTGGAAAATTTAAGAGAATGGAACGGTCTTAGTGGGAATAACCTAAAACCGGGCACAAAACTTAAATTGTGCGATTGTTCTTCGTAAATTTAACACAAGATGAAAAAATTAGGAACACTACTACTTGTTGCCAGCATTGTATTGGCATTGGGAGCCTGTAACGATTCAGGTTCCAACAAAAGATTTCTCCCACCCTCCACGGGACCCGTAAATTCCTTGATGGTTGTTATGGATACCGAGCTCTGGAAGGGTCCAGTGGGTGATAAGATTCGCGATGAATTTGCGGCACAGATCATAGGGCTGCCCCAAATAGAGCCCTTGTTCACCATAACCCAATTGCCTCCCAAGGTGTTCAAGGGGACCACAACCTATTCCCGATCTATTCTGTATGTGGAGAAAGATTCCACTGTCTTGGCACATATTAGCACGGACGCCTATTCCAAGCCCCAAAAAGTTGCCGTGATCACAGGTCCTACGGAAGAGATCATGATCAAGAATCTCGATTCATTGGCGCCAAGGGCCATCAAGGAGTTTAAGGCCGTTGAACTGGCCGAAGCGCAAAAACGCTTTAGCCGCTCATTGAGTAAGGACAAGGCCTTGGAAGAAGAGTTTGGTATCACCATGGATGTGCCATCGCTTTATAAGGTGGGCAAGAGGGAAAAGAACTTTGTGTGGATGGACATTCAAATCCCCAAGGGGACCATGAATATAATTGCGTACAGTATGCCTTGGGACAGTTTTGAGAATGATTCCACTTTTGTACAGGATATTGTTCGGATGCGCGATTCCATAGGGGAAAAATACATTCCCGGGCCTTACGAAAACACGTATATGATTACCGAAAAGGCGTTTGCCCCCTATGTTTTTCCAGCGGAAATAGGAGGCAAGAAAGCAGCCGAGGTGAAGGGAGTTTGGGAAATACACGGGTATCCCATGGCAGGACCATTTCTCACCTATATTGTAAACGACAAGGAACACAACAGAAAAATGATATTGGAGGGTTTCACCTTTGCTCCTTCTACCGAAAAGCGGGACTATATGTTCGAGTTGGAGGCGATTCTTAAGACAGTGAATTTTGAACCTCAGGCCCCAGCTGACTAGGACCCTCAAAAAAAAGCAGAAATCAAAAAAGCCCAGTACTCACTGGGCTTTTCTGTTCTTTAAATGCTTTTAGTGGAGTTAGTTAATCGAAGGCAAAGCCTGTAGCGATTCTGTACACGAAGGCGTAAAGCACGACAAAGAACATAACGAAGCTAAACCAGGCAAATACCTTAAAATATTTTTCTATAATAATGTGTCCCAAGTTGCGGAACCCTTCTAAATAAATTTCCTTAACAAGTAAAAGTCTCTTCATAAGTCAGATTTTAAGATTTAAAGACATGACAAAGATTTGACTTTGCAAGATGGAAGGGAAAACATCAGGACAAATGGTCATAAAACAGGGGTGAAAACAACCAAGGAAACTTGAACATCTGCAAACCCATTTCTTTGATCGATGAAATGCATATTGTGGTGAACGGTTGGACGGGACAAAAAATCGACGTAATGCATTACACAGTATAAAACCCAAAGAAAAAGCCCCGAAATCTTCGGGGCTTTTGTGCTTTTATTTGGAAACCAGAATAAATTCCGATCTTCTATTCAACCGCTGCATATCCGGCGGGCAATGTTTGCCGTCCGAGCAATCGTTCAACAACCGCTCCTCCCCGTAGCCAATGGCACTCAGTATTCTGGAGGGGTCTATGTCTTGCGAGACTAGGTAATCACGTGTGGCCTTTGCCCTTCTATCGGAAAGATATTTGTTGTAAGCATTGCTCCCCACGGCATCGGTATGGGATTCTATCTTGAGGGCCAAGTCTTGGTTTTCTTTCAACGCGGCCACCAGTTTATCAAGCTCTTCAGCGGCCTTGGGCCCAATTTTGTAGCTATCAAAAGCAAAATGCACGGCGTTGGGTTCAAAAGGCTTTTTGACCTTTTCCCCGGCCATGATTTTTTCAATTTTTTTTAGATGCTGTGATACCGCTATGTCTACATTTTCTTTCGTTCTGAACGGAACCAAATCGTCAAAATAACCCTCTTGTTGTGCTTTTACACCATATTCAGATAGGGGATCTAAGTTTTTAAAGGTGTAGCTTCCCGAGTCGTTCGTAGTAGTTTCGGCCAGTAACTGACCGTCTTTGTCCAATAAGGACACTTTGGCGCCATCCATCATCTCTCCTGTTGCAGCATCTTGCACGGAGCCGGAAACCGCATTTAAGTTAAGGGTATAATGAAAGGAATAAATATCGTCGTCACCTTTTCCTCCCTTTCTGTTGGAAGCGAAGTAGCCTTTTTCACCGGAAGCATCAATAATATAGGAGAAATCGTCCCGGCTACTGTTGATGGGCTCGCCCAAATTGATGCCCACGCTGAATACCCCATTGGAATAATCAGATTTGTATACATCCAACCCACCAAGACTCATGGGACGGTTGGAAGAAAAATAAAGGGCATTATCGGTGATGTATGGGAACATTTCCTTGGCACTGGTGTTCACGGACCTTCCTAAGTTTTCAGGCTCGGAAAAGCCGCCATTTTCCATAATGTTGACAACATAAATATCGGTTTGTCCAAAACCGCCTGGCCTGTCGGAAACAAAATACATTTTATGTCCATCCGGACTGATGGTGGGGTGGCCGGTGGAAAAATCGTCACTGTTGAAGGGCAGTTCCTCCGCCTCCGTCCATTCGCCATCGATCCATCGGGAACGGTATATTTTTAAATGGTTGATCCCATTTTGGCCACGTTTTAGTCTTTTACCGTAATTGTTCCTGGTAAAATAGATGGTCTTTTGATCTGGTGAAAAGGCCATGGAAGCCTCGTGGTACTTCGTGTTTATTTTTTTTGAGAATTTTCTGGATCCGACGAGGTCGCCCTCCTCGTTTTTGGTTTTTGCCACATAAAGGTCCAAAAAGGGTTGGTTGGTCCATCTATAGCGTCTGGTGGTCAAAAAGGAAGAATCCTTGGCCGAGGCATATACGATTTCGGAACCGTTGTGGAACATGGGGGAGAAATCCGAATACTTGGAATTGATTTCCATGTTCTTGATCTTGACCGAAGATGCACCTTTCCAGGTTATCGGCTTCAAGTTTTCCAATTCATTCAGGGGCTCGTCCCTTTTTTGTCGGAACAATTTGGTAAGGGCGGCGGCCCTACGGTATTTTCCCGTACCCTTTAAGGTTTGGGTATATTTAAAAAATGTCTCCTCGGGAATATCATCGGTGTACAATTGATACAGCTCGTTGTACCATTTATAGGATTTTTCCATATTCCCGCTGTAGTAATGGGAATCGCCTGCTTTGGAAAGGAGTTCCAAGGTATGTTTCGCCTCGCTTTTTTCAAGGACAATGTCATAGATCCTTGCCGCTTCGGCATACCACATCTTGTTAAAATAGTCATCCCCTTTTTCGATGAGCCTTTCCGTAATACCTTCTTTCCGAACATATTGGGAAAGCTTTTTGTCGCTCAGGCCGTCCAAATGTTTTAGGGACTCATCAGGGGTGGTGGATTCTGCACGATTCTGCTTGGAATTGCCGGAGATTTCCCCATCAAAATGCAATAGGGATACCTCTTGGGAGCTCATCCCAATCGACAACAATAAAATAAGAGGCAAAATCAGTCTTTTCATTACCACTCCATCTGCACAAATAGCCACTGGGCCATTTGGAGGTTAAGCATAGGTGGCTTAACGTTTAGTTTGAACCGCTAAAATAGGATAAGGTAAAGGGGCGAATAACTTTTTGTTGTGAAAGGATGGATTTGTGGCGTGTACGAATCAAAAATGTGGTTCTTTGTCGATAAGCCCTTTGTATAAAAGGCCTATTCCGTCACAAAATCCATGATAGGGTAGGCGTTAGGACTTTGATTCCTTGCTTCCGCTTTCCAATTTTTCCTCTTCTTTTGAGGCGTCCTTGAACTCTTTAATACCACTACCAAGTCCTCTCATCAGTTCTGGAATCTTCTTGCCTCCAAAAAGCAAAAGCACCACCACAACGATCAAAACAATCTGCCATGGACCTAGTACACCAAGAAATATTGTTTGAGCAATCATAACATCAAAACCTTTAATTGAAGGATAAAAGTAGTAAAAAGAACTGGAAGAGCGCGATGAATTAACGAAAATTAGCAATTGTCATCATTTAGAGCGAGTTGTAATTACGTGGGCTTTTTAAAAAGCTTAACATCAATATTAAAATCTAAGATTATCTTTGTTCATTATGGCAAAGGAGCAGAAGAAAAGAAAAGAGATAAGACGGAAGTTGTTGCACAAGTACCGCTTGGTCATTCTCAATGAAAGTACTTTTGAGGAAAAGATATCGTTCAAGCTCAGCAGGCTCAATGTTTTTGTTACCGGAACCTTGTTCATCATTGTGCTGATTGGACTGACCACCCTGATCATTGCCTTTACTCCCTTGCGGGAATACATCCCAGGATATTCCTCCACAAAACTGAAGCGAGAGGCCACGGAACTTACCTATAAAACGGATTCCTTGGTGACCGTCCTCAACTATACCAACCGGTATTTGGACAATGTCCGAAAGGTCTTGCGGGGCGATGTGGAAAACAACCAACAAAACCGGGATTCCCTTTTTGAAAAATACAAATTAGATCCGGCATCGGTGGATCTTACACCCATTCGTGAAGATTTATTGTTGCGCGAAGAAGTGGAACTGGAGGACAAATACAACCTGTTTGAAAGAAACGTGGAGAACTTGGGGACCCTTCTTTTTGCACCGATCACGGGTACACTGTCCCAAGGATTTGACCCCAAGACCAAGCATTTTGCCGTTGACCTTGTGGCTCCCAAGGATACTCCGGTAAAATCCATCGCAGATGGTACGGTACTCTTTGCCGAATGGACCTCGGACACGGGATATGTGATCATCATAGAGCACCAAGACGGTTTTACCTCGGTGTACAAGCACAACGGATCGTTGACCAAATCCCAGGGGGATCAAGTAAAGGCCGGTGAAGTGATCGCATCTATAGGGAACACGGGAGAACTCACCACAGGTCCCCATTTGCATTTTGAACTCTGGAGAAAGGGCAAACCGGTGGATCCCCAAAACTATATGGACTTTAATTAAATGTCGTTAAAAGCATTTGCCGCAAAAATTTTCGCCAATAGGATAGCCCAAAAGACCAAAAAATGGGTAGATAATCCTATACAGACCCAGAACAAAGTTTTTAGGGGATTGATTTCAACTGCCCAAAACACACAATTTGGAAAGGACCATGATTTTGTCGGCATCCATTCCCATGACGATTTTGTACAGCGGGTGCCCATCCGCGACTATGAGGAGATCAAGGATTATGTGGGCAAGATAATCGCAGGTGCAAATGATGTCCTTTGGCCTGGAAAACCCCTATATTTTGCAAAAACCTCGGGAACCACCTCTGGGGCCAAGTACATTCCCATCACCAAAGAATCTATCAAACATCAAGTAGAGGCATCGCGCAATGCCATTCTCAACTATATTCATGAAACCGGCCATGCCAATTTTGTAGATGGCAAGATGATTTTTTTACAAGGGAGCCCCGAATTGGAAGAAAAGGGAGGCATCAAATTTGGAAGGCTTTCCGGAATATCGGCCCATTATGTCCCCAATTATCTGCAAAAGAACCGTTTACCCAGCTGGGAGACCAACTGCATAGAGGATTGGGAGACCAAAGTGGACAAAATCGTAGAGGAGACAGAAAAAGAGAACATGACAGTGATTGCGGGCATTCCCTCTTGGGTACAGATGTATTTTGAAAAGCTCTATACCAAGTCCGGCAAAAAGGTAGGAGAGCTTTTTAAGGAATTCCAACTGTTCATTTATGGTGGGGTGAACTACGAACCCTATCAGGCCAAGTTTGAGAATTTGATCGGGAGAAAAGTAGACAGCATTGAACTGTTCCCTGCCAGCGAAGGCTTTTTTGCGTACCAAGATTCCCAAAGGGAAAAAGGGATGCTCCTTTTGTTGGATTCCGGCATTTTTTACGAGTTCATCAAGGCTGATGAATTTTTCGATGAAAGCCCCAAAAGGCTGACCATTTCCGAAGTGGAGCTTAATGTGGACTATGCCATGATCATCTCCACCAATGCGGGACTATGGGCCTACAACATTGGGGATACCGTTCGGTTTATTTCCAAAGACCCTTATAAGATCATGGTTTCAGGAAGGATCAAACATTTTATTTCTGCTTTCGGGGAACATGTGATTGCCAAAGAGGTGGAAGAGGCCCTTAAGCTGGCCGTGGATGGGACCGATGCCTTGGTGAACGAATTTACGGTAGCTCCGCAGACCAGCCCAGAGAACGGGGAACTCCCCTATCACGAGTGGTTCATAGAATTTGAAAGAATGCCTTCGGACATGCCCCAATTTTCAAGGATCATGGAAGAGAGCATGAAAAAACAGAACAGCTACTATTATGATCTGATTGCCGGGAACATCCTTCAACCCTTAAAGATTACAATGATCAAACCAGGTGGCTTTCAGGATTATATGAAGAGCCTAGGCAAACTGGGCGGCCAGAACAAGGTACAGCGCCTCTCCAACGACCGTAAAGTAGCCGATGGTTTGGAAGCCTTCAAAATTAGTTGAGCCGGAACCACCGTACTTTCGTAGGAATTCATTTATTTTTGCCAAGAAGTAATGATGGCAACAGAAGTAAAACAGACCACCAGGGCACAGGAGTCCACCAATGCTATTGAGCGATTGTACATCACCATGAGGCATTTGCTCAACAGGGGTTTTTACAAACCTTCCGGCGTATCAGGTAATGCCCTAAGGAGTGCACTTTTATTGTTACGCCCCGAAATTTATGGGACCATTGCCGAGGATAAGGCAGAACTCAACGGACTGATTTATGTGTTGGAACGACTACCGGAAGGCATTGAAGAATGCCGGTTTATCAATTTGACTTCGGACGAAGGCTTTTCCAAATCCCATTTAAAGGCCATCGTTCCTCCCAAACGACGCAGAAACTGCTACCGTATCGATGATGAGCAGATGAACATTGAGATTACCCGGGGCCGCAGTGATATTTACGATATTTTGACCCACCTTACCTTTTTGTTCATCGAATCCGGAAAAATATGTAAAAGGGTCCTTGTAGATGGTGGCAGCGCCACCATTCGGGATTGGGACAAGCTTACAGAGTTTGTCTTGAGCGAGGAAAAGAATGATGATGAGCGGGAAGTAGCACTTATCCACGCTGCGAATATTTTGGGCAGAACCTTTGATGAGGTCGGGGATATACAGAACAAGCTCAAAACCCCGGAAGATCCCGATCGGTTCCTGAACGTGATCTATTGGTTAGGCAAATTGGCCCTTGAAGAGGAAACCACGGGCAATAAAAGGACCATCACTTTCAGTCCTTTGTTGAGGGAGCGTTTGGGACACCACCTCCATGGCGAGAAATGGGCCCAAACCATCAAACAGACCCTTAAGGAAAAGGGCCTGCTGGAAAGACCGTTACACATCATCAGCGCCAACATGCACAGTGTCATGAATTCCCTTTTTGCGAAAAAGGCTTTGGCCAAGGAGTTTCCTGAAAGTAATTCCCTAAAAATTTACGAGGCCTTGAGTTCGGAAAAGAACAAGAAGCTCAATGAAAAGGTAAAGAGCGTTGCCGGAAAGAACGGGATGATCTTTATGGATGATAAATCGGGAACCAATATTGACATTCAAATTTTTGATACGGCAAAATTTGGCAAGGACACGTGTTGCTATGAATTGCCCGAAAACATGCCACAGGAACAAAAACCCGTTATATTTGTGATGGACTATGCCTTTGGGGAACAAGCCTATGAGACTATTGATGAGCTGTTAAAGCCATTGGAAGAGGATGGAGAAAAATATTTTTTGACCGTGGATTCATTGTCCATCATGGGAAAGGCCGGCATATTGGAAGGGGGTAAAGGCGATTTGATGATTCCATCGGCACATATTTTTGAAGGGACGGCGGACAACTATCCATTCAACAACGAATTGAGTGCTTCCGATTTTGAAGGCAATGGACTGAAAGTTTTGGAGGGTACCATGGTGACCGTGTTGGGGACATCATTGCAGAACAAGGATGTGCTCAAGTTCTTTCACGAATCCACATGGAACGTGATCGGCCTGGAAATGGAAGGGGTCCACTACCAAAAGGCGATACAATCGGCGTCTAGGATCAGAAAGAGCATTAAAAAGGATGTAAAGGTAAGATACGCGTATTATGCGTCGGACAATCCCTTGGAAACAGGGAGTACCTTGGCTTCGGGAGGATTGGGAACAACAGGGGTAAAACCCACCTATTTGATTACGGACAGAATTTTAAAACAGATATTCAATTCATAAGGTATGGCAGACCAACCAGTAAATCAGAATACATCATCGGATGAAATAGATTTGGGACAACTGTTTCAGATGATAGGAAGGGGGTTCAATAAGCTAGGAAATTTCTTTTTACAAGTTTTTCTGTATCTAAAAAAGAATGCCATAATCCTTGCTGCATTGGTGGTTTTGGGAGGAGCAATCGGATATGGGTTAAAATTCATCACATCTGAAAAAATGCAGGTTGATGTAATAGTGCGGCCCAATCTGGAAAGTAAGGATTACCTGTACGATGTAATCTCTGAAATAGAATCCAACATCAAGGCCAAAAATGAATCCTTTTTTAAGGAAATGGGGATTTCTGTTGAAGACATGGTAGGATTTGAAGTTTCTATAGAACCTGTAAAAAAAGACACAGAAAAAGCTGCCGAAAAACAATTGGAGTATTTGGAAATACTTCAAAAATTTCAAAACACGGATTTGATTTCTGACGTTTTAAGGGAGGAGCTGCTTAAGAATACGGAACTCAATCATAGAATATCTTTCAAATATATAAATCCAGAAGGTGATGTCATTGCAAAAAAGCTCATTGATTATATCAATTCCAATAGTTATTTTAAGGAACTCTTAGCGGTACATATTGAAAATTCAATTGAAGGAATCAAGCAAAATGAAGTGTTGATAGCTCAGATAGATACCATTATCCAGAGTTACTCCAAGAATTTGAGCAATGCGGACAAAACCTATGAAACAGGAAAGGTAGTATTACAAAATGAAGAAAAGCTAAATGTGGCGGGGCTACTAAGTTTTAAATCAAATTTAATAGAGGACATAGAGAATAGAAAAATGGAGTTAAAAGAGCTAACAAGCCCTATAGGCATTATTAATTTTGGAAAGCCCCATCAGGTCAGCAAAGCATTCTTTGGAAAGAAGATAATTATGATTCCTATTGTTCTGTTGGGAATGTTCTTCTTGTTCTCCATTATTCGATACCTTAATAGAAAGGCCTCAGAATTTGAAGTTAGCAATAAAATCTAGCATCTTTTTAAATGAAGAGGGTCATCGTTACAGGATCAGAGGGACAACTGGGGCTGACCTTTCATGAATTGGCATCAGACTACACAAACTGTCATTTTGATTATAAGACCTCCCAAAGTCTAGACATAACAGACCTTAACAGTATTGAAGAAGCATTTCGAGATGGCCAGTATGATTTCTGCATCAATTGTGCAGCCTATACCAATGTAGAGCAAGCAGAAAAAAAGCCTGAGATTGCATTTAAAGTGAATGCAGAAGGAGCTAAGCATTTGGCAAATGCATGTAAGGCCCATCAAATCACATTGGTCCATATTTCTACAGATTATGTTTTTGACGGTGAAAAAGAAACCCCTTATACTATAGAAGACAAAACAAACCCCATAAATGAATATGGAAGGTCAAAACTAATGGGGGAGGAATATATCCATAACATTTTACCCAACCATTACATTATTCGGACATCTTGGCTATACAGTAAAAAGTATGGGCATAATTTTTACAGAACGGTTTTGCAAAAAGCACGGGAAGGACAAGAATTGAGAATTACCGATACTCAAAGAGGTTGTCCGACAGATACAGAAAGTCTGACAAGATTTATTCTTATGGAAGTATTGACAGGGAACCTGCCATATGGTACGCATCACTTTACCGATGGAAGACCAATGACTTGGTATGGTTTTGCAAAGCATATATTAAAGGAAAACGAATTGACCAACAAGGCCAATCTTGTCTTGGATAGGAATTATCGTACTTTCGCAAAAAGGCCAAGGAACAGTGTGCTTTCCTGATCAAGGATTGCCATGAAACATGAGGTTTAATGGGACAAAAAACGCCAAAGAAAATTTTAATAACCGGAGGGGCCGGATTCATTGGCTCCCATGTGGTCAGGCGTTTTGTCCAAACCCATAAGCAGTATCATGTTTATAATCTGGATACCCTTACCTATGCGGGCAATCTTGAAAATTTGAAGGATGTTGAGAAATCCCCCAATTATACATTTATCAAGGGGGACATTACCGATGATGAGTTTCTCAACGACTTGTTTTTTCAAAAAAAGTTCGACGGTGTTATACATTTTGCTGCCGAATCACATGTCGACCGTTCTATTTCAGACCCCTTGTCCTTTGTAAAGACAAATGTACTGGGAACAGTGAACCTTTTGAATGCTTCATTGGACTTGGTAAACCAGAACCCCAGCTTTAGGTTTTATCATATCAGTACCGATGAGGTATACGGAGCCTTGGGAGAAGCGGGTTTTTTTACCGAAACCACTCCATATTCCCCCAATTCACCGTATTCGGCATCCAAAGCAAGTTCAGACCATTTTGTAAGGGCCTATGGAGAAACTTACGGATTGCCTTATGTTATCTCTAACTGTTCCAACAATTATGGTCCTAACCAATTCCCCGAAAAGTTGATACCCCTTTTCATCAATAACATTATCCAGAACAAGCCATTACCGCTCTACGGTGATGGCAATTATACCAGGGATTGGCTCTATGTGGAAGATCATGCCATGGCCATCGACCTGATTTTTCATAAGGGAAAAACCGGGGAAACCTACAACATTGGAGGTTTTAACGAGTGGAAGAATATAGATCTGACCAAGTTGTTATGCAGTCTAATGGACAAAAAACTGGATAGAAAGATAGGGTCTTCGGAAAAACTGATGACTTTTGTGAAAAACCGACCTGGCCACGACCTGAGATACGCCATCGATGCGAGCAAGATCAACAAAGAATTGGGATGGAAACCTTCAGTTACCTTTGAACAGGGTTTGGAGAAAACGATAGATTGGTATTTGGAAAATACCGTGTGGTTAGATCATGTTACCTCGGGAGATTATATGGAATATTATAAAAAACAATATCAATCCTAAAATACCATGAAGGGAATCATCTTAGCAGGAGGTACCGGCAGTAGATTGCACCCATTGACCCTCTCGGTGAGCAAACAGTTGATGCCTATTTATGACAAACCCATGATCTATTACCCCCTTTCCACATTGATGTACGCTGGAATCAGGGAAATCTTGATCATCTCCACTCCAAAAGACCTCCCCCTTTTCCAACAACTTTTGGGAGATGGGGTAAAATATGGTTGCTCGTTTTCCTATGCCGTTCAAGAAAGTCCCAATGGATTGGCGGAAGCTTTTATTATTGGCGAGGAATTTATAGGCAATGATAAAGTGGCCCTTATCCTTGGGGACAATATTTTTTATGGTACTGGCCTAGCTAAACTATTACAAGCCAACAATGACCCTAACGGGGGCATTATTTATGCCTATCGTGTAAATGATCCACAGCGCTATGGGGTGGTAGAGTTCGATGTGGAAGGTAAAGCAATCACCATAGAGGAGAAACCAGAAGAACCCAAATCCAACTATGTGGTGCCTGGGATATATTTTTATGACAATGACGTGGTATCCATCGCCAAAAGCATAAAGCCCAGCAAAAGAGGGGAACTGGAAATCACCGATGTCAACAAGGAATATTTGAAAAGAGGGAAGCTCCATGTAAGTATTTTGGACCGCGGAACCGCGTGGTTGGACACCGGAACGTTTCAGGCTTTGATGCAGGCATCACAGTTCGTTGAGGTAATCGAAGAACGCCAAGGAACGATTATAGGATCCATTGAAGTTGCCGCTTACGAAATGGGATATATAGACATAAATCAATTTAGACAATTGGCACAACCATTAATGAACAGTGGTTACGGCAAAAGGTTGTTGGGTATTTTGAACAAAGAGGTATGATTAAAGCAACGGAGACCAAGCTCAAAGGCTGTTTTGTTTTGGAGCCCATTATACATGAAGATGAAAGAGGATATTTCTTTGAAAGTTATAATCATAAAGATTTTTGTGAGGCAATAGGTCAAGAGATAACATTTGTCCAAGACAATATATCCCTTTCAAAAAAAGGTGTTCTTAGGGGCTTGCACTTTCAAACAGGGGAACATGCCCAAGCAAAATTGGTTTTTGTTTTAAAGGGAAGAATCCAAGATGTTGTGGTAGATTTGCGTAAAGATTCCCCTACTTTTGGACAATATCTGTCAATTGAATTAAATGACGTAAATAAAAAACAAGTGTTTGTGCCGAAAGGTTTTGCGCATGGGTTTTTGACATTGAGTGAGTCCGCCCAAGTGTTTTACAAGTGCGATAATTATTACAATAAGGAGTCTGAGGACGGCATTCGATATGATGATGGTGTCTTAGACATTAAGTGGAGGGCAAATTCAAAGGATTTTATGCTTTCTGAAAAAGATAAAGAATTACCCTTTTTGAACTAGGCAATTATGAAAGAGGTAGTATGGTAATCGAACAAATTAATAGTAACATATAAGTAAGTATAATGGTCAGTGAACCTCTTTTTTTCTCTCATGAAACTGCAATAATAGACGAGGGTTGTACCATTGGTAAAGGAACCAAAATATGGCATTTTTCCCATGTTATGCCGAACTGTAAGATAGGGGAATCATGTAATATTGGACAAAATGTTGTAGTCTCTCCAGAAGTTGTTCTGGGCAATAACGTAAAGGTCCAGAATAATGTATCCATTTATACCGGGGTAACTTGTGAGGATGACGTTTTTTTAGGCCCTTCCATGGTTTTTACCAATGTAATCAACCCAAGAAGCGCCATTAATAGGAGAGGTGAGTATATGAAAACAGCGGTAAAAAAAGGAGCCACCATAGGCGCCAATGCAACCGTTGTCTGTGGAAACGATATTGGAGAATATGCATTAATAGGAGCCGGTGCGGTAGTTACAAAATCGGTTCCGGCCTATGCTCTATTAGTAGGAAACCCAGCCAAACAAATTGGATGGGTAAGTGAATATGGACATCGGCTGTACTTTAATGATAATGGGATTGCCGTATGCCCTGAGAGCAATGAAAAGTATATTCTTGAGAATTACAAGATTAAAAAGCTATATGAAAATTGATTTTGCCAACCTTACAAAAGCGTTTGAGGCACACAAAGAGGAATTTGAAAGGGTATCACTAAATGTAATGTCCTCTGCAAGATATATTTTAGGAGAGGAAACAGAAGAGTTTGAACAAAACTTATCGGTATTTACTGGAAATAAATATGCTCTGAGCTGTTCCTCTGGAACGGATGCCCTTCTTTTGGCCATGATGGCCATGGGATTGAAATCAGGCGATGAGGTAATAACCACACCTTTTACGTTCATTGCCACAGCGGAAACCATTGCCTGCCTAGGGGCCAAACCCATTTTTGTTGACATTGATGAAGAAACGTACAATATTGATGTTTCAAAAATTGAACAGGCCATAACAAAGAACACAAAGGCCATCATACCGGTATCCCTTTACGGACAAATGGCAGATATGGATGAAATCAATACCATAGCAAATAAACATAACTTGGTCGTTATAGAAGATGCGGCCCAAAGCTTTGGAGCAACCTACAAAGGAAAAAAGAGCTGTAATGTATCCACATTCGGATGTACTAGTTTTTTTCCAGCAAAACCCTTGGGTTGTTTTGGGGATGGCGGGGCAATCTTTGCATCCAATGAGGAGGACTACCAAAAAATAAAGGCCATGCGGGTACATGGCCAAGTTGAAAGATATACGCATCATTATATTGGAATGGGAGGTAGACTGGACAATCTCCAAGCTGCAATTTTGAATGTAAAGCTAAAAACCTATGAAAATGATATTTCAAGAAGACAGGCGGTAGCAAAGAAGTATTCCGACAAACTTTCTGACAATATCATAAAACCAACCATAAAAGCGGATAGGACTTCGGTATGGGCGCAATATACGGTTAGGGTGAAAGAACGGGACAGGGTCCAGAAAGAACTGAAAGACCATGGAATCCCTACCGCTGTTCATTATCCAATCCCAATGCATCTTCAAAAGTGCTTTTCTTACTTAGAATATGATAAAGGAGATTTCCCAATTTCCGAACAATGTGCGCAGGAGGTGATGAGCCTTCCTATGAATCCTTATTTGGATGACGCTGAAATAGATTATATAACATCAAAACTTAATACATTGATATGAAGAACTTTGCATTGATTGGTGCTGCCGGATACATAGCTCCACGACATATGAAGGCGATAAAAGATACAGGGAACAATCTGCTTGCCGCCTATGACAAGGGAGACAGCGTCGGTATTATTGACTCATATTTTCCCGATGCCGATTTTTTTGTTGAGTTTGAGCGCTTTGATCGTCATATCGAAAAACTGAAGTATGAAAGAAATCTATTCTTGGACTATGTGAGTATATGTTCCCCGAACTATCTACATGATGCCCATATTCGATTTGCTTTGAGGAGTGGTGCGGATGCCATTTGTGAAAAACCTTTGGTTCTAAATCCTTGGAACATTGACAAGCTTAAAAAAGTTGAAGAAAACACCGGAAAAAAAGTCTATAATATTCTCCAGCTAAGGGTGCACCCAAGTATTATCGCCCTGCGGGAAAAGGTTGCCCAGGCTGACAGGAACACCAAATTTGATGTTGATTTGACCTACCTGACCTCCAGAGGCCATTGGTATCAGACTTCGTGGAAAGGAGACGTGAGCAAATCAGGAGGTATTGCCACCAACATTGGAGTACACTTTTATGACATGCTTTCATGGATATTTGGAGATGTGCAAGAAAATGTAGTACATATTCATGAAAAGGATAGAGCTGCGGGGTATTTGGAATTTGAAAACGCCAGGGTGAGGTGGTTTCTGTCCATAAATTCGGAATATCTTCCAAAAGAAGTGAAAGAAAAGGGACAGACTACATTTAGGTCAATAACTATAAATGGGGAGGAGTTAGAGTTTAGTGGAGGCTTTACGGATTTGCATACCATGGTTTATAAGGACATATTGGATGGCAAAGGTTATGGGTTGGAAGCGGCCAGGACCGCTATTGAAATCGTGCATGATATAAGGAATTCAATTCCAGAGCGAATCAAAGGAGATTTCCACCCTTTTGTTGGAGGCAAGTACAATTAATTTTTTAAAACAATATAAGGGCCGCTAATGTCATTCAATTCATTTCCTTTTATTGTTTTTATTTCCATTTTCTTCATTGCTTGGCCTTTTTTAAAAAAAAGGCAAAACCAAAGGTTCACATTACTAATCATTAGCTCCTTTGTTTTTTATGGGTGGTGGGACTGGCGTTTTTTGTTTTTGATTGTTTTCAGTGGTCTGGTCGATTTTGTTTCAGCAATTTTAATCAACAGATATAGAAATAAGGCAAGAATCCTTTTGGCACTGTCTGTTTTGGTCAACGTTGGTATTTTGGGTGTTTTTAAGTACAGCTCCTTTTTTGCCGAACAAATTGAAAACATATTCCAATTTATATCCTATCCGGTCACCTTGAAGGATAAAATTCCGGAGTTTGCTTTAATCCTTCCGGTCGGCATCAGTTTTTATACCTTTCAATCAATGAGTTACACCATTGATGTTTATAGGGGGAAGTTAAAGCCAACGAAGAATATTTTGCACTTTTTTTCTTACTTGGCAATGTTTCCACAACTGGTTGCGGGTCCAATAGTTAGAGCCAAGGATTTTTTAACTCAGTTAAAAGTTGACCGTAAAGTGTCCGCAATCGAATTTTGGAACGGAATCAAATTGATAATTATTGGCTATTTCCAAAAAACGGTATTAGCAGACAATTTAGGTGTTTTGGTGGATAATGCATTTGCCGGAATGGACAATGGTGTGGGAATTTATTGGTGGGTTGTCATGTCTTGTTTTGCATTTCAAATTTATTTTGATTTTAACGGATATAGCCAAATAGCCAGAGGGTTGGCAAAACTGATGGGATACCATTTTAAAATGAATTTTAATCATCCCTATATTGCATTATCGTTGAAAGACTTCTGGACAAGATGGCATATTTCATTATCCACATGGTTTCGCGATTATGTCTATATCCCGCTGGGAGGTTCAAAAAAGGGAGAGTTTAGATCCCATGCCAATATGTGGGTTACCATGACCCTTTCTGGGTTGTGGCACGGCGCACAAATTAATTTCATATTATGGGGAATGTATCACGCAGTCGCACTCTCCATTGAGAGAATAGCAAACAAGTATTTAAGCCCAATTTTTAAATTCAACTTATCGATATTAAAATGGTCCCTCACACTATTGGCCGTTCTGGTTGGATGGGTGTTTTTTAGAGCATCATCAATTGATCAAATAACATTTGTTATAAATGGAATGTTCACACCCAACATGGACTTGGATTTTCTGGACAAGTATAAAGACCCAATGCTATTTTTCGTCATTGCAGTTTTTGTTGAAAGTCTATTTATGTTCTCAAAGAACAGTAGAATTCTCAATAGTCTATTAAAGACCCCGGTGGTTGAAACATTGACGTATGCAATTTTGATTTGCGCAATATTATTTCTTAGAGGACCAGAAAAGGAATTTATATATTTTCAATTCTGACAATGGGGAAAGCATATTTAAATAGGTTTTTTTTGATGGCAGCTTTAACGATTGCACTTGTATATTTTGTGGGTGCTTACAAACCTAAACCAATCAGTTCGACCATTCAAAAAGAAAAGTTTTGGGCAGATAAGACACACTCGAACTCCAAATACAATGTAATTTTTATTGGAGATTCAAGACTGTACCGAGGAATTGACCCAAGGACCGTTTCTAAAACATTGAAAGGGCTAAAGGTTTTAAACTTTGGCTATAGTTCAGGTGGACACAACGAGGTAATTTTCAATGAAATCAGTCAACGGTTTGTTGAATCTGATAAAACAAGGGCGGTGGTATTGGTATTATCGCCCTATTCATTAACTCCAAAAGCACAGGAAAACAGCCATTTTAACCAAGAAAAAGAAAGAAACAAGAAGGATGTTTTCAATAGAAGGTATATCGCCCCGTTCTTCGACTTTTTTGACCCTGTAAAGCCCTCTGAAATTTTTCAATCCAATGATACCATACAAGGCTACCATGAGATATTTAGGCCTGATGGCTGGGTAGAATCCTATAAAATTCCGTCCAATCCGGAGTATGCCTTAAAAGTTTACGTTAATGATTTTAGGGACAATAAAGTAAGTCAAGATGTCTTAGACAAAGTTTACGATCAGGTAAAGGAATGGAAAAAGCAAGGGATTCAAGTTTTTGCTTTTAGGATGCCAACGACTCAGGCAATGGAAAGACTCGAAGACAGCATTAGCGGATATAAAGAAAATGAAATCAGGATGAATTTCGAAAAAGCAGGAGGGGAATGGATAAACATCGACGACAGGTATGGATATGAATCATACGACGGAAGCCATTTGGAAAGAAAGTCAGCAATTAGGTTTTCCGATTATATAGGAAATGAAATTCAAAAGCGCATGAATTGAAAATATGTTTTCATTAAACTCCAAATTTTCGAAAAATGTTTTGACCTTGGTTTCTGGCACCGCGATTGCCCAAGCAATTCCTTTAGGGCTTTCCCCTGTCTTGACCCGAATTTTTAGTCCTAATGACTTTGCCGTATTTGCAATTTATATGTCTGTTGTGGCCGTTGGAACAGTATTGGTTTCCATGAAATATGATTTGGCCATAATTTTACCGACCAAAGATGAAGAGGCTGCTAATGTTGCTTTATTGGCGCTATTTATTGCAGCTTTGATAAGCATAGTTTTACTGCTCATCATCATATTTTTCAACATTGAAATTGCGGGATTGTTGACATCTGAACCGGCATTAAAGAGCGAAGTGGCAAAATGGCTCTATTTCGTCCCATTGTCTGTTTTTTTAATGGGGGTTTTTAATGCGCTTAGTTTCTGGTTAAATAGGAAAAGCGACTACAAGACAATGGCAAAGAGCAAAGTTGTAAACAGTGGCTCAATGACGGGGACCCAACTTTTACTTGGAGCCACTGGCCAAATTGGCCCTGGACTAATTAGCGGGTTCATTTTTGGAAGGTTTTTCTCGGTAGTTTATTTAACAAGGCGAATACACTTCGGGAAAGCCAACTTTTTTCTTCATTATGATAAGTTGAAAATATACAAAATGGTCAATCGGTATAAAAGATTTCCCATATTTACTTTACCTGGTGAGTTTGTGAACGTTATATCAAACCAACTACCAGTTTTTTTGCTGGGCAATTATTTTAACGCAGCGATCCTTGGCAACTATTCATTGATGGAGCGGGTACTCAACGCCCCGATAAGTTTATTGGGCAGGTCGGTTTTGGATGTTTTTAAACAAAAAGCAAGTGAAGATTATATTGCACAGGGGAATTGCAGGGAAATATTTGTAAAAACTTTTAGGACGTTGGCAGTTCTTGCCATATTGCCTTGTTTGACATTATTTTTGTTTGGCCCATATTTGTTCGAATTGATCTTTGGAAAGGAATGGGCCATTGCAGGAGAGTTCGCACAGATTATGGCCATACTCTTTTTCTTCAAGTTTATCGCAAGCCCCTTGAGTTATATGTTTAATATTGCAGAGAAGCAGCATATAGATTTAATATGGCAAATTGGCCTGTTTGCGGTAACTGTAACTTCGTTTGCGGTGGGGGTGTCTTATGATAGTATAAGATTGGCTTTAATTTGTTTTACAGGATCATACTCCCTCTTGTATATGATCAATCTGTATTTGTCTTATCAATTTTCAAAAGGTAAATAACTCATATGGTTACAATCATAGATTATAAGGTGGGTAATCTGGGGTCAATTCAAAACATGCTTAAAAAGATTGGAGTACAATCGATGGTGACCTCGGACCCGGATCAAATAAGGTCCGCCGAAAAAATCATCCTTCCGGGCGTTGGAGCATTTGATTCTGGAATCTGTAGTTTAAAAGAACTTGGTTTATGGGAAGCTCTCAATGAAAGAGTATTGAAAGACAAAATACCGGTTCTTGGAATTTGTTTGGGGATGCAATTACTGTGCAATGGTAGCGAGGAAGGAAAAGAAAAAGGGCTCGGTTGGATTGATGCTGATGTTGTCCGTTTTCGACCATCGGAAAAGAAATTCAAAACACCTCACATGGGTTGGAACTATACCAAAACATCTCCAGAAAGTCAACTTTTTAAAGAGATGCACCCGGACCCCAAATTTTATTTTGTCCATTCTTTTTACGCACTGGCAAACGATACAAGCAGCATTGCCAAAACCACTTATGATGTAACTTTCGATTCTGCATTGGAAAAGGGCAATATTTTGGGCACACAATTTCATCCTGAAAAAAGCCATAAATTTGGAATGAAGCTGCTGAAAAATTTTGTTGATAATTACTAAATGGCTCTAAAAAGAATTATTCCCTGTTTGTTGCTGAGAGATAATGGACTCGTTAAAACGGTAAAGTTCAAGAAATCAACCTATATAGGAGATCCTATAAATGCGGTCAAGATTTTTAATGAGAAAGAAGTCGATGAACTGGTTTTTTTGGATATTGATGCAACCAGGAACGGAAAAGAACCATCCTATCAATTGATTCAGGATATAGCCTCGGAATGCTTTATGCCATTTTGTTATGGGGGAGGGGTAAAAAATATCGACCAAATTAGAAGGCTAATTGCTTCCGGAGCTGAGAAAGTGGCCATAAACAGTGCTGCTTTTCATGATCCAAAACTAATTTCGACAGCTGCGAAACTTTTCGGTAGCTCCACAATTGTTGTTTCCATAGATTATAAAAAGAACCTTTTCGGCAAAAAGATGGTTTTCGTGGAAGGTGGGCGAAAAAGCACCAAGATAGACCCAGTTTCTTATGCCATCCAAATGGAAGAGCTTGGTGCAGGAGAACTGTTTCTCAATTCCATTGAAAGGGATGGCACCATGGAAGGATATGATGTTGAAACGGTACAGAACATTGCCAATGCGGTGTCTATACCGATAATTGCATGTGGAGGGGCCAATGACCTTCAAGATTTTAAAAAAGTACTTCAAATAGAAGGTGTTTCAGCTGCTGCTGGTAGCAGATTTGTTTTTCAGGGCAAGAAAAGAGGGGTTCTCATATCATACTTGGAACCTGCTGAGATTAATAGTTTAACATAGAGCCAAAACGAGCAAGATGACAGAGAGACCATACCAAATATGCAAAAGGTGCATTATGGACACCACAGATCCTAACATCACCTTTGATGAAAATGGAATTTGCAATCATTGTACAGATGCGATAGAGAGGGCCAAAACCATATGGTTTCCAAATGAAGAAGGAGAAAGGAGGCTTCTTGCCATTGTAGATGAAATAAAAGCCTCCCAAAAGAACAAGGAATACGACTGTATCATCGGGCTAAGTGGCGGGGTAGACAGTTCTTATCTGGCCTATAAGGTTGTAGAGTTGGGATTGAGGCCCTTGGTTGTTCACGTCGATTGTGGCTGGAACTCCGAGATGGCAGTTAAGAATGTGGAGAACATTGTAAAAAAACTCAATCTTGACCTTCACACCCATGTGGTGGACTGGCAAGAAATGAAAGATCTTCAGTTGGCCTATTTCAGGGCCAATGTGGCCAACCAAGACGTACCCCAGGATCATGCCATATTTGCGGCGCTTTACAGTTATGCGGTCAAGAACAACATTAAATATGTTTTTAATGGGGGAAATTTTGCCACGGAGAGCATATTGCCCAAAGCATGGGGCTATAATGCGTTGGATTCTAAAAATCTAAAAAGCATCCATAAAAGATTCGGAAAAAGGAAACTTAAGAAGTATCCGAAAGTTTCTTTCTTTCGAAGGTATATTTATTTTCCCATGATACGTAAAATGGTTATTGTTAAACCATTAAACTTTATGTCCTATAGAAAGGAAGAAGCTATAGAGATCATGAAGAATAAACTAGATTGGCAGTATTATGGGGGCAAACATCATGAATCCAGGTTTACCAAGTTTTTTCAGGCCTATTTTTTGCCTCATAAGTTTGGGTATGATAAAAGAAGGGCACATTTGTCCAGTTTAATTGTCTCTGGCCAGATGAATAGGGACCAAGCCTTGGCCGAGGTGCAATTTGAAATATACCCTGGAGATTCCCATTTGGAAGATATGGAATATGTAGCCAAAAAACTTGGGATTTCTCTAAGGGAGTTTCAAGACATTATAGCAATGCCTAACAAATCCTACAATGATTACCCAAATGTAGAAGGGCTGTTTAAATTAGGTTTTAAGATTAGGGATAAATTTTTCAGTTAAACCCTCCTTTCCTTATATCATCAGATGCTTTTTAATTCGGAACAATTTTTAATTTTTTTCCCCACCGTAACACTTTTGTTTTTTTTGCTTCCCAAAAAACTACAGTGGTTATGGCTTTTGTTGGTAAGCTATTACTTTTATATGAGTTGGAATCCATCCTATGCGATTCTTATTCTTATATCCACGGTAATTACATATTTAAGCGGAGTGTATTTGGGCAAAGTGGATAGTTTACCTTTATCTGATGAAGTGAAAAAAAGAAGGAAAAAACTGTATGTCAGTATCAGCTTTTCATCGAACTTACTAATATTATTTTTTTTTAAATACTTTAATTTTTTTAATGAAAGTTTTGTTGAAGTAGCACAGTTGCTAGGAATAGAAGTACATGGCTCCAGATTTAATGTATTGTTGCCTGTTGGGATTTCATTCTATACGTTTCAGGCTCTAAGCTATACAATGGATGTTTTTAGAGGGAAAATATTGCCGGAAAAACATTTTGGAAGATATGCCCTGTTCGTTTCTTTTTTCCCTCAACTAGTGGCGGGTCCCATTGAAAGATCCACCAACTTGCTACCTCAATTTAGACAACACAAAAAGTTTGACCACAATCGAATAAGGGAGGGGTTATTGCTCATGATGTGGGGATTTTTTCAAAAGGTCGTTATTGCGGACAGATTGGCGGTTTTGGTGGACACGGTTTACAATGATCCTGAAAGCTTTAAAGGTGTTCAGCTTGGATTGGCCACTGTCTTTTTTGCTTTTCAAATATTATGTGATTTTTCAGGATATTCGGATATAGCAATTGGAGCTTCAAAAGTTTTGGGATTTGATTTAATGAAGAATTTTGAACGCCCCTACTTTTCAAAATCAATAAAAGAGTTTTGGAGGAGATGGCATATTTCCTTATCAACATGGTTTAGGGATTATTTGTATTTCCCACTTGGGGGAAATAGAGGTTCTAAGCTTTATGTTTATAGAAACCTTATGATAGTCTTTTTGGTAAGTGGACTATGGCATGGTGCAAATTGGACTTTTGTCGTTTGGGGCGCACTTCACGGGTCCTATTTGGTTATTGAAGACTATATGAATGGCATATGGATAAAATATAGGTTTACAATTATGAACAACAAAGGTTTCTCAAGCAAAATACTTAAGGTTGCACTAAATTTCATGCTTGTAACCTTTGCTTGGATTTTCTTCAGATCCAATACGCTAAGCGACTCTTTCTATATTGTCAAGAACCTTCTGGTCAACAATTTTAGTAAGCTGTTCGGAAATGAACTTTACACAATGGGATTGGATAAGCAAGATTTTTCCATTGCTGTAATTTCAGTTTTGTTTTTATTGTTAATACATGGGCTACAAAGGAAAACATCTCTATCAAAATGGGTTTTTAACCAGTGGATGCCTATACGTTGGAGCATATACATTGGAATGGCTTTGATAATTTTGATATTTGGATATTATGGAGAGCAGAAAGAGGCCCAGTTTATATATTTTCAGTTTTAAGGCCCTGGGTGGGTGCTTATTTTTGTTTCTATTTACACTGTTGGTGAATAGATTTGGAGTTCTATTAAATGAATATGATGATGTTCAGCAAAGATGGGAGTATTTTTATAACTTGCCGGAAAACAGCTTGGAGGTACTTATTCTCGGGAATTCACATGCCTATTCTACCTATTCACCCGATGTAATAGATGCCGTTTGTGGGATAGATTCTTACTTGTTGGCAGGTAATTCCCAAAAGATGGAACAGACCTACTACAATCTTAAAGAGGCCCTAAAATATCAAAGCCCTCGGGTAGTAGTTATACAAGCTACAGTTTTGTCTGGGGATAGTTGGAAGACCGAAACGGGGGATTATCGTGTATATTCAAATTTGATGGGAATGAAGTTTTCATGGAACAAATTGAAAGCAATAAGTGCTCAACGACCTTCAGAAGATTATGTAGGTACTTTGTTTCCCTTGTTGCGCAATCATAATAATTGGAAACGTACAGAATTGATAGGTGAAAACTTAGCAAGGGAGGAATCTGGTAAAAAAGACGATTATAGGGGCTTTTCCCCTAGAGTTAGCGAAATGACCCCAAAAGTAATGAGACAATTTGATAATGCCAAGAAAACAGATTACTCTAGCTTTGAACTAGGAAGATTAGACCTGCACTACATGGGGGAAATTAAAAAACTATCCCTTAAAAAAGGGTTCAAGGTAATTTATGCCATGAGTCCAAAATATCCTGATATTATCAATCCAACATACCTATCCAAGCATAAGGTATTGGAAAAAGAAATTTCAAATTTAGGCCACGAATACATAGACTATAATATGTTGGCTGATTCAATTGGTCTTCTCCCAAGAAGTTTTGAAAATGGATTCATTGAATACCAACATACAAGTTATTATGGAGCGGTTCAGGTGAGCAAACATTTAGCTCAGCACCTGAAAGATAAAAACTTAATCCACAAAGGGCATGAAGGTAAGGACAAGGAATGGATTGCCAGAATGGGGACAAAGCCAGAATATATAATTTTTAATGAAAGCAGGCCCAAAACTTCTAAAACAACACTGTACAGTTCAGAGGTAGACTTTAAATTTTTAGACTCCATTGTTGTAGATAAGTTAGACATCATTAAGAAGCAAAACGGAGTATATGAGGTCATCCTTCAATTTAAGAAAAACCTGGATGTTGAAAAATTGATGCAACACAAATTTTATGTACATCTATACCCAGATAAGAAGGACACTAATATTAGGGATGACAGGAAAGAATTTGGCTATGAAAATTTTGATTTCATACCGGTTGTATTACCAAGGACCAGACAGAACTATTACATAATTAGGGAAATTGAAACCGAAATTGTTGACGTTGCAAAGATTGATTTCGGGCTGTTTAAATCGGGGTCTAGAAGTGAAAGACTTACACTGGAGAACATCAAGCTAACCAAGGAGACAGATTAAAGTTATTCTTTATAATGAAAAAGTAAAGTGAGACAAAATGGAAAGCTTGGCCCGACCACAACAATATATAAAAGGATTATAAAAAAATACGGATAGACGTTGAATATTCTTAAATACCAGAACGTACTCTTGCTTTTCGCTTTTTCCCTCCCCATTCATGAGAAGGCCTCCACGATACTGATTATTGTTTGTCTATTGTTTTTTTTTACTGATTTAGTCTTAGGGAATGAAAGATTGTGTTTTAAAAAAGAATTGGTGCCATTGCCCCTTTTGTTTCTAACCTATATTGTGGTATCCACCATTGCATCAGGTGAGCTCGATTTTAAATGGGTTGAGCATAAGGCATCTTTGCTTTTTATACCCTTATTGTTTTCATCCACTCATAAAATCGATCCCCAAAAAATATTTAAATCTTTTGTCTATGGTTGTTTGTTGGCATATCTCATATGTTTTTTCCTTGCATTAAAGAGTTCGTTACACATTACGGAATTAGGGATTCAATTTAACCCGTTGTTGAACCCGAATAGGGGGTTTTTTGAGTCCATGGTATATGAAGGGAACTACTTTTTTGGCGGCCATTTTTCACAACTCCAGCAGATATCTTATTTTGCATTATATCTGTCTTTTGCTATTGGGATAGTTTTATTTTATTCAAAGCCACTCAAAGTAAGATGGCCCATTGTGGCTGCTCTCACCCTCGGTGTTGTCCAAACGGCAAGCTTGGCTGGAGTCGTAAATCTTATAATGATTTACTCTTTTTATTTGTGGAGCCTTTTGAAAGACAGAAAACTACAAGTTCTTGTAATAATTGGTTTTGCGGCCTTTATTGCTTTAAGCGCCAAATACCATCCAAGGATCAACACAACGTTAAAGGGCACCTACAAAACTCTTATTAACGATAATTCTGCCCAATACCCCAAACAACCTAGACTATTGGCATGGAAAGGAGCAACAAGGGCAGTTGCACAGAATGGGGCTTTTGGTGTAGGACTGGGCAATGCCCAAAAAGAGTTGAACAAACACTATGATTATATAGGTTTTGAACGGGGTGTGAATGAAAATTTGAATGCCCACAATCAATACTTGCAGACACTTTTGGAATGTGGTATAATAGGATTAACCTTATTGTTAATGATAATGTATAAGGTTTTCAGAACTTTGAAGAAAAGAATTGGACCGGAAAAACAAATAGGGATGGTCTTTTTACTTCTCCTGACGGTTAATTTTTTATTTGAAAATCTCTTGAACAGATATATTGGAATTTCATTTTTTTCATTTTTTCTGTGCTTAATTTTAACAATGAATGAAGATTTGAATTAATTATGAGGTTGACATTTTATAAATATAAGAGCTTACAGTTTACATTGGCTTATTACATCCTGTTATCTATATTGAACTTTAACTATATTATTCATGCCAATTCCTTTGTTTATGTTGCATATAATACAGAAAGTGTTTTTGAATTTTTACCATATAGATTTTTTTTTGTGACAACAATTATTCTAATTAATTGTATAGTTCTGAGTTTTCATAAAATCAGTGATTTCGCATATTCTGTTCTATTATTGATATTGATTTTTTTCGTAATTCCAGCAGGATTGATTTATGCATCTAATCGAATAATCCTTAGCGATATTTTCATTTTCAATAACTTATTGTTTTATGTTTCTGGGCTATTTCTGTCAATAAAAGTAAACATACCTACACCCGTTATAAATGGGGGTCAGGCCGCTCAGTTACTAATAAGTATAACAGCTGTTGGGATTATTCCTTTCATATACTTGTATGCTCCTTATATTAATTTAAAAAATCTGTTGCTAATTGATGTTTATGAGACACGCGCACTGGTAACAGAGAATGTTGATAACACATATACTGCATATACCTATTCATGGTATTCCAAGATTATCTTACCCATAATTCTTGTTTTTTTTATTCACTTTAAGAGTCGTCTTGGATTGATAATTAGTTTTGGGTTCCTCATGTTTTTTTATTTATGTGGTGCTCATAAAACTGTTTTTTTAGGAACATTTGCAGTGCTTGTTTTCTACAGGTATGATTATTTGAAAAAAACTTATTTTTTACTTAAAGTTCTTTGTACAATTGCCGTATTGGGATTATTGTTACAGCTTTTTTTTAATTGGGATTATTTTTGGACCATAACACTAAATAGAATATTCATGTTGAATGCCCTATTAGATTATTGTTTTTTTGATTTCTTTAGGGATAAGCCTATATATTGGGCAGATTCATTCTTGGCTTCGTCTATTCAATATCCTTATGAACTTATGCCTTCCCATTTAATAGGAAAGGAATACTTGAGCAATCCAAATGTAAATGCCAATTCAGGAATTATCGCAAATGGATATAAAAATGCAGGGATTATAGGGGTGCTTATTAATATTGTTTTTGTATCAATATATCTAGGGATGTTAAATAGCTTTAGAATTAGTCCCAAGTTCTACGGATTGTTTATCGTACTGATATTTACTTTTACAAATGCCTCCTTGACGGGCTCCATACTAACCCATGGTCTTTTGATTCTTTTCGTGGTTAGCATGTTCGTACTAAGAAACACAAAATACTCATTAACATAAAAGATAATCTTAATATGCCACGATTACTATGATTACCTCAAAAAAAATATGTCATTTTACTTCACCACATCCCAGATACGATACCAGAATATTTCGAAAAGAATGTTCTTCCTTGGCTGACCAAGGCTATAGAGTTGATTTGATTGTTGCTGACGGGGAAGCAGAAGAAAGTGTTGATAAAATTCATATTCATGGAATTAAAGCGCCAAAGAACAAGTTGGTTAGGGTTTTTATAACACCATTCAGAATTCTTCGAAAAGCGATACAGTTAAATGCCGACCTTTATCATTTTCACGATCCAGAACTGATCATTATTGGATTGATTTTAAGATTAAAAGGAAAGAAGGTAATTTATGACATCCATGAGGACCTGCCACGTCAGCTTTTTGTTCAAAAACACAAGAGTAAGTTCAAAAGAAAAACAATGGAATTTTTTCTGGAGAAGTTTGAAAATTTTGGAGCCAAAAGGTTTTCTGCATTGATAACAGCCACACCACACATAGGTAAAAGATTTAGAAAACTTAATGACAATACATGGGTTATTAATAATTTTCCGATTTTGAACGAGTTGGCAGCACAAAAAGAAGACTACTCAAGTAAGAAGAATGAGGTTTGTTATGTTGGCGGGATTTTAAGGGTCCGGGGAATAATTGAAATGGTCCAGGCATTGGAATTTGGTGATACAAAGTTGAATATATGTGGAGAGTTTCCAAATTCAGGGCTTAAAGAGGAAACAATGGAATTGGCCGGATGGAACAATGTAATAGACCATGGTTTCTCCAGCAGGGAAAAAGTGGGAGAGGTAATGTCTAGGTCCTTGGCTGGATTGGTTTTGTTTCAAGCCTACCCAAACCATATAAATTCTCAACCCAATAAATTATTCGAGTACATGTCCGCTTCTTTGCCTGTAATCATGTCGAATTTTGAATATTGGAAGGAGATAACAGATAAGTACGCGTGTGGCATCAGTGTTGACCCTGAAAATCCCATTGAGGTAGCAGAAGCGATAAAAAAAATCAAAAACAATCCAAAAGAAGCAAAACAAATGGGGGAAAATGCCAGAAAAGCGGTTGAAGAAGTTTATAATTGGTCAATTGAGAAAAAAAAATTGTTAGCGTTGTATGCTAAATTACTAGATGAATAAGAGCACACTGTCACTATGAAAATCGTTACTATTATAGGAGCTAGACCTCAATTTGTTAAAGCGGCGATGGTAAGCAAGGCCATAAAAGACCATAATGAAGAGGGCAAAG
The DNA here is from genome assembly GCF_003584165.1 of Flagellimonas aequoris. Lineage (GTDB taxonomy): Bacteria > Bacteroidota > Bacteroidia > Flavobacteriales > Flavobacteriaceae > Flagellimonas > Flagellimonas aequoris. The sequence continues at coordinate 34,219 of NZ_QXFJ01000011.1, read as the reverse complement.
GAAAAATCTCGGAAATTATCATTCATACTGGGCAACATTTTGATGCTAACATGAGCGACATTTTTTTTAATCAAATGGGAATACCAAAACCAGATTATGACTTAGGAATTAATTCTTTGACCCATGGAGCAATGACAGGACAAATGTTGGAAAAAATAGAAAAAGTGTTAATCAAGGAGAAACCGGATTGGGTTTTGGTTTATGGAGACACGAATTCTACCATAGCAGGGGCATTGGCCGCAAAAAAAATACATATTAAAGTAGCACATGTTGAAGCTGGGTTAAGATCTTTTAATATGCATATGCCCGAAGAGGTTAATAGAATTTTGACAGATAGAATTAGCGATGTTCTTTTTTGTCCAACGGACACGGCCATGGAAAATCTTACCGCTGAAGGTTTTGAAAACATGCACATTAAAATCGTAAAAACAGGTGACATCATGTTGGATGCAGCTAAGGTTTATAGCAACTATGCTGTTCAGCCAAGAGAAGTGCTCGGCACGAATTTTGTATTATCAACTATTCATAGAGCGGAGAATACGGACTCCAAGGAAAAACTTAAAAATATATTTTCCGCACTCTCGAAGATCGCTTCACAAAAACAGGTGGTCCTTCCCCTACACCCTAGGACCAAACATTATATTGAAAAATATGATATTGAGTTAAGCCCCCAGATCAAAATAATTAACCCTGTGGGTTATTTGGAAATGGTTTGGTTGTTATCCAATTGTTGTATGGTGGTTACCGATAGTGGTGGGGTGCAGAAAGAAGCTTATTTTTTTAAGAAACCTTGTATTACAGTACGAGAGGAAACAGAGTGGATAGAACTCGTTGAAATTAATGTAAACTTTTTAACAGGGTCTGATGAGAATAAAATTCTAGAGGCTTATCATAAAGTAGTCACAAATACGATGAATTTTGATATAAACCTTTATGGTAATGGTAATACTCGAGAAACGATTTTAAAAGAATTATTGAGTAATTGAACCGTTTTTGATTGATTTGGATAAATAATTAAGGCTCTCCAACAAGATTTTTAATACATGAAAAATAAAATACAAACGGCCTACAAAAAATCCCCTGTATTTATTCAAAACCTTCTCATTTCGGCTTATGGCTTCTATTGGAAAAGCAGAAGACTTGGAGGGGTTTTTAAAACGCACGTAAATGAATTTAAAAGGAGGGAAAAGTTCACCAAGGATCAATGGCGGGAATACCAGACCAAAGAACTAAGAAAGTTATTGGCTCATGCCTTTGATACAGTACCATATTATAAGAAGCTTTATGCCGAACATGGGTTTGGCCCCGAAGATTTTAAAAAGTTTGAGATAGAGGATTTAAAGAAGCTTCCATGCCTTGAAAAAGAGGAACTTAGAAAATATGGCACCACTACATTGCTCTCCACAAAGCGTAAAAAAGGAACTTTTCTGTCCAGTAGTGGTAGTACAGGAACACCTATCAAAGCATTTTTCACCAAAGAGGCACATCAGATATGGAGTGCAGCTTATGAGGCCCGTATACGAAATTGGGCCGGAGTGGACCACACCATGAGTAGGGGAATGATAGGGGGAAGAAGAATTCTGCCGGATGCCGATGCAAAACCACCTTATTTCCGTAAAAATTATGCTGAAAAACAGGTCTATTTTTCAGCATATCACCTATCACCAGAAACTGCATCCAACTACTTGAAAGGAATCAAGGACAGCCAACTGGACTACATGGTAGGGTATGCCATGAGCAACTACCTATTGGCCGAATTTATAGAAAAAAAAGAACTGCAAGCACCAAAACTTAAAGCGGTTTTGACCTCAAGTGAAAAACTGACACAGGAAATGCGGTCAACCATGGAAAGAGTTTACAACTGCAAAGTATATGACGCATACAGTGGAGTGGAGTCTTGCGGGTTGATATCCGAGAACAGCCATGGAGAATTGCTTTTTAGCCCAGACACGGGGATTATGGAAGTGGTGGATGATGAAGGAAAGGATGTTGCCCATGGAGATGCAGGAGAGGTCATTTCAACCGGATTATTAAATTTTGACCAACCTCTAATCCGCTACAGGATTGGAGATAGGGTAAAGTTATCAAAGAACCAAGAGACTGTATCCGGTCTCCACATGCCCAAAATTGATGAAATAGAAGGTAGGACAGAAGATGTTGTAACAGCTAAGGATGGCCGTAAAATGGTACGCTTTCATGGCCTATTTGTTGATATTCCAAAACTTGTGGTGGCCCAACTCATACAAAACACCACAGAAGATTACACCATAAATGTTGTTGTAGAGGACGGTTTTTCAAGGCTTGAGGAAGAGGAGATGAAAAAAAGACTCTGCAGCCAGGTAGGTGAAGTATCCGTACAGTTCAATCAATTAAAGGAAATCCCAAGAAACAAGAATGGTAAGTTCAGGGCCGTAATCTCAAAAGTTCCTTAGACGTATTGGATTATTCAAGTTCACTTGCCAATTTCGCCCCTTTTTGTCTTAGCCATTTTTCCAACCAAAGTGCATTTTGCTGCTTTACATAGTCCAAAACGGTCAAAGAAGCTTTTTTGTCCTTTGCATTGATATTTGCTCCCATATTTAGCAACCAATCCAATATTTTGGTATCTCTAGATACCAATACCGGGGTCTTGGCATACATAAACACCGTGGTACCCTTGAGGTTGGTTGCATTTACATTGGCCCCATTTGCCACCAAGAATTTCGCCACTTGATAATGTTCATTGAACACCGCCATGATAAGACCTGTCCAGCCTTTTTCATTCGCAATGTCAACATGTTTTATTTGGGGCAAAACACGCACAATGGTTTGTTGGTCTCCTCTTTCGCAGGCTTTCCAAAAAGCAATGTCGTGATTCATTTTTAAATGCGAATATAGCATTTATCAATTGTAAGTTTATTTTTATAAATAAAACTACCTTTGTCCAACATAAAATAAATTATGAAATTATTGAAATTTGCCATAGTGGGGTGTGGCCGGATTGGAAACAGGCATGCCAAACATATTGCCAACAACGGAATCCTAAAGGCTGTTTGTGATGTGGATGTGGAAAAGTCCGAAGCATTAGCAAAAGAATATGGAGCTACTGCCTACTCATCCCTTGAGGACATGTTCGCAAATGAAAAAGAGATAGACCTTGTAGCCATATGCTCGCCAAACGGTCTACATGCAGAACACTCCATAAAAGTATTAAGGAGTGGAATGCACGTGCTTTGTGAAAAGCCTATGGCCACAAGTGTTTATGATTGTGGCGAAATGATCAAAGCCGCAGAGAGTGCCAACAAAAGGTTGATGATCGTAAAACAAAACCGATTTAATCCACCTGTTGAAGCCATAAAACGCTTGATTGATTCAGGAAAATTGGGAAATATACTATCTGTACAGTTAAGCTGTTTTTGGAATCGGAACGAAGATTATTACAACAATTCTTGGAAAGGAACCTTGGAGTTGGATGGCGGGACACTGTACACCCAGTTCAGTCATTTTATTGACTTGCTATATTGGATGATAGGCGACGTTAAAAATGTAGAAGCTTTTGGGGGTAATTTCAATCATCAAGGTATTGCGGAGTTTGATGACAATGGTGTTATTGCATTGGAATTTTATAACGGGGCCATAGGAACAATTAATTATACGGTTAATAGTTTTGGTAAGAATATGGAAGGCTCCCTAACTATTTTTGGTGAAAGGGGTACTGTGAAAATAGGTGGTCAATACCTAAATGAGCTGGAGTATCAAAATATTGATGGAGTGGTCATAGATAACTTGCCTGAAGGAAACTCCGCAAACAACTATGGACAATATCAAGGATCCATGTCTAATCATGATAAGGTCTATGCAAATGTGGTTGAGGTACTTACAAATGACGGGGTTATTTCTGCCAACGGTTTTGAAGGCCTTAAAACAGTTGAGATTATTGATAAAATCTACAATAAAATGCCAAATCGTAATAAAGCACTGAAATGAGATGAAGAACATAGTTTTTTTAGGCTCAAAACAAATCGGATATGAATGTTTGGAATATTTGGTTGAAAATGCCAAAGAATTAGATTATAACATTCTGGGTGTTTTAACAAACAATAGAGGAGAGAACATTAAAGCTCTTGCCCAAAAGTCCCAAATACGCATATTAAGTGATTTGGATGCTTTTTTGGCCCTTAAAGAAGAAGTCCATATTGCAATTTCAGTGCAATACCATTTAATTTTAAAAAAAGAGCACATAAATAAGGCCAAGGATATTACTATCAATCTCCATATGGCACCATTGCCTGAATATAGAGGCTGCAACCAGTTTTCATTTGCAATCATTGACGGAAAAACAGAATTTGGTACAACCCTGCACAGATTGGATGAGGGAATAGATTCAGGCGATATTTTATTTGAAAAAAGATTTCCCATAGAGCAAGGAATATGGGTTGATCAACTATATGAAAAGACTTTCAAGGCCTCCATAGAACTATTTCAAGAATCTTTGCCAAAAATTTTGGATAATGAGTACAAATGCACCCCTCAAAAAGCGCTTATGTCAGAAAGAGGAACTACGCTGCATTTTAGAAAAGAGATTGAAGATATTAAAAGAATAGATTTGAACTGGAATTCTGAAAAGATACGAAGTCATATAAGGGCAACATACTTTCCGGGCTTTGAACCACCTTATACACAAATAGGTGATCAAAAAATATATTTTACAAAAACCATATGATAAAGTTTCTCGATCTTAAAAGTCAATATTCCCAAATCAAAGTTGAGGTGGATGCAGCTATTCACAATGTTATTGAAAAGGCAACTTTTATTGGAGGGGAACAAATAAAACAACTTGAAAAGGACTTTGCATCCTATCAGGATGCCAATTATTGTATAGGTGTGGCAAATGGAACAGATGCACTTGAGATTGCAATAGAGGCTTTGGGTCTTCCAAACAATTCAGAAATCATTGTTCCCGCTAACAGTTTTGTGGCAAGCTCGGAAGCTGTTACAAGAGCTGGACATAAAGTCGTCTTCTGTGATTGTGACCCACACAATTACACTATTGATTTAAAAAGCGTGGTGAGTGTACTGACCAAGAATACAAGAGCTGTTATTGCAGTACACCTTTATGGGCATCCCTGTGATATGGACGGTTTAAAGGAAATTGCTGATGAACATGGCCTATTTATCATTGAAGATTGTGCGCAAGCGCATGGTGCTGAATACAAAGGCACAAGAGTAGGGGCAATCGGAACTATTGGTGCCTTTAGTTTTTATCCCGGAAAAAACCTTGGCGCATATGGTGATGGTGGTGCCATATTGACTAATAGCAGTGAGCTTGCCACCAAATGTAGGATGATAGCGAATCACGGAAGAATTGAAAAATACAATCACCAATTTGAAGGTAGAAATAGTAGGCTAGATAATTTGCAGGCAGCTATTCTCAATGTAAAGTTGAAATACTTGGACAATTGGACCAATAAACGTATCGAGATAGCTGATTTTTATCTGTCGAGCCTATTAGGGGTAAAGGAAATTTCATTACCAAAAAGAGAGGAATGGGCAAAACAAGTCTATCATGTTTTTGTAATCCGAACAAAGTTACGGGATGAGCTGGCAAATTATCTAAACGAACACGGCATTCAAACAGGTGTTCATTACCCAATTGCCCTTCCAAAACTGGAAGCCTATAATTATTTAAAACAAGATTGTAGCACCTATTTCGCATATAACAACGATGCAGAACTACTGAGTTTGCCGATGGGGGAACATCTGACCAAAGAGGACGCTTGGCAAGTAGCGAATGCTATCAAAGCCTTTTTTGAATGATGGAATATGATGTGACAATCGTTGGTGGTGGAATTGTTGGACTTTCGGTTGGATACTTCCTTAAGAAAGCACAACCCGGACTACAACTTGCTATTATTGAAAAGGAAAAAGACATAGCGAAACACCAAACAGGTAGAAATAGCGGTGTTATACATTCGGGGATATATTACAAGCCTGGAAGTGCCAAGGCAAAAAATTGCAGACAAGGGTATGACCTACTTGTCCAATTTTGTAGGGAACATGGTATTGATTTTGATATATGCGGCAAATTAATTGTGGCCACGGATGCCAAAGAAGAGGAGGGGTTGAACACCATTTATCAAAGAGGAGTTGAAAATGGCTTGGAGGGACTAAAAATCCTGAATTCGGCAGAAATTATGGTCATTGAACCGCATGTAAGGGGGACCAAAGCTGTTTTTGTACCCCAAGCCGGAATAGTGGATTATGGTCAAGTAGCCAATAAATTAAAGGAATGCCTTGAGAAAATGGGTACTCGTTTTTTCTTCGGAAATGCTCTTGAAAAAATATCAGGAAACAAAAAACTTATACTTGATTTTGGGAATAACAGTATTGTAAGTAAGTATATGGTGAATTGCGCAGGACTTTATTCAGATAAAATAGCGAAAATGAATGGAGTAAAGCTTAGGGCAAAGATTGTACCATTCAAAGGAGAATACTTCATGCTCAAGAAAAATAAAAGATATCTGGTAAAAAATTTGGTGTATCCAGTACCAAACCCCAAATTCCCATTTCTTGGAGTTCATTTTACCCGTAGAATCAATGGGGAGATAGATGCGGGCCCTAATGCGGTTTTGGCCCTTGGGCGAGAAGGATATGGTAAATTTGAAGTTAATTTTCAAGAATTGGCCGAAAGTGTTTTTTACAGGGGTTTTTTAAGATTGGCCTTACGATACTGGAAAGTTGGAATTTTTGAAATGTACAGGTCCTTCTCCAAAAAGGCATTTGTCAAATCGCTGCGGAGACTCATACCCGAGATTAATGCGGAAGATTTGGAAGTTGGCAATTCCGGGATTAGGGCTCAAATTTGTTTTGACAATGGAAAACTAGCCGATGATTTCCTGATTGAGTATTCTCAAAACGCAGTTCATGTAATAAATGCTCCGTCGCCAGCAGCAACATCATCATTGCAAATTGGCAGTACTATATGTAATGAGTTAATTAGCAGGTTTCAGTGAAAAATATTTGGTTCATAAATCAATATATAACCAGTCCAGAAATTAAGGGCGAAGGATACAGGCATTATTATATTGCAAAATATTTTAATAGCGAAACTGATTTAAAACCGTTATTGATTACGGGATCTTTTTCACATGCACCCAAAAGGCATAATAGTTTTTTGGGACTATACAAGTATGTACATAATGGTGTTCCCACGTTGATATTGAAAACGAATAAGTATAAACAGTCTGGAGGAATAGGTAGGATCTTGAACTGGATAATGTTTATGCTGAACCTTTTTCTTTTGCCGGTACTATCAAAAAAAAAGGTTCCAAAGCCAGATGTTATCGTGTTGTCTTCACTTCCAATATTACCAATAATCAACCTTGCTTTTTTTAGATTAATATACCCCAAGACCAAATTAGTATTTGAGATCAGGGACTTATGGCCATTGTCAGCAATAGAGTTTGGTGGCTACAAAAAGGATAACATATTTATACAATTCATAGCCAGATTGGAAAAATGGGCTTATTCCAACTGTGATCTAATAATATCCGTATTGCCTAGGGCAGATAAACACATTCAAAAGGTGTTGGGCCATTCCAATTTCAAATATGAATGGATTACAAATGGCTATTCCCTGAGCGAAGACAATCCCGATTTGAACCTAAAGGATGTATTGGCAATCGATTTTAATGAAAGTGATTTTAAAATTGGGTATGCAGGCACTTTGGTGGTAGCAAATCCGTTGGACACTGTAATCAATGTTGTTGGAAACTTTGGGGATAATAGATTAAAATTATATATTTTGGGTGATGGTCCTGAAAAAGAAAGGCTTATGAAGGTTGCAAAGCCTTTTGACAATATTTATTTTTTGGACAAGATTCCAAAAGGCTATGTATCCCAATTTTTAAAAAAAATGGATTTACTTTTTATGGGTAAGGGAAGAAAAAACTCCAAGGTATATCAATATGGGACATCACAATTAAAAACATTTGACTACTTCTATGCCAAAAAACCTATTTTGCAAGCGTTGGACTCTTTGGAAAACCCAGTGACATATGCAGGAGCAGGTTTTGTGGTTGAGCCGGAAAATGAAAAAGAGCTAAAGGAAAGAATTAGCTATTTCATGGGACTTAACCAAGAAGAGTTAAAAGATTTTGGTATGAAGGGATATGATTACCTGATGAAAAATTGTACTTACAAAAGTATTAATTTAAGATACCAAAAAGTAATCAATGATTTAGTTGGTCAGCCTTCGCAAAAAGGGACTTAAAGCGAATTTTCATGCCAAAGGTATCTATTCTGAATTCAGTTGAGAGGAAATTTATTCTTCTAATAGGAGATACGTTGATTGTGTTAGCTTCGCTGAACTTGTTCATCAATCATGCAATTGACAAACAATATGTGTCGTCCAATCTTAAGGTTTCCGTTGTTACTTTTGGAATTTTGACATTTTTTGCGCTTTCCTATATTCTCGATTTCTATAATTTGGAAAAGGTTTCGAGAAGAAGATATGTTTTGTCCCAATCGGTCTACATAACAGTGTTTTTTGTCTTCTGGGTATTCCTTTTCACAGTCTTTGTTTATGATGTAAGCTATTGGAGAATCCCATTGTTATCATTTTTGTTGTTGACTCCCATAGAAGTTGGCTTGTGGAGACTTTTTTTCAGTAACGTTTTTAAGATTATCCCTACCACCAAAAATGTGTTGTATGTCTATGATGAAAATGCAATGGACAATTTGAAGGAACACTTGGAATATATCAACGGTGATGGAAAAAACACTTTTTATAGAGTTAAGCTAACATATTGCATTGATAACAAAGCTTCGTTCCTTAAGAAAAGGACTTTTCTGAAGGCCATCGATAAAATTGATTCTTGGATATTGAACCTCAGAAATTATGACGATTTACCAAAGGATTTGGAGGTTTTAATGCTCGATTCCATTCTAAACAAGAAAGAGGTTATCTCATATTCTTCATTTTACGAGAATGTTTATGAGGCCATGCCAATTAAATCACATCACCATAGTTTTTATGAACTATTACAGTTGCGCAATCGAAAGATCAGATACCTCCAAGTAATTTTTAGTTATTTGGTTAATTTCATTCTTTCCTTCCTCGTAGGTCTTTTGTTTGTTATTGTTTTTCCGTTTGTTTGGTTTTTAAACCTGTTCTTTAATCGTGGCCCCATATTATATTCCCAGTTGAGAGTGGGGCAATATGGGAAAGAGTTCAAGATTTATAAGTTTAGGTCAATGGTGGTGGATGCCGAAAGGTCAGGGGCAAAAATGGCCACAAAAAATGATGCCAGAATAACACCTTTCGGGAAAGTACTAAGAGTTTTTCGAATAGATGAACTACCACAAATAATTTCAGTAATTCGGGGAGAAATGACATTTATTGGCCCTCGCCCAGAAAGAAAAGTCTTTGTAGATCAATTAAATGATAAATTGCCCTTTTATGGGATTAGACACTTGTTCAAGCCTGGAATTACTGGATGGGCACAAGTGAAGTATAAATATGGGGAGGATTTGGAGGATTCAATCAGAAAACTGGAGTATGACTTATATTACATCAAAAACAGATCGATTACACTTGACTTAAGAATTATATTCAAAACGGTAACGACTGTTTTGTTTTCAAGGGGAGTATAAAAAAATGAAAAAAACACTCATCACCGGGGCGGCCGGCTTTTTGGGATCACACCTTTGTGACAGGTTTATCGCCGAAGGCCACCATGTCATCGGCATGGACAACCTCATCACCGGTGATTTAAAAAACATTGAACATTTGTTCCATTTGGAACGTTTTGAATTCTTTCATCACGATGTCACCAAATTTGTCCATGTCCCCGGTCGAATGGATTATATCCTTCATTTCGCTTCCCCTGCAAGCCCTATTGATTATTTGAAAATTCCCATAGAAACCCTAAAGGTGGGGTCTTTGGGCACTTTAAACTTATTGGGATTGGCAAGGGACCATAAAGCACGAATATTGGTTGCATCTACTTCCGAAGTATACGGTGACCCCTTGGTGCACCCCCAAAATGAAGATTACTACGGAAACGTCAGTCCCATAGGGCCCAGAGGAGTGTATGATGAAGCCAAACGCTTTATGGAGTCCATTACCATGGCCTATCATAGGCACCATGGGTTGGACACCCGGATTGTGCGCATCTTCAACACCTACGGGTCCCGCATGCGATTGAATGACGGTAGAGTGGTTCCCGCATTTATAGGCCAAGCATTGCGTGGTGAAGACCTTACGGTTTTTGGCGATGGTTCCCAAACCCGCTCCTTTACCTATATCGATGATCAAGTGGAGGGTATTTACCGTTTGCTACTGAGCGACTATGTAGAGCCCATTAATATTGGAAATCCTGATGAGACCACAATTCTTGAGTTTGCCGAGGAAATCATCAAATTAACAGGGACCGACCAGAAAATAGTCTTCAAGCCTTTGCCAAAGGATGACCCTTTGCAACGTCAGCCGGACATTACCCGCGCCAAGGAAATTTTGGGATGGGAGCCTACGGTACATCGCTCCGAAGGACTTAAAAGAGTATACGAATACTTTAAATCCCTTTCCCACGACGAACTATACCAGGCGCACCGCGACTTTCAATCCTAAGTACATTACTTTCTAAGAACTCCAATATTGGATTGATGAAAATTTAGGCTATTCGTGACATTCGTGTCCAGATGGATTAACCTTAAAAAGATATTTTAATCCTAGATTAAAAACGAATTGGGTTACTTTTGCCAAAACTTTGAATCATGAATATCCTGGTACTGGGTTCTGGCGGACGTGAACATGCCATTGCCCTTAAAATCTCACAAAGTCCTAAAACCTCAAAATTGTTCGTTGCACCAGGCAACGCGGGTACTGCAGCCATCGCCACAAATGTACCGGTCGGTGTAAATGATTTTGATGCGCTAAAGGAACTCGTGTTGGAGGAGGGCATCGATTTGGTGGTTGTGGGTCCCGAGGACCCCTTGGTAAACGGGGTACATGATTTTTTCTTAAGCGATGCTGCATTAAAAGGCGTTCCTGTTATTGGCCCACAAAAGGCCGCTGCTGCTTTAGAGGGTAGCAAGGAATTTGCCAAGGAGTTCATGATGAGGCACAACATCCCTACTGCTGCCTATGAAAGTTTTACCGGTGAATCTTTGGAGAAGGGATATGCCTTTTTGGAATCCCTAAAGCCGCCCTATGTGCTCAAGGCCGATGGATTGGCCGCCGGTAAGGGAGTGTTGATCCTTCAGGATTTGGAAGAAGCCAAGACGGAACTGAAATCCATGTTGTTGGATTCCAAATTTGGTTCTGCGAGTGCCACAGTAGTGATTGAGGAGTTCCTGGACGGAATCGAACTGAGCTGTTTTGTGCTCACCGATGGTGCCAACTACAAGATCCTTCCCACCGCAAAAGATTACAAGCGTATCGGCGAAGGGGATACCGGACTCAATACAGGGGGCATGGGGGCCATTTCGCCCGTTCCTTTTGCAAATCCTGCTTTTATGGATATGGTTGAGTCCAGAATCGTGAAACCGACGGTAGAGGGCCTTAAAAAGGATAACCTGCCCTACGTCGGGTTCATCTTCATAGGCTTGATCAAAGTAGATGGCGAACCCAAAGTAATCGAGTACAATGTGCGTATGGGAGATCCAGAGACCGAGGTGGTCATCCCTAGGCTAAAAAGTGATTTGGTTGAGGTACTTGTGGCGATGGCCAATGGTACTTTGGATCAAATCGATCTTCAAATTGACGAAAGGGCAGCTACAACGGTTATGGCCGTATCGGGAGGTTATCCCGAAGATTATGAAAAAGGGAAGGAAATTACAGGTGCGGATACCATTGAGGATTCAATCGTGTTCCATGCCGGCACCAAGCTGCAAGATGGCAAGGTGGTTACCAATGGCGGGCGCGTCATAGCGATCACTTCCTTCGGAAAAGATTTTAAAGAGGCACTACAAAAGTCCTATCAAAGCATGGAAAAACTCCATTTTGATGGCATGTATTACAGAAAAGATCTAGGGTTCGATCTATAGGTAAGAGTGTGAGCTGATGCTCTTGTCCTCTTCACCATTGTCATTAAAAATCTTCAATTGATTCATCCAATAGGCTGCAGCGATCAGTCCGATGACAAAAAAGATCCAGTTCATGGTGTTGGATGCCCACCAGCTATGCAAAAAGCGGAAAAAATCGTAAGGGGCAAAAAGATAGTTTACAAATAAGTCTTCTATACCGTAAAAAAACTTGCTCATCTTGGCTATATTTACTTTACAAAAGTAGCAAAAGAAAGGATGATTTCAAGCTTTTTCGGAAAAACAAAACCCATTGTCCATTTCGTCCTTGGTATTTTATTGCTCCTTTTTTATTTCAGCAGGATATTTTTTATTGCCGGGGAGAAAAGTTTCTTCGAAGAATTTCCGTGGGAACTACTCGCCTTTGGAGTGCTTCTCTTGGTCATTTTTATCATCCACCAAATCGTTAGAACGGAGAAGTTGACGGATTTTAACTCCTACGCCATGCTTTTTTTTGCGCTCTTGGCGATTGCTTTTTCCGAGGAGTTTGAACAGAAAAATGCCATTTTCACCAATTTGTTCCTGTTGCTTGCCTTATGGCGACTGCTTTCCATCAAGTCGGTCAAAAATGTAAAGCACAAGATTTTTGATGCCTCCCTTTTAATTGCACTGGCCAGCTTGTTCTATGATTGGGCCTTGGTGTTCTTGGTGCTCATTTTTGTGGTGATCAATATGTACGATCGCAAGACCTTCAAAAACTGGTTGGTTCCCCTACTGGGTGTGGCCACCATATTTGTTTTGACCTTTACCACCCTTAAAGTGTTGGGTTCGCTAGATTTTTTTGAACGACACTATCAATTTACATTGAGTTTTTTGGAGGCCTATTCCTTTCTGCAGGTGTTGAACGTTAAGGCTTTGGTATATTTTATTTTGGTTCTGATCATTGCCATTCTGGTCTTTCTGCGGATGCGAAGCGTGGGTGGGGGAAAGCTATTGCACCTGAGAATCCTTTTTTTGGCCTTGGTGTTCGGTATTCTGATCACTTTGTTCACCCCCGTGGACGAATCTCCAGTGTTGATTACCTTTTTTCCTGCTTCGGTTTTCCTTGCCAATTACTTTGAGGCCATCAAAAGACCAAAACTTCAGGAAGTTGTGTTGATCCTTTGCCTGCTGCTCTCGTTCCTGCTTTTTGCCTTGGAGCTTAATCGTTAAGTCATAAAGCAATATCTTTGACGAAATTTCAATACCATGTTCAGCGACTTTGCTTTTGGCATATTCCAGGAAAGTATCGACACCTACCACATTAAAGATGATGTGTACCAAGAATTCTCAAACCCTTATCCAAAGGATAAGATTGAGCATCTTTTGTACCGAAAGAACTGGATAGATACCGTACAATGGCATTACGAGGATATCATCCGTGATCCGGCCATCGACCCGGTGGATGCCTTGGATTTGAAACGCAAAATCGACGCCAGCAACCAAGACCGTACGGATTTAGTAGAATATATCGACAGCTATTTCCTTCAGAAATACCAATCGGTACAAGTAAAGGAAAATGCCACCATCAATACCGAAAGTCCAGCCTGGGCCATTGACCGACTGTCCATTTTGGCCTTGAAAATTTATCATATGCAGGAAGAGGTGAACCGTACCGATGCTTCGGCGGACCACATCCAAAAATGCAGCGCTAAACTGGCCGTGTTGTTGGAACAGAAAAGGGACCTATCCACTGCCATTGATCAATTACTGGCCGATATAGAGGCAGGCAACAAGTACATGAAAGTCTACAAACAGATGAAAATGTACAATGACGAGGAACTAAACCCAGTACTCCGTGGACAAAAAGGGTAGCAACCCCCATTTGTTGGTCATCCGCTTGTCGGCCATGGGCGATGTGGCGATGGCAGTTCCGGTTATTGGTACGTTGCTAAAAAAATACCCAGAGCTTCACGTAACGGTATTGACCAAGAGACCCTTCTTGCCCATTTTTGAAGGTTTGGAACGCGTAAATGTCTTGGAGGCCGATGTAAAAAAACGCCACAAAGGCCTGATGGGGTTATGGCAACTTTATCAAGAATTGAAACCATTTCATTTTACCGCCGTTGCCGATTTGCACAATGTACTTCGTAGCAGGATTTTGAAGAAGTATTTTGCCACAAGTGGCGTTGCTTTTGTACAGCTCGATAAAGGTAGAAAGGAAAAGAAAGCATTGACTCGGGCCAAAAACAAGGATTTCAGGCCATTAAGGACTACGGTGCAGCGCTATGCCGATGTTTTTGCACAATTGGGATTCCCTATAGACATGTCCGATGCCAAACCTTTGGCACGTTTACCGCTTTCTGAAAAAATACTGGATTTGGTGCATCAGGATACCAAAAAATGGGTGGGTATTGCGCCTTTTGCAGCGCATTCCGGAAAGATGTACCCGTTATTTTTGATGGAAAAAGTCATCAAAACCCTTACAGATACCGATAAGTATAAAATTTTGCTTTTCGGGGGAGGGGAACAAGAAGTACAGCAGTTGGAGAGGATTTCGGCCGAGTATGCCAACACCCAATGCATGGCAGGAAAACTCACTTTATCCGAAGAACTGCAACTAATTTCCAATTTGGATGTGATGCTTTCCATGGACAGTGGCAATGCCCATTTGGCGGCCAATTATGGCATTCCTGTGGTCACCCTTTGGGGGGTTACGCATCCGTATGCTGGGTTTTACCCCTTTCATCAACCTATGGAAAATGCGTTGTTGGCAGATCGGGAGCAGTATCCCTTGATTCCTACATCGGTGTATGGGAACAAAGTACCCAAAGGGTACGAAAATGTCATGGAAAACATAGATCCCCAACAGGTGGTGGACCAACTTTTGAAAATTTTGGAAGCTTAAGCCATCACGGGCTGTGGCTCCAAGGACTTAAAGTAGTGCTTCAACTGTTGTACGTATTGGTATTTCAACTGGCGGTTGCTACTGTCCATCATCAACGAGCGCATCCCCAAATAGGAAGCAATAATGTAGGTGGCCACGCCCTCACAATCCACATGGCGGGCAATGTACCCATCCAATTTGCCTTTTTTAAGTACGGAAACCAGGTTTACCTCCCAAACGTTCAGGATGTCCTTTAAATACCCACTGATTTCCTCGTTGCGCTTGTTGAACTCCGTTAAAAAGTCGTTCAGCATAAAGCCGTAGGCCATTTCATTCTTCTTACCAGGTTCCAAGGCGTTCTCCAGACTTTCCACAATAATGGGCAACGGATTTTCTTCGGTGTTCAGGGGTTCGATCAACAAGGCATACACCTTTTGTACGATAAGGTTCTGCACAATGCTGATAAAGTAATCTTCCTTCGATTTAAAATGATGGTAAAAGGCACCCTTGGAAAGCGACAGTTGTTTTAGAATATCGTCAAGGCTAGTATTGTAATAGCCTTTTTCGTTGAAGATTTCGAGGCCCTTGCCACACAAGCGGTGCATGGTCTCCCTGCTTTTAAGAGTGGTTTCCATAAGATTTGGGTTTTAGACCGTTGAGTCTGTGACAAAGATTTGGCGGAAACCGACCAACCCAAACAATTCAAGATGTAGTTGCCTTAAAAATCGGTGAAAGGATAAAAAACCGACCAAATACCGAAAATCGAAAAAAAGAACCGACTTGCGGGTCGGTTAAATGAACTGTTGGACTCGTTGAAGAGTATGTAGAAGGAATCAATTGGGCCTTATATTTAAAACAAAAAAACCTAACTTAACATATTATTGGCTATAAATCACTTCATACAAAATGCAGCTGAAGCATTAAAACTGACCCATATCCTTATGGTTGTGGATAATTATACACAAAACCTTAATAATCAGAAAAATAAGAAACAACCATTATGGAATTGAAAAACATCTTTACATTTGACTGATGGCAATCGACTTACATAAAGGAATAAGTTTAGAAATAGAGGGAGAACTTGGGAAGTTCCAAACTCTTCCGATCGAGTCATTGATAAAGATTGCTGAATCTTTACAAGAACTTATATTGTCCATTGCAAAATATGACTTGCCTGCTAATGAAGCGATTGATTTAAACAATTTTAAACTCGAGCTAACCGATTTTCAGAAGGGAAGTGCAATTCCTTCATTCGTATTAACTCAAAGGGTACAACCAGTAATTACCTCAGACTATCAAAACCAAAGGGAGGAAGTAACAAAGCGACTAAATACGATCTTTGAAATCTCTGACAAAGGAAATTATGCAGATTTGAAGGTATTATATCCAGAACATTTTAAAAGAAATGAAATTGTAGAGAAACTTTATGGTTTTACTTCAAGCTTTAAAAATTCACCTGTTTCAATTTATGAAAAAGGGAATATTAATGAAGAAAGTGCAAAATATAGACCAAAAAAGTTCAAAGCGTCTACAAAGAAAAGTCTCATAGTAAAAATAGAAGAAGTAACAGAAGAACAACAAGAAGAAAAGGCTTTTGCAAGAATAAAGGTGACAAAAAAGGGAGGGAAGACAAGAAAGCGTATTGAAGAAGTAATCTCAACCGCTCAACATTCATTATCGTATTCACCTGAAATAATTAACGTCAATAAAAAACAATATATACTAAACTTTCCTCTTCGTTGTCTTTTTGAGAAAGAAGAAGATTATTACGTAATTAATAATGAGCAATTAGACATTATCGGAACAGGTGAAACTCAAGATGACGCCGAAAAAAATTTTAATGAGGAATTTGACTATTTATATAACAGATTAAATTCATTAAATGACAATCAATTAAATAAGAGATTATTGAGAATCAAGAACGTTCTGAATAGTTTTGTAAAAGAGGTGTTTTAGATGGTTTTGGATAGCAAAAAAGCATATAAAAACCTCAAAAAAAAGGGCTTTGAGGACTCGAAAGACCATAGTAATGACCACAAATACTTAGAGTTTCATTACAAGGGAAAAATGATACTTTACACAAAGTTAAGTCACGGTAGTAAAAAAGACTTAAATAATTATCTAATTAAACAAATGGCCACTCAATGTAAATTGTCAAAACAAGATTTTGCTGATTTGGTCAACTGTCCTTTGTCTGCCGAAAAGTATATAGAGAAACTTATAGAAATAGGGGAAATAGAATGATTGCTAGCAACAATAATTGGACTCGAAATACCATTGTAAAAGTCAATAACTAGTCCTAAAAAAGACCAATAAATAAAACCACTTAGGCTATATTCTGAAATTATCAAGCCACCGTCCCTTGGCAACTACTGCCCGCTCCGGCGGTACAGCCATAACAGTGTTGGGAGATCACAATGTTTCGGTCGTTAAGCACTTCTTCATTATAGTCCTTAATGTGCTTTACTTTGCTGGCGACCTTTAGGTCGAGCATTTGGTTAAAGTCGCAATCGTACAGCCATCCGTCCCAACTCACCGAAATGGTGTTGGTGCACATCACATTGGCCACTGCAGAGGGGTTAAAGGCCTCCACCAGGGAATACATATAGTCCTCATAATTGTCCGAGGCCAACAGATAGTCCAAAAATCGGGAAATAGGCAGGTTGGTAATGGCAAATAGATTATGAAAATCGATATCAAAATCCTCTTTCAGGGCTTTTTTAAAGTCGTGCTCCAAAGCGGTCTGGTCCCCGGGCAAAAAGGCCCCGGAGGGGTTGTACACCAGATCTAACCGCAAATCGCTGTCGGGCATGCCATAACCCACCTTGTTGAGGGCCTGCAACGCTTGGATGGATTTATCAAAAACGCCATCGCCCCGTTGCTTGTCCGTTTTGTTACGGGTGTAGTGCGGCATGGAGGATACCACATGCACATTGTGCTTTTTAAAGAAATCGGGCAGGTCGTGGTATTTCTTGTTCGCCAAAATAATGGTGAGGTTGGAGCGCACGATAAAATCCCGGATGCCCGCCTTGGAGGCTTCTTCCACAAACCACCTAAAATCGGGGTTCATTTCGGGTGCACCCCCCGTAAGGTCCAAAGTATGTGCCCCAGTATTCCGGATGACCTCCAAACACTGCTCCATGGTCTCCCGGGTCATGATCTCCTTGCGGTCCGGACCTGCATCCACATGGCAATGTTCGCACACCTGGTTGCACATGTACCCCACATTGATCTGAAGGATCTCCAGTTTTCTGGGTTTTAGTGGAAACTGTCCCGTTTGGGCGATTTTGTCCTTAAAATAGGGAAGTTCCCCATCGGCAAAAAGGTCCCCGTTCAGGATATCCATCTGCCTGTGGGTGTCGGCCAGTTCATTGTGCCGGGCCTTCAAGGATTTTTTAGCGGCGTTCTTTATCTCCGTCAGTATGCTTTGCTCCATTTTAATCTTACAATCACAATTGATTTATTACTCCCATGTATTGCTTCCTTTGAACATCTAACAGCGTAGCGGTCCAATGTCCAAAAACGAAGTGAGTCCAAATCACATGGAAAGTTTGTTATACTTGTTCATCATCATGACCCCGTGTACCAACGTGGCCCCACTTTCAATGGCGGCACCAGCGTGTACGGCTTCCATCATTTCTTCTTTGGTAATGCCCCGCTGCAATCCGTCCTTGGTATAGGCATCAATGCAATAGGGACATTTCACCACATGGGCGACGGCCAGGGCAATCAAGGATTTTTCACGGGCACTCAGAGCACCTTCCTCAAAAACCTTTCCGTAATAATCAAAAAACTTTTTCCCAAGCTCTTCGCTCCACTCGGTTATGTTTCCAAATTTTCTTAGATCCGCTGGGTCGTAATATGAATTGGCCATAATTGCTTCTTTTGTGGTAAAAACCGTTTCGTGTTCCTAAACTACGACAATTATTACTAGGGATTTTGGTCGAAAGGACATGGTGAAGATTACATTTTTTGTGTCTGAAAGCAAAATTTTGCCAACAGACTGCCAAGTCGGTTTTGATTATGAGGAGGTTACGAAAACCTCGATATGGAAAAGAGAAGGATCGTTAAAAGTTTGTTTTTGAGCAGGATCAGACCTAAAACCGACCGATGGGTCGGTAACCTTCATGATTTTAAAATTGGAAAAGGGCGGTTTTTGACCGCCCTCATTATCCATCTTTTGGCAATATAGCTACGCAGAAGGCAATACCACGGTGTCAATAACGTGGATCACCCCGTTGGATTGGTTCACATCGGCAATGGTCACTGTAGCAACATGCCCAGAGCCATCTTTGATCTCTATTTTGTCACCATCCATCATAGCGGTAAGGGTGTCCCCGTTAACAGTGGTCAGCGTGGCCATCCCCTTTCCTTTTTTGATGAGTTTCATCAAATCTTTAGAGCTGTAATTGCCTGCAACCACATGGTAGGTAAGCACCGCTTGTAATTTTGATTTGTTCTCAGGCATCAACAAGGTGTTCACGGTGCCTTCGGGAAGCTTTTCAAAAGCACTATTCGTTGGAGCAAAAACGGTAAAGGGACCGTCTCCTTGTAGGGTTTCCACCAAACCGGCCGCTTTTACTGCAGCTACCAAAGTGGTATGGTCTTTAGAGTTCACCGCATTGGAAACAATATCCTTTGTTGGATACATAGGGGCTCCACCGACCATTTTTACTTGGGCGAACCCGATAGTAGCGGTCATGGAGGCTGTTAGAAATAGAATAAACGTCAATGATTTAAAAGTCTTCATAAAAATTGAATTTTAAGTTTCTAGTTTCACTTACGGAGTTTTTCCACCAAGGGTTTGGTTTTTGAAAAGATTGATGATTTTTTAATCGAATAGTAATGGTAGTTGGGGCCACGGAAGGGAGCAATAATGTACCTTTACAAGATTTGATATACCTTTTGTAAAATGCTCACTGATAAATCGATAGGACTTGTACTATCTGGCGGAGGCGTTCGCGGCATGGCCCATATCGGGTTGATCAAGGCGATGAGGGAACACGGAGTGGAAGCCCAAATGGTGGCTGGAACCAGTATCGGGGCATTGGTAGGGGCCTTGTATGCCAACAACAATACGGTGGATGAAATGCTTACCTTTTTTAAGGAGACCCCGATCTTTCAGTACAGTTTTTTTACCATCAACAAACCCGGATTTATCGACACCGAACGGTATGCGGCCATTTTCAAGGCCTATTTTCCCCACAATGCTTTTGAAAGCTTGAAAAAACCATTGTTCATAGCGGCTACGGATTTATTGAGTGGGAAGGAAACGATGTTCCATTCGGGCCAACTCATCAAACCGCTTTTGGCTTCTGCGGCATTGCCTCCTGTTTTCAGTCCGGTGGATATTGATGGCATTCTTTATGCCGATGGTGGCATTATGAACAACTTTCCAAAGGAATATCTGGAAGAACGCACGGGGTTCATCATTGGGAGCAATGTGTCCATCACGGTGCCTATGCAGAAAAAAGACCTCCGGAATTCCATTCAATTGACAGGGCGGGTGACCAGTTTAATGATCCATGCCTCCAATGATGAGAAATTGCATGAATGCGACCTGTACATCGAACCCAAAGAATTGGATAAGATTGGGGTGTTGGACAAAAAGGGCATCGAAAATGCGTTTCTTATTGGCTACGACCACGGCAGCCGGGCTATCGAAAAAATAATGACCAAACCAGCAAGTTCCTAAACGTCGTCGTAATCGATGACCAAAGTGGGGCTGGTTGGATGGGATTGGCAGGTCAAGATCAAGCCTTCGGCAATTTCCCCATCGGTCAAGATCTGGTTTTTTACCATTTGGGCCGAACCTTCCTTGATACGGGCAATACAACTACTGCAAACACCACCCTGGCAAGAGTATGGGGCATCGATTTTCTGCTTGAGTACGGCATCCAGCACCAAATGTTTACGATCCATCACCAAATTGTAGGTCTCGTCGTCCAAAATCACCTCCACTTTTGTCATGCCTTCCAGGTCTTCGGCCAAGGTATCCTCGGTTTCGGTGGTAGTGAACAGCTCAAAATGGATTTTGTCCTCGGCAATACCATTGCCTTTCAAGGTATCGGAAACCATATGGATCATCTCTTCGGGTCCGCACAGGTAAAAACCATCAAAGGCGGTTTCCTTGAATTTGTTTTTGACTACAAAGTTGACGGTCGATTTTTCAATGCGGCCAAATAAAGAATCGTCTTCATGTGATCGACTATATACGTACTGAACAAAAAACCGTTCGGAATATTTCTCTTTAAGTGTTTGTATTTCTTTGAAATACATGGTTTCTTCCGGTGTTTGATTGCCAAAGACCAAAACAAAGGTACTGGCCGGATGTCGCTCCAAAACGGTTTGGGCAATGCTCATGATCGGGGTAATGCCACTTCCGGCAGCAAAGGCTGCTATGTGCTGTGGACCTTCTGCATCAAAAATGAAACGCCCTTCAGGGTGCATTACTTCCAAAACATCTCCGGCTTTCAGCTTTTCATTGGCGTGGACCGAAAATGTACCGTTTGGCATTTTCTTGATGCCCACCGTCAACTTGCCAGAAGATGGGGGGGATGAAATGGAATAGGCGCGACGCAATTCTTTGTCGCCCGCATTGTATTTTATGGTGATGTACTGTCCGGCCTTGAAGGCGTACACATTTTTTAGGTTATCTGGAATTTCGAAGGTAAGGGCCACGGAATTGGGGGTCAAGGTATCTACCGAGGCTATTTTTAGGGCATGAAAATCGCTCATGAAATAAAATTTGCTGCAAAATTAAGCATTAACCATCTTTTGGACAGGTATTTTTGAAAAAAGGAGAACTTTTGTAACAAATCCGATAATTTAGATACCAACTAAAAAAAACCGACCATGTTCAAACACTTCATTGGACTCCAGTGGAAATCCTTTTTTAGATCGGCATCCTTTAAGACCGAGATCTGGTTCAAGATTTTGATGGCTTTGGGAGCCCTATATTTTACCTTGATATTCTTAAGTATGGGTGTTGGGGCCTTTTACTTGATCGAGAAATCCGGCTTGGGCGACCCTTTGCGTGTAGTGAACCGTTTTATGGTCTACTATCTGGCCTTTGATCTGGTGTTTCGATACATGCTTCAGAAAATGCCGGTGACCAACATTAAACCGATGTTGTACCTACCCATCAAGAAAAGTCAAGTAGTGAACTTCTCCTTGGGGAAAACCGTGATTTCCTTCTTTAACATTGCCCATGCCTTTTTCTTTATTCCCTTCAGTGTGATATTGTTGGTGGAAGGTTACCCGCCATTGCAGGTAATAGGCTGGCATTTGGGAATCATGGCCCTCATTTATTGCAACAACTTCATCAATATTATGGTGAACAATAAGGATTTGGTGTTTTATGTGCTGGCCGCGTTGTTCATTTTGGCCGGTGCCTCGCAATATTACGCCTGGTTCGACATTACCCTTTACACCCATCCTATTTTTGATTATTTGTATGATCTGCCTTGGACGGCCATTGTACCGTGGATGTTGGTGGTAGCCCTGTATTTTTCCGCTTTTGCCTATTTCAAAAAGCATATGTTCTTGGATGGGGGGTTGGCCAAAAAGCAAACCGAGGCCCGTACCGAAAACCTGGATTGGCTCAACCGTTTTGGCAATTTGGGAACCTTTTTAAAGAATGATATCAAACTGATCAAACGGAACAAGCGTTCGCGTACCGCCGTGATTATGGGCTTCTTCTTTATTTTTTATGGATTGCTCTTTTTTACCCGTTCCATTGAGGTATACGACAATCCGTACTGGAAGATTTTTGCTGGCATCTTTGTCACTGGAGGCTTTCTGTTCAGTTTTGGACAATACGTGCCTAGTTGGGACAGTAGCTATTATCCGCTCATGATGAGCCAAAACATCAAGTACCGGGAATATTTGACTTCCAAATGGTATTTGGTCATCATTGCGACCATTATTTCTACCATTTTGGCCAGTTTCTATGTGTATTTTGGATGGGAGGCCTACGCTGCGGTTTTGGTCGGGGCCATTTATAATGTAGGTATCAACAGCTATTTGGTGCTTTGGGGAGGGGCTTATGTGAAGACTCCTATTGAACTCACTTCGAATAAAAAAGCCTTTGGCGACAAACAGGCCTTTAATGCCAAAACCTTGTTGCTGACCTTGCCCAAGATTTTGTTGCCCATCGTGATTTTTGCCATTGGTCAATTGTTGATTGGCCCTGTGGCAGGTTACCTTTTTGTAGCCGCTTTTGGACTGTTGGGCTTTGTATTCAAGGAGCGGGTTTTTAAAATGATAGAGGGCATCTACAAAAAAGAAAAA
The DNA here is from genome assembly GCF_003584165.1 of Flagellimonas aequoris. Taxonomy (GTDB): domain Bacteria; phylum Bacteroidota; class Bacteroidia; order Flavobacteriales; family Flavobacteriaceae; genus Flagellimonas; species Flagellimonas aequoris. Next base: position 11,058 of record NZ_QXFJ01000011.1, on the reverse strand, counting down.
TACAAGACCCTTTTGGCTTACAAACAGAAATAACAAATCGACCTAAATAAAGACAATACATGATAACAGCACATACCCTTTCAAAAAAATACGGAGAACAGACCGTTTTGAATATCGACCACTTGGAAATTCCAAAAGGACAAAGCTTTGGACTGGTAGGCAACAATGGGGCCGGTAAAACGACTCTTTTTAGCTTGTTGTTGGATTTGATCCAGCCCACTACGGGGCACATCATCAACAATGGGGTGCAGGTGGATGAAAGCGAAGCTTGGAAACCCTTTACTTCGGCTTTTATTGATGAATCCTTTTTGATCGGATACCTAACTCCCGAGGAATATTTCTACTTTATCGGAGAGCTACGCGGCAGGAACAAGGCCGATGTGGACGCCCTTTTGGAAGGATACAGTGATTTCTTCCATGGGGAGATTTTGGGTCAGAAAAAATATTTGAGGGACCTTTCCAAAGGAAACCAGAAGAAAGTGGGCATTGTGGCAAGTTTTATCGGCAACCCGGAAGTGGTGATTTTGGACGAACCTTTTGCCAATTTGGATCCCACTACACAGATCCGGTTAAAGGGCATCATCAAGGATCTTGCCGCCAAAGAGGAGGTTACCGTGTTGGTCTCCAGCCACGACTTGATTCATGTAACCGAAGTGTGTGAGCGTATTGTGGTGCTCAATAAAGGAGAAATCGTGAAGGACATCCATACCTCTACCGAAACTTTGAAGGAACTGGAAGCATTCTTTGGGGGATAAGGCCCTTAAAAGGACAATAAAAACAATTCTTGTATTTTATCGATAAGCCTTATAATAATCTGAACTTTTTTGAGTTAAGGTTACACACGTTTATCGATAATTTTGAAATTTCGTCACGCACTTTTTATAGCCATGGTTGTTGGGGGACAGGCATTTAACGCTTGCTCCACCCAAAAAGACAAATTCATCAACAGAAATTGGCACGCACTGAACACCAAGTACAACACTTTGTACAATGGGAATCTTGCCTTTGAAAAAGGTCGCGAAGAACTCAATAGCGGTTACAGCGATGACTATTGGGAGATACTTCCCGTGGAACGCTTGGAGGTTACCGATGAGATCAAACTCGATTCCGAGGACAACAACCCCAACTTCATCATTGCGGAGGAGAAGGCCACCAAGGCCATTCAAAAGCATAGCATGGACATTAAGGACGAAGAGCGGAATCCCCAAACAGATGAAGCTTTCCTATTGTTGGGCAAGGCCAGATATTTTGACCAACGCTATATTCCCGCTTTGGAATCCTTCAACTATATCCTGAGAAAGTATACACAAAGCGATAAATTGAACGAAGCCACCATTTGGCGGGAAAAGACCAACATGCGATTGGACAATCCCGAAGTGGCCATCAAAAACCTAAAAAGGTTGTTCAAATATGAAAGTTTGAAGGATCAGGAATATGCCGATGCCAATGCCGTTTTGGCGCAATGCTACATCAACCTGAACGCTCCCGATACGGCCATCCAAAAATTGAAAGTGGCACAGGCATACACCAAAAAGAATCCCGAGAAGGGCCGTTACCTGTTCATTATCGGGCAGTTGTACAACCAATTGGGGCATAAGGACAGTGCCAACTATGCTTTTGATAAGGTCATTGCGCTCAACCGAAAGTCTCCCAGGGTGTACATGATCAATGCGCATTTGAAAAAAATCCAGAATACCGAACTAACGGATTCCAATAAAGAGGACATGTTGGAGTACCTCACCGATTTGGAAGAGAATCGGGAGAACCGACCCTTTTTGGACAAGATTTATCGTGAAGTGGCCCAGTTCCATCTGACCAATGGATCCGATAGTCTGGCCTTGACCTATTACAACAAATCCCTTCGGGCTACCCAAGGAGAAAAGAAACTGAACGCCCTTAACTACCAAAGTTTGGCCGATTACTATTTTGACCAGGACGAATACAAAACAGCAGGGGCCTATTATGACAGCACCTTGACCAACTTGGCTGAGAATACAAGACAACACCGCAACATCAAGAAAAAGTTGGACAACTTGGAAGATGTGATCAAATACGAGGACATTGTTCAAAATGCGGACAGCATCATTACCCTATATCAAATGCCGGAAGCGGAGCGAAAGGCCTATTTTGAAGATTTTATCGCCGAGCTGAAACGCAAGGACGAAGCCGCTGCCGAGAAAGAGCAGAAACGTGCTGCGGCCGGGTTTGCCACTTTTGCCAACAGCAAGGGCGGCAAGGAGAACAAGGGCAAGTTTTATTTTTACAACATCACCAGTTTGGGGTATGGTAAAAATGAGTTCAAGACCCAATGGGGCAATAGAACCTTGGAAGATGACTGGCGCTGGAGCAACAAATCCCGAACCTTGGTTTCCGAGGCAACGGGCGAGGCAATTGCGGAGAACGGCCAACCCCAAAACCTGACCGAGGACCAAAAATATTCCCTGGACTTTTATTTGGGAAGAATCCCTACGGATGTTGGTGTCATAGATAGCTTAAAGACCGAGCGGAACTTTGCCAACTATCAATTGGGTCTGATCTATATGGAAAAGTTCAAGGACAATATGCTGGCCGCGGCCAAATTGGAGCGCGTTTTAGCTTCTGACCCCGAAGAAAGACTTATCCTTCCATCCAAATATAATCTATACAAGATTTATGAGGAATCCGGTAGCCCATTGGCCCAGAACATGAAGCAGGACATCATCCTGAACCATCCTGATACCCGTTATGCAGAAATCTTGCTGAACCCACAGGCGGTGTTGGAAGGGAATACCGATAGTCCCGATGCGCGGTATGATGCCCTTTACAAATTGTACGAGCAACAGGAGTTTCTCAGGGTGATCACGCAATCGCAAGAATACATCAATAAGTTTACGGGTGACCCGATCGTACCCAAGTTCGAAATGTTGAAAGCAAATGCCATTGGCCGTCTTCAAGGGTTTGAGCCATTCAAGGAAGCGTTGAACTATGTGGCCTTGACCTATCCCAACAATCCGGAAGGAAAGAAAGCGGAGCAGATTGTGGAGGAACAATTGCCGAAATTGGAGAACAAGGAATTTTCCCCAGAGACGGGCTCTACAGGTGCCGGCAATTGGAAAGTGGTGTTCCCATTTAAGATTCGGGATGATGAAAAAGCGTTGGCGCTCAAGACCCGTTTGGAAGAAGCCATCAAGGAACTGCACTATAAAAATATTGTCTCCAAGGACATCTATAACCTCGAGGATGAGTTTGTGGTGGTGCATGGTTTCAGGTCGCAAGACTTTGCCCTGGGCTTTGCCGAGCTTATAAAAAACAATAAGGACTACCGCATTAAAGATGAGAATTTCGTAGTTTTATCGGACAACTACAAAATCATCCAGGTCCACAAGAACTTAGAATCATACAAAGCACAAATTTTAACCCCAAAACCTTAGAACACAATGTTTTCTGACAACAAAAAACCACGACCTATGAATGAATTTGGCGGACAACCCAACAGAATTGAGAAGAACACGAAAATTAAAGGTGATATCACTTCCGAAGCCGATTTTAGAATCGACGGAAAATTGGAAGGCAACGTAAAGACTTCCGGCAAGGTGGTCATTGGTAAAGACGGCTACATCCATGGGAAAGTGGAATGTGTGAATGCCGATATCGAGGGCAAGTTCAACGGCGAGCTTATGGTGAAGGACCTTCTTTCCCTAAAAGCTTCCGCAGTGATCGAAGGAACCGTAAGCGTGGCCAAGTTGGCCGTAGAGCCAGGGGCTACCTTCAATGCTGCCTGTACCATGGGTAAAGCTGCCGCTGCTCCTGCTTCTTCTCCCAAACTGGAGACCACTAAGAGCAATGAGCCAGCAAAAGTCTCCTAAGAAGAACATAAAGAACAATTTAAATACAGCAGCCCGTTTGTCTGGTTCGGCCATTCAAATGGGCATTGTTATTTATTTGGCGGTACAAGGGGGAAAATGGCTGGATGGCCATTTCGGGACCGAAAAGGTCTTTATGCCCATCTGTACCATTTTGGGTGTGGCCATTTCCATATATTTGGTCATTCAGCAATTGAAAAGAATAAACAATTGAACATCAGGTCGTTCCCCTTCTTTTTTCTAACCCTTCTTTTGGTAGGTCTGACCCTCCTTTTTTTCGGCCATTCTTGGGTTTTGCAAAACCAAGGCCTTGACCCGTATGGCAACCAACTGGTAAAAAGTTATGTGTTAAATATGATCATGGCTTCCCTAGTGTTTTTTGCCATCTATTTTTTCAGGGACAAATACCGGGACCTCCTTGGCTTCTTTTTCTTGGGTGGGAGTTTGATAAAATTTGTGCTTTTCTTCATTTTTCTCTATCCGGGGTACAACTTGGACGGCGTTTTGGAACGTGCGGATTCCCTAGCTTTTTTTGTCCCGTACCTATTTTCCCTTTTTCTGGAAACTTACTTTTTGGTGAAACTGCTTAATACTGTGTGAAAAAGCCCAAGATTTTGGCAAAAAAATCAAAGGCATAAATAATAGTGTAAAAAGCTTTTTTCTTTTGAACAAGGAATGTATTTTTGCACCAATTTTTGAGCACCCATAGTTGCAGTGATATGCGATATTCTTTTGTAAGTAGAAATTTAGTTGCCGTATTCATAATGATTACGGGATTTGTGTCGGCCCAAAACCATGAGGGAGAGGAAGTTGAATCCGGCGCCCATGATTTGAAGACCGAAATCAAGGAATATATCGACCACCACCTTCTGGATTCACATGATTTCACCTTTTATTCCTACACAACCGATGAAGGGGAACACAAGAACATTGGGTTTCCGTTGCCAGTGATTCTGTGGGACAATGGCTTGAAAGTATTTTCTTCTGCCCAGTTGGAGCATGGCGAAGGGGTTGCCGAAGTGGATGGAAATTACTATGCCCTATATCACAATAAAATTTATAAAACAGACGCGGAAGGAACAATTCATTTTGATGAACACCACAAGCCTGAGACACATGAGGAGGATGCATTTGGTGAGAATCTTGTGGTTATGGACGCGCACCCGACCAATGAAAAACCGTTGGATTTTTCCATTACCAAAAACGTGGTTTTCATTGCGCTTGTCGGCTTATTGATGTTTTTGATGTTCCGTGCTGTGGCCAAAAACTACAAAAAGAGCAATATGCCCAGAGGTCTTGGAAGGGCATTGGAGCCTTTGGTGATTTTTGTGCGCGACGAAATTGCTGTTCCCAACATTGGGGAACACAAGTACAAAAAGTATATGAGTTACTTACTCACCGTGTTCTTTTTTGTGTGGATCATCAACCTGTTGGGACTTACCCCACTGGGCGTGAACGTAACCAACAACATCGCGGTTACCTTCGCCCTTGCATTGATTACGTATTTGATTACCACATTTTCTGGAAACAAGAACTACTGGAAACACATCTTCTGGATGCCAGGTGTGCCTGTTCCCATGAAGATCATATTGGCGCCGATTGAATTGTTGGGGACCTTCATCAAACCATTTTCGTTGATGATTCGTTTGTATGCCAACATCACGGCGGGCCACGTGGTACTGATGAGCATCATCGGGCTTATGTTCATATTCAAGAACTGGATAGGTAGCCCATTATCGTTTGCATTGGCATTTGCACTTTCCTTATTGGAATTGTTGGTGGCCGCATTGCAGGCATATATTTTCACCATGCTGTCCGCCCTATATTTCGGGATGGCCGTGGAAGATGATCATCATTAATAAAGAACGTTTAATATTTAAATACATATATCATGACAATTCCAGACATCGTAGGTGCCGGTTTGATCGTAATCGGAGCAGGATTGGGTATCGGTAGGATCGGTGGTCAAGCAATGGAAGCCATTGCCCGTCAACCAGAAGCTTCCGGTAAGATTCAAACTGCCATGTTGATCGCAGCCGCCCTTATTGAAGGTATCGGTTTCGCCGCTCTTTTTGCAGCGTAATTCACCGAAAGAAAAAGTGAAGGCCATAGCGGTTGGCTGTGGCCCTTCATTTAAAATGGTATAGTTTAAAAAGATTCAAAAAAACAGTAGAGATAAATGGAAAAGTTACTTGAACAGTTTTCCTTGGGATTGTTTGTATGGCAGTTGGTGCTTTTTATAGGACTACTCCTTTTGTTGCGCAAATATGCCTGGAAACCTATTTTGGGAGCGGTTGAAAAAAGGGAAGAAGGAATCAAAGGCGCCCTTGAAGCCGCAGAGGCAGCCAAAAAGGAAATGCAGAACGTTACTGCCGACAGCGAAAAGTTGTTGAAAGAAGCCAGAGCAGAAAGGGACACCCTTTTGAAGGAAGCCAGGGAAATCAAGGAAAACATTATTTCCGAGGCCAAGGAACAAGCCCAGTTGGAAGGCGACAAAATGATTAAGCAGGCCCAGGCTACCATTGAAGCTGAGAAGAAAGCTGCAGTTGCCGACATTAAGGCCCAGGTTGCCAACCTTTCTGTGGAGATTGCCGAGAAAGTAATCAAGGAAGAACTGTCCAATAAAGACAAACAACTTAAGTTGGTTGACGATATGTTGGGCGATATCAAATTGAACTAAGCGCATGAACGAGAACAGGGCAGCCATACGCTACGCAAAGGCAACGTTGGACTACGCAGTGGAGAAGAAAGCGGCAGAGGCCGTGGAAAAGGACATGCGTACCATTGCTGCCACCATTTCCGAGAACAAGGAGCTTCAAGGTCTTTTGGAAAGCCCTATCGTAAAATCGGAAATCAAGAAAAATGTCTTGTTGGAAGTCTTCAAAGATGCCGACGAGATCACCAAAGGCCTCGTGCAGACCATGCTCGACAACAAACGGATCGCGATGTTGCAGGAAGTGGCCTATAAATACATCATCCAATACGAAAAAATGAAAGGTGAGGAAGTGGCCTACGTGACCACAGCCGTTCCTTTGACGCCCGAGTTGGAGAAGAAAATCTTAGCCCAAGTGACCAAGGCCACGGGTAACAAAGTCACCATTGAAAACAAGGTCGACGAAAGCATTCTCGGCGGTTTTGTGCTAAGAGTGGGCGACACCCAGTACGATGCGAGCATCGCGAACAAGTTGAACGGATTAAAAAGAGAATTTACAAATAGTCTATAAAAATGGCAGGAGTAAAAGCCGCTGAGGTATCAGCAATTTTGAAAAAACAGTTATCAGGTTTCGAGGCGACCGCTTCTTTGGACGAAGTAGGTACCGTATTACAGGTAGGTGACGGTATTGCCCGTGTCTATGGACTTTCCAATGCCCAATATGGGGAATTGGTAGAGTTTGAAGGCGGTATGCAGGGTATCGTTTTGAACCTTGAGGAAGACAACGTTGGTGTGGTATTGTTGGGCCCATCCAAAGAAATTGTGGAAGGTGCCACTGTGAAAAGAACAGAGCGTATCGCATCTATCAACGTTGGCGAAGGAATTGTTGGTCGTGTAATCGACACTCTAGGTACCCCTATTGATGGTAAAGGACCTATTTCTGGTGAAACTGTTGAAATGCCATTGGAAAGAAAAGCTCCCGGTGTAATTTTCAGACAACCGGTAAACGAACCTTTGCAGACGGGTATCAAGGCGGTAGATGCCATGATTCCGATCGGTCGTGGACAAAGGGAGTTGGTGATCGGGGACAAACAAACGGGTAAGACTACCGTATGTATCGATACCATCTTGAACCAAAAAGAATTTTTTGATGCAGGTCAGCCTGTTTACTGTATCTACGTTGCCGTAGGTCAGAAAGCATCCACTGTAGCTGCCATTGCCAAGACTTTGGAAGACAAAGGTGCTTTGGCCTATACCACCATTGTTGCCGCTAACGCTTCCGATCCTGCACCAATGCAGGTATATGCTCCTTTCGCTGGTGCTGCCATTGGGGAGTATTTTAGGGATACCGGACGTCCTGCCTTGATCATCTATGATGATTTGTCAAAACAAGCGGTGGCTTACCGTGAGGTATCCTTGTTGTTGAGAAGACCTCCAGGTCGTGAAGCATATCCTGGTGACGTTTTCTACCTTCACTCCAGATTGTTGGAACGTGCCGCCAAGGTTATTGCCGATGACGATATTGCCAAGAACATGAACGACCTTCCCGAATCTTTGAAATCTAAAGTAAAAGGTGGTGGATCGTTGACCGCTCTTCCAATTATCGAAACCCAAGCAGGTGACGTTTCTGCCTATATCCCTACCAACGTGATCTCCATTACCGATGGTCAGATCTTCTTGGAGCAGGATTTGTTCAACCAAGGGGTTCGTCCTGCGATCAACGTGGGTATCTCCGTATCCCGTGTGGGTGGTTCGGCACAGATCAAGTCCATGAAAAAAGTGGCCGGTACCTTGAAACTGGACCAGGCCCAGTTCCGTGAATTGGAAGCTTTTGCCAAATTCGGTTCCGATTTGGATGCCGCTACCTTGAACGTAATCGAAAAAGGACGTAGGAACGTGGAGATCTTGAAACAAGGTCAGAACGATCCTTACACCGTAGAAGATCAGGTGGCCATCATCTTTGCAGGTTCCAAAAACTTGTTGAGGGATGTTCCTGTGAACAAGGTAAAAGAATTTGAAAAAGACTTCTTGGAGTTCTTGAACGCCAAGCACAGGGATGTATTGGATGCCCTTAAGGCCGGCAAATTGACCGATGAGGTAACCGATACCTTGACCGCTGTTTGTAAGGATCTTTCAAGTAAGTACAAAAATTAGTCTAAAGTATTTAGTGGTTAGTATAGAGTAAATCAACACGAACTCAATACTAACTACTAGAACCTAGTTACTAAAATTATATGGCGAATCTAAAGGAAATACGGAATAGGATTTCATCCATCGGCTCAACGATGCAGATTACCAGTGCCATGAAAATGGTGTCTGCCGCAAAGTTGAAAAAGGCCCAGGATGCCATCACGGCCATGCGCCCCTATGCGGATAAGCTAACGGAACTTCTTCAAGGTCTGAGCGCCAGCTTGGACGGCGATGGAGGTAGCGTTTTTGCCGAAAATAGGGCCGTAAACAAAGTTTTGGTGGTAGCCATCACCTCAAACAGAGGGCTTTGTGGAGCATTCAATTCCAACATCATCAAACAATGCAATACGTTGGTTGCCGAAACCTATGCCGGCAAGCAAGTGGATTTCCTGTCCATAGGTAAAAAAGGAAACGACATCCTTCGCAAAAAGAACACCATTGTGGCCAACCACAGCAAAGTGTTCGATGATTTGACTTTTGACCATGTTGCCGAAATCGCCGAGTTTTTGATGGAGCAATTCACCGTTGGGAATTACGACAAGATTGAATTGGTATACAACAAATTCAAGAATGCCGCTACCCAAATTGTGATGTCCGAGCAATTTTTGCCCATTGTAAGTATGGAAGGCGATGCTTCTAAAGCTGCCGACTATATTTTCGAGCCATCTAAAGTGGAAATTGTAAAACAATTGATCCCCAAATCCTTGAAGACCCAATTGTACAAGGCCATCAGGGATTCTTTTGCCAGCGAGCACGGTGCCCGTATGACGGCCATGCACAAGGCTACTGACAACGCCAAAGAACTTAGGAACCAATTGAAATTGACCTATAACAAGGCACGACAGGCTGCTATTACCAACGAGATTTTGGAAATTGTTGGTGGAGCCGAGGCGTTGAACAATTAGGCCGATAGTAATGAGGCCAAATATTCATATGCCGAGGCTTTGAACGGATAATTCCAAGAAAGCATAAAACAGATAAGGCTACCTTCGGGTGGCCTTTTCGTTTTCTTTCAGTTTTTGTACCTCTTCCCTGTGAAAATATCAGGATATTTTACAAAACAAAGGATTTTTCATTATAAAAAGCTATATTGTCCTTGCTTTCCGTAGCAATATACCCCATACACCAATTTTTTAATGTCCCTGTTCCCTGATCGATCTCGGGCCAGGCTTGTATGTTGTACCCCACAACTACCTTACTGTTTGATAACTTAACCTGACAAGGCATGAAAAGACTATGCTTGTACCCCATCGGGCTGCTGATGTTCCTTCTTCTGTTGAACGCATGTAGCCCTGGGGAGACACCGCCCCAAGAGGACGACCCAAAAGAACAGGACTCCATTCCATTAGATATCTCACTGGAACAGATGTCACTGCAGGATCTGAATGACGAACCTGTTCGTACGGCGATTTCCCGCTTGTCATCAATGGGCGGGACAACGACTTCCAAAAACATGGGTTCCGATCTTTATGGTTTTACCGTGGACACTTCCATGGTAAAGGTCATTACGCACGATGATGTGACATCCTATACTTTTCCGATAAAAAGGGACCGCAACGATGGCAGTTTCTTCGAGAACCTGGTGCTACAGCGGAATCCATCGGGCAACCTGCAGGCTTTTCTGGTCAGGTACCACCTAAAGGATGGTATCCGTGCCCTTGCCGAACACGGCTCCTTTTCCTTTGAGGGGAGAAGGGAACTGTTCTCCTTGGACCTGGAAAGACTGGATGTTGGCATTGTTGAAAAGAACGACACTTGCTATGACGTGGTGGAATTATGGTGCCACTTTGGGGGGACCGATCACCCCGCAGGGGAGATGTGCATTTTGGAGGCACAGCTCACGGGCGACGACCGGCTCTTCTACAAGGAATCCATGGTCTGTTTGATTGGGGGATCCGGTAGCGGCATTCCCGGGGAACCTGATCTGGGAAATGGGGAGGGCGGCAACGGTGGCGGGGCCGGGTTCGAGGACCCCTATATCATCACCGCGCCCACAAATGTCTCCCTCTACGAATTTCAGCTCAAGGAATTTGCCAGTGGAAAGCTGTCCCAAGCAGAAAGGGGATATTACAATTCCGACTCCAACATCAAGAACATCGTGGACGGATACCTGATCGACAACGGGGTCACCAACCTGGCCATGTTCAAGGCCAAGAACCACCTTTCCCTGGGACACGACCTCTCCCTAACGCCCCAACAGTTCGTATGGTATTTCCAGCACAGGGACTCCGGTGAAGTCGAGGACCTGAAGCAGTACCTGCAAGATCAGTCCAACTCCGCAAAGGCAAAAGCATTTGGGAAGGAGAGCATAAGCGCATGGATGGATAACGGAGAAGTGGATTTTGAGGAAGAGATCATTTATGATGCGGAACT
>NZ_QXFJ01000010.1 GCF_003584165.1 Flagellimonas aequoris | reverse complement strand
CAAGGTGCAGTACGCCAAGACAGGATTTATAGGATTGTTCGGGATGCTGCTTCTTGTCCAATATGGCCATGATGTAGCCTTGGCAGCTTTCCCCTATGTTTCCGGCCCAGGCAATGAACCTTTCACTGCTCCATTCGCTGACGAAGCGGTGGTGGGAGGGCATGTGCTCGGCCAAAGTGGTATAGCCGTAACGTTTCCTGTTTCTTCGGTGCACGGCCAGCCTTTCATGTTTATGGTAGACCTCGACCATACTGTCGGTATAGACAAGCTTTACCTGTTTGCCGATATGCCTGTAGTGTACGCTGTAATAGTGCTTGTCCCTGCCAAGGTAGATATGGCTGTTCTTGTGCACGGTGGCCTGGGCGTACCGTTTTATCTCATAGCGTTTTTCGGGCAGGGGCATCAGTTCCCGGCTTTCCACCTCGAGGAACAGTGAACGTCGGGAGTATTCCCTTCCCCTGAAGGACATGTCGTTGTGCTTTTCCAACAGTTCCCGGATCGCGGTGTTGATATCGGCCACACTGTGGAAGGTCTCGTTCCGTAAGGGCGCGAACACCCTTGTGTAGATGATGCGCACGGCGTTCTCCACTATGGCCTTGTCCCTTGGCCTGTAGGTGCGCGTGGGAAGGACAGCCGTTTCGTAATGCTCGGCAAAGTCGGCAAACACCTCGTTGACCTTTGGTTCATAGCGGCTGCTCTTGGTAACGGCCGACTTAAGGTTGTCGGGCACCAGTGCCCTCGGCACACCGCCGTAGAACCACAGTGCGTTCTCGGTGCAGCGGATGAAGTCCTCGAGCTTCTGGCTGGCACATGCCTCCACGTAGGTATACTGGCTGCTGCCCAATATGCACACGAACACTTCCAGTTCCTTTAGCTCCCCGGTGTCCCTGTCGACAATGGTGAGCTTCTTGCCCGTAAAATCGATGAAAAGCTTGTCGCCGGCCTTGTGCTCCATCCGCATCACGGGGGAGGTCTCCTTTTGCCATTCGGCGTACCAGTACTTGAACTGTGAGAGCCTGAACCCATCGGGATGCTTGGCATAATATTCCTCCCAGAGCAACTGTCGGGTCACCCCGGTCTTTCTTATTTCCTTGTCAAAGTAGGGAAAGTACCGCTGTAGCTCGACCAGTTTTGGGCTCTTCGGCCTTTGGTCGGCCTTGAAGAGGCCGTGCAGTTCCTCCAGGGTCATCTTCTCAACCTCATAGGCCGTCAGACGGTAACGCTTGAAGAAATCGATGTACTTGGCCACTGTATTGCGGGAGATGCCCAACTGCTGGCTTATCCGCCGCTTGCTCACACCCGAGGTGTAGAGCTTGAATATCCTTTTTATTTTTCGCATGTCTATCTGCTTGTTCGCCATGGTCCTTTTTCACAAAAAAAGACCTTTGGCACATTACAGACAGATCAGGTCCAAAAGTGGCTCACTTTCGTCCGGCGCGGGTGGCTCACTTTCACCGGCCAGCTATGCTCACTTTGGTCCGGCGAAGGTGGTATACTATGTCCGGCGTTTCCAGGTAATCTGGCTCTAAACTTACCGATGCTCCCTATGGTTTGACGGATAGGGCATAGGAATTGACATGAATCTTATTTTGTAATCCTTTTCTTTCTTTTTGCTGGTTGAACCCAATAAAAAAGGGCTTCCCGAAGGAAGCCCTTTTTCTACGTTTTGTGGTCTTTTATTTAAAATCTACTTTTACCAACTGCTTTTTGCCTCCCCGTTTGGCATAGAAAAGCATCTTATCCGCCGCTTCATCCTTTAACGGCATGGAAACCATAAAAGGCAATCGGGCCTCTTGTTGGTCAATGATCTTTTCATAATCCATAACGCCGTTTTCATCCAATGAGATCATGAATACATTCCGGTTTCGGCTGAATCCCTGCTTAAAGATCAACCTTTCATTATTGATCAACTGTGGGTTTTCGGCTGCCGTACAGATGAAGAAGTACGTTTTTCCGTCCTTGCAATAAGAACTATACGAGGCATAGGCCCCATCGCCTTGGGTAACCTCTGTTTTATTGATGTTCCTTGCCCACTCCATGTTACCGTTCGGTGCAAGCTTCACACTAACAATGTCGTTGTAGTGGTAACGCTCAATTTTTACACGTTGTCCCGCTCCGGTGACCTCAAGGCCGGTACTCACAAAGTACTCTTCGGCGTTGAAGAAAATTTCCTCGCTTGGGGTGACCTCCACTCCTTTGAACACCAAATTTTTGATGTCCTTGTCCTCTTCCCGACCAAATTTATCGTCCATGAACTGTTGGGAAAAAGGATTGTAGCGCTGCGAACGGATGTCCAAGGTATTGGGGTCCAAATCAAAATAAGCAATACCGTTGTACCTGTTGTCCTTTCTATCCGCATAGAATCCCACACAGACCAGTCTGTTTTTCAGGAGGATAGGATACAACGCCTCTGGGTATTTACCAGGATCCACAAAGGACTGGGTCTGGTTGCTATTTTGGGTGATCTTGATCAGTTCATATTGGAACTTGCGTTCATCTACCTGAAAACGCTTCTTCTTGAAATAGGCCTTTCCAACAATGTAAGCGGTCTGCAAGTCTTGGGAGAAAGCAACATTCTCAAAAGCATAGTTCTTTTCTTCGATTTCATCAGAAAAATCATATTCAAAACGCTTTTTCAAGGTAGTGTCAAACAGATGGATGATGTGCTTTTCATCCTTTCCCTTTTTATGGTGGGTACTGATGATGAATCCTGTTTTATCCTCATTGAACAAGATCGCTGTGGTAAACCCATTGGAGAAATTTCGATTATAGTAGTTTTTTCCCACGGGATCGTTCACTTCTTCCGAAGCAATGGAAAGCAGCTTCTCCGTCCTAAAATTGAATTCGAAGATTGGACTTCTGTGCACCCAATACTCATATTCTCCCTTATCATAATTGTAATTGAGGAACAACAGGTTCAACTGTCCATTCTTGAGGAATCCATTCACAAAATCGAGTCCTTTGAGCTTGTAGTTGTATTCCGAAACCAGCTCAAGGTCGCTGTTGTAATGTTCAATGAGATAGCCTTTGGGCCTAAGGATCAATCCTTGGTAGTAGGCCCTTACCAATATGTAGCCTCCTGTACCATCTTCATCAATGGTCATAAGGTTGGAATAGCGGTACCTGTCATTGTATTTTTCGCCAAAATCGTAGCTCACGGGCATTTTTTGGGCAGATGCCATTATCCCCGCAAACATTAGGCAAAGTAGAAGAATCTGTTTTTTAATCATGGTCTGGCTTGGTTAAGGCCAACGGTCATGATCCGGGGAAATCTGCTTTGCGCTTTTCCAAAAAGGCAGATGTGCCTTCTTTAAAGTCGTCCGTACCAAAGCAATGGCCAAAGGCATCTATTTCCACGGCATAGCCATCGGCGTCATACTTAAAACCAGCATTTACCGCTTTTATTGCATGTTTTATGGCCACAGTGGAATTATTCGATATCCTGCTCGCCAATTTCTCGCAAAGTGGTAATAATTCCTCAGGTGAAACCACATGGTTTACCAGTCCATAGGCGAAAGCTTTGTCCGCATCGATCATACTGGCCGTCATGATCAATTCCATGGCCCTGCCCTTACCGATGAGCTGTGGCAAACGTTGTGTACCCCCATAACCTGGAATTACACCGAGGGACACTTCCGGAAGCCCCATTCTGGCATTACTACTCGCCACCCTAAAATGGCACGCCAGGGCCAGTTCCAATCCACCACCCAATGCAAATCCGTTAATGGCGGCAATCACCGGGGTTGATAGCGTCTCGATCAAATTGAACAGGTTTTTTTGCCCCATGGCCGACAATTGTCTGCCTTCCTTCACCGAAAAATGGGAAAACTCTGAAATATCCGCACCGGCAACAAATGCTTTTTCCCCGGTACCCGTAATGATGATCACCTTGATCTCGGGGTCCTCGTTCAATTCCTTGAAGGCCACGTGAAGCTCCTCAATCGTCCTTTTGTTCAGGGCATTCAGTTTGGTGGGCCTATTGATGGTAATGGTGGCCCATTGCTTTTCTTCCTCGATGTAAATGTTCTCGTAGTTCATATGCACTTTTTTGATGGAGGTCGGAAGGTCTTTCCGATTACATATTATCTTTTTTGTTCCTTGGGAAATCGGATAGTGAACACCGTTCCCTTTCCAATCTTTGAAGTAAAGTTAATGGTTCCCCCATAGTTTTCCACTATGTTTTTGACCATTCCCAATCCGAGTCCCGTACCACTGGATTTTGTGGTGAATTTGGGCTCGAAAACCTTTTCCCGGTTCTCGTCCAAGATGCCCACCCCATTGTCCGCAACGGAAATTTTCACATGGGAGCCTTCGGAGGCCACCGTGACCAAGATTCTTGGCGACTCCACATCGGGAACGGCCTGTATGGCATTTTTCACCAAATTGGTAATGACCCGGATCAGCTGGGTGCGGTCCAACTTGGCTATGATCTCTTCCTCATCCGCGATGAAATGGATATAGTCCTCAGTAAAAATCTCCAAGGCCAGTTTTACCACTTTCACCACATTCAACGTCTCGTTCTGCTGTGCGGGCATGTCGGCAAAACTCGAAAACGCGGTGGCAATATTGCTCATGGTATCGATTTGCTGGATCAACGTCTTGGAAAATTCGTTCACCTTCTTTTGGATGTCGGGATCATTGGGGTCGAATTTCCGTTCAAAACTTTGCACGGTCAGCCGCAGCGGTGTCAATGGATTCTTGATTTCATGGGCGACCTGTTTGGCCATTTCCCGCCATGCCTGTTCCCTTTCGCTTCGGGCCAATTTTACGGCACTTTCCTCCAACTCATCGATCATGCGGTTGTACGAATCCACCAGTTTTGCTATTTCCTCGCCAGGATTGGCCAAATAGATTTTCTCATTTTGGCGGGTAAGGTTGGTCCTGTTGATCTTATCGGATATGGTCTGTAGTGATCTGGTGATATATTTTGAAATGAAATAGGCCAATACGATTGCAAGGATCAGCATTAAAAGATAGACCATCCCCAATCGGAAAAGAAATTCCTTGAGCTCCTTATTGTTGAAGGTGTTGTCCTCAAAATAAGGCAGGTTCAAAATACCGATGGGCTTAAATTTGAGGTCGTTGATGTAGGTGTACGTCGACTGATAGTTATCCCCTGCGGCGCGTTTCTCCTCCACAAACCTCGATTCCCCAGTGTCTCTCAGGTAATTCAAAACATTGGAATTTAAGCAATTGGCTATGGAGTCTGCCTCAAAACTGGGTCGTGAACTTTTGATCAGGTTACCTTCAAGGTCGTATATGTTGAAGTTAACGTTCTCCACATTCGCGATCTTGTAGATCTCGTCCCTAAAGATGAGCCCTAGATTCTCCGTGTTCACGGGATATGTGGTTTCCTTCAACACATAGGATATGCTCTTGAGGATCTGTTCCTCCTTCCGCTGCAACCTATCGTCATGATAATCCTTGCCCTGCTCTTTATATTGATAGATGGTTATCCCCGCGATCAGCACAGAGGCAATGACCACTAAGGTGATCATACCAAAGAAAATACGGGATCGTAGGGATAATTTAGTGAACAATACTGCCTGATTTGATGATAAATGTAATCAATTATCGAGTCAACAAAAGACAAGTTACAAGTTCAAGTTCAAAAACAAGCTAAAGTGAAAAAGTAAGTTCAAGACATTGTCTGGCTAAAAATTCAAACTGTAATTGAACTTGAAACGTGTACTTGTACTTATCAAGCATCTGGGTTTTTCTCCCGATAGCGTTTGTACATTTTTATGCCCAACATTAAAAGGATGGCCAAGACGAACATGCCCACAATGCCGTAGATCCAATTGAAGGCACTTTTCAAAATCACCAAGAACACTACGGCAAATAGGATGATGGTGGCCACCTCGTTCCATATCCGCATAAAGTTGGAAGTGTACCGGATATCGTCCCGTTGCATCTGTTTAAATATCTGATGACACTTGAAATGGTACACAAAAAGCAACACCACAAAGGCCAATTTTACGTGCATCCACGGTTGTTGGAGCCACCCTGGCATCAAAATCAACAGCCAGATAGCGAAAAGGGTGCACAAAATAGCAGAAGGCCATGTGATGATGTACCACAGTCGTTTGGTCATCAATTTTAATTGTTCCGAAAGGATTTCCTTATCGGGTGACGGTTTCTGCCATGCCTCAATATGGTAAATAAACAATCTGGGGATGTAGAACAACCCGGCAAACCAGGTCACTACAAATATGAGGTGCAACGATTTTATGTAATTGTACAACACGGTCTTCTATATTTTACATTCTGATGGCGCCCACCCCATTTTCCCAAAGCTTTTTATTGAAATTGGGGATGTCGGTCTTCATCAAGGTCTCCGCTCTTTGTTTCAATCCTACCCACTGGGTGTCCAATTCCTTTCTTCGATCCTTGGAAGATTGGTTCACCCTAGGTAAGGAACTATTGCTCTGGTTCATCAAAAATAAGTACTCGGCCGTAAACTTGTTCGGGAAATTCTCCACATCGTCATACGCCTGCGATTTTCGCTGTACCATATCCTCGTCCCAAGCTTTCAATTTATCCAGAAGCGATTGCCCTTCTTTTTTGAGGTCTTCGTTATCCAAATCCTTCAGCAAATCCTTTAATTGGCCCTGCACCTTGAACAACGCGTTCAACTTGTTGTGCATATCCGTGAGATTGGCCTCAAGCTCATTCATAAACCGGTCCTGTTCCTCAAACCGTTCCTGGGTCATATCGGTATTGGGTGTGGGTACAATCATCCCCTGGGTGCTGACCGTTTGTCCATCCGCTTTTAAACTGATGGTGTAATTCCCCGGTGGTACTTTGTGTCCTGTAAAATTGGCTTCAATATAAACATTGGGAATCCCGGGCAGAATAGGGGTCTTTAAATCCCAAACAAATCGGTTAAGGCCCTTATCCGTTCCCAAGACAGGGGCAGGAGGTGCGCCTCCACCGTTATGGGGGATATAACTTTCATCCTTTTTAGAGCTGAACGTACGGACCACCTTACCTTGACCGTTCTTGATTTCCATGGTGATCTCGGTGCTATCCATGGACTTGGGCAAGTTGTAATAGATGACCATGCCATTGGCGGGGTTTACCCCTTCGTAAGGATTGGTCCCCTCCGCCTTTTTGGAACTACTGTTGAGTGGGCTTCCCCAAAAACCATGAACGGTGTCCTCTGGCTTAAACAGTTTCAGTGATGCGGAATCTCCATTGTATTGGGATAGCGTAGCGATGTTATCCAAAATCCAAAAGGACCTTCCTGAGGTTGCCACGATGAGGTCCCCTTCGTGCACTTTTAAATCAGTGATCGGGGTCTTGGGCAAATTCAATTGCAAGGGCTCCCAACTTTTCCCATCGTTCCAAGAAACATAAAGTCCCTTTTCGGTCCCCGCATACAAGAGTCCCTTTTGTTCCTGGTCTTCCCTAACTACTCTAGTAAAAGCTCCATAAGGAATACCGTTACTGATGTTCGTCCATGTTTTGCCATAATCCGTGCTCTTGTACAGTGCAGGGGTATAATCGTTGAATTTGTACCGGGTGGTCGCAATATATACCGTGGCCGGGTCATGGGGAGATACTTCAATGGCGTTCACCAAACATTCCTTTAACCCCTTTGGGGTGATGTTCTCCCAGGTCTCCCCACCATTTGTGGTGACGTATACCAATCCATCATCACTTCCCGTGTACAACACTCCTTTCTCATGAGGTGATTCGATGATATAAGCCAAGGTGCCATAGTTTTCGGCCCCAACGGCTTCGTTGGTATAAGGGCCTCCACCGTTGCCTTGTTTATCATCTTGGTTTCGGGTCAGATCAGGGGATATTTCCTCCCAAGTAAATCCATTATCACGGGTACGCAACACCAATTGCGCCCCATGGTAAAAAGTGCCCGGTTCGTGTTGGGACCAAATAATGGGAGCGTTCCAGTTAAAAAGGTACTTCATGTCCCTGGCCTCTCTCCCCAAATATTGAATAGGGGCCGCCATCACATCGGTGGCCATTTTGGATTCCATATCCAGCAACTCAATGGTTCCCAAATAACTGCCTCCCATCACATATCTTGGATGATCCGGGTCAAACGCCAAAAAGGCACTTTCTCCACCTGCCGCATAATGCCAATCTTCTTGGCCGATGCTCCATCTGCCTACGGAAAGACTTGCTATTTTCACTGAAGTATTGTCCTGTTGCCCGCCATAAATATTGTAGGGAAAAAGATTGTCTGTGTTGATGCGATAGAACTGTGCCGTAGGCATATTATAGGGCAGGGTCCAGTTTTTTCCATAATCATACGTAATGGTGGCCCCTCCATCGTCCGCCATCACCATATTGTTTGAATTATTGGGATTGATCCACAGGTTGTGGGTATCCCCGTGAGGCACGGAAATGGATTCCCATGTTTTCCCGCCATCTTCCGAACGGAATATTTCTGCACTGAGCACATAAACGGTATCCTCATCATTGGGATCTGCAAACACTTCAATATAGTACCAAGCACGTTGCACCAAGCGGTTGTCACCACTGACCATGCTCCAGCTTTTGCCCGCATCATTGGAAACGAACAGACCTCCTTTATCCTGGTTGGAGTCGCTCTCGATGATGGCATACACCTTATCCGAATTGGCCGGACTTACCGCAATACCCATCTTTCCCTTTTCTTTGGGAAGACCTTCTGTCAACTCTTTCCAAGTATTTCCTCCATCGGTACTTTTATAGAGTCCACTGCCTGGCCCACCACTCATGACGTAATTGGGTTTGCGTTGATGTTCCCACATGGCTGCATACAGCACCAACGGATTATTGGCATCCATGGAAAGTTCCGCGGCACCAGTGCTTTCATTCACAAATAGAACGTTCTCCCAAGTCTTACCCCCATCCATGGAACGGTAAACGCCTCTTTCCTTGTTCGGGGCAAATAAAGCTCCTTGCGCGGCCACATACACAATCTCAGGGTTTGTAGGATGAATGATGATCCGCGAAATATGTTGTGTCTGTTCCAATCCCAATTTGATCCAGGTCTTGCCCGCATCATTGGATCGATACACCCCATCGCCATAAGAGGTCATGACCCCACGAGGAGCATGTTCCCCCATACCGCAATACACAATATTTGGGTTGGATTCCGAAACAGACACGGCCCCAACGGAACCCATTTCAAAAAAACCGTCCGAAATATTATCCCATTTGCCTCCCGCATTGGTGGTCTTCCAAAGTCCGCCCCCCGTGGTGCCCATGTAATACGTAAGCGGATCACCGATTACACCGCTGGCCGTTACGGAACGCCCTCCGCGGAACGGTCCAATGTTCCTGAATTTCATGGTCTCGAAATACTCATTGGCGGTCTGGGCCATAGCCATTGTACAGGACAACAGCCCCAAAATCAACATTGACTTTTTCATCCTTCTGATTCGTTTGTGTTCTAAAAAATAAACCCCTTACCGGACGGCAAGGGGCTTTGATGTTTATTCTTCTATGCTCAAATAATCCAGATTGAGCTTGTTGAACTCTGCGTTAAATGCCGCAACCTCATCATCCACCAATTTATCAAAATCTCTCAATTGGGCCTTTATGCCCGCCGACAATTCCTCCTTAACGGCAATATCCTGTTCCGTTGGTGGGAAATCGTCCATGGAAACCAGACTGTTCAGGTGACCTAACTTATTGGTCAATCGAATGGGGAAGTTCAGTGGATCTTGCCCACTTCGGTTTTGGGTCTGGTATAGTTCCTTCTCTATGGTTCCGAATTTTTCCTTCATGGCCTTTGCCTTTTCCACCACTTCTTTGGTGGTATCATTGCCTTTGTATTTGGCAATGAACTCATCCAATTTTTTGTTGATGCCCCTTATCTTTTTGATGGATTGGTGTGCCAGGTCAATGGTCTCATTTATTTCTGAAATGAAATCGTATTGCTTCTGCATATCGGCAACAGAAGCCTCTGCCCTAGGATCTGGAAGAATCTTGAAATCTTCCGTTTGGGTTTTCCCGTTTACATTCAAATGGACTTTGTACGTTCCTGGAACTGCCTTGGGACCACTAAGATTGGCCCACCAAAGAATCATACCGTCCAAACGTTCGGCGCTTTTACCGCGAGTGTCCCAAACGTGGGTATTCCCTCCTTTTTTTACCTCCAATTTTTTATCCTTCTCTTTGGAATAGGTACTGTAGGTGGCCAAGGTATCCCCGTTCATTTTGGTATAGGTAAGGGAAATACTGTCCTTATCGGCGACGTCCTTCAAGTAAAAATGGGTAATGACCCCATTGGCCAGGTTGGTTCCTTCGGTCTTGGAAGGTCTTCTGGCCACATTTCCTTTTGTTCTGTAGCTCTCCCGTGGTTTGTACAAGATGGTACTGGCCGTTTTCTTGGCGTCATTCAATTGGTGAAGCACGGTAAGGTCGTCAATGATCCAAAGGCTCCTACCTTGGGTAGCCACGATCAGGTTATCATCTTTAATGGTCAAATCCGTGATAGGAACAATGGGCAGGTTCATTTGGAATTTCTCCCATTTGGCCCCATCATTAAAGGAAATGTACATTCCGGTTTCCGTTCCCGCATAAAGGAGTCCTTTGCGTTTTGGATCTTCACGCACCACGCGGGTAAAATGCTCATCCTCAATTCCGTTGGTGATCAACGACCAGGTTTTCCCGTAATCAGTGGTTTTGTACAAATACGGTTTAAAATCTCCCAATTTGTATCGCGTAGCGGCCACATAGCAAGTGCCTTCATCAAAAGCGGAAGGTTCTATGCTGTTGACCATGTTCCATTCGGGCATGATGGATGGGGTTACATTCTCCCAAGTCTTGCCACCATCCTTGGTCACATGGATCAAACCATCATCACTACCCACCCAAAGCAATCCTTCTTTTAGAGGACTTTCATTGGCCGCAAAAATGGTACAGTAATATTCTACACTGGTGTTATCCTGTGTGATGGGTCCACCACTGGAAACCAATTTTGTAGGGTCGTTTCTGGTAAGGTCACCACTCAACAATTTCCAACTCTGCCCTTCATTGGTGGTCATATGGACATGGTTGGAGAACGTATACAGTTTTTTGGGATCATGCTTACTGAACATGATGGGGAAGTTCCATTGAAAACGATACTTCATCCCCTCGGCTCCATAACCCATAGGGTTATCCGGCCAAACATTTACTCCCCTAACGGTATTTTTGGCATGGTTAACACGCACCAAAAAGCCATCGTAGCTACCACCATAAACAATATCATCATTGGCAGGATCCACAGCAATATGGGCGGACTCCCCTCCAGCGGTTTCTTCCCAGTCATCTTCACCAATTGAAAAACCATCACTCCTGTGCTTGATCCTCAAAGTGGAATTATCCTGCTGGGCTACATAGATCCTATAAGGGAAAGCATTATCAGTAGTCACCCTATAAAATTGTGCCGTGGGTTGGTTGTTCATGGTACTCCATGATTCACCTCCATCATAGCTGATCTGTGCACCGCCATCGTCCGCCATGATCATACGCTTGGAGTCCTCAGGAGCGATCCAAAGATCATGGTGGTCCCCATGCGGGGCATTTGAAGATTGAAATGTCTTGCCACCATCCGTACTTTTATGGTAATTTACATTGAGTACATATACCACATTCTCATCTTGGGTATCGGCATAGACCCTAGTGTAATACCACGCCCTTTGTCTTAGACTTCTATCGCTATTGACAAGTGTCCATTTGTTACCGCCATCGTCTGAACGGTACAAACCTCCTTTGTCCTTGTTCTCGACCATGGCCCACACACGGTTGCTGTTTTTGGGAGAAACGGTTACTCCAATAATCCCCAAAGTATCTGTTGGGAACCCTTCGTTTTTGGATATTTCGGTCCAGGTTTCGCCACTATCGGTACTTTTCCAAAGCGCCGAACCTTCCCCACCACTACTTAAACTGTAGGGAGTACGTTGCACCCTCCAAGTAGAGGCATATAAAATTCTTGGGTTATTGGGATCAAAGATCAAATCCACGGCACCTGCCAAATCGTTGGCATAAAGTACCTTTTTCCAGGTTTTACCTCCATCGGTAGTCTTGTACACCCCACGATCTTGGGTAGGTTTGTATAGGTTGCCCATAACAGCGGCATACACCGTATTGTAATCGGTTGGGTGAATCCTCATCCGAGAGATGTGTCGGCTATTTTCCAAGCCGATGGATTGCCACGTTTTTCCGGCATCTTCCGTTTTCCAGGCACCATAACCGGAAGATACGTTGCCACGAACGGTTTGCTCGCCTCCTCCAACATAAATTACATTATGGTCGCTCTTCGCCACCTCAACGGCACCGATACTCCCACCAAAAAATCCATCCGAAATATTCTCCCATGTGGTACCTCCATCGGTGGTTCTCCAAACACCTCCTCCAGTGGCACCAAAATAGAATAGATTGGGTTGGCCCTCCACTCCGGCCACCGTACCGGAACGGCCACCACGGAAGGGTCCGATCAATCGGTACTCCAGACTGGAATACAAGGCTTCCGGATATTCGGGAGCACTCTGGTTTTTCTTATTTCTTTGGGAATAGATCGGGGTAACGAACAAGGTACTAGCCAGCATAAGCAAGCCAATCCTGAAAAAGCAAGTCTTCATTTTTAAAGTGTTGAGTTAGTCAGGCTTAAATGTAATGAAAATGGTGCAAAAAAAGTTAATCAATATTTTGTACTTTAACCCATCAGAATAAATACCAACAACTAAACCATGTCTAAAATTTTAAAGCTTTCCCTTCTTTTTTTACTTGTTCTAGCCTGTAAGAATCAATCCAAGCCCACGGATGAACCTGAAACCACCGACACCAATGCTGAAAAAGAATCCGAATGGATCACTCTTTTTGACGGCAGCAGTCTCGAAGGTTGGCGCGGATACAACATGGATTCCCTCCCTCCCGGATGGACGATAAAAGACAGCACCCTCACCTTTGATACGGAATTGGGTCTGGAACAGAATTACACCGGTGGAAAGGACATTCTTTACGGTGCCGAGGAGTTCGATAATTTTGAACTGTACCTGGAATGGAAAATCCCCGAAGGTGGAAACAGCGGCATTTTTTACCATGT
This sequence comes from Flagellimonas aequoris, assembly GCF_003584165.1. Taxonomy (GTDB): domain Bacteria; phylum Bacteroidota; class Bacteroidia; order Flavobacteriales; family Flavobacteriaceae; genus Flagellimonas; species Flagellimonas aequoris. The sequence continues at coordinate 110,372 of NZ_QXFJ01000010.1, read as the reverse complement.
GAAGGAAGGCTACGACGGTCCACCTGTTGTGGCCCCCGAATATCAGTTGATCGACGACGAGAACTATGCCAACATCCATGATCTGGTAGGGTACAATTCCCAATTTGGCGCCGAGCATCCTGAGTTGCTCCAAGATTGGCAGAAAACTGGTGCCGATTATGCCATGCACGTGGCGGACGAATCGCAAAAGCAGCTGAACCCTGTCATGGAATGGAACACTACCAAGATCGTGTTTACCCCTGAAAAGGTGGAGCATTGGCTCAACGGTAAAAAATTATTGGAATTTGTGCCTTGGTCCGAAGAATGGAATGCCAAAAAGGCTTCCGGAAAATGGGACAACGCCCCGGATTATGGTAAATTCAAAACAGGCTATATTGCCTTGCAGGACCATTCCAGTCCTATATGGTTCCGAAATATCAAAATCAAAAAATTATAACTTACTAAACGAACATGAACAAACGCGAATTCATTAAGAAAAGTAGTGTTGGCGCACTAGGAATCATGTTGGCCCCATCCATTTTAAAGGGCTCCATGAACATTGATAGATTACGTACGGCCCATATCGGGGTCGGGAATATGGGGGGCGAGGACCTCAAGGCGATTTCATCGCATGCCTCGGTGGATGTGGTGGCCCTCTGCGACGTGGATGCCGTAAACCTGGCCGCTGCCCACAAACTGCACCCCAAGGCCCGCATCTTTTTTGATTATCGCGCCATGTTGGAAGAAATGGGAGATGAGATCGATGCCGTGATCGTTTCCACGCCAGATCATACCCATGCCCCAGCTTCCATGATGGCCATGGAAATGAACAAGCCTGTGTACTGTCAAAAACCTTTGACCCATTACGTTTCCGAGTCACGGGCCATGAAAAAAATGGCCGCCGAAAAAGGCCTGGTCACCCAAATGGGCATCCAGGTGCATTCTTTTTACGATTATAAATTGGCCACCTTACTCATTCAATCCGGTATTATTGGTAAAGTACATACCGTACATGCCTGGTCGCCTAAAAACTGGGGGTATGATGGTCCCTTACCACAAGGAGAAGACCCGGTTCCTACCCAATTGGACTGGAACCTTTGGTTGGGCACTTCCAAAGAAAGACCCTATAAAGATGGCATGTACCACCCAGGCAATTGGAGAAAATTGATGGATTATGGTTGTGGCACTTTGGGCGATATGGGTGTCCATATTTTCGATACCCCATACAATGCTTTGCAATTGGATGTTCCCCGAACCATCATGACAGAATGCCGCCCTACCAACGGTTTTGGATATCCGGAACACAATACGGTAACTTATGAATTTCCTCAAACCCCATACACCACCGAAACCCTAAAATGGGTCTGGTATGACGGTCCTGGAGCTCCTGCTTTGAGTGAAGACCTTTTATTGCCTGGTATGACCATGGGAAAAGACGGCAAAGTTTCCAAAGAGGAAAGCATGAAGGATAAAATGTCGTTGGATGCCAAGGTTGCCGCCGAAAATGAGCTTCCTGATCAAGGGGCCATGTTCGTTGGTGAGAAAGGACGATTGTTGCTTCCGCACTTCATGCAATTGCCCAAGAAAATCAGAAAGGGCAAATATGTGGATATCTCCAAAGAAATTGCCAAGGTTTCCAAGGAAAACAATTTGGGCGAGCCCATCCGAAATTATGAAACCGAAGGTCCAAAGCATTACCACCAATTTGTGGATGCCTGTTTGGGCAAAGGTGAAACTTCTGCCCCGTTCAATTATGCGGCACGGTTGACCGAAACCATTCTTTTGGGTACTATTGCAGGTCGTTTCCCTGGTGAAACGTTGCACTGGGATGCCGAAACCGCCAAGTTCAAGGAAGAAAAGGCCAACCAATATTTGGCCGGGGATTATCGTAACTTTTAGAAGTTTCAAATAGCATCAGAGATGAAAAAAGTGTTGTGCCTCCTCTTTGTGCTGCCCCTGTTTTGTGTTGCTCAGACTTCGAATGAACAAGAGGAAAGGGCAGCCATTGCGCAAGTACTTTCCACCCAGCAGACAGCTTGGAACAATTTTGATATTGAGCTGTTTATGGAAACCTATTGGAAATCCGATGAGCTGACCTTTTACGGCAGTGCTGGTGTGATAAAAGGTTGGCAAAGTACCTTGGAACGATACAAAAAAAGTTATCCGACCCAAGAACATTTTGGCCATTTGGAATTCGTCACCAACGACATTTCCAAAATCAATGATGATGCCTACACCGTAATGGGAGAATACCATCTAACCAGACCGGTGGGCGATATCCAAGGCATTTTTATGTTGGTGCTCAAAAAAATAGATGGAGCGTGGAAGATCATTGCGGACACTTCGTGTAAAGTGGAGTAACCGCAGTATATTTTTCCACGCTTTATTTTCCAGGGGCCTAGGCCCCTTTCTTTTTTCTCTCGGAACATGGGCTTTAGGGGTTTCCTTTTTGATGGATAATGGTTAAATTGAAGGCCATATGCCATCAACCCAAATGACAAGAAAACACCATACCTTATCTTTTCTTTTCCTGATCCTATTTCCATTACTCACCATGTCACAAAACCGACTTAGAGACCACGGAGTAGCCATTGGGGTGCTCCACCCCGGAACCTTCAATGCCATTACCGATGTCCCTGGCGTTCAGGTGGGCCATACAACTTTGATTGAGGGCGACGCCATCAGAACAGGGGTAACCGCCATTCTTCCTCACTCCGCAAACATCTTTCAAGAAAAAGTGCCTGCGGCCATTTATGTGGGCAACGGATTTGGCAAATTGGCCGGTTATACCCAAGTGAAGGAATTGGGGAATCTGGAAACGCCCATCATCCTAACCAATACCTTGAGTGTCCCCACGGCCGTTAACGCAGTCATTGGATACACCTTAAACCAATCCGGGAATGAGGAAGTTCGTTCGGTTAATGCTGTGGTGGGCGAGACCAACGATGGCTACCTCAATGATATTCGAGGGCGACATGTTACCGAAGCTGATGTGCTGCAAGCCATTCAAAATGCTAAAACAGGACCTGTTGCCGAAGGCAACGTGGGTGCAGGCACCGGAACCATTTGTTTTGGTTTTAAGGGAGGTATAGGCACATCTTCTCGAGTCTTGCCGAAACAGTCCGGAGGCTATACCGTGGGCGTATTGGTGCAGACCAATTTTGGCGGATTGTTGCAAGTGACCGGACTGGAAGTCGGCAAAAAATTGGGGCAGTATTCCGACAGTTTTAAATATTCCCCTAACGGTTCCTGTATGATGGTGGTATTGACCGATGCGCCTTTGGATGCCCGAAACCTGGAACGTTTGGCCAAACGGGCGATGCTGGGCCTAGCTCGAACAGGAGGCATTGCGAGCAACGGAAGTGGTGATTACGTGCTAGCCGTTTCTACTGCAGAGGAATGTCGTATTCCCTACGAAAGTAAAAACCCGATTCAGACGGTGCCTACTTTGCGCAATGAAGCCATGACTCCCTTGTTTTTAGCCACCATCGAGGCCACGGAAGAAGCCATTCTTAATTCCCTTTTTGCCGCCGAGACCCTGACCGGACGGGATGGGCACCAAATCGAAGCCCTTCCCAAGGAAAAAGTGTTGCAAATGTTGAAGGAGGCAGGCAAATTGGAGGAATAACCCATTTTGCGCATTTCCCCTTGTTTTGCTGCCAAAATTTCATAGCCGTTTTAGAGCAAATCCCTAATCACCATTGGAATTTTTTCCGGTTACGGGTTTCTGTTTTTTGTTTGATGGAGAATGGTTAAATTGGTAATCTTTTACCAACTCCCCCAAAATTTAATTAGATAACTAAATGGCCAAAACTATCTCTGAGGAACCCTTGGAAAAACAACTCTGGAAAGCAGCCGACAAGCTGAGAAAAAACATTGATGCCGCGGAATACAAACATATTGTGCTTGGACTGATTTTCTTGAAATACATCTCGGATGCGTTTGAAGAGCTCTACGACAAACTCAAATCCGGCAAAGGAGAATATGCCGGGGCTGATCCCGAGGATAAAGACGAGTACAAGGCTGAAAATGTATTTTTTGTTCCTCCATCGGCCAGATGGCGTTTTATTCAAAGTCATGCGAAGCATCCCACGATAGGAAAGTCCATTGATGAGTCCATGGATGCCATAGAGCGTGAAAATGCATCTCTAAAAGGAGTACTGCCCAAAGTGTATGCACGCCAAAATTTAGATCCAACCAGTTTGGGAGAACTGATTGACTTGATTGGGAACATTGCCTTGGGTGATGCCAAAGCCCGAAGTGCGGATGTCCTCGGACACGTATTTGAATACTTCCTTGGGGAGTTTGCCCTGGCAGAAGGAAAAAAGGGTGGACAGTTCTATACGCCAAGAAGCGTTGTTGAACTCTTGGTTGAAATGCTGGAACCTTACAAAGGCCGAGTATTTGACCCTTGCTGTGGCTCGGGTGGAATGTTTGTGCAGTCGGAGGAGTTTGTGACCAGCCACCAAGGGAAAATCAATGATATTTCCATTTACGGGCAGGAAAGCAACCAAACCACTTGGCGATTGGCCAAAATGAACTTGGCCATTAGGGGCATTGATAGCTCGCAGGTAAAGTGGAACAATGAAGGCTCGTTCTTGAACGATGCCCACAAAGACCTGAAAGCCGATTACATCATTGCCAATCCACCGTTTAATGTGAGTGACTGGAGTGGTGATCTATTGCGTACTGATGGTCGTTGGAAATACGGCACACCACCATCAGGAAATGCCAATTACGCTTGGATCCAACATTTCCTGTACCACTTGGCACCAAGTGGACAGGCAGGTTTTGTGTTGGCCAAAGGGGCCTTGACATCCAAAAGTGGAGGGGAAGGCGACATTAGGGCAGCATTGGTGGAAGCGGACTTGATCGACTGTATTGTAAACCTGCCTGCCAAGTTGTTTTTGAACACCCAAATCCCTGCTTCGCTTTGGTTTATGAGCCGTGACAAAACTGGAAAATTCCCCTCTTCCGGAGGGGTGTCCGTAGGACGGGGTGGTCAAAGAGACCGTACAGGCGAAATTCTCTTTATTGATGCCCGCAACTTAGGGCATTTGATAAACCGCAGAACCAAAGTACTTTCTGAGGAAGACATACAAACCATTGCCAACACCTACCACAACTGGCGCAATAAATTCCCCTCTGATGGAGGGATATCCGAAGGGCGGGGTGGTTATGAAGATATAAAAGGCTTCTGTGCCTCCGCCACCAAAGAACGGGTAGCCGAACTGGACTATGTGCTCACCCCCGGTCGCTATGTGGGCTTGGCAGAGGAAGAAGATGACTTTGACTTTGCCGAACGTTTTACCAACCTAAAGGCCGAGTTTGAAGCCCAACTTAAAGAAGAAGCCGAATTGAACGAACGGATCAAGGTAAATCTCAGTAAAATTAAACTTGATTGACATGGCGGAAATAGTCAGGAAACGGACAATACGACCAAGTACTAGAAAGGCCACTTCCTTTAATTACAGAGTAGATGTAGCCAAAGTGTTGGCAGACGACATATTACTTGTTGAGGTAGGTCATGAAAGTAAAGATTTTAAGAAAACCTATACGTTCAATGGAAGTGATTTGGCCAATAAAAACAACATTAGTTTTCGGGTAAGAGATTATGGAACCCATATAGATGTGCAATGGAGTGGCGCTCAACCTTCAAAAAGTTCAACTAGATGAGTGAGTGGAAGGAATATTCTATAGAAGAACTTTTCCATGTTCAGGGTAGAATTGGTTGGAAGGGCTACAAAAGAACTGATTTAGTGGATTCAGGCCCTATTGTTGTTGGTGGAAGGGAAATAAACTCTGAACTGTTTCTTGACCTTTCTGAAGTCAAACATCTTAGCAGAGAGAAATATGAAGAATCACCTGAAATAATGCTCAAACCCGAAGATGTTTTAGTTGTTTGTAGAGGAAACTTAGCAGAGGTTGGGATTTATCATAAAGAATATGGTGAAGGTACACTAAACCCTTCCGTAGTATTATTACGTTCAAAGGGTGTCGTTTTGCCACTTTATGGCTTTTATTACCTGGCTTCGTCTTTTGGCAGGTCTAAACTCCTTTCAATTTCAAGTGGCAGTTCTATTCCGGCCATTTATCAATCAAGTTTAAAAACATTGCAGCTTCCGATTCCAGATTGGGAAACACAAAAGAAAATAGTTGAAGTTCTTAAAAGCTTAGACGACAAAATAGACCTGCTGCACCGCCAAAACCAAACCCTGGAGCACATGGCGGAGACGCTGTTTCGGCAGTGGTTTGTGGAGCGCTCCCTGAGCGGAGCCAAGGGGGAAGGGGATGAGGATTGGGAGGAAGGAGTTTTAAAAGACTTGTTTATCTTACAAAGAGGGTTTGATTTACCAAAGCAAAAACGTGTTGATGGTCCATTTCCAATCTATGCTGCAAGTGGAGAAAGTGGTGGTCACATAGAATCAAAAGTTAAGGGGCCTGGTGTGACTACGGGGCGTAGTGGGATTTTAGGAAATGTTTACTATATATCCGAGGATTTTTGGCCTTTGAACACCTCTCTCTTTGTTAAGGAATTTAAGAAATCATCGCCACTCTATGCCTATTTTCTCTTGAGAACAATTGATATTAAAAGCTTTAATGCAGGTTCAGCGGTTCCTACTTTAAATAGAAATCACATTCATGAACATCCAATATTTATCCCTCCTACGGAGCTTATCAAGCTATTTGACAAAACGGTTGGGTCCATATTTGAAAAAATAAAATTTAATCAAACCCAAATCCGCACCCTTACGGCCCTGCGGGATACGCTGCTGCCCAAGTTGATGAGTGGGGAGGTAAGGGTTTCCAGATAAATGATTTTGACTTACATTTGATGTAAATTAAAAAATATATACCTTTGCAGTGGAAATAACCTTTGATGATAGTAAGCTGGAAAAACTGGCGAACAACTTTAAGAAGTGCCAAAAGCAAATGGGGCAAATTCGTGCAAAGCTCTACAACAAACGTCTTGGAGACCTTCGCAACGCCCTTACCCTTGAAGATGTTCGCTACCTGCCCGGGCATTACCACGAACTCACAGGCGACCGCAAAGGACAGTGGGCTTGCGACCTTGACCAACCGTACAGGCTGGTATTTGAACCACACGAACAACCCATTCCTACAGATGAAAACGGCAAATATATCTGGCTTCAAATCAAAGGAGTGGAAATCATAGAGATTACCAATTACCACGGTAAATAAGAAACAAAGCGAACACAGAGCAACATGGCAACTAAAAAGAATCAATATCATCCGCAAATAGCTTTTCATCCCGGCGAAACCCTTGCAGAAAAGTTAGAGGAATTGGGTATGGGTCCTAAGGAGTTTGCTATCCGTACAGGAAAGCCTGAAAAAACGGTAATTGCCATACTAAAAGGCAAAAGCAGCATCACCCCCGAAATGGCGGTACAATTTGAACATGTCCTGAAAATCCCTGCTCACTTTTGGCTGAATATGCAACGTAACCATGATGAATACGTTGCCCGTGAAGAGCGTCAGGAATTACTGACCGAGTCCACGGAATGGGCAAAATTATTCCCTTTTGCCGATATGGTTAAAAAAGGATGGATATCTAGAAAAACCACCATTGAAGAAAAAACTTCAGCGTTGTTGGCATTTTTCAGCATCAGCAATCATAATGCCTGGGAAGATTACTATTTCAATCAGCAATTAAAGGTTGCATTCCGTATTTCGTTGGCACATACCAAAGAACCTTATGCTATTTCCGCATGGTTGCGAAAAGGTGAGCTACAGGCATCTGAATTGCCCACTAAACCTTACAGCGATAAAGCCTTCAAAGCTGCCCTACCCGAAGTAAAAAGTATAATGGCCAAGCACCCTGAAAATTTCTTCAAACAACTTCAAGCACTATGCTTGGAAGCTGGAGTTAAAGTGGTGCATACCCCTTGTATCAACAAAGCGCCTATAAATGGAAGCACCCGCTGGCTAAATGATACGCCACTGATTCAATTAACAGGTAGATACAAACGAAATGATAGTTTTTGGTTTACTTTTTTTCATGAAGCTGGGCATATTTTGCTACATGGAAAAAAGGATATTTTTTTAGAAGACGTTGATTATTCAGATAAAGACCTAGAAAAGGAAGAAGAAGCAAACAATTTTGCAATCAAATGGACTCTTTCAGATGAACAAGAAGAAGAAATACTACAACAATCTTCACTAACTGAGAATGACGTCTTGGAATTTGCTGAAAAATTCAATACTCATCCTGCCATTATTATTGGGCGCTTACATCATAAAAAACTGTTGCATCCCTCAAAGGGCAGACAGTTTATTGAACCTGTAGAATTAGGGTAAGTTTGAGTAGAATAACCGAACATAGCATAGAAGATTTCGCCATTAAATTATTGGAGCATTTGGGCTATGAATACATTTATGCCCCAAGCATTGCCCATGATGGTGAAAACCCGGAACGCAGTTCTTACGAAGAAGTATTATTGACCAGCCGCATGGCAGAAGCGGTGCGAAGAATCAACCCCACCATTCCCCCAGCTGCACAGGAAGAAGCCATCAAAGAAATACAGCGTATCAATTCGCCAGAATTGTTGACCAATAATGAGAGTTTTCATCGCTTATTGACAGAAGGTATTAAAGTCAGTTATCAAAAAGATGGACAACAAAGAGGCGATTTGGTTTGGTTAATAGATTTCAACACCCCCAAGAACAACGATTTTATAGTTGCCAACCAATTTACGGTGATCGAGAATGGCGTCAATAAGCGCCCGGATATCATTCTTTTTGTCAACGGTATTCCTTTAGTGGTCATTGAACTCAAAAATGCGACAGATGAAAATGCGACCATCAAATCAGCATTCCGGCAAATAGAAACCTACAAAGCCACCATTCCAAACCTGTTTACCTACAATGCTTTTTGTGTCATCTCAGATGGATTGGAAGCCCGAGCAGGAACACTTTCATCGGGCATGAGCCGTTTTATGGCCTGGAAATCGGCAGATGGTAAAGAAGAAGCATCCCACCTTGTGAGCCAAATGGAAACGCTCATTAATGGCATGCTGAACAAAGAAACTTTATTGGACTTGGCCAGGCATTTTATTGTTTTTGAAAAATCAAAAAAAGAAGATGCCCAAACAGGTATAACCACTATTTCAACGGTCAAGAAATTAGCGGCATATCATCAGTACTATGCCGTAAACCGTGCAGTGGAATCTGCCATGAGAGCCACAGGTTACAATTCCCCTCCTGAGGAGGGGTGGTCGAAGACCGGGGTGGTGGTCCCAAACCCACGAATCAAAGAAATCACCAGAGCCTCTAAAAACTACTTCTCCCTTCCTTACAATCCAAAACTCAAAGAACGGGCACGCGAACTTCGCAAAGCGGGAAACCTTCCTGAAGTACTCTTTTGGAATCAAGTAAAAAACAAGCAATTCAAGGGTTATGACTTCGACCGACAAAAAATTATAGGCAATTACATTGTTGATTTCTACTGTGGAAACTGTCAGGTCGTCATTGAGATAGATGGAGCAATCCACGATTTTCAACAAGAATATGATGCGGATAGAGATAGTTTTCTACAAAGTCTAGGCCTTACAGTAATCAGGATACCAGCAGTTGATGTATTAAACAAGCTAGACCATACCATTGAGTCCTTAAAAAACCATCCCGCCCTAACGGACACCCCTCCTCAGGAGGGGAATTTTGTAATGGAATCACCCGAAAACTATGGTGTATCGGGTGTGAAATCACAACCCAAAGGCGACCGAAAAGGTGGTGTAGTTTGGCATACCCAAGGAAGTGGTAAATCCCTTTCCATGGTGTTTTTCACGGGTAAAATCGTTTTGGCTTTGGACAATCCTACTGTTGTGGTCATCACCGACCGTAACGACTTGGATGACCAACTCTTTGATACCTTTGCCGCTTCTACCCAATTGCTGAGACAAGAACCCAAACAAGTAGAAAACCGAAGCGACTTAAAAGAAAAACTAAAAGTAGCTTCCGGCGGTGTCATTTTTACCACTATTCAAAAGTTTTCACCCGAAGAAGGCAATGTGTATGAAACCCTTTCTGAAAGGGAAAACATTGTGGTCATTGCTGATGAAGCCCACCGTACACAATACGGCTTCAAGGCCAAAACAGTCGATGATAAAGACAGCCAAGGTAATGTTATTGGCAAAAAAACCGTGTATGGATTTGCCAAATATATGCGTGATGCTTTACCCAATGCCACTTATATAGGATTTACCGGAACACCCATTGAAAATACTGATGTAAACACACCTGCTGTTTTCGGAAACTATATTGATGTCTATGACATTGCCCAGGCAGTAGAAGACGGAGCAACGGTTCGCATCTATTACGAAAGCCGCTTAGCAAAAGTGAACCTGAGCGAAGAAGGTAAAAAGTTGGTTGAGGAATTGGATGATGAACTAGACGGAGAAGAACTCACTGAAACCCAAAAAGCCAAAGCCAAATGGACACAGTTGGAAGCATTGATCGGCAGTGAAAACCGTATCAAGAATGTAGCCAAAGATATCATTCAGCATTTTGGCCAACGCCAAGAAGTATTCGAAGGCAAAGGAATGATTGTGGCTATGTCCAGAAGGATTGCCGCTGATTTGTATGCCGAAATCATCAAGCTAAAACCAGAGTGGCATTCAGACGATTTGGACAAAGGCGTGATTAAAGTGGTAATGACTTCATCATCTTCGGATGGACCCAAAATCGCTAAACATCATACAACCAAGCAACAAAGAAGAACGCTTGCTGACCGAATGAAAGACCCAGATGATGAATTGAAACTGGTCATCGTACGGGATATGTGGCTTACAGGTTTTGATGCGCCAAGCATGCACACGCTTTACATCGACAAACCCATGAAAGGCCATAATCTAATGCAAGCCATTGCGAGGGTAAATCGTGTCTACAAGGACAAGCCCGGTGGTTTGGTAGTGGATTATTTGGGTATTGCTTCCGATTTGAAAAGGGCTTTGTCATTCTACTCTGATGCTGGTGGAAAAGGTGACCCAACTATTGCCCAAGCCCAAGCAGTTGAATTGATGTTGGAGAAACTGGAAGTTGTATCGCAGATGTTCAACGGCTTCCCTTATGAAGATTATTTTCAAGCGGACACGGGCCAAAAACTATCCATGATTCTAGCAGCTGAAGAATATATTCTTGGTCTAGAAGATGGTAAGAAAAGGTATATCAATGAAGTCACCGCTCTTTCAAGAGTTTTTGCTATTGCCATTCCACATGAACAAGCAATGGATGTGAAGGATGAAGTTTCTTTTTTCCAAGCAGTAAAAGCTAGATTGGCAAAATTTGACAGCACTGATTCAGGTAGGACCGATGAGGAAATTGAAACAACCATACGCCAAGTTATAGATCAGGCCTTAGTTTCTGAACAAGTAATCGATGTTTTTGATGCTGCGGGTATCAAGAAACCGGACATTTCGATACTATCAGAAGACTTTTTGATGGAACTTAAAGGTATGCAGCATAAGAATGTTGCATTGGAAGTTTTGAAGAAGTTACTCAATGATGAGATAAAAGCACGTTCCAAAAAGAATTTAGTAAAGAGTAAGTCGCTCAAAGAAATGTTGGAGGATTCCATCAAGAAATACCACAATAAAATTTTGACCGCTGCCGAAGTGATGGACGAACTCATCAAGTTGAGCAAGGAAATCGTGAACATGGACAATGAGGCAAAGAAATTGGGGCTTTCTGACTTTGAGTACGCTTTCTACACCGCAGTAGCAAACAACGATTCTGCAAAGCAACTAATGCAACAGGACAAGTTAAGAGAGCTTGCCATTATTTTGACCGAGCGGGTAAAACAGAATGCGTCAATCGACTGGACCATCAAAGAAAGTGTTCGGGCGAAACTCAAAGTTATCATCAAACGGACCTTGAGACAGTACGGTTATCCACCGGACATGCAAAAACTAGCAACAGAAACAGTATTGAAACAAGCAGAGATGATTGCAAAAGAACTCACTATTTAGAACTTTAATTGTAACATTCTCCCCTCATTTCACACTAACCTAACGGAAACCTTCCACACTTTTTTTAACTTTAAACATCAATAATCAAAAACACTAGACCATGGATATTTTTGGAAAGATCAAGGAAAAACTCAGCAACGAGTTTATTGATATTATCGAGTGGCTCGACTATACCGACGACACCATTGCGTATCGGTTTGAGCGCTACCAGAACGAAATCAAGAACGGGGCAAAATTGATTGTCCGCGAAGGGCAGACCGCCGTTTTTATCAACGAAGGGCAACTGGCCGATGTGTTCACCCCCGGCACGTATGACCTCACCACCCAAAACCTGCCTATTTTGTCTACGTTGAAAGGGTGGAAATACGGTTTCAACTCCCCTTTTAAAGCGGAAGTGTACTTTGTAAACACCCATTTGTTCACCGATGAGAAATGGGGCACCAAAAGTCCCATTACATTAAGTGATGACCGCTTTGGACTGGTGGAGATCAGGGCCTTTGGTACATACGCCTATAAAATTTCGGATGCCGGTAAGTTCATCAAGGATATTGTGGGCACCGATAGCAACTTTACCAATTTCGAAATCAACGAGCACCTAAAAAGCTTGATTGCCACCCGCTTTACCGATACCGTGGGCAAGGCCAATCTCCCTATTGAATTATACGCGGCCAACACCACCGAACTTTCCGATACCTGTCGCGAAGTGATGGCCCCTGAATTTCAAACGGTGGGAATCTCTTTGGAGAAATTCTATATCGAGAATGTCTCCATGCCGGAAGAACTCAAAAAAGAAATTTTTGAATACAGCCGAATCGATAAACTGGATCTGGACAAATTGGCCAAGTTCAAGGCTGCCAAGGCCATCGAAGCTGCCGCCCAAAACGAAGGCGGAACAGCCGGTGCCGGAATGGGCATGGGAATGGGCTTTGTGCTAGCCCAACAAATGGGGAACCTCATGGGCGGTGCCACACAAGCGGCACCACAAGCCACAGGTCAACCCACTGCCGGGGCCATACCTCCACCAATGCCTGCCCAGACCCTATATTATTATGCCACAAATAGCACGCAACATGGCCCGGTAACCTTTGAACAACTGCAATCCCTTTTTGCATCGCGCACCGTTAACCGCGACAGTTTGATCTGGAAACAAGGCATGGCCGCCTGGACCGCTTTAAAGGATGTAGAGGAACTGAAATCGTTCTTGGGAGGCAATACGCCACCACCATTGCCTGGACAATAATTTTACATTGTCATTTCGAAATGAGTTGCAAAGCAACGATTGAGAAATCTCGGTTCATATAGATACAGATTTCTCAGTCGCAAGCTCCTTCGAAATGACAATCCATCAACATTGATATAGATTCCCTCTTTCGCGGGAATGACAACATGGAAGAACCTACCATCCAAAAATCAGAACTCAAAAAAACCTGCGTCAACTGCGGGGCAGAACTCACATACAAACCTGGGACCACCAGCATCACCTGTGAGTACTGTGGGCATGAAGAGGCCATCGCCCCAAAAGAAAAGGGTTTTGAGGAACTGGAGCTGTACCCTTACCTCAAAGAAATGGGGTCGCAAAGGCACAGCGAGGAAATTTCCATGCTACATTGCAAGAATTGCGGTGCCGACCAACATGTGGAGGAAAACTATAAATCGCTTCATTGTGTGTACTGTGGCCAACCTTTGGTTGTGGAAGATGCCTACAAGGAGAATTGGATTTTGCCCGGGGCCGTGTTGCCGTTTCAAATTGATAAAAACCAGTCGTTCCGCATTTTCAAGAACTGGGTGAAACGGCTGTGGTTTGCCCCTAACAATCTGAAAAAGGCCGCTCTGGACCCTCAATTTACGAAAGGGCTCTATCTACCCTATTGGACCTTTGATGCGCAATTGTACGCCTCCTACATTGGTCAGCGGGGAGAATACTATTATGAAACGCGAAGGGTTCGGAATGCGAACGGCAAAATGGTGACCCAACAAGTCCGGAAGACCCGTTGGTACCCTGCTTCAGGGGAAGTTTCCGGGTTTGTGGACGATACCTTGATCGAGGCTTCCAAACAAAAATCAGGAAGGATTCCTGGCAAGATTGCCTATTGGGATTTGAAAAAATTGCAACCGTTCGACAGTGGTTATTTGTCTGGTTTTGTGACCGAAAAATATACCATTTCGTTAAATGAAGGCCATCTGCATTCCAAGGAAGTGGCACGCGATATTGCCACCCGGTGGTGCATGCAAGACATTGGAGGCGATACCCAAAGGGTAACCTCCATGGACATGAAACTGTCCGAAGAAACCTTTAAACACATTTTACTGCCCGTTTATGTAAGTGCCTATCGATACAATGGTAAGGAATACAATTTTTTCATCAACGGGGAAAATGGGAACATTTCTGGTACGCGACCTTATAGTTTCTGGAAGATTTTCTTTGCGGTGTTGTTGGGCTTGATTGTGATTGGGGTGATTGTTTTACTGGCTAAAAAATAAATATTCTTCGCCTGACCTGAATGATAATCAGTATAGTTCTCTTTCAGCGTTACTTGTCATACTGAAGAGTCCTTGGGAACGACGAAGTATCCCCTTGCTGATTCATAGATTCTTCGCTCCGCTCAGAATGACAATCGGCATAGTTCTCCTTCACCATTACTTGTCATACTGAGGAGTCCTTGGGGATGACGAAGTATCTCATACCTAATCCAGGGATTCTTCGCTATTCTCAGAATGATGGCCTGACTATTCCTCAAACACCAAACACACTGGATTGGGCAATGCGGTCTCGTTTAAATACGTAAGGGAGCCTTTGTCCACATCTCTTTTGAACACTACAATGTTGCTTGACCTTTGATTGGCCGCCAACAAAAATTCACCCGTGGGATCCAAGGAAAAATTACGGGGCCAATCGCCGTGGACGGATTCCCTTCCCACCAAAGTTAATGTCCCATTTTCTGGATTTACGGAAAAGATTACAATGGTATTTTCTCCCCTATTGGAACCATACAGGAATTTCCCGTCGGGGGATAAATGAAGGTCAGCACAGGCATTGTTTCCTTGGTAATTGGGGTCCAAGGTTTTCACCATTTGGATTTCTTGATAATCCCCTTTCGCATCTTTTTCAAAAACGGAAATGGTGCTGTTCAGTTCACTGATCACATACAGCATCTTTCCACCTTCACCAAAGGTGAAATGTCGCGGTCCGGCGCCATCAACAAAGGGTAAGGATGGTTGAGGGCCAGGAACAAATTTCCCATTTTCTTTTTTATATCTTTTAATGGCGTCCAATCCCAAATCCGTCACCATCAATCCATCAGCAGTAAATTGGGCCATATGGGCGTGGGATGTTTTGGTGCTATCCAAAAGTTTGTGATCTATGATTTGCGGATGTTCCTTCAAAGAACCATCAGAATTCAACTTAAAAAGGGCCACATTGCCACCTGTATAGTTGGCCACGGCCAAATGTCCATCCCCGGAAAGAGAAACATGACAAGGATTGGCACCTTGGGTTCCCATGCTGTTCTGGATTTCCAACATCCCATCCTTTAGGGCAAAAGCGGTCACGCCTCCTCCCAAACTATCAAAATCGGCGGTTTCTTGAACGGCATACAAGTTTTTATGGTCTTTGGAAAGAGCTAAGTACGAGGGATTGGTCAATTTGGCAGCCAATTGTTTATTCGCCAATTCGCCCGTCCCCGAATTAAAAGTATAGGTGTAGATGCCTTCGCTATCGCCATCGGTATACGTGCCAACAAAAAGGGTGTACATGGGTTTTTCTTCAGGTTTTTCTTTACAGGCTAATGTTACTAGGATCATCAGACTGGCAAAAAGTGATTTCTTCATGGTTGTTACGTTACGACCTCCAAATTACACATTCTTTGTGGATGCCATCCCATTAGGTCAATTCCTTCTTGATTTCTTTTCCCAAATAAATGCCCGTGACCACCGTGGCCAACACATCTGCAATGGGAAACGAAAGCCATACCCCTGTTTCTTGCAAAAACTTGGGCAATAGCAAAATCAACGGAATAAAGAAAAAACCTTGACGAGTCAAGGTCAGCAATAAGGCTGGAATGGCTTTCCCCACCGCTTGAAAATAAGCTGCCCCAATCAATTGAAGGGCAATGATGGGCGTGGCTGCGAAAACCAATCGCATGGCAAATGGAGTATGTTGCAAAACAAATTGGTTAGTGGCCAATTCTTCCGGAGACAGTCCAGGTCGATTACTCAAGAATAGGGCAGCAAACTCCCCTGGAAAAATCATCAACACCACAAAAACCAACGTCGCTACCAAAGCGGCATACTTGATTGCCGTATATATGGATTCCTTGACACGGTCATAATAGGCAGCACCATAGTTATACCCCGCAATGGGCAAAAATCCCTGTGTAACCCCAAAAACGGGGAATAAAGCAAACATCAACATACGCCCGATAATGGCGTAGACCGCCACCATAGGTTCCCCACCCAAATTGAACAATATATTGTTCATGAGCAGGTAGGTGATACTGGTGACCGCCTGTCTTGCAAGGGTCACGAAACCCAAAGAACTGATCTCACGAAGTATTGCCGGGTCCAACCCAAAATGGGACAGGCTGATCTTCAATTCCGAATTTTTAGACAGAAAGAAGTAAAGAATGTAGCCAAAACATAATAAGTAGCCCACCGTAGTGGCCCATGCGGCACCTTCCATTCCCCAATCAAATATGTAGATGAATACATAATCCATCAACAAGTTGCCCACAGATGGAATAATCATGGCGATCATGGCAAACTTGGGTTTCCCTTCGGCACGGATCACGGTGTTTCCCATCATACAAAGGGCCAAAAAGGGCACTCCGTACAAAATGATGGTATAGTAGATTTTAGCGGGCTCAAAAATGGAACCTTTCCCTCCGAATGCGGGAATCAGGTTGTCCACATAATACAGTCCGAGTGCCACCATGGTCACCGTGACCAAAAGGGTAAGTGTAATCTGGTTTCCGAAGGTTTTTAGGGCTTTTTCGTGATTGTTGGCACCCAAGGCACGGGAAATGATACTGGAACCCCCAATACCGATGGCCATCCCCAACGCAGCAATAAAAAAGGAAACAGGCAATACCACATTGATGGCGGCAATGGCAATGGAACCTATCCAATTACCCACAAAAATGGAATCGACCAGTACGTTCAACGACATCACCAAAATACCAATGGATGCAGGAACGGCCTGTTTGATCAATAATTTTCCGATGGGTTCCTTCCCGAGTTCTTCAGAGGTAACTTTGGCCATGCCAAGGATTGTTCTTTTGGTGTAAGTCTAACGTGAACTGAATGGTTCCCTCAAATCTACAACGCATCCACCAAATTATCCTTGTTCTCGGTGAGTTTTTTGGCAATGCTGTCCCAAAGTCCTATTCTGCGTTCCAAGGCCCTTCTGCTGTAGGTAAAAACATCTTCCCATTTCTGCTCATCGGAACCGCACAAGGCCTTGATCATTTTAACAGCCAAGGGGCCGTGTTCATCACCGTCCAATTCAATATGCCTTTTCAGGTAATAGGAAAGTTTGGCGTATTTGCTTGGGCCATTTTCTCCGGATTGCTCAATGATGCCCAAAAACATATCCGGAATCAGGTCTTCCCTTCCAAAGGTAAAGGCGGCAGCAATGATATGGGGTTGTTGGGTATTGATAGCCTCAAAAGTGAATTGCAAAAAATCTTTCTCGGCTTGGTCCAAATCCGTGTTTTCAATTTGGTGGGATATGTGTTCCAAATTGGTAAACGTGGAGATGACCTGTAACACTTTGGATGTATCAGCTTCCACTTCTTTCATGGCATCCAAGTACATTTCAAAATGGCTTTTGGTCTCACCCAACTCGTTGAAATCACTTTCCTCCTCCAACACAATTTCGTTGATGAATCGGGCCACGGAAGCATCAGAAGCTGGTTTCCAAGGAAGGGAAGTACAGGTCAGCTGTTGCTGTAACGCTTTCAATAAGGACATGAAATCCCAAACGGCGTACACATGGCTTTCCATAAAAATCTTGATGTCCTCCACCGATTCCAATTGGGCATATAGGGGGTGATTTTTGAGTTGGTCGCGTACCCCTTGCAGGTGATGCTCCAAGTGTTCCATTTTCATAAAGCAATTTTCTTTTTCCGGTATTATTGAATGTGATATTCGGGCAACACACCACTTTTTTCCCAAGTGTTGATCCATTCGGCCATCAATTCGGCCCAATCGTCACGGTCGTTCAAACAGGAAATGTGAATGTAATCCCCTCCCCCTGCTTCTTGGAACTGGTGCTTACCTTCCATGGCAATCTCTTCCAAGGTTTCC
This sequence comes from Flagellimonas aequoris, assembly GCF_003584165.1. GTDB lineage: Bacteria > Bacteroidota > Bacteroidia > Flavobacteriales > Flavobacteriaceae > Flagellimonas > Flagellimonas aequoris. Next base: position 92,106 of record NZ_QXFJ01000010.1, on the reverse strand, counting down.
AAACAGTCACTCACAAAGGCCGGAGTGATGACCGCCAGTTTCTTGATACCTTCCTGGGCCAAGCGTTCAAATTCCTTGTCGGTAAAGGGTTGCAGCCATGGGTCGCTCCCCAATCGGGATTGAAAGGAAGTACTCACTTTCTCTTCGGGAAGTCCCAATTCTTTCTTGACCAGTTCTGTAGTATCCAAGCATTGGTGCTTGTAACAGGTATGATGGGCTACGGAATTGGTTTGGCAGCATTTGCCATCCAATTTGCAGTGCGACTTGGTTGGGTCAGACTTTTTAATATGGCGTTCCGGGATCCCGTGATACGAAAATAGGATGTGATCGTAATCAAAATCCTTCAACCCTTCGGCTATGCTTTGGGACAAAATCTTCACAAAATCCGGATTACTGTAAAAAGCAGGCAGGGTGGTCATTTGCATCTCAGGGAAAAATTCGGCCTGAACGTCCATAGTCTTTACCACCACCGTTTCGTAGGACGACATGGCGTAATGCGGGTACAAAGGCACCAAAAACACTTCATCCACCCCTTTTTCCTTCAGTTCCTGTAACCCTTCCTTAATGGACATGGAACCATAACGCATTCCCAGCGCGATGGGCAATTGGGTGCGCTTTTGCACTTTTTCCGCAAACCGTTTTGAAATTACTATCAAAGGAGATCCTTCATCCCACCATATTTTGGAATAGGCCTCAGCGGAACGCTTCGGACGAGTGTTCAGGATAATCCCCCTAACGATGATGTTCCTTAAAACCGGATTCACATCGATGACGCGCTCGTCCATCAAAAATTCATCCAAGTACGGTTTTACATCTTTTGCAGTGGGGCTGTCGGGCGAACCCAAGTTGACCAATAAAACTCCTTTTTGCACGGCTTTCTATTTTGAGCAGCAAAAATAATACACGGGGCCGACTTTGCCGTTGGCACATCAAAATACTTTCTTATGATGAAATAATGAATCTCGATTTTGTTGAAGCCTGTATCTGTGGACATTTCTCCCTATTTTTGTGGATATGGAGTCTTTTCAAGAACAAGTTTCCAAAGAATCCCTGATTTACTTGGGCATTGCCCTACTCGTTTTGGTGTCGCTATATTGGGGCACCTCCGTGGTGATGAAACGAATGGGTAAAAGTCCGAGATACCTTTTACCTACGGGTTCCTTTAGAAAACTGGCAACACCTTTGGTGTTGATTTTCCTTTCCGTTCTCCTTAGGATGAAAGCACTTCGTGTTGTTCTAAATCTGGAAGAAGCAGGGTTTTGGTTCCGAAAGACGAGTACCTTGTTGTTCATTTTTGCGATGAGTTGGGTAATGATCGCCCTGCTGAAAATCGTTAAACAAATTGTGATCCGAAATTATGATGTGGGGGTGGCGGACAACCTGAAGGCCCGAAAAGTCTATACACAGTTTACCATTTTGGAGCGGATTTTCATTTTCATCATCATCCTTTTGGCCGTTGGTTTTGCGCTGATGAGCTTTCCCGAAATCCGTGAATTGGGGCTGAGTGTCTTTGCCTCTGCTGGTGTAGCGGGAATCATCATTGGTTTTTCGGCCCAAAAATTCATTGGGACCATTTTGGCAGGCATCCAAATTGCCATTGCACAGCCCATTAAATTGGACGATGTGGTCATTGTGGAAGGTGAATGGGGCCGTATTGAGGAAATTACCCTGACCTATGTAGTGGTGGCCATTTGGGACAAACGGCGATTGATCGTGCCTACGCCCTATTTTATTGATAAACCCTTCCAGAATTGGACCAAGACTTCTGCCGATATCTTGGGTACCGTGTTTTTGTACGTGGATTACAATGTTCCGTTTGATAAACTTCGGGAAGAATTGACCCGGATATTGAAAAACACCGATCTTTGGGATGGCAAGGTGAACGTTTTACAAGTAACCGATTCCAAACCCAACCATGTGGAGGTGCGTGCCTTGATGAGTGCCAAGGACTCACCCACGGCTTGGGACCTTCGGGTGCTGGTTCGCGAAAAACTGATTGTTTATGTACAGGAAAATTATCCGGAGAGCATTGCCAGAACAAGGGTAATGATCCAACAAAATGAAAAAGATGAAATCGACTCATAAAATTGCAATGCTTCTCCTGTTTTTGGGAAGCTTTGTAAACGCCCAACAAATTACTTGTTCCCCGAAGGACAAACCCCTTTTCGAGTCGAAAATGGCAACTTTGGAAAAAACCCATGCTGCTAGTTTGGGCGATACCATCACAACCGTGGGAAAATCTTTTTTGGGTACTCCTTACGTTGAAAAAACACTCAAAATTGGGGATACCGAAACCCTGGTGGTGAACCTCAGCGGTCTGGACTGCACCACTTTTGTTGAAAATATCATGGCCTTCAGCCTCATGTTGAAAAACAACGAATCGGATTTTGAGACTTTTGCTAAAAATTTAGAAACCATCCGGTATAGAAATGGGGATATGAATGGGTATCCTTCACGTTTACACTATTTTACGGAATGGATCCGCAACAACGAAAAGAAGGGATTGGTCAAAGACATCACGGCGGAAATAGGGGGTGTACAATTGGAAAAATCCATCGATTTTATGGGAACGCACCGAAACCTGTACCCGTTTTTGGCCAGTGATGAAAACTTTCAGGCCATGCAACACGTTGAACAGGAACTGGCGAAAGAAACATTGTGCTATCTGCCCCAAGACCAGATTGCAGGCAAGGAACAACTTATCCATTCTGGAGACATTATTGCTTTGGCCACCTCCATCAAAGGGTTGGATGTGACCCATACCGGAATTGCCATCCATCAACCCGATGGCAGGTTACATCTGCTTCATGCCTCCAGTAAAAATGGAGAAGTGGAAATCAGTGAACTGCCTTTGGCAGATTACCTCAAGAACATCAAAAGCAATATTGGGATCATTGTGGCAAGGCCCACTCTACTTTCGTTTTAAACACCATTCAATGGCACCCAAAAGGTGTTGACGAAATTCGGGTTCATCGTAAGAAGCTTCGGTATGGCCCAAACCCGTGTAAAAAACCCTGCCCCCGTCATATTCGTGGTACCAAGCAATGGGGTGGTTATCCCCATTGATACCACCTTTATAACTGGTTTCATCCAACTTTAAAAGTACATGCACATTAGGGTTAAGATCCTTAAAATTGTACCATTCATCAAAATGCATCCAAACATCTTGTAAATGTGCCGTGGACGGATGGGTTTTGTCCAGCACATCAATTTTGGCCTTTTGTTGTTCTGGATGGCTCACAAAATAACCTCCCACCAACTTGCCATACCAGGGCCAATCGTATTCGGTATCGGAAGCGGCATGTACACCCAAATAACTTCCTCCATTTTTGATGTAGGATTCAAAGGCCTTTTGTTGGGCATCGTTCAGCACATCCATGGTCGTGTTCAAGAAAACGATCAGCTTGTAGTTTTTCAGGTTCTGTGAGGTAAAGTCTTCCCCACTTTCTGTTTGCAAGGCAATAAAACCATTTTTCCTGCCCAACTCGCGAAAGGTCTGTACTCCTTTTTCTATGGATTGATGCCTAAAACCAGCTGTTTTGGTAAAGACGAGGACCAATTCGGGCATTTTGACTTCTTTGCTTTCAGTCGATGGATCATCCTGTGCCGAAACTTGGGTCATCAGTGCCAAACCCAATAGGACGAATACAATTTGTTTCATGATACTTTTTTACACGTTTGAAGTTACATATTTTTTAGGCGTGGTTCCGAACTTCTTTTTGAACGAGGCAATAAAATGGCTGGCGGTACTATATCCCACTTTCAGGCCTACTTCGTTCACGTTGTGCTTACCGGATTCCAACATTTTGCGGGCATATTCCATCTTATAATCAAACAAAAAGCCATAAACGGAATCTCCATAAATCTGTTTGAACCCTTCCTTCAATCTTTTTAGACCAAGTCCTACTTCTTCTGAAAGTTCGGCCAGAGTAGGTGGTTCAGCCATACGTGAAATGATGATTTCCTTGGCCATTTTAATGCGGCGTACATTGTCCTCATCGGCCAGATAGGGACATTGCTCCAAATCGGCATCCTCTGTTTTGTTGAAATAGAGGGAAATCAACTCGAACACCTTTCCCTTTAAATACAATTTTTTGATGGATGGGTGAAGGTTGTAGTTCATCAGTTGGCTCAAGACCACAGCAATGGCCGGTGACACCATTTCTTGGGAATAATATTTTTTTTCCTTGTTATCCTCGCTCAAAAAAGGAATATAATCTGCCTCATCGGAAAACAATGAGTGGAATTTCCTAATCGTCATCACCACCGATAATAACCACGAATTAGGCGAAACCACCAGATCCAGTGGAAGGTCCTTTTGGGTATTGTACAGTAACAGGGAGTTTTCCTCGTTCACTTCCAAATAGTAGCTCCCTTCATTAAAATTGAACCGTGAACGGCCCTTCAAGCAAAAATGGAACTGGATGTAGGAACTGTCAATGTCCCTCGTAATAACCTTTGGTTCTTTGGTATCGTTCTGGATTTTAAGGATAAAAATCCCATCTTCCACGAAAATTTCATCATAGGAACCTTCAGCGATATTTTTCATATGGATTCTTTGTATCGATTTTCAAAACCTTTAATTTAGAACGACTCTAAATTAGATTACATTTTATCAAATTTATCAATAAAATCAATGCATTAGCAGATTTTAAGTAAAATTTAAACCTTGAATATGTCCACAAACTCTGTATAGTTCCGCTAGCGTTATTTTATGACGAACAACACTGTTAATTTTGTGTTGCGATTTTATCCTTTATGAGGAACTACCATATTTCAAAACATAATTCCTTCTACGCCGTCGGGTTGAGTTACAAGAAGGCAGATGCAGAGGTGAGAGGAAAGTTCAGTCTGGATGTTCCTGCTATTGACCAAATCCTGGCCAAGGCAAAAGAAATGGAGATTGATGGCCTTTTGGCTATATCTACCTGCAACCGGACAGAACTGTACGGTTTTGCCCAACACCCTTACCAACTCATCAAACTGCTTTGTGACCAGACCCAAGGAACCGTGGAAGAATTCCAGGAAGTGGCCTATGTCTACAAAAACCATGATGCCATTTCCCATATGTTCAAAGTGGGCACGGGTCTCGATAGCCAGATTTTAGGTGACTTTGAAATCATCAGCCAAATAAAACAAGGTTTTTACCGTGCCAAAAAGCAAGATATGGCCAACCCATTCTTGGAGCGTTTGTGCAATTCTGTGATTCAGGCGAGTAAACGCATCAAAACGGAAACTGAGCTTTCTTCAGGAGCTACATCGGTGGCATTTGCCTCTGTAAAGTATATTTTGGACAACGTTCCCGATATTTCCGAAAAGAACATCCTTTTGTTCGGAACAGGCAAAATTGGAAGGAATACCTGCGAGAATCTGATCAAGCACTCCAACAATTCCCATATTACCCTAATCAACCGTACGCGGGAAAAGGCTGAGGACATTGCTGGAAAATTTCATTTGACGGTTAAGGATTATGGCGACCTTCAGACCGAAATCCGAAAGGCGGACATCTTGGTTGTGGCCACGGGAGCACAATTGCCCACCGTGTCCAAAGCACTGATCTATCCTAAAAAACCGTTGTTGATCTTAGATCTTTCCGTTCCCAAAAATGTTTCGGACGATGTACAGGAACTGGAGAACGTTTCTTTGGTGCATCTGGACCAGCTTTCCCAAATTACTGATGATACCTTGGCCAAACGAAAGGAATATGTACCCAAGGCGGAGGCCATTATTGAAAAAGTAAAGAAAGACTTTCTGAAATGGCTAGAAACCAGAAAATTTGCCCCGGTCATCAATGCGCTCAAGGAAAAACTCAATACCATGAAGGCCGAGGAAATCGACTTTCATTCCAAAAAGATCAACGATTTTAACCAAGATCAGGCTGAAATGATCTCGGAGCGGATCATCCAAAAAATTACCAAGCAATTTGCCAACCATTTAAAAAGTTCGGAGGTGGATACCGAGGATAGCTTGGAACTGATTCAAAAAGTCTTTCAGTTAGAAATCGATTCCAAATGAGCAAGATCATAAGAATCGGTACCCGCGACAGCGAACTGGCACTGTGGCAAGCCACTACTGTGCAGGAAAAACTCGAAAAATTGGGTTATGATACCACGTTGGTGCCCACAAAATCCATGGGTGATCAAGTGCTGGACAAGCCTTTGTACGAACTTGGGGTTACTGGAATTTTCACCAAGGCTCTGGATGTTGCCATGTTGCAAGGGCAAATCGATATCGCCGTACATTCCATGAAAGACGTTCCTACGCAACTTCCGAAGGGAATTGTTCAGGCCGCTGTATTGGAGCGAGCCATTACCCATGACATTTTGGTGCATAAAGGCTCGTCTTTTTTGGAGTCGGATACTCCTGTCACCATTGCCACGGGCAGTTTGCGAAGAAAAGCACAATGGTTGAATAGATACCCAAACCACCAAGTGGTCGACCTACGGGGCAATGTGAACACACGATTGATCAAATTGATCGAGAACGATTGGCAAGGGGCCATTTTTGCCCAAGCGGGTCTGGAACGTATCAAATTGCTGCCCAAAGACGCCATTCAATTGGATTGGATGATCCCCGCACCAGCCCAGGGTGCCATGTTGGTGGTTGCCATGGAAAATGACAAATATTCAAGGGAAGCCCTTGCCAAGTTGAACGATTCCAATACAGATCTCGCCACTAAAATAGAACGTGACTTTTTGCGGATGTTGGAAGGAGGATGCACTGCACCAATCGGTGCGTTGGCGCAGATTAAAGACCAAAAGGTATTTTTTGAAGGCGTTGTGTTCTCTTTGGATGGAAAACAGAAAATCGAAATTAAAAAAGAAATAAAATTATCCGAAGCCAAGGGCTTTGGAGAAGTGTGTGCCAAGGAAGTCTTGGCCAAAGGTGGGGACAAATTGATGCAGGAAATCAGAAATGAAAACAGTGCTCTCCACTAAAATACTCGCCCCACCACAAAAAGAACTTTTCCTAAATTCCGGCTTGGGACTCGTGGAATACGATGCCCTCCAAATTGAATTGTTGGATGTTGAAATTCCGTTGGACTTTCAAAACTACATTTTCACCAGCAAAAATGCCGTGAAGGCTTTTTTAAAACAGGCCGAAGGTCATGATATATCAAATATTAGGGCCTACTGTGTTGGGGAAAAAACAACCTCCTTTTTAACAGAGGAGAGCATTGAAGTGGTGGAAATTTCCGAAAATGCTTCATCATTGGCAGAAAAGATTTTGGAGAACCACGCCGAAAAGACATTTGTTTTCCTTTCAGGTAATCAACGAAGAGAAGACCTTCCCGAGGCATTGAAAAAAAATAACGTTCAGTATAAAGAAGTGGAAGTATATAGAACCCAACTGGTACCGAAGGCATTTCACCGCAATTTTGACGGTATCTTGTTTTTTAGCCCCAGTGGTATCCGAAGCTATCTTTTGGAAAACAACATTGCAAACAGCACCTTGTTCTGTATTGGAGAAACTACCGCCAAGGAAGCCAAAAAATATACTGAACATATCATAATTGCCAACAAACCAACTGTGGAGAATGTATTGGTGCAGGCTATAAACTATTTAAAACATGATTAAAAACGATTTGTTCCTAAGGGCATTGAAAGGAGAAACGGTGGATCGCCCACCGGTATGGATGATGCGCCAAGCAGGCCGCTACCTGCCGGAATTTATGGAACTCCGTAAAAAATACGATTTTTTCACCCGTTGCCAGACCCCGGAGTTGGCATCGGAAATTACGGTACAACCTATCCGAAGATATGGCATGGATGCCGCTATTCTGTTCAGCGACATTTTGGTAATCCCCCAGGCTATGGACATTGAGGTGGAGATGAAACCTAATTTTGGGCCTTATCTCCCCAATCCCATTCGAAACAAGGAAGATTTGGACAAGGTCATTGTTCCCAATATTGAAGATACTTTGGGCTATGTGTTGGATGCCATCACCATGACCAAGGAAAAACTGAACAATGAGATTCCATTGATTGGATTTGCAGGTTCACCTTGGACCATATTATGCTATTGTGTGGAAGGTCAAGGAAGCAAAAGTTTTGACAAGGCCCGTGGGTTCTGTTTTACCCAACCGGAATTGGCTCATCAACTGCTCCAAAAAATCACCGATACCACCATTGCCTATTTGAAGGCCAAGGTTAAGGCCGGAGTCAATGCCGTTCAAGTATTCGATTCCTGGGGAGGGATGCTTTCCCCACAGGATTATCAGGAGTTTTCATGGCCTTATATCCAACAGATCGTTGATGCCCTTAAAGATGAATCCCCTGTGATTGTTTTTGGTAAAGGTTGTTGGTTTGCCCTAAAAGAAATGGCAGTATCCGGAGCTTCGGCGGTGGGTGTGGATTGGACTTGTTCACCACGGAATGCCAGATATTTGACAGGCGGCAAGGTAACACTCCAGGGTAATTTTGATCCTGCAAGATTGTTGTCGCCACCAGATAAGATCAAAAGTATGGTCCATCAAATGATCCGTGAATTTGGCAAGGATAAATATGTGGCGAATTTAGGTCATGGCATTTTGCCAAACATACCGTTGGAAAATGCGAAAGCCTTTGTTGATGCTGTAAAAGAATATCAGGAGTGAACCCATTTTCAGTATTAAAACGCGTTAGTTTTAAACATATACTGAAAGGTATTTTGTTAGGGTTAAGTAGGCCATTGTTCATCTTCCCAACCTTAAAAGCCACCAAAGATTGTATGAGGGTTTCCACGGCCCATTATGGAAAGTTGCATCATAAAAATGGTCCGGCCAATGCGTTCAGACATGCCCTATGGAATTGCATGATTGCACAGCGTTGTTTTCGTTGGGCAAAGAATGAAATTAAAGTTTTGGATTGGACAAAAAAGGTTACCGACTGGCATGAAGAAGCTTTTCCGAATATACCTTTGGCTAAGGCGATGGATTTGCACAACAATGCAGCGGGAAGGTTCATTTTTAAAGAAAATCCTGGGAAATCCGAAGAGGAAATCATTTCCATTCTTCAAAAAATGTCATTACAATCAACTAAAATTGAGGACAATACCAATTTATCGGTATTAAAAAACCAGTTGGTACATATTTTAGAATCATGAAAGATAAATTTTACGATTATATCCAAAAACTGCAGGACACCATCACTTCCAAATTAGAAGAAGTGGATGGCGATGCCAAGTTTCAGCAAGATTTTTGGGAACGCCCCGAAGGTGGTGGCGGTAGAACCCGTGTGATAGAAAATGGGGGCGTTTTTGAAAAAGGGGGTGTGAACATTTCTAAGGTTTTTGGAGCATTGCCCAAAAGCATGCAAACCTATTTTGGAGTAGAAGAAGCGGATTTTTTTGCCTGTGGCCTCAGTTTGGTCATCCACCCAAAAAGTCCCATAGTCCCAACGGTACACGCCAATTGGCGCTATTTTGAAATGTATGACAAACAAGGGAATATAGTGGATCAATGGTTTGGTGGCGGACAGGACCTTACCCCCTATTATCTTTTTGAGGAAGATGCAGCACATTTTCACCAGGTTTGCAAAAAAGCCTGCGATGCCCACAATACGGAATTTTATCCCAACTACAAAAAGAAATGTGACGACTATTTTTGGAATACACATCGTAACGAGGCCAGAGGTGTAGGCGGGCTGTTTTTTGACTATTGCAAAGCAACCGAAACCATGCAAATGGAAGATTGGTACAATTTTGTGACCGAGGTGGGCGATAGTTTTTTGGATGCCTATGTCCCCATCGTTGAAAAACGAAAGGAACTTCCCTTTACCCTAGAACAAAGGGATTGGCAGGAAATACGCCGAGGCCGTTACGTAGAGTTCAACTTGGTACATGACAAAGGAACCCTTTTCGGACTTCGTACCAATGGCCGCATCGAAAGTATTTTGATGAGCCTACCTCCCCATGTGCAATGGCGATATGACCATCATCCAGAAAAAGGAAGTGAAGAAGAAAAACTGATTGGGGTTCTCCAGAGCCCGAAAGATTGGGTTTAATACGTAGCTTTGTTCTGAAACTAGGCCTATGAGACAAAAAATCTATCAAATTGACGCCTTTACCAGTAAAACGTTTGGAGGCAACCCGGCGGCCGTCTGTATTTTGGAAAAATGGTTGGAAGCTGAGCTCATGCAGAAGATTGCCCAAGAGAACAATCTGGCCGAAACCGCTTTCGCAGTAAAAAAGGACGGAATCTACGAACTCCGTTGGTTTACGCCCGAAGTGGAAGTAGACCTTTGCGGCCACGCCACTATAGCAACTGCTTATGTGCTTTTTCACTATTATGAATTAAAAGAAAATACCATTCGTTTTTATTCTCCAAGAAGTGGGGAACTTACCGTTGAAAAAGCAGCCAATGGATGGTTGACCTTGGATTTTCCTACCGACCACTTAGTGGGCATACAAAATTTGCAGGAACTAGACGAGGCTATCGGTGCTAAACCCATAAAAACATTCAAGGGCAAAACGGATTACATGTTGATCTACAACAATCAACAAGAAGTTGAATCCATACAGCCTAACCATCATCTATTAAGTCAGTTGGATGTTCGAGGGGTCATTGTAACCGCTCCTGGTAGCGAGGTTGATTTTGTTTCCCGCTTTTTTGCCCCAGCCTGTGGCATACCTGAAGATCCTGTAACCGGGTCTGCACATACTTCCCTTACCCCATATTGGTCAGAAGTATTACAAAAGACCAAAATGACGGCCAAACAACTTTCGAAACGACAAGGAGATCTGGTTTGCGAGTATTTGGGCGAGAGGGTCAAAATCTCTGGGAAAGCCGCTCCATATTTATTTGGTGAAATTGAAATATAACAGCATATGTATCCATTAATACGCAATCGAAGACTTCGTGCCTCCGAATCCATCCGAAGGTTGGTTCGCGAGACAGTAGTAACCCCAGACGATTTTTTGGTCCCTCTTTTTGTGACCGAAGGCAAAGGCATCAAGGAAGAAATCCCATCCATGCCCAATTATTTCCGTTTGAGCTTGGACCAATTGGAAAACGAAGTAAAGGAATTGTGGAAAATGGGATTATGTTCCGTTTTGCTCTTTGTAAAGGTGGATGACAAGCTGAAAGACAACAAAGGAACCGAGGCACTCAACCCCAATGGTCTCATGCAACGTGCCATAAAAACAGTCAAAAATGCCTGCCCGCAAATGTTGGTGATGACGGATGTGGCCCTAGACCCCTTTTCTTCTTATGGTCACGACGGCATTGTAGCCGAGGGACAGATCTTAAATGATGAAACTGCCGAGGTATTGGCAGAAATGTGCGTATCCCATGCCCAAGCGGGAGCCGATTTTGTGGCACCCAGTGATATGATGGACGGGCGAATCCTGACCATTCGCGAAGCCTTAGAAGATGAAGGTTTCATCAATACCGGTATTATGGCCTATTCTGCTAAATACGCCAGTGCCTTTTATGGTCCGTTTCGGGATGCCTTGGATTCTGCCCCTGTGGACATCGCCAATGTGCCCAAGGACAAAAAGACGTATCAGATAGATTATTCCAATCGGTATGAAGCCATTCGTGAGACGCAATTGGACATCGACGAAGGTGCCGATATCGTGATGGTAAAACCTGGATTGTGCTATTTGGACATCGTTCGTGAAATCAGAAACGAGGTGGATGTCCCCGTGGCCGTATACCAAGTTTCCGGGGAATACGCCATGGTTAAAGCAGCGGCAGAAAAAGGTTGGCTGGACCACGATGCCGTCATGTTGGAACAATTGACCGCCATCAAACGAGCGGGTGCCAACATTATTGCCAGTTATTTCGCCAAGGATTTTATCCGTACTTTGGGTTAAATCCTCCAAAAAAATGAAAAAAAGCTTTCTATCCTTGGTGTTCTTCGCTTTAATGATGAACATGGGAGTGGCCCAACGTGAACTTATCCATGCCCTTCCTTCCAAATTAGGTTTGGATGAAGCCTATATCAACCAAAAAGTGGATTCCATTATGAACATGGGCATCGATAGCTTGGCATTTCCGGGCGCACAATTGTTGGTCGCCATCAACGATACCGTCATTTTTCATAAAGCATACGGATTCCATACCTATGATAGCATTGAGCCCGTAAAACTGAACGACCTTTACGATCTGGCTTCCGTAACCAAGATTTCCGGTCCCTTGCCCGCATTGATGAAACTCGTGGATGAAGGAAAACTCGATTTGGATGTTCCCTTCAGCACCTACTGGGAACCGTGGAAACATCAAAAGGACAAAAAGGACTTGACATTACGCGAAATTCTAGCGCACCAAGCAGGGCTCGTTCCCTATATCGTTTTTTTACAGAAAGTGATGCGGAACGGGAAACTCAAAAAGCGGTTTATCCATCAAACTTCCAGCAAAAAATTCCAAAAACAGGCATACGATGACCTTTTCGTCAATGACCGATTTGAACGGAAAATAGACCGAATCATCAATCGCTCCAAGGTATCCGAAGAAAAAAAGTATAACTACTCTGGGCTTTCCTTCTTGATTTTCCCAAGGTTGATCGAGCAGATTACCCATACGGATTACCAAACCTACCTCCATGAGAATTTTTATCAGCCTTTGGGCTGCCATACCTTGGGCTATCTGCCCAGCACCAAACATTTTGTAAACGCCATTGTGCCCACAGAAATCGATACCCTATATAGAAAAACCTTGGTAAAAGGCTGGGTGCATGATGAAAACGCTTCGTTGTTCGGTGGGGTTTCCGGCAATGCGGGACTTTTCGGCACGGCCGATGATCTGGCCAAGCTTATGTTGTTCTATCAACATTATGGCAGTGTAGATGGCCAACAGCTTATCTCCCGGAGAACGGTAAAGGAATTTGCCACAGTACAATATCCCGATAACGAAAACCGACGTGGGTTGGGCTTTGACAAACCTTTGCTGGACAATTCCGAATTACCCCTAGAAGAAGCTTACCCCTCCCCTTTGGCCAGTGCAGCCAGTTTCGGGCACTCTGGTTTTACCGGAACATTTGTTTGGGCCGACCCTGAAAAGCATGTGACTTTTATCTTTTTGTCGAACAGGGTATATCCTTCCCGGGACCACAGGGAACTTTATGGATTGAACATCCGAACGGCTTTGATGGATGTTTTTTACAAAGCCATGGCCAGCAACCTTAAAAATTAGTTCCGATTCGCTATCTTGCCACTCAAGATCTAGCCTATGGGACTTCTTATATTTTATGCCCTTATTTCCATCTTCTTTTCCTTTTTGTGCTCCATATTGGAGGCAGTGTTGCTGAGCATCACCCCCACTTTCATCAATGTAAAAAAACAGGCGGGCAAGGATTATGCTTCCACTCTGGAAAACCTTAAAAAGGATGTGGACAAGCCCTTGATTGCCATTCTTACCCTCAATACCGTGGCACATACGGTAGGGGCCATTTTGGTAGGGGTACAGGCGAAAGTTGCTTATGCAGAAATGTACGGGACCACGGAACGCTCCATTTTGGGCTTCAAGCTCACCGAAGATCTTATGGTGGGCATTGTGTCCACCCTAATGACAATATTAATCCTGGTGGCCTCAGAAATCATACCTAAGACCATTGGTGCCACCTATTGGAAACAATTGGCAAACTTTACATCGAAGACACTTACCATAATGGTGTTTCTCCTAAAATGGACCGGTCTTTTATGGGTTTTGCAACTGTTCACCAAATTGATAGGGGCCAAAGGAGAACATGGCAGCGTATTGAGCAGGGAGGATTTTACCGCCATGACAGAGATTGCACACGAAGAAGGGGTATTCCAGGAATCGGAATCCAAGGTCATCAAAAACCTATTGAAATTTGATGAGATCCTGGCCAAGGACGTGATGACCCCCAGAACGGTCATGAAAATTGCCTCCGAGGACATGACCATCAAAGAATTTTTTGACGCCAACCGACCGCTTCGCTTTTCCCGAATACCCTTGTACAAAGATCGGATGGACAACATTACCGGCTTTTTTCTAAAAGATGAGTTGATGGAGGCCATCATCAATAATAAAGGTGATCAAACCCTTTCCGAATTGAAAAGGGAAATATTGGTGACCAGTCGGACCAAACCCATTCCTGAACTGTTTGACAAGTTTGTGAAGCAACGGGAACATGTTTCCTTAGTGGTGGACGAGTACGGCTCCGTGAGTGGACTGGTGACCATGGAAGATGTCATCGAAACCTTGCTCGGATTGGAGATCATGGATGAAAGCGACAACGTGGAAGACCTTCAGTCCCTGGCCAGAAAGAACTGGCACCAACGGGCACAGCGCTTAGGAATTATTGAAGGTGAAAGTGAAGTGGAGTAATGGAAACTGCTTATTTACAAACTCCTATCGGAATTGCTGAATTCAAAGGAGATGAAAACGGACTAGCTTCTATCACCGTTTTGGACGATAAAAAACCTATCGGTACAATTCCAGCCGCATTGGAAGAAGCGGTACGGCAATTACAAGAATATTTTGAAGGAAACCGAACCGAATTTACCTTCAAACTGAATCCTTCCGGCACTGACTTTCAAAAGAAAGTTTGGGATGCCTTACTTGAAATTCCTTTTGGAAAAACCATTTCTTATTTAGACCTTTCCAAAAGATTGGGCGATGTAAAAGCCATTCGTGCAGTAGCCTCAGCCAATGGCAAAAATCCACTTTGGATCGTAGTACCCTGCCATCGCGTAATCGGAACCAACGGAGACCTCACAGGCTATGCAGGTGGACTGCATAGAAAAAAATGGTTATTGGAACACGAGAGCCCTGCAAAGCAGACCGCTCTTTTTTAAATTTTTGCCATGCTTTATAAACTTAACCTGGAGCATATCCTCTTTTTGGATATTGAGACCGTACCCCAAAAACAACATTTTTCCGATTTGGATGAAACTTCCCAAACGCTTTGGGAACAAAAATCGCAGTACCAACGCAAGGATGAAATTACCGCGGAGGATTTTTATGAGCGGGCCGGCATTTGGGCCGAGTTCGGGAAAATTGTCTGTATTTCCGTTGGGTATTTCAACATGAAAGGGGACCAGCGTAATTTTCGGGTCACGTCCTTTCACGGGGAGGAAGTCCATATCTTGAAGCAGTTCAAACAATTGCTCAAAGACCATTTCAGCCAGACCAAACACCTGCTCTGTGCCCATAACGGCAAGGAATTCGATTTCCCCTACATTGCCCGAAGAATGGTCATCAATGGGCTCAATTTGCCCTATAAACTGGATCTATTCGGAAAAAAACCTTGGGAAGTCCCCCACTTGGACACCATGGAACTGTGGAAGTTCGGGGATTTCAAGCATTATACATCGCTCAAACTTTTGGCCCATGTGCTGGGCATTCCTTCGCCCAAAGAAGACATGGATGGCAGTATGGTGAAGGATGTGTTCTACGAAGAAAACGACCTAGATCGAATCATCACTTACTGCGAACTGGATGTGGTGACCACGGCACAGGTGTTCTTGCGTATGCGCAATGAAGAACTTTTATCCTACGAAGAAATCAAAAAAGTGTGATGTGCCAACGTCATGCGAAACGAGTTCTGCATCATCCATAATAGAAGAAACGATGATGTAATGAGACCCTGAAATGAATTCAGGGTGACGGTAGGTTGCACTAGGTTGTGATTAATTTAGGTTTGACACGAATTACACCAATTTTCTCGAATGCAATTGTAATGTCATTTTGAGCGAAGTAAAAAATCTCAAAAAAGAATAATCGGCAGGAAAATCAGCTTTACCAGCCTTTCCAACCTTCGGGTTTCCCCATTAAAATAGGGGTTGATTTTAAAGGATTCCATAGCGATCAGTTTTTGTAGAACTTGGTACTCTTGATACCGGCATAATCCTGTACGACCAAAACATACAGTCCGGAAGAAAGGGATGATACGTTGATAGACCCCTGTGTCTTGCCACTCCTAATTACATTGCCCGCTGTGGTCACGATGGAATATTGGGCATCTTTGGACAATTCGGCCTCAACGTTCAAATAATCAACGGCGGGGTTGGGGAACACGGAAATGTTCAACTCTTGCGGATAGCTGAGGGGAGCATAGCTCATCATTTGCGTCTCCTCGCCGTTAAATTCAAATTCGATGGTCTCCGAAAATTCGGATACTGCATTTTCGGTACAGATGGAGCGGACACGGGCTTCGTATACCTTACCCATTTCCAGATTGGCCAGTTCAAAACTGTTCTCCCAAACATATTCACTAGTCCAAATATCCGTATCCACGGATTTGTATTGCACTTCAAAAAGGGTTTCTTCCGCTTCGTTCCAAGAAATGGTAGATCCAGTAGCAGTAGATGAAACCAATTCCAAACTGGATGGCGTTTCAATGGAACATTTGGACACCTGGGCACCTGATACGATCAAGGAAAAATCCTGAGCTCCATTTTTCAAGTTCCCCTTGTGGGTTATGGTAATGGTATACGTTCCAGAGGCATTATCAATTTCAATTCTTTCATAGGGATCCACTTTATTGTCCCCCTGCGTGGCTGCATCATTGGCTTTGGCAGGATTTAATTTCCATGGGAGGTGGGTTTCCCCATTTTTGGTAATCCTGATATCCAGATCATTGATCAGTGCGGCCGTAGTGCTGTTCAAATCCCCGCGGTTCACATATTCCCCTTCAGGATCCGTCCAAGAAATGGAAGCCATCAAAGGTTCGTTTCCGTTGGCAACAACAGTGATAGAGAAGCTTTCCCCATTGGCAAGACTTTCTTCTTGGATCAAGCTGGTGTATTCTTTATTTTGAAGCAATTCTGCAGCTGTTTTGGCGTTCATCACCCCCCAACCCATTTTGTAGTCTGGGCCTTTAGCACCCACGTCATCCGCAGTATGAAGGGCCAAACCCTTAAGGGTTGCCGCTTTCATATAGGTCCCAAACAATTCTTCATGGTACTGTTGCAACAACAAAAGGGATCCTGTAACACCAGGAGCGGCCATGGAAGTACCTGAAGATACTTGATAGCTACTGTTACTGGCAGAACTGGTGGAAAGGATATTGGAACCATCCCCAGCCAAATCTGGCTTCACACGGCCATCATCCACAGGTCCAAAACTGCTGTATCCCGCAACTGAAGCTTTTACCAGATTTCCTTTGCTGTCGATTTCCGTGTTTGCACCTGCGATGGTCAATCCGTTCTTGGTGGTAGTAAATCCAAGCAATAAATCGAACCCATCGGCGGTCTTACCAAAATTAGGAGAAGCGTTATCGTACGAATTTTGGGCATTCCCTGCTGCGGTCACCATCAAATAGTATGGCGCATTGTACATGATCTTGTCCCAATCCTGGGTAACCTTAATGTAGGCACCAAAATACCAATCCGGCACCCTATCGGAAAGAATTCCGTAGGAATGGTTGCTCAACAACATACCATTGGCGGCTGCTTCGGCCACTTCAATTTTATCGCGGGTCCAATCGTATGTCATGGCTTGTGCACCATACGCCACCCCTTGTGCATTGGCCTCAACACCAGATGAAATCAAATTTCCGGTAACCAAAGTCGAGTGAAGGCTAATTTCACTGGAACCATCCGCATTTTTGGCACGTGTATCAAATTCTTGATGGGTAGTCAGGGCAATTCCTGCATCCCAAACACCCACTTCCATACCGTTTCCGGTAAGTCCCAAATTCAAAAGACCTTTCTCATAAAGGGCATTGGCCCTTGACGTTTGACTAGAGGGATCGTTCAGTGTAGTATAGTACAATGGGGTTCCATCGGAACCAATAGCTTTCAGCTCAATGGGGGAACCATCAGCAGTCTTTTCGGAAATCCTGATTCCTTTTGAGGCCTTCAATTGGCTAATTTTTTGAGCTGTATTTTGATGTTCGGCCTCCAATTCAGAAATGAATGAAGCCATTTTACTTTGATTGTACGTTGCCTTGATCTGTTCTTTGGCCTTTTGGGATTGGCCCATAACAGCATATATTCCCAAAACTGAAAATAAAATGGAGAAGATCGCTCCCTTTGCCCCGATAGGTAACTTGTAATCCATAGTTAAGTTAAGGTAAGATTTGGACTACGAAGATATCAGGATATGCAGTATTCATCGATAAAACTCCTACTTTTTTCGATGAAATACATAGTGTTTTGCTGTAAGTTGTTGTGAAAATTAACTTTTATGTGGTGTATTCTTTTTCCTACTTATTTGTGTTCTTCCAAAACCACATAAACAGGAAAGTGATCACTATATCCCCCTAAATAGTTGGAGCCACCATAAGTGCGAAAAGGGTTGCCCTTGTATCTTCCTTTCCACTCCTTTAAAAATCTGGGAGAGAACACAGCCGCTTTAACAAAACTATGGGTGCCGGGTTCATAGTTCAAAAAACTGTGGGAAACCAAGATTTGGTCAAAAAGGCTCCAAGCCCCTTTGTAATTGGCACTTCCTGACACGGGAGACAATAAGGATTTCATAGGATTGATGAACTGTTTGCTGGCCATCAAGGTTTGGATACTTTCCGAATTGGGGTCATCGTTAAAATCGCCCATAACGATACAGTTCGGGAATTCCTCATCAATCTTTTCCAGCCTTTGAAGAATGGTTTCTGCCGCCTTTACCCGTTTGTAACTCGTTATTTCTGCTCCCTCTCGCCTTGATGGCCAATGGTTCACAAAAACATGCACATCTTCTTGATGCAATTTT
Organism: Flagellimonas aequoris; assembly: GCF_003584165.1. Lineage (GTDB taxonomy): Bacteria > Bacteroidota > Bacteroidia > Flavobacteriales > Flavobacteriaceae > Flagellimonas > Flagellimonas aequoris. The sequence continues at coordinate 73,508 of NZ_QXFJ01000010.1, read as the reverse complement.
CCGTGGACGTACAAAATGTCCCGGGTCAAATCCCTGTCGCCATTGGTATTTGCGACGATCAACGGCAAGGTTTCCGCATGAAATACTTGAAAATGATCCTGATTGTAAATGAGTGCTGTGTCTATGCCCCGCTCGTCAGGAGAATCAAAATGAACAAAGTCGTAGTTGATATCCCTTAGCTTTTTCGATTTTAGCAACGCCCGAATGACGGTTTTGTTCTCAACCTCAGCTATCCCAACCAATACAGGTGGAATATCGCTATCATCCAACCCAATTTTGGAAATCGCCTTGGAAACCTTGCCCACCTTATTCCAGAATCGGGACTCGGTCCATCGCCTAAAACCCTTGGGCGTAAAGTCATCATCCAAGGAATAGGGATCGTCCGTGGTATCAAAAAAATTTTCGAGGTTGTAAAACGCTACCGTGTACTTGTCTTTGGAACTGTACAATTTGCTCTTGCCTTTAGAAGTTCATCCATTGCAAAGTACAAAATCGAATGGATACCCTACTCCTTTTCCGGTTTAGGTTCTGTCGCCTTTCCATGTACACTATCCCAACCTTCAGGGATGTCCCGTTTGGCTTGTGGCAATTGGTTGGCATACAATAATGCATTGAACAAAGTACGATATGTGCCCATGGGCTGTCCCCGCCATTGCGGTTGAAACCCGAACAACAACACATGCCCATTTCCATGTTTTACGTCCAAAGCTGCCGCATTCCCGTTCATGAAATTTTCTCCGACGAGGTAGCCTGACATTAATGGAGAACCTTGTGCCTGGTATTTGGCCAACACTTCTCCTTCAAAACCTTCTTCGGTACTGAAAACAGGGCTACTGTACACAAATACATTGGCCTTGTCCATCATTCCTGCCATTACCGGATGACTTGGATTGGTTTCCACTTGCATGATAGAACCTCCTGTAAAGAATTTGGCCCTGTCCACATGATCAACCACATTTTTAACGGGCAGGTGCAACGCCTGAATGGCAAAATCGGAACTTCGGTTCAAGGTGACCAATGTTCCTCCCTCTTTCACAAAGGAGTTGAGGTTACGGGCACCCAGTTCTCCCAAACCTCCAGCATACTGTGGGGGTGCGGAACCTGGTTGCAGTCCATTTTCTATGGATCCAGGCCATTCGGATGCCATCACGATCACATCAAAACGTTCTTTTAGATTGTCCAACATAAAATCGGAATTGCGGATGGAAACATATCCAAAACCAAAATTGTCCAGCAACCAACGGGTCCACCCCATATCCATACTGGCGGTCCAAGGTCGGTACACACCAATTCGCGTCTTCACTTTAGAAGAGCCCGAACCGGAACCTAAAACCCCGTTGATGGCATAGTCGTTCACCCATTGTTGCATCTTGCCTCGACTTGCTCCTTGAATGCCATATTTTTTGGATTTGGCGTCATACACCACGGAGGAGCCCAAGTTCATGGCTTCGGCAATGACCCTAAAACTGTTGTTTTCAGCTGGGTCCAGCCAAAGGGTACTTCCACTACCGCGAAGTGTTCCAGGCAATGGTTTGATACCCGCAGCAATCTTATCGGTATCGAACCCTGCTCCGGGAGCAAAATCGGCCTTGTCCAAATCCTTGTTTTCATCATCAGTGGTTTCCAAAGGTGTGCCTTCCACCGGTTTTAATGCATTTCGGAATTCATCTGACAGAGGCATCATTCCTGTCACCACGTCCACTTCCATTTGAAAAGGAAGGGTCCAACCCGCGGCATCATAAGGTTGTTCCAAAGGTCCATCTGGTGATTCCCTTAGATCGGGATATACCTGAACATCCAAAACCTGACGGGCCATTTCGGCAAATTCCTGATCCATCGGGATTACCCAAGTACCTTTCGGATAGGTCACGCCTGAATATTCCATCGGCTTTTCCAATTGTGAAATTTGAATTCCGTTGAAGGCCAAACGCTTCAACAGTTCCACAGGCCGAACAGGATCGCGCTGTTTTTGTGGAACGATATAGGCATAAGGTGGCTCGTTCTTATATTTTTCTATGGTATTGATCCCGGACTGATACTTGTTGAAAAGCAGGGTTTCCTTGTATTTCGCGGCATAATCCAACACCGCAATGGAAGCCACTTGCATATATTGCATGGCATCGGACAAACGCCACCAACCTCCTTTCCATGGGCTGCTGTAAAGGGATTCCACCCGCAAATCGCGACGGTCTTTTGGAAAATCGCTCAAGGTATAAAAATAGGGTGTGGCATATCGGTACAAAGCCGTTTCCGTCCAGAAAGAAGGGATGTTCTGCATCATGGGTAGGTAATCGATATAACCAGGATACCACGCATCAAAACCTTTCCCCATGTGAACGGCGCCGGGCAGTCCTTCGGACTCCAAATCCCTGGCCATGGCCATACCGATCATGTTCACTTCCCTAGCCATCAAGGGTGGGGTTTGTGTAGCTACGGGTTCGGCAAAAGGAGGTAGCCAAATTCTAGTTGGGAACGGCGAGGATTGATGGTGTACATGGATGATATTAGGCTCCCATTCCCTCCAAGTGCGGCCTACCACCCGTGATTCCAACATATTCAACATATAGGCATCACGGTTATTATCATGCCCCACATATTTTTGATAGAGCCAAGGGGTTCGGGCCGTTTCGTAAGGCGTTCCCACATTTTCCATATACCAATTGGCGATGATATCCTGCCCATCGGGGTTCAAAGAAGGCCAAAGCACCAAGATCACGTTCTCCAAAATGGCTTTGAATTTGGGGGTATCCGCCTCGCTGATGATTTGATCTGCCAATGTGATGATATGCTGTGCCCCTGCCACTTCGGAAGCATGAAGACCACCACTGAGATCCACTATAGCCTTGCCTTCGGCGGACAACTGTTTTGCCAATTCCTTGGTTATCCCTTTGGGATGGGCCAGTTTTTGGGAGATTTCTTTATAATGGTCAATTTTGGCCAAATTCGCTTTGGAGGAAATCAACACATAATACCAGGTACGGCCTTCGGACGTTTTTCCGGTTTCACGCATTTCCACCAAATCACTGGCTGCATCCAACTTTTTAAAATACTCGATGGACTGTTCATAGGTGGCCAAATGAAAATCGGAACCCACCTTGAACCCGATGACGTCCTCGGGTTTCGGAATGGCAGAATTTTGGGCTTGAAGACCACTGTAAATCAAGGTAAAAAATAGAAAAATCGTTAGGACGGGGGAAGAAAAACGACAGTTTCTTCCGCTTTGGGCAGAATCCATCTGGAGCATCATTTTGGGTTAGGTTGAATTACGTCCTCAAGATAGGAAACAATGAGGTCAAATTATAGAGTTTTCCGCGTTCATCAACCTTTAAAAGCCAAAGAACCAAAATGAGCTTTCAAAACATTGTGTAGATTTGCACTTTAATTCCTTTTGATGCTAGAAAAGAAGTCGATAGATTATGAAAAGGCCGTACTCGTAGGGGTGATTACCCAAACACAGGATGAGACCAAAGTGAACGAGTATTTGGATGAACTGGAGTTTTTGACCTACACAGCGGGGGGCGAGGTAAAAAAGCGCTTTGTGCAACGCATTGATGTGCCCAATCCCAAGACCTACATCGGTAGCGGTAAGATGGAAGAGGTGGAACATTACGTGAAGGAAAACGAAATTGGTTCCGTCATCTTTGATGACGAATTGACCCCAGCCCAACAGAACAACATCGAAAAGATCCTTCGTTGCAAGATCTTGGACAGAACGGGACTCATTCTCGATATTTTTGCCCAAAGGGCACAGACCAGTTATGCCCGTACCCAAGTAGAACTGGCCCAATACGAATATCTCTTACCTCGATTGACGGGACTTTGGACGCACTTGGAACGTCAACGTGGGGGTATCGGTATGCGTGGACCCGGGGAAACGGAAATTGAAACGGATAGACGGATCGTGCGTGATCGTATTGCCCTTTTAAAAAAGAAACTGGTCAAGATCGACCGCCAAATGGAAACCCAACGTGGGAACCGTGGTGCTCTGGTACGTGTGGCTTTGGTGGGATATACCAACGTGGGCAAATCCACTTTGATGAATGTAATCAGCAAAAGTGAGGTGTTCGCCGAAAACAAGTTATTTGCCACTTTGGACACTACAGTGCGGAAAGTGGTCATTGGCAATTTGCCTTTTTTATTGAGCGATACGGTAGGTTTCATCCGAAAGTTACCGACCCAATTGGTGGAAAGTTTTAAAAGTACCTTGGATGAGGTTCGGGAAGCCGACCTACTTTTGCATGTGGTGGATATTTCCCACCCCAATTTTGAGGAGCACATCGCTTCGGTGAACCAAATTTTGGGTGAAATTGGCTGTGCCGAAAAAAAGACTATCATGGTCTTCAACAAAATAGATCAATACCATCCTGAAACTATTGAAGAGGATGATTTGGTCACCGAACGTACCTCTGCACATTTCACCTTAGAGGAATGGAAAAACACTTGGTTCAACAAGATCGGGGACAGGGCACTTTTTATTTCCGCTTTGAACAAGGAAAATCTGGAAGAATTCCGAAAAAGGGTGTACGACGAGGTAAGGGATATCCATGTGACCCGATTCCCGTACAATAACTTTCTATATCCCGAGCATTTGGACGAGCTTTAAACCCCGTAGGCAAAGTGTATCACTTCTTCGATGAACTGCTTTTTTGGGTACAGATACCACAAGTTTTAGGGTGTTCACAACAAAAGTTTAGGGGATAACCACAAGAGAACTACTTTCATATTGTTTTTAAGTCATTTAGTGTCGACCCCACGATCTTCATTGATCTTAACCTACTTAGACATGGTCTTGAAAACTTGAAAAATCATATTAAACCCCACAAAAAAGCCCTCGATTCTGAGGGCTTTTTTTGTTTTGTGAAGTATTAGAACTTATAGCTCAATCCAAGTGTCCAATAGGTTTGCAGTTCGTTGTCGATGGTATCGAAAGTCGCTGCCGGGTCGGGTGTCGGGGCGCGGTTCACTATATAGTTAAGAGTTTCTTGTTTGTTGTTCCTCAAACCAAAATCAAATCCAACACCGATCATCTTCCACAAGGTATAGGAAAAAGAGTTGGTCCAGGTCCAGTTGCTCAGATCACTGCTCTTGTAGCTCTGGAACATGGAGAGGTTACTTTTAAAGCTTACGGCACCGATCTGTTTGGTGTAGTCCGCCACGATCTTGGCACCCATGGAAGATTCAAAAATGGTATCCTCCTTGCTGAACACAAAGTTGTATTTGAGCGGGTGGATCACCACGATCAAATCGGGAATCGGGGTCCATGTAGCACCCACACCAAGGTCAAGATACCCGGGGTCGTTAAAGTTGCTCAACAGTGTGGTCCTATATTCCGCCAAAGCAGAAACGGCAAAATGTTCACTCAGTTTTCTACCGTACAAGGATGAAATATTGAACACATCCGTTGCCTGACGGAAGCTATCATCATCCGTTGGATCGTCCTTGTCATCCAATTTCACCCAAGCCAAGTTTACGTTGGCAGCATTTCTCCAAAAGAATTTTTCTTCTTGGAGGTTGGCAAAGGCATTCACGGTAAACCCAATGTTTCCTGATGAGTTGTTCGGAATTCCCTGCGCGAACCAGTTATTGAATTGGGAAAGGCTCCCGCCAATGGTACCAAAAGCACCAATTTTCCAACCGGGCAGCGCATCCAGTTGGGCCTGCAATGCATTTACGCGTCCTTGTATAGCGGCAATGGAATCCTTCTTGGGGGCAATCTGGGCCTTCAGTTCTTCCGCGGTCTGTGCCGAAACGGCTACCAGCACGAATGAGGCCATAGCGGTTAAAAGTAATTTTTTCATAGTATGGAGTTTACTGTTTAGACCTCAAAAGTAAGAAATGTCACATTTTTAATTCGATTTCTTTCAGCAAAGGGTTGTGTGTTGGAAATCACTCTTCATCCATCAATCCAAAAGAGGCATAGGTAAGATCCTCACTTCCAATTCCATGTTAATAGTCCATCTTGTTGTGCCTTAATATCAAAAATTCAGAAAAATGAAAATTAGAAAACTTTTATGGGGTACCTTGGCCGTAACCGTATTATGGGCATGCGACCCCAACGAGCCTGTATCAACCTATGTAAATACCGCCCCGGTAGTCAAGGATCATAGCTTTAGTGCCAAGGAAGACATTTCAGACACCCAGATCATTGGCACTGTAACCGCCAAAGATGAGGTGGACCATGACAAAATCACCTTTAGCATCCGCACCAATGATGATGACCTTTTCGAAATCTCCCCTTCGGGTAATTTAAGCTTGGCCCAAGGGAAACACCTCGATTTTGAGACCGCCGAAGAACATACCATTACCATTATGGCCCATGATGGCATTGTGGGGCGCTATGCCGAAGTTACCATCGCCGTGGAAGATGTAGAGCCAGAACCGGATTCCCCTACCATTGCCCTGAACAAGGAATCTTTGGAACTATACACCTTGGATACTGAAACCCTAACGGCCACTGTGACCAATGCAGAAGGTCTTGAGATCATTTGGACCTCGGACAATGAGGAAGTAGCCACGGTGGATGAAACGGGGAATGTTACTGCGGTAAAATCTGGCACTGCCATCATCACGGCCAAGTTGGGCAAGACCACGACCACTTGTACTGTTGTGGTAAACCCAAATGTGTATGTGGCCGGATCAATAACAAATGACAATAATGTTTCGGTTGCGGCCCTTTGGAAGAACGGTGTTCTACAAGAATTATCGGATGGGACCACTACCGCAGGTGCAAGATCTGTATTTGTTAGTGGCTCTGACGTTTACGTAACTGGCTTCGTTAACGATGCCAATAACATAGCCATAGCAACCCTATGGAAAAATGGGGTGGCCCAAGAATTTTCCAATGGGATTGTTGATGCCTTTCCACAATCCATATATGTCGATGGTCAAAATGTGTACGTGGTCGGTTCTATGGATTACTCCCCTCGCATGGCTGTTCTATGGAAAAATGGGGTCATGACCGAGCTTTATGAAGGCAACAATGAATCTTGGGCTCGCTCCGTATCCGTTATTGAGGGAGACGTATATGTTGGAGGTTATATTTATGACGACAACAACTTGCCTGTGGCAACACTCTGGAAAAATGGTTCAACACAAGAGCTATCCAACTTAAATGGTTCATCGGCAATAATTTCAGTTTTTATTGATGGGAGTAACGTATATGGTGCAGGATTTTCCACCAATGCCAACAACGATCGAGTTGCAACATATTGGAAAAATGGGATTGCTCAACCATTTGATGATGGGAACATCAATACCGTTATCTTCTCCATATTTGTACAGAACGATGTAGTATATGCTACGGGAAATACTGGTAGTTTTCTATCCACCGTTTGGATTGATGGGACACCACAATATCTTACCGATGGCACCCATTCGGCAGATGGAATTTCAATAGCTGTTGACAGAGACAATGTTTATGTTGCTGGTGATGATCTTGGCACAAAACAAGTTTTATGGGTCAATGGAACTGTACAGAACTTTACTGATGGGACAAAGTTTGCATCCGGAAACTCTGTCTTTCTAAAATAAAATTTTTCTTGTATCCATGTTGTAGGCCCAGTTAATCGCTGGGCCTTTTTCTTACCTACTGAATCCAAAAGCGCCATCCGTCAAACTGTTAAGGCCACACACCAATTGACCTCTACTTATAGGTACATAATGTCCTTTCTTACACTTTCAAAAACAATTACCATGAAAAGAAAAGGAACCTTATTCCCTGTATTGCTCTTTACAATGGCCTTTGTGCTCATTTGGTCCTGTGGCAAAGACGATGATCCAAAACCCATGGACACTATGCCCACCATAATCGATTTTAATCCTGCTTCTGGGCCTGTGGGTACGCAGGTCACCATTAATGGAACCCATTTCAGTGCCACACCGGCAGAAAATGAAGTAAAATTTGGCAATGTGCCCGCCAATGTGGCCATCGCTACCAGTACCAAACTTATCGTCACTGTTCCTGAAGGGGCGACCACAGGTAAATTCAGTGTAACAGTGGATGGAGAAACCGCCACCAGTGTGACCAACTTCACAGTGACCACTACCATTGCCCTTGATAAGAGTTCATTGGAGCTGTTTACGCTTGACAATGCTCCCTTGACCGCCACGCTAAACCAAGGGAACAACTCCGACATCACTTGGAGTTCGGACAACGAAAATGTGGCCACTGTGGATGAAAACGGCAACGTAACCGCCACTGGGTCGGGTACTGCTACCATCACAGCCTCTGTTGATGGTGATGAGGCCACCTGTACAGTGACCGTTCACCCCAACGTGTATGTGGCAGGTTATACAACTAATGCCGATAAGATATCCATGGCAACCTCATGGAAAAATGGGGTGATCCAGAAAATCTCGCTTGGAAGCAACTCTTCTATTGCAAGATCTGTATTTGTCAAAGGCCACGACACTTATCTGACCGGAAGCATGGCCAATGATAATTTTATATACTTGCCCTTCCTTTGGAAGAATGGGAACACCGAAGATTTGGCCAGTGGTCTATTCAATTCAATTCCATCATCAGTTTATGTGGATGGAGAAGATGTGTATGTCGCCGGGTATATCCATTCGGGAACCAGCAACATGGCTGCCTTATGGACAAACGGAGGTTTTGGAGCATTGACCAATGGAGACAAGGATTCCAGTGCCTTCTCTGTATTTGTTTCGGATGGAGACGTTTATGTAGCTGGCTATATTAATAATGCCGATGATCTGCCCGTGGCTACTTTATGGAAGAACGGAGTAATCCAAAATTTACCCGGTCAAATCCCTGGGTCTATTGCTCAAGCCGTGTATGTGGTAGGAAACGATGTTTATTTGGGTGGAAGTTATAAAAATGCCAACAATATATCCGTAGCAGTCATCTGGAAAAATGGGGTAATCCAAGATATATCCGATGGTATCTCCAATGCACAGGTCACATCCATATTTGTTAAAGATGGTGATGTGTATGCTACAGGAACCAAAACCAATGGCAATAATCTTGCAGTTGCCACGGTTTGGAAGAATACAACCGCTCAGGCTCTTGCGGACGGAACTACCTCTTCAAGGGCCTATAGTATCTATTTGGATGGGCTTGACATCTATGTTGCGGGCGATGTTAAAAATGGCAATAACATCAACGTTGCAACCCTATGGAAAAACAATTCGGCCCAACCACTTTCAGATGGAACCATTAATGCCTCAGCCCTTGGAGTATTTGTAAAATAACAATAAAATTAAAACCTGCCTAAAAATGGCCCTGCAGTAATGTGGGGCTTTTTTGTTTATAATCTTCAAAGAATCAAGATAAAAATGAATTCATGTAAATTAGTGAAATTCGTGCCGTTCCAACTCAAAATTCTGATGTCAGAAGTCAGATATCAGATGTCTTGGAGCAATCTGGTTACTTCTTTTTCTTGAAGAGTGGCACAGAGGAACAGGCTTCCCCATACATCACACTTTTGGCCACTTCCTGTATTTTTACCATGGCCATGATGTAAGCATTTTCGGGAACGGGTTTATGGGAACATCCTTTGATGATTACCGGCTTATCCCTAAATACTGAGACATCAAGGTTTTCCAGAATGGTCTGGTAAAGGGAGGTTTCCAAATCTACCAAATTCCCCACAACGACCTTTTTAGCATAGGGTGCCAACCTAGAAGCTACCAACATAAAAGCCCAACCCGGGATTATGGCATCCGAAGAACAATGAAGCGCCACATAAGCATCTTGGTAGTTGGACCAATTATGGGCATCCACATAGGCACGGAACTCCTTTTCACGCAAGATAATGCCTTCATAAAGCCATTCTGAAACGTCCAGTACCTTCCGTTCACCTTTGGGATAATAATCTTCCAGGTCAAAGGTGACCAATTGGCTTTGGGCAACTCGGTTTATGATTTCTTTTTCCATACTGTCCTTCCTGCGAAAGCAGGAATCTTTTTAATTGAACATGGATTCCGCACCTTACTTCGACTCCGCTCAGTATTCGTGCGGAATGACATTACAATCCAGCTACAAAAGACCCAACTCCAACTTCGCTTCTTCGCTCATCAGTTCCTGGGTCCAAGGAGGATCAAAGGTGATTTCCACCTCCACATCGTTCAAATCGTCTATGGATTTTACCTTTTCTTCCACCTCTACGGGCAAACTTTCGGCCACTGGGCAGTTGGGAGATGTTAGGGTCATCAAAATCTTAACATCATTATCCTCGTTCACGAACACATCGTAAATCAACCCCAACTCATAAATGTCAACCGGTATCTCGGGATCATAAATGGTCTTGAGGACCCTTACTATTTTTTCACCCAGTTCTTGGGTATCTATGGTGATTTCTTCGCTCATCTTGTTCTAGTTTAATTGTGTTTGATAGGCCACAGCGTACAATTTCAATTGCTTGATCATGCTTACCAAACCATTGGCCCGGGTGGGCGACAAATGCTCCTTCAATCCAATTTCATCAATAAAAGCGGTGTCGGCATCGATGATATCCTTTGGCTTTTGATTGCTGAATGCCCTGATCAATATGGCAATGATTCCTTTGGTGATGATGGCATCACTATCTGCTGTGAACACCAATCTGTCCCCATCGAGCTCGGCATGTACCCATACTTTGCTCTGGCAACCCTTGATCAAGTTGTCATCCGTCTTATATTGATCATCGATCAATGGAAGTGATTTACCCAGTTCTATCATGTACTCATAACGCTGCATCCAATCATCGAACATGGAGAATTCATCCACTATATCATTCTGTATCTCTTGTATCGTCATGTTTCGGTTTTGTTCAAAAATACAACTCGGAAAGTTGCTTTTCAAGTGTTTAAGATAATGATAACGGTTGGCCTACAACAACATATTTCTGGCCCTCTTCACCCCTTTCACCAAAGCATCCACTTCTTCTTGGGTATTGTAAAAACTGAAACTGGCCCTTACCGTTCCCGGGATTTTATAAAAATCCATAATGGGTTGGGCGCAATGGTGACCTGTTCTAACGGCTATTCCCAATTTGTCGAGAATGGTCCCGATATCATACGGATGGATTCCATCAATATTGAAAGAGATCACCGAAGTTTTGTGCTTGGCCGTTCCATAAATCCGCAATCCTTCTATGGTGAGCAACTGTTCCGTGGCATATTGCATCAATTCTTCCTCATATTGGGCAATGGCTTCAAAACCGATATGGTTCATGTAATCCAAAGCGGCACCAAAAGCGATGCCACCACAAATATTGGGAGTGCCCGCTTCAAACTTGTGGGGGAGATCGGCATAGGTGGTCTTTTCAAAAGTAACCTCAGCGATCATTTCGCCCCCACCTTGATAGGGTGGTAGTTTGTTGAGCCACTTTTCTTTCCCATAAAGCATGCCTACCCCCGTGGGGCCACACATTTTATGGGCAGAAACGGTATAAAAATCCACATCAAGGGCCTGTAGATCGGGTTTGATGTGGGCCGCAGCCTGTGCACCATCAATCAAAACAGCTGCACCCACTTTATGAGCTGCATCTATAATTTTTTCAATGGGGTTGATGGTTCCCAAAGCGTTGGACACATGGTTACAGAAAACCAACTTCGTCCTATCGTTCAATAGCTTGTGGTACTCCTCCATAATCAATTCCCCATTCAAATTCATCGGAATCACCTTCAATGTGGCGCCCGTGCGCTCACAGAGCATTTGCCAAGGCACAATATTGGAATGATGCTCCATGGCGGAAACGATTACCTCATCCCCATTTTTTAAAAAGGAAGTAAAGCCCGTGGCTACCAAATTGATGCCATGGGTAGTCCCAGAAGTGAAAATCACTTCGTAGGAATGGGCAATATTGAAGTGTTTCTGGATTTTTTGCCTTGCCACTTCATAGGCATCTGTTGCTTCCTGTGAGAGTGTATGTACCCCGCGATGAATGTTCGCATTATACCTGTGATAGTAATCCACAATCACATCGATCACTTGCTGGGGAGTTTGAGAAGTCGCGGCATTATCCAAATACACCAAAGGCTGCCCATTTACCTCTCGGTTGAGGATGGGAAAATCCTTGCGGATGGTCTGTATGTCCAAAGTGGTCTGCAACATGGGAATGCCTAAATTTCTGTTATCTATTAAAGATCGAAACCGACCCTTACACCCAATTTATTGGCAATAATCTTGTTTATCCTTGATTTTAGCTCTGGGATGCGCACACTTTCCAAAACGTTGTTGGCAAAGGCATACATCAACAGGGCTGTGGCCTCTTTTTTGGGAATCCCCCTAGATCGTAAATAGAAAAGGGCATCCTCGTCCAACTGGCCAATGGTACATCCGTGGGAACATTTCACGTCGTCCGCAAAGATTTCCAATTGGGGTTTGGAGTTGATGGTGGCCCTGTCGCTCAACAAAATATTGTTGTTCTGCTGGAAAGCATCCGTCTTTTGGGCAATCTTGTCCACAATGATTTTTCCATTGAAGACCCCTGTGGAACTATCACCAAAAATTCCCTTGTAATCTTGGTGGCTCTCGCAATTGGGTTGTCTGTGGTGCACCAAAGTGTGATGGTCCACATGTTGTTTGTCCCCCAAAATGGTCACTCCTTTCAAGGTAGAATCGATGCGTTCGCCGTTTTGGTAGAAGTTCAGGTTGTTACGGATCAATTTCCCTCCGAAGGAAAAGGTATGTACCCGGACCACACTGCTGTCCTTTTGTGAAATATAGGTGTTATCCACCAAAGATGCCGTTGGGGCATCATTCTGAACTTTATAATAATCCACAATGGCATCCTTGCCTGCAAAGATTTCCGTTACCGAATTGGTGAATACCTCATTGTCCGTCAAGCTTTGGTGGCGCTCAATGATCTGAACCTCGGCATTGTCTTCCGCCACGATTAGGTTACGGGGCTGCAACATGAGCGCTGCCTCATTGCCTGTTGCCAAATGTAAAATCTGGATAGGCTTTTTGGGCATTTTGTTCTTCGGGATATAAATGTAGGCCCCTTCCTTGCTAAAAGCCGTATTCAAGGTGGTCAACGATTCATCCTTAGAGGCTACTTTGTTAAAATATACCTCGATGACCTGACGGAACATCGGTTTGCTGAAAGCGGAGCTCATCAAGCAAACATCCACCCCATCATGGGTGGTTTCCGAAAGGTAGGAACTATATACCCCATCCACGAACACAATCTTGTAGGTATCGATCTCGTGAAGGAAATATTTCTTCACATCCTTATATTCCAACGTTGATTCCTCTTTGGGGAAAATGCTGAAATCTACCTTTTGAAGGCTGTTTAGGGATGTATATTTCCAAGCTTCCTCCTTTTTGGATGGAAACCCTTTGTTTTCAAAATTCTTGATGGCCTCCGAACGTACTTCGTGAACCGGATGATCCAAGTCCACATTGTTCTCGAAAGCCAAGAATGATGAGATTAATTTTTCCTTTAAATCCATATTTTACTCCTTGTCATTCCTGCGAAAACAGGAATCTCATTAAGATTGTTTTTGAATCATTTGGATTCCCATTTTCATGGGAATGACAAAATGCTTATACCGTCGCTTCCTGTTTGATCCAATCGTACCCTTTCTCCTCCAACTCAAGCGCCAATTCCTTGGTGCCGGATTTCACGATTTTACCGTTGTACAATACGTGGACAAAATCTGGTACGATATAATCCAACAAACGCTGGTAGTGAGTGATTACGATGATCGCATTGTCCTTGTTGCGCAGTTTGTTCACTCCATTGGCCACAATACGAAGCGCATCAATGTCCAAACCGGAATCGGTTTCATCCAAAATGGCCAATTTCGGTTCCATCATCGCCATTTGGAAGATCTCGTTACGTTTCTTCTCCCCTCCAGAGAACCCTTCGTTCAAGGAACGGGAAAGAAACTTGCGGTCGATTTCCAACAACTCGGATTTCTCACGGATCTTCTTCAACATCTCATTGGCGGGCATTTCTTCCAAGCCACGTGCTTTGCGGGATTCGTTGATGGCGGTTTTGATGAAGTTGGTTACCGATACCCCTGGAATCTCCACAGGGTATTGGAACGAAAGGAAAATTCCTTTGTGCGCTCTTTCCTCTGGGGCAAGCTCATCAAGGTCCTCACCCTCCAAAATAATACTGCCCTCCTCTACCTCAAACTCTTCCTTTCCGGCAATCACCGAGGCCAAGGTACTTTTACCAGACCCGTTAGGACCCATAATGGCGTGTACCTCTCCGGCATTCACCTTTAGGTCGATTCCCTTCAGGATTTCTTTATCTTCTACGCTTGCGTGTAAATTCTTGATTTCTAACATGCTGTTCTTCTTCAAATATTATTTTAAGTAGTTGGGTGCTTTGGGCAATTTTTCAAAATCTTCTTTGGAATGTTGTAGGTATACGGTTGCCCCTTTTTCCTCTGCAAAGGCCTCAAACGCTGCCATACTTGCCTTGGTCTGGGCCACATCGTAATTGAAAATGGGTACTCTACGGTATTCCCTGTTTTCATAAAAATGGTACATGTCGCCAGAAAGCAACAAAGGACCAAACTCGGCCAAATCCAAAAACAGTACTTGGTGTCCTGGAGTATGTCCGGGCATAAATTTCATCACCACGGTACCATCGCCAAACACATCATAATCGGTGTTCGCGATTTTCTTGACCTTGGTCAAATCTTTTATGGCATTATAGATGTCCGCGTTGTTCTTTTGGTTCTCCTCGCTAGTCGCAAAATCATATTCCTTTTCCTGTACCAACCAGGTAGACCCTGCAAACTCATTGGCGTGGCCAACATGGTCAAAATGGGTGTGGGACAAGGCGATGTAATCAATGTCACTGGGTTTCATCCCAATGGTGGCCAATTGGTTCACCACGGAATCCTTCCTAGAAACGGTAAACGCCCCATCTGGAGACGTGTAAGGTGCATCCATACCGACCAAGCTTTCAGGAAGTCCGGCATCCCACATCAAGGTACCTTTTGGATGTACGATGACGTAAAACGCATCGCCAAACTCCTTGGATTGTCCTGTATACGTGGTATCTTGGGAAAAGAGTTCCAACTTGTTCGCATTCACGGTACCCCCACTGAAGGCGTAGAGTTTCACTTCCGGTTTTGCTTCTTCCGCCACGGTCTGTTCCACCTCGGCGGTTTCTTTTTTGGCCTGCTTGCAAGAAAAAGTAGCAAGGACCAACAGTAATGCCAGTAACTTTTTCATACGTTGTTTTTTGTTTATCCTACAGAACCTTCCAAGCTGATTTCCAATAGCTTTTGGGCTTCCACGGCAAATTCCATGGGCAGTTTGTTCAACACTTCCTTACTAAAACCATTCACGATCAAGGCAATGGCCTTTTCGGTATCGATGCCACGTTGGTTGCAATAGAAAATCTGATCTTCCCCGATCTTACTCGTGGTAGCTTCGTGTTCTATCTGTGCCGATTTGTTCTTCACTTCAATATAAGGGAAGGTATGTGCCCCACAACGGTTGCCCATCAACAGGGAATCACACTGGGAGAAGTTCCGCGCATTGTCTGCACGGCTACTCACCTGCACCAAACCTCGGTAACTGTTTTGGGACTGCCCTGCGGAAATCCCTTTGGAAATGATAGTGCTTTTGGTGTTCTTGCCCAAGTGAATCATCTTGGTTCCGGTATCGGCTTGTTGAAAATTATTCGTTACGGCGATGGAATAGAATTCCCCGATGGAATTGTCTCCCTTCAATACGCAGGAAGGGTATTTCCAAGTTACGGCGGAACCGGTTTCTACCTGTGTCCATGATATTTTGGCGTTCTTTTCACAAAGGCCACGTTTGGTCACAAAATTGAAAACGCCTCCTTTTCCTTCCTTATCCCCAGGGAACCAGTTCTGTACGGTTGAGTATTTGATTTCAGCGTTATCCAAAGCAATCAACTCCACTACCGCGGCGTGCAATTGGTTCTCGTCTCGGGAAGGTGCGGTACATCCTTCCAAATAACTTACATAACTACCCTCATCGGCAACCACCAAGGTTCTCTCGAACTGGCCTGTTCCTGCTTGGTTGATTCGGAAATAGGTGGAAAGTTCCATCGGACATCTAACTCCTTTCGGAATGTAGCAGAAAGACCCGTCAGAGAATACGGCCGAGTTCAATGCTGCATAAAAATTGTCCTTTTTAGGAACCACGGTTCCAATATACTTCTTCACCAATTCAGGGTGTTCTTGGATGGCTTCGGAAATGGAACAGAAAATAATGCCCTTTTCGGCCAAGGTCTTTTTGAAAGTAGTGGCCACAGAAACGGAGTCCATTACGATATCCACTGCAACACCGGCCAATTTCTTTTGCTCGTCAATAGAAATCCCCAACTTTTTAAAGGTGTCCAACAATTCGGGATCTACCTCGTCCAAACTATTGTACTTCGGCTTCTTGTTGGGAGCCGAGTAATAGGAAATATCCTGAAAGTTGGGTTTTTTATAAGTCACGTTGGCCCATTCAGGCTCCTCCATTTCTGTCCATGCACGATACGCCTCCAAGCGCCATTCCGTCATCCAATCTGGTTCATTCTTCTTTTTGGAAATGGCAATCACGATTTCCTCGTTCAACCCTTTGGGAAGGGTATCCGATTCAATATCCGTGTAGAAACCGTACTCGTATTCCTTGGTCTCCAGTTCTTTTTTTAATTCTTCCTCTGTATAAGCCATATCTTATAAGTTAGCCAATTACTGGCCCTTTGTCAATAATTAAAGCGAAAAACTTTCTCCGCATCCACAGGTGCGTTGCGCGTTGGGGTTGTTGAACACAAAGCCCTTTCCGTTCAACCCTCCCGAATATTCCAAAATGGTGCCTACCAAGTACAGAAAGCTCTTTTTATCCACAATGATGCGAACTTCATTGTCTTCAAAAATCTTATCTGTATCCGCTGCGGTCTTGTCAAACTTTAGTTCGTAAGACAATCCGCTGCACCCTCCACTTTTCACACCGACACGGACAAAATCGGTTGCAGCGTCATAACCTTCCTCGGTCATGAGCGACACCACTTTTTGTCTTGCCGTATCCGATACTTTTATCATCTTACTTGAATTTAATCTAAATAGCCCACAAATATACTGTATAAGAAGGGTTTTACCATATTTACTAACATTATAATAACGAATGATTCCATAGGTCTTTTCTATGGAATTCGCACCCACTGGCTTTCTGGTACATTACATAAATATTTTGAAACCTTTGTCGTAAAAAATATTATGCCATTGCCCACTTTACAATTTACGATTATCCTGTTTACTTTTGCAAAATGCTAGAAGACAAGAATCCACAACGAACTTCCTTGGAAGAACTGGGCGAATTTGGTTTGATCGATCATCTTACCCAACATTTTGAATTGAAACAGCCTTCCTCTTTGGTAGGGGTTGGCGATGATGCCGCAGTGATGGACTTCAAAGACAAAAAAGTGGTCGTTTCTACCGATATGTTGGTGGAAGGGGTCCATTTTGACCTGAGCTATATGCCCCTGAAACACTTGGGTTATAAATCGGTAATGGTCAATCTTTCCGATATCTATGCCATGAATGCCATGGCTACCCAAATCACCATTTCCATGGCGGTATCCAACAGGTTTCCTTTGGAAGCCCTTGAGGAATTTTACGAAGGGGTTGCCTTGGCCTGCAAACTCTACAACGTGGATTTGGTCGGAGGGGATACCACCTCATCCAACAAAGGCATGATCATTAGCGTTACAGCTATCGGGTCTGCTGATGCATCCAAAATTGCATACCGCAAAGGCAGCAAACCGAACGATCTTTTGGTCGTGACCGGAGATCTGGGCGGTGCCTATCTGGGCCTACAGGTATTGGAACGTGAAAAGGAAGTGTACAAGGTAAACCCCAACAGTCAACCTGATCTGGAACCGTATTCCTATCTGGTGGAACGCCAATTGAAACCAGAAGCCCGCAAGGACATGGTAGAACTGCTGGAAAAATTGGAGGTAAAACCGACTTCCATGATCGATATCAGTGATGGGCTTTCTTCCGAAATATTGCACTTATGCAAGCACGGTGAGGTGGGCTGCAATCTGTTCGAGAATAAAATTCCGTTGGATCCCTCGGTCATTTCCACTTGTGAGGAATTCAAGATGGACAGTACCATGATCGCTTTGGGAGGGGGTGAGGATTATGAACTCTTGTTCACCATTGACCAGGCCGACTTTCCAAAGATCAAGGGGAATCCGAATCTAACGGTTATCGGGCATATGACGGAGAAGAGTGAAGGGGTACACCTCATTACCAGGGCCGAAACCAAAATTCCCATTACGGCGCAAGGCTGGAACTCGTTCAAACCATAAAAAAATCCCGAAAATCAAGGGCATCCCTACCATGGTTTTGGGGCACGCAACCGATAGCAGTAGGCAATTACTTAAGTTTCCGGGATTAAAGATTTGGGCCTCTTAAAAAATAAAAAAGGGCTATGCCACTTGGTGCACTACCCTACTTTTTCTTTTTCTGTACATATCTTCCAATGTACTGTTGATTTCTTGCATTTGGGGTGTCAAGACAGATAGTTTGCCGCTGACATCCGTGGTAACCTCTTTTTGGCAATGGATGCATTTGTATTCTTTGATGTGCTGGGTCACTTTTTTGGAAACCACATAATGGTGCCCGAACAAGCTGCAGAAAAAAGAAGTGAATTTGTTGCCGTGGTGGTGGGTAGAAGTTTTCATAAGCCGGTGTTGTTTGGAAAAAGCATCGAGTGCGATTTGGGGAATCGAAAAATGCCGTAATTTGGTTAAACGTAGTTTTTTGTTATATCGAATTGTTTTGGGTTCAACTTTTCTATAGGAACGGATGTTGATAACTTTTTATTTTGCACGCTTCCGAACAAAGTCTTTTTTTCGACGAAATGCAGGCTTATCGTTAAAAAGTCGATAAAATCCGCTGAACAACGCTTTCGAAATATACCACATTGAAAATAAATTATCAACACCCTATGAACAAAAAATCATTAACAATTACCTCTTTTGCCCTTTTTTCCCTCTTTTTTGGTGCTGGTAATCTTATCCTCCCTCCTCTTTTGGGGTTCAAAGCAGGAAATCTTTGGTGGTTGGTGGCCTTAGGGTTCTGTGTTTCGGGTGTAGTGGTCCCTTTAATGGGCATTTTGGCACATGCCAAACTGCAGGGCACCATGTTCGATTTTGCCAAAAAGGTGTCCCCGTTATTCAGCACAGTGTATTGTTTTATCATGTATGCAATCGCCATAGCACTGCCTTCGCCCAGGACAGCTTCGGTCACCCATGAAATGGCTATACAACCCTTTTGGGATTCTTCCTATTTACTTACCAGCCTCATCTATTTTGTACTGGTTTTCATTTTTGCCATCAACCGCACCAAGGTGTTGGATCTTATTGGAAAACTGCTCACCCCTGGAATCCTTATTGTTTTGGTTTTAATTATGGTCACGGCCCTTTTTACCTTGGATTTTGATTTTGCCCCTTCCGCCTTCGACAGTCCATTCAGTTACGGCATTCTGGAAGGCTACCAAACTTTTGATGCCATTGGCGCCGTTGTGGTGGGTGCTGTGATCATTGTGTCCATCAACCTGAAAGAAAAAGAAGCTACCTACACTGATAAAAGACGGTTGATCCGTGCTGCCGGGTTTTGGGCTGGTTTAGGACTCTTTGTAATCTACGCCGGACTTATTTTAACGGGTGCCCTTTTTGGAAAATCCTTTGACGAGGACATCTCCCGAACCGCATTATTGAGCGGCATCAGCATAGCGACATTGGGCAACACGGCCAACCTATTCTTGAGTGTTTTGGTCAGTTTGGCCTGTTTTACCACTGCCGTGGGCATTGTTACCGGTACTTCTGATTTTGTGAAAAGCCAGTTCAAGGACTCTATTTCGGCGTACAGGATCACTGTCCTAGTCGGTTGCGTTTTGGGTGTTTTGATGGGGCAGTTCAACGTGGGCTACATTATTGCCGTGGCGTTACCTGCCCTTATGTTCATCTACCCTATCACCATCATATTGATTCTGTTGAATGTACTGCCCAACAGATTTACTCCGCCCACAGTATTCAAAACTGTGGTCTTGGTAACCATTCTTTTCAGTATCCCTGATTTCTTGGGAAGTATTGGTTGGGGGGAGGCTATCCAACCCTATACCTCATGGATACCTTTGAGTCAATACCAACTGGGATGGGTATTGCCTGCCCTAGCGGTCTTAGTCATTTCCAACCTGACACAACAAAAAACAGAAATCGCTTAGTAAAAAACGGAATCAAAAAAAGATTTCATTTCGGCGGCATAAGGCACCCCATACTTGGCAAAGGTGGCACGCGTCTGTGCATCGGGTTTCCAATCAAAAAAAGCATGTCCGGCACCTTCCACTTGAAGGTACTCCACCGTTTGTCCTTTTTCCTTCAATAGATTTACATAACCCTGTATCATGGCATCGGGAATTATCGGGTCCTCGGTACCGCGCACTATAAAATGTGGGATAGCTCTATCCGCCACGTTCGGCACATGTTCGGAAGGGGAAACGGCATCCAGATATCCTTGGTCGGTCTGCTGGATAAACTGTTTAAAATCAGAAGCATTGAACGGGCCATAACTTGGAGCTGCCACCTGAACGGCATCCACGATCTCCTTTTTAACCTCATCCACGGATTTGCCTTTTGGCATATAGGTGGGCATGTACTCAAAAACACCTTCCGATGTGCCAAAACCACCATCACCTATCATGGGACTCAACAATGCGGCCGCTGCAGAAAGGTGCCCCCCTGCACTATCGCCTGTCACGGCAATCTTGGTGGGGTCGGCCCCATATTCCTTTGCATGTTCCTGAATGTGCGCAATACCCCCAAAAACATCTTCGATCAAATTGTGCATATAGTTGGGTGTTGCATCCCCATCCAAGTTGTTCACCCAACGATAATCCATACTGAACACCACATATTGATTCCCTTTGGTAAGTTCCCTGGCCAATCCCCTCATCACATCCTCATTATTGGAAGACCATCCTCCACCATGAATGATTACCACGGCAGGCAGATCTTTGGCTCCTTTTGGGGCAAACACATCATATTTTAAAGGTTTAACGCCTGGTTTGGCATACACCACATCGTGGGTCACATTCAGGTTTTCTACCAAGTTGTTTTCCACAAAGGTGGCCCCGACAGACATGTCCTTATCCACAACAATTTTCATGGTAGGTGTAAAATTCTCGATACTGGTTGTTCCCCACATGCCCCCTTTGAATGTGTAGTACACCACATCCAAACTATATCCTTCGGATGGTGTAGCGGTAACGGTCAGCTCTGTCCCAGCAACTACTTTTCCATCTGCAGGAAGTTCAGGGGAAACGGTATATGTTCCGTTTTCTGGAGCGACCAAGGTCACCAAAAAGGTTTCTTGGGCTTCTATGTCAATTTTTGGGGTCGATGCCATGACAGTTCCAAAAATAAAAAGGGAACATATGGAAAGTACATTCTTGACTGTCCATTTATGCCTTGGGTTGAAAATCTTAATCATTGTTGGTTTGTTTAGGTTGATGTACAATATATCCAATAAAATGCTTCGACTGTGATTATTCCATCCTTTTTCTGAATCCGCAGTATAAAAAATTCTGCTTGGTGCCAAATGGAGTCGTGTGGTCCTCTGTAGTGCATTTAATCGTGTCGAACTTTTCCCCGAACAATTCCGTCATTGATTTCTCCGAGTATTGTTGGATTTCGAGACCACTGCATTTGGTAGGGCCTGCTTCTGAAAAAGTACCCAATACCAAATATTGAGACACATGCTGGTTGACCAGTTTAAGATAGATGTTTACCTGCCCAGGGGTCGTCAAAAAATGAAAGGCGGCCCGATCATGCCAAAGATCGTAGGTTTCTGTGGGATGGTATTCGACTATGTCGCTCACCACCCAATTTACTTTATTGGCCCTATCCCCCAAACGGTTTTGTGCCTTTTCCAACGCATTTGCTGAAATATCGAGCACTGTGATATCCGAATACCCTTCCTCCAAAAGATAATCGGCCAAATTACTGTCACCACCACCCACATCAATGATCTTGGCATCTTTGTCAAGCCCAAAACCTTTGATAAATTCCAAAGAAGTACTGGGTCGCTTCTGTGTCCAACTTACCTCATCGGGAGATTTGGTCTCATACACCTGTTGCCAGTGTGCCCTTCTATCCATATAAATTCAACTTTTTAGGTACAGCAACAGTGTTTGTCGCTATTTGCTTTTTCAAAACATTCCTTGCCTTCCTTAAAGGCAAAATATGCCAAACCCAGCGTCCCCAAACTATCAATATAAGGTATATTGAAAAGTTCGTACACCCCACTGCTCACCAATAAAATGATGGACATGTAGATGCAGACCAAGGTACAATTGGCATCGGCCAAAATAGGGGCAGAATTGAGTTGGTTACCGACCTTTCTTTTCCACAAGACCAATATCCACATGATCAGAATGGAAATCAAGGAGATGACCACACCCCAAAAAGTGGTCAACGGGCGATGTCCTGTCCAAATATTATAGAGACTGGAAACGACCAATCCCGCCACTAAAATGTAAAAGGCAACTCCCGTGATGCGAAGTGCGGTACGTTCAAAATTGTCTCGATTGCTTTCTGGGTTTTTCTGAATGCGTAGAATCATATGGGCAATGCCCAACCCCGAGATCACTTCAATAAAACTGTCGGTCCCAAAACCGAAAAGGGCCAGACTTTCATCCTCAAAACCGAGATAGGTGGAAATGACACCCTCTGCCACATTATAAAAAATGGTGAACAGGGCCAGTCCGAAAGCTGTTTTGTACAACTGTTGGTGCTTTTCCATAAGACTGTGAATTTCGGGGTTTTTGGAAAAAGAATCAAATGGTATCAGCTTCGGGTCAATTCCGATCTTAATTTGACCATTTCACCCAATAGTCTGGTTTCCTGAACTTTGTCCGACACATTCAATGCCTGCGCCATTCGGAAAATTTCAAAGTTCAGCGTATCGATCTCGGTTTCCCTTTTATTGTTGATGTCCTGTAGGGTCGAAATGAATTGCCCATCGGACATTAGACTGATCTTCAAAACTTGATCTTCCAGTTCATAAACGCCTAAATCGATTCCCTTTTTGTTGGCAATCAACGCACATTCGGCAATCACTCTTTTAGCTATGGACATCACCTCTTCATTTCGATGGAAAATACCATTATCCACTTCCAACAATGGACAAATGGAGTTAAATACACAGTTGGCAATGGCTTTCTTCCAAATGATTCGTTGAATATCG
Organism: Flagellimonas aequoris; assembly: GCF_003584165.1. Classification (GTDB taxonomy): domain Bacteria; phylum Bacteroidota; class Bacteroidia; order Flavobacteriales; family Flavobacteriaceae; genus Flagellimonas; species Flagellimonas aequoris. Next base: position 50,327 of record NZ_QXFJ01000010.1, on the reverse strand, counting down.
GTTTCCTCAACAAACCTAAAATTTGGGGTGTCGAGGGTATCCACTACCGTTTTTAAATCGGAAATATTTTGGTTTATGGTCCCAATCGGGGATTCTGCCACAGGTTTATAACTGATCGTGTTCTCATCCGTATGTTGGCAGGTCACAAAAAGGACACATCGATAGACTTCGGCAAATCCTTTTTCCAAAAAGGGTTGTTCCACGCCAAGGCCGTTCTGCAAAAGTACAATGGGTAAATCCTTGGCCTTTGCTGCTAGTTTTTCGGAAAGTGCTTTGTTCCCGAACGATTTGTTGGTCAGCACCACAAGACCGTCCAATCGATCATGGTCTTTCAAGGAGCTAACCTGAATATCTTCCTGAATTTCGGCCCCATCCTTAAACTGAAGAACAATCTTCTGTTTATGGGGAACACCTTCCTCCACATGCCCGCGAACCAATTCTACATGTTTGCCTTGCTGCTGTAGGCATACAGCCAGGGCCTTTCCAACAGCACCTGCTCCAATGATATAGATTTTCATATCCCTAAAGGTACCAAGAAAGCTCAGGTGTGGTGCAATCTTAATGTAGTTTTATTCAATTTGGGATATGGGGAAGTATATAGTTTTCCAATATTTTTTCCGGCTGTTGGGTTTTCCCGTTGCGATAGTTCCCTGAAGTGATCACCACTACCAAATCTTCTTCAGGAATCACAAAAATATACTGCCCCCCGGCTCCTCTGGCCTCCACTGAATTGATAATCTTCCCCCCAACTTTGTACTGTCCGAACCACCATAAATAGCCATATCCATTCTTTTGGTTGGTGTTTTCCAGTTGACGATAATTTATAAAGGTTTGCTCTACCCATTCCTTGGATATGATCTGTTTCCCTTTCCATTTGCCCAAATTGAGGTACAACTGCCCAAATTTCATCATATCCCTTGGGGTCATATACATTCCTCCCCCAAAATAAGGTCGCCCGGTCATATCGGTTTGAATAATATAATTGGTAATGCCAAGGGGCTGGAACAGGTTTTGATCCATGTAAAATTCCAGGGGGCTGGGAACGATAGAATCCAAGGCCACTCCCAGAAGATATGGATTTGCCGAGCCATAAAAGGCATGTGTATTGGGCGTATTGATCATGGGTGCGGCCAAAATGGTCCCTACCCAATCCGAAGACTGTTGGTAGTTATCCTCAGAACCCAACGAATTCCTTTCGATCCCAAAATCTATGGCGTCCAATCCAGAACTCATGGTCAAAAGGCTTTTCAGGTCTATTTTGGATTTTGAACCGTCCTTATAGTCTTGGTACTCTTCGGGCATGAATTCAAAAATAGATTGGTCCACACTCTTGAACAATTTGTTGTCCTTTGCCAATCCCGCTATACTGGATGAGATGCTTTTTGAGGCCGAACGCATATCATGCGAGATATTGGCATTATATCCGTGAAAATACCTTTCATAGATCAATTTCCCTTTTTTGGAGATCAGAACGGAATGGGTGCCTTCCAAAGAATCCGATAGAATCATGGACTCCATTTCGGCAAGTTGAAGCTGGGAATCCATAATGTCCTTGCTCGTGAATCCGCCTATCTTCCATCTCGATTGTGATTTCTTTAGGTCAATTTGTGTTATCAGGTTGTTGCCCAAATACATGCCGAGCGCAATCTTTTCAGGCAAAAGCTTTCCTCTAAACTCCATTCCAGTCTTAAAGTCCGAAAAGAAAATACTGTCGTTTTGCTTTTTGAAATCCCCGCACCAAGTACCTGTGAACCTATCATCTCCAAAAATGGGATAGGCCTCGTAATCATCTCCCGAACCATTTTCCACACTTAGGTAGAAGAAACTGGACATGAGTTCATCCACCATCAAAATGTTCCAGGTTCCCTCAAATGTTTTGTCTTTGGACTTTGTCAAAGTAATATGATAAAGAAGCATCCCGGATTTCATAAACCCGTTGATTTCTGTACCATCCTTTGACAGCATCCCTTCAAACGAAGTCCTTTCCGAAACATGGGATTCCACTTTTTTTCCATTGACCCATTGGATGGGCACGGTCATGATTTCCTTATCGTTAAAGATTTTCAGTTTGGTTAACGAGGTCTCCAAGCCTTGTATTTCAAGGGTTATACTAAAGGTCTTGGGATTGGGGATGGTACCTTCCCATCCAGCGGTGTAGGAGGCCATATCCTGCCCGAACAGGCTCCCTGCCCATAAGACAATAAGAATAATGGTGTTTTGAAATCTCATTTTTGATTGATTGATGAATTGGCTCCAAAGATGGGATTTCCGCTCGACCCAAAATAGGATAAAATTAACGTCGGGATATTTTCCCCAACATTTTGGAAGGGGTCATCTGGTAAACCCTTTTAAAGTTGGAAATGAAATGGCTCTGGTCGGAAAAGCCACATTCGTAGCAGATTTCCGTCATGGACAGTTTGGTGGAAACCATCATGTTGAAGGCTTTGTTCACCTTCAACAACCGAACATAATTCCCAAAACTGGTACCAAAATATCGGCCGAACTCACGGGACAGGTGCACTGGGTGAATCTGAAGTTGGGCCGCTAGGTTCCCCAGTGAGCTATCGACCCCATCCTCCATAATCAATTCCTGCAGTTTGCGGACCCAATTTGGGGGCTTTTGGTTTTGCTGCTGCCCTTCCATCAAACCAAACACCTCTACCAATAACATTTCAATACTCATTGGGGAATGGTCATCGCTAATCTTGGTTTCCATGAAAATGGAGTTCATCCTCCTTTTGACCAAAGGATTTTTTAGGTTTATGCTTCCTTCCAAACCATCTTGTCGAACATCATATTTTAAAAACCATTCTTTATTCAGTTCAATGTGAAATCCTCGTGTAAATCCAGGAGGTTTAATATTGTAATGGGCGTCGTCCCAGTTATGGAACAAAAGACTCCCTGCCCCCAAGGTGTAGGATTCCTTTTTGTTCGCTTCGAACAATTGGCCCTCCAAAATGTAGGTGAAATAAGGATTTTGATGATAATGCCAATCCACCTTACTGTGGGTATAGGCCGTATCGGTCAATATCATCCCGCCCAAGTCCACTTTTTGGTAATGGTTTCCGTAATACTCCCCCTTTTGCAGTTCCTTCATCAAAAATCATCAACACTGTTTTGTGCCCAATGTCAAATCAAGATGAAGTTCGAGGATTTTTACCGGAATGCCAAATAGTAAGGTTTTATCAATTTGAATCGCCGGATACAAGTACAAGTTTTGCTATTTCTCTGGTCACCTCCGTGGGGGAATTGCAATCACAGTTGCTCAACCCGATCACATAAATATCCTCTTGGGGCAAATACACCCCCATGGACTTGAACCCGAAAATGGACCCGCCGTGTTCATAGCTCAAAACATCATCCAGCTCTTTTATGTGCCACCCGTAGCCATAATGGATGCGGTCGCCATTGTTCAGTGTATAATTGGTGAAGGCCATTTGGGTGGTTTCCTTGCTGAGCAGCACATGGTTTTTGATGGCTTCTTCCCATTTAAGCATATCTGTTACAGTGGACATCAACGAACCCGATGCATAGGGAATGGAAAAACTGATATGTCGGGCATTGCTATAATCTTCCCTTTTGTGGTATCCGTAAGCTCTTTTGAGCACCACTTCGCTATGGCTTGCATACCTTGATGACGACATGTCCAACTTTTTAAAAATCCGTTGTTCCACAAAATCTTCATAGCTCATTCCTGATGCCTTTTCAATGACATACCCCAATAGCACATACCCAGAATTGTTGTATTTGAATTCCATGCCCGGTGCAAAATCCATGGGTTCATCTTTGAAGAAATTGATGATTTCCATGGGTTCCATATCGTTTTGGGCAATGGCATTGAGTCCTTTGACCCGGGTAAAATCTTTGATGCCGGATGTATGTGTCAACAAATGGTGAATGGTAATACGGTGACCGTACGTGGGATAATCCGGAATATACTGGGTAATCTCATCTTCCAGTCCCAGCTTATCTTCCTCCATCAGCATTAAAATGGAAACCGCCGTAAACTGTTTGGTCATGGAGCCAATCTCGAAGACATTATCGGTCTGCATGGGTACTTGAAGTTCCAGGTTGGAAAGTCCAAAGGCTTTCTCATAGAGTATCTTCCCATTTTTTGCGACGAGAAAAACCGCGCCAGGGCCATTGTTTTCAAATTTTGTTTCCAAGACTTGGTCGATTTGGGACTCCAAATCCTGCGCGGTCAAATTGAACTGAACACACATGATCAAAACCGTGAATAGGACCAATAGCTTCCCCCTATAAAAGTTGTTTTTCATGTTTACCTTCCGTTTTTTGATTCGGAAGGTTGGACGACCTGTTTCCGGATCAGGTTACAGCGAAGGGTTTCATCGTTTTTCAAATTTAAGGTTGGTGACCCTCCCGGCATCCAATTCAAATCCGATGACTTTTCCATCGATTCTTTCAAAGCGATAACGATTGCCGTTTGAAATGAAAGTATCAGGCGCGTTTATCCCCATGTTCTGTGGTTCGTTATTCGCGATTTTTAACTTCAGTAGGTCGTCTTCCATGTACAACCTATACGTCACATCCAATTCTTCGCTATAAAAATTCCCGACATAGTCCATTACATCAATAGAAGCCAAATCCATATCTTTTTCCATGGTTGTCTTATCCTCCTTTTTGTCCGAAACTTCATTTTTGGGAGGTTCTTCCTTAAATTTGTCCTTTAGAAGAATGTCCGCCACCTGATACGATTTATCCGTTGGGTTGGCATCATCTCGATTGGCCAGTATGATGACCGAAAATTCTTCATCGGGAAAGCGGAGCAATTGTGCCCGATACCCAGCCAAGGAACCGCTATGGCTCACCGTTCGCAACCCTTTGTATGTGCCATTGTTCAAGGCAAAGGCATAACCAACACTTTCGCCATTGTTCAATACGCCTTCTTGGTGCATTTTTTGGATAATGGCCTGACCTCCTTTTCCGAGGATGTTGTGGTAAAAGTTCTGATCCCAAAGGAAAAGATCTTCTATGCTGGAATACACCCCTCCAGAACCTACAAGGTCGAAACGCATGATAAGATTGTTAAATCCCTCACCCTCCCTTTTCTTTTGATAACTGAACACCCTGTTCTTGATCAGATCGGTATTATCGTCATAAAACAACGTGTTCTGCATACCCAAGGGACTAAAAATATGTTCATGGGCAAACTTCCTGATAGGCTCATGGGATACCTTTTCCACGATCATGGCCAGCATAAAATAGCATGAATTGCTGTAAAGGTATTTCTCTCCTGGGGTAAAATTGAGTTCTTTTTGCCGTTTGATAAGTTCATAGACCTCATCCACATCCAAATTGTCCAAATAGCTTCGGCCCTTCAAATCCATCAAAGTCAGGTAGTCCCTTACCCCGCTGGTATGATGAATAAAATGACGAATGGTCAACGGGGTTTCGTATTCGGGAAAATCGGGAAGGTATTTTTGGATTCTGTCGTCCAAATCCAATTTGCCCTGTTCTTCCAACAGCAGAATACAAAAGGTAACAAACTGTTTGGACACCGAACCAATATAAAAAACGGAAGACGGTGTAATGGGCAGGTCATGTTCCAAGTCTACCGAACCGTATCCTTTGGCATAGACCAATTCACCGCCTTTCACAATTCCCAAAGCCGCACCAGGAGCATCCAGTTGGTTCCATTCCGCAAAAATGCTGTCTACCTGTTTGCTTTCCTTGATCTGAGAGAAGGACAAGAATGAAATGCCACACAATAAGGGTAGAAAGATTTTTTTCATGGGTTTGAGTATTGGTCGGTTCTGTGAAGTTCGAAGAAATTTACATCAAAACCAAGCGCAACAGTCTCGTTACCAAAAAACTATTCTGAACCCCTTCTCTTTTTGTTGTAATGATAAATGGCATAGGCAATTCCGGCCAAAACCACAAAAGGAAGGTAGCTGCCAATGACTACCCCAATCTCATAGGAACTATCAGGAGCTTCCTGTATTTTCTTTTCTATATCAGCCTGAAATAGTAAAAAAAGGTGTTTCATACGATTATGTTAACCTCCAAATGTCATGCTGAACAAAGTGAAGCATCCCTATTTGAAGGGTTTAGATACTTCGCTTCGCTCAGTATGACTGTACTGACTCTTATTTGTTCATTAACTCTTCGATTTCTTCAATTTCAATCGGGATGTTCCGCATCAAATTAAAGGGCTCTCCCTTTTCTTGGATGACCACATCGTCTTCCAAACGGATGCCCATCCCCTCTGCAGGGATATAGATGCCTGGTTCCACAGTGAAGACCATATTGGCCTTCATAGGGGTCTTCAATGCACCGTAGTCGTGGGTATCCAAACCAATATGGTGGCTGGTACCGTGCATGAAATACTTTTTGTAGGCTGGCCAATCAGGATTCTCGTTCTGCACATCGGCCTTGTCCAAAAGCCTCAGTCCGATCAATTCCGAAGTCATGATTTTTCCAACTTCTTTGTGATATTCGGCCCAAAGGGTACCGGGCACCAGCATTTTTGTGGCTTCATTTTTTACCCTTAGTACAGCCGCGTACACTTGCTTTTGGCGATCGGTAAATCTTCCGTTGGCTGGAATGGTACGGGTAAGATCACTGGAGTAATTGGCATATTCAGCAGCCAGATCCATCAAGATCATATCACCATCCTTCACCTGTTGGTTATTCTCCACATAATGCAAAACATTGGCGTTGGCCCCAGATGCAATGATGGGCGTATAGGCAAATCCCTTTGATCTATTGCGGACAAACTCATGCAAGAACTCAGCCTCTATTTCGTACTCCCAAACTCCGGGCTTCACAAATTCCAGAATTCTTCGGAACCCCTTTTCGGTAATGTCGCAAGCGGTCTGCATCAAGGCAATTTCCTCCGGCTCCTTTACTCCACGAATCTGCTGCAAAATAGGGTTGCTCTTGGCCCATTGGTGGGCAGGATATTCCTTTTTGCATTTTTCAATGAAGCGATCCTCACGGGTCTGGGTTTCCACCGCTTGGCGATAATGCTCATTGGTATTGAAGTATACGGTATCCACCTCGGTCATCAAATCAAAAAAAATCTTGTCAAAATCGGTGAGCCAATAAATGGTCTCGATGCCGGAAACAGCTGTGGCCTGCTCCTTGGTGAGTTTGGCGCCTTCCCAAACGGCAATGTGATCGTTGGTTTCCCGAACAAACAGAATTTCCCTATGCTTTTTATCCATGGCATCGGGGAAGAGCAACAGAATGGTTTCTTCCTGATCGGCGCCACTCAGATAAAAAATATCCCGGGCCTGTTGAAAGGGCATGGTGCTGTCCGCACTAATGGGATAAATATCGTTGGAATTGAATACGGCAATACTTTTCGGCTTCATCTGGGCCATGAATTTCTTGCGGTTCTTGATGAACAGATTGCTATCTATGGGGAAGTATTTCATACGATTGTTTTGATTTCTTCAAATGTAGGTAATTGCGATACCGAAGACAAATGATTACCTTCCCTATTAAAAGAAGAATATGCAGCTTTCCCTAAATATACCCGCCCTTTTATTCCCTGCCATTTCCCTGACCATGTTGGCCTATAATGCCCGTTATTTGGCCATTGCGGCCTTAATCCGCCAATTGCACAAACAGTTTGAGGAAACTTCGGCCCAGCCCTTGAGACAACAGATCAACTACCTGAGAAAACGCTTGGGAATCATCAAGAACATGCAAGCCTCGGCCATTATCAGTTTTTTATTGGCGGCCGTTACCATGTTCCTGGTCTATGTGGAGATGAACGTTTGGGCCAATGCCATTTTTGGGGTGAGTCTGGTATTTTTGGTCATTTCCTTGATCCTATCGTTCTTGGAGGTACAATTGTCTACCAAAGCCTTGGGTGTTCAGTTGAAGAATATGGAGAAATGATGTCCTTGGGTTTTTCAGGATAGATTCCCGAATTTGTGGGAATCGTTTTTCAAGGAGCTTTAGGTAAATTCTGAACGGCCTTGCTTACCTTTGTTCCTTATCAATCAAAAACAGCCATGTACCAATTATTTGATGGTGTTTGCCAAAACTCCTCCTACCAGACTTTTTTCGTTCATACCTTTATTCGTGCCACACAAGCTTAACACCATCCCATTATGCAGAAGGTAAAAGAGTTGGACTTTTTCAGGAACATACGCCAGGTACGCGAATTCCAATTTGGCGTTTTTTATTTTTTTGATGGATTGGTCATCTCCGAGATCAATGAAGGGGAAACCTTTGGATGGCCTATGGCAAAAAAAGTGATCGATGCCGCTTATGAAGTTTTGGGAAGGGAGAAGCCCATCGCTTATGTTTCCAACCGCATACACAATTACTCTGTGGTGCCAACGGATTGGTTGAAATTCTATAAGCATCGGCATCAATTGGAATTCTATTCAGTAGTCAGTTACAATCAAGGAGGGCTGGCCAGTCTGGTGCTGGAAAAAATGTTCTTTAAAAAAAACATCCGACAGTTCTCCGATTTGGAAAATGCCATCAAATGGAGTCTGGCTCAAGTAAGCGAGAAACAATCGAACCTATCTTCCCAAATGGAATAGGGCATCTCCCTGGTTGACCACCGCTTGATGGTTGACACACAGAACATGTCCTTCAAAAGCTGCCTTTACTTTTTTGTTCTTCTTTGCATACGTGTCCGCTACCAATCCCATAATTTGACCTTTTTCCACTTTTTGGCCATTCTTCACCTGGGGGATGAACATGCCTGCCCTTGGGGCCCTTACCCATCTCGTTTGATCTAAATGGATCGATGGTGTGGATGTTGTACCCGTTCCTTTCGGCAACATGCCCAAATGAGTCAGAACATTTTGAATTCCTTTGACACCGGTAGCTATTGCATTTTCATCAAACCGCATACTTTCACCGGCCTCGTAGACCATGGTGGGAACCCCCATTTTGAACATTGCTTTCCTGAACGACCCGGTAATCAATCTGGAAGCAAAATAAAAAGGTGCCCCAAAAACTTCAGCGAGTTCCTTGCTTTTTAAATCGTCCGTGGTATATCTCACCTGCGGGTGGTTGTGCCTTTGGCTGCCACCCGTATGCAAATCGATGCCATAGTCCACCTGCGGCAATATCTGTTCCGTATAAGTATGGGCTATCCGACTGGCCAGAGATCCATTTCTTGAACCTGGAAAACTTCGGTTTACATCCTTGCCATCGGGCACATCCCGTGAAAAATGGATGAACCCAAAAATGTTCAGTATCGGTACTACGACCACGGCACCTCTTTTTACAGTAAAGAAATCGTCCTGTAACAATCTTCTCAGGGTTTCCACTCCGTTGATCTCGTCTCCATGCAGGCCGGCCTGGATCAAGACCGTAGGTCCCGGTTTTTTTCCGTTGAACACATGCACGGGAATATCGATCAGGGTTCCTGTGGGCAGGCGCGCGATGTTCAACTGCACTAATTTTTGTTCTCCCGGGGCAATGGTTTCCCCACTTATGGCAATGGTCTTATTTTCGATTTCTCCTTCCATGCTTTTCCACAAATTGAATGATGTGCCGTGCCACGTTCACCTTGGTGATGGCCTCGATGCCCTTCAGCCCTGGGGATGCATTCACCTCTATCAACAAAGGACCATTATTGGACCGGATCAAATCCACGCCGGCCACCCCCAGACCCAAATGTTTGGTGGCATGTATGGCAATGTACTTTTCCCTTGGGGTCAATTGAACGGTATTAGTCTCCGCCCCGCGGTGTACATTGGACCTAAAATCGTCCAGCCCGCTGGTGCGTTTCATACTGGCCACAATCTTGTTCCCCACAACAATGACCCTCAGATCCTGTCCTTTGGCCTCTTCAATATATTGTTGCAGCAGGATGCTGGTGTTCATATTGTATAGGGTATCGATAATGGACTTGGCCGATTTTTTGCTCTCTGCCAACATCACTCCTTTCCCTTGGGTACCTTCTTGCAGTTTGATGATGACCGGAGGGCCTCCCAAAAGTTCTATTTGGTGCTCCACGTTGTCCGGATTGATGGAAAATACGGTTTCAGGAATCGGAATCCCTTTTTTGGACAAGAGCTGCAGCGTGGTTACCTTGTTCCTGGCCTTAAGAATCCCAAGGGATTTGGCACTGGTGAAAACATCGTTGATCTCAAATTGTTTTACGATGGCCGCTCCATGTCTGGTAACCGTTGTGCCTATCCTGGGTATGATGGCGTCGAATTCATTGGTGATATTTTCGGATCCAAAAAAAATCTGCGGTTTGTCAGCTCCCAACTTTACGGAGCATTTGGTATGGTCTATGGACTCCACATAATGGCCTGCCCTATCTGCTTCCTCCATGATCCGTTTGGTGGAATATACGTGAGGGCTCACAGAAAGAATTGCAATGTCCATTTTGGTTCATCAAGATTTTGCCTGTTCAAATTCGGATAAATCTTTGGAATTTAGTGAGGTTTTTAAAAATTCTTTTCTACTGGTTCGGAATCGGGCATCAATTTTGGCATATGGATCACCACTTCTGTGCCCAACGGTTTTCCTGTTTTTTTGTCCACAAGATCGTGGATGGCAAAATTAAAATCCCCTTGATATTTTTTGGAAAAGAAATCCAATCGGTCCTTGATGATGGAGAGCCCCAACGATTGGCCCTTCAGTGGGTTTTGATTGTTCTTGGCCCTAGAAGCCTGTCTGCCAATACCATTGTCCGCTATGGTGATCGTAAGGTTTTCCGATGGTTCCTTTCCTTCTACTTTTATGGAAAGCTTCTTTTTGCCATGTCGGGTGGAGAGTCCATGCCAAATGGAATTTTCAACGAACGGTTGCAACAAAAGGGAAGGTACCAAGACAATATGGGCGGGGATTTCCTTATCCATCTCCAGGGTATACTCCATTCCGTTTTTAAAACGATCGCTCTCAATCTCCACATACATTTTGATAATATTGAGTTCTTCTTCCAACGTGATGAGGTCCTTTCGGGAACTTTCCAAGATCCCGCGGATCAGTTTGGAAAACCTGCCTAGGTAGTAGATTGCTTTTTCTTGGTTGTTCTCAATAAAATAAGACTTGATGGAGTTAAGAGCATTAAAAATAAAGTGGGGGTTCATTTGACTGCGAAGCGCATCCAACCGGAGCTGGGCAAATTTGTTCTCCATTTTCATGGTCAATTTTTCGGTCCGCTCCTTTTGGGCCTCGGAACTTAGTCCTTCTATCTCGGCCTTGGTCTGTAGCAGTTCATCCGATAAGGTCCTTACGATGCTCTCCTTGATCACCTGGTTTTCCTCCAATTGATCGATATACTTTTTTTGAACATACGCCTTTTCCCTGTAGACCATTTTTTGCTCCAACCCTATGGCAAGGGCAAACAACAGACTCTCGATCAAAACCCCCAAATAGAAAATGTAGAGTGTCTCTGAATTGGCCCTGGTCTTTTCAAAGGAAAACAATGTGATAATGAGGTATGAGACAAAAAGCGCCGACATACCGGACAAAATATACCATTTGATCATGCGGTTCTGTCTTGACACCCAATAGAACCCCAAAACAAATACGATCAGGCTCATGGGCAAAAAGAAAAACCCATGAAAATAATCGATCAAATACGACCTTGGATTATTCAATTGAACAGCCCATAAAAACAAATATATGGGGGTGATTCCCAAATAGGCCCGATATGTCCATTTCACAAACTTGGGATGCGCATTTTTGAGCTGCATGATATCCAAAATGAAAAAACTGAACAGCATGGAGGCCAACAGTTGGGTGGGATAATGAACCCATCCCACAAAAATTCTGCCTGCATGGGTATGGAAAAAATCAGAAAAAAAGACCCCGTCAATATACTTGAGCAGGGTAATCCCGTTCATAAGTGCGTAGAGGCTGTAAAAGAGATAAAACCGTTTTTTATGCTGAAAGAACTGTATCAGGAAAAAAACAAAAAGATAAAACAGGACCGAGACCACAAAAAAGCCAAACCCGTTTTGATTGCTTTCTTTAAGGAAATCTGTTATACCTTTCAACATATTGGTTATTAGCTCATTCTACTTAAAAAGGCATCCTTTTTGGTTCTGGAAACCGGTATTTTTCTTTGGTTGGACAGTACAAGGTAGCCTTCTGAACGCAAATATTCGTTCACCTTTCGCAAATGAACAATATAAGAGTTATGGATCCTAAAAAATATTCGCCCAGGTAATAGGTCCTCCAGTTCCTTTAATTTTTTGGACACCAACAACTGTTCCCCCGATTCCAGAAAAACCTTGGAATAATTGCCATCAGATTCGCAGTACACGATTTCCTCCACTCTCAAAAACAAAATCTTACCGCTTACCGGAATCTGGACCACTTGGGGAGAACTTGCCTTGGAAAGGGCTTCAAACGTCTGTTCAAATTGAAGTTGGAAATTCTGCGATCCATTCAACTTTTTCAATTTTTCGATCACACCGGCTATGTCGTCTTGATCTACCGGTTTCAACAAATAATCCACGGCACTTTCTTTAATGGCCTGAATGGCATATTGATTGTATGCTGTGGTGATGACAATGGCAAAATTGCGGTACTCCAACTTGTCCAAAAGTGAAAAGCCGCTCATTTCCGGCATTTCAATGTCCAAGAAAACACAATCCGGTTTGAGGTAATTGATTCCGGAAATGGCCTCTTTGGGAGAAGTGAACGTTTCTATAACAGAGATAAAGTCCGGGTATTTACGCAATTCCCATGACAAACTGTTTATTGCCGCCAACTCGTCGTCTACAATGATTGCCCTCATAATGCTATGCTTATTTACCACAAATTAAAAATTGAACCCTAACCGCTTTCCTTCATCATGATGCTTAGTATAAAATGGTGTGTGTATCGCAGCTATTCCGTATGAATGGTAAATCAAGCATTGTATTTATCCGTTCATCGATCCGCACATTAAAATTGGTTTCTGACGAAACTGATTCTACTACAAATCACAATTGCAAATCAGCACAGTATCCATACTCCTAATTTGGCCTCTTGAAACCCAAAAAAAAACAAAAACATGAAAACAAGTGTATTGTCATTTAAAATGTTATTTCCAATGGCCCTGTCCTTAATACTGATCACATCATGTTCCTCGGATGATGGGGAAGATGGTGCCACAGGACCACAAGGGGAACAAGGAATTCAGGGAATTCAAGGCGAACAAGGAGAGCAAGGGCCACAGGGCGAACAAGGAGAGCCTGGAACTGCCAACGTAATGTACTCGGACTGGGTAAACACCGAGCTGGGAAACAGCATTGCCGCCAGTTCTGCATCATTTGATATTGATGCCCCAGAAATTGACGCCGATATGTTGAACTTCGGGACTATTTTGGTTTATGCAAGAAGGGTTGACCTGGTGGATGGCAACATTGTATACCAGCTTCCCATTGTGTTTGGGGCAGCGAGACAGCAATCCTATTACTTTGTAGCAACGTCCGGAAATATTGAAATTAATGTCCATGCCAATGAACAGGGAGAAGATGTAGGGGACGGCTCCTTTTTGGCGCAATATCGATATGTGCTTATTCCCGGCGGAGTTTCCACTTCTGGAAAATCAGGTTCCAATGCTGACTTAACCAAGATGACTTACGAAGAGGTTGTGGAGTATTTCAACATTCCCGAATAGACCCTTTTTCAGAAAGCTCAAGTTCCCCCAACTTTAAAAAACTAAATTTTGAAAGCATATGAAAAAGCTATTTTTTATATGGCCCATATTAGGAATCATGTTCCTAGCCTGCTCACCTGACGATGGCCAAGACGGTGCCATGGGCCCACAAGGCATTCAAGGGGAACAGGGGCAAACAGGTCCTCAGGGAGAACAAGGGGAAACAGGGGAAACCGGCACCGCCAACGTCATTTATTCCGATTGGATCCCTTCCGGTTTTGAATCTCCCATTGCAGACACCCATGCCTCTTTTCCAATTCAAAATGTAGAGGGATTGACGGATGAGATCAAGGCAAACGGATACATCTCAGTATATGGCAGGTATACCACCGCATATACCATTATTGAGCCCTTGCCCAAATCCATTTTCGGCCTACGGATGCAACATTATGATTTCCAGATTAACGATCTTAACCAAAACATCAATATATGGATCACTTCCATTGATGGTTCGGATATTGAAATCCCCATTTATGACGATTACCGATATATCATCATCCCGGGTGGCACCCCGTCTACAAGCGGTAAATCTAAGGTGGATTATTCCAAAATGAGTTACGAAGAACTGATATCTCTTTTCCATATTCCAGAGTAAAATCATAATCCCAACTTATTGTTGGGATTTTATTCTTATCATTATGAAACATCTATTATACTTCATATTGGCTTTGCTGCCATTTCTTGGAATATCCCAGGAGAAAGCCACTACCATTAAAGTAAGCGCCAGGGCCATCCACATGGATCCCTCTCCCACCTACAAGGCCATTGTATCATTGAGCACTGCATTTTCCAGCTATGCTGCTGACGGAATGGGTCTTGAAGAATTGCAATCCCACTATAAAAAAGCCCTGGAATCCAGTGGAATATCGTGGAGCGAACTCAAGGAAACCCCGTACGAATTCGGGTTTGAGACCATGGGGTACGATAAGGAAGGTGCTGTATATGAGTATACCACCACTTCCACTGAAAAAATGCGTGCCTTTCTGGGAATCAAATCCCTCGGGCTTCAGCGTTTGAATGCCATTGCCATTCTGGAAATCGATTCCAAAGAATCAAAAAAACTATACGACGATGCACTGAACGATGCCCGAACAAAGGCTGCTGCTATCGCCCAAACCTTAGGCAGGGAACTGGGAGAGGTAATGGTTGTGGAGGACAACCAATATGTGGGCAAACAAGTGGAGACATCCATTTTCTATGACCGCCCAGTTGGGGAGTACATTTACTCCCTGCTTGTGACCTTTTCAACCCAATAACACCTGTATGCTGCTCTGTTCAAATTCAATTTCCATGAAATCTATCATGTCTGGCCTTTTTATGGGCACTGCACTGGTATTGCTGTTTTCGTGTTCCAAAGATTCTGGGGGCGAACCAACAAAAAAGGCATATTTCCCCAAAACTATTTCCTTGGCCTACGGTTCTGGTGAAACAGTTCTATACCAGTTGTCATACAATTCAAAAAATCAACTGGTCCAGATGGATATAGAGAGAAACTCTTTGGATGAAACCACCCAACTTATTTCCCATTTCAACTATGCTGAAACCGGGTTGTTGACAAGTGTAATGTCTGAAAATGGTCAGGGTAGCTCGCAATACAACTTTACCTTTGGGTATGATTCCGAAGGTACCATTACCGATATTGGTTTAAGCGCCGATAATTCGGATTACAATTTATCTGCCACCTATTCCGGACCTGAGGACAACCGTTACCTTGTTGAGGGCGATTTGGCAAACCTACCAACCGAATGGAGTTTCGACCCCGATGGGCAACTCATAAAAATTGCCATTGCAGAAAATAACTATACCCTTCAGTTTTCTGAGGGCGACGAAGGTGTTTTCCAATATCTGAAACCACAGAACGCCCTGGTAATTTGGCATGGACTGATGTTTTATCTGTCCCCTTTTGATCTGTTCTTTTTTAGTCAGCACGACATCGCTTTGATACAGACGGGAGATGCTGGTTATTTCTTTCAAAATAAAATTTGGGATGGCAATGGAAATCTGGTCTCGTTCCAAGTAAAGCCCAATGTTCCCCTCGGGCCGATCATCAACTATGTTGTGGAATATGAAACCAAGAACCTTTAAAAACACCATGAAAAAATATTCGATTTTAGGCATTTGTATGTTTATCATACTGGCTTGCAGTAATGACGATGATACAAAACCCGTTGATTTCCATTATGCATCAGAAAATTTTGAGGTAGCCTTTCGTTCACAGGGAACCATTCCCCAACCCTCCATAGAGTGGCCTCAAGAAAACGGAACTTTCTCGTTGAAAAATTCCATTGAGGGATTGACCATTGACAAAAACACTGGCGCCATATCCATAGAAAGAAGCTTGCAAGTGGGCGAGCATGAGGTCACGGTCATTGCCCAAAGCGGTTCCCAAAGCTGGGAAACCAGTTTTTTGTTGACCAGCGTGTTGAAATACACTTTCTGGGTCGGTGGAAGAAACAACGATCCCGATTCAGAAGAAGTGGAATACAATTCCATACTCCAACTTTATGAGGATGGAACCTTGGACATTGAACTCATTGACGAAGTGGGGTCGGAAGGTGTAGGGGTATGGTCCATTGAGGGTAATGCCATTCAAATGCGGTTGTGTACCTATTGCAGTGACATGGATCCCCAAGATGTTCCCCAAACGGATGAGCATTCCTATTTTGAAGGTACCTTGGACAACGATATGCTCACCGCAAAAATAAGTGGCAAGTGGTTTGTGGTCCGTTTTGATCCCGATTCCACGACCCTACGTGGCAATTTTGTCTTCGAATGGGATTGATCCAATCTTATCTCCCCTAAAAAGCTCCATAAGGAGCTTTTTTTGTTTTAAGAAGTATATCAAATACTCCGTTTTTTCTTATAACGTTTCTAAATAAGAGGTTTCAAACGTTTTATTACTTGTTAAAAACTTGTCCGTACTGTAAATTTGTTGAAAAACTAACTTCTAATGAGTTTGATAAAATCTTCGTTGGCCCGAAAATATGTAATGGCACTTTCGGGTCTTTTTTTGGTCATCTTTCTGCTGCTGCATGTGACCATCAATTTAGCTTCGGTGCTCTCCCCCGATTTTTTTAACGAAGCTTCCCATTTTATGGGCTACAACCCGTTGGTACAGTTTCTGATGCAACCCATTTTGATCATTGGGGTGATCGTGCATTTTGTGATGGGCTTCGTACTCGAAATCCAGAACAAAAAAGCGAGGGGCATCGGTTACGTAAAATACAATGGAAGCGCCAATGCGCCATGGGTATCCCGAAACATGATCTATTCCGGATTGGTGGTACTTGCTTTCTTGGCCTTGCACTTCTATGATTTTTGGGTACATGAAATGGCCTACAAATACGTGGAAGCAAATCCAGAGGATCCAACCCGTTACTACCATGAGACCGTGGAAAAATTCGCCCCTATCTGGAGAACGGTATTGTATGTGATTGCCTTCGTACTATTGGGTCTTCACCTATGGCACGGATTTGCGTCTTCGTTCCAATCCATGGGGGTCAACAACAAATACACTCCCAACATTAAAAGATGCGCCAAAACTTTTGCGGTGGTGGTTCCCCTGCTATTTGCTTTTATCGCCATCTATCATCACCTTAACCCAATAACACATTAATTATGGGCATATTGGATTCTAAAATTCCATCAGGGCCATTGGCCGATAAATGGACCAAGCATAAAAACGATATCAATCTTGTTAACCCTGCCAACAAAAGGAACATCGACATTATCGTTGTCGGTACTGGGCTTGCCGGTGGTGCAGCCGCCGCAACATTGGCCGAGTTGGGTTACAACGTTAAAACCTTCTGTTATCAAGATTCTCCACGTAGGGCACACTCCATTGCCGCCCAGGGAGGTATCAACGCAGCCAAGAACTATCAAGGGGATGGCGACAGTAACTACCGTCTTTTCTACGATACCATCAAAGGGGGCGATTACCGTTCCCGCGAGGCCAACGTATACCGTTTGGCCGAAGTATCCGGAAATATCATAGACCAATGTGTGGCACAAGGCGTTCCCTTTGCCCGTGAATATGGCGGTATGTTGGACAACCGCTCCTTTGGAGGAGTATTGGTGTCCCGTACTTTCTACGCGAAAGGACAGACCGGACAGCAATTGTTGTTAGGAGCCTATGCTGCCATGAACCGTCAGATCAACCGCGGTAAGATCCAATCCTTCACTCGTCATGAAATGATGGATTTGGTTTTGGTTGATGGCAAAGCGCGTGGTATCATTGCACGTGACCTAGTTTCTGGAAAAATTGAAAGACACAGTGCCCACGCCGTGGTATTGGCCACCGGAGGGTACGGAAACGTGTTCTTCCTATCCACAAACGCCATGGGAAGCAATGTGATGGCCGCTTGGAGGGCCCACCGAAAAGGTGCCTTCTTTGCCAATCCATGTTTTACCCAGATTCACCCGACCTGTATTCCTGTTTCCGGAGACCATCAATCCAAATTGACCTTGATGTCTGAATCGCTCCGTAACGATGGACGTATTTGGGTTCCCAAGAAAATGGAAGATGCCGTGGCCATCCGTGAAGGAAAATTGAAGCCTACGCAGATTGCCGAGGAAGACCGTGACTACTATTTGGAAAGGAGATATCCCGCATTTGGTAACCTAGTGCCCCGTGATGTGGCCTCAAGGGCAGCCAAAGAGCGTTGCGATGCCGGATTCGGAGTGAACAAGACCGGGGAGGCCGTGTATTTGGATTTTGCTTCCGCCATCAAACGATATGGAAAAGAAAAGGCCATGACCTCGGGTATCAAAGATCCGGATGAAGCCACTATCATCAAATTGGGCGAGGAAGTTATCGAAGCCAAATACGGTAACCTTTTCCAGATGTATGAAAAAATCGTGGACGAGAATCCATATAAGACCCCAATGAAAATCTATCCAGCGGTACACTATACCATGGGCGGACTTTGGGTGGATTATAACCTTCAGACCACCATCCCTGGTTGTTACTGTGCCGGTGAGGCCAACTTCAGCGATCACGGTGCCAACCGTTTGGGCGCCTCTGCCTTGATGCAAGGTCTGGCTGACGGCTATTTTGTGTTGCCTTATACTATTGGGGATTATTTGTCCAAAGACATTAGGACCGGTAAAATCCCAACGGATTCCGCAGCATTCGACGAGGCTGAAAAACAGGTTCGCGATCGCATGGAAAAATTGATGTCCGGTTCTGGTATCCATTCCGTGGATTACTATCACAAAAAGCTGGGCAAGATTATGTGGAACAAATGTGGTATGGCCCGTAACGCCAAAGGATTGGAAGAAGCCATCAAGGAGATTGCCGAACTGAGAAAGGATTTCTGGGAAAACGTAAAAGTGACCGGGACCATCGAATCCAAAAACCAAGAATTGGAAAAAGCTGGAAGGGTAGCCGATTTCTTGGAGTTGGGAGAATTGTTCGCCAAGGATGCCTTGCAAAGGAACGAATCCTGTGGGGGTCACTTCCGTGAGGAATACCAAACCGAGGAAGGTGAAGCCCTTCGTGATGACGAGAACTTTAAATTTGTGGCCGCTTGGGAATACGTGGGCGAGCCTAAGGATGCCAAATTGCACAAAGAGGATTTGGTATACGAAAACATTGAACTAAAGACACGATCCTACAAATAAGAAGCTATGAAATTATATCTAAAAATATGGCGTCAAAAAGACGCATCTTCACCAGGTAAAATAGTTGATTACACCCTTGACGGTGTTGAAGGGGATATGTCTTTCTTGGAAATGTTGGACATCCTTAACGAGGAATTGGTCTCTAAAGGAGAAGAGCCTGTGGAATTTGACCATGATTGTCGTGAGGGTATCTGCGGAACCTGTTCCTTGCAGATCAACGGTGAGCCACACGGTCCGGATAGATTGGTGACCACTTGCCAATTGCACATGCGCAAGTTCAACGATGGCGATACCATTGTGATCGAACCGTTCCGTGCCAATGCGTTCCCTGTAATCAAGGATTTGATCGTGGACCGAAGTGCTTTTGACAGGATCCAACAGGCAGGAGGCTATATTTCTGTGAACACTTCCGGAAACACAGTAGATGCCAACTGCATTCCCATCAATAAGCACGATGCCGATGAGGCCATGGATGCCGCTACCTGTATCGGTTGTGGGGCTTGTGTGGCCGCTTGTAAAAATGCCAGTGCCATGTTGTTCACCTCGGCCAAAGTTTCCCAGTTTGCTTTGTTGCCACAAGGTAGGATTGAAGCTGTAGAGCGTGTACAGAATATGGTGCGCCAAATGGATCTCGAAGGTTTTGGAAACTGTACCAACACTGGAGCTTGCGAAGTGGAATGCCCCAAAGGGATTTCATTGACCAACATTGCCCGAATGAACAGGGAATACCTTTCTGCCACTTTGAAAGGATAACCGTTTAGCATATCAAGTTACAAAACCCAAACTCCATTCGGAATTTGGGTTTTTTGTTTTCTGTCCGGTCCCTGCGCGTAGTCGAAGGGACCCTGAAAAACTAAATCATTAAGATTATGATGGAGATTCTTTGTTTGCTGCGCTCACTCAGAATGACTATCGACACTTAATCCTATTCGGATGCACAAAATAGGTTCTGTGTCATTCCATAGCTAGGCCAGATTTTCGCAGAAACCTTTGTAAATTGCTATATGCCCAAAAAATATTCACAGGAACGTATCAAAGTACCTCGGTTCAATGAGGAAAGTGGTTTTTACACTACCCCAGAGCGTTCCAAGATCATGGGTAAAATCCGTGGCAAGAACACCAAGCCAGAATTGGCCTTTAGAAAAGCGTTATGGGAAGCAGGCTATCGTTATCGTATCGACTACAAAAAACTCATTGGGAAGCCCGATATCGCCCTAAAAAAATATAAGACGGTCATCTTTATTGATGGGGAGTTCTGGCATGGATACAATTGGGTGGAACGACGGGACAAAATCAAAACCAACCGTGAATTTTGGATCGCCAAAATCGAGCGGAACATCCAACGGGATGAAGAAGTAAATGAAGCTCTGGATGAAATGGGCTACAAAGTGTTCCGGTTTTGGGAAACACAAGTGAAAAAGAACCTTGATACCTGTTTAGAAGAAGTCCTCACCCATTTGGAAGAGGTCAAAGCTGCTTTTTGACCACTTTGAAGACTTGGAGCACCTCATCTAACGACAACTCAAAATCTTGATATTCGGGTGATGTGTTAAGGTTATGACACTGAATGGACCTGGCCTGTTTGTTGAACCCTGTAAGCTGCTTACAGATAATTCTATCGGCACAGACCAAAATGTAGGGTTGGTTCCAAAAAGTTTCATTGCCACGGCCCAAACTTTCCTTTTTCATCTCCAGTCCCAGAACAAAAGCCTTGTTCGGGATGGCATCCAGACTACCATCGTTCATGGAATCACCAGAAATTTCAAAGACCCGATGGGGTTCATCGGCCAAAAAGTCGATAACAAAGCCCGCCTGAAACGGATTTTGCATCCCTTCCTTGCTCAGGCTTTCCAAATATTTTCTATGCCATTCCACCAAAACCAAGGGTGCCATCACCAAATATTTGCCAAAATCCAAAGGATAAAACACGCTGCCCTGTTTGGTAAAGGGCTGCTTTTTGGTATAGGCCTCTCCCATGTCGTTCACTTCGTGCATATAGAGTTCCGCAATGGTAAGCCCAAAGTATTCGGCAATTTTGGTAAGGTTCTTTATAGGAATGTTGGCGTCCTTCCTTTCGTAGAGCTGAATGGTGCGCAAACTCACACCGATTTCTTTACCCAATTCTGATTGGCTTATATTTTTTTTACGCCTTAACTGCTTAATTATATACATTATTTTCTATATTGTGTAATATTGTTACGCAATATGCACTAGCCGCAGCAATTTCTCTGCTTTTCTGTAATTGGGTTACAGGCCAAATATAGAAAATAGGATTTGACCCCAACATGATATTATGCATTCTCAATAGAATTTACATGGGTTCAATCAAAGATTTAGGTCTGGTTCTTAAAAGTGATATGATTTTTAACGAAAGTGAGTATGGTAAACCCATAAGTGAACACCTTTCCGAAGTCATTCGTAGAAATGTGTCCAAAAACGATTATGCCAATGTCGCCATACAGAGTCATGTGAGCTTTTCCACCATCCGGGATGTGGTCTACCGTACCAATAGCCTAACCAAAATGAATGCGCAGGCCATTGCCCTTCTCATCCACGCAGCTTTTGAAAATTCCATCGCCTATAAGCTTCGCGCCGAAAGCGACATCATCTATCTGGGGAAGTTATTGAAGGTCTAACCGCAACAGCCAATCCGTTTGTTTGTCGGTACCGATGTAGTAAGGATGTTCGGCGAATTTTTCAAACCCATGTCTTTGGTAAAATTTGATAGCCTTTGGATTGTGCTCCCATACTCCCAGCCAAATGAACGCTTTGTTCAGACTCTCAGCCAATCCGATAATCTGACGGAGCATCCAAGCGCCAATCTGTTTGCCTTGGTGAGGTCCCAACACGTAGATGCGTTCAATTTCCAAGGCATTGCGGTCCTTGATGTCGGTTTGGGAATCGTTTAGGTTCAGTTTGAAGTACCCTACCAAGACCTCATCCTCAAAAACAAAATGAAAAAGAGAATCATCATCATGGAGTTCCAAGGCCATCTTATCCGGATGGAAGGCCTTCCGGAGGTACTCCTGAAAATCCTTGGGGTCGTTATCCTTTTCAAAAGCGGCGATAAACGTTTCCCTGGATATATTGACCAAGGTGTCCAAATCTGTATCGGTACACTTCCGATGGGTTAGGGCCATAACTGTTGTTTTGCCTAAAAATATCGCAAAAAAAAGAGCCTAACAAAGTTGCCGGCTCCAAATTTTTCAGGGGGAAGGATTTGTGGTCTATAGCATAAAAAGCTTCTTGATCAAGAGCATAAATCCAGTAAAAAAGTCGTTTCTGTAAACTTGGACATTCTCGTCCATCGTGTTATTAGATTTTAGGGACATGGTAGTTTGGTTTTAGGATATTAATTTGGGTCAAATAATCGATATAACCAAATATAAATCCGATAAACGGTAAATTAAAACTATTGTTGTGTAATGATTTCTTTTTGTTGTAAAAAAACGTTTGGTATTTGCTAAATATTCATTTCAGGGATGTCGCCATCCACAACCAGCTTTCCTTCGGTTGCCTTTACAATCTCGTCCACGGAAACCCCAGGAGCCCTTTCCAGTAACTTAAAGCCGTCTTCCGTAATCTCCAAAACGGCCAAATTGGTCACGATCTTTTTTACACAGCCCACTCCGGTGAGCGGAAGCGTGCATCTTTTCAATAATTTGGATTCCCCTGCCCTATTTGTATGCATCATGGCCACGATGATGTTTTCTGCCGAGGCTACCAAGTCCATGGCACCTCCCATACCCTTCACCATTTTGCCTGGAATCTTCCAATTGGCAATATCTCCGTTTTCGGATACCTCCATAGCACCTAAAATGGTGAGGTGCACATGTTTTCCCCTGATCATGGCAAAACTGGTGGCAGAATCAAAAAATGAGGCTCCGGGCAAGGTGGTAATGGTCTGTTTTCCCGCATTGATGATATCCGGATCTTCATCTCCCTCAAACGGGAAGGGTCCCATACCCAATACACCATTTTCACTTTGAAATTCCACACTGATATCGTCCCGCACAAAATTGGCCACCAAAGTGGGAATGCCTATACCCAGGTTCACATAATACCCGTCCTTGACTTCCTTTGCAATGCGTTTTGCTATTCCATTTTTATCCAACATAGCTATACTCTCTGTCTTACCGTTCTTTGTTCAATTCGTTTCTCATACTTTTCTCCTTGGAAAATGCGCTGGACAAATATGCCCGGGATATGGATTTCATTGGGGTCCAAACTTCCAGCAGGGAGCAATTCCTCCACTTCGGCTACGGTTATGGTCGCCGCCCCGCACATACAAGGATTAAAGTTCCTTGCCGTTCCCTTAAAAATAAGGTTGCCCGCTTCATCACCTTTCCAAGCTTTCACAAAGGAAAAATCGGCCTTAAAAGCCGGTTCCAGCACATACATCTTACCATCAAACTCTCTGGTCTCCTTACCTTCGGCGACTTCGGTTCCATATCCGGCTGGGGTATAAAAAGCAGGGAAACCGGCTTGGGCAGCCCTGCATTTTTCCGCCAAAGTACCTTGTGGCGTTAGTTCCACTTCCAATTCGCCGCTGAGCATTTGGCGTTCGAACTCGTCGTTTTCACCCACGTAGGAGGATATCATTTTTTTGATCTGATGTTTTTGAAGCAACAACCCCAATCCAAAATCATCCACTCCCGCATTGTTGGAAATGCAGGTAATGTCCTTGATGCCCAACCGTACCAGTTCTGCAATGGCATTTTCCGGGATACCACATAGGCCAAAACCTCCCAACATAAAGGTCATCCCATCTTGAACACCGCCCAAAGCCTCTTGCACATTGGCCACTGTTTTCTTGATCATCTGATTCTCATTTTTGATTGCCTGAAATTACGATTTAAATAAAAAAGCCCCAAGCAAATTGTAATCAGCTTGGGGCTAAAAGTTTTTTAAAAGGTCTGGTTTAAAAATCCAATCCGTCCAAATCGTCCTCTATGTCTAAATCATCTTGTTCTTCTTGAGCCTGTTTGGAACAATCCAAATTGATGGACATCTCCTCTGGCTCCTCAAAAGCATCTTTGGACACCCCAATCTCTTCGTTGGCATAGTTCTTCTTCATATACAAGCCCCAGATAGGCAAGGCCATTGCTGCGCCTTGACCATAAGTAATACTTGAAAAATGAATTGATCTTTCCTCTCCACCAACCCATACTCCGGTCACTAAATTGGGCACCATGCCCATAAACCAACCGTCACTTTGGTTTTGGGTCGTACCCGTTTTTCCGGCAATGGGATTGTTAAATTCATAAGGATAGCCTGTAACCACTTCTTTGTATACTGACTGATTCTTAGCTCCCGTATGTCGCAACCTTGCCCCAGAACCAGATTGGGTTACCCCTTCCATCAAATTCACCATGGCATAGGCCACGTCTTTGCTCAAAACATCTTTGGTTTCCGGAGTATATTCGTAAAGCACCGTACCGTTCTTATCCTCTATTCTTGTAACCATCACAGGTTTTACATACACCCCTTGGTTGGCAAACGTTCCATAAGCCCCTACCATTTCAAATACATTAATATCCAAAGTACCCAAGGCAATGGAAGGCACTTCTGGGATGTCTTTGGTAATGCCCATATTCCTAGCTATGGAGACCACAGATCCAGGACCTACCCTATCAATCAATTGGGCTGTAATGGAGTTCACCGAGTTGGCCAAAGCATTTTTCAAAGTCATGTCTTCCCCTGAATAGGTGCCATCGGAATTTTTGGGGCACCAAGAATCAATATTTCCATGCTTGCCCGGTTCAATACAATATATATTGTCTGGCAAGGTGTAGCAAGGGGAATAACGCAATTGATCTATGGCCGCCGCGTATACAAAAGGTTTAAAGGTAGAACCTGCTTGCCTGGCACCTTG
Organism: Flagellimonas aequoris; assembly: GCF_003584165.1. GTDB lineage: Bacteria > Bacteroidota > Bacteroidia > Flavobacteriales > Flavobacteriaceae > Flagellimonas > Flagellimonas aequoris. The sequence goes on along the minus strand of NZ_QXFJ01000010.1, from coordinate 25,227 downwards.
GATCACATTGTCATATTGAAAATGTTTGTAATCAATACCCCCTACCCATGCTTTTACGTGCCCGGTTTGGGGTTCCATGGACATCATGGCGGTCCTGAGGAATGTTTTATAATATCGGATAGAATCCAATGGGGTCATGGTCGTATCCTTTTCATAGGAATCGCTGTTCCAATCGAAAACGGTCATTTCTGTTTTTTTATGGAAAGTGGCTTCAATCTCCTTTTCGGACAATCCTTCCCTTTTCAGATGGCGCCATCTCTCTGAGCGATGCATGGAATTCCTCAAAATAGTATCGATAGCCCCTTTGGAAATGTCTAAAAACGGAGCAGTAGGGTTTCGTTTGGGCGTATTTTGATGAAAAAACTCAGCTTGCAAATTTTTCATATGCTCCTGAACGGCTTCCTCAGCGTTACGCTGCATTCGTGAATCCACAGTGGTGTATACCTTTAAACCATCCAAGTAAATGTTCCATTTTTCACCATCAGGTTTGGGATTATCTTTTACCCAATTGTTCAACCAACGTTGCATATACATCCTAAAATACGTGGCCAATCCTTCTCGATGGGATTCAGGGTTATAATTGAGATTTATCTTTTGAGCCTGAAGAGAGTCTTTTTCTGCTTCACTGATAAATTCAAATTTTGCCATTTGGCCCAGCACTATATTTCTCTTTTTCCACGTAAGTTCTTCTCTTCGTATAGGATTATATAGAGACGAATTCTGTAACATTCCCACTAACATTGCAGATTCTTCAACCTTTAATTCTGCCGGCTCCTTTCCAAAATAAATTCTTGAAGCTGAACGAATACCATCTGCATTATTACCAAAATCATAAATATTTAAATACATGCTGATAATCTCTTCTTTTGTATAGCTTCTTTCAAGTCGAGTAGCGATGACCCATTCCTTGATTTTTTGGATTATTCTATCGAATGTGTTGGAAGATGCATGCTTTGTGAAAAGTAATTTTGAAAGCTGTTGTGTAATAGTACTCGCGCCACCGCGACTTCCTAAAAATATCATTGCTCGCAGGGTTCCTCGGGCATCAATTCCCGAATGGTCATGAAAACGGATATCTTCACTAGCTATTAAGGCATCAATCAAATTCTTAGGTAGCGCATTATATGGAACATCGGTACGGTTGTCATCCAAATAGAGTTTTCCCAAAGTTTCCCCATCAGATGAAATAAATTCGGTTGCCAAATTGGTCTCGGGATTCTCCAAGCGTTCAAAAGTGGGCATCTCCCCGAAGGCCCCCCATGAGGCCAGTAGAAAAACAAGTACTACGGAAAGTACCCCCGCCCCGAAAAGAATCCAAAACCATTTGATAAACTTACCGAAGCTTTGTTGCTGTTTTTGACCAGTCTTTGCCATTATTTATTGGGTGCTTTTTCTATTTCCAAACCAACATCCGTTACGCCTTCCAAAATGTGGAGACCCTCCACAACGCCATTTCTTCTCATGGCATGTGATACGGTAACCTTATATACGCCAGTTTCTGGGAAAACGATGTTTTCCTTGAACCAAAGTTTATTTTCCTTGACACTTCCCATTCCTTTTCCCAACCATTCGCCAGAAGGTTCTGCCATTTTATATTCCAAAGTATCCTTTGTGGCGTTGCCACTCGGATATTCTAACTCCGCAATCAGGAATAAATTGCTGAAAGGATAAGAATCATCATTTCTGATATCCAAAAACATATTATAAGTGACGGTGGAATCAAGTTTGGAAAATTCGAATTGCACAGGTTCGTCCATCCGCCATTCGCCATCTTTGATGGGTTTGTACTCGGAATGGACCAAAAGGTCATTGCATGAAGACAGTGTAATGATGGCCAGTAGTAAAACCAGTACCTTATTTTGCATTGGAAGATGCTTTTGATTTGGATTTTCTACGATTCTTGTTGTTCCTGCGCTTTTTCTTTTTCGGTCTATCAAAACGCGTTAAACTGTCTTGGCCGACCACGTTCTCGAATGTGGCCTTCTCTTCATCGACATTGTCATTGGCATAATCCTCCAAGCTGTCGATTTTCTCGTTGTTCTTGTTGAGTTCCAAAATTTCCAACACCTGCTCTTTGGAAAGTGCATGCCAAGTTGCCGGGTCATCTTTGTAGGAGAACCAAAGGGTTTCCTTGAAAATATCCGCTTTTTGACAGAAGGCAAGTCCTTTTTTGGTCATGATCTTGCTATCCTGCGGTGGAAAATCCTGCAATGCCTCCAAATACATGTCCAGTTCGTAATTGAGGCAACATTTGAGCTTGCCACATTGACCAGCCAATTTTTGTGGGTTAAGGGCCAATTGCTGGTATCTTGCGGATGCCGTGCTCACCGATCTAAAATCCGAAAGCCAAGTGGAACAGCACAATTCACGACCACAGGAACCGATTCCCCCCAAACGCTGGGCCTCTTGTCGGTATCCAATTTGGCGCATCTCGATCCGGATACCAAAGGCTTTGGCCATGTCCTTGATCAACTGTCTAAAATCGACCCGATCCTCTGCGGTGTAGTAAAAGGTTGCTTTGGACCCATCGCCCTGGAACTCCACATCACTGAGTTTCATCTCCAACTTAAGGGCAATGGCTATCTCTCGTGATCGTTTTTTGATTTCTTCCTCACGATCTCGGCATTTTTGCCAAATATCGATATCACGTTGGCTGGCTTTTCTGTAGATTTTTGGAAGGGTCTTATCGTCCGGGGAAACTTTTTTCCGTTTCATCTGCACCCTAACCAGTTCGCCGGTAAGGGTCACGACACCCACATCGTGCCCTGACTTGGCCTGCGTGGCCACCACATCGCCAATGCACAATGGGAGATTGTCCGGATTCCTATAAAATTCCTTTCTACTGTTCTTGAAACGCACCTCAACACAGTCAAAAGGAGTTTGACCGTTGGGCAACGACATATTGGAAAGCCAGTCAAAGACCGTCAGCTTGTTACAACCATCAGTGCCGCAAGTACCATTGTTCTTGCAACCACGCGGTTGTCCATCCTTTCCGGTTGAACAACTGCTACACGCCATATTTTGTATCTTGATCGGGGTCTCCAAAACTAACTGCAAGAAATAAATATTTCATAACAGTCTTATATTCAAAAGTTTAGCTTTGATGTCGATTGCTCATTCGACCGTGTCCCGGGTCTGAACCCGATATGACATTCAAAGACTTTCCCTCTGTTTTTGGCCTACCCCAATAGGGTTCATAAATAATTCTTATGGTAAATATAGTACAATTTATAGCAGCGGTGAAATGCTACCTCTTGTATTTCAAAACGGGAGAACGGCCCTTTTTGAATATTTTGTTACTGGCTCCCTTGCCCTTACGCAATCGTTTTTGTTCCTCAATGGGCAGGGCATGTATTTCTTGGCATTCCACGGAACAACATTGGTCCATGGCTTCGGCACATTCCTCGCATTGTATGAACAGTAGATGACAGGCTTCGTTGGCACAGTTTACATGGGTGTCGCAGGGTTTCCCACATTGGTGGCAATGGGATATCACATCCTCGGAGATGCGCTCTCCCCTTCGGTGGTCAAAAACAAAGTTCTTGCCCAAGAACTTGTTTTCTAGATTCTGATCTCTTACTTGGCGGGTGTACTCAATGATTCCACCTTCCAACTGATAAACATTTTTGAAGCCTTTATGCTTGTAATAGGCACTTGCCTTTTCACATCTTATGCCCCCCGTACAGTACATGACCAATTTTTTATCTTCTTTGTGTTCTGCTAGGTCCTTTTCAATAATATCCAAAGAGTCCCTGAAGGTGTCCACATCTGGGGTAATGGCATTTTTAAAATGGCCAATTTCACTTTCGTAATGATTCCGCATGTCCACCAAAACGGTATCGGGGTCTTCTATCAACCTGTTGAATTCTTCGGCACCCACATGGATTCCCTTGTTGGTCACATCAAAAGTGGCATCGTTAAGGCCATCGGCCACAATTTTCTTGCGTACCTTGACCTTTAACTTTAAAAAGGATTTATTGTCCTGCTCAATAGCGATGTTCAGCCTTACATTTTCTAAAAAACTGATGCTGTCCAAATGATTTTTGAAGTTCCCAAATTTTTCTGCTGGCACAGAAAGTTGGGCATTGATCCCCTCATGGGCCACATAAATGCGTCCAAGAACCTCCATTTCGTTCCAAGTGATGAAAAGGTGGTTCCTTAAAATGTGAGGGTTGCCAATGTGTGCATATTTATAGAAAGAGATGGTGAGCCGATCCTTGCCGGCTTCCTCTATGAGTTTTTCCCTTTCTTTTGCACTTAAGGTATTGTACAGTTGCATGCTATATCAATATTTAAGTTAAAGAATGGATGATTTCCGGCACAAAGATAAACATTCGGGATCGGGAGAAAATAAGCGGGCCCCAAATTGGGGCCCGCCTACGTTGTTGAGGTCTTTTTCAAAGCTAAATTTCTTCCCACCCTGTATTTGCGAGCTTGGCACAGCTCTATAAATAATGAGTTAGTACCCGTTAGATACGATGTTATTAAAAAGGTTGCGTGCCTTTTGTCGTATGTAGAAAGAAATGGTATTTTAGCCTTCCTAATCATTTGAACCATGAGCAACGAGAAAGAAGCGAAATTAAAGGCCCTGAAACTAACCCTGGACAAGTTGGACAAGACTTATGGCAAAGGGGCGGTAATGAAAATGGGCGATAGTGTAGTTGAGGATGTCGAGGTCATCTCTTCGGGCTCGTTGGGATTGGATATTGCCCTTGGTGTTGGGGGTTATCCCAAAGGGAGGGTCATCGAAATCTATGGTCCCGAGTCTTCCGGTAAAACCACCCTTACCCTTCATGCCATTGCCGAAGCACAAAAGGCTGGTGGCATTGCCGCATTTATTGATGCGGAACATGCCTTTGACCGATTTTATGCCAAAAAACTCGGGGTCGACATCGACAACCTGATCATATCACAACCCGATCATGGGGAGCAGGCCTTGGAAATTGCTGATAACCTGATCCGTTCCGGTGCCATTGATATCGTGATTGTGGATTCCGTTGCTGCGTTGACACCAAAAAGCGAGATCGAGGGAGAGATGGGGGATTCCAAAATGGGTCTTCACGCTAGGTTGATGTCACAAGCCTTGCGAAAATTGACCTCCACCATCAGCAAGACCAAGTGTACGGTAATCTTTATCAACCAATTGCGCGAAAAAATTGGTGTGATGTTCGGCAACCCTGAAACGACTACCGGTGGTAACGCCTTAAAATTCTACGCCTCTGTTCGTTTGGATATTAGAAGGTCTACCCAGATCAAGGACACGGACGGGGAGGTACAAGGAAATAAAACCCGAGTAAAGGTGGTCAAGAACAAAGTGGCCCCACCGTTCAAAACTGCTGAATTCGACATTATGTATGGCGAAGGCATTTCAAAAATCGGGGAAATTCTGGATTTGGGGGTGGCTTACGAAATCGTGAAAAAAAGCGGTTCTTGGTTCAGTTACGGTGACACCAAATTGGGCCAGGGTAGGGATGCCGTAAAAGCCCTTTTATTGGACAATCCCGAACTGTCCGATGAGTTGGAGAGCAAAATCAAAGAGGCCATTACCGCTGTCAAGGCGTAAAGCTGATTCCATTTTTGGGCGAATAGACATTTGGTTCTGAAAATCCTACGCAACCCTTGCCACTACTGCACATCTAGGGAATAAAAAGGATTAGATTATGAAAAAAGTGTTAATGCCCATATTATTGTTTGTGGCATGCTCATGGTTCAGCTCATGTAATCTGGATGATGATTCCCCCAATTTTTACTTCACTTCCCTTAACGTTGTGGAAGCCGATGTTCCTGAATCTTTTGAGTTCGGTAAAACCTATGACATCGATGTTACCTATCTAAGACCCAATGGATGTACTTTCTTTGAGGGTTTTGACGTGACCAAAACCGCTGAGACCGATAGGGATATTGTGGCAATCGGTTCTGTTCTCACTGATGAGGACAGGGCATGTACCGAAGCTATTGAGGAAGTTGTAGCCACATTAAAGTTCAGTGTGATTTATACCAATGAGTATCATTTTAGATTTTATACCGGCGACGATGAAAACGGGAACGCCACCTTTGTGGAATATACCATTCCCGTAACAGAGGCAGAGCCGACAAACTAGAAAACAACAATCCAAAATTGACCAACATTTGGATCTGGAAGAACTGATAGATAACTGCAAAAAGGGCAAACGACAGGCGCAGGCCGAGCTATACCGGAGATATTCCGGTATTCTTTTCGGGATGTGCCTCAAGTATTCCAAGAATAAAACGGAGGCGGAGGATAATCTGCACGATAGTTTTATGACCATTTTTGAGAAAATAGATCAGTTCGGTTTCCAAGGTTCCTTTGAGGGTTGGATGAAACGCATTACCGTGAACACGGTCCTTCAGAAATACCGAAAGGAACAACACCTCAACGTGATTTCTGAAAACATTGAAGATGATGTGGAGGTCGATACGGAGCAGACCGATATCAGCCTGTCCACATTGTTGGGACATATACAGGATTTGCCGCACAAGTACAGGTTGACCTTCAGCCTATACGTTCTGGACGGCTATAGCCATAAAGAGATCAGTGAGATGTTGGGGACATCCACTGGAACCTCAAAATCCAACTTGGCAAGGGCCAAAACGATTCTGAGGGAAAAAATAGAAAAAACCAAAATCAACATTGCTTAAATAGATTTACGATGGGGAAAAAGAATTTAGAGCAATTGTTCAAGGACACCTTCCAAAATTTTCAGGAAGTACCGGATGAAAAAGTCTGGAAATCCATTGAGTCGTCTTTGGACAAAAAGAAACAAAAGAAACGGGTCATCCCGATTTGGTGGCGTCTTGGCGGCGTTGCCGCTGCCTTGGCCATCCTATTCTTCCTGATCAATCCGCTCGACAAGGAGCAAGTGGACAATCAGATTATTACGGACACGGAAAACCCTGTTGAACCTACCCAACAGGATCCAAATGGGAGTGATGTCAAGGATTTCCAAAATTCTTCCGGTATTTCGGAAACAGAACGTGTGGCAGGCACATCGGAACAAGTTAATCCGACCACAACATCCTCTGAGGTTGAAAACGTTCCATCTTCCAAAGAAGAGGTTGCAGAGACCAACAAGAATCGCAGTTCATATGATGCGTTGACCAATCCCAAAGCCCAAGTGCAAAAAGAAAAAGATGCTGTTGCCCTGAATGACAATAGGAATAAAGAATCCAAGTACCCAGAAGAACAGATTCAAAACAGAGACGAGCTTTCTGGGAACCTGGCCAAGAACAACGAAGCTATCGCGGACAATGGCATCAAAAAAGAAGAACGCGTATCAGAAACCCTAAATCAGGATAAAGAAGAAGAGATTATTGCCTTGAACGAGAAGAAAGAGGAACAATTGGAAAAGAAATCCATTTTTGATGCCATCAAAGAGCAGGAGGAGGAAGAGGAAATCGTGGCCCAGAACACATCTGGCAAATGGTCCGTTGGCCCTTCCATAGCTCCGGTATACTTTAGTGCGTCTGGAAATGGTTCTCCCATAGATCCCGATTTTGCCTCCAACTCCAAATCGGGCAACCTAAACTTAAGTTATGGGCTTACCGTTGGTTATGAGATTGGCAAAAAACTGAAAATACGTTCCGGTATCCACAAAGTGAACTATGGATACGACACCAATGATGTGGTTTTCTCGTCTACCCTGCGATCGGCCTCGAGTGAAAAATTCGACAATATCAATTACAGCGAAACCTCGGAAAACATTGTGGTCCAGAGCAAAAAAAGTCCGGCTGACGCACTATCCGATGCCACTTCCAAGGAAACTGCCTTGAACGAGGCCCCTACCCTGGATGGCAAAATGGTACAGCAACTGGGATATATTGAAGTTCCGCTGGAGCTGAACTATGCCCTAGTGGACAAAAAATTCGGGGTGGACCTTATTGGCGGGGTAAGCTCCCTGTTTTTGGTGGACAATTCCGTTTTGTTGGAATCCGATGAGCTCATTACCGAAGTGGGTGAGGCCAATAACGTGAATTCCACGAACTTCAGTGCCAATGTGGGCATGGGGCTCAATTACAATTTTGCACCAAAGCTCCAGTTGAGCATTGAACCCGTATTTAAATATCAATTGAACACCTTTTCCAAAACTGCTGGGGACTTCCGCCCTTTTACCATTGGCGTATACAGTGGTATCAGCTTCAAGTTTTAGGAAATAAAATGTTGGTTAGGAAGATTGTCCCTTTAGACAATCACTTGAGTGCCCCGCCAGAACGGGGCACTTTTTTTATAAGACATTCATAATTAAATTTTTATTACTTTAATTTTGAATACTAACCTCATCCATTTTGATAAGTGAACCGTTTGAAGATATTCTCATCTATTTTTCCGAATCTCTTTTAGGCAAGGAAAATGAAGATGATATTCTTTGGGATCTGGCCAAAAACTGCATCTCCAAACTCGGATTTGTAGACTGTGTCATCTATCTGCTTGATCCCGAAAATGATATTCTTGTCCAAAAGGCTGCCTATGGCCCCAAAAACCCAAAGGACAAAACGCTTTTCAACCATCTGGAAATAGCCTTGGGCTATGGTATTACCGGGGCGGTTGCCAAGACCGGTAGGGCAGAAATCATCAACAATACCTCAGACGACCCGCGGTATATAGAGGACGACGATAACCGGCTTTCCGAAATCTGTGTGCCCATTGCCCATGAAAACATAGTCTATGGGGTAATAGACTGCGAACATCCGGAAGTCGGGTTCTTTACCCCCCATCACCTTAAAATGCTCACCGCGGTGGCTTCCATATGCGCCATTAAGATCAAAAGTGTCCGGGCCAATAAGGAACTGGCAGAAAAACAGGAAAAGCTCTTAAAAATTCGTGAGGAGATGTTGGAACTGAAGCTTCGCGCCCTCAACTCCCAACTCAACCCACACTTTGTGTTCAACTCGTTGAATGCCATCCAATATTTTGTGACCTCCGAGAAAAAGAAACTTGCCTTGGAGTATTTGTCCACCTTTAGCAGGCTCATGAGGTTTTATCTGAAGCAATTGGATAAGGATACCGTATCCCTTTATAATGAAATCGATATGTTGCACTGGTACCTAAAACTGCAAAAATTGCGCTATGACGATTCCTTTGAATATACCATTTCCTTGGAGAAAAATACTGAAAAATTGAAGGAGGCCATCATCCCGTCTTTTGTCATCCACACCCTTTTTGAGAACATCATCGAACACTCCATGTTCAATCAACACAAAGGGCAACATTTCAATATTTTGTTCAGTGCATCAGAAACCGAGGTTGTAATCGAGGTTGAATATCGTGATCTGGATTCCGATATCTCCAACCAACCGGAATATCGGGCCAGCATCTTAAAATGGCAGGACCAAATCGAACTACTCAACACAGTAAAGGGATATGCCATCCAAAACCAGACCCAGACGATTACCAATGGCAAGGAACAGTATAGAAAAACGTCCTTAACGCTACCGAACCTTATCTGATCTCATGGCCAGCTGGGGTCGGTAAGTTCTTTCCATATTACATCCCGCACTTCTTGTCTTAGGGTCGATGTGTCTTCTGCACTCAAGATCCCTGTTTCAAAAAATTGGTGGACCTTGGCCCTCACCCTTCCTGGGCCTCCGCTAAAAAAAGTGAAGGAAAAACGCTTTTTGTTATCATAAAAGGTTATGGGTACAACAGGGATTTTATGTGCAATGGCCATTTTGAAGGCACCATCCTTAAATTCATCCAAAACCACTTTCTCATCCGGTACCCCGCCTTCCGGAAATATGCAGATGCTCAATCCTTGATCCAGTCGTTTCTGGGCCCTTCGGTACACCCCGGTGCGACTTTTGATATCGTCACGATCCACCATAATGCAGACCCTTTTGTAGAAAAACCCAAAAATGGGAATCTTGACCAATTCCTTTTTGCCCACAAACACAAACGGATTCCGGCTCACCACTAGCATCAGCATAATGTCCAACATGCTGGTATGGTTGGCAACCAACATATAACTCTTTCCCCTTACCATACGTTGTTCCCTTACAATTTTGGGAAAACAGCCCATTCCGTACAAAATTGGTCTCGCCCAAAGATTACGCGCTGTCCAGAAAAATTGGGGATAGGTGCTTTCTGAAAAGGTCAACAAAAGCAAAAACGGAAAAAATAGAAGAATAGGAATGGTCACAAGAACATAAAACCAAACCCGGTACAAAACCTGCCCAATGCTTTTGATGATATGAAGCATGCGCTAAAAGTAGCCTTTTTGAACGGCTTTGGAAACAAAGAACAATCATCCTTCGACCAACGACATAAAAGTAGCTGTTCTGACCACTTTTTTTATACCCAAGGGATGCTTACTTTTACGGGCAAAAATTTAGCATGGCCCGAATTCTGACCGGAATACAAAGTACAGGGGTGCCCCATCTGGGGAATATTTTGGGAGCTATTGTTCCTGCCATTCAGATGGCGCAGGATCCCAAAAATGATTCTTTTCTTTTTATTGCCGATATGCATTCGCTCACCCAGATCAAAAATGGGGAGCTTTTAAGAAAGAACACCTATGCCATTGCCTCTGCTTGGTTGGCTTTTGGACTGGATATTGAAAAAACCGTTTTCTACCGTCAGAGCGATATTCCTCAAACCGCTGAATTGGCTTGGTACCTTAGCTGCTTTTTTCCTTATCAACGGTTGACGTTGGCCCACTCCTTTAAGGACAAGGCCGACCGTTTGGACGATGTGAATGCCGGTATTTTTACCTACCCCATGCTCATGGCCTCGGATATTTTGTTGTACGATGCCGATATCGTTCCTGTTGGAAAAGACCAATTACAACATTTGGAAATGACCCGCGATGTGGCCTCCAGGTTCCACAACCAAATGGGTGAGACCTTTGTGTTGCCACAGGCCAAGGTACACGAGCAGACCATGTACGTGCCCGGCACCGATGGTGAAAAAATGAGCAAGAGCCGTGGCAATCTCATCGATATCTTCCAACCGGATAAAAAATTACGCAAGCAGATTATGGGCATTGTTACCGACAGTACCCCTATGGAAGACCCTAAAGATCCAAGCAAGGACAATGTCTTCGCTCTATACAAACTTTTGGCTTCCCAAGAACAGATCGAGGAAATGAGTGCCAATTATTTGGCCGGAAACTATGGCTATGGCCATGCCAAGCAAGCGTTGTATGAACTGATCGTTGAGAAGTTTGAAGAGCCTCGCGAAAAGTTTGAATACTACATGAACCACTTGAATGAAGTGGACGACGCCCTATCTCTTGGTGCCGAAAAAGCCCGAAAAGTGGCACATGAGGTTTTAACAAGAGTTCGGGAGAAGTTGGGGTATTAATGTTCGGCTTGTCATTCTGAATCGAAACTAAGTGGAGACGAAGAATCCCATATAATCAACGATTATGGGATGCTTCACTACGCTCAGCATGACATGTGCAGACAAATCCTTCCCAATTGTCATTCTGAGTCGGAACGCAGTGGACATCAAGAATCTCACACAACGGCCAAAAAGAAATGCTTCACTTCGTTCAGCATGACATCAAGGTCAAAAAAGAAAATTGTCCTCCAAAAATTCAAAATCTGGATTAGTGGTTTTTATCAAACGAATGTTCTCATCATGTTCCACCAACCTTCGTTTTAAATTATTGGTCACTCCTGTATAAAGTACTGTCTTGTATTGATTGGTTAAAATGTAGACATAGTATTTACCCATCATTAAAGTTTTAATGCTTATTTGAGATGCTTCGCTTCGCTCAGCATGACATTCAACTATCAAATCACCCCTTACTGTCATTCTGAGTCGGAACGCAGTGAAGACGAAGAATCTCACACAAAGGCCAAAAAGAAATGCTTCACTTCGTTCAGCATGACATTTTACTTAGCTTTAAATCGCCTCGAACAGTTTACCCGGCAATGGACGGATCACACCCTTCATTTCCATGTTCAATAATGTGGACGAAGTTTTAAAAATGGGCAGTTGGCACTCCAAAGCCACGGTATCCAGCAACTGTTTCCCGTTCAACTGTAAATACGAGTAGATAGACTGTTCTGTTGGATCCAACTCGACGAACAGCTGTTTTTGCACCGGATTTTTCTCGTTTTTTGGATCCAAATCCCATCCCAAAAGATAAATCAGCTCCGCTGCGGACGTCAACATATGGGCTTTTTGCTGTTTGATGAGGTCGTTACAACCCTTACTCCATTTGTCGGATACCCTTCCTGGTACCGCGAACACCTCCCGATTGTACCCGTTGGCCAAATCCGCGGTGACGAGGCTGCCTCCCTTTTCAGCCGACTCCACCACAATGGTAGCTTCGCTCATTCCGGCAATGATCCGGTTCCGTTTCAAAAAGTTTTCCCGATCGGGTTGACTCGTACTCCAGAACTCCGTCAAAAAACCTCCATGTTCCTCAATAGATTGTTTGTACTTTTTATGGGCCTTCGGATAGATTTGGTTCAATCCGTGGGCTAGACAGGCAATGGTCTGTAGACCTTTGTCCATGGCGGCCTTCTGTATGGCCATGTCCACCCCATAAGCCAAGCCACTCACAATTACGGGATTCAAAGGCGCAATTTCCTCGATAAAGGTTTCACAGAACGATGTTCCATAATTGGTCACGTTCCTTGTTCCCACCACACTAATGATTTTCCGGTGTTTCAAATCGATATTTCCCCTTTGGAACAACAAAATGGGGCCATCCACACAATGCTTCAATTGGTTGGGGTATCCTTCATCCATAAAATAAAGAGGGGTAATACCTTCCTTGGATAAAAATTGGTGTTCCCTTTCAGCTTCATCAAGATATCCGGGCTCGAACAAATCCTTTAGGGTCTGTCTGCCAATACCATCAATTTTAAGCAAGTGGTGCAATTTGTCCTCAAAAACCGCTTTTGGACTTCCACAATGGGCAATTAATTTCTTTGCGGTAATATCGCCAATATTGGGAATGGATTGCAGCCTCAGGGCCGCAATAATTTCAGGTTCAGTCATTTGATTTGGGAGTCAAAGTTGTCCACAAAATACAGATTTTCAAATGTTAATAAAAAGTTATTCGGCTTATTTTGTACTCTTTCATTTTTTACAATATTTGTGGCTATGCGGATTGATTCTTACATAGAAAAATTGTTGTTCGAGTATAATTGTGTCGTAGTGCCCGGTTTCGGGGCTTTCTTGGCACATGGTAAATCCGCGGAAATTGACAAGGCCACCAACGCCTTGATCCCCCCTTCCAAGACCATATCCTTTAATGCCCAGCTTTCCAAGAATGATGGACTTTTAGTGTCGCATATCGCCAAGGAAAAAAAGTTGGGATATGAGGAAATGTTGCAAGAAGTGGAAGATGTTTCCAAAGATTGGAACAAGAGATTGAGCTATGGGGAGAGCATTGAACTATACGGTATTGGTAAACTTTTCCACAACAGGGACCAAAAAATCCAGTTTCAACCAGAGAACAAGATCAATTTTCTTACCTCATCTTTTGGACTTTCTTCCTTTGCCGCGACGCCCATCCAGCGTGAAGTGCTAAAAGAAGAGGTACAGGAACTGGAAGAAAAAATTCCTTTCATCATCACTCCAGAAGTAAGGGAAACCACTTCGTTCAGGCCTTGGTTGAAATATGCCGCGGTTATTTTGTTAGCCGTTTCATTAGGGGTAACCGGTTATCGTACTTACGGAGATCTACAGCAAAAGCAGGTTGCCGCGCAACAGGATGCCCAACAAGAAGTTTCCCGCTTAATCCAAGAAGCCACTTTCTTTGAAAGTGCACCATTGGAACTGCCAGCCGTAAACATTGAGGTGACCAAACGGCATTTGGGCAAGCACCATGTGATCGCCGGCGCCTTTCGTGAAGAACAGAACGCCGAGAAAAAGGTGGCCCAGCTCAAGGAAAATGGGTTCAATGCCTTTTATTTGGGTGTGAACCGTTATGGTCTCCACCAAGTGGCCTATGACAGCTTTGACGACCCCAAGGAAGCCCTTGCCTTTCTGAAAAAGGTAAAGGCCACAGATTCAAGGGACGCCTGGTTGCTTTCCGAGAAATAATCCCCGTTTTTTTAAAACCATTCCCCACTTCAATATCTTTGCGCAAAATGTATAGGTATGCGCGCTAAAACTCCAAGTGAATCACGAACCATCATGACCGATTTGGTCCTTCCCAGTGAAACCAATCCACTCAACAATCTTTTTGGAGGGGAACTATTGGCCCGTATGGATCGAGCGGCCAGTATTTCGGCCCGTAGGCATAGCCGAAGGATTACGGTGACCGCTTCGGTAAACCATGTGGCCTTCAACCGTGCCGTTCCCTTGGGTAGCGTGGTCACCGTGGAAGCTGCGGTTTCCCGTGCCTTCAAAACTTCCATGGAAATCTTTATCGATGTGTGGATCGAGGATCGCTTTACAGGAGAGCGCACTAAGGCCAACGAGGCCATTTATACTTTTGTAGCGGTGGATGATACCGGAAAACCGACCGAAGTTCCACCTTTGGAGCCCAAAACCGATTTAGAGAAGGAACGTTTTGCCGCAGCACTCCGAAGAAAGCAATTGAGCTTGGTGCTGGCCGGCAAATTAAAGCCTTCAGATGCCACGGAACTGAAGGCCCTGTTCTTGTCCTAATATTTAAAAATTGAAATTGTCGGGGTCTGGCCCAAATCGTTTGCCCCTGTCCAGGCTGTCCAGCAGTTTTACATCCTCGTCGCTGATCTCAAAATCGAACAAATCTGCATTGGCAATAATGCGTTCCTTTTTGGACGATTTGGGAATGGTGACCACGCCTTTTTGGAGGTCCCATCGCAATACAATCTGTGCAATGGTCTTGTTGTATTTGGCGGCCAAATCCTTCATGATGTCCAAATCAAAAATATTACCCTGCATCAATGGGGACCAAGCTTCGTATTGAATATGGTTCGCATTGCAAAAATCCAACAGCTTTTGTTGCACCAAATAAGGATGGAACTCCATTTGGTTCACCATGGGAACAATTTCTACGGAAGTCAACAAATCTTCCAAATGGTGCTGCAAAAAATTACTGACCCCAATGGATCTTACCCGTTTCTCTTTGTAAAGTCTTTCCATTGCTTTCCAGGTTTCCTTCGATAGATCGCCTTTGGGCCAATGGATCAGATAAAGATCCAAATAGTCGGTTCCCAACCGTTCCAAACTAGCCTCGAAGGCTCTTAGGGTGGAATCGTATCCTTGGTCCGTGTTCCAGACCTTACTGACCAGAAAAACGTCTTTTCGGTCTACACTGCCTTCCTTGATACCGGTTCCCACTCCTTCTTCATTGTTGTATATAGCAGCGGTATCAATATGGCGATAGCCATGGTCCAAGGCCTCCTTAACAGCATGAATCACTTCGTTTCCATCTTTGGATAGATATACGCCTAACCCAAAATAGGGCATCTGGACCCCGTTGTGCAGTTCAAAGGTCCCCTGTAAATCTGTAATTTTTTTCATAAGCTATAGTTGATAGATCCAATCCTCAGGATTCAGGCGATTGGAATCTTTATAAAGATAAAACTTCAATTTGGTAGTGCCATCAAACCGATTGGTATCTATTTCACCCAAGATATCCTTTGCAGTAACCTTGTCCCCTTTTTTTACATACAACGTGGATAGGTTATAATAGGTACTGATGTAGTTTCCGTGCTTTACCTGAACCCCTTTGTTTCCTCCGGGAACAGAAAGGATGGCAATGACCTCTCCCTCAAAAATGGCCCTGGCCTTGCTGCCTTTGTCAGTGGTGATGGTAACCCCGTTGTTCTGATGTTTGATGCCCGGATACAGTTTGTCAGCATATACCCCATAACCTTGGCTTTTGATACCCTTTTCCACAGGCCAAATGAGCCTTCCCTTGTTGGCGGAAAAGTTATCGGCGACCAATTTGGACTCCGGCGTTAAAGCAAAAGTGGCACTGCTTGTAGACTTGCCCGAACTTTTATTGGAACTGACAATCGCACTCTTGATCAATCGTTCTATCTCACGATCAATTTTGCGGGCCTCCTTTTGCTTTTCGGAGATAGCAGCAGTGTATTTAGCCTCATTCTGCTTGATGCTTGTTAAAAGACTACGTTGAGATTCAATTTCTTTGGAAAGTTCGTTCTTCGCCTTGGTGTTTTCTGCCAACAGTTGCTCTTTTTCCTTGCGTTGACGTACCAAATCCTGGTTCAATTGGGTCAATTCCTCCGTCTTTTTGATGATATTCTCACCCTGTTTCTTCCGGTGCTTGGCATATTGTTGCATGTACTGAAAGCGTTTGAATGCCTGAAAGAAGTTTTCGGCGGAAAGAAGGAACATCAATCTATTGCTCTGCGATTTGTTCTGATAGGTCTTTTGGATCAGGTTGGCATAATCTTCTTTAAGCAGCTTGAGATCCTCTCTTAATTTACTGATGTTCCTGATGTTGACATTGATCTGCCGATTGAGCAAATTGGATTGCTGGTTGGTGACCCGAATAAGCTCTTGACGCACGTTGATCTTATTGTCCAAAGCCTCCATTTGATCCAAAACGGTCCCCTTTTCCTTCCTTTCGGCAAAGAGCAAACGGTTGATTTCCTTGATTTCTTCCTGAAGACGTTCCCGTTTGGCCTCCAAAGATTTCTGTTCACTGGTTTGGCCAAAGGAATTTTGCGATATGAAAATCGTAAGTATAAGAAAATAAAAACAATATGAAATTCTACCTTTCATATTACTTTAATGTAATTTTATCAAATCCCTTAGGCACTTTGTAGGGAAAACTTATGGGTTTGTTCAATTCCAGGTTACGAAAACTAAGGTCGATTTTGGTCAACTCCCCAGCTTCCTCAGCTGTAATCAGGATTTCATCGGGTAACACGTTCCCCGAAATATCCTGATAGGTATATTTTGCGCTCAACTGTCTTGCTTTTTCGGGCTGTGAAATTTCTTGGGTCGCAATCTTGAAGTTTTTCGGTTCCAATTGGAACAGGATCTTAAAAAGCTCCTGGGCATTTTTTGGTTTTAGTTGGTAGTTGCCTTCATAAATCTCGGAGTTGTACTTTTCCTTTCTCAAATCCATCACGGCATTGCCCAACAAAAGGTTCTGTACTTTTTCAAAATCGAGGTCCGTACCCAACAAATGACTTAAATAGCTAAAATCGCCATCAAAGTATTCGTTTTCCAATTTGTTGTAAAAAGAAACCTTTTCCGGTGTGATGTGGACCTTGACCACTCCAAGAGGAGCACTCATCCAAATTACCTTGTCCTTTTCCATCCGAAGGCTAACGTTAACGCCCTGTGACTCGTCTCCGTTGGTATAATCAATCTTCACCCTCCCACTCAACGTTTTAAAACGGGGTTGGTTGGTATAATGGTTGTTGATGATATTTTTTGCGGACAACCTGGCATCTGCTTCGCCTCCAGTAACAGATTTGGTGCTTTTACAAGCTCCTAGGGTAAGCACGAGAAGTAGTATTCCCATGGTTCTAATATATTTGACTCTTCGCTTCATCATCATGATCCAGAATTTATCTTGTTCAAATATTCGTTCGCTTTTTGGGTGTTACCAATTTGGGTATACGCTTTTGAAAGTTCCCTGTACATATTGTTCTGCAAAGGTCCGTCTTCCAAAAGATAATCGAGACCACTCTCCAAAACCTCAATGGCCTTATTGGCATTAGAAGTATTGTTAAGGGCAGTGCCATAAGCAAAATAAAAATAGGGCTGTAACGGATACGTGTCCAACGCCTCCTTAGATACCGTCAACGCATTTTTGTAATCCGAAGCCGCCAACAGTTTTTCCAACTGCGTCCGCAACTGGGCAACAGGGTCATCTGTATCCCTTTCCTCTTGTTGCACAACCGGAACAGCGGTTTTTTCCCTTTCCCCTTGGATGGAATCATTGATTTTTCGCCCCAATTCCAATGCCAAGGGCGAATTGTTCAATTCCTTCAAGATTTTTTGGGCATCGGCATATTGCTTTCTTTTGAAATAGCACAACGCCAGGTTTTCCCTCAACTTTTGGTTTTCATATGGAATCTGTGCCTTGATGGTTTCCAAAGGACTTCCTTGTTGTTCCAACACGGAAACCAAATTGTCCAAATACCAATAATCCGAAGGTTCGGCAAGAAGCGCTTCAATGGCATATTCCTGGGCCTGGACGAATTTCTTGTCCAGCAAATATGCTTTGGACAATTCGTAGTCCACCACATCGTCATTGGGATCCAGCTGTTTACATTTTAAGAACAGATCAATGGCGCGGTCGTAGTTTTGGATGCCTTTTTGCTTGAGTGCCTCAAAAAAGTTTTCTTGAAACTCATCGGTATATTCTTCAAGATATACCTCGGCACTTTCCTGTTCTTCTTGGGCATAGGAGGTATTCCATGTCATTGCTGACACTGCAACTCCCATCCAAAGAAAAAACATCTTTTTCATATCATTCAGGTCCCCATCTGTTCAAAAATCGTATCGAAGTTATTCCAAAACGGAATAATCCCCTATGCTAATGGACTCAAAATTACCATTAAAAACCACATAATTGCCAATCATGGCATTATCGAGGTTGGCATTGTATATTTTACTTTCGTTCTGGATGATGCTGTTCTTTACAGTGGAATTTTCCAAAACGGTATTGTCACCTACGGATACATAAGGCCCAACCGTAGTATTTTTAAGTACCACGTTTTTACCAATATAGCATGGCTCGATGATATTGGCATTTTCCAATGTTACGGAATCCGAGATCATATTTTCGCCTTCTCTTTCCAAAAAGCCCAACATCCTCTGATTGGTTTCCACGGTCACATTTTTGTTGCCGCAATCCATCCATTCGTCCACCTTACCTGGAACAAATTTCATGCCCTTTTCCATCATCCTTTTGATACCATCATTGATCTGGTATTCCCCTCCATTGGTAATATCATTATCGAGGACATGTTGTAGTTCATTTCTAAGCACGCTCACGTCCTTGAAGTAATAGATTCCGATTACGGCGAGGTCGGAAATAAACTCCTTTGGCTTTTCCACCAATTCCACAATTTCGGAATCCCCGTTCAGTTTTACTACGCCATACGCTTCGGGTCTATCGACCTGTTTCACCCAAATAACACTATCGGCGGACTTATCCAGATCAAAGTCGGCCCTGATCAAGGTGTCGGCATACGCAATCACGGCAGGTCCACTTAAGGATTCTTTGGCGCTCATGATGGCGTGACCGGTACCCAAAGGTTGGTCCTGCCGGTAAATGGAACCTTTGGCACCCAGTTCAGCGGCCAGTTCCATTAAACTTTCCACCACATCATCACCAAAAAAGGCTGGCTCTCCCAAAATAAAGGCAACCTCCGTAATGGGCTCTCCCAACACTTTGGCAATATCGCTCACCAAACGATGCACAATCGGTTTTCCTGCCACAGGAATCAATGGTTTAGGAATGGTTAAGGTATGCGGTCTCAATCGGGATCCTCTTCCCGCCATGGGTACGATTATTTTCATATGTCACACACCTGCAAAGGCAGGTGTCTCTTTTAACAGTTAAACTTTGTTTATAAAAAGGCCTATCTTAATTTATTAAAATTCAATTTCCAGTTAAGACTGATATCAACCCATTTAGGATTAGAATCTTCAATTAAATTGATTTTCCAATCTCTTTTCCATTTTTTCATTTGTTTTTCTCGCTCTACAGCTTCCAAACCATCTTCAAACTCTTCAAAATAAACCAATTTATCACAATTGTATTTTGCTGTAAAAGACTGTGGATAGACTTTTAGCTTATGTTCCTTAACTCTTTCATCTAGATTATCAGTAACGCCGATGTAAAGTACTCCATTTGGCTTATTGGTCATTATATAGACATTCCAAATCTTCATAATTCAAATAGAACCTAATTATCCCTCCTCCTAAGGTTTCGTTTGGTTTCTTTCCCTAAGAGATTCCTGCCTTCGCAGGAATTTATTTCACTTAGTGCCGGTACTCCCAAACCCTCCTTCGCCCCTTGCAGTATCAGAAAGGGCGTCCACTTCTACCCAAATGGCACGTTCATGCTTGGCGATGACGAGTTGGGCAATGCGTTCCCCGTTTTCAACCACAAAGTCCTCAGAAGATATATTGGCCAATATTACACCCACTTCTCCCCGATAATCGGCATCGATGGTACCAGGAGCATTCAACACCGTGATGCCTTTTTTGGCTGCCAATCCACTACGCGGTCTTACTTGGGCTTCATACCCTATGGGCAACTCCATAAAAATACCGGTAGGTACAATGGCTCTTTCCAGAGGTTTCAAAACAATTGGTTCTTCCAGATTGGCCCTTAGGTCCATTCCTGCGGAAGCCAAAGTTTCATAATGGGGCAATGTGTGCCCAGATCTATTGATGACTTTAATTTCCACGCTTTAAAAAAATGCTTTTTAATTTATCCCCCTCCATCTTATACACTAACCCCAAAAATAGCAAAAGTAGTATGCTGCCTGCTATTAAATTTCTATTAAAAACATAGAAGGACAGAATAGAAAACACAATGGAAACCGTAAGATAGAACAGAATTTTGCGCATGTTGTACGGTATGGGGTAGTACTTTCTCCCAAAGTAATAGGACAAAAGCATCATGCTGCCATAGGCGGCCAAAGTCGCCCAGGCTGAAGCCATATAGCCAAATTTGGAAATAAAACCGATGTTGATGATCAAAGTGATCAGTGCGCCAATGGATGAAATATAGGCACCAAACTTGGTTTGGTCCGTTACCTTGTACCAAACGGATAGGTTGTGATAGATTCCCAAGCAGAAACTGCCCAAAAGAATCAAGGGAACCACATCCAGCGCCTCCCAATACACAGGATTGTTCAAGAGCAATTTGCCCAATACATCCACAAAAGCAATGACCCCCAACAGAATGATGCTTCCCAAAATCACAAAATAATTGGTAATCTGGGCATAGGTTTTTTGTGGTTTTTCGGTTTTGGCGTGACTAAAGAAAAAAGGCTCCACTCCCATTCGGAATGCGGTACCAAAAAGGGTCATGAACAGCGCCAATTTATAACAGGCCCCATATTTGCCCACTTCCGCTTCGGCAATATCCGAAGGTAACAATTGAGTCAACAAAATCTTGTCCAGCACCTCGTTTATGGTGAAAGCAACACCGGCGACCATTACCGGCCCGGCATATTTCATCATCTGTTTCCAAAGGATGGAATCGAACTTGTACGATGCCTTAAAATACATCGGAAGCAAGATCAACAGCGTAATGCCACTGGCAATAACGTTGGAGATCAGTACATAATGGATTTCCCAATTGGGTTTATAAATCGAGGCAAAGAATCCTGCTCCCGCTTGTTCAGCCATTTCAGGAAGCATCAAAAGGAAAAATACATTGAATCCCAAGTTGATGGCCACATTCAATGTTTTTAAAATGGCATACCGCATGGGTTTTTCGTTTGCCCTTAGCAAAGCAAAGGGAACGATGACCAAGGCATCCAAAACCAAAATATAGGTAGTGAATTTGAGGTAATCCGGGTTGATATCGGTGACTGACGACAACCATTGTTTTACGGCAAGGGCAAAAATCAAAAAACCCAAGGATGAAGCTAAAAGGGATATCAACGAAGTGGAAACAACCTTGTCCCTATCCTCTCTTTTGTGATAAAAGCGAAAAAAAGCGGTTTCCATCCCATAGGCCAGGAACACATTGAAAATAGCAATCCATGCATAAATGTTGGTATACTGTCCGTAACCCGATGCATTCTCGAACACAGCGGTGTATAGCGGCAGCAAGAAGAAAGAAATGACCCGTGGCATCACTGTGGCCAGGCCATAGATAAAAGTCTGCTTAAAGAGCCTCTTTAACGGATTCAATCGGTGCGTGTTCTTTTAATCCTTGTTTAGGTGGCTACAAGTTACGTAAAAGCCTTTATCCACCATGGCAGAAAAATAAAAAGGCCACCCGAAGGAAGCCTTATTTGTTTTATACGTATTATTAGGATTAATCTTCATCTCAAGAAAACATATACTCGATTTCACCACAGAGCTGCCAATTACCATCAACCTTTTTAGCCAAAATCAAAAATCCGTTCCCTCCAATAATCCTGATGATCATTGCCTTGGTCCTATCCTTATTTATATAGGCTTTTGATAGTTCAACCCTTGGTGGTCTGGGCAAATCTGATGATTCAACCAAATCAGGACGGTCCGAGGCATAGATTAGATTCGGATTCTTTATTTGTTTCCTGTCCCATTTGGTTTTAATGGTATCCGATTTTATCTTTTTGGAAATGAACTTAATATCATCATAATCCAAAATCCATTCAATATCCCTACTTGCCATAGATGTGATCTTCCCTGTTTCCAGAAATTCATCATACCAATCAATGTAGGCATTGAAATCAGGTGTTGTATAATTTACAAGGTAGTTTTCATCATATAGTATAAATTGTTTTACATGTACTTCCTTAAGCACAAGGTTCACAATTTTATACTCTTCGGCTAAATCGTTTATTTTTTGGACTTTACAACCCCAAAGCACAACTACAATCAACAATACTGAATACTTCATATCCTAATATTTAATTACAGGCCTGCTGCCCTTTTGGTACCGCAATGCCAAAGCCCATTTGGTTGTATCGTTCTGCATTCAAAATATTCAAAATTTGTGAGCGTGTGTTTGCGTTTGGTACATATTCAATGAATTTTGGATGAACCAAATCGCCTTTTTCAGTTAATCCGCCCCAAGCCAAGGCCTCGTAGACAAAATCATCGATCACATATCCTTTACTTTCACCATATGCCTTAATGGCATTTTTTATCCAATTCCTGAATACGTCCACCCTAGCGTTATCTGGTTCTTCTTGATTGAGCATTGGCAACTCAAAACTTTCATTTTATGAAACTCTATAATCAATTTTTCCACAAGGAAGCCATTCGCCCTCTACTTTTTTTAACAATAATAAATAGCCATAACCATTATATGGTGGCAAAACCTCATCTAGAAATATCACAGCCTTAGTTTTATCCATATTCAAAAAAGGCTTTGAAACACTTATCTGAACTGTCCTTTTTTCGGATTCATAGATTGCTTGGCGGACTTTTATCTTGTTTCTATCCCATTTTATTTTGAAAGTATCTCGATTCATTTCATGCAGTATGAAATCTATATCGCCTTGATTCAAAATCCACTCGGTTCCTTTTTTGACCATTGGTGCGGGCCTTTTATTACCCGTTTCCATAAATTTTTTATATGTGTTAATGTAGGCTTTAAAGCAAAAGGCTAAATCATCGTTATTACTTTCTTCGATGAACTTGAATTTATAGGTGGCAGCATAATCTTTTAATGCAGCATTCACAATCTTATATTCTTCTGATATTTCTTGAATATTGCATTGCAGGTTGCAGCATATTAGAACAGTCATTGTTTGAAGTAAAATTAAACCTCTCATTGTTTATATATTTTAATTGCACGCTTGTTGACCTTGTGGCATGGCATTACCAAACCCTATTTGATTGTGCGTTTCGGCATGCAAAATGTTAAGTATTTTGGAACGAACCTCTGGGTTAGGAACATATTCAACAAACTTTGGATGAATATTATTTATATTATTTGGACCTTCTTTTTCTGTTAGACCAGACCAAGCCAAGGCTTCATATACAAAATCGTCTAAAGCATACCCTTTACTTTCTCCGTAAGCCTTAAGGGCATTACTTATTTTACTCCTCAGAATGTCAGCCATAACGTCATGCCCTATATTGTTAGGGGTTGCTTGTTGGGAAATGTATTGATTATAATACACTTCATATTCTTCATAAACACTGTTTGGGTCATCGTTAAAATGAAAGCCCAACCAAGCATGTATGGCCTCATGAATAAATGTGGCAGCTAACATAAGGTCGGTGGCATCTTTCATTCTGTCATTGTTGATTTTTGTCTCAGCAATTGTTAGAAAGAAAGTTGTTTTTGCATTCTCTTTTCCAGAACCCAAATAGGCTGTTTTAACTCTCCAACCATAGTCTCTTGAACCCTGGGTTTCCCCGGAAAAATCATTAAGAATTTCGGATATTCTACTTTCAGGAGTGTTTTTAAGGTCTTGCAAGATTGCTTTTTGACAGTCCAGCAGTTCCGCATCATAAATGATCTCTTCCTCAAAATCCACTTCTCCGTTATCCATCCATGCGCTTATGCTCTCCTTCCCAAATGCTTTTGCCTTTGCGGAGTTGGACTGATCTTGCAGGTACTGCTTCAGGTCCTCGACTTCACCGGAGTCCCTGTGCTGGAAATACCATACGAACTGTTGGGGCGTTAGGGAGAGGTCGTGTCCCAGGGAAAGGTGGTTCTTGGCCTTGAACATGGCCAGGTTGGTGACCCCGTTGTCGATCAGGTATCCGTCCACGATGTTCTTGATGTTGGAGTCGGAATTGTAATATCCCCTTTCTGCTTGGGACAGCTTTCCACTGGCAAATTCCTTGAGCTGAAATTCGTAGAGGGAGACATTTGTGGGCGCGGTGATGATATAGGGGTCCTCGAACCCGGCCCCGCCACCGTTGCCGCCCTCCCCATTTCCCAGATCAGGTTCCCCGGGAATGCCGCTACCGGATCCCCCAATCAAACAGACCATGGATTCCTTGTAGAAGAGCCGGTCGTCGCCCGTGAGCTGTGCCTCCAAAATGCACATCTCCCCTGCGGGGTGATCGGTCCCCCCAAAGTGGCACCATAATTCCACCACGTCATAGCAAGTGTCGTTCTTTTCAACAATGCCAACATCCAGTCTTTCCAGGTCCAAGGAGAACAGTTCCCTTCTCCCCTCAAAGGAAAAGGAGCCGTGTTCGGCAAGGGCACGGATACCATCCTTTAGGTGGTACCTGACCAGAAAAGCCTGCAGGTTGCCCGATGGATTCCGCTGTAGCACCAGGTTCTCGAAGAAACTGCCATCGTTGCGGTCCCTTTTTATCGGAAAAGTATAGGATGTCACATCATCGTGCGTAATGACCTTTACCATGGAAGTGTCCACGGTAAAACCATAAAGATCGGAACCCATGTTTTTGGAAGTCGTTGTCCCGCCCATTGATGACAAGCGGGAAATCGCCGTACGAACAGGTTCGTCATTCAGATCCTGCAGTGACATCTGTTCCAGTGAGATATCTAATGGAATGGAGTCCTGTTCTTTTGGGTCGTCCTCTTGGGGCGGTGTCTCCCCAGGGCTACATGCGTTCAACAGAAGAAGGAACATCAGCAGCCCGATGGGGTACAAGCATAGTCTTTTCATGCCTTGTCAGGTTAAGTTATCAAACAGTAAGGTAGTTGTGGGGTACAACATACA
>NZ_QXFJ01000009.1 GCF_003584165.1 Flagellimonas aequoris | reverse complement strand
GGGATGGGCAGGTAGGCCAGTACCTCCTCGCCGACCTTCTCCGAGGACTTGTAGGCCCATGTGGCCAGGTCCCTGAGCTCGTTGGCGAAGGTATAGCGCGCCACCTCGTCGTCCAGGGTGGCCTCGCCCCCCTGCATGATGGCCTGCATGTAGTCCATCACCGCCTCGTTGTGCGCCTGTTCCTCCTCGTCGGTGCGCTTTTTCAGGTAGGTGGCGAGCACCGGCTCGATGTCCGCTGCTTCCAGCTCCGCCAGCTCCGTCTTGCCGGAGTCCTCCAGTGCCCTGTCGTAGAACTTCTCCATCTTCATCATCACGAAGTCCCTCTGGTCCAGGGGCATCACCTCGTCCAGGTAGGAGTCGATGAAGGCGTGCACGTTCACCTCGGTGGCCGAGGGGGTGTCGGTCCTGGGAAGGATCACGTCCAGGGTGGTGGCCAGGGCCTGTCCCTGTCCCTTGTCCAGAAAGCCGGGCGTCCATTCCGCATAGGCAGGTTTGTCCTTGCAGCCCTGGAGCAGGCTTAACAGTGTGGGGGTCGCCACGGCGTAGCCGAAGGCCATCCCCATGTTCTTGAGTGCTGATCTTCTTTCCATTAGATGTTTCCTTTTTTGAGTTCCTGGGCGGCATGGTTGGCGGCCCTTGCGGTGAATGCCATGTAGGTGAGCGAGGGGTTCACGCAGCTGGCAGAGGCCATGAAGGCGCCGTCGGTCACGTAGACGTTCTTGCAGGTGTGCACCTGGTTGTTCCCGTTCACCACGGAGGTCTTCGGGTCGAGGCCCATACGCGCCGTACCCATCTCGTGGATACCCAAACCGAGGGCGTAAGGAGCATCGTAAGGAGTAATATCCTTGGCTCCCGCTTTTTCCAACATTTGGACCGCTTGATCCTGCATGTCTTTACGCATGTTGTATTCGTTCTCCCTGATTTCCGCGTCGAAGGTAACGGTGGGAAGTCCCCACTTGTCCTTCTTGTCGTAATCAAGGGTCATCTTGTTATCGTGGTAGGGCAGGGTTTCTCCAAAGGCTAGCATGTTCATGGTCCAACCACCAGGGGTCAATACCGCATCTTTATACCCTTGTCCGAACGTTGCTTCGGCAACCATTTCTTCATAATTGCCCCTGCTGGCACCTCCTTGGTACCCATAACCACGTTTAAAATCTTTCATGTCGGAATCGCCACCGAGGTTCCTGAACCTTGGGATGTAGATCCCGTTCGGCTTCCTTCCCTTGTAGTATTTGTCTTCGTATCCTTCAAACTTACCACTGGCACCAACCAAGAAGTGGTGGTCCATTACGTTGTGGCCCAATTCTCCGGAATCGTTCCCCAATCCGTTAGGGAACCTATCCGACTTGGACTGCATCAAAATGGAAGTGGAGGCAATCGCGGAGGCGCAAAGGAAGATGACCTTGGCCTTGAACTCGAACTCCTCATTGGTCTCCCTGTCGATTACCTTGACGCCCGTTGCCTTTTGGGTATTGGGGTCGTATATGATTTCATGAACAATAGAATCTGGTCTCAATGTCATGTTTCCAGTTCTTTCCGCAGCGGGCAAGGTAGAAGAAACACTGCTGAAGTAGGCACCGAAAGGGCATCCTCGGATACAACGGTTCCTGAACTGGCAACGGACACGGCCGTCGCCGTCAAATTTCTTGTCGCTGTTGATGTGGGCCACCCTACCGGCAGTGATCACGCGACCACCAAAATGCTCGGCAACTTTGCCCCTTACCATATCTTCCACACAGTTGAGTTCCATCATAGGCTCAAACTGGCCGTCTGGCAATTGTGGTAGTCCCAACAATTCTCCTGACACGCCGATATAGCTCTCGACCTTGTCGTACCAGGGGGCGATGTCCTTGTAGCGCACGGGCCAGTCCACTGCGATACCATCGTTCTTGTTGGCGCCGAAGTCGATGTCGCTCCAGCGGTAGCTATGGCGGCCCCACATGATGGAGCGTCCGCCCACATGGTAACCACGCATCCAATCGAAACGCTTTACCTCGTTATAGGGATGTTCCAGATCGTTTACGAACCAATGCTTGGAAGCGGCACTGGTAGTATAACCTGTTCTGGATTGCTTTTCCTGTTTTTTTATATCTTCTCTGGTGGCTCTACCTGCATGTGGAAAATCCCAGGCGTCCATGTTGGCCGTTGGGTAGTCCTCGCGGTGCTTTACCATGGGCCCACGCTCCAAGACCAGGGTCTTGAGACCGTTCTCGCAGAGTTCCTTGGCGGCCCAACCGCCACTGATGCCCGTTCCCACCACGATGGCATCATAGGATTCCTGCTCCTCGTTGTAATAAAATTTACTCATTTATTCGGATTGTTTATTTGCTAAATGTATTAATTATTAAATTAATTTTCTACATTTAATCCCTATGTTTATTGAGAATTCACTACTATAACGTTATAGTTTTTGAATACCATGTGAAATTAATCAACCTAAGAATATGAACAGAAGAAGTTTAGCTCAAAACAGTATTTTGACCCTTGTTGCAATAGCCTTGTTCGGGTTTTTGTCCTGCAAGCAAAACCCAAAAAAGGAAGCCGCTGAAGAAACAGCAACAGAAGAGATGGCCATGGATGAAGCCAAGCCCGATATTAAAATATCGTTGGCCCAGTGGTCCATCCATAAAATGATCTTTGATGACGGTGTGGACCCCTATACCTTTGCCGAGAAAGCAAGCAAATGGGGATTTGAAGGATTGGAATATGTGAGTGCCCTATATTATAAGGAATTGCAAGCAGCCAATTTTTCCGAAGAAGCGATGAACAATTGGGTAGCCAAGAGTAAGGCCGAAAGTGAAAAATATGGGCTGGAAAACCTTTTGATCATGGTAGATGGCCAGGGCGATATTGCCAATATGGACGAAGCAGCTAGAAAAGCAGCCGTGGAAAACCACTACAAATGGGTTGATGCCGCTGCGGCTTTGGGATGTCATTCCATTCGAGTGAACCTGAACGGAACACAAGATCCTGCGGAATGGGTGCCAGCATCGGTTGCAGGATTGACCCAGTTGGCCACTTATGCCAAGGACAAGGGAATCAATGTGATCATTGAAAACCATGGCGGACCATCCTCCAATGCGAAGTTGTTGGCCGAGGTAATGGAAAAAGTGGGTATGGACAATGTAGGTACCCTGCCTGATTTTGGCAATTTCTGCATCAAAAGGGAAGCGGGGGATTACTACGAATCCAAATGTGTGGAAGAGTATGACCGATACAAAGGTGTGGAGGAATTAATGCCCTATGCCAAAGGGGTAAGTGGTAAGTCCTACGATTTTGATGCAGAGGGTAACGAAACCACCATCGATTTTGCCAGAATGATCAAGATTATGGAGGATGCCGGTTATTCAGGATATATTGATGTGGAATATGAAGGCAATGTGCTGAGTGAGGAAGAAGGAATCTTGGCCACCAAAAGATTGATAGAAAAAGTACTTGAATAACCCAAATGATTTGAGGGTATATGAAGGGATTTTTGCACCAACTCTTCGATTACAATTTTTATTGTAACAAAAAAATAATCCAACAATGCAGTGCGCTGGAGAACGTTCCGGAGAACTGCGAACGGCTTTTCAGCCACATATTGAATGCCCACCATATCTGGAACCACAGGTTGTTGGGCATTCCTAATACATATGGTGTATGGGAAATGCATGCAATCGATAAATGGGAAGATATCCATTATGAGAATCAGCGTGCCTCTTTTGAAATTATCTCCAATACCGATAATTTTGAAAAACGGGTGGGATATGAGAACAGTGAGGGTAGGAGCTTTGCCAACGAGACAAAGGATATCCTTTTTCATATCATCAACCACTCCACGCACCACAGGGGCCAGATCATGATGGAACTCCGCAATGCCGGAGTGGTGCCCGAGCCTTTGGACTATGTACATTATAAACGATAACTACTAACTAATACTTACATGAATATTAAAACCAAATTTCAACTGTCCTTCATGATGTTCCTCGAATTCTTTATCTGGGGCGGTTGGTTCGTTACCTTGGGAACTTTTTTGGGGACCAATCTTAAGGCAAGCGGGGGCGAGATTGCCCAAGCCTTTTCAACCCAATCATGGGGGGCCATCATTGCTCCTTTCATTATTGGATTGATAGCCGATAGGTATTTTAATGCGGAACGTATCCTAGGGGTGCTTCATTTGATCGGGGCATTTTTGATGTACCAAATGTATCAGACCACAGATTTTACAGTGTTCTACCCTTATGTATTGGGATACATGATTCTTTATATGCCCACCTTGGCCTTGGTGAATTCCATTTCGTTCAACCAGATGAAAGATCCCGCCAAGGAATTTTCGCCCATTAGGGTATTTGGGACCATCGGTTGGATCATTGCCGGTTTGGTAATCAGTTATGTGTTCCTGTGGGATTCCCCAGAAAGCCTTGAAGCAGGAATGTTGAAGAATACCTTTTTGATGGTTGCCATTGCGTCAGCTATTTTGGGTCTCTTTAGTTTTACATTGCCCAAGACCCCACCTAGGGTGGATAAAAGCGAAAAAGTTACTATCTCAGATGTGTTGGGATTGGATGCGTTGAAACTTTTGAAGGACAAGAACTTCTTGGTGTTTTTCATCTCATCCGTTTTGATCTGCATTCCGCTGGCTTTTTATTATCAAAATGCCAACCCTTTTTTGACGGAGATTGGATTGAACAACCCAACCGGTAAAATGACCATTGGCCAAGCATCAGAAGTGCTTTTCATGTTGTTGTTGCCGTTGTTCTTCACCAAATTTGGGTTTAAAAAGACCATTTTGGTAGGGATGTTGGCCTGGACAGTTCGCTATCTCTTGTTCGCTTATGGCAATGCAGGGGATTTGGCCTTTATGTTGATTTTGGGTATTGCCCTCCACGGGGTTTGCTACGACTTCTTCTTTGTGTCCGGTCAGATTTATACCGATACCAAAGCAGGGGAAAAATATAAGAGTGCCGCCCAAGGCCTGATTACATTGGCCACCTATGGTGTGGGTATGTTGATCGGTTTCTGGATTGCAGGACAGATCACCGATTCGTTGCTGTTGGAAGACGGAACGCATACCTGGGAGAAAATTTGGGTTTATCCAGCAGCATTCGCAGCAGCTGTATTCATCCTGTTCGCCATTATCTTCAAAAATGAAAAAATAGAATATAAATCATAACTAAAACAAAAACATGTCGAAAAAGATCAGACTTGGAATTCTTGGAGGAGGTGGCGATTCCCTTATTGGGGTATTGCATCGAGTAGCTTCCTTCATCAATGACAATTATGAAATAGTAGGGGCCGTCTTCAACCCGAATTTTGAGGACAACTTGGATTTTGCAAAGCAGATTGATGTACCCACCAATCGAATCTACAAGGATTTTGACACTTTGGTGGAAGAGGAGATGAAACTCCCCGAGGATGAGCGTATTCAGGTATGCTCCATTCTTACACCCAATTTTTTGCATTTTCCCATGGCCAAAAAATTGTTGGAAAATGGGTTCCACGTCATTTGTGAAAAGCCCATGACCACTACCTATGAAGAGGCCATCATTTTGCAGGAAACCTTGGAAAAGGCGGGGACTGTGTTTGCCGTTACCCATACCTATACCGGGTACCCGATGGTGCGCCAAATGAGGGAAATGATCAAAGAAGGGGTTATTGGTAAAGTCCACAAAGTGGATGCCCAATACTATCAGGGTTGGATGAACCCTATCATTCACGATAAGGAAAAACGCGGAACCGTTTGGAGGCTCGATCCCAAAAAAGCAGGGATCAGCTCTTGTATGGGAGATATTGGGGTACATGCCTTCAACATGATCGAGTTTACCACAGGTTTGCAGGTGCAATCTCTTTTGTGCGATTTCAATTACTTATATGATGATAACCAAATGGATATGGACGGAACCGTTCTCATCCGAATGGAAAAACATGTAAAAGGGATCATCAGGGCCAGCCAAGTGGCTACAGGGGAGGAGAATAACCTTTCCATTGCCATTTATGGTCAAAAGGGAGGATTGAAATGGGAACAGGAAAATCCCAATTACCTCTACAAGTTGAACGATCCAGAGCCGCTTCAGGTATACAAACCAGGTCACCAATACAATTCCAAACTGTCATTGGATGGTACCAAATTGCCACCGGGTCACCCCGAAGGTATTTTTGATGCCATGGCCAATATTTACTTGGGTGTTGCCAAAGCCATTCGAGGTGAAGTTTACAACAGTGGTGAATTCCCGACCATGTTGGACGGGGTTCGTGGCCTCAACTTTATCGAAAGTTCCGTGGCTTCCCACAAACAAGGGAATATTTGGATCGATATGGATTAAATTCCATCAAACCATAAAAGAAATGGCTGCCAACGGCAGCCATTATTTTTTGTAGAGC
This sequence comes from Flagellimonas aequoris, assembly GCF_003584165.1. Lineage (GTDB taxonomy): Bacteria > Bacteroidota > Bacteroidia > Flavobacteriales > Flavobacteriaceae > Flagellimonas > Flagellimonas aequoris. The sequence continues at coordinate 290,287 of NZ_QXFJ01000009.1, read as the reverse complement.
ATTTCAAACTCTTCGAAGACCACGATCATACTTTCGGTAGGCCTTGAACCCAATTGCGTAAGCTCACGGGTATAGTAATCCCAGTGGGTCTTTTTCCAATACTCCAGACTTTTGTCCCCTTCTCCTTCCTTTCGGGCATGTTCTTCCCGAATACTGAAATAAGGGATTAGTTTTACGGCTGTTGTCCGTATCACACACTTGGCATTTCCGTTCCAGTCCGTAACCACGTAAAAGTCCCCAATCTTGGGCAATTTTTCATTGCGTAACTGCAAACCTTTCAACGAATGGGTAGTGGCCCTTTTGGTTTCCTTGCAGACAAGGTCGGCACATTCGTTGGCATCTTTTTCATTATCGCAAAAGTGGATGACCTTTGGAGCTTCCTGGGAGGCAAATTCCAGATGGGCGTCCAAAAAATCACCCCAAAGATTTCGGGCAGAGGCATTTTCCATAAGTAGTATTTAAAAAAACGATATGCTGTTTTAATTGTTAATGAATCCCTATATTTATGTCTTACTACATGAGACGTAAAATTAGCATAGTTTTTTTCTTAAATATAGAAGATAAATCCCAAATAAATCAGGATTTAAAAATTCCTAAAAATCAATTTCAATGAAGACAATCAAAGGACCGGCTGTTTTTTTAGCTCAATTTGTAGACAGCCAACCGCCGTTCAACTCCTTGGACGGACTTTGCAAATGGGCCTCCAGCTTGGGGTACAAGGGTATACAGATTCCGACATGGGAATCGTTTCTCATCGATTTGGACAAAGCTGCCGAAAGCCAGGATTATTGTGACGAACTTAAGGGAAAGATCAATTCCTATGGATTGGAGATCACAGAGCTTTCCACCCACTTGCAAGGACAACTGGTGGCGGTACACCCGGCCTACGATATCATGTTCGACAATTTTGCGCCCGATGCCCTTAAGGGCAAACCTAAGGAACGTACCCAATGGGCCATTGAAACCGTAAAAAAGGCTGCCACTGCCAGTAGAAGATTGGGACTCAATGCCCATGCCACATTTTCAGGGGCATTGCTTTGGCACACGGCACACCCATGGCCCCAAAGACCAGCCGGACTGGTAGAAATGGGGTTTGAAGAATTGGCAAACAGGTGGATGCCCATCCTGAACCATTTTGACGAAGAAGGCGTGGATGTCTGTTACGAGATCCACCCAGGGGAAGACTTGCATGATGGGGATACCTTTGAACGCTTTTTGGCTGCTACGGGCAACCACAAGCGGGTAAACATCCTTTATGATCCAAGTCATTTTGTATTGCAGCAATTGGATTATATCGAATACATCGACTTTTATCACGAGTTCATCAAGGCATTCCATGTGAAGGACTCCGAGTTTAACCCAACAGGTAAGAAAGGGGCTTTTGGAGGCTATAATGATTGGGGGGATAGGGCCGGAAGGTATCGTTCCCTAGGAGATGGCCAGATTGATTTCAAGACCATCTTTTCTAAACTTACCCAATACGGATGCGATGTTTGGGCCGTAATGGAATGGGAATGCTGCATCAAGAGCCCGGAACAAGGAGCCCGAGAAGGGGCCAAATTTATACAAGACCATATCATCGAGGCCACTACCAAGACCTTTGATGATTTTGCTGGAGCAGAAATAGATAAAAATCAACTAAAACGAATTCTAGGATTATGAAAAAACCAATTGTATTGGCCGTAATGGCCCTGACCTTTGCATGCAAGGAAAAGCCAAAAGAGAATACCGAAGCTACCGAGGAAGAAGTGGTAGAGGTGGTGGAGACACCTGAGTGGACAGTACTTTTTGATGGATCGTCTTTTGATGGTTGGCATTTTTACAATGATGGCGCCGTTACCGAGCCATGGAAAATTGAGGATGGAGCCATGGTACTCTACCCGCCTGAGTCCAGACCTGAGGGGGCAAATTACAATCTGGTGACCGATAAGGAGTTCACCGATTTTGTATTGACCTTGGAATGGAAGATTGCCGAAGGTGGAAACAGTGGCATCTTTTGGGGCGTTGTAGAGGATGAAAAGTATGGGGAGCCCTATTTAACAGGGCCAGAGGTACAGGTTTTGGACGATGAAAGACACCCAGATGCCAAGAATGGTACCGATCGTTTGGCCGGATCTTTATACGACATGGTATCTCCTTCGGAAAAGGTGGTTAAACCTGCTGGGGAATGGAATGCCGTTGAAATCATGGTCAACCATAAAACCAATGAAGGTTATGTAAAACTCAATGGAACCAAAATTGTTGAATTCCCTGTAGAGGGAGAAGGTTGGGACCAATTAGTGGCCAATTCCAAGTTTGCAGACTGGGAGGCTTTCGGAGCTTTTAAAACAGGTAAGATAGGTCTTCAAGACCATGGTAATATGGTATCGTTCAGGGATATTAAGATAAAAGAGCTTTAAGATGACAAAATTAAAGTTTACCCTTTTGGCCATGGGTATGTCCATGGGTCTATACATGTCGGCACAAGAAGTGGAACCCACCACACCTGAGGAAACAGAATTTTACGAACCTGTTCCACCAAAGGTAGTTCCAGGTACAAATGGAGCTGCACCCAGCGATGCCATTGTGCTTTTTGATGGTTCAAATCTTGACAATTGGATAAGTACAAAGGATAGTACGGCAGCCAAATGGACCTTGAACAAAGATGGTAGCATGACCGTGAACAACAGAACCGGTGACATACAGACCAAACAGAATTTTGGTAGTATGCAACTTCACATTGAATGGAAATCCCCGGCAGAGGTGAATGGAGATGGCCAACACAGGGCCAATAGTGGTGTATTTCTTTCAGGAATGTATGAGATACAGGTGTTGGACAACAACAATAACGATACCTATGTGAATGGTCAGGTAGGATCCATCTACAAACAGCATGTGCCTTTGGCCATGGCGTCTGTCCCAACCGGGGAATGGAACACCTACGATGTCATTTACCATGCACCCGTCTTCGAGAAAGGCCAAAAAGTGAAATCAGGAACCATTACGTTGATTCAGAACGGCGTGCTGATCCAGGATAATGTGGAGATCAAAGGGACCACACCTTATGTAGGCTGGCCAAAGAACCCTGTACATGGAAAAGGACCGTTAAAACTTCAGGACCATGGCGATAACAGCCGTGTAAGTTATAGAAATATTTGGGTAAGGGAATTGGAATAATTCCGTGACCGTTCCCATCAATTAAGCATCGCCAAAGGGCCAAAAGCAATTTTGGTTACCTTTGGCGAAATTTATTCTACTATATGATTCAATCCATGACAGGCTTTGGGAAGCACGTAGTACAGCTTCCTTCCAAAAAAATAACCATTGAGCTTAAATCGCTCAACAGTAAAAGTTTGGACATCAATGCTCGAATTCCACAATCTTATAGGGAAAAGGAGTTGGAATTGCGCAAGATGATTGCCGATGCCCTGATACGGGGAAAGGTGGATTTTGGGCTTTATGTGGAAATTACAGGTGAAGAAACCACGGCCGAAGTCAACCAAGGGGTGGTCAAAAAATACATGGAGCAGTTGGGCAAAATTGCCAAAGGTGACGATATCAAGTTATTGGAGTTGGCCCTTCGTATGCCCGACACCCTAAAAACGGACAAGGACGACATCAATGAAGCCGAATACGAGGCAATCGTAAAGGCCATGAAGGAGGCTCTTTCCGAAATCATGAATTTCAGGAACGAAGAAGGGAAGGTGCTGGAAAAGGATTTTATGGATAGGATAGCGACCTTGAACACTTTGTTGGAAAAGGTGAATGCCATGGACCCTGAACGCTTGGGAACGGTCCGTGAGCGTTTGGAACGTGCGGTGGCCGACCTTCAAATTGAATTGGACGACAACCGTTTTGAACAAGAGCTGATCTATTATCTGGAAAAGTATGACATTACGGAGGAAAAGGTGCGTTTGGCCAATCACCTGAATTATTTTGAGACCACCTTAAAATCCAACGATTCCAACGGAAAAAAATTGGGATTCATTGCACAGGAAATGGGCAGGGAGATCAATACCATTGGCTCCAAGGCCAATTATGCCCCCATGCAGCAATTGGTGGTGCAAATGAAGGACGAATTGGAAAAGATCAAGGAACAAATGCTCAATGTACTATGACGGAAGGAGGGAAACTCATCATATTTTCGGCTCCGTCCGGAAGTGGAAAGACCACTATCGTTCAACATTTGTTGAAACAACCCGAGCTCAATTTGGCCTTTTCCGTATCCGCGACTTCCAGACCCCGAAGGGGCAAGGAAAAACACGGGGTCAATTACTATTTCATGTCGGTTTCCGAGTTTAAGAGACATATTAAGAACGAGGATTTTTTGGAGTGGGAAGAAGTATACCGTGACAATTTTTATGGCACGCTGAAGAGTGAGGTGGAACGCCTTTGGGCCGAAGGGAAAAATGTGATCTTTGATATTGATGTAGTAGGCGGTCTTCGGATCAAGAAGAAATTTCCGGATAAGACCTTGGCGGTTTTTGTGAAACCACCCAGTGTGGATGAGCTGAAGATCAGGTTGAAGAAACGCAGCACCGAAAGCGACGATAAGATCAATATGAGGATTGCCAAAGCCTCTGTGGAACTTGCCACGGCACCGCAGTTTGATAAGATCATTAAAAATTACGATTTGGATGTAGCCCTGAACGAGGCACACCGATTGGTCGCCGAATATGTCGGGGCCAAGATACCGGATTCAAAAGACGAGTAATACATGAAAAAGGTAGGGCTCTTTTTCGGAACCTTTAACCCTATACACATCGGTCACTTGGTCATAGCGAACCATATGGTGGAGTTTTCCGATCTGGATGAGGTTTGGTTCGTCATCACTCCGCAAAGTCCTTTTAAGACCAAGCAAACGCTTTTGGAAGACCATCACAGGTATCAAATGGTATACGAAGCAGTACAGGACTATCCCAAATTAAAACCGAGTACCATTGAGTTCGATCTTCCCCAGCCTAATTATACCGTGGATACCTTGGTGCATCTGGAGGAAAAATATGGGAAGGACCATCATTTTTCGTTGATCATGGGCGAGGATAACCTGAAGAGTTTCCATAAATGGAAAAATTATGAGGCCATTTTGGAACTTCACCACATTTATGTGTACCCAAGGGTTTCCCATGGTGAAGTGGAACATCAGTTTACGGACCATCCCAAAATCATTAAAGTGGACGCCCCCATCATGGAAATTTCCTCCACTTTTATCCGAAAGGCACACCATGAGGGTAAAAATATCCGTCCATTACTTCCCTATGCTGTTTGGAAATATATGGATGAGATGAATTTTTATCGATAGGATTTATTCCGCTTTTGCCGTTACCACCCCTACCATACTGTCCGCAGTACCATAATACAGGAACCAAGTTCCTTTATAGAACACCAATCCCTCCAAAAAAGTAGTACCATCTACATATTGGCCAGATTTTTCAAAAGGTAGTTCAGGTTTGATGAAGGGCTCATCCGTGCGATCGAGCATCTTCCAGGGTTCGTTGGCATCAAAAAGTGCCTGTCCTCCCGTGTAGACCCGATTGCCCAAATCTTTCACCCCTACGTTTTGGGAGTTTCCTGCATTATACAGCACCACAATGCCTTTTTCTGTAATAATTGGAGGTGGGCCCGCTTCAACCAACCACGAGTCAAAATAGCCGGGTCTAGGGCTCAAAACGGGGGCAAGTTTGTCCTCATGGGTTTCAATGGGTTCCCAATGGACAAGATCCGTAGAGCTGGCCAGCCAAATATGGGGTACGCCATAATACATCCAATATTTGCCCTGAATTTTAGCGGCTACCAATTTTCCATTCTTGAGTTCGGTAACAATAGCCCCGGACTTGGTCTCTCGATCCAAATACAGTCCATTCCTATGATCTTTAAATACCGGCCCATGTTTTTCCCAGTGGATAAGGTCTTTGGAAGTAGCGACCGCTAATTTGGGCACTTGGCGGTTCCATTGGGTATAGGTCAACACGTAAAGACCATCTTCCGTTTGAACAATCCGTGGATCTTCCGTGCCCCCGGGCCATTCATTGTGTTTTTGGGCATCCTCGTTGGGATAATAAACTGGACTTGGTCTTTTGGAAAAATGGAACCCATCAATGGAAGTGGCCATACCGATGCGAGATCGGTGACCCCCAATTTCCTTTTCACCCAATTTTTCCTCTGCCCGGTACAATACCACAATAGAATCATCTTTTACTAGGGCAGCCGGATTAAATGTAGCCATGGATTCCCAGTGCGCAACAGTATGGGTAATGGGGTCAATAAAGACAGAAGCTTCATCTTTCTGGAGTACAGGTTGCGCATTCGTGGGGCGCACAAATGGACCCAACATCCAACTTTTTTCCTTGGTCTGGGCCAAAAGGGCCGATGATATCAGGCAAAAAGAAAACAGTAACGGGAATTTTATTTTCATTTGGAATTTTTTTCAAGGGTATCGGTACCCAAATATTTATCATCCTTGTTCACGTACCACGCTCTGGTCTTCGGCATTTTTATACCGTTGATTTCTTCAATACCTTGGAGCAGGATATATTCCCCATCATTTTTGCTTTCGTCATGGTAAAACTGGTAAACTTCCATGGCAAAGGTCTTCGGATCAAAATAGAAATACCATTCATCACTGCCGACTTTAGCATCATAAGTGACGTTCAACACCAAATATTCCTTGCCTTTAAAGGTCTTTTTCTGAACCTTGGGATCTAGATGGGTGCCGGGGTCTTTCAATTTCATGGGAAGCCCGTATAGATAAGTGTAATAATCTTTCATAAAAGTGCCACGATTACAGTCCAATCGGAATTTTTTGGCATCCTCCTCGGAGATTTCATCGCTACCGTTCAGGCTGATCTCACAGGAACCATCCTTTATTTTATAGGTATAGGTATCATCCCCTTGTTCTACATCCAAGATGAATACATTATGGGGAAAATCCACGGAAATGGTACTGGTGCGCTTTGGTTTTTCCGGAGTGGTCATCACCACTTTGAAAGTAGTGTTCAGGCCTCCCCAATTGCCGTGGGGATCGTGGAACGATAGGGCCTTTTCCAATACCTGACTGGCTGTAAGCTGTGCCTTAACCCCATAAACCGAGGTGAAAACCACAACAAGTGTAGCGAGAAAAAATCTTTTCATATCAAACTAATGTGATAGGAAAGATAATACTTTATTTCTTCTCGATCTTCGCTGGGGCAACGGTACTGTCATGCTCGGCATAGTACAGTTCCAAAAGGTCCATCATGGCCGTGATTAAATCCTTGCTCTCCAATAGGAGCGAGAAATAGAGGGTGGTGTTCTTGGGGCTGGATTCCTCGGTTCTGGTCCTGGAAACCTGACGGTCTATTTTTTGGGAGACCATGTCGTAAAGCTCCTGTTTGGAGTTCAAAATAGCCCCAATTTGTTGAAAAGACCGCTCCTCGAACGCTTTTTGGGTCTTGTCAAAAATCTCCTCAAGTTTTTGGTCTATTTCCTTGAGCTCCTTGATTTGGTTGTACTTGAGCTTTTTATGATTGTTGTTGACGTGATTGAAACTCACTTTGCCAATATATTCCAAAGATTGGGACATATCGGTGAGGTGACCCATGGCATTGATGTAAAAATTACTGGCCCCCACATGGGCTTCATCCAAATTCTTGATAAAATAGAATGTATGGTTCCTTAAATCGTCAATTTCCTCCGAAAGTTTGTTGCCCTGCTTTTTGTTTTTCTTCAAAAAGTCCAAATCGTGTTTTGCCAATCCATTGATGGAATTGGAATAGATCCTGTTGCTTCGTTTTACCACATTGGCAATGTTGGCGGCACTCTCCTCGATCACTCCCTGTATGGAACTGCTCTCCGCACGACGCAAACTGTCCTCTGCCTTGATTTCTTTCGATTTTTTGTTGTGCGACATATAATTGCGGAGCAAAATGGCCGCAGCGGCCACGAGCATCAGTGCCAGTGCAATAAATTTACCCAAGAACAGGATGTAGGCAATAATGGCTGAAGCGATAAAGGCACTAAGTGCTGTAAAGAACCAGCCACCGATAACATTCAATACCCCGGCAACCCTATAAACGGCGCTTTCAGCCCCCCAAGCCCTATCCGCCAAGGAAGTTCCCATGGCCACCATAAAGGTCACATAGGTGGTGGACAAAGGCAATTTCATGGATGTAGCAAGGGAAATAAGGATACTGGCCACCATCAGGTTTACCGAGGCACGTACCAAATCAAAGGCTGGCATGTCCTGTACCTTGCTTTTTGGCACGTAGGTATAGGGAATAACGAACTGTTTGTCTATCCTGCTCTGAAGTGCAGGTGGAATAACTTTGGAAAGGGTTTCAAATGCGGCAATGCTAAGCTTTACGATTTGGCGGGATAAGTAATTGGGTTGAAAACGTTCATCGCCTTCATCCTGTCTTGCAAGATCCACACTGGTCTTAACGACCCCTTTTGCTTTGGACGAAAACCAAAGCGTGATGATCATTACGGCTCCGGATAACAATAACAAAAGCGTGGGGGTTCGTACTGCAGCAGAAAGCCCGCTCATATTGAAATCTGCGGGTGCAATGCCAGAAACCTGCCAATCTTGATAAGACTGCAACGCGGCAATAGGTACCCCAATAAAGTTGACCAAATCATTCCCGGCAAACGCCATGGCCAATGCAAAGGTTCCAAAACCAATGACCAACTTGTAAATGTTCACTTTTCCCATTGTGGCCAATAGATATGAACTCACGGTCCAAAAAGCGAAGTTGCCCAACAGAAAAAGTTCTGGCTGGGTTGCCACAAAATCGGAGATGGCACCGTTAAACAGTGCAGCACTCTTCAGTCCTTTCACCAAGATGAAATATACGATGGCCGTAATGGCCAAGCCACCAAAAATGGACTCGATCCATTTGGTCTTTGATTTAAAATCGAAAGAAATCCATACCCTCGAGACAAACTGTACCAGTGCCCCTACGGTAAATGCAATGAAGACGGACAATAATATGCCAAAAATGATTTCGGCGGCCTTGTCGGTATTGATATAAGTGGCCAAATCGGAGAAACCTCCTTCTGTCTTGGCAATCTTGAAAAGTGAAATGGCAACCGAGGCACCCAACAACTCAAATACAATGGAAACAGTAGTGGAGGTAGGCATTCCCAAAGTGTTGAAAAAGTCCAAAAGCAGGATATCGGTGATCATGACCGCCATGAATATGAACATGATCTCTTCAAAAACAAACTCACCAGGGTTGAATATCCCTTTTCTCGCCACTTCCATCATTCCACTGGATGAAACGGCACCAAAGGCAATCCCGATACTGGCAACTATCATGATGGTCTTAAAGGACAGTGCCTTGGAACCGATAGCGGAGTTTAAGAAGTTAACGGCATCGTTACTAACGCCGACCACCAAATCGGTTATTGCCAAAACTCCAAGAGCAACAACCATGAAAATGTAGATATTCTCCCCCATTCTTTCAGAAATATGACAAAAATGCCATTATAAATCCGCAATCAGGTTAACAAAATGTTACCAAATACTCCTTTAAAAATATCAATATTTTCCATGCGGAAAGCATAGGTTCTTCTTTTAATATATCTTCGCCACAAATGAACGCACCATGAACTGGGAACGGTTACTTTCTTTAAAACGCCACGGAGATACTGCAAAACGATTGCGAAAAGAACAGAACGAGACCCGTTTGGGCTTTGAAGTGGACTATGATCGTATCATTTTCTCATCGGCATTCCGTAGCCTGCAAGACAAGACCCAGGTAATCCCCATGCCCATAAGTGTGGGGTCCAACAAAGATTTTGTGCACACACGCCTCACCCATAGTTTGGAGGTTTCCGTGGTTGGCCGGAGCTTGGGTAGGATTGCCGGACAACAGATTTTGACCAAATATCCTTCGCTGGTTGAAGTACATGGGTACCATTTCAATGATTTTGGGGCCATTGTGGCCGCTGCGGCCCTGGCACACGATATTGGCAACCCGCCTTTTGGACATAGCGGGGAAAAGGCAATCGGGAATTTTTTCAAGCATGGAGCAGGAGCTAAGTACAGGGAAGTCCTATCAACGGAAGAGTACCAAGACCTTATCGATTTTGAAGGCAATGCCAATGGCTTTAAGTTGTTGACGGAATCTAGGGGAGGTGTTCCGGGCGGCCTCAGGTTGAGTTATGCCACTTTGGGAGCGTTCATGAAATATCCCAAAGCTTCATTGCCCAAAAAACCGTCCAAACATATTGCCGATAAAAAGTTCGGATACTTCCAATCCGAAAAGGATTTTTTCATGGAAGTAGCCAACGAAATAGGGTTGCTTTCCAATCCGAACAACCCTGGAACAGGGTTTTTCAGGCATCCGTTGACGTACTTGGTAGAAGCTGCGGATGACATCTGCTATACCATTATCGATTTTGAGGATGGTATCAATTTAGGTTTGGTTCCCGAAGAATATGCCTTGGAGTACTTGATCAATTTGGTGAAGGCGAACATCAACACCAAAAAGTACAATGCCATGACCAATTCGAGTGATCGATTGAGTTACTTAAGGGCTTTGGCCATCAATACGTTGATCCAGGATGCGGTCGATGTGTTTGTGCAAAACGAGGACAAGATCATGCAAGGGGGATTTGATGCCGCTTTGTTGGACAAAGGAAAATACCAGGCCCAGGTTGAGGACATCATCAAGTTGAGCGTGGACAAAATCTATCAATCAAGCGAAGTGGTAGACAAGGAACTGGCGGGCTACAGAATCATTTCCGATCTTCTGGGAATATATACTTCAGCTCTCATCAATGCCAAACAAGGGCACGCTACCAATTATGACAAATTACTGATCAAAAGCCTGCCGGAAATCTATCGGGATACCGAAACATCGATTTATAAAATCCTGTTGGACACCAGTTGTTTTGTGGCCAGTCTTTCGGACAGTGCCGCAGTGCACATCCATGATAAACTTACTGGAAGAAAGGTCTAAAAATTGTAAATAATCCCGAGTCCCAATAATTGTTTGAACTGAATTCTGGAGATACCTGGGTCTATTACATTGCCCTCATCATCGACCACTTCATCAAACTTGATGTCGTCGTCAAAAATGAGATGGGTCCCAATACTGGCATTGATGTGGTCGTTGACCTTCAGGTTAAAGTTCACTTCCCAATCCACGTCGATGTTCCCGAAACTTCGCACGTAATCGGTATATAGGTTTATCCGATGGTTCATCAACACATTTTTCATTACCTCTTTTTCCCAAGTGTTCGTGATGAGGAAACCGAGTTCCAAAAACACATTTTTTCCTTTGTCCACACCAAAAGCACCTTGATTGGATAGCGCTTCATCCATAACAAAGGTAGATTTCATGGTGGCCGGCGAAATGTACAGGTTGAACTTGTCGTTTGCCGGGATGTACGAAGTACCCATACCTACATAGAGATACCCCGGAGACATGAACCGTGAGATGGGATTGTCCCGATCCGGATATTTAAAACCGTTGGAAAACTGGGTATTGAAATTGGCCTTTACGGAATAGTACCAACTGGTGATGGTGTCTTTCCTAAAACTGATGGTGGAAGAAAGCCTAATCTGGTCGTCCGTTTTTCTGAGTTTTCTCCCTTCTTGGGCATTGAGCCCGTACCGTAGCTGCGCTTCGTTGTTCCAGTTGAGATACCGGAACTTGTAGTTACGGGCAAAGTTGAAACTTGCCAATGCGGAAACCGAATTATCACCCCCTGCATTCCAGTTTACAAAGGAAACCTCGTTGATGTTGAGGCCAAACTGGTTGACTTTTTTCCAAAAAGAAGTGGGTTCAAAACGCTTGTACCATTTGCGTAGCGGTTTTACCCGGTTCAGAACGGCCCTCGGATCCGTGAGTTTGGCACTCCTGGGCAGGTATTTCAATTTTACGTCCTTGATGCGGACAATCTTGAAACCGGCATTTACACTGTCCGGTTCAAATACTTTCAGTCGGGTTATTTGTGCACTTGCAGAAAAGGAAACGGTAAGAAAGAGAATCAGAAAACAAGTTATCCGCATTGGTCTAAGGTTGATTGTATGTAAGAAAACAGGGCATCAAAATCCATACCAGCCAGTTTTTGGGTCTCGGGTATTGTTCCATGTTCAACAAACCGATCGGGAACGCCAAAAATTTTAACAGGTTTGGAAAACCCTTCTTCATTTGCAAATTCAAGTACCGCAGATCCAAACCCTCCCATTTTGCATCCATCTTCCAAGGTGATTATCTGCTCATATTTTTCAAAAATAGTACGTAGTGTGCTTTTGTCCAATGGTTTTACGAACCTCATATCAAAATGGCCCACTTCTTCAGGCTTGTCCAAAGCACCGATTAAACCTTCCACTTCATTTCCCAAATGGCCAATGGAAAGGATGGCTAACTTGGAACCTTCTTTTAAACATCTGGCGGTTCCGATTTCAATCCTTTCGAACTTATTTCGCCAATCAAGGTTTACCCCACGACCCCTTGGATAGCGGATGGCAATGGGGCCATCAAGCCCCAACTGGGCGGTGTACATGATATTTCTCAGTTCCATTTCGTTCATGGGGGCAAAGACCATCATATTGGGAATGCATCTTAGGTATGCGATATCAAAGACACCGTGATGCGTGGGGCCATCCTGGCCTACCAGTCCGGCACGGTCCAAACAAAAGATCACAGGGAGTTTTTGAAGTGCGACATCATGGATGACCTGATCATAGGCCCGTTGCAAAAAAGTGGAATAAATGTTGCAAAAAGGGATCAATCCTTGGGTTGCCATCCCTGCTGCCAAGGTAACGGCATGTTGTTCGGCTATGCCAACGTCGAATGCCCTATCCGGCATTTTATCCATCATGAACTTTAACGAACTTCCTGTTGGCATGGCTGGGGTAATGCCCACAATCTTGTTGTTCTTTTCCGCCAGTTCTACCAAGGTATGTCCGAAAACATCTTGGTATTTGGGAGGTTCAGCACCGTTGGATTTTTTTACCCGTTCCCCGGTACGTTTGTCAAATTTTCCCGGAGCATGGTATACCACCTGCTCCTCCTCTGCTTTTTTGAGGCCTTTGCCCTTGGTGGTGATAATATGCAACAATTTAGGGCCTGATACTTTTTTTAACCGTTCAAGTTCACCAACAAGCGTTTTTACGTCATGCCCGTCCATGGGTCCTGAGTAGTTGAGGTTGAGGCATTCGAAGATGTTCTCGTCCTTGGCGGTCCCAGCTTTTACATTGGTGAGGTATTTTTTCAGTGCTCCGACACTAGGGTCGATGCCGATGGCATTGTCGTTCAAAATGATGAGGGCATTCACATCGGTGACCCCCAAATGGTTCAATCCTTCAAAGGCCATGCCGCTGGCAATGGAGGCATCGCCTACCACGGCTACATGTTGCCTGTCGGTATTACCTTTCAATTTAGAAGCCATTGCCATACCCAAAATAGCGGATATGGCGGTTGAGCTGTGCCCTGTTCCAAAATCATCATAAACACTTTCGCTGCGTTTCGGAAAACCGCTGATGCCCCCTAACTGTCGATTGGTGTCGAATATTTCCTTTCTACCCGTCAAGATCTTATGACCGTATGCCTGATGGCCCACATCCCAGATGAGTTTATCGTTTGGGGTGTCGAACACATAGTGCAGGGCAATGGTCAATTCCACAACTCCTAAACTGGCCCCTAGATGACCTTCTTTTGTGGAAACAATGTCGATGATAAATTCCCGAAGTTCCTGGGCAAGTCGGGGCAGCTCATCCAAGGTTAATTTTTTGAGGTCGGCGGGGGAATTGATATGTGATAGCAATGTTTCCAATGGACAAAAAACAAAAGTACCGATTCTCTCCAAAATTTTTTTATGCGTAGCTTAGCCATGTCTTCAAAATTTTAAAAATTATCGTGGAAAATCCGTTCGATGACACCTATTTTATGAAAAAGGCCTTGCAAGAGGCCGAAATTGCATTCGAAAATGGGGAGGTTCCTGTGGGTGCCGTGGTGGTAGTGAACAATAGGATCATTGGAAGGGCACACAACCTTACGGAACGTTTAAAAGATGTTACGGCCCATGCTGAAATGCAGGCCATTACGGCGGCTTCCAATTTTTTGGGAGGAAAATATCTTCATGGCTGTACCCTCTATGTTACATTGGAACCCTGCCAGATGTGTGCAGGAGCCTTGTATTGGAGCCAAATTTCGAAAGTGGTATATGGGGCCGCCGATCTGGAGCGTGGTTTTAATGTGGTGGGGGGACATCTTCATCCCAAGACCGAAGTAATTAGCGGAATATTGGAAAACGAGGCATCCGAATTGTTAAAAAGGTTCTTTATCCAAAGAAGGAACCTCAACTAAATAAAAAACCCTGGCAGCGCCAGGGTCCTAAAACAAATCAAAATAAAATATTGTTATCCGATTACCTTCACTTTTGCGGCAACCACACCTTTTCTTCCTTCTTCTTCAGAGTATTCTACTTTGTCACCTTCGTTCAGTTCCACTCCGTTCAATGCCGTAACATGAACGAAAATGTCTTTTCCTGTTTCGTCGTTGGTAATGAAACCGTAACCTTTGGAGTCATTGAAAAATTTTACTGTACCAGTCATTAAAAAAAAATAAAATGTTAAAACACGAATGTAGGATTTTTTATGGCCCGTTGGATGAATTGAAGATTAAATCTTTTGAAAATTATTGAGTATCAGTGTTTTTACGTTCATTATTTTGCATTTTCTTAATATTTTCATTGGTGAGCATGTAATCTTTCATGTTTTTGCCCCTACTTTCTGTAAATAAAAAAAGGGGCATGGCCACTAAAAACAGGCCTGCAGTACCCCCGCCAATAAATTTCTGGGCCGTTACGGGGTCTTTCTCCTCAATGTTCAAGCCATAGATAATGCTGGTCAATGCCGCTATGACCAAGAGTAGAACGATATATCTGAAGATGATTTTCATTGCGTATAGTTGATGAGTTCCCTACGGTAGGCGGTAAGCAATTTTGATTTGGAAATAAACCCTTCATATTTTCCATCTTTTACCACGGGTAGGTTCCATGCACCACTATCCTGAAACTTCTTCATTACATCGGCCATTTTATCCGTATCCAGGTCGATGATGCTCGGTGGTGTCTGCATCACATCGGTGGCCAACACTTTATCGTACATGGTCTGGTCGAACATGATGGGTCTGATGTCATCCATCAGGATGATACCCAACAAAGTGCCTTTCTTTTCATGGACCACAGGAAAAATATTTCGTGTGGATTGGGTGACCACTTTGTGGACGATGTCACCCAGATTCATTTTAGGGTAAACGGGCAAAAAATTCTTTTCTATCACCTTGTCCATTTCCATGAACATCAGCACCGCATGGTCTTTATTGTGGGTAATGAGTTCGCCCTTACGCGCCAATTCCATGGCATAAACGGAGTGTGGGTGTACATAGCGTGCCAGCGCATAGGAAATGGCGGCAGTGACCATCAACGGAATGAAGAGCTCATATCCTCCGGTTACCTCTGCAATAAGGAAGATGGCCGTTAGCGGGGCATGCAATACACCGGCCATAAGCCCAGTCATGCCCACCAAGGTAAAATTACTTTCCGAGACCATGTTTTTGAAAATTCCCAAATGGTTGATGAACTTGGCCACACAATTACCCATAAGACTTCCCATAAAAAGGGTAGGGGCAAAAATACCGCCAACACCCCCTGCACCAAAGGTGAGGGCACTGGCCACGATCTTAAAGGCCACAAGTCCTGCCAAAAGCAAAATGACCACCCAGCCGTTGTTCAGGTCAAGATTCAGGAAGTTGTTCTCAAGAACAGCATCGGTGTTGCCCTGTACCAAATTGTTCATCGTATCGAAACCTTCACCATATAGGGGGGGGACCAAAAAAACCAATACCCCGATGACCACCCCACCTAACATCAATTTTTGAATGGGAGAGCCAAGTTTGTCAAAAAAGTTCTGTATCCGTGTATACACCTCGGTAAAGTAAATGGAAGTAATACCTCCGAACAGCCCCAATACCATATAAAAGGGTACATCTGCAATAGTAAAACCATCTACGATCTTAAAGGGCAACAAGGCATCATCCCCAAAAAAGAAATAAGAGGTGATAATGGCCGATATGGAGGCCAGCAACAAAGGCAGAAGCGATGCAAGGGTCAAATCCAAACTGAAAACCTCGATGGCAAATACGATGGCGGCAATGGGTGCCTTGAAAATGGAGGATAATGCACCGGCAGAAGCACAGCTAATCAACAGAATCCGTGTAGCGTGGTTCAAGTGCAAGGCACGGGCAATGTTGGAACTGATGGCAGCACCTGTGGCCACCGTTGGTCCTTCAAGTCCCACAGAACCTCCAAAACCAACGGTGATGGGGGCGGTGAGGATCGAACCGAACATTTGATATCTGGCCATAATACCCTTTCTTTTGGAAATGGCATATAAAGTGGAAGGGATGCCGTGGCTTACCTTATTCCTGATGACGTATTTGATGACGAGATACACCAAGGTCAAGCCTATGATAGGGAAAACAAAATAAAAGGCATGATGATATTCCTGTACCAATCTACCTTCCATAAGATGTTGGAAGAAATGCGTCAGGTTTTTTAGTATAACGGCCCCCATTCCGGAAGTGAAGCCCACAAGAATGCTCAAGATGGCCACAAATTGCCTATGAGAGATGTGTTTGGCCCGCCAAACCAAAAATTTTGTCAACCAAGATTTTTTATGTCCCATTGATCCAAAGGTCAAAAAAATCCCGATAACAATCGGGATTTGAAGTTTATGAGGTATGTGTCAATTTCAAGTGCAATTCATCCAGTTGTTCTTGATCGATATGGGCAGGCGCATCGATCATTACGTCCCTTCCGCTATTGTTTTTAGGGAATGCGATAAAATCACGGATGGTTTCCTGTCCGCCTAAAATAGCCACCAATCGGTCGAGTCCAAAAGCGATACCTCCATGGGGAGGTGCTCCGTATTGGAAGGCATCCATCAAAAATCCAAACTGTGCCTTGGCCTCTTCCGGGGTAAAGCCCAAATGTTTGAACATGGTCGCCTGTGTCTCCTTGTCGTGGATCCTGATGGAACCACCGCCTATTTCATTTCCATTCAGCACCAAATCATAGGCATTGGCCTTTACCGCACCGGGGTTGGTTTCCAATAATTCCAACTGACCGGGTTTTGGCGATGTAAAGGGGTGGTGCATGGCATGGTAGGTGCCCGTTTCATCATCCAGTTCCAACAAGGGGAAATCCACTACCCAAAGTGGGGCGAATTCGTCAGGTTTTCGTAGACCCATTTTGTTGGCCAGTTCCATTCTCAAGGCACTTAATTGTGCACGGGTAGCATTGGCATCACCGGATAGCACACAAATAAGGTCTCCAGGTTTCGCACCTGTCACTTCCGCCCATTTAGCTAAATCCTGTTCATCGTAGAATTTGTCCACGGATGATTTATAGGTGCCGTCCTCATTGTATTTTACGTAAACCATCCCCTTGGCGCCAACTTGTGGCCGTTTTACCCAATCGATTAGGGCATCAATTTCCTTTCTGGTATAGGACGCTGCGCCTGGCACGGCAATACCTACTACCAACTCGGCCGAATTGAAAACCCCAAAATCCTTGTGTTGGGCCACGGTATTCAGTTCGCCGAATACCATTCCGAAACGGATGTCCGGTTTATCATTGCCATAAAGTCTCATGGCATCGTCAAAGGTCATTCTAGGGAATTTGTCGATTTCGACACCTTTGATTTCCTTCAACAAATGTTTGGTCAGTCCTTCAAAAGTGTTCAGGATATCCTCTTGCTCCACAAAGGCCATTTCACAATCTATCTGCGTGAACTCGGGTTGCCTGTCCGCGCGGAGGTCCTCGTCCCTAAAGCATTTCACGATCTGGAAATACTTGTCCATTCCGCCCACCATCAACAACTGTTTAAAGGTCTGGGGGGATTGGGGCAGGGCATAAAATTGGCCCTCGTTCATGCGGCTGGGCACCAAAAAGTCCCTCGCACCTTCAGGGGTGGATTTGATCAGATATGGGGTTTCCACATCCACAAAGCCCTGGTCGGACAAATATTTTCTAACCTCCATACTCACCTTATGTCTGAAGATGAGGTTGTTTTTTACCGGGTTTCTTCGGATGTCCAGATAGCGGTATTTCATTCGGATATCCTCTCCGCCATCCGTTTCATCCTCAATGGTGAAAGGAGGTAAAAGGGATTTATTGAGAATGGTGAGTTCGCTTACCAACACCTCGATGTCCCCAGTGGGGATATTTGGGTTTTTGGATGCCCTTTCTATCACTTGGCCTTTGGCCTGAATAACGGTTTCACGACCCAGCTCACGGGCCTTTTCCAAAAGCTCCAACGCGGTGCGGTCCTCATCCAAAACCAATTGGGTTATGCCGTAACGATCACGAAGATCTACCCACACTACAAAGCCTTTATCCCTGACCTTGTGCACCCATCCACTTAAAATAACCTCGGAACCGATATCAGATGCCCTTAAAGCACCACACGTATTGCTTCTGTACATGATGTTTGTAATGAGAGGGCAAATTTAATAGGAATAGCATTATTTATTGCTAGTAAACCTTTTTTTCTCGTTATCGGGAAAAATATTTCTGACGGATTGATTTTTTAACGTCCCATACAAGGATTATTTACATAACTTAGAATTTACAATAAATTTACATTGAAGTTCTTTTTGACTGGAATATGTGTCAAAATTATCGACAAAAGGAGGATTGCTCTAGTTTACTGAATGCTATAAATATCTATTAATCAATTACTTAAATTTTTAATGTTAATTCAATGTAAATTAAAAGTTACCTAAATATTTATTTAACGTAAAATATATGTATATTTGTTACGTTGTCTAATAGTATTAACCATTTAAAATCCCAATAACGTGATGAAAAAAGCAGTATTTCTTTTGGCGGTGATGTTTACGGTAGGTATATCTGCACAAGATATCAAACCTACTTTTGAAAAAGATGGTAAAATGGTAAAGGCTACTTATTTTCACGATAATGGAGAAATCGCCCAAACTGGCTTTTTGTTGAACGGAAAGCTACATGGGGATTGGGTGATGTTCAATAATGAAGGAAAAAAGATAGCTACAGGTCAATACATGAATGGTAAGAAAACCGGAAAATGGTTCTTCTGGGAAAATGATGTATTGAAGGAAGTGGATTTTACCGACAACCGAATTGCAAACGTTAAAAACTGGAGCCAAGGCGAAGTCGTCTCTGTGAACCAGTAATTAAATCAGTGTTTAAGAAAAAGCCCCGACCTATTAGGTCGGGGCTTTTTTTGTTGGGTACCTTTTGGAAGGTTTTAGGCAGTTGCTGTATTCACTGCTTTGCGCTCTTCCCTTGCTAATTTTCTTTTTCTGATCCTGATCTTAAGCTTGTACACCAAACTGAATAGTATGGGCACCACTACCAAGGTCAAGAACGTGGCCACGAACAATCCGTAGATCACGGTCCATGCCAAGGGTCCCCAGAATATTACGTTGTCCCCACCAAAATAGATGTTCGGGTCAAAGTCGCTCATCAAGGTGAAGAAGTTGATGTTGAACCCTGTGGCCAACGGGATCAATCCCAAAATGGTGGTGATGGCCGTCAACAGTACAGGTCGCAACCTGGCCTTACCACCTCTTACCACGATTTCTGTGAAATCTTCCATCTCCAACAGTTCGTCCTCGTCCATATCGAGTTTGTCCTTTCTTCTATCGATTAACAGTTGGGTATAATCCAACAGTACCACCCCGTTGTTCACCACAATACCTGCTAGGGAAATGATTCCCATCATGGTCATCATGATCACGAACGCACTTCCCGTGGCCACCAATCCGCCAAATACCCCGATCAAACTCAGGAAGATGGCAAGCATGATGATGCCTGGCTTGGAAATGGAGTTGAACTGGAAGATCAAAATGAAGAAGATCAAGCCCAAACCGGTAAAGAAGGCTCCCATCAAAAACTGAAATTGGTCTTTTTGTTCTTCAATTTGTCCGGTATAGTCGATTTTGATACCCGAAGGGAGGTTTTCAAAATCGTTCATTTCTTCTTGAATTTTGCCAACAACGGCAGCAGCATCAGTAAAACCTGGGGCCAAAGCGGAATACACGGTCACCACCCTGCGCACATCACGGTGTTTGATGGCGTTGAACCCGGTACTGTTCACCTGCTTGGTCACTGCGGAAACAGGAACTTCCTTGATCTGACCTGAAGAAGGATCCCTGAAGGTTATCCTTTGATTGAACAGGGCACTGGTGTTATAGCGGTCTTTCTCGTTAAAACGGACATAGATGTCATAATCCTCTCCATTTTCTTTGTAAATACCTGCCTTGGACCCAAAGATGGAACTTCGCAATTGCTGGCCTACCTGACCTGTAGCAACCCCTAGTTCCCCAGCTTTTTTACGGTCCACGGCCACCAACATGGAAGGCTTGGATTTGTTCACATCGATTTTGAGCTCATCAATACCGGGAATGTTTTTGGTATTGATAAAGTTCCGCATTTCTTCAGCGGTATTGATCAACTCCGTATAGTCATCTCCTTCCAGCTCAATGTTGATGGGATAACCTACTGGAGGACCCACCGCATCTTTTTCCACAGAAATGGCCACCCCTGGGTAAACATCTTTCAAGGCTTCCTGTACTTTTCTGAGCAACTCGTTACTGTCGGCACCTTCACGATATTTGAATTCCCGCATGGTAGCGGTTATTTTTCCACGGTGGGGCATCTCGGCGGAAGATCCACCATCGGTCTGTGGGTTTCCGGCACCTTCACCCACCTGCGAAACCGCACTTTCGGTCATAAAGTTGTAATCCCCGTGCATGTAGGCATCCGAATTGATGATGCCATACACTTTATTCTCAATGTCTTTGGTAATTGCATTGGTCTTCTCAATATCGGTCCCTTCCGGATATTCGATATACACGATTATCTGGTTAGGCTTGTTATCAGGGAAGAACTCCACTTTGGTCCTTTGGCTTCCCACGGAAATACCAAAACCAACGAAAGAGATCAAAAGCAAAACCAAAGTAGTGATCGCTATTAAAATAGGTCTTTTACCCGCCAAGGCGAAACGCAAGGTTCTTTCGTATAGGTTTTCCCACTTGGGGAGGATGTTTTTCTGGAATCCATTGGCCCATCCTCTCAAGAAGAAGCGATATACCCACAGCATGATGGCGGTTACCACCATTACCGTTCCTAAACCACGGTAACTTCCTCCAAAGAAAATGATCAACAATCCAATTACGGCAACGATGGATGTAATACGAATGATTTGTTTCAACGGCATTTCTTTGTCCTCGGTGGTCATGTATCTTGACACCAATACCGAGTTGAAGAAGATGGCCACGAAGAGGGACGATCCCAATACAACGGACAGGGTTATCGGGAAATACATCATAAACTGCCCCATGATACCTGGCCAAAGACCCAGAGGAACGAAGGCTGCTACGGTGGTCAAGGTGGAAATGATGATCGGGAACGCGATTTCACCGATACCTTTTTTGGCAGCCTCGATTCGGGACATGCCTTCCTCATCCATCAAACGGTACACGTTCTCTACTACCACAATACCGTTGTCCACCAGCATCCCCAATCCCATGATCAAACCGAATAAGATCATGGTGTTCATGGTGTAACCCATTGCGTTCAGGATCATCAGCGACATGAACATGGACATCGGGATTGCAAACCCTACAAACAAGGCGTTCTTGAACCCTAAAAAGAACATCAATACTCCGACCACCAAGATGATACCGAAGATGATGTTGTTCACCAAGTCATCTACTTGGCCAATGGTTTTGGTAGATTGGTCATTGGCAATAGTAATTTTCAAGTCTTGTGGGAACACGTTCTTTATGGCATCATCCACGATAACTTTGATCTGTTCCACAGCGGCGACCATGTTCTTACCTGAACGTTTCTTTACGTCGAGCATTACCACAGGTTCACCAAATTCCCTGGCATATGTGGTCTTGTCCTCTTCCTTGAAGGTCACTTTTGCAATATCCTTCAGGTAGATGGGATTTCCATTTTCGGACTTCACCACAAAATTTTCCAGATCTTTGGGTTTGTCGATCTCACCTACGATCCTGATGGTTCTCCGTTGGCCACTGGCGATAAGGTTACCGGCGGACATGGTCATGTTTTCATTGCTGATGGAACCGATCACATCGTTGAAGCTGACCTTGGCGGCCATCATTTTATAGATGTCCACGGCTACTTCCACTTCCTTTTCCTGGGCGCCCCGAATATCCACCTGTTTGATTTCCTGTAATCCTTCGATCTCATCTTCCAGATATTCCCCATACTCTTTGAGTTTGTCCACGGGATAGTCCCCAGAAATATTGATGTTCAGGATGGGCATTTCTTCGGAAAGGCTTAGGTCGAAAACATTGGGTTCTACTTTCGCATCGTTAAAAGTAGGCCAGTCTTCACCGGCGGTTTTGGAATCCACTTCGTCCTTCACTTTTTGAAGGGCCCCTTCCACCGAAATGTTCTCATCAAACTCCACAATGATCATGGAATAATCTTCTTGGGAGGTAGAGGTGATCTCCACCACGTTGCTCACGGTTTTGAGTTCTTCCTCCAACGGGTCCGTAATCAGTTTTTCAATATCTTCGGCGGTGTTTCCAGGATATATGGAGCTGATGTATATTTTGGTTTCCTTGACTTCTGGGAAGCTTTCCCTGGGCATGCTGAAATATGCCATGGCGCCAAGGATAAGGATTACCACGATCAACACATACATGGTGGTTTGGTTATCGATGGCCCATGAGGACAAACCAAACTCCTTATCTACTTGCTTTTTTTGTTTGCTCATATTTTTTTAAGTCTTTGGTCTATGGTTGATAGACGTTGGATCCTATTGTTGGATGTTTTTGATCTTCACTTTTTGTCCCTCTTTCACGCTTCGGGCACCTTCATCAATAATGGCGTCGCCACTGTTGATCCCTGATAGTACTTCCACAAAATCCCCTTGCGTTTTGCCTGTGGTGATGACCACCTTTTTGGCCACTGGGTCGTTTTCGATGGAATCAGCGGCTACCAAGAACACATATTGCTCACCATCGGCATTTTCCGATAGGATGCTTTGGGGAATAAGAATGGCATTTTCGCTGGTATAGTCATTGATCATGACCCTGGCCGTTAGGTTTGGTTTGATCTTACCATCGTGGCTGGGTACTGGAATTTCTGCGGTGAACGATCGGTTGCTCGGATTGATGAAGTTTCCGGTTTCCCTGATTTTGGTGGCAACACTATCGCCCAACACGGGGAAATATACTTTTACGTCCTTTCCGGGGTTTACATTGGGGAGGTGGCTTTCAGGAACTTCCACTTCAACATACATATTGGAAAGGTTCACGATACGGAACACCTCGGAACCTGCACCTGGTGCGATCACGGTTCCTTGATCTTTGATCACATCGTCTATGATTCCAGCAAAAGGAGCCCTAATGGTCGATTTGGCCACTTGGCTTTCCATTTGCTTTACCGCGCTTTGCTGGGCCTCGTAATTGGTCTTGGCCTGTAGGTACTGGATTTCGGAACCGATGTTCTGTTCCCAAAGTCTTTTTTGACGTTCAAAAGTGGTCTTGCTCAGTTCCGCTTGGGTCTTAAGCTGCGCCAATTGGCTGGACAGGCCACCATCGTCTATGCTGGCCAATATTTGACCCTTGGCCACTTTTTGTCCCTCTTTTACATACACATGGTTAAGGGTACCGGCCATTTCAGGATAGATGAGCACGTTCTGTTTGGTCATCACATCTCCCTGAAGCTCCAAATAGTGATCGAACTTTTGTGGATGTACCTGTATGGTGGTCACCAAAGGCAATTTGGCGGAATCGTCCAATAGGGCGATTACGGAATCCAAGGAATTGAGCTGCATTTCCAAGGCCTTGTGCTCTTTGGAAATTTCCACATGCTTGGCACGTATGGCATCAAGGTCGTTGCTGGCAAGGACTTTTTCCAAAGATTTGTTGCTGCCGCCCCCGCAAGAAGCCAAAACTGCCGCTGTTAGTGTTATATATATAGTCTTTTTCATGATGGAATGGTTTTCTCTTGTGATCATTTGTTTAATATGGTTTCCAGTTCGGTTTTCTTGTTGATGACATCTACCATGGATTGCAGATATTCCTGTTGACTGGTGTACAACTGTGTCTGTGCCTGTCTTAGGTCAAAGCTGGTGGCCAGACCCTCGGCGTATTTGATTTGGTTTTTCTTTTCGATACGTTCGGCCAGTTCCAAATTTTTCTTGAAGGTGCCGTACTGCTCAATGGCAAGGATATAATCGCTCTTGGCGCTTTCCAATTGAAGTCGAATCTGCGCTTGAGCCTCAGTAAACTGCGTTTTGGCCTTGTCCAGCGCAATTTTGGCGCGTTGGGTACTTGCACTTCTCTTGAATGAGCTGAAAATGGGGATGTTCAGGTCCACTCCCAAAATGGAGGAACCGAA
Organism: Flagellimonas aequoris; assembly: GCF_003584165.1. Classification (GTDB taxonomy): domain Bacteria; phylum Bacteroidota; class Bacteroidia; order Flavobacteriales; family Flavobacteriaceae; genus Flagellimonas; species Flagellimonas aequoris. The sequence goes on along the minus strand of NZ_QXFJ01000009.1, from coordinate 265,885 downwards.
CCATTTTTGCCCGCTGTTCAAGAAGGAGAAATCATTGCTGAAAGAGTTTCCGCCGTAATTGACAAATGCATTCAAAGTGGGCAGTGCGTAACTTTTGGCCAATTTCAGTTCAAGGGCCCTCTGCTCGTTCAAATTGATTGCCATTTTGTAATCGACATTGTTTTCAATAGTGAACTCGCTGTCCAAAAGACCTAGGTCTATTTGACGTTGGGTAAGGTCATCCAGGTTTTCGGTTAAAACGGTGGGTGTTTCAATAGGTAACCCCAATACCAAATTGAGCATCTGTAGCGTGATAAGTTCCAAACGCTTGGCATTCTTCAACTGGTTGTCCACAGAAGAAAGGGTTATCTGCAACTGATCCACACTTTCCTCATCTCCCAGGCCATTTTCATAGATACGTTTGGTCTCGTAAAGATTCTTTTCCAGAGTGGCCTTGTTCTTTTCGGAAATTTGCACGCTTTCTTGTGCCAACAGCACATTGCCATAGGCTTCCACCACGGATTTTCTAACCTCCAACTCGGTTTTCTCCTTGTTGTTCTGGCTGTACTCCAAAAAGGTCTTGGTGGCCTGTACCCCCACAATGTAGGAACCATCGAAGATTTGTTGTCTCAAGGTGGCCGATGCCGTCATGGACTGCTTTTGACCAAAGACCACTTCTTGGTAGGTGCCAGGCTCACCCCCGAAGAATTCCGCGGGAATCTGGGATACGGGCTGTTTCAATTGGTTCTGATAGCTTACCGCTCCGGAGATCTGTGGTAGGCCCGTGGCAATGGTTTCCCACTTTTGCTTTTGGGCATCCACTATGTCCCTAGAGGCATTGATGGCGCTATAGTTGTGCTCCAAAGCGTAGGCAATGGCCCCATCCAAACTGAAATTTGGGATGGTATCCTGGGCCGAGGCCAGCCAGGGCAATAGTAACATTAGACTGATAAGGGTTGTTCGCATTTATTCTTGATTTGAATTGATGATAGAGTTTAGTATGTTTCTTCCCTTGGGTGTTACGATTCCCCTCAGGTGGTATTCGAGATAATAGTCCAATAATTCGGCCCTACTGAAAATTTCCGTTGGAAAAACATTGTTGTCTTTAATGCTCATGACCCCCGTGAAATAGATCCGCGATACGAATTCCACGTTGAGGTTGTCACGATAAATTCCCATTTCCATTCCCCTTTTTACATTTTCAGCCACACAACGGTGCGTACACTCAAACTGGATTTCCTTCAATGAGGAATGGATCTTTGGATAATATTTCTGCAATTGGTACAATGGGGATGATTTTTCGTCCTTCAGATGCACCATGATGAATTTTTTGATCTCATATAATTCTTCAATCGGGTTTTTTTCCAGGGCTATGATGTTATCGATGCCGCAGGTAATGAAATCCGACATGGACATGGTGGTTTCCTGTACCAACTCGGTCTTGTTCTTAAAATGGGAATAAATGGTCTTTTTCGATATTCCCATTTCATTGGCCAAATCGTCCATGGTAATGCTCTTAAAACCAAGGTTTAAGAACATGTCTGTTGCTTTTTGTATAATCTTCTCCCTCATAATGAGCGGCAAATGTAAGTATGGAAACTTTAAAAACAAAAAAAGTTTCCATGGTTTTACATTTTTTTAACGAGGGCTTAAAGGTTTGTTCTAGTGGGTTTCTTCTATATTGCTAAATAGGGGGCGAATATGTGGCTCATTATCTTTGGAACCATCTATAATACTGCCCAAGCGCCAAAAGAAGGGGCTGAAACGGAGTAAATACCGGTTTTTGGAATTATTCTTGTTCTGATTTATCATGATTTTCGTTTTTGATTTTTTCTACATAAGCTTTGAAGGACTGTTCCCCTTCTTCTTTCCAAAACTGGTCATAGTGTTTCCACTCTTCAAAATCCCTCCGCATGGAACCACAACGCTTGGATGCATTAAATTTCCTTTTATGGCTTGGGCCTCCTCCTTTTTTTCCGCCGCCGCCACCAAATCCGAAGAGGAGCTTGGCTATGACAAAGATTCCAAGGGCCTGCCAGTAGGTTATGGTGGTTAATCCGAAGAGATCGGGCATCAACCAGTTCCACAAACGCATCAACACATAATTGGCCAATAGGAAGAATGCAACTGCCAGTATGATCATGGCTATGACCTTGACCACCTTTTTTACGTAGTGCCCCACATTTTTTTCAACTCTCCTTTCAAATTCTTTTTTACGTTCCATAATTAAATTCTTTTATGTTTTCCAATGTTTTTGACAATTCCGACATGGCACGGTGTCTTCTGGACATGAGTGTTCCAGAGGGTATCCCGGTCCGTTCGGATATCTCTTTATAGGTATATCCTTCAAAATCCACAGCTATGATGATGTCCCTGTAGGCCGGCTTCAGATCAGAGACCGCTTTTTTTAGGGCTGCTTCCATTTCTGGGGAATAGCTGTTGTCCGCATCACCGTAGAACAGTTCCGCAAATTCCTGCCACTGTCCATCGATGTCCTCGCTGGGGAGCTTTCGTTCTTTTTTCCCCCGCATAATATCAATGATCCTGTTTCGTATGGCGTTGTACACAAACCCACCTACATTGGTAATGGGGATGGCATCATCTGGCCGCGAAAATATCCGAAGAGCAACGTCCTGCACAATATCCTCTGCATCCCTTTCCGAGGTGTCCCGGATTTTGGATTGCACATACGATCTCAACGAACCATATTCGTCGTTGAAAAAAGTAGTGAGGTTATTATGGTTTTCTGTTTTGGCTGCCATTAATCAATTGGACTGGTTGCTGTCTTCAACTATAGAGACGAAGGATTTCAAATCTATTGCATTTTTAGTGCAAAAATTTTTAAAGGGATGCCGTTTTGGATTTTTGGATGCTTCCAAAAGAGAAGTATTCATTAAGCTTGCCATCATTTTTTGATTTTTTGCACGTATTTTTGGCGTCATGGCAAAAACCCAATTCATCGATAGGTACAAGGACCAATTCTTGGCACATTTAGAAAAAAGGTCGCAGGTTACCGAACCGAAAAACCTTTACGAACCTATACATTACATTTTAGGTTTGGGAGGAAAGCGACTCAGGCCCATTTTAACGTTGATGACCACGGAACTTTTTGGTGGAAAAGTTGAAGAAGCCATGGATGCCGCATTGGCCATTGAAATGTTCCACAATTTTTCTTTGGTGCACGATGATATTATGGATGATGCCCCCTTGCGTCGCGGGAAGGTCACTGTGCATGAAAAATGGGACATCAACACCGGAATTTTGTCCGGGGACGCCATGTTGATCCTTTCCTATCAATTTTTTGAAAGCTACCCTACGGATATGTTCAAAGAGTTGACCAAACTTTTTAGCAAAACGGCTATTGAGGTGTGCGAGGGCCAACAATACGATGTGGATTTTGAGACGAGGGACGATGTCACCATCCCGGAATACCTTAAAATGATAGAATACAAGACCTCGGTATTGGTGGCGGCTGCCATGAAAATGGGGGCGATCATTGCCAAGGCCCCGGAAAAGGAAGCCACGGCCATTTATGAGTTTGGCAGAAACCTTGGGATAGCCTTTCAGTTGCAGGACGATTATCTGGATGCCTTTGGGGACCCTGAAACTTTTGGAAAACAGGTTGGAGGGGACATCATGGAGAACAAAAAGACCTTTTTGTATTTGCGTTCCCTGGAAAAAGCGAACAAGCAAGATCGAGAAAGCCTGCAGCATTTGTATTCTATTAAACCCGAAGACCCGACCACCAAGGTACAAGCCGTAAAGTCCATTTTCATGCAAAGTGGGGCGGTTGAGGATGCCAAATCTGAAATAGAATCTTACACGCAAAAAGCCTACAAAACGTTGAGGGAACTGAATTTGCCAGAAGCAAGCAAACAAGTATTAAGGCAATTCGGGGAAAGTTTGATGCAACGTACCGTTTAAAAAATCCGGTTGATCAATGCCTTGATGAAAGGCATGGGTTTTGGGGCGGTCACAATTTGTAATTCTTCCCATAGATTGGTCTCATTGCCCAAAAATTTCAGGATCAAAGACGGTTTTCTTTTTTTGAAAAGGGAGGTGAAAATGGAAGCTCCCAAATGGTTGTTTTTGTACAGAATGTCCAACAAAAGCATATCGTAAAACCCAAACCTACTTTTTTGATGGAATTGGGAAAGTGGCTTCCCCATTTTCAAATGCTCCACCAATTTTACAATCTGCTGACTAGTATGATAAAAGGTAAATCCGGTACTGGGTTTGGCCCATCCGCCTGCAATGCCAATGTGAAAAATCCGATTGGTATTTTTATGATAAAAGGGATAACAGGTCATGGGAATGGTTCCGAATTCCTTTTCTTGAATGGTATAATTGATATTTGGAAACCGCTCTTCGATATAATTCTTGATGGCCACTTCGTATTCATCTTTTTCCAGAAGATGTTCTGAAAACAAGGTGTATTCCACCAATGCTTCGGTTTCCGAAAAGGGAAGTACGTACATAAACCGTGTATTGCCTTTTTGGGAAATTGAAAAGTCCATAAAAGTGGCTATGTCCAATTTAAAAACCGAACGGTTGGTTTTTATTGTCCATCCCAAGAAGTGTTGCTGCAGTAGGGGATACCTTTTTTGTTGGGCTAACACCTCCTTATCATACAGGCTTGAAAAAACACATTCACCAACATATGTGGAACGTTCCGTAGTGACGATGACTTGACTCTCCTTCTTCTTAATATCCACTACACCTTGTTGATTCCACGTAATGTTGGGATATGCTTTTACTTTGGGAACGAAGTGTTGGTAAAAATCAATCCCACGGATCATTTTGTAGGTATAAGGAGCGATGGATGTTTGTAATTCCAGTCCTTTACCTGCGACATGAATTTGGTCCCACGATTGGTGCATCAAAAAATCGAACTGACCTTCTCCTTTTTCCCAAAAACACCAAGTCCGGTCGTTCAGGTCTTTAGGTTCTTTCTCCAAGACCAAAATGGATTTGTTGGCGAAGAAAGCATCACTTCCCAAGGCCTCGGCCAATAAAAGTCCGGCTGCACCGGCACCCACAATGATGTAGTCGAATTTGGTCATGGCGTAAAAATACACATAGAAAGCCGTAGTTGGGAATCTGGTTTTGCAACTATCCTACATGACCGAGTAAAATGTAAACCGCCAAGGTGGCCACTACCAAAAATATGCTGAATCCTTTGGCATATTTCCATTGGGTCACATCTACCACGCCAATGTTGGTAATGCTAAACGAATTTGTTCTTGGATAGAAATGTGAAACCAAAAGCATAACGGCAATGTTCAGCACAAATTCAATGCCCCAAATATGGACGTAGTGCATATCTACCTGCCAAATAAAATTGGTGAAAATGTAAAAGAACAAACCGAACAATAAACCTACTTTGGCCGCTTTGGCTGATACCTTGGGCAGGAAGAATCCAGCTAAGATAACGGTAGCCATGGGGATAAAGAATATTCCGTTTAGCTGCTGCAACAATTGGTAGAGTCCCCTAGGAGCATGTGCAATAAAGGGTGCAATCCCAATGGCAAACAAGGCCAACAATGCGGAGGTGGATTTACCTATTTTGACCAACCGGTTTTCGTTCGCATTTTTGTTGATATAACGCTTGTATATGCCCAAACTGAAAATGGTAGCTGCACTGTTCAACGCGCTGTTGAAGGTACTCAAAATGGCTCCCATCAAAACGGCAACAAAAAAACCGGTCATCCAAAAGGGTAACACTTGTTTCACCAGACTAGGATAGACAAGTTCCTTTTTATCGTAAAATGTATCGTTGAAATAGTAATAGGCAATGATGCCAGGGAGAACGATGATCAAAGGGATCAATATCTTCAAGAGTCCTGCATACAACAATCCTTTCTGGGCTTCTTTCAAGCTTACTGCTCCTAAAACCCGTTGAATGATGGATTGGTGCATGGTCCAAAAATACAGTTGGTTGATGATCAATCCAGTAAACAGCACACCAAAGGGCATGATGGCATCACGGGAGCCTGGTCCCACAGAAACTTCATCACTGACCACGTTGAATTTTTCGGGAGCTTTTTCAAACACCAATCGGAGACCTTCCAGAATGTTGCCATCCCCAATGTTCCACAAAGCCAATAATGGAATAGAAATTCCGGCTATCAACAGTCCAAAACCGTTGATGGTATCGGTGTAGGCGACCATTTTCAACCCACCAAAAATGGCATAAACCGCACCGATAAATCCCACAACAATTACTGTTAACCAAAGGCCTTCGGTCTGGGTAATGCCCAACAAACCAGAAATATCAAAAATCTGCTCAATACTGATGGCACCAGAGTACAACACAATAGGCAAAAGTGTGGATACAAAGGAAATGATGAGCAAAAAAGCAATCATGGTCCTGGTCAATCCGTCAAAACGCTTTTCCAGAAACTCTGGAATGGTAGTGAGGCCCATTTGTAGGTATCGTGGCGCAAAGTATAGAGCTGCGGCAACCAAGGCCAACGCCGAGGTCACTTCCCAAGCTACAATAATGGCACCGTGTTTATAGGCATCCCCGTTCATACCCACCAAATGTTCCGTGGAAATATTGGTCAACAACAGGGAACCGGCAATCACAATTCCTGTCAAACTTCGCCCACCCAAAAAATAACCATCCTTGGTGGAGAAGTTGTCCTTACGTAATTTCCAACTGGAGTACGCGGCAACAAAGGCCGTGAACACAAAAAAACTAATGAATGCTACCATCCGCTAAAACCGAATCGTATCGGGCAGATATTTGGAAGCCAAATCCTCATAATAGGGGCGTAGTTCCTTTACATTGGGTTTTACGGGTGCCTTGGAATATAGATCGTAGGGATTGAATTTATCCACCCACTTGAACATGGCCCGATCGTGGTCATCCATCAAATGATCATAGGCATGTTCCCTGTGTTGGGAATAAAAACTGTGATAGCGGATCATGTACAAACCTTCTTCGGGCAGATAATCCTTCATGATGTGGTAGAGGTATTCATCATGCCCCCAGGACATATGAACATTCTTCAATCCACAATTTTCCTTGTATACGCCAAGTTTGGTGTTGAAACGTTCATCGGTATTATCCGGGTTGGCATTGAAGAATTCAGGATACACAATTTTATCCGAGAATTTACAGCCCACAGGGAATGTGTCGCCTACTACGGCCCATTGCGGTTCGCCAAAAAGGCAAAGTACCTTGCCCAAATCGTGCAGGAACCCGGTCAGCACAAACCAATCAGGGTGTCCGTCGGCGCGAATGGCTTCAGAAGTCTGTAAAAGGTGTTGGGTCTGGTCCAGGTCAATATCGGGATCGGAATCGTCCACCAAAGTGTTCAAATATTCCACGGCATCCCAAAGGCTCATTTCCCTGCGGTTGAGGGAAAGGAACTCTTTTTCTTTCTCTAATACAAAATCGTAAGTCTGAAAGGTATGGTTCATCTTGTAGAATTCCTTCACCGTATCCCTGGCAGGATCATCATAATTCCGGAATTCTTCCTTGGACTTTGTGGGATTTTCGGGGTAACGTTCCAGCACGTTATCTTCCCAAAGCTCCATCATATCATGGGCTTCTTTCTTTTGTTGTTGGTTTAGTTTCATGATTGTGCAAATAATGGGGATGTGCACCCCGTTACCTTAAAAATAGTTTTTTTTTTGATTTAAGGCCTATAAAGCAGCATTTTATAGATGAAGTTGTGGATGGACGACCTGTATTTTTATGTTTTTCAGTTTAATATTTAGCCTTATAAAATCGTATACCGCAATCCTAAAAACCCTCGAATACCTTGATTGGGGCCGTATACATATCCAGGGTCAAAAGTCAGTGCATACGGATTGTCTGGAGTGGCAACGGCATTCCCATTGGCATCAAAAGTGACGTTTTTATCGAATGGGTCATTGGCCCGGGCAATGATGAAAGGATTGCCTCGATTTGGGCTCCAGTCCAACAGGTTTTTGATGCCTGCATATGCTTCAAAGTTGGGGAGCCCTTTGTAAGTGAATTGAATGTTTTGAATGCTCCATGTTGGGGAATATTCCCGCCGGGGATCCAAATCGCTCAAAAGCGGTAGCCGCATGGGACCATAGAGGTTTCCCGTGTAGTCAACAGCCAAGTGAAGTTTTCGAAATGTATATGACAAATTCCAGGTAGCCGTAATGCTTTCGGTTAGGATTTGCTTTTGGCGAATGCCATTTTCAGTATTACTTACATCTTGCCAAGTGGCCCCGACCAAGAATTTGAGCCCGCCTGCAAAGGCAACATCCAAATTGGCACTTATACCCTGTGAAACCGATTTTCCATCAAGGTTATCATAAATGATAAGATTGGGGTCGGTATCGTAATCGGGCAGGATGATATTGGAGAAATGGGTGTAGAATGCAGAGGCATCGAGGCCAATGAAAGTCCCATTGTCGCTATAGATTTTTTTCAGGTAGTTCAGGTTTATGTTGACGGATCGTTCGGGTTTCAGCTCCTCCGCAATGACTACCTCCCGTGCTCCAGTGAGAGCAGCATGATCTTCCGTAAAAAGGTTCACTACCCGAAACCCGGTACCTAGGTTCAATCGTAAAATGTCGTTTGTGGATACCTTCCACTTGTAAGCAACCCTAGGCGTAAAAATATTGCCGTGCCTTTTGTCATAATCATATCGCATTCCAGCCAAAAAAGAGTGTTTTGGTGCAATGGCAATTTCATCTTGGGCAAAAAAACTCGGAATCCAAATGTTATCCGCTGATGGAGTGGCAGGAGTGTTGTCGTTGTAATAATTATAGCGCACAGCGCTTCCAAAAAGCAGATCATGTCTACCTAAGGTTTTATCCCAGGTAAGTTGCGCAAATCCGATTCGCTGATCGGCCAAATATTGGGTATTGCCATAGACTGAGTTCTGGTTATGGTCGTTGTAAGAGAAGGAAAGCAGAAGTTTTTCTTCCAAGGGCAATTGGTATTTCCCCAAGACTTCCCAACGACGGGTATAAATGCTTTCACCATAAATTTCATCACCACCCCGATAATCTGGAGTCCATTGCATTTCCCCGCCCCATCGGTCTTCATAGAAAAATCTACCCGCCAAAGAGAATATTCGGGAGTCTTTGCGTTCAAAATCCCATTTCTGAAAGATGGAAATGCGGTCTTGTAAGGTTAGGTCGGTAAAATTGTCCCCATTGTTGTCAATAGGCTGGTTGTAGTTGAAGTAATTGATCCCAAAAAGCACATCGGCTTTTTTTTCCAAGTTGAATTTAGTGCCCACATCGAGATTGTATTCCCCCCATCCGGTCACAAAACCATCGGCAAAAAACTCCGGGGCACTCAAGGTGTTTTTGGTGATGATATTGATCAACCCACCCACAGCTTCACTACCATACAGGGATGAAGCCGGACCTTTCACAATTTCCACTTGTTCGATCAAGGAATTGGGGATGCCCGTTAAACCATACACGGTGCCCAATCCGCTCACGATAGGCATTCCATCAATAAGCACCAAAGTGTAGGGGCCTTCCAATCCGTTGATATGGATGTCGCCTGTATTACACACATTACAATTGATCTGCGGGCGCACCCCGTTCACGTTTTGAAGGGCATCAAAAATACTGGCTGTTGGGTTCTTTTTTAAAAACGTTGGGGAATAGATCTCAACGGGAACGGGACTTTCCAATCGGCTTACGGGTTTAAGGGTTCCGGTAACCACGGTCTCTTTTAAACTTTGAGCCGAAGGAACCATCTCAATATGGATTGTTAAGGACTGTCCCTTTGATATGGTTAAGGATTTGGAAAAGGAGACATAGCCTAATGCCGAAGCGAAAAGCAGGTGCTCCCCAGTTGGAATATTGGTCAAGGTAAAATTCCCGTTTTCATCCGAGGATGTTCCAAGTTGGGTGTTTTTGATCGTAATGTTCACAAAAGGCACAGGTTGTCCATTTTCCGTTATTTTTCCGGTTACCGATACCGATTGGGCCATGCAACAACTGCTTACCAAAGCAATCCAAAGGAGGGCGATATGTTTGCAAAACGTTTTCAATTTGTATAAAATTAAATTTAGACAAATCTAAAAATAGTTTTTTATAAATAAAAAATGTATTTTTGATAAAATTAAATTGAGATGACCCGATCAGAGGAGAACTATCTGAAAACCATTTTCCATTTGGGAAGCGGGGATGATGCATCCATAAACACCAATGCCATTGCGGAGCAGATGGAAACCAAACCATCCTCTGTTACGGATATGGCCAAGAAATTGGCAGAGAAAGGTCTGGTGAACTATAAAAAATACCAAGGGATTTCCCTTACGGATGCCGGGATAAAAACGGCCCTTTCCATAGTTCGCAAGCATAGACTTTGGGAAACTTTTCTAGTGGAAAAACTTGATTTTGCTTGGGATGAGGTGCATGAAGTGGCGGAACAGTTGGAGCATATCAAGAGTGAAAAATTGATCGATAAGTTGGACCAATTGCTCAAGTTCCCTAAATACGATCCCCATGGTGATCCCATTCCAGGAAAGAACGGTGAATTCCAGGAACATAATAAAGACCTGTTGAGTGAGTTGCCTGTTGGGGCTCACGGGGTTTGTGTGGGGGTAAAGGACAGTTCCTCTGCATTTTTGCAGTATTTGGACAAGCATGAAATTTCAATCGGCAAGCCGATCCAAATTTTAGGGAAAGAGGCATTCGATGGTTCCCTTCACTTAAAGATTGGGGAACGGGAACATACCGTTTCGCATCAGATTGCCTGTAATATCTATTTAAAATGAAACGATTATATAATCCAAAATAGCTATGGAACAACCCGTAATGGCCTTGGTTTTGGGATTGGTGGCCGTTGGAATCCTCATTTGGGTGTTCTGGCCCAAAAAAGGATTGTTGGCCCGTTTGGGAAAAGTACGGATGAGCTCCCAGCGTGTTCTTTTGGAAGACACTTTGAAATACCTTTTCGATTGCGAATATAAGGGCATTGCTTGCAATTTGAACAGTGCTGCGGGAAATCTCAATATCAGTGCAGACCAAATGGCAAAACTGATGGCCCACTTGAAAGATATGGGCCTCGTGGTTTTTGAAGGACACAACATCCAACTTACCGATACCGGAAAATCATATGCGCTTCGGATTGTACGTGTACACAGGATTTGGGAGCGGTTTTTGGCCGATGAGACCGGGGTGCAGCATATGGATTGGCACGGGGAGGCCGACATTCAAGAACACCAATTATCCTTGGAAGAGGCCAATAGGATTGCGGCACGAATGGGTAACCCGGCCTTTGACCCCCATGGTGACCCCATTCCCTCTACGGAAGGGGAAATTCCACCGTTTTCGGGACGGCCCTTAAGTAGTTTAAAGGAAGGGGAAGTGGCCCAAATTGTACATATTGAGGACGAGCCCCATTATATTTTTGAACAACTTTCGGCCCTTGGTCTATACCCCGGCATGCAGGTCTACCAATTGGATGTGCAGCAAGGAAAAATCACCTTTGCGGCCGATGGAAATGAATGTGTGCTTACCCCACTTTTTGCCTCTGCCATTACCGTACAGCCACTACCGAAGGCAGAGCCGATTCAGGAGGGATACCAGCGGTTGTCCGAACTTCAGCCGGATGAAACTGCCAATATTGTGGGCATTTCTTCCTACTGTCGCGGTTTGCAAAGAAGAAGATTGATGGATTTCGGGATTGTTCCGGGTAACTCGATAACCGCTGAGCTTCGGAGTGCCTCGGGAGATCCCGTGGGGTACCGTATTTTGGGAACCACCATTGCCATCAGAAAAGATCAGGCCAACCTGATTTTCATCAATAACATTAAAAAAGAACAACATGAGCAGTCAGCCTAATTGCGAAAATTGTCCGGTGCACCACAAGGGAAACCTCGTCCGATTGGGAATCGATATGGACAAGGTAGACTATGTTGTGGCGCTGGCCGGAAACCCCAATACTGGAAAAAGTACGGTCTTTAATAACCTTACCGGATTACGACAACATACAGGAAACTGGCCTGGAAAAACGGTTGGTAGGGCAGAGGGAGCTTTTTCATATGCCGATGACAATTACAAGATTGTAGACCTTCCGGGTACCTATTCCCTTCTTTCCACCAGTACGGATGAGGAAGTGGCCCGTAATTTTATCCTTTTTGGCCGTCCGGATGTTACCGTAATTGTTGCCGATGCCACCCGTTTGGAGAGGAACTTGAATTTGGTGCTTCAAATATTGGAAATCACCGATAGGGCCATTTTATGTCTCAATTTGATGGATGAAGCCAAGCGTAACCATGTAGAAATCGATGTGCGTGAGCTGACCAGGGAATTGGGCATTCCAGTGATACCTACTTCGGCCCGAAGACGGGATGGTATGGACGAACTGGTGGCCATGATCGCGGAAGTGGCCTCGGGCAAATACATCTGTAAGCCACATCGGGTAAGGAACCATACGCCACAATTAAAACATGCCATTGATACCTTATCTAAAAAATTAAGGGAAACCTATCCAGGTTTGCCCAATGCGGAATGGGTCGCCTTACGTTTGTTGGAAGGAGACCAGAGCATCATCGAGGCCTTGCAAAATGGCATTTTGGATGGATTGGTCGAGAATGAAACTCCAATTGCGATATGATGGAGCAAAATAAAACAGAAAGTACGGAGGAAATCTTGGGGATGGCCAACAACCTGAAATGGGAATTGGGCATGGGCATCCATGACAAGATTGTTTCTTCCTTATACGCCGATGCGGCACAGATTGCGCGCAAAACGGTTTCCATAGATGGGGATAAACCAGCTTTCAGTCTGGATAGAAAGATTGATAAGATCGTGACCAGCCGATGGTCGGGATTCCCGATCATGTTTGTCCTATTGGCCGTGGTGTTTTGGGTGACTATTTCCGGTGCCAATTACCCATCAGGGCTTTTAGCCTCTTTGTTGGTAGATACGCTTCATCCTATCCTGAAAAGTGGGGCCGATAGTTTTATGCCGTGGTGGTTATCCGGACTTTTGATTGATGGGGCCTATTTGGCCATGGCCTGGGTCATTTCCGTAATGCTGCCGCCAATGGCCATATTTTTTCCATTGTTTACTCTTTTGGAAGACTTGGGGTATTTGCCCAGGGTGGCCTTCAATATGGACAGTTTGTTCCGAAAAGCAGGGGCACACGGAAAGCAAGCCCTTACCATGAGCATGGGATTTGGTTGTAACGCCGCAGGGGTCATCGCAGCACGGGTCATCGATAGTCCAAGGGAACGATTGATCGCCATCATCACCAATAACTTTTCGCTTTGTAATGGCCGATGGCCCACACAGATTTTGATTGCCACCATTTTCATCGGGGGTATGGTATCCCCATTTTGGGCCGGTTTGGTTTCCACAGGGGCGGTGGTAGGGGTGGCCGTTTTGGGTATCGCTTTTAGTTTGATCGTTTCCTGGGGTTTAAGTCGCTCCGTTTTGAAGGGTGAAGCTTCTACCTTTAGTTTGGAATTGCCGCCTTATCGTCCGCCAAGGGTGCTTCAAACCTTATACACTTCATTGATCGATAGGACTTTGTTCGTGTTGTGGAGGGCCGTGGTCTTTGCCGTTCCAGCGGGAATGGTGATTTGGTTGGTTTCCAACATCCATATTGGTGGATTGAGCTTGGCCGAACACTTCATTGATTGGTTCAACCCTTTTGCGGTGGTTTTTGGGTTGAACGGGGTCATTTTATTGGCCTACATCATTGCCATTCCTGCTAATGAAATTGTAATCCCGACCATTTTGATGCTCACCGTTTTGGTCACGGGTATGTCCGGGGTCGGTGAGGGCTCCGGGGTCATGTTCGAAATGGATTCCATCACCAGTACCGAAAACATATTAAGGGCAGGGGGTTGGACATTGCTTACTGGGATCAACCTGATGCTGTTCAGCTTGCTGCACAACCCCTGTTCCACTACTATTTATACCATTTACAAAGAGACCAAAAGTGCCAAATGGACTCTAATTGCTACTCTTTTGCCCATTGTGTTGGGATTTGTGGTCTGCTTTTTTACGGCCCAGTTATGGTATTTATTTGCTTAATATGCTATCCTCCAATCAGATCAAAAACTCCTTTGAGCAAAAATTGATCGTCTTGCTTGAGGTCTTCCGAGCTGATTTCGGTAAAACCACCATAGCTATTGCCTTGGGTTACATGGACTTTCTCAAAGGTATAGCCCTCAGCATCTTGGGAAACCAATTTCAACACGTAGGATGACCCTTCGGATTCAATAACTGCTTCATCCGGTAGGGATAGCGCATTTTTGGTATCGGTCATGATCATGGCATTCACGAACATACCGGGCAGGAATCCCGTATCATCCTCGTTTTCCAAATGTCCATGGACTTTTATGGTGCGTTTGGCATCATCTATGGAGGCACCCACCAAATGTACTTCCGCCATATAGGTTTCGTTGGAAGCCTCTGGGATGGTAAATTGGATTTTTTGACCCTTTTTCACCTTTAAAATGTCTTTTTCGAAAACCGTGAGTTCCAGATGGACGTGTTCATTGTTCACAATTTCCAAAATTTCACTGGCAGGGGACACATAACTGCCCATGGAAACGTTCACTTTGGTAACACTGCCCGAAATAGGGGCATAGATACTTGCCAGTGAACTGATAGTGCCTTTTTCCACTTGACTGGGTGAAATGTTCAGCATCTGCAGTTGTTCCCGTAACCCTTGGTATTTGGCCTTTGCAGTTTCATAGTTGCTCTTGGCCTGAAGGAAATTCTTCTGGGAAGCGATCTTTTCATCGAACAAGGTCTGGTTTCGATCGAACTCGGCTTTTAGAAAATCCAGTTGGTTATACACCTGAAGATATTCCTGTTGCATTTGCACGAATTCTTGATTTTCCAAGGTCACCATCAATTGACCCTTTTTTACCTTGTCGCCTATTAAAAGTGGCGTCTTTTTTACGAATCCACCCATAAAGGCCATCACACTGGCCCTATTTTCTGGAGGCACATCGATCATACCCGAGGTTTCCACCACATCGGGAAAACTTCTTTCTTCCAACCCGCCTATGGCGAAATTATTGGCAGAAAATTGGTCTTGGGTTACAACAATGGCGTTCGATTCCGTTTCGGCTTCGGAAGTGCTGTTTTCGTTGTTTTTGTTGCCACATGCTGTCATCAATAAAAGGAAAACGGTGGCGTAGCTATAGATGATATTTTTCATTGTTATAATGTTATGGTCAAGTAATTAATGGCGATTACGGTCTTATTGTATTGGTTGAGGACATCCAAGTAATTCAGCTGGATGTCGTAAGCGTTCTCCAAGCTCTGGATGTATTGGAAAAAGTCGATTTCCCCATTGCTGAAATTACCCGAAGCCGCTTTCAAAATCTGCTCGGAAAGTAGCCCCCCTTCATCTTCATAATAGGAGAGTTCCTTGGTCTGCTGCTCCAACTGCTGCAAAAGGGACCTGTGCCGTTGGTTTGTGGTGATGCTGATTTCCTGGTTTTCCATGGCCGTGATCTTGGTCTGGATCTTGGAGGATTTTACCCTGTTGCTGTGTCCGAAGAAAAACAAAGGAACCCTTATTCCCAATTGCACTCCGTACAGGGAGGTACCGAGGCCTTTATTGGTCCCTTGAAAATATTCCAGGTCGATGTCGGGCAACAATCGGTTTTCTTCCAACCGTTTTTGGGCATTGCTCAACTCTTGGCGCTGATCCAAGAAGGCGGTTTCCGTTTCCAATAGGCCAGTGGTGTTCAAGACCGATAGCTTTTCCGGTTTTTCAATGGCAATATCCAAGGTGTCGCCACTTTGCACCAAACTGATGATCAATGCCTTGGTGGTGATAATTTCCTGCTGGGTCTTGGTGAAGGTATTGGCAATCTGCCGTTGTTTGGCTTGGGCCGTCACCTTTTCCAGATAGTTGGTCTCACCGAGCTCAAAACGTCGGTTCGCTGCATGGGCAAACTTGGTGTAGATGCTATCCAGCGTATGGTACATTTTGGCTTTTTGATGCAGCGTTTGGTAATCGTAATACGCCGTGCTCAATGATTGGAACAGGGTCTTTTTCTGAAGTTCCAAAGTAGATTTTTGCAGCTCGAAATTCGATTTTTGCACCTTACTTTTCGCACCGTAAACCGTCGGAAATTCCAACATCTGCTTTGCGCCGAAAACCTTTAAAGGCTCCCCGTTCAACGCCAGGTTGTTCTCATCGTATTGATAGTAGAAATCGGTCTTTTCCAACTGAAATGCAGTTCCTTTTAACGCTTCGGCCTGATCCACCATCAAAGCACCCGCCTGTATGCCCTTGTTGTTTTTTAAGGACAGGGCCTTCAAATCTTCCAGATTCAATTTGGATTGTGAGAATCCGGATATAGAAATCAAAAGCAGCAAAAGAGTCAATCCTTGGTTTTTCATCATCTTTTTCATTTTTCTTCGCTTTCTCATACCCTTAAACTTAATGTTGTGTGAATAGGCATATAAAACGGGCAACACCACCAAGGTGAGCATGGTTGCCGTCACCAATCCACCGATGACCACCGTTGCCAAAGGCCTTTGTACTTCGGCACCTGCATTGGTGGATACTGCCATGGGCAAAAAGCCCAAGGCCGCAGCCGATGCGGTCAACAATACGGCCCGCAATCGATCTTTGGTTCCCTGTTTGATGAGATCTTCCATGGAATCGAAATCCTTTCCCTTCAATTCCTTAAAATGTTCGATAAGGACGATACCGTTGAGCACTGCAATACCAAAGAGTGCAATGAAACCGACTCCCGCAGAAATACTGAAGGGCATTCCCCTTAACCATAGTAATAGAACACCTCCCACAGCAGAAAGCGGTATGGCGGAAAATATCAACAAGGCTTCCTTTACCGATCCAAAGGCAAAATAAAGCATAATGAAAATGAGCAACAATGCAATAGGAACGGCAATCATCAACCTAGCTTTTGCATTTTGCAAATTTTCAAATTGTCCACCATAGGAAATACTGTACCCAGTAGGCAACTTGATGTGTTGGTTGATCAACAATTGTACATCGTCTACCACAGATTGTAAATCGCGATTCCGCACGTTGATACCCACTACAATTCTTCTTCTGGTGTTGTCCCGCGATATTTTCGCCGCCCCTTTTTGATAGGTGATCTCAGCCAATTCGCTCAACGGAATCTTTCCTCCGGAAGGGAGGTCCACATACAGGTTTTTAAGATCGGAAATATCCTGTCGATTTTCTGAATCCAATCGAACGGCCATGTCGAACTGCCGCTCCCCTTCAAAAACGCTACCTACAATTTTCCCTGCAAAGCCCATGGAAATCATTTCATTGAGGTCGGCTATGTTGAGGCCGTGACGGGCAATTTTTGCTCGATCGTAGGATACGTTCATTTGCGGCAGACCTTCCACTTTTTCCACGGTGATGTCCGAGGCTCCCTCCACATTTTCGATGAGTTGTTTGATTTCGTTGGCCTTTTTGTTCAGTGTTTCAAGGCTTTCCCCAAAAATCTTGATGGCGATATCGGCCCGAACCCCGGTGATCAACTCGTTAAAACGCATTTCAATAGGTTGGGTAAACTCTACTTCCATGCCGGGAATCACTGCAAGGGCTTTTTTGAACTTGTCAGCCAATTCATCTTTGGTCTCCGCAGAAACCCACTCCGATTTGGGTTTTAGGGATATGATTACGTCGCTTTCTTCCATGGACATAGGATCTGTGGGTACCTCAGCGGCCCCGATCCTACTGACCACTTGCTTTACCTCAGGGAATTGGTCCATTAAAATTTTCTCGATCTTGGTGGTTGTCTCCACGGTTTTCTCCAATGAGGTCCCTGTCTTAAGAATCGGTTGGATTACAAAATCCCCTTCGTCCAGCGTTGGGACAAATTCGCCGCCCATGGAACTGAACAGAAGAATGGCACCAACCAACAGGGCTGCGGCAACGGATAGCACCAATTTTTTACTTTCCATGGCCCAGTGGATTACGGGTTCGTACTGCCTGTTGATCCAGTTTACCAAACGCGCGGATATCCCTTTGGATTCATCCTTGCTCGGCTTCAGAAATAAGGCCGAAGCAACCGGAACATAGGTAAAACACAACAGAACTGCCCCAAGTAATGCAAAACTGAACGTCAAAGCCATAGGTTTGAACATTTTGCCCTCAACACCACTCAATGATAGAATAGGGATGAACACAATTAAAATGATCAACTGCCCAAACACTGCGGAGTTCATCATCTTGGTGGCACCTTGTACCGTGATTTCATCCTTTACTGCTTGTATTTCATGTTTGCCCAAATTGGCCAGTTCGGCTTGTTTTTGACTGATTTGAAAGGCAATGAATTCCACAATGATAACTGCTCCGTCGATGATGATACCAAAGTCGATCGCACCAAGGCTCAATAAGTTGGCGTCGACCCCAAAAATGTTCATCATGGTGAGGGCGAACAACAAGCAAAGTGGGATCACGGAGGCGACCACAAGGCCCGAACGCCAATTTCCTAGAAGCAGGACCACCACAAAAATCACAATGAGACATCCTAAAATGAGGTTCTCCGTTACGGTAAAAGTGGTTCTTCCGATCAACTCGCTACGATCCAAAAATGGATTGATATAAACCCCTTCGGGCAAGGATTCCGAGATGCTGGCTACCCTTTCCTTTACGGCTTCGATCACTCGTTTGGAATCGGCATCCTTTAACATCATGATCTGGCCCAGTACCTTTTCCCCTTCCCCATTACCGGTAATGGCACCAAAGCGGGGAGCGCTACCGAACCCGACCTTGGCAATGTCCTTAATATAAATAGGTATGCCGTTTCGGGTGGTGACCACGATATTTTCAATATCCTTGAGGTTGTTCACCAAACCTTCCCCGCGGATAAAATAGGCTTGGTTTACTTTTTCGATATAACCGCCCCCGGCAATACTGTTGTTTTTTTCCAAAGCAGTGAACACTTCGGTGGCCGCAATGTCCAAAGCATTCAATTTTTGGGTCTCGATGGCGACTTCGTATTGTTTGAGGTGTCCTCCCCAAGTGTTGACTTCGACTACTCCCGGAATACCGGAGAGTTGACGTTTCACGATCCAATCCTGAATGGTCCTAAGATCGGTGGAGGTATATTGACCTTGATATTTGGGTTCAACGTCCAGAATGTATTGATAGATTTCTCCCAAACCGGTGGTAATGGGTCCCATTTCAGGGGTGCCAAACCCTTCCGGGATACGTTTGGATGCCGATTTGATCTTTTCGGCGATGAGTTGCCGGGGCAGATAGGTTCCCAGATTATCCTCAAAGACAATGGTGACCACCGAAAGCCCGAATTTGGAAACCGATCGGATTTCTTTGACCCCGGGCAGGTTGGCCATTTCCAGCTCAACCGGGTAGGTGATGAACTGTTCCATATCCTGGGTGGACAAACTACTTGAAGTGGTGAGTACCTGTACCTGGTTATTGGTCACATCTGGAACGGCGCCAATGGGAATTTGTGATAGGGAGTACAAACCTACCAACGCAATAAATAAAGTAAAGAGTAGAACAATGAACTTGTTCCTTATACTAAAAGAAATGATTTTTGAAAACATGATTCATAGAAAATGATAGCATTATAGATTCAATAAGGCTTCTGTAAAAAGTGTCCGGCAACACCGGATAACTATGAATTATGCTTGTTTGGGTGGTTGGAACAGCCCGTCGCCCCAAATTTGGGAGTCCGACATTTGATAATGGAAATTGCCCTTTCTTACCACGGGGATTTCCGAGCGGGATTCAAAAAAAGGATTGGAATCCACCATAAAGACCAAATGCTGCAAACATTGTGATTGGTGCTGAAATGGCAATTTTTCATGGTCTTTTTGTTCCTCCTGGTGCTTTTCGTTGTGTGAGGCTTTCAATTCGCCGTAGTGCTTGGACATAAAAACCATGAAACTATCCCCATATTCCTCGCTGTGGAATTTGTAGTGCTCCACCAACTGCCCCATTTCCACCAAATCCTTAAAATGGATATTGATGCTCTGGAGCAAAATGAGCATTGCAGTTAATATGGTAATAAGTTTATTCATCCTGACACGATAAAATTACAACAATACATGGTAGGATAAATGTTTGGTTACTAATTTAGAATGAGTCTGATTTTTTGACAATGAATTAGTTGATGTTTAAAATCACCGCTTGGAACGGTTTCATTTTTATGGAATCGTCAATAATTTGAAGGTCATTATAATTATTTATAATAATTGGGGATTTGGCCCAACCTGCCTCAAGGGTAATGCCGGAACTTTCTTTAGAAAAGTTTAACAGGATCAAAAGCGTTTTGCCTTCCAAAGTTCTGGTATAGGCATAAATAGAAGGATGTTCTGGAGCCAAAAGCTCATAGCTTCCATAGACCAGAACAGGATTTTGTTTTCGAAGTGTTGTCAATTCCCGAAAATGATTCAGTACGGAACCGGGATTGAAGTTCTCCTTTTGTACGTTGATGTCGACATAATTAGGATTGACAGGAAGCCAAGGGGTTCCCAAGGTAAATCCTGTATTTACCGAATCATTCCATTGCATGGGGGTTCGTCCATTGTCCCTGGAACCAAAATTGAGTTTCTTCATGAACAAGTCCATATCCTCACCTTCGGACAATGCCTTTTGATAGCCATTGAGGGCTGCAATGTCCTGATATTGTGTAATGGTATCAAAATCAATATTGGTCATTCCAAGTTCATCCCCATAATAGCAATAGGGAGTGCCCCGCATGCTCAAAATAAAGGTGTTCAACAATTTGGCCGAGGCACTTCGGTATGCTTCGGTGTCATTGCCCCATCGACTTACCATTCTGGCTTGGTCGTGGTTGGCCAAAAAAATGGAAAGCCATCCGTCTTTGGCAAATTCCTTGTCCCATTTGCTGAACACTTCCTTCATGGTTGCCAATTCATATCCCTCATATTTGGGAATATCCACCCCTTCAAAGGCATAGGCCATATTGAGCTCTTTTCTGCCCTGATCCACTAATTTATGGGCGTCATCAAAATTACGGCCGGCGCCTTCTGCCACGCTCATGACATCGTACTTGCTAAAGACTTCTTGGTTCATTTCCTTCAGATAGTCGTGGAGCCCATCCTGCATGGCATAGTATTGAATGAAGTCCTTCTCAAAACCATCGGGAAATTTAGGATAGGTGGTATCCTTGGCCGCAAACTGAAAGGCATCCAACCGAAAACCGTCCACGCCCTTATCGGCCCAAAATTTCATGATGTCGTAGACTTCGTGGCGTACTTTTGGGTTGGACCAATTGAGGTCGGGTTGTTGCTTCGCAAAATAATGAAGGTAGTAGGCGTTGGTCAATGAATCATATTGCCAGGCATTGCCCTTGGCATCGAACAAACTATAGCGATAAGGAGGCTCACCTTTTTCTGCCGGCCACCAATGATAATAATCACGATAGGGATTGTCCCGTGAACTTCGGGATTGTTTGAACCATTCATGTTCATCGCTGCTATGGTTCACTACAATGTCCATGACCAATTTGATGTCCCGCTCATGCATTCCGGCCAAAAGGGCATCAAAGTCTTCCATGGTTCCGAATTCTTCCATGATGCCGCGATAGTCGCTCACATCGTAGCCGTTATCGGCATTGGGCGAGCTATAGATGGGATTGAGCCAAACGGCCGTTACTCCCAAACTTTTAATGTAATCGAGCTTTTCTATGATGCCTTTTAGGTCTCCGACACCATCACCATCCGAATCTTTAAAACTACGGGGATAAATCTGGTAAACGATGGCCTCTTTCCACCATTCGGCATTTTGAACAGAGGTAGTGGTCTGCGGGTTGTTATTTTGTTTACAGGAATTGGCCAAGATCAGGGCTATAAGAAGACAAATCACCCATCTTATTGAGGAACGTTTCATCACAGTTAAATTATGCGCTATGTTCCTTAAAGATAGGTGATTTGCCTGAAATCATACCGTTAGGAAATGTTGTTATTCCAAACTGATGGTAGCACTACCATTTTTTTCCAAAAAGGCATTCACTTTTGGGAGTTGTTTTTCCAGTATACTGTTCAATTTTCCGATATGGATATCCAGTTCCTTTGACAGCTCATCAAAAACTACGTAGGAAGCATCAGTGGGTTTGGCATCGCCATTTTCAATACTGCGTTGAAGGGAAATGAACCTGTTGTTGAGCTTTATCGGGAAGTTCAAGGGATCCTGTCCGGACTGGTTCCGAACTTGATAAAGATCTTCCTCCACAACGGTCAGGGGCTCCATAAGACCACTTGAAAGTTTTTTGAACTGCTTGCTTGTGATTTCCTTGCCGATACTATCCAATTGTTTGCGGATGCCTCTGATCTGGATCACTGCCTCGTTGGCAATACTTGCCTTTTTGGTAATCTTGGAAGCCAATTCAAATTGTTTGTCCAGATCTTCTGCCGTAATGCCTTTCAAGTTGGGATCCATGACCACATGAAAAGGTAGCTCCTGTACCACTTCATCTCCTACTTTCATTTTGACCTTATACGCGCCCAAAGGTGCCTTTGGACCGTTTTTGACCGATCCACCCCAAATGATGATGCCATCAAAAGTAGTAGGACCGGGATACCTTAAGTTCCAGGTAAAGGTGTTGATGCCTTTGGCCGTGGTGGGTTTGGTGCTACTTCCCCTGCTGTACCAAGAATCGTCATCATCTTTTTTGTACTTAGGCTGATTCCCTCCAAAGGAGTCGATCAGGTTTCCTTTGGCATCCAGTATTTCAAAAGTGATGGTATCTACCTGTTCCTCCAGATAATATTGGAAGTTGGCATTGTAAATACCCCGGATGACATCGGTTGGTTTAAAGAGGACATTTTTTTTGCTCTTCAGCTCGGGAGAATATTCGCGAAGGGGTTGAATATCATCCAAGATCCAGAACCCCCTGCCATGCGAACCAAGCACTACGTCATTGTCCTTGATGACCAAATCCCTGATCGGGGTATCAGGAAGGTTCAACTGAAGGGACTGCCAGTTATCCCCATCATTGATGGAAAAATAGACCCCGTGTTCCGTGGCCAAGAAAAGAAGGCCTTCTCTTTGGTGGTCTTCACGGATGGCCCTTGCAAAATGCCCTTTTTCAATTCCGGTAATGATCTTGGTCCAGGTTTTACCATAATCATGTGTCTTGAAAACGTAGGGTTCGCGGTCGTCCACTTGGTAGCGGTTTGCCGCCACATATAAAGTGCCAGGATTGTGGACAGATTCATCAATGATACTGACCCTAGAGAATTTCGGAAGGTCTTTTGGGGTGATGTCGGTCCAAGTTTTGCCGCCATCACGGGTAACGTTAATCTTGCCGTCATCCGATCCTGCCCAAATGGTATTGATGTCATGGTAGGATGGCGCCAAGGCAAAAACTGTGGCATAAATTTCCGGTCCGTTCATGTCCATGGTGATTACACCGCCCGTTTTGCCTAAAGTCTCGGGATCGGCATAAGTAAGATCAGGACTTATTTTTTCCCATGTTTGACCATCATTGGTCGTTTTCCAAACATGTTGGGAGCAAGTGTACATCACATTGGGATTTTTGGGAGCAAACATGATCGGGAAGGTCCACTGCCAACGTTCGGGAAGGGCACTCGCAGGTTCCCCGGAGAAAAATCGGGGGTACACCTGTATGTCCCGGGTTTGGCCATTGCTTCGGTCATATCGGGTCAATAAGGCTCCTTGGCTTCCGGCATAAAAAATATCGGGATTGGTTGGGCTCTGTGTGATCCAACCACTTTCACCACCTCCTACGGCATAGTACCAACCTTTATTGGGTCCACGCGCCTGCATAAAATCCCATCCATCGCTGGGCATGGCCAAAGTGGTATTGTCCTGTTGGGCACCCGCTACATGGTAGGGCACATCACTGGTGGCCATTACATGGTAAAATTGCGAAGTAGGATAATCCTGATCGGTCCAGGTTTTACCACCATTAAGGCTTACAATACCTCCACCATCGTTGCTACTGACCATTCTTTCGGGATTGTTCGGGTCTATCCATAGGTCATGGTTGTCGCCGTGGGGAGGTTTTATGGTCACATCAAAGGTTTTCCCGCCATCGGTGGACTTGAAAAAGCCCACGTTCAATCCGTAGACCACATCTTTATCTTTGGGGTCCGCATAAATTCTGGAATAGTAGAAAGCACGTTGTCTTAATTTGCGCTCGTTATTGGTAAGTTCCCAAGTTTTTCCTCCATCATCCGATCTAAAAACGCCACCTTCGTTGGCTTCCACAATGGCCCAGACCCTGTTAGAATCCACAGGAGAAACCGTAACACCGATTTTCCCGATAGGACCCTTGGGCATACCTGCATTTTGGGTAAGGTCGGTCCACGTTTCACCACCGTCAGTGGATTTCCAAAGCTTACAATCCGGCCCACCGCCCCACATTTTCCAGGCTTTTCTATATACCTGCCACGTACTGGCATAAAGGGTATTGGGGTTGTTTCTGTCAATGATCAAATCGGCTGCGCCAGCTTTATTGCTTACATAAAGTACTTTTTTCCAGGTAGCTCCACCATCTATACTTTTAAAGACGCCACGCTCTTCGTTGTCCCCATAGGGGTGACCAAGGGCTGCTACGTAAACGATATTTTCGTTGGTAGGGTCAACACGAACCCTTGCAATGGCTTGGGTTTCTTCTAGGCCTAAGTGCATCCATGTTTTGCCGCCATCGGTGGTTTTATACACGCCATCCCCTTGGGTGATGCTTCCCCTTAATTGGGTTTCGCCCATTCCGATATAGACCACATCGGGATTGGTCTCCGCTACTGCAACAGCACCGACAGAGGAGCTGGTTACCTGTCCATCGGTTACACAAGACCAGGTGTTGCCCCCGTCAACGGTTTTCCAAAGTCCACCACCAGTGGCCCCAAAATAATATTCGTTGGGTCTTGAGGGGCTTCCCGCGCAGCCTAACGATCGGCCGCCCCTTTCTGGGCCAATGTTTCGCCATTTAAAACCGCTATAAAAACTGGTGTCCACTTGCATGGTAGGAGCATTCTGGGCGTAATTGAACAATGAGGATAGGAACATGGACAGTAGCAGCCATGTTCTGGTTGAGGTTTTTAGCATTCCCATGATGTCGGTGTTGGTTATGAGTAGTTAAATAAAGCTACAATTTACTCAATACGATTGAAAATGATTCACCATTTGTGAGGATGTCCCCCATATTTTTAACCATTCTAAAGAAACTGTTGAGAATACTTCAAACTAGCTTTTCAAATGGGTCAATTGCTCCCCAAAATCATATTGCAAATCTTCATGGAGCGGGGGCAATTTCTTTTCGATATAGATCAATTGCCTATCGTACAAGTTTTTTAAAGTGGTATTACGGTGGATGGAAGGCCGAAGGGCTTTCAGTTTTTCACAGAAATAGAGCAGTAGTTCCACTTCGGTTTCTTTGTTGCCTGAATAGCGGATGTACTTTTTAATGATTCGGAGGATTTTCCGGACACTTTTTTTGATGTAGAAATAGCTGTTCACATTGATTTCAGAAAACAACTCGTCCACTTCTAGCTTTACGGATGCTATATATCCCGATTCACTGTCCGCCTCAAAAAGCAGGTAGGTAAGGAGTTCCTTGTTTTCCTTTTTGAACCGGGCCAATCGCAAGCACAGTTGGACCACTTCATCCGAAGATTTATATTGGAGTTCTTTTTTGAGCTGTGCTATGGTAGATGCCTTCATCGATGGTTTATCTCAAATAGGAGGCTCCGTTCACGTCGATAATGGTACCAGAAGAATAGGCGGCACCTTCCGATGCCAAAAACAATATGGCATGGGCCACTTCTTCCGGTCGGGCCATCCGTTTAAAGGGAGATTCCCGCAAAAGATTTTCACGTTCGGCAGGGGTAAGGGTTTCCTGTGCCATTTCGGTCTCGGTGAACCCTGGGGCCACAACCCCCACATAAATGTGGTACGGGGCCAGTTTTTTGGCCAACGATTGACTCATGGCATTCAGGGCGGCCTTGCTTGCGCCATAAGCGGGTTTGGTGGGCTCTCCCCGGAAAGATCCTCGGGAAGAGACATTGACAATGTGTCCGCCACCCGATTTCATCATGGCCTTGGCTCCCCAATAGCAGAGATTTGCTGCCGCAAAGAGGTTGGTTTCAAAAGTTTTTTCCCAGGCATGGGTCCAATGATCAAAGTCCACATGGTCCAATTCATGAAAAATGGAAATGCCCGCATTGTTCACCAAAACATCCAATTGGCCATAAACCTTGATGAAATCATCGATCAATGCCTTGGTCTCTTCCTTTTGGGAAATGTCCCGTTTAAAAAGATAATGACCTTCCCCGGGAAGTTCTTGTAATGTCATTTGGGCTGCCTCGTCATGGCTCCTGTAGTTGATCCCGACCTTGGCTCCTTTTTTTGCGAAGGCCATGGCGGTGGCTTTTCCGATGCCGCGTGAGGCCCCTGTGATCAGTACGTTCTTTCCTGTAAAATCCATAATGGTGGTTCTTGATGTTCCAAAGATAATAGGAATGGGCATTTTTGAATGCTAATTTGAATTGCACTACCTTTAAATCCATCAACCGTATCTAACAATATGGGCAAAAAGAAAAGACATTGGCTTTGGAATGTACTGATCGTGATTACCTTGGTATTTTGCGTGCTCGTTTTTGTGGAGCATTACAAAAATTGGCATAAGATAGAGGAAGGCAACCTTAGAATTTTCTCAGGTATCTACTACCAGAAGGTTCCGTTGGCCGAGATTGATAGTGTTCTTTTGGTAGATAAACTGCCCGAAATGGAACGCTCCAGTGGCTTTTCATGGGGGATGAAGGAAAAAGGGGTTTTTAAGGATTCCATCACCCAAGCCAAGGTGTATGTTTTTGTGGACGACCTACGGCAGCAGAAGATCAAACTGGTGTACCATGACTCGCTCAAAATGTACATCAACCTGCAGGATAGTCTTCAAACCCAAGAATTATACTCTATTTTGCAAACGGACTTGCAAGATCGTATGTCTTCCAAAGGAAAAGAATGATGAGGATTTTTTTTGTTTTCTGTTTGGTGGTTTTTCCCATGATACTCTTGGCCCAAAACACCATTTCGGTACATGTGAACAATGTGTCATCCAAAAAAGGTAAAGTAAATGTGGCCGTCTACAATTCGGATGAAGCCTTTCTCTCCTTTGAGCAGGTCTTGACAACGGAAAGTGTGCAGGCCAATGAAGGCAGCGTTGTGTTAAAGATTGCAAACCTGCCCGCAGGGGAATATGCCTTGGCCGTCTTCCACGATGAAAACGATAATGGCAAACTGGATACCAATTGGTTGGGTATCCCCAGGGAAAAGGTGGCCTTTTCGAATGCCGAGATGAAAACCTTCGGGCCACCCAAATACAAGGAATGTGCCTTTCACATTACCTCGGATTACATAATCAACATAAATCTTTAAAAAGAATACGAATGGGAACACTGTTTATGGCACAACTTATGGGAGCATTGTACGGGCTACTGGCTGTGGTTTTTGGTGCCTTTGGTGCCCACGCCCTTAAAAAGAAATTGACCCCCGAACTCTTACATAGTTTTGAGACAGGGGTCAAATATCAGATGTACCATGCCCTAGTGCTTTTGGTACTTGGTTTTAACCTAAGTTTTGACGGACCATTGGATTCGGCCATGGTCAACTGCTTCATCTTTGGTACGTTGCTGTTTTCCTTCAGTATTTATGCACTTTGTTTAAGTGCGGCCAAAGGGGAAAAACTTCGGTTTTTGGGTCCGGTTACCCCAATTGGGGGATTGCTATTGGTAATCGGTTGGGCCCTATTGCTCTATTCCTTTGTTTCCAATTTGATTTAGGGTCTTCGTCACTAATTGCAGATTATCATATTCATTTTGAATAGGTCACAACTTTTATGCTTATGGCGTTGTGCAAAGAATTGTATGCTTGCCATCCTAAATTACCTTCCATTATTTTGTAATGCTAGTTTGTCAAAATGGCGTTTTAATATACTTCTTGATAAACTGTCCGAATAGTTTGGGCAATTGTAATATTTTCGATGCAATCCATATGACCATTTTTCTAATAAGTCATAATCAAAATGAACCATGTCCTCAATTTTACTTTCAATAAAAACAAGCTTTAGGGCACTTTCATCCATAACCCCAAGTCCGGCATCAAACAAATTTTTATCTGGCAACCTTACAAGAACATGGTTGCAATCTGAACCATCCGGTTTCATCATAAAAACAATATTGACCGAGTCTTTGAACCTGGAATTCCACTCTTCATAGAAGGCATAGGCAAACTCACCGCATGGTCCCATGTCAACCCTCGACCATCCATCAATTGTGCCATAGGTTAAAAGAAGTTCATTTCTAAGTTCATTTAAAACTGCTATACGATTATTTTCAACCTGGGTAATGCTGTCATTACCCAGATTTTCCATATTTGGTTTGCCCGATTTTGACTGTGAGCATGAAAACAAAAGAAGTGCTGAAAAGACAATCACTGATTTTTTCATAATTTATTTTTTTGAATAACACAATTCTTACCCCATCACAAGATTGGGTCATGTTTCAGATATACCGCGTTGTTGTGATTTAGAGCCTTAAGTATACGTTACCGTTGATCGTGTTCAGTTTCAGGCGGTGCGAGGCATTGCCAAAACTACCCTCTACTTTTTGCCCTACATGACGCTTGGATACTGTAAGGTTCATTTTTTCATCGGCGTAAATGTTCCCGTTCAAGGTTTCGGCCACCATTTGGGTATCCTTCATGACCAAGTCAATGGCCCCGTTTATGGTCTGTAGGTCCATGTCGCCGTTGTACTTTTTGATGTCGATGTCCCCATTGATCAGGTCAGCGGTGAAATTACCTTCAATAATGTCGGATTGAAGCTCACCATTGATGCTGCTCACCTTGAAAGAAGCATTTTTCGGCACATAGAGCACGTAGTTGAACGTATAGGTATTATCTTCCATAAAACCTCTTTCCTTCATTCCTGGATGATTTTTGTCCCATTCATCCTGGAATGCTTTGAATACCGGAATGGCATCTTCCGAGATTGTGATGGATGAGTTACTTTCGTCTATGTCCAAATTATATAGATCGATGAATTTTCCATCTTTTGTGGTAATGTCCGCTTTGAAATAGACAGTGGATTTGTCCCACGTTTTCACTTCGATGTTGGATGCGAATTTTACATCAAGTTCAATGTATTGCCCAGAATAGTTAATGTTTTTTTCAATGATTTTTTGGGCGCTCAGGGATAGGGTGCAGAGACCTATCAAGGCTAGGATGAAATTTTTCATGACTGTTCGTTTTTTGATTTTTGATTTCGACTATTTTTTTCTCAGGTACATGTTCCCATTGGTCGACTTCATGGAAAAGCTGACCCCTCCACCGTTGATGGTGGATTTGATGTTTCTACCCAACAAGGTTCGCATACCGTCCTTTTCTGCAGCTTTAATATCGAAATCGGTGTACACATTGCCATTCAGGGTGCTTAGGGATAGATTGGCAGGCGTGTTGCTGGGTAAGGACACATCTACGGCACCATTGGTAGAGTAGAGGGAAATGGGTGAATCTTGTTTTACCGTACCGAAGGTTACGGTAAGTTCCCCGTTCAAGGTATTGGCGGTTACTGGACCGTTTACATTGGAGACCCTGACACTACCGTTCAATTGGGCATCTGCCTCAATTTCCCCAGCAAACCCGTCAATATCGATATCCCCGTTCCAAGTGCTCTTCACGGAAATATTTTGGTTTTTTGGCAGGTAGATTTCGGCATCACCGGTTTTTCTTAAGTTATAAACGATAAGGGTGCTGCCATCTTGGACTACGGAAAAGCCAACGTCGGTGTTATCGGTGCCGCCATCTCCCACTAATTTGAGGCCCTTGGCCCTTTCTGGGGTTTCAATTGATGGACCGGATTTGATCAACAGCTCATTGGAACTGTGGGTTTTTACCGTTACGTCTGCCTTGGATTCGATTTTTACCCATTGGATGCCACTCAACGATTTGGTATAATCGGCCTGGGCTTGGGCTACCGCACTGGCAAAGAGTACGGCTAAGATAATGGTGAATTTTCTCATGATTTTCGTTTTTTGATATTTATGTTAAACTTGGTAATACTGCTTTGATCTGTTCCTTGATGAATGGTTGGGTATCTTCATTTTCCAACAATTTCTTCATGGGTTCGGCCGCTTTTTTCTCTTGGATCTGAACCAAGGTCTGTATAATCGCCACCTGAATACTCGGATTTTTTTCCTTCTCCAATGCTTCGATGAGCACATGCTTTACGGTTTCCGAGGAAGTGTATTTGGATAGGGCCTCGAAAGCGGTCAACCGTACGTTATCGTTCTCATCGTTGAGCAATCGGTTGGCCAAGGCCTGAATAATGGCTTCATCCGGGTTCTCGAACTCTTCAATATAGGCTACCCCTTGGATACGTTTGCTGGCCGATTGGTTTTCCATAAGGGAAAGCATGGCGGTCTGTTTCATGTTCAGGTTTTCGTCCTTTAAATTGGCCAATTCCTGATCAATTTTTTTCTGCTGGAACACACTTCCCATCTGAAAGGAAGCTACCAAAAGAGCAATGCTGGCCGCAATTTTGAGTACGGAACTGGCCCAATCATATTTTTTCGTTTTGGACGACAAGGGAACTACTTTGCCCATAGCTGCTTTTTCCGCTTCCAAAGCTTCTTCAAACCTTGATTTTAAACGTTCCGAAGGAACGGGAACCACATCGTTCTTGAACGCCTTGAGGAGCGTTTCCATTTCCTTTACTTCCTGTTGGCATTGAGGACATTTTTCCAAGTGCCGTTGAATGTCTTTCATGGTCTCGTTGTCCAGGGAGCCATCCAAATATTCGGGGATAAGATCCAAAACGTGTTCGTTTTCCATGGTTATATCGTTTCTAAATAGATTTCCTTCAATTTTTTTAATATCCTGCAGACCTTGGTCTTGATCGCTCCAGGGGTACTGCCCATGATTTCCGCAAGGTCTTCGTACCGTATTTCCTGATAGCGGTTCAGGAAAATCAGCTCACGATCTTCTGGGGACAATCGGTTCAATGCATTTTGCAAATGCGCATTGTTTTCGGTCATATCATGTACCTCTTCAGCCGATTGGTAGGCCAATACCTCAATGTCTTCAAAGGTTTTGTGGTGCCTTGTAAAATGTGTCTTTAAATTGTTCCTGGCTATGGTGAACAACCAAGACTTGAAAGACCCCATATGGTATGAACTTCTATACTTGATCAACTTGTAAAAAACATCCTGCGTCAGGTCTTCGCTCAACATGCGGTCTCCCGACATTTTGAACAGAAAATTGTACACATGTTTGTGGTGCCTGTCAAAAAGTACCTTGAGCAAATCTAAATTGCCCTCGGCCACTTTTTGCATGATCATTTCATCTGAAAGCGCTTCCAAAAGATGTTTTTTAGTTGGCGTTTACTTTATATAGTCAGGAAATTAAGAAAGGTTACACGAGAATGAAAAAAAATTAAAGAATGCCCTAAGAAAGGAAGCAAAGGTTGTGGGTCTTTATGTGAAGAGAGGCTCAGCTACAACCGCAATTGTCCTGCCCGCAGCCCTTGGAATTTTTCTTGCTCCCATGGATCAAGGACTTGGGAAGAAGAAACTTGTACACCAAATAGGCAACGGCCATGCCCAAGATCAGATAGACCAATATGTGCTGAACCGTTTCCATTTAGATGAGGATTTGATAGGCTAACAATGCTACAAGGTAGGCAAAAACACTCATAAAGCCCAATTGGAACAAGGGCCATTTCCAAGAATTGGTCTCCCGTTTTACAATGGCAAGTGTGCTCATGCACTGCATGGCGAAGGCATAGAAAAGCATCAAGGAAATACCGGAGGCCAAGTTGAACAACGGCCTCCCCGAAGAATCCAGTTCGGCGGCCATTCTGGTTTTGATGGTTTCCTCCTCATCGCTCCCCACACTGTATATGGTGGCCAAAGTCCCCACAAATACCTCACGGGCCGCAAAGGAAGTGAGCACGGCGATACCGATTTTCCAATCGTAGCCCAAAGGTTTTACAACGGGTTCAAATGCTTTTCCGGCCTGGCCTATGTAGGAATGTTCCAACTTGTAGCTGGCAATTTCCTGGGCTTCGGCCCTTTCCCTTAGATCGTGGGTCATGGACTGTATGGAATCTTGAATGACTTCAGGTGTAATACCTTCAGCCAAGGCATTTTCCCGATAGGCATCAATATTGTTCTGGATATAGTTTTTACTGTATGTGCTAAGGCCTTCCTGTTCAATGCGATCGTTCACGATCTGCTCGGCGTTCTTGAAATCTTCGGAGTATCCGTTGGAACCCAAAAACCAAAGTACAATGGAGATGGCCAAGATGATTTTCCCTGCCCCGAACACAAAGCTCTTGGTCTTTTCCAAAACGGTATAGGCCACATTTTTCAATAAGGGTAGGCGATAGGTGGGCATCTCTACCATAAAGAGCGATCGGCTCTTAATTTTCAAAATCTTGTTCAGGATCATGGCGGAGAATATGGCCATGCCAAATCCGATGAGGTATAAAAGCATCAAGGTCAGGGCTTGATAACTCAGTCCTAAAATGGTTCCCTTTGGAATCACCAACGCAATCAAAATCAAATACACAGGTAGTCTGGCGGAGCAGGTGGTGAACGGTGTCACTAAAATGGTGATGAGCCTTTCCTTCCAATTTTCAATGGTTCGGGTAGCCATTACAGCGGGTATGGCACAAGCCGTTCCTGAAATGAGGGGCACGATGCTTTTTCCGCTCAGTCCGAAGGGTCGCATCAATCGATCCATTAAAAAAACCACCCGGCTCATGTATCCCGATTCTTCCAAAAGGGAAATAAAAAGGAACAAAAAGGCAATTTGGGGGATAAAGATGACGATACCACCAATCCCTGCAATGATGCCTTCGGCCAAAAGATCCGTAAAGACCCCGGGAGGCAAGGTATTTTTGATCCATTCGCTGGCCAGAGCAAATTGCTCATCAATAAAATCCATGGGATAGCTGCTCCAGTCAAAAATAGCTTGGAAAATAGTGAGCAGGATTACAAAGAAGATGAGATAACCGAAAATCTTGTGCGTCAGTATCTTGTCCAGGGAGGCACGGAAGCCCTTAGCGGCCAAGAAATCCACTTTGTAGGTCTCTTTTAGGGTGTTGTTGATGAACTGATAACGCAACACGGTTTCCTTGTGCTGCAATTTTTTGAGTTCTTCCTTGGACTTGGTGGTGAACGATGTGACGTCCTCAATGCGTTTCTTCTCAATCGGCATAAAGTTCACATCTTGGGTGATCACCAGCCAAAGTTTGTACAGATCCTCGTTGGGAAACGTTTTTTGAAGTCGTTCAAAGTACTCGGGGGATATTCTTTTGGCATCTACATTAGGCGCGGAAGACAGGTTTTTATAATCCGCAATGAGTTCTTTGATCCGTTCTATGCCTTGTCTTTTCCGGGTACTGACCAAGGCAATCTTGGTATCCAGCTTTTTTTCCATCGCCTCGATGTCCATGGAAATCCCTTTTCTGGACATACGGTCGGCCATATTGATGACCAGGATAGCGGGAATCTTCAGGTCTTTGATCTGGGTGAAAAGGAACAGGTTCCGTTTCAGGTTTTCCACATCGCTGATCACGACCGCCACATCGGGATAGTCTTTATCGTTCTTGTTCAACAGCAACTCAACCACCAAGCTTTCGTCCAAAGAGGTTGTGTTGAGGCTGTACGTGCCGGGAAGATCAAGAATGTGGGCCTTTACCCCTCTGGGAAGCTTGCAGATGCCCTCTTTTTTCTCTACCGTAATGCCCGGATAGTTACCCACTTTTTGTTTGAGCCCGGTAAGTTGGTTGAATACAGAAGTTTTTCCGGTATTGGGATTACCGATCAGGGCAACGTTGATATTCTTGCTCATAGGGCTTGGGTTTCTTCAATGATGTCCAGCTCAATGAGTTCGGCCAGTGATCGTCTAATGGCTATGTGGCTTCCACTTAGGTTAATGTAAATGGGATCGTTCAAAGGGGCCACTTGGATCAGTTCAATGCTGTTTCCGGGCAAACACCCGAGTTCCAATAGTTTGATCGGTAGAACATGTTCCGCAAAATCTTTGATGATTCCCTTTTGGCCTTGGGTGAGGTCTGCAACAGTAGCCACTAAGCTTATTTAGATTGAATTTAATTAAGGGCAAAAATAAGTAAAAATGATAAATAATCTGCCATCATCCCAAAAACGTTTAACATCAGTCTTTATAACTGGCCTCAAGGATCTTGATGTCTCCCAACAGCTTGTTGATTTCCTCCCGATTGGTGCCATCATAAAAACCACGGATTCTTTTCTCCTTGTCCACCAAGATGAAGTTTTCGGTATGGATCATATCATACGGTCCGCCATCTCCATCGGTCTTTACGGCTAGGTACGATTTACGGGCCAGCTCGTAGATCTGCTTTTTATCTCCGGTGACCAAATTCCATTTGCTGTCCACCACTCCTTTTTCCAAGGCATACTTTTTCAGTTGAGGCACAGAATCGATCACCGGGGTCACCGAATGCGATAGGAGCATGATATTGGGGTCATCCAAAATGGCGGCCTGTATCTCTCCCATGTTTTTGGTCATGATCGGGCAAATGGTGGGGCAGGTGGTAAAAAAGAAATCTGCCACATAGATTTTCCCTTTGTAATTGTCTTGGGTAATGGTATCCCCATTTTGGTTCACCAAGGCAAAATCAGCAATGGTGTGGTACTTCTTTTTGTAGTAGAGTGTGCTGTCCACAAGCGATTTGTCCACCATGTTAGGCTGGTATACCGGTAGTATATTTTCGGGCTGTAGTGCATTGTAGAACAGGTAGATGATAATGGCCGACAGACCAAGGAACACCAATCCGAACAACTTGTATTTGGCAAAAAAAGAACCCATGGTGCAAAATTACGGCCCAAGGGATGATCTGCCATGATAAAACTCAACTTTTGTTGCTAAATCTTTCTTAAATCGATGAGTGAACAAAACCTTGGTTTTTTTATCATTTCTTAAAAGGTTACTTTTGTGCGTTTTAACAAATTGTGACTGATGACCCCTATATTGATAAAGACCATACAATTCTTTCTAAGCCTTTCCCTGCTTATCGTCCTGCACGAGCTGGGGCATTTTATACCGGCAAAGATCTTTAAGACCCGGGTGGAAAAGTTTTTTCTCTTTTTTGATGTAAAGTTTGCCCTGTTCAAAAAGAAGATAGGGGAAACGGTATATGGTATCGGTTGGTTGCCTTTGGGCGGTTATGTGAAGATTTCCGGAATGATCGATGAGAGCATGGATACCGAACAGATGAAGGAAGAACCCAAGCCTTGGGAGTTCCGTAGCAAACCGGCCTGGCAACGTTTGATCATTATGTTGGGAGGGGTTACCGTAAACTTTATTTTGGCGGTGGTCATCTATATAGGCATGGCCTATGCTTATGGGGACGAGTATATTCCCATGGACAGCTTGAAGGATGGGGTATGGG
Source organism: Flagellimonas aequoris (assembly GCF_003584165.1). Taxonomy (GTDB): domain Bacteria; phylum Bacteroidota; class Bacteroidia; order Flavobacteriales; family Flavobacteriaceae; genus Flagellimonas; species Flagellimonas aequoris. The sequence goes on along the minus strand of NZ_QXFJ01000009.1, from coordinate 230,534 downwards.
TCACCGAAAAATCCATTGGTGATGAGTTGGGAATCCAGACCGGGGACAAAATCATTGCTGTGGATGGCAACGAGTTGAAAACCTTCAGGAGTGTTTTTGCAGAATTGATCAATGGGAACAATATTACCATAGAAAGGGATGGCCAACGGATTGAGAAGGAAATTCCAGTGGATTTTATTTCCACTTTGTTGGAGGATGAGGACAAAATCCATTTTTTGAGTTTCAGGGTGCCCTTTATCGTGAACCAGGTTCCAGATACTTCGCATAACAAGAATGCAGGTTTTAGACCAAAAGATGAGTTTTTGAACATCAATGGGTCACCCGCTAAGTATCGTGATCAGGTGATGACCCTATTGGATAACAACAAAGGAAAAGAGGTTGATATCCTTGTAAAAAGGGAAGATGGTACGGAACACCATGTTAAGGCACAAGTGAGCAAGGATGCCAAATTGGGCTTGGAAACCGCTGCTATCACCATGGAAGATTTTCAGGACAAAGGGGTATTTAGGATTGAGACGCAAAAATATTCTTTCTTGGAGGCCATTCCTGCCGGAATCAACAAAGGGGTGTCTACCCTCTCGAGCTACATGAAGCAGTTGAAAAAGATTTTTAACCCAGAAACTGGAGCTTACAAAGGAGTTGGCGGATTTGCAGCTATTGGGGGCATGTTCCCCGATACCTGGAACTGGCCGGCCTTTTGGGCCACTACGGCATTTATTTCCATTATTTTGGCGTTTATGAACATTTTGCCAATCCCGGCTTTGGATGGGGGGCATGTGATGTTCCTGTTGTATGAGATGATTACGGGCCGCAAGCCTAGCGATAAGTTTTTGGAGTATGCCCAAATGGTGGGCTTCTTCCTTTTGATTGCCCTATTGCTGTTTGCCAACGGTAATGATCTGTATAAATGGCTTTTTAAATAGAAAAGCTGTTTTTTTGTTTGTGGTGTAATAAAGAATCTGTTATATTTGCACCCGCTTAAGGTAAAATTCCTCCTTAGCTCAGTTGGTTAGAGCATCTGACTGTTAATCAGAGGGTCCTTGGTTCGAGCCCAAGAGGGGGAGCGTTAAAATCAGGCAGTTACATGAAAATGTAGCTGCCTTTTTTATTTAATGGCGTGCTTTTGGCGTGCCTTTTTTAATATAGTATCTATCTATATTGGTTCAAAATTTATGTCAAATACAAGCTCATTAGTAACTCCCTTACGAGTTTAAAGCAGCTTTCAAACACCTTCAATTCAAAATCTTGATTGTATTGAAGGTGTTTGAAAGCAAGAAATCTTAATGTTGGATACATTAATATTATTGTAAAGGAATATTTTGTAATTAACATAGTGTTCATTATATTTGAATGTTCATTGTCGCTGAACAAATAAAAATAATGAACAAAAAAAGCTATGTATCGTAATAATGACTTCATATATGAAGCTACTTCTAAGCTTGAGCAGCTTATAAATATTCCCATAGAAATAGATAGTAGCCGTCAAAATTATGACGCTCTACTACGAATCAAAAACGAGCAGTTTGTCGTCGAAGCAAAATCTGCTGTTAGAACTTCTAATCAAGGCCTAGTATTATCTCAATTACAGGAGATGAAAAATAGTAACAGTAGGCCTGTTATTTTAATTGCCGAGTATATTTCTAAAATGGCCGCAAAGGAATTGAAGGAACGTCTTATCAATTATATAGATGTAGCTGGCAATGCCTTCATTAAACATAATGATTTAGTAATATATATTGAAGGACAGAAAAAACCAAAAAGAGAAAAAACAAATCAATCTCGTGCTTTTCAAGAGGCTGGTTTAAAGATACTTTTTCATCTTTTGTCTAAGCCTGAACATCTTCAAGATTCTTATAGAAAAATAGCGGAAAAGGCAGATGTCTCTATCGGCTCAGTAAGTAATGTTATGGCAGAGCTTGAAGACTTAAACTTCCTTCTAAAAACCAATGAAAAACGAGTTCTTAAGAACACAACTGAACTCTTAGAACGTTGGCTTGTCGAGTTCAACTCTGTGCTTAGGCCACGAATTATAAGAAAACGCATGCGTTTTATGGATTCAGACTATGTTCAAAATTGGCGAAATATAGATACACAATCTAATCTTGGTACAATTCTTTGGGGTGGCGAACCTGGTGGTGCAATCCTTACCGATAACCTAAGACCAGAACACTTTACTCTTTTTACTGACCTAGAACTATCAGAATTGGCTAAAGTGCTTCGATTAGTGCCAAGTGAAAATGGGGAAATTGAAGTACTACAAAAATTTTGGAAGAATGATTTTGATGACACTAGAGTAGCCCCTGCGCTTTTGATATATACTGATTTGATTAATAGCGGTTACGGCAGAAACATAGAGATGGCAAAACAAATACTAGAGAATGAGTTACAATATATCTAGTAGTAGGTTTACTCATCCGCTATTAAAGCCCATTTTATTGGAGCTTACAGAGTATTTCAAGGAAGCGGGAATTTCCTTTTTCGTCATAGGTGCTACAGCTAGGGATATCATCATGGAATTGCATAATGAAAAATCTGGACGCTTAACACATGATCTTGATATTGCGATTACAGTCAATGATTGGGAACAATGGAAAAAAGTTGAAGAGGAAATTATAAGTCTTGAAAATTTTACCAAGGACGAGAACCAAAAACAACGCTTTATCTACAAGGGTAAGTTTCAATTGGATATTGTGCCTTTCGGAGAAATAATGAAACAGGATAGTAGGATATTCTGGCCACCCGAAGAGGAGTTTGCTATGTCGGTCTTAGGATTTTCGGCCGCCGATGAAGCAGCTTTATCTGTTAGTATCGATGAAGAGACTGATATCAAAATTGCTACCCTCAGTGGCATTTTTTTATTGAAAATAGCGGCATGGAAAGACCGAAATCATAAAAACAACAAGGATGCCGATGATATGGGATTCATATTAGAAAACTATCTCAATATTAATTCAGAACGAGCTGCTATGGAACACTATGATGAAATTTATGGAGCTGAACCTTTTTCAATAATTACCGGCGGCGCAACTCTCATAGGAAAGGATATCAATGAACTGCTCAAAACCCATCAAAAAACCAAAGCTTCCATAGTTGAAATATTAACTACTGAAAATAATAAAAAGGAAGACAGTAAACTGATCAATCAAATAATAGAAACCCACAAGGCATTCTCGTTTGAAGAAGTGCTAAATAGTATAGAAAATATAATCAACCAACTTAACTAAACACAACTATTATTTATATGGCCACAGCTATAAAAGGTAAAGAAGAAGTAGTATTAGAAGATAATGAGCTTGTTTGCATACTTACGGGAGAAGTAAAGAAAATTAAGGCTCAAGAAAGCAATTTGCAATCTGTAATCCTAATGCTTAATGAAGAATATGGATTCGACCTAGATGATATGGAGCGTAATTTTACCATTGAATACGAAGATCCAGATACTGGTCGAACTAAAAAACAAAAGGTAGATTTAACCATTTTTGAAAAGGACAAACCACACGAACAAGATTTTATTATTCGCATGTGCGTAGTACAAGATGATAAGGTTAAGGAAACCGATAAGAAAAAAGGTCTTGCTGCTACTTTGGAGAATGCAATGGGTGCGGTTAATAATTGTGAGTTTGGTCTTTGGGCAAATGGCTCTAGCTATCATTTTCTACAAAAGGAAGATGATGGAATTGGCTTCGATTTTGAATTTACAGATTTATCGGACTTTCCGGGAGAAGGAGAAACCTTAGAAGATTTAGATCGCGCAGATCGCTCGCATACACGCACGCCAGCAAATGACTCTTTGATTAAAGTATTCAAACGTTCTCATGATTATATTTATGGAAATGAAGGTCGAAAAAAAGATGCCTTTTGGCAATTGCTCAACCTAATTTTCTGTAAAATCTACGATGAGAAGCGCAGATTTATGGAGTTACCGGATGGCGAAAGCTACCGTCGTAAATTTTGGGTAGGTGTCAAAGAACAGAACTCCGAAGAAGGTCGTAGAGCCGTTGCAAAAAGAATTAAGGGCCTTTTTGAAGAACTTAAGAACGATAATCTGTTTTCGGAAGTATTCCAAGGAAACGAAAGTATCGACCTTACAGATAAGGGTCTAGCCTTTATTGCAGGAGGACTTTCAAAATATTCTTTCCTAGATGCTTCCGTAGATGTAAAGGGTCTAGCCTATGAAACTATAGTAAGTAATACGCTAAAACAAGAGGCAGGGCAATTCTTTACACCACGTAACATTGTGAAATTTATGGTACAAATGCTTGACCCTAAAGAGCACCATCGTGTATTGGATCCTGCTTGTGGTTCCGGAGGTTTTCTGGTAATGGTTCTTGATCACGTGCGCCAACAGATTACAAAATATATGTATCCAGAATTAGAAGGGCCTTTGCTAGAAGAAAAATATAATTCGGTAGAAGTGAACGAGCGCGTTCGAACCTATGCAGAGCGTAGTATTTTTGGATTTGATTTCGACCCGGACCTGAAGAAAGCAGCGCGGATGAACATGGTTATGGGAGGTGATGGCCACGCCAACATTTTTCACGTGAACTCACTTGCTTATCCGCTATGGGAGCACCCCGCAGAGGTTGAAAAAATAAACCGCACGATAGAAGAGAGTATCCGAGCTATGCAGGATATTGAAAATGTATATACTACCGATGCCCGTGGAAAGTTTGATATGGTTTTTACCAATCCACCATTTGGTGCCAAAGTAAAGGTCGAAACGGAAATTGCTTCGCGCTATTATTTGAGCCAGTATAGTAGTGCGCCAGAAGTTTTGTTTATTGAGGCTTGTTATAATCTTCTAAAAGAGGGTGGTAGAATGGCAATTGTTTTGCCCGATGGTATTTTGGGAAATCCCAACATGCAAGGTGTGCGTGAGTGGGTTTTAGATCGCTTTAAAATTCTTGCATCAATCGATCTTCCAGTAGAAGCCTTTTTGCCACAGGTTGGAGTCCAATCTTCACTTTTATTCCTTGAGAAGAAAACTGAAGAGCAGAGGCAATTGGCGCAGGGAAAAGGAGAAGATTATCACATTTTTATGGCAATTGCAGAAAAATTGGGTAAAGATCGTAGAGGCAGTCCAATATATTTAAAAGATGAAGATGGAGCTGAATTAATCTTTAATACCGAAACTAAATATTTGACCAAAAAGAAAAACGGAGAAAAAATTCTTAAAATTAGAAAGGAGAAGGTCAAGCAAATTGATGATGATCTTAAAGGAATTCTCATCGCTTATCGCGATTTTTTAAATAGATAAATTATGATTATATCTTCCGTCAGAAGTCAATTGATTCATGAGTCTAATAGGCTGAATAGTGGTTATTTTTTAAATAAAGATGCCATAAATAGTAGATTGTTAGAAGAAAATAGTGACAAGTGTGTTCAACTTAAGAAGCTAGCTGAAGTTTGGAATCCTCCGATTTTCAAGAGACAGTTCTGTGAAAATACTGAAAAAGCAATACAATATTGTCAAAGTAGCGATATCCCTAACACATTAGAAGGTAATAATGTCTATATAAATAAGGAACAAGCTTTGAAAGTTAAGGCTATTGTGAAGGATAGACAGATTCTAGTAACAGGATTTGGGACAATAGGTAACACAAGGTTAGTAAATGAGATTAGTGCTGGTATTTGTTATGCGAATAATGTTTGTAGAGTAGATGTGTCATCAAATTCTTTTTATGGTTTTGTGTATGCATTTTTAACCTCTAAATACGGAAAATCTCAGCTTAATAAAAACGCCTCCGGTTCAGTTGTCCGTTATATAGAGGCTTCGGGAATAAGAAAAACATTAGTGCCGGTTTTTTCGACTAAATTGACTGAAAAGATTCACAATTTAATTGTTAAATCATCAAAATTAAGGGTAGAAGGAAATATATTATTAACTGACGCTCAAAATTCACTTAAAAATTCCACAGGCTTAAAACCTCTCAAAAAGGAAAACTTTGAATACTTCGGGCATCATTCTTCCGATAGAGCTGTATCTACTTTTACTCGGAACATTTCAGAAATCACTAGCATTTCAATAAACGCCTTTAATTATTCAAAAAGAATTGAAGAGGTTATCAATGCTGTAAAAATGAATCACCATACAGAGTTGGTTAACTGCCTTGACAGTAATAAGTTTTTTTCTACAGGCTCTTTTAAAAGAGTTGCAATTAATTCTAATAAGTCCATTAAACTGTTAAATCAGTCTGATATATTCAATTTCAGAAAAACTGGAAAATTGATATCTAGAAGATATGTAAGCACCGAAAATTTTGTGCGTTATGGAGAAATTTTAGTTGCTGGTGTTGGGACTTTGGGAGAGGGGGAAACCTTTAGCAGGGTGATTTTTGCAAACGAAGAATTAGATGGGCAATTAGTTGCAGGTGAGTTCATTCGCATGAGAACAAAAGATGAAATTCCATCGGGATATTTATTTAGCTGGCTTTCATCTGACTATGGATTTCGAATGATTAGATCAACACAAACAGGTACTAAACTTTGTAGGCCGATTCCTGCGCTACTCAAGGATATTCCAGTACCTATTCTGGACAGAGCTGTCATGAATGAAATAGATGAATCAGTAAAAAAAGCCCATACTATGTTATATCAAGCCTTGTTAAAGGAAGAAGAGGCAATAGCATTAGTGGAAAAGGAAATAGAACAATGGCAAAAATAATAAAACCACCCTATTTTGAAACAGTAGTAAATGCAGGGGAGAAGCGTTTACTAGATTTTTTACAGATAAAACTCCCTGACAACTATTTCTTGATACCAAATGTAGAAATTGCTTCTACGAACCCTCGAAATAATAGAACTCAATTTTGGGAATATGATTTGATTGTTGTTGCTCCTCATGCTATTTACAATATAGAAAATAAAGATTGGAAAGGCCGAATTGAAGGTGCGGATGATTACTGGTACATCAATGACAGACAAAAGCCCAATCCGCTTAAAACTGGTCGTCAAAAAACAGCTATACTAGCCTCAAAACTTAAGGAGGCTAACAGGGATTGGGGAAAGGCTTGGATTCAGAATATGGTAACGCTTTCATATCCTAATTCATTCATTCCAAATCTCAGACAGGAAGCAGGAAAACTATCATTTATACTTACCGATGAACTAATCGATTATATTCAAGATCCCGAACAAATAGGGAAATGGGAAGCAGCGATTGTCGACGTTCAAAATGATATTGTTCAGTTCTTGATTGGGGAACAAAACAAAAAATCTCCAAATGAGAAGAAAGAAGTACAAGGCTACCAAATTGTAGAAATCTTAAAACAAGAATCGGATAATTATGTAGAGTATTTGGTTAAGCCGAAAAATGTGACTTCAAACATACGTAAAAGGGTTAAAGAGTATTCGCTACAGGTGCTAGGTTTGTCTCCAGTAGAATTGCTAAAGCGCGAAGAAAGTATCTTAAATCAATACAATGCGCTTATAAAAATCCGTTCAAATCCTTTCATTCTTCCTGTAGAGTTCAAACTAGATGAAGAAAATCATCTTTTCTATGAAATCACAGATTTGATGGAAGAAGATTCTTTGCGTTCAGCTTCAAGAAATAAAACCTTCACTTTTGATGAACGTGTAAGTATCATAAAGAATGTGATGAGTGCTTTAAAATCAGCACACAAAGAGAATATCTTCCATAGGGATATCAATCCTGACAATATCTTTTTAAGTAATGGATATGCATATTTAGGAAACTTTGGAAAGTCATACTTTACAGATCATAATGACCATGGCTATACCGTAATGCCTACTATTAATGAATATAGCGCTACTGCGTACCATCCTCTAGAGCTTATCGCCAAAGATGCATCTAGAGCATCAGATATTTATTCGTTAGGGGTATTAATAGCTTGGTTATTTACAGGAAAAGAACCTATAAAAAATCCTTTTGAGCTTGATAAACTAGGTGGACAACTACCGCCGGACAGATTACCGTCTGCTGAAAATAGTTCTTTACCAAAATGGCTAGATGATATCTGTTTAAAAACCATCTTAACCGACAGCGATAAGCGTATTGATAGTATAGAAGAATTGGAAACTAATATCGAAGAAGCTTTAAAAGTTGAGTTTTCAAGCAAAGAATCTACGAAGCCAACAAATTCTTCCATAACAAATGACCAACCAGATACATATGATTTAAAAGAAGGAAATCGTGTAGATGACTATATTATTCATAAAATTTTAGGACGTGGGGGCTATTCCCGTGTTTTTAAGGCGAAACATGATTTACAAGGGCGTGATTTTGCCTTAAAACTATTTCATGAAAGTGTGAGTGTTGCTTCTGTAATAGATGAGTACAAAGCACTATCAGAACTTGATCATCCTAATATTGTAAAGTTCGTATGGAATGGACAAACCCGTTATGGACAATTTTACACGACAACAGAGTTTCTCGACGGAGATAATTTAAGCACTTACACAAAAACCGATGCTAACTTACCTATAGGAACCGTCTATAAACTAGCAGAGGATATGCTCTCCGCGTTAAGCTATTTACAAAATAGAGAAAAACCCATTCTACACCGTGATGTAAAACCGCAAAACATTATATGGGATAATGAAGGACGTTTCGTGCTGATTGATTTTAACGTGGCTTCGATTAAGGAAGATGATAAGGCATATGTTGGAACCAACCCGTATTTGGCGCCAGATTTAGTGGATGGGCATAATATCAATTGGGATCTTTCCGCGGATACATTTGCATTAGGAATTACTTTATATGAACTAGTTACTAAAAAATACCCTTGGCCTCAAGGTCGAATTCCTAAAATAAGTATTGAGCCTGAAAACCCTAAGACGATTAATCAAAGAATTTCGGAAAAGTTTTCTGAGTTTCTTCTGAAAGCAATTGCAACAAATGGTGATAAGCGCTTTTCTTCTGCTCAAGACATGTTAGACCGCTTACGCGAAATCGGAGTTGAAAATCTCCTCTCAGAGAACAAAGAAAAAGCAGGTTCTGTAGTACTTGATCAGAAAGAATATCATACAGAAGTTTCAATTAGACAAGGCAGTACAGTTATTGTTCTATTAAATGAAATGTCAAATTATGGTCAATTGCGGAAAACAATATATTCTTCTTTAAACAAATTCAAAGAAAAAATCGACGGCTACAAAACCTCTATTTCTTTAAAAGAGAAATTGAAAGTGGTAATTAAAGTTGATAATGAAGTCTTGATAAATGAGGTTTTTTGGAAAGGTGGTGCACGTAATTTTAATGATGGAAACATCCTTAAAGTGTACGATGCCTTAAAAAGCTCTTTTAAAGAAAACACCAACCGTTTAAAAGAACACAAGATAGATGTTGAAGGAATTGATATGGTTGATTATATTAATTCGCTTTATAGTCAATCAAAGTCTGGTAATTGGGGAACACGTGTTAATAATCGGGGATCACAATATGACGAGGCCACATATTCACCATCTAAACTGGATAGAAAATTAATTCCAGATATATTAGATGCACGCTTTAAATTAATAATAATTACCGGAAATGCGGGAGACGGTAAGACGGCTTTCATCAGAAAGATTGAAGACGCAGCTAGCGTTAAAAAACTAAATCGATTTGATCATAAAAATGGTGCTGAATTTGAAGTTAACGGTATTCCGTTTGAAAGCAATTATGACGGGTCACAGGATGAAGACGGGAAAGTAAATAATGAAGTTCTAGAATCGTTCTTTCATCCTTTTGAAGGGCTCAAAAATTTTAATAAAGCCAACGAAGGAAGAATCATTGCAATAAATGAAGGACGATTGGTAGAATTTCTAAAAACTTCTAAAAAATACAAGTCGCTACACGACACTATTGACCAATATTTCTATAAAGAAGGTCATTTTGATTTACCTCCAGGATTAATGATTATCAACCTTAACTTGAGGTCAATTACTGCTATAGACGGTGAGGAACCCAGTCTCTTTAGGCAGCAAATCAAAGCTTTGACTAAGAAAAGTCTTTGGACTAAGTGCGAAGGTTGCTCGCTAGCAAACAAGTGTTTCATTAAATATAATGTTGATTCTTTGAATGATCCTGCTTCTGGTAACGAGGTTATCACAAGATTGGAATGGTTACTTCGTACAGTTGGTTTAAAACGCGAGTTGCACATTACAATGCGTGACTTAAGATCTTTCATAGCGTTTATGATTGCACGCGACCATAGTTGTGAAGAAGTAGATGATGTATACAACCGCCTATTCAATAAGCCAGAAGAATATTGGCAGTTATATTATTTCAACATTACAAATCCAAATTATGAGGATTCTGGGGATAACGATCGTTTGGTAAAATTACTGAGAGAAACGGACATAGGTAGTGTTGCCATACCGAATCTAGATAGAGATTTGTTTTTTGGTCAGCACCTTAAAAGACATTATTTAGAATTTGTTGATCGTGAATTCCATTTGCTAGATGATTTCAATGCAAACAAGATCTGGGTGCCTGCTCACGAACAGGATAATGAAATATTGGATAAGATAAAGTCAATTCAGAAGTCCTTTGTGCGTCATCAATATTACGAAGGACGTGTAGGTAATTATAAAAAGCGGCTTCCATATCAATCCTTACAGAATTTTTATAAAGCACTTAATGTAGAAAAGGAGAATAGTGTTTCAGACGTAAAACTACGTTACCTCACAAATGATGAACAGTCAAAAAACAAACAGTTCAAGTTTGATGAAGCAGATTTTGCTGATAATTCTTCTTTCACAAAGGCATGCCTGAAACAAATTAAACCTCTGGTGCAAGAGGAAGGAAAAGGAATAAAGCAATTGACGATAATTAATCAGGCTACTGAATTTATTGAAGTGATTTCTTTAGAGTCCTATAAAGGCTGTAGCTGGACAGACTTCAAAAGAGCTACAAATACACTCGCTATAAAAAAAGCTTTACCCAGCTTATATGAGCAGCTAACAGAAGACTCGCTATTACGTCTCAAAATGTCTATTTCAAGAGCTATATCAATGAATGAGGGATGTGAAAATGAGGCAATTTGGCAAAAAAATCTGGTGTTAAGTTCCTCGGAAATCAACGATCCGTTTAGTAAATCATTCAGATTGTTCGATTTAAATGATTTTGAGCTATTTGTAAGTCGTACAGATCATCTAGTTAAATATCTAGAATACGAACCGGATAGTTTGATATTTAGACATAAGCAGGAAACCCATATTGAATTAGTTATTTCACTTGACCTTTTTGAAATGCTTTATTTTATTCAGCAAGGGTACAGTCCCTCCCTTAATGATATACGAGGAAAGTTTGTGGAGCTAACCATCTTTAAAAATCTACTTGAGAACCTTACTTATAATAAGGTGATAGTGACAAGGGATAATCTTGAGTTTTATGAAATAAGCAAGGATGTTAAAAATCATCTTAGCATAAAAGCAATGCAATTATAATTATGGCGATAAAACTAAATAAAGAAGAAAGCGTCTTAAGAAATGAACTTATTTATGCAGGGGATGCAAAAGCAGTAAACATAGATAATGTATTTGTGAATTTGTTTATGCTCTTAAAGCATAATGGAATAAGGCCTAGACAACGAGCTAGAAGCAATTCTTTTATCGACTTGGATACGCTACAAAGAGTTTTTGGAAAACTAGAAGAAGATGGATCTGTAAAAGGCTTCAATGAGAACAAGGAAGCCTCAGAGCTTTGGATGCGGAGTAATCTGGTAAACATGGTCTATAGAGGCAATTTGGATAAGGAGAAAATATCTTCTCTCAGACCAATCCACCTTGAAAGTTATAGGGTAAGAAATGCAGCCCATACAAGAGATTATAATACTGCAGATCAAGTGTATTTAATGCTTGGCGCAAATCCCAAGGTAAAAGAAGAACTCAAAAGTTTTCTAATGGAAGGTTGGGATAACACCACTAATAAAATTAATATCAGAACTGGTTTAGATGTAGACAGTCTGGGACTACTTCATATTATTAAAAATATTAAACCAGGTTTTTTAGATACGAATAGTTCTTTAAATCAAATCAAGCCAATACTAGAAGAACAAGCCAGACTCTACTGTGACGATGTAAGACGTTTGCTGGTTTATAAAAGAAAAATTCCAAGAAACGTTGTGGTAGACTATTTGAAAACCATAACATCATTTCATTTATCAATTTATATACAAAAGCTAGTTTTTCTTTTGCCTGAAATGGTAGAAAGAGGTTCTATTCGCCATAGTGATAATTGGAGTATTGTAGTAGACGCGACGGATGATTTTGAAAGCAAAATCGCAAAACTCGCGAGCTATGACGCTGAAAGCTTAACTAACAGCATTTATGATTACATCAAGGCTACTTTTCAAATAAACGCAGCTTTGAGAAGATTAAAGTTGGAGAAGACAAATTCAATAAACCTAGAAAAAGCACTTAAGATTTTAGCAGAAAAACCTGTGGGTTTTGAAATATATTTTGAGACCCAATGGGATAATCTCTACAATTCACTTGAAGAGGATGATCGGGAACTGATAAAAGATATGGTAAAGTACGAAGATTCTTACTTCGACAAATACATTGAATTAATAGTGAAAGCGCGTGGTGCGTATCAATTTAGGTATCATATACAACTGATTGATAATCTCTCACAAAAGAATTCGGAAAGAGGCTTTATGGCTCAAGGACGAAGTAAAAAGCATCCGCGACGTTTTGTCTTAGGTACTCGATTATTAGAGACACTAGTTCAAATATTAGTGCTAAATGTAGAAGATGGTCATTTTACTACAAAAACCCTTTCCATAGAGGAATTGATGGATAATATAAGAACACGCTATGGATTAATTATTAATGGCTTGTCTGAGGAAAGATTTGCGGATGCAGATTTGAATACCCATTTAGCTTTTAAAGAAAATGTAGAATCGTTTAAAATGAAACTACGCCAAATAGGCTTTTACAATGATTTAAGTGATGCCTATATTTTGCAAAGAATACGTCCTCGATACGAATTAAACGATTAAGAAAAGAATGGAAACAATTACGATTAATGTATACTATCAAAAGATAATAGGTCTTATCCTTGAGCTATACGATACTGACTTTGAAACGGCAGGCCCCGGTCATTGTATGAAAATTACGGGGCTAGGTGTTCTAGAATTGGAATATTTATGGGATTTGCTATTTGAGAAACATTCACATCTCGACATGTATATTGTTTCCGAAGCGGAAAACACAAGTCGCAAATTTATTTCTGCAACAAAACTTATCGAGCTTCGCAATAAGCAGGACAAACCACTACTCATTTTAATCCCGTCGAACAGCCGTACAGCTGCAGAAGATTCGTATGGTAACGCAACCTTTAAAGAGATATCTCTAGAAGGTATGGAAGAAGAATTGGTCAATACTCTTATAGAACAGGTTCCCGATGATGTTTATGATATGGTTGTCAATGATATAATAAACTATTTGAACCCTTCAAATACTGAAGTAATAGACTACTTAATAGCTATTGATCAAGAGGGGTATGAGGCTTCGGCAATTGGAAATTGTATATGTAACCTTTGTTTGATACCTGATGAGGTTCTTACAAAACATGTCGAAAAAATTAGGTCAAGATTAAATTTCAATAGAGAAAGTGTTGAGTTATTATCAGCTTTCAATAAACCACTATATGATAGAATAGCTGAACTAAGGTTAGAAAATGATTCTATACAAAAGGATATTGTCAATTTTCTCAAAACTGAAAAGGGAGCAAGAAATGCCCAAGAGATTTGTAATGCTATTAAAAATGGCTATGACGAATTAAATTTCAGTTACTGGCCTATTCCAGATTTAGACTTTACACATATTAAATTGATAACTGAAGAAATAAAGTCTAAAGATTTAAAAGTAGAAGATGGGACCAATGTGCTTTACGCACAAGAAGGTAATGTAGCAAAGTTGAAGGTTCGTTTTCACACTAATCCAAATCCAAAGGATATAAAAGATTTACGATTCTTTAGGATTATACTGATGGCCGTTAATGGAAGTAACGGAGAAGAAATTACGGTACTAAGAAAAATCAAAAACTCAAATTCTAATAGGCCCTACAGGGATGCCACTCTTGAGTTGAACCCTAATATCATTGAGGAAGGCTCTTATTTTATAAAGGTTTTAGCGGAGGACGAACACGGTAATATGTTAAATACTAATGATGAGTTTCGTGAGTCTAAAATTCAAAAAGCGTGGGAAGAAGCTAAAAAAGAAGATGAAAGTATATCAAAAAGTGCTTTTCCTTATAAACTCAGCTGTGATTCGATTGATTTTGACTATGTAATTGAGGAATCTTTAGAACGCGATGAAGATCAGCGCAAGGATAAACTTAATAATGTTTTACAAGCCTATTTCAAATATCGCATTGAAGCGTTAAAGAATGATATCGAGATTGAATTACCAAAACCTTCAGAGACATCGAATATTTGGATTAATGACGGAAAGGAAAAACATAACTCTACGTTTCACATCAATTATTCCGACCAACATAATTATCAGATCAATATTTCGACTAAACTGCGTCAAATAGAAAATAAGTTGCTTGCAAATGCCGATAGCTTAGGCTATGTGAGATGTCAACTAAAAGGTAATAAGTTGGCAGTAGGATTTGAACAATTACAGTTTGTAAAAAGCGAACTAAATGAAATCGTACCAAAATCATTACTAAAGTCAAGATTACAACTTTTTGAAGCTATTACTAATTCAAATACAACGGCTAATGGAATTTTTGAAACAGCAGACATATTTAATCTTAAAGAGAGCATCAGAAAATATGTCGATACATATACTAAATGGACAACAAAACTAAATAACCAGTTAGCGACTGACGAGATAGCGTTAGACGAGAAAACAAAACTTAGAGAGTTTCTAATCGAATTGCAAATGATTGACCTTGTTAAGGTCAAAAGTAAATTACCTGACGGGAGTAAGGTCGAAGCAATACTCCTTTCACCTTTGCATCCATTACGTTTGTGTTGGACTTTACAACTTTTAGAAGTTTTTGAAAATTGGGAACAAAGAACAAAAGAGTTTTCAGGACACAAAGAATCTTGGTCACAACATTTGGAAGAATTGTTTATTGGTCAGCTCTCTCCTGAAAATAACCAACAGGTTCTAATTGAGACAACATCTCAAAAACAATTTAATTATAGTGGCGAGCTATCATTTGGCTGGGGGCTTTACCTCAGTACAGTATCTCAAGAATCTAAAAACGGAATGACTTCTATTTCTAGACAGCTCCAACATTATTTAAGGTTGCTATTTAATATCACTAAGGACAACTATGTAGAGACTGATTTAAGTATCAAATTGGTAATTCGACATATTAAGAATTACCTAGCGCAACATCCATATATAGATAAATTAGTAGTTAATTTATTCAATGCGGGTGACGCAGAGGTTTTTGCTAATGCATTTGTCGAGTTAGAAAAGGAAAAAGCATTTGAGAGTATCAATTATGAAGTCCGAATTTTTAAGGGTGATGACAAAATAATTGAGCATGGAGAAGCTTTAAAGACGTTAATTAACCCAGAATCAAATATCTCCGAAGAAGCAGAAGCATTTTCTCAACCTTCTAAGAATAGATTGTTTCCAAAATTACGTTTTTCAATCAACGATATTTCAGACTTTTTAAAAGACCCCTCATCTTATACCTCTCATTTGAGCTTTTTAGTAAGTCCATTTCCCATAACTATAGAACTTATAAAACCAACTATAGAAGATCGCAATTTTTATTTAAATGGCTTAATTACAGAGTCTACGGTAAAGGTAGATGAAAATGGATCCCAAATTAAGTGGAATCGTTTCATTGAAAGCAATAAACTACCAGTAAAGTATGATACGGCAGGTGCAAACGGCATTAAGCTTTTTGAAAACCTTCAAAGTTTTGTAAGCGGGGCTTTAGTGTCAAAACACACTTTATCCATACCTTCTACCCAACTTAGGCTAAATGATAAGGACAAGGTGTTACTTACCCATCTACACGATTATTCTGATTGGGTGATAACGTTTGATAAAAATTTAGGGCCACAAATATTTGATCAACCATCTAAGGATGGTAAAATCCCATTTTTACTAGACTATGTTCCTGGCGAAGAGGCTTTGGGAATTTCATCATATCTTACAACAAGGCCTACCTCTGAAGTCTTAGGACTGCTAGGGCCTCACTTTGAAGAATTCAACCTTGATATTCATAATGAAGAGGACGAGCATAAAATAAAAATACTTCTTGAAGATTTAAGGGCAGTAAGTAGTTCATTGGTGCTTCAATTGAATTCTTCTAAAAACAAGGCATTTGAAGTAATTGGCTCTGCGTTTACCAAACGTGTTTTGGAAAAAAAGGAAATGTTGGAAGATGCTTTTCTCATTCCTATTGATTTGCATCAAAACCTGTTCGAGAATTTACCTTCTGGAAGTAAATCAAGAGCAGATAACTTGCTTGTTTCCATCAATCCTGATAAAAAAGAAATATTAATCTCGGTAATAGAAATAAAATGCCGTAAGGCCCTAGGGCAAAATGAAAAAGATGCTCTTAGATTAAAAATGCTTGATCAGATAGAAAATACAATAGAAGCCTTGAGGAATCATTTTGATCCTTCCTACAATAATTCTTTTGACAGGTTAGATAGAGAAATTAAAAACAAGGAATTAAAATCACTATTGACTTTTTATTTAGAAAGAGCACATAGATATGAGTATTTATCCAATAAAGCATACAATCAGTATTTAGCTTTTTTACAAAAACTTGATTCGGGGTTTAGTCTTCACTTTAGAAAACTAGGTTTAATTTTTGATTTTGCGGCATCAGAAAGACATAAAAAGGTAGTCGTAGATAATGAGTCCACCTTTTTTACTTTCGGCGGGAAATTGATCGATGATATTCTTGATCCTAATTCAGATTTAAATACTAAAAGGCTTGAAGAAAGTGATTTTGACAAAGACCTTACGAAAGCCTTTGGAAATATCAGTGAGCTTAAACCTTTTATTCAAAGATTTAAATCGAATTTGGAGTCTAACGAGAACACATCCGATTCTAGTGGAGATGATAAGGTTGAAAATTCAACCGAGGCAGATTCCCAACCCGATAACCCTACAGTACGTCCGCCGACCGAGCAAAAGGAATATCCGAAAGATCAAGAAGGTACACTTAGGGCAGCCGAAACGGAAATAGAATTAAACACAGATATTGATTCTGTAGAATTCATGTCAAATCATAATGAACATATCTGTCCTGAATTTGATATACTTATTGGTAAAACATCACCAAGCAATCAATTTGGAATTCTTGGGGAAAGTATTTTACAGAAAAAAATCGCTATTGACCTTAGCGAGACAAACACTATTAGTCTATTTGGAGTTCAAGGCGGTGGTAAAAGTTATACTATTGGCACCATTTCCGAAATGGTTCTTAAACAATTTAGCAATATTAATCTTCTTCCAGCACCGCTAGCAGGGGTTATTTTTCACTATAGTGAAAGTATGGACTATGCACCTGAGTTTACCTCAATGATATACTCTAATGACCAAAATAAGGAATTAGAAAAATTAAAGTTGCGCTATGGGGCTGAGCCAAATAACATTGAGGATGTTATTATTCTCACGCCAAAAGACAAAATTGAAGAAAGGCAAGCCGAATATCCATCTATTAAAGTATTGCCAATAGCTTTTAATTCCAAGGAACTTAATGTACAAGATTGGCTGTTTATTTTAGGAGCAATAGGTAATGATTCCACCTACATAAGACAGCTAAAAGCAATTATGAAGCAGCATCGATCTAACATTACAATAAACGCCCTTTCCGAGAGTGTGGAGGATTCAGAACTATTGAGTAATTCTCAAAAAGCATTAGCAAGGCAGAAACTAAGTTTTGCTCGTGAATATATTGATGACAGCTTTATGATGAGAGATGTGTTAATGCCAGGAAGATTGGTGGTTGTTGATTTAAGGGATGAATTTATTGTAAAAGATGAAGCCTTGGGTCTTTTTGTCATAATGTTGAATATTTTCTCTGCGGTAAAGAATATTAACGGATTGCATTTTAACAAATTCATCGTATTCGATGAGGCTCATAAGTATATGGACAATAAAGATTTAACTGGAAATATTGTTACAGCAATAAGAGAAATGAGACATAAAGGAGTGAGTATAATGATTGCAAGTCAAGACCCGCCTAGTCTTCCAAATGAAATTATTGAATTGAGTTCTGTTGTACTATTACACAAGTTTAATAGCCCTCAGTGGCTTAAACATATTCAAAAATCAATAACTCAACTTTCTACTCTAACACCGGCGGATATGAGCGCTCTGACTCCGGGAGAAGGATTTTTATGGGCGACCAAAGCAACGGAAAAAAGCATTTCAATTAAACCAGTAAAGGTTTCTACTAGACCTAGGGTAACAAAGCATGGGGGAGGAACTATACAAGCTACAGGTAACTAATGACGTCAATTGCATTTTCATATATAGGAAAAAGAAAAACAAATCAAGATGTGATTTGTGAGAGTAGCCTAGGTTCTGGAACGGACCTTTACATAATAGCTGATGGAATGGGAGGTTACGATAATGGAAAGCTTGCGGCTTCGATGACGGTAGATAGCATTTCAACATTTTTGTCTACCGTTAAAGAAATTAATGAAGAAAGCATTCAGAAAGCGGTCAACAAGGCAAATCTTGTAATACGCCAATTTCAAGAACTGAATCATTCGAGGCTGGGAGCGACAATAGGGGGTGTCATTGTTGAAAATAATGTGGCTAGATGTTTTTGGGTTGGTGACGTAAAAATATTAAGGTACTCAGATAGCAAACTGAATTTTGAAAGTAAATCTCATAATTTATATAATGAGACCTCAGATGATGCTATCCCCAATATTTCAGAAATAAAATCCAAATATTCACACGTAGTAACACGATCTGTTCAGGGGAATCTGAGGAAATCTTATGTCTCTTATCAAGAATTAGAATTGAATGATAAGACAGATAAGCTAATAATCTGTTCAGATGGACTGCACAATATTATAGATGGCCATAGCATCGAATATTTACTAAAAAACAGTAAATCATCGGATGAAGTAATTGAAAAAATTAGGGATAGACTAAAAATGGAGGCTGAAGATAATGCTAGTTTTATTTTTATTTTTGGCACATAGCCTTTGGTCTAAAAGATGGGTAGAATTACAATTTGTTTATTTTATTCCTTATTGAAATTACACATTTTTAAGTGCTAAGTTCAAACATTGAAAAGGATAGAAACTGAAAATAAGAATACTCTTAGAATCTAAAACCACAAACTGCGAAAGTTCGTGTCTCTCTATAAACAGACGGGAAAACCGACCTTTATGACTCGACCATTTAAGTTTTGCTAAAACCATGATCAAACTGAACATGTTTTACCACCGGTTGTATAATACAATTAATAATTGCAGCTCCACAACGAATTAACGAGTGATTTGTCGAAATCGAACACCCTAATATGAAAGGAGAACATATCTTAAAGGGGTATTGGAGTTCAAACCAACCTAATGGAAGTTGTCTGTTTACAAGAAGAAGCCTTTTATGCCTTATTTACGAAGGTTATCGAACATGTCGAATCCAAAAGGCAGGACACCCTCGATAGATGGATCGATGGTGAAGAGGCCATGTCCATTTTACGGATCAAGTCGACCACGACTCTCCAAAAGTTGAGGGACGAGGGTAAAATAAGGTTCTCCCAGCCCCAAAAGAAGATCATACTTTACGATAGGGAATCGATTATGGAATATATTGAAAAACACGCCAGGGAAACTTTTTAACAATGGAAGAAGATATCAAAGTAGATGAAGCGTTTAAAAAATCCTTTAACTTAGGCTACCGGGTTGCAGCTGAACTGAACCTCAAAGCTCCTATGCTCCAGAACCAGGAGAAAATAATGCCCACAAACCCTATGCACTTGGGCATGCAGCAGTTTATCGAAGAAGCCAAGCTTTCAAAAAACAAAAACCAGGAAGAATCGATAGAACAAAATGTCAAAAAGGGCAAGGGTAAATCCAGGGGCAGGGGACCAAGCCTGTAATTGCCTGAAGACCCGTTGAAAAATTAGTTCGCCGCCAAGCAGTACGTTTCCATTGTTTCCAAAATATCCTTACAGGTATGTTCGTCCACTATCGACAGATCGAATTCACCGGCGAAATCACATAAGAGTGCCTTAAGCTCTTCAATGGTGTCCTCCTCCAATCCACTGGCATTTGGTTCATAGACCTTATAGGCAAGTGACCTACCAAATTCACCATCGAATTCCTTTTCCGAATAGGTATCGCTTTCATTTAAAAAATTCTCGAAATAGCACATGTATTTTTGGTCGAGGCCCCAAAAGTACAGGGCGGTAAGTTCGTCCTTTTCAAGGTCGTTTTTGAACTTCATCAACATTCCATAAAGGTCAAGTTCCAACTCGCTGGGCAAGTCAAACCCATAATGATTAACGCTTTTGAGAAGGTCGGTAATAGCTTCGTTGTTTGATTGTGGCTGAAAAGAAAATGCTATCAATAATTTACGAAGTACTATCTTTTTAAAATAGGCTACCGTAGCCGAATTGATATCCTTTGTAATGAACATTTTGTCGCCGATACCTATCAATGGGTTCGAAGTTTTTTTGTTGATTCCAAGTTCGGATTTGGAGGTTGCCCAAAGATACCGAGTAAAGATTTTAACGAACGGCGTCATACGTTTTTTAACTTTTGCATTCATTCATATGTCCCCAAGCCCCTGCGGAAGTCTTGCAAACCTTCCACTCCGATCCTCCCCGTTCGGACACGCTTCGCCGGTCCGGCCGTGAAGTCTTTCCGTTTCGGTTTTGCAAGACACCCTCGCGGCCACGGAAAAGAACAAGCGGCGAAAAGGCCGCTTGCCCTTTTTTCTCCCTACCCACAAAAAGCTTGAGCATTTTCGTATTTCCTTCCATTTTTTCAACAACATATCAGACCAAATAAATCCACTTTCTGTACCCATTTATATTGATATGGCCCGATATGGTTTAACAGGTTAAATAGTTGATTACAAGATAGTTAAATTCAATTTTAATCACTTATATTTATCCGTGAAACGGATAGCAAGGTGCATTCTAAGTAACTTAGAATTGTCTACTTCTGACGAAGTGTTTTGCTTTAATAAGCAAGGAAAATGGAACAACGGAAAAGAGGCCGGAAACGATTGGGGACTAGGAAGCGGTACCATAGCATAATGTTGCGGTTCAACGATGCTGAATATGAAAGATTGCGAAAAATCTGTGGATCCTACAATCTGGATATTTCCAAAAGGGGTGTCATAAGTCCGCTACTAAGAAGGCTGGTCTTGAACAGCGAAGCAGAGGAAAAGGATTTGCTACCCGATACCTCGAACCTTGCCTACCATATCAACAAGATCGGCAACAACATCAACCAATTGGTCAAGCTGGCGCACCATAAAAATTTGAGAAATCCGAACAGTAGTTTGCGGAACGAGATACAAAGAACCAATGATCTCTTGTACGCACTCATTGAAATTACGATGGAAGAAAAACAGGGATGATAGCAAAGATCATTTATGGGGAGACCTGTCAGGGCACATTGAACTATGTCCTTGGAAAGGAAGGTATGCGGATACTCGGTTACGGCAACACGTTTTCCCAAAAGGTATCGCCAAAGTTCTTCGGGGACGTGCTCCATTTTCAGGGGCAGCGCAACGCCACAAAGAACCGTTATGCCCATATCAGCCTGAACCTACCCCATGGGGAACACCTTAACGATAAAACGTTCCTTAAGATCTCCAAGGAATATATGGAAAAAATGGGCTTTGGGGAACAGCCCTATGTGGTGGTACGGCATACGGATACCACGCACGAACATGTCCATATCGTGACCACCATCGTGAAAGAGGATGGAAAAGTCCTGCCTATTTACAATAGTCATAAAAGGAGCATGGCGACAAGGCGGTACCTGGAGAAAAAATACGGGCTGTCCCAGGCACCGACGACAAAACGGAATAGACAACTCCCGATATACCGATTGCCAGAAGAACAGTTCGGTATGGATGCTGAAAAAGGGACGAAATTCTATCTACAGGACGTGCTCAACAGCATCAACCAAAAATACAAAGTGCGGAGCTTCGATGAACTCGCAAGGTTGGTAAAGCCCTATCACATCGAACTAAGGCAAACAAAAAACGAAATGGGAAGGATAGGGGTCGCCTTTGGACTGAACAACCAAAAAGGCTACCGGACAAGGTTCTTGAGCGGTTCCGCCGTGCACCGGAACCTTAGCGGCCCGAAACTTCAAAAGGTCTTCGATGCACATTCCAAGTCAAAATTGTTGCCGATGCACCGGAAACGCCTGTTGAAACAAATTGAAACAACGTACGGTCTTTTTAAAACTATCCGTCCGCATGACCTAAAGGATGTGCTCAAGGGTTATCAGGGTATCGACATCGAACTGGAGACAAAAGGCGATGTAATCGAGGGGTACACTATCTATGACAAGTCGAAGTATGTTTTCGGGAAAAGGGGACTGGGTAAACATATCCGAATGCAGAATCGTTTGGAAATTTTTGGCAACGGGAACGAACCTACTCAAATCGATATCGAAAGCAAGCAGTTCAAATTGGAAGTCCAAAAAGCTATAAAAGAGGCATTGACGACATCTTACCTGAAATCCCTGAAACAGGACGGGTTACTATCTGAACATATTATCACCAGGAACTTCGGAGATATCGTTCCGAACCTTAAAGCCTCGGAAAAATTTCGCTTTTTGGAACGCTACATCCCAAGGAATCAAAGGATCGAATTCAGGAAAGCTGTGGAAAATGCCTTTCCCATTATCAAGAAAAGAATCTACGAACTGGAAACCAAAAAGGAAAAGGAAATCTTGGAGAAAAAGTTCAAGCTTATCGGGAAGGTATTGGAGAAAGGTATTTTCAATGTCGGCACGGAACAGGGAAGTATCCGTCTTTTGTTCCAAGCTTTGGGTGTGAAGTATCATGACAATCAATTGTCCTTTACCCAATCGAACAAGCATACCATACCCGTAAAATTGGGCAATCTACCTTTTCCAGAGAATATGGAAAAACATGTATCCACGGGCTTTGTGCGTCAAAACCATTTGATGCTGGAAATGTTGACGGAACAATCTTCGGAAAATAGCCCCAAGATGACGGGATCGGCCATTTTCCTGCCGATGATTTTTCCGAAACTGTACGAAAGGATGGATCCCGTTTATAAATGGCAGTATGAACGTATCGCTTTGGGCTCCTATGTAAAATATGCCGAACAGATGCATGCCCCCTTTGAAAAATCGGCGAAGGACTATATCACACTTTTCAACGCCAAGGGGTTCTATTTTGTAAAAGGAGAGAAAGGGTTCGAGGTCAAATCCATTTATACTAACAACAAAGCTAGTTATCCATTACCGAAAAGAACGAGCCTTTATTTAAATTCTATTCCCGATTTGAGCGTAAGATTGCAGAGACAACGAACCGTCATCAAAGGACTTTTTGAAGAGGGCAGGAATGATCTCAAAAACCTTTGGGTAGGGCATCTCATGGAAAGGGGAGTCTACGATAAGGTCGCCTTTATACTGACCAGTGAAAAAGCTTATCCGAACCTACATCGGGAGATAGTGCAGCACCATATGGATAATGGACTTCGGCAGAGCCTTGTTCAAGTATCCCAAAGGCAATCTAGTGTCCAACAAAAACGATTGCTCAGCAAAGGCGTTTATGCCGTTAGTTCGTTATTGGGCGGTAGGGGCAAAAATCAGGATGAGGCCTTTAACGGATTTAAGGATGAGTTGACGGATTGGTCGAAATATAAGAGAAAAGGCGTGGGTATGGGCTAGGGTGGTAAAATTTGAAAAGGTGTTTTGATATGGGATTTTGCGCCCTGACGGGCGCTTTTTTTTGTGGATAGGGAGAAGAAAGAAAAAGAATTTGTTTGCTAAGAAAAATAGAAAACCAAAAATCTCTTTCTGCTCATTCGAATAACCCAGACACCTACCCCGACATTTCCCCCTTTGGAATAAGGTTTTAATCCCGACATAACCAAGTTTATAATAGCAATAACTGCACCGGTCTATTTCCTATGATGCCGTGATTTTGGCATTTATTTCATCCAATATTTTTTCCGACACACTTTTTCCGTAATGTTTTTCGGTAACTTGAACACTTGAATGCCCAAGTCCCGATGAAATCTTACGTATGTCAATGCCCATATCCAAGCCGATGTTTGTCCATGTATCTCTTAGGGTATAAGTAGTAATCTTTTTATTAATTCCTGCTAATTTTGCAATGCGTTTAGCGTACTTATTGAAAGTTTTTACTTTTCCATTGTTTACTTTATGTAACCTCTCGGGCGTAGTGCCTTTTGGAATAATAGGAAATAGGTACTCATCATCATTTTGGCCGTTCAAATAATATCTAATGATTTTGAGGGATTCTTCATTTTGCAGAACGCTAAAGTAATCTCCTTCATAATGTGTTTTTTTACGGAAGTATTTAATACGGTTATCCTCGAATTGAAAACATTTTAAAATAGCCATATCAAAATGGTTCATGCCCATATTGTTGAACATGAACAATAAAAAATTGCGGGTATCCCATATAGGGGTGCGAGCTTCCAGTTTAAGTTTTCTTATGGCATTAATATCTTCTAAGTTGAGAGGAGCAGGGGCGTTTTCATGACTTTGTTTTTTTATGCTCGATAACGGCTTATGGTCTTTTAAATCTTGATAGGTCTTCCCCGCATCGTTCATTATGGCCTGTATGCTTCTAAGGTGTATAGCGGGCGTATTTTTTGATTTATAACGGTTGCTCATATAAGCCTTGAAATCTTTTGAAAAGGCGTAGTCCATGGCTTTGATTTCCATATCCAAATCTTTGTAATCATCAAGGACTTTTAATTTGCCGTCTTTTAGTTCGAAAAGTGTTTTGATTAAAACTGTATCATCCTCCCCTTTTAGGCTTTTGCGGAATTTAATCAAGGCTTTCAGGGCATCTTCGTAAGAACTTGCCGTGGAAAAACGTTCTTCTAGTCGAAGTCTATTCAGATAGACTGCACCATGATTGAGAATAGAATGGGATGGAGATTTTTTAAAGAATATTCGTTCGATTTCAGATTTTAATTTTTTTATCTCCCAATTTTTTATTTCGCCCGAATGTTCATCCATCCATAAATCAACCTCCGAATAAATTTTTCGGGTGCGTTTAGTATGTCTTGTAGCGTTCATTATTCCAGTTATCTTTCCGGTCGAAAAATCATACTGATTCTCTTTCAAATGTAAATTGAAAGGTATATCACGTGTTTTTCTGGCGTGCCCAACACGCAGAACCAATGGAAATTTTTTATCTTTAGTTTTGTGATCTGCCCGTTTATCGAAGGTTATCTTGATTGTGGCCATAATTTAACGTTTAAAAAAGTGGCGTGCTTTTGGCGTGCTTTTTTTGATTTCAAATGATTTTTAATACTTATTAAAGATAAGCAAAATCCCTGTAAAATAGGCATTTTAAGACATATAAAACCATATGGAGCCATAAGTGAACCGACTGTTAATCAGAGGGTCCTTGGTTCGAGCCCAAGAGGGGGAGCAAAAATGAAAGAGCTGCACGAAAGTGCGGCTCTTTTTGTTTTTGCCCTGTTGTGGCGAGAAGTTTATCCTGAGCGTAGCCGAAGGGAGCCCAAGAGGGGGAGCAGAAAAGCAAAAGCCACCGATTTCGGTGGCTTTTTCATTTATAAATGTTCGTTTTTATTCCAGCATCCGAAGTTGGAATATTTAGAAAAGCTTTTCATTGGGTGGTTTTACCCCGGCCAACCTCAAATAAATGGTGGCCTGCCCCCTGTGGTGCGTTTGGTGCTCGAACATTTTGTCCAATGCTTTGGCCTTGGTCATCTCAAATTGTCCAAAGAGGTTTACGGACTCGGCCAATTGGTCATCGGATAGGTTTTTCAATCCGTCAATGACATAATCGTACCCGGCGTTCACCAATTCAATCACATGTGTTTTTGAAGTGTCCTCGGTTTTTTCGGATTCCCCGAACGCCACTGGACTTTCGGTGGCGGCAATGGCGGCCATAAAGCCGTAGTTGGCATCCGTAATATGCAACATTTGCTGTGCAAAGCTACGTACCTCGGGAGTTGCCTTAAAGTCGAACTTGTCGTCCGGCATGGCTTCCATGTATTCTTGGGTGTACGCTTTTGCCCGTTCCCAATCCGCAATCATATCGGTCAGGTTTTGGGCATTGATGTGGGTCATGGCCATTACAATGAATGCCAGTGCAAAAAGAAATTTGTTTGTTTTCATGCGAGTTGTATTTAGTTTGATAGTTTCCAGTGGTGGGTGCCTTGGCTTACCCAACTTCGTAACAGTCGTGGTTTAGGTCAAGTTCCTTACAGATTTGACTCATTTTATGCTTCAATTTCCTTTTTGGATAAGAGCCATATACTTTCCGAATTCCTTTTTCACCTTAGGGAACAGGATCAAAAGTCCGATCATATTGGGGAACACCAGGGCCAAGATCATGGCATCCGAAAACTTGATAACGGCATCCAGCGTGATGGCAGCACCAAGTACGGTAAACAATAAGAACACAATCTTGTAGGTGAGGTCGGTCCATTTTCCACGCCCAAATAGGTATTTCCATGACTGCAATCCGTAGTAAGACCATGAAAGGATGGTAGAGAAAGCAAAAAGACATACGGCCAGCATCAAAACATAGGATGAGCCCGGAATGGAACTTTCAAACGCCAGGGAGGTGATGTTGACCCCACCCAGTCGACTGCCATCTGCCAGCAAAGCATGCCCATCCACCACATTGCCATATACAAATACCCCATCCATGTTAAAAAGGATGATGACAATGGCGGTCATGGTGCAGATGAGTACGGTATCGATAAAAGGCTCCAGCAAGCCTACCAATCCTTCGGAAGCAGGAAATGCCGTATTTACCGCGGAATGTGCAATAGCAGCAGAACCGGCACCGGCCTCGTTGGAAAAGGCTGCCCTTCGAAAACCTTGGATGAGCACCCCGATGATGCCCCCGGCTATGGTTGCTCTTGGGGTAAATGCTTCACGGAAGATGGCGGCAAAGGCATCATCAACCCATTCAATTTTTGAGAAAATGATGAACAAAGCCGCACCTACGTATAAAATGGCCATGAAGGGGACCACTTTCTCCGTTACCTTGGCTATTCGTTTAATGCCGCCAATGATGACAATTCCGGCCAAGAGCGCAAAGATGAGACCAATGATGCTGCCTGAGGCTTCGCCAGTTAACCCAAAGCGTTCAATGATCTGGGCGGCCGCCTGATTGCTCTGAAAAGCATTGCCACCACCAAAGGATGCCCCCACACAAAGTATGGCAAAGAGGGCTGCCAAGAATCTACCCAACCGTGCCATTCCATTTTCTTTTAGACCTTTGGACAGATAGTACATGGGTCCACCGTACACATTCCCGTTTTGGTCAATATCCCGGTACTTGACGCCCAAGGTACATTCCACAAATTTGGAGGACATGCCCAAGAGTCCGGCTAAGATCATCCAGAAGGTGGCACCCGGCCCACCAATGGAAATGGCCACGGCCACCATAGCAATGTTGCCCAATCCTACGGTGCCGGATACCGCAGTGGCCAGGGCCTGAAAGTGGTTTACCTCGCCTAGGTGCCCTTCATCCTTAATCGTGTCCACCAAATCCCCATCCACTTCATACACATGGGGTTTGATTTTGGGTACACTCTTCTCCAGGTCATCATATTTTCCACGGACTACCTGTATGGCTGTTGGGAAATGACGGATGTTCACAAAACCAAAATAGAAGGTAAAGAACAGGGCGCCCAATATCAATATCATCAACACCAAAGGGATGCCGTGCCCAAAAATGGGGATTTCCATCAGGATCAAGTTTTCCCACCAAATAGCAAATGGCATAAAGGCATCGTTGATGCGTTCATCCAAACCTGTGCTTTGGGAAAAGGCAAATGAAGTGTTGCCCAAAAGAAATAAAATGCTGAGTAATAAGGTTCTGACCATGGATTCGATTTTCCGGTCAATTTCGAATCCGAATCCGAATTAGGAACGTATTGTCGGAAGGAATATAAAAATGTCAGTAACTGAAGGACTGACAAAGGAAACGTAAGTTATTCATTATCAATATGAATATTGCTTTTGGGCACGAGCAACCTAATTTTCCGTTCCCTGTTTTCCGACATTTCGAACAAGGTGCTTTTTAAAGGGGTAAAGTGCTTGTCCTTGGTCCAGTTTTTCTTTCCAAAGAGACCATCGAGCAGGGATTCCATCAATCTTTTTAATTCATTATGGTCGTTGATGTCGTAGTTTTTTTGGGAGTCAAAATTTTTGGGCTTGATTTCGAGCCAACCTTCTGGGGTGGACAGCTTGCGTTCCGCAAAGGTTTTGAACAATCGGTATAGGGCAGGGGTCAAATGCACGGTTCTATCCTGGTTCCCAGGAAATCCTTTGAAGATGATGGTTTGATTGGTCGCCCCGACAGTCTTTCTGGATTTTCCAAAAATCAACTGTAATTGGTAGGATTCAGGAATGACCGTTTCGGTAAGTTCCTTCACCCAGCTCAACGCCAAGGCAAAAAAGAGCATGATCAAGGAGGTCTTGAAAATGGCAGAGAACAGTAATAGGTTGATGGTATTGTCCATCAGTTTATATACCTGTGCCAATAAGGTGACCAAAATCGTGATCAAGGCCAACCAGCCCAATAACGGCAATCTTCTTTTGTTGAAGGATTCCCAAAGCACAAACCCTAGGAAAACAAGGGTGAGCAAGGCATAATAGACATCCAGTTCGTTGATGGCCGAAGCCGTTCTTCCCAAAAACATCTTATGCAGGGTAGGCAATAGGGCGAAGGCGAACGGAATCCCGATGATATAGACCCAAAACTTGGATTTTATCAATGGAGCAAAAGGTTTTGGCAAATATTTGAACCAAGGCAACGCCAATAGAATGAACAGGCTGTTCAACAAGGAAAACACGCTTCGGAGCCCTTCCTTATAGGGGAGACTTGAGCCGTTATCATGCAAAAAGAGAAGTTCCACCAATCCGGAAAAGGCCCAACATAGTACAGAAAGGGCCAACCATACAGGGCCGTAGTCTTTTTGATTTTTGCCAATGTGGTGCCAAATCGCCATTAAGGCAATAAATGCAAAAAGGCAGACCACCAGTTGCCACCACCCGTAAAATGTGTAGATGGAGATGTCCGATTGGTATGAAAAAAGTACTACATGCACATGAACCGAATTGGCCGATAAAAACGAAAGATATTAAAAATAGTGTAAGTAGGACCGACTCAGGTTCTTTGGGTGGATTTGCACGAACTTTTTAAGTGGTATGGATACAATTTAAGAATCACATATTAATATCTTTCGAATTTTGGATCTTTGTTTTAGCCAACTGACCCAGATCTATTTCAAAAAGTTTTGAAGAAGGACTTTTGCTGTATTTTTCCTCAGTATAGCCCCCAAGTACATATAGTTTGTTTTGATGGTAGTGGAGGTTGGGATCTTTTATGAAGAGATCAATATCGTACGCTTTTAAGGAGCCTTTTAGGGTGTCGTAAATAAATAGTTTGCCAAAATTGAAGATATATATCAACCCATCATGTGTGGTAACACTTGGATTTTCCATTCCGTAGAACAGATTGCCCTCTTTTTTCCATTTGCCCGTTGTAAGGTCCAAAGACTCTATTTCGGAAAGTGCCTCACCATTAAACCCCCCGATCAAATAGACCTTGTCTTCAATAATGACCCCATTGGTTTCTTTCGGTTTGGTCATTTTTTCAAGCTCATACCAATACCCAGTGGTTATATTAAAAAAATGGCAGGCATCCGTAAAAGTTTTGTGTCCGTTCTTGGTCATTTTATTGGAACCACCCATAACCAATAAGTTGTCCTTATAGGCAAATGAGGCAAAATCAACGGCTTGGTGGGGGTTGACATCATCTGTGATTACTTTGAGGGAATCCAAGCTGAGAATTTCAATCTTGTTCAGGAGATATTCCTTGGATCCATTATAAGCTGTTCGTTTTCCTCCAAGGGCATAAATTTTATTATCAACCTTATTGAGCCGATGATGTGCGCGGTCTTCAAAATTGATGTCAGTGGTCTGCCATTGGTCCGAACCGAAATCATAGACCAATAAGTTGTTGTTGTAACTGTTATTGGAGCCATTGGGTTCCATTTCATTCAAGACCTGGTTGTATGTTGGGTTGATGTATTTGGAGTTGGCTTTGTCTATGGCCTTTCGCATGGTATCTTCCGTAAAGGACTCACTGCCACCGACCACGTATATTTTGTCGTCAACTATAGTGGAACCAAAAGCAAAAACCCCTTTTTTTAGAGAGGAGAGTTCCTTGTATCTTAGCTTTTCTTGTAATTTTCGTTTTCCTCCAACAATCACTTCACCCAACTCGTTGGTCAATTCGGACATCAGTATCCTATTTGTTTTGCTGTTGAGGTCTGAGATGGCAATCTTCAAAGTCTTATAGCCAACTATGGAGAACGTTAAGCTATCGGGACGGTTCGAGAACGAATCAAGTCGCAAGTTGAATTTGCCTTTTTCATTGGTAGTCGTCCCAATGATGGTCTTTTCAATATAAATATTGACATTTTCCAAGGGAGCCTCGGATTCTTTGTCCAAAACGATTCCACCCACATTCTGTGAGAAACCCATTTGTGCAAAAACCAATAGCAACAAAAGTAAGATTGCGTTTTTATGAGGAAACAATATAAACTTATGGCCCATGATAAAGGAAAATAGTTCGGTGTTCAGTACAACAAGTTAGTGCATCTTGTAAGATTTTATAACCTGTCTAGGCCGAATTAACATTTATTTCATGCTTAGAATCCTGTAAAACCAGGTTTAGAGAAAACTCTAGGAATTTTGGGGATTACCTAATTGAACCTAAGACCTCAAATTGCTTATGGTTGATCCAATCTTTACTGACCAAAGAGGGTTTTTACTTTTTAATGAGTTTGTCAATCAGTTCATCTGGATTTAGCTTGTCATAATCTATCACGATGTCCGGAACCACAGGTTCGGTCGGATTACCTCCATTGGGGCGTTCCAAGTAAAATCTAGGAGAAACCGCCATAAGCCCGGAATAGGGCATTTTAAAAAACTGGATGGAGCCTGTTTGACCACTTTTGCCCCCGGTGGGTTCCCCTACCAACTGTCCGAACGAATAGTCTTGTATGGTATTGGCAAACAAGATGGAGGACGAATAGGTGTAGGGTCCGATCAATACCGATACTTTCCCCTTGAATGTATTGGTAATGTCCATGTCTACAGGGATCAATGTATCAATTTCGCCTGTTTTGATCGATCCAATGACTTCCCCGGCATCCCTATATTTTGCAATGATTTTCTTTTTATAGTTTGAACCCCATCGGTACGGTTTATCCGCGATGTATTTTAAAATGCCTTTCATCCAAAATTCATCATCGCCGCCTCCATTCTCCCGTATGTCGATGATCAAATGGGATATTTTCTTTTCTTTTAAGGAAGTAAAGGCATTGTCCATATAATCATAATATCTTTCTTTATCATCCCACCAAAAGCTTTTAATGGTAAGGACGGCGTTGTCCCTATCCAAGATCTTAAAGTTGAAATTGTCTTCAAAGGTTTCCTCCCGATAGAGTTTCGGTAAGATTGATAATCCGCTTACGGATATGGTTTTCTCTTTTTTTCCTTGTCTTATTTTAATACTGAATTCATTCTGCTCCCCATACATCAACATATGAAATATAGCGAACTTCGTTTGCAACAGTGCTTTTCTGTGCTCTTCGGAATCACCATTGATTCTTGACAATAATGAAGCCGTTATGGTACCGATGGGAACAGTATTGATCTCCACTATTTGATAGCCTTTATAATTGGTAGGTTTTCCATCAATAAAGGATTGGATCACAAGTTTGTTTTTATTGAAAAGAACTTCAAAAGGGAACAAAACCCCACCTTTAGAAACGTAATCTTCAACAATGCCGCTGTTTATATAGCCAACAAATGTATGTCCATCCGATAATTGACTGTTCAGTGGCGAAATGCGTTTCCAAAACTCCAAAACTTTCAATGGGGGTGTAATACTGTCCTTGATCTGGGCAATGCTGTTGTAAAACACATCCATGTCCTTTACAGTGTAGGACAGGTCTGGATGGGTGGCATGTATCCAATCAAACCAAACGTCAATGTCCTTTTTTAATTCTTCAGGTTGAATCTCTGATTGTATATTTTCAAAGGGAGTCTTTTGTGCAGTCAAACTGCTGGATACCAATAAAATGAATAGGAATAAAACTGTTGATCTCATGATTGTTTTTTTGATGATGAGTGATTGATAATATATCTTTACATAAAGATAGTTGGTCAAATGTATCGATTTTTATCTTTACATAAAGATATTTTGGTGTATTTTTATTTGGATGGAAGAAAAAATTGATATCATCGATTCCTTGATTTCAGACTGGAATCGGGAACGGCCGGATTTGGATTCCGATGCCATGCATATTGTGGGAAGAATCCTGATATTGGGCAAAAGTTTGGAAAAGAAAGCCAACCAATCTTTGGGTGAATTTGGGATTCATTACACGGACTTGGATGTACTGGCCACATTGAGGCGTTCCGGTTCGCCTTTTGAACTGACCCCTAAAGAGCTCATGCAATCCGTGCTGATTACTTCTGGGGCCATGACGGCCTTGCTTGATCGGTTGATGGCCCTGGAGCATATCTATAGATCCCCTGACCCAACGGATGGTAGGATCAAGAAAGCTGGGCTAACCAAAAAAGGAATCGAACTGATTGACAAGGCTATTGGATTTCGTTTTCAAGAAGCGCAAGATTCCATTGCCGTTCTTACTAAAAAGGAAAAAGATGTGTTGATCCCATTGCTTAAAAAGTTACTAGCTTTGCATACCGCATAAAGATTTTGGCACACAATTAAGCAAGGGGAGGTCCCTAGTGCTATGACTATGGTTGCCAAGTCCGAAAAGGGACTTTTTAAAAATAAAAAAAGCCGCCTGCAATGGTGGCTTTTCTCGTTTCTGGGGAACTCCTATTCGTTAAACAAATAACAATACAATGGTCAAAAGAAAACCTGCCACTGCAAAGTAGAGTCCTTTTTTATAGATGGGAGCATTGGGCTTGAACATAAAAAATGCCGATACGGCAAAGAACAAGAGGGCAATTCCAAAGAAAATACCCAACCAGAACAACGGGTTCCCAGTGTGCATCTTGTGGAGTTTGTTCATGTTCTCCAAAATCATGGGCAAGCGTTTTTCGGTATAGGAAGCCTCACCTGTTTTTATGTTATAGGTTCCACCATTAAAGTACATTACATCACCTTCGGTCTTGTCCACTTTAAAGCCACGTCTTCGCAAAGCGGTCCCCAAGGCCTCTTCTTGCAAGTTTGGTTCCAGAGTGGTGCTCACCTCATACTCGCTTTTCAAGAAGTCTGTGGTTCTAAACGTAAGTACGATGCCGCTAATGGCATAAACGGCCATGATGCCGGCTAAAAAGAATCCCAAGTAACGGTGGAATTCCCTAAAAGTGTTTTCTGATTTTCTTCCCATTTTGTTAGGTCTCTATAAAAAATAAAGTAGAAGGGAAGACCTGGGCCTGCCCTTCTACTTGGTTAAGATATTTTGGTTACGGTTTTTATTGTTGTGCCATTTCAAGGTTAATGGTCATCTCCACTTCGTCGCCCAAGGTCGGGGTGTCTCCCCCCACACCAAATTCAAGCCTGTTCACCGTTCCGGTCAATTTAAGGCCTGCTTTTAATTTATTGCTGCGCTGATCGGTGATGATTCCGTTTACCTTGCCTTCCAAGGTCACGGGCTTGGTTACCCCGTGCATGGTAAGGTCTCCGGTCAACATAAAAGTTTTGTCTCCGGTTTTTTCATAACCGGTACTTTTAAACGAGATGGACGGAAATTTTTCCGCATCAAAGAAGTCAGGGCTCTTTAAATGGTTGTCTCGTCTTTCATTGTCGGTGTCCACACTGGTGGATTTGATCTCAACAGTGAATTCGACCTCTTCAAAAGCATCGGTGGCCGTTGCCGAAATGTCAAATTCGCCGAAATGTCCCTCAACTTCAGAGATCATCAAGTGAGTGATGGCAAAGCCTACTTTAGAGTGTGCGCCATCTGCTTTCCATGTGGATTGTGCCGATACCATCAGACCAGTCAACACGGCAATGGCAAATAGTGTTTTCTTCATCTTCTTAATTTTTTGTGTTTGTAGAGTTTCTTAATGTTTTGGTTTGTAAAGTAAACCAAAAACTGTAAAATCACTTCTTTTCAACGAAGGAAAAGAAGGGAAACCAAATATGATGAATGTTTTTGACACCGCACCACTATTTTCCGCAAACGACAAAGGTTAACCTCCAATCAACCAGTGGTTTGTATAAAGGAAGGGAAAATGTCGTTGAGGGGGCAAACTTGGTTGTTTGGAAATCTGTTTTTTTGTAGAGGGGTTTTATCCCTAGATTTGACCTTGTTTTAAATGTAAGGTATTGATTTCTAGAAAGGAGCTTCTTTTCCAAATTGTATTGCACATTATCGTGCTCCTATTTTTCTCGTTCGACCGAAACGAGGAAACCATAAATTTTGATAAGACACTGTATCTGATTTATTACAGTGGGGCCACCGTCGTGGTTACTTATTATTTGATGCCCAAGTTTTTGTACAAGAAGAAATACTGGCAATTTTTCTTGGGATTCGCCATCATTGTTGCTACCGTAATTTCTATTGAGGAATTGATTTTGGAGCCCCTTATGTACCCGGGTACCAAGAGAGGTGATACCTTCCCTGGTCTATATATTTCCCTTTTGGGATTGTTGCCGGTCATGTTCATCCTATCGGGATGCAAATTTGGTTGGGATGCCCTTCAAAAACAGGCACAGATCGATGAGTTGAAGAGTGCCATACAGGAAAGCGAAATCCAGTTTCTGCGCAGTCAGATCAATCCCCATTTTTTGTTCAATAATTTGAACAACCTATATTCCTACGCCTTGCAGAACTCGCCCAAGACCCCAGAGATCATCTTGGAGATGAGTGGGGTTTTGCGATATATGTTGTACGAATCCAAGGAACAGTTTGTACCTTTAAAGAAGGAGTTGGAACAATTGGGCAATTTTATCCGGTTGTACAAGCTACAGATAGAGGATAGGGGAGTGGTTCGGTTTGATGTGAAGGAGATAAAGGAGGAATATAAGATTGCCCCGTTGATTTTGATCGTATTTATTGAGAACGCTTTTAAGCACAGTCAATCTGGTCAATCGTCTGATATCGAAATAGATGTTTCGATAAAAGTGGAGAATGACATATTGTATTTTCATTGCAAGAACAATTTTGAGTTGGTACCCAGTTTGGATACGATCGCAAAAGGCATCGGACTTCAGAACGTAAGGAAGCGTTTAGAGATTCTATATCCGAAAAAACATGAACTGGAAATCAAGGAATCTTCGAATACCTATGATGTTTACCTAAAGCTAGAACTAGAAAAAGTTTAAAATATGAGATGCATTATTGTTGAGGACCAACCCCCTGCACAGCGTATTTTAAAAAAGTTCATCCAAGATGTGCCTGCCCTGGAACTTGTTGGGGTCTTTTCCGACGGTATACAGGCCATGGAGTTCTTGAAAGCGGAACCTGTGGATTTAATGTTTCTGGACATCCATTTGCCCAAGATCAACGGTCTCGATTTTCTAAAAAGCATCCCCGAAGCCCCACATGTAGTACTTACCACGGCTTTTTCTGAATATGCCCTGGAAGGTTACGACCTGAACGTGGTGGATTATCTGCTAAAACCCTTTTCATTCCAACGTTTTTTGCAGGCGGTAAATAAGGTCAGCGTTAAACAGGAACATAATGCTTTAAGGAACGACGCTACGCAGGTGAGTGAGATTTATGTAAAATCGAGCCACGAACATATCAAGGTCTCGATTCGTGACATTTACACCATTTCTTCGGATTCCGATTATACCGAGATCCATTTAAAGAACAAGAAAATACTTTCCAATGAGCCCTTGCGCCATTGGTTGGACGTGCTACCAGCAGGTCAATACTACCAAGTACACAAATCCCATATCATCAATACCCAAAAAATAGACAGGATCTCTGGGAACCAGGTGTTGTTGACCAATGGTTCCAAAATACCGCTTGGTCGTGCTTATAAAGAACACTTTTTAAAAAGTGTATTGCAATAATTAAACCGACCAATTAAAGAAAAAGCCCGGGATCAAATCCCGGGCTTTTTCTTTTTTATGGAATAGTATTGGTTTGCTATTTGGCAAAATAAATATAGATGGTGATTACCACTATACAAATAAAGGCACTTGCCAATTTAACGTGTTTCCAAGGTTCTATGGACACTTGTTTGGTATATTCCAGTTCGAACGCCTCTTTTCTTGGGTAGAATTTACCGATGATCAACATGATGATGATATTGGTAATGAACAATATCGCCATGACATGAAGATAATGGGGATAGGCACCTGCCTCTACCATATGCAGTTCTTGCGGGTCGGTAACGCCGTTTGCCTTCGCCTCGGCCAGCGCACTGGCCACCATTCTTGGCCCTACGATAAATTGACTGATGATGTACAAGATGGAACCGGATAGGATACCAATTTTAGCTGCAATGGCAGGAACCCTTTTGGTCAAATAACCTACTACAATGATCGTGAATATCGGGATGCTATAGATACCGTTGATTTCCTGTAAATAGTTGAAAAGACTACCCGCATTGGCAATGAGTGGGGCAATGAACATTGCGGCGAGTGCCAAGCAAATCCCGAAAATCTTTCCATATTTTACAATGGTCATTTCCGAAGCTTCCTTGTTGATGTGCTGTTTGTAAATATCAATTCCGAACAATGTCACAGAACTGTTCAACACACTGTTGAAGGAACTCAAGATGGCACCAAAAAGCACCGCGGCAAAAAAGCCCATCAACGGCTTGGGCAATACGGCCCTTACCAATTCTGGATAGGCAAGGTCGCTACTGGCCAATCCGCCTTCAAAATAATAGTAGGCGATCATTCCGGGCAATACCAGGATGATGGGTCCCAAAATCTTTAAAAAGGCAGCCAGCAAAAGCCCCTTTTGTCCTTCGGCCAAGTTTTTGGCACCCAATCCCCTTTGAATGATCTGTTGGTTGGTTCCCCAGTAGAACAACTGAACGAGCATCATCCCTGTAAAAATGGTAGCGAAGGGAACTTCTTGTCCGGGATTTCCTGTTGAGTCGAAACGCTCTGGATTGGCAGACATCAAGGTGTCAAGGCCAGACAGAACGCTTCCATCCCCAATGGCCATCAATCCAAAAACAGGAATGAGCACACCTCCTATAATAAGTCCGATGGCGTTGATACTATCGGAAACGGCCACAGCTTTTAACCCACCAAAAACGGCATAAATGGAACCTACGATTCCAATACCCCATATGCAGATGACCAGTGCCGTGGAGTCGGATACGCCCAGTACTTGGGGTATATCGAACATGCCGCTAATGGCCACGGAACCAGAATACAGGATCACTGGGAGCAACA
This sequence comes from Flagellimonas aequoris, assembly GCF_003584165.1. Lineage (GTDB taxonomy): Bacteria > Bacteroidota > Bacteroidia > Flavobacteriales > Flavobacteriaceae > Flagellimonas > Flagellimonas aequoris. Next base: position 193,025 of record NZ_QXFJ01000009.1, on the reverse strand, counting down.
CCACCACATAACCTGTCAAGAACAATCCCGAAGTGATGGTCTTGGTGGTAGTATCGAATCTTTTGGCCAAAAATTGGGGAACAGTGGTAAGGCCTCCTTTCAAATAGCGGGGCAACAAGAACATTGCAGTTACCACTATGGCCAATGCAGCCAAGGTTTCCCAAGCCATTACGGATAACCCATCCTTATAGGCGCTACCGTTAAGACCTACAATTTGTTCTGTGGAAAGGTTGGTCAAAAGCAATGAGCCGGCAATGACGCCAGCAGTAAGACTCCTTCCCCCAAGAAAATAACCATCAGAAGATGTTTCATCCGTTTTTCTAACGGACCACCAGGATATAAATGCTACCAAGAGCGTAAATCCCAAAAACGAAATAAGTGCCATGTTTTACAATTTGATTGTTTGGCCCTAGGTCAAAAGCCAAATAGATTAGTTTGTTTTGTTAATTAAATAAATTGGTTGATGATGTTTTCAAACAACTCTTGTTGACCGCTCCGCTTTTTGATGTCTTGGTGCAAATTGGCGTGCGCATAGAGGTCCTCCAAGCTAAGTTTCCCTTCTTCGAACGCTTTTCCGGTCCCAGCATCAAAAGACGCATAGCGGTCTCTTCTCCTGCTAAGATAGTCGGAATTTTCCAAAATACTATTTGCGGCGACCAAAGCTCTGGAAAATGCATCCATTCCACCAATGTGCGCATAAAAAATATCTTCCAGGTCTGTTGAGTTCCTTCTGATCTTCGCATCAAAATTGATACCGCCTCCCTGAAAGCCTCCTGCTTGCAGTATCACCAACATAGCTTGGGTGAGCTCATACACATCTACGGGGAATTGGTCCGTGTCCCACCCGTTCTGGTAATCGCCCCGATTGGCGTCTATGCTTCCCAAAAGTCCGTTGTCGGCGGCTATCTGTAATTCATGTTCAAAGGTATGCTGGGCCAAGGTGGCATGGTTCACTTCAATGTTGAGTTTGAAATCATCCAAGAGGTCGTACTTGGTCAAAAAGCCCAGAACGGTGGCAGCATCAAAATCATATTGATGTTTTGTCGGTTCCATGGGTTTGGGTTCTATGAAGAAAGTACCCTTGAACCCCTGTTTGCGGGCGTAGTCCTTCGCCATATGCAGAAAACGCGCCATGTGGTCCAGTTCCCGGCCCATATCGGTGTTCAACAACGACATATACCCTTCTCGACCGCCCCAAAAAACATAGTTTTCACCTCCCAGTTTGATGGTGGCATCCAACGCATTTTTGATCTGTGCCCCGGCAAAGGCCACCACATCAAAATCGGGATTGGTCGCTGCGCCGTTCATATAACGGGGGTGACTAAAGCAATTAGCCGTGCCCCAGAGCAGTTTTACCCCGGATGCCGTCATTTTTTCCTGGGCATAATCGGTGATGAGGTCCAACCGTTTTTCGGATTCTGCAAGAGTGTTGCCTTCCGCAATCAAATCAAAATCGTGAAAACAAAAGTACGGGGCGCCTATTTTGGTAATGAACTCGAAGGCAGCATCCATTTTGTCCTTGGCCTGTTGGATTGGGTCCGAACTCGTTAACCAAGGGAAAGCTTGGGTAGGTGCCCCGAAAGGATCGGAACCAACCCCGGTAAACGTATGCCAATAGGCAATGGCAAACCGGAAATGCTCCTTCATGGACTTACCGCCCACAAGTTTGTTTTCGTCATAGTATTTGAAGGCGAGCGGATTGTCCGATCCCTTTCCTTCAAACGGAATTTTTGGGATTCCCTTAAAAAATTCCTTGTCTCCTGTTGTGATCATAATATGGATTTGTTCAGTTGTGCAAATAGCTATTGAGTTCTTTTTTCCATTTTTGATAGGCCTCTTGGTATGCCTCGGAAAAAGCATCTGGCGAATACGTATGTTGAATGGCATCCGAAGCTGTGGCCTCGGTCATGTTTTTAAAGTCACCAAACGCCAAAGCTGCCGCTCGAGCCGCTCCCACAGCCCCAGTGGTTTCCACTATTTCAATTTTGCTGTTGGTAAGGGTTGCAATGGTCTTGGCAAAGATGTTGGCCTGGAACAGGTTGTCATTTCCCGCTTTGACGGAGGTGATGTGTACTCCATCGTTCTTTAGGATTTCCATACCATACACAAAGGAAAAGGCAATGCCCTCCAAAGCAGCCCTAAACAGGTGTGGTGCCTTGTGTTGGTTAAAGTTGAGGTTCAGGATACGGGATCCCTTGTCCTTGTTTTCCAGCATGCGTTCGGCCCCATTTCCAAAGGGAATGATTTGTAGGCTGTTGGACCCGATAGGCACCGATTCCGCTTTTAGATTCATTTCGTTATAGGAAAGTCCTTGGGTTAGTTCGTTCTTGATCCAACTGTATTGGATCCCTGTTCCGTTGATGCAGAGCAGCTTGCCAATTCGGGGATGGGTGGCTGAATGGTTGGTGTGGGCAAAACTGTTGATTCGGGTGTGTTCCTTTGTTTGTTCGTGTTCGGAAATAGCGTACACCACGCCTGAAGTACCCCCGGTAGCTGCAATTTGTCCGGGCTGCATCACATTTAGGGAAAGGGCATTGTTGGGTTGGTCCCCGGCCCGGTACATGATGGGAATACCTTCTGGAAGGCCAGATTCCAATGCCCCTTGTTTGTTCACGGTGCCCTGTTCCGAAAAGGAGGGACGGATTTCTGAAACCAAGGAGGGATCAATTCCCGCTTCTTCCAAAAGCCATGTGGCCAATGCATTTTCCTTGAAATCCCAAAGAATGCCTTCGGAAAGGCCTGAAGGTGTTGTCACACATTTTCCGGAAAGTTTTAAGGCGATATAATCCCCAGGTAACATGAACTTGTGGATGTTCCTAAAAATATCAGGTTCATGGTCTTTTACCCATTTCAACTTGGAAAGGGTAAAATTGCTAGGAGAATTCAATAAATGTTCCACACACTTGTCGTGCCCCGCTTTATTGAAAAGGTCTTCCCCCGTTTCCACCGCCCTACTATCGCACCAAATGATGGACGGCCGCAATGGTTTCAGGTTCTTGTCCACCACGACCAACCCGTGCATTTGATAGGAAATCCCAGCTCCCTTGATCTGGTTTTTGTCAATGTTATGTTTTTTGATCAGCTCTTGGGTGGCATTGCAGGCATGCTTCCACCATAGATCGGGATCTTGTTCGGCCCAGCCACTTTTTGGGGAATCGATGGGCATTTCCTGTTTGGGTTGCTGGGCAATATCCTTAACACTGCCATCATTGGCATGCACTAGAGCAGCTTTTATGGAGGAACTGCCAATATCATAACCTATCCAATACATAAATTGAAGTGGAATTCTTCAATGAAAATAGTTATTTATAGATCAAAACTCTTTTTTAAATCGGATTATATCCCCTAATCCTTAAAAAGTGTAATTTTTTACTAACAATTTTTTAATCTAAAAAGAAGGGTTTTTTTCTTATAAATTTGAGTAATTTGAAACATAATTTTAGTATTTGTAAACATATAATATATAAGGTATGTTGAAAAAGCGGTCGAGTTTGATTTTTGTTTTGCATGCATCGCTGGCTGCTTTTGGCACCTACTTTTGCATGTATGCCTTTAGAAAGCCGTTTTCAGTGGCCACTTTTGAAGGGCTGTCCTATTTCGGGATAAACTACAAAATACTGTTGGTCATTGCACAGGTGGTAGGGTATGCACTTTCCAAATTTGTGGGGATCAAGGTGATTTCAGAATTAAAACCCAACCGAAGGTTGATGTACCTGATTTCCCTGATTGCGATGGCGGAGCTTTCCTTGTTGTTGTTCGCCTGGGTGCCCGCCCCGTACAATATTGCTTTTATGTTTTTGAACGGTTTGCCCTTGGGTATGATTTGGGGCATTGTGTTCTCGTATATTGAAGGGAGAAGGTTCACGGACATTCTTGGGGTGGTACTCTCGGCCAGTTTTATCGTATCGAGTGGCGTGGTCAAATCCGTTGGACTTTATGTGATGAACAATTGGGGAGTCACTGAATTTTGGATGCCAGTAGTGACCGGAGCGTTGTTTTTTATACCGTTACTCCTTTGTTCCTACATGTTGCAAAAGGTGCCGCCGCCAACCCCTGAAGATATTGAAAGCAGGACCGAGCGGATTCCCATGACCAAGGAAGACCGTAGCAGTTTGGTGAAACAGTTCTTTTTTCCGTTACTGTTGGTGGTCATCTTTTACACCTTTCTGACCGCTTTTAGGGATTTCAGGGACAATTTTGCCCGCGAATTGTGGGACAGTATCGGCTATCAAGGCGATATCTCCGTGTTTTCGACTTCCGAAATCATCATCGCCATTGTGGTACTATTGATTATTGGGACCATTTTTTATATTAAGGATAATTTTAAGGCCTTGCTCACCTATCACGGTCTTTTGTTGTTGGGTACTGTAGTGTTGGCTTTGTCTACCATCTTGTTCCAAACGGGGGTATTGGACCCCTTTGTTTGGATGGTTTCAACCGGTTTTGGACTCTACATTTGCTACGTGCCCTTCAACTGCCTGTTTTTTGATCGGTTCATTGCAGCCTTTAAGGTAAGGGGGAACTCAGGGTTTCTTATCTACATCGCAGATGCCTTTGGCTATGCGGGCAGTGTTTTGGTATTGCTCTACAAGAATTTTGGACAGGCCAAGCTTTCTTGGCTTAACTTCTTTGTGTATGGCACGTATGCCGTGGCCGTTATCGGAATAGTGATTACCGTAATGTTGTTTCTCCATTTTGGGGCACGACACAAATCTGAAAATATAAAAGAACGATTGGATTATGGACAATAAATATGATGTCGTCATTGTAGGTGGTGGCATTTTGGGGACTTTTCATGCCTATCACGCCATGGAAATGGGATTAAAAGTCTGTTTGGTGGAAAAAAATGCCTATCCCAAAGGAGCGACCACACAAAATTTTGGACAAGTGGTTCCATCGGGTATGAACTCCAAATGGCAGAAATACGGAAGGGAGAGCCTTCGTATTTACAAAGAGATCCAATCACAGTTCGATATCAGCATCCGTCAGAACGGTACGGTATATTTGGCTTCCAATGAAGAGGAAGAACAATTGTTGGTGGAACTCAGGGCCATCAACAACAGCAACGAGTACGCTTCAAAAATGCTTACCAAAAGCGAATGTTTGGACCGTTACCCAGGGTTGAGGAAGGATTACGTGACTGCAGGACTCTTTTTCCCTGAAGAAGTTACCGTGGAACCCAGGATTATGATCCACAGGTTACAGGAATTTTTGGGGACCCACAAGGGAATGGAGATCAAAATGAGTTTCCCTGTGATCAATTGCGAACGAAACGGGGATTGGATTGAGGTGGAAAGCTCGGCAGGGGAAAAGCTTTGGGCCAAAAAAGTGGTTATTTGCAATGGAAGCGATTTTAAGAATCTATATCCCGAAGCATTTGCCCATAGTGATCTGGAAGTGTCCAAATTGCAGATGATGCAGACCAAACCCCAAGGCAATTACGAGTTAAAGGGATCTATTCTAACAGGATGGTCCATCAGGAGATATGAGGCCTTCCACGAGTGTCCATCATTCGCTAGAATCAAGCAGAATGAGCCAGAGGATAGCTTTCAAAAACAGTGGGGGGTCCACATTTTGTTCAAGCAGGCTGTGGATGGTTCCGTAATTTTGGGAGATTCCCATCAATATGCGGATGCCAATTCCATAGAAGACCTAGGGTACGACTTGGATATGGATATTGACCATTTTATGGTGGAGGAAGCCAAGAAAATCATCGATTTGCCAACCTATGAAATCCAAAGAAGGTGGTATGGCATGTACTCCCAGTGTAAGACAAGCGATATCTTCCAAAAGACCATTGATGAGCATATCCATATCGTTACCGGAATCGGAGGCAAGGGCATGACAGGGAGTGCCGGATTCAGCAAAAAGAACATAGCAACAATTTTTAATACGCAGAAAATCAATTTATGAAAGAAATTAAACTAGCGGTTTTTGATATGGCGGGCACTACGGTGAACGAGGATAATGTAGTATATAAAACAGTTAGACAGGCATTGGCCAAATGGGGGGTGGATGTTTCCCTGGAAACGGTCCTCGAATTTGGTGCTGGAAAGGAAAAGTACAAGGCTATTGTGGATGTTTTGGAAGCGACCCAAAATGGCAGGGAAGAAGTAGTGGATGCCAAAGCGGTACATGAAGATTTTAAAGGAATGTTGAAAGAAGCCTATACCAATTTGGAGGTGACCCCATATGAAGGTGTGGAAGAACTTTTTGAGATTTTAAAATCCCATGGGGTAAAAGTGGTGCTGAACACAGGTTATGATAGAAAAACGGCACAATCCCTTTTAGACAAACTGGGATGGGAGCCTGGCAAACAGATCGATGCATTGATCACTGCGGATGATGTGGTAAACGGAAGGCCTTCTTCTGAAATGATCGATAAGGCCATGGAAATGTTCCACATTGTAGGTCCTGAGCACGTGTTAAAGGCTGGCGATTCCGTCATCGATATTGAAGAAGGGAAAAATGCCCATTGTGGTATCACAGTGGCAGTACTGTCGGGGGCCCAGAACCGCGAGCAATTGGAAACCGCAGAACCTACTTACATCCTTACTTCTTTGGACGCTTTGGCCGGAGTCCTGTATCCATGATCAGATAAAGAAATAGACCACCAACATTTTAGAGGGCACTTTGCCTTTGTTGATAGGAACATGGGGGATTCTACCATCAAAAAAGATGGAGTCCCCTTCCTTTAACAACACCTCTTGATCACCGATGACATAATAGCATTCCCCCGTAAGGATGTATTTGAACTCAAAAGCATCAGTGACCACCTTATCGCGCTTTGAATTGGGTTGCACTTCCAAGAGTACACTTTCAAACCCTACCGAGTTCAAATGTTTGCTAAAGATGTAGTTGTAGGTAAAACCGATGGCCTCATCTTCCTTTTCGATAATGGTCTGGTCATCTTTTCGGGAAACCAAAAAATTCTGACCGTTCACTTTGGGCATGCCATCAAAAAAATCCGTGAGTTCGGTATCCAAGGCCCCAACGATTTTTAAGAAGACAGGTAAGGAAGGTATGGTCCTTCCATTTTCTATCCTGGAAATCAACCCTGCGGTGACCCCTGCATTGATGGCAACATCACTTATGGTCTTTTTATTGTTCTTCCGAATTTCCTTGATCCGTTTACCGATTCCGATTAAATAATCTTCCATTTTGGGGTATGCTTGCTATTTTAATATTTATAACATTCTACCAGTTTTCATAATTACTAAAAAAACTTTTCAATCCCTTATAAAAATGGATTCTTTTCAAAGTTCAATAAAATAGAGACTCTTTTAAAAGTGCATATTTGTAAATAATGTTTACCTAACATTGGGCAGTTTCTTTTAACCTTTCCATATCATTTTTTTAATCTGTTTAAGGGCATGCCTTAACTCTTGTGTTGGATATTTGTTGATAAATAATTAACCAAATTTTACAAATACTCAATAAATGAAAAAATCAATTCTAACGTTTTTACTTGCCTTTACAGCAAGTATCATCGGCTATTCCCAGGTTACTTTTTCGGGAACGGTAGTGGACGAGAACAACATACCGTTGCCTGGAGCTTCGGTGGTTGTAAAAGGTGGTACCACAGGTGTGGCTACAGACTTTGATGGGAACTTTCAAATTCAGTTGCCCAGCGCCAATGAAACTTTGCTGGTATCCTATATAGGATATGTAGCCAAAGAGTTTGCCACTTCTGGACAAACCTCTGCAACCATTATGTTGGAGCCAGACTCCCAACAGTTGGATGAGGTGGTGGTTACCGCTCTGGGTATCAAAAGGGAAAAGAAATCATTGGGATATGCTTCCCAAGAATTGGATTCGGAAGAAGTAACTTCGGCTCGGGAGCCCAATTTATTGAACGGGATCTCTGGTAAGGTCGCAGGTCTTCAAATCACCAATAGTCCTTCAGGATTGGGAGGGTCCGCTAGGGTAAGCATCAGGGGTGATGCTTCCTTGAACATCAATGGTAACTCACCTTTGTTCATTGTTGACGGTACTCCGATCAGTAATGAAATTGTTGGCTCTTCAGGTTCCGGAACACAGGACGTGGATTATGGAAATGGAGCTGCTGAGATCAATCCACAGGATATTGAGTCCATAAACGTGTTGAAAGGTCCAGCTGCTGCGGCCCTCTACGGAGCCAGGGCGGCAAACGGTGCCATTATCATCACCACCAAAAAAGGAAAATCTGAAAGCGGAAAGTTGGGTATTACCATCAATACAGGAGTTACTGTTGAGAACATTTTGCTTTTGCCGGATTGGCAAAATGAATATGGACAAGGTAACAACCAACAATTTGCATTTGTGGATGGTAGCGGAAGTGGTATAGCGGATGGTGTGGATGAAAGCTGGGGTCCAAGATTGGATACCGGTTTGTTGATCCCCCAATTTGATTCCCCAAGAGAGGATGGTACAAGAGGAGGGGATTATTTGGTAAGTGATTCCCCAATAATACCTACTCCATGGGTATCACAACCCAATAATACCAAAGATTTCTTTGAAACAGGTTTTACCAAGACAAATAGTATTGCCATATCCAAATCTGGGGATATGGGAAATATCCGTTTCTCCTATCAAAACTTGGATCAAGAAGGTGTTGTTCCCAATACCGATCTTAAGAGGAATTCCTTCAACTTGAACACGGCCCTTAACCTTACGGACAAGGTGACCCTAAATGCGAACATCAATTATATTAAGACAGATAGTGGCAACAGGCCATCATTGAGTTATGGTACGGAAAGTATCATGTATTTGTTCATCTGGTACGGAAGACAGATCAATACGAACAACCTAAGGGATTATTGGATGCGTGGAAGAGAGGGACTACAGCAATTCAACTACAACTATAACTACCACGACAACCCTTTCTTCAATGTCTATGAAAACACCAACTCCCAAGACAAGGACAGGGTTTATGGAAATGTGAGTGCAAACTACAAAATCAATGACCATTGGAATGTAATGGTGCGTACAGGACGTGATTTCTATAGAGATTTAAGGGCCAAGAAAAGGGCTTTCAGTACACAGCGTTTTCCTTTGGGCTATTATAGGGAAGACAATGTCTTCTTTGAAGAATCCAATACGGACTTTTTGATTTCCTACGATAATACTTTCAATGGGAAGTGGAATATCAATGTTTCTGCAGGTGGAAACCAATTGAGACAAAAGCAGGATTATACCCAAACCGTTGCGCCTCAGCTGATAAACCCAGGGGTTTACTCTTTCAACAATACCAGAAAGCCTTTGGAGGTATCTACCAGCGACAGGGAAAAAAGGATCAACAGTTTGTATGGTTTTGCAAGGTTTGCTTATGATGAAAAAGTATACCTTGATCTAACAGGAAGGAATGACTGGTCGAGCACATTGCCAACGGATAATAACTCTTACTTCTATCCTTCCGCAACCTTGAGTGCCATTGCAAGTGATATTTTTGAGTTACCGGAATTTGTTTCCTTTGCCAAGATAAGGGCTGCCTATGCCGAGGTGGGTAACGATACGGACCCATACAAATTGGAAAGTTTCTATACCAACGAATCACCATTTGGCGATTATCCGGCCTTAACGGAGTCCTCTTTGATCCCCAATGCGGAACTTAAGCCTGAGATTACCTCTTCCTATGAATTTGGTTTGGACCTACGTTTTTTCCAAAGCAGGGTAAACATAGATGCTACCTATTATGATGGTAGAACAAAGAACCAGATCATACCTATCAGTACCGATATAGCCAGTGGTTATACCAGTAAATTGATCAATGCCGGAGAGGTAAGGAACTATGGTTTTGAGGCCATTGCTAGTTTCATTCCAATTAAATCTGACAATTTCACATGGAGGTCAACTTTCAATTTCTCCACCAATAAAAGTGAAGTGACCGATTTGGGAGGTGTAAATTATACATTGACCGAACGTAACGGGGCATACATCCAAGCCCGTGAAGGAGGCTCCATCAGTGCCATTTACGGAAGGGGATTCCAAAGGGTAGAGGATAAAAACAGCCCATACTACGGTCAAAAGATCTTCAATGATCAAGGGATTCCGATGAGAACGGATGACTTGGTTTACCAAGGGGATTATGCGCCGGATTATACCTTGGGAATGATGAACAGCTTCAAGTACAAGGCATTCGATCTTAGCTTCCTATTGGATACTAGACAAGGCGGTATCGTGGTGTCAAGGACAAAGACCATCGGTAGTACATCCGGTCAGTTAAAAGAAACTTTGGAAGGAAGGGAAACCGGAATAGTTGGGGAAGGTGTAGTGGAAACTTCGCCAGGGGTATACACGCCCAACGCGGTGAACGTGGATGCCAGAACTTGGAACAACAGATACTATGAAAGGGATAACGTGGAAGCGGCCAAATATGATGCCTCCTACACCAAACTAAGGGAAGTTACCCTTGGGTATACCTTGCCAAAAAGGTTTGTGGACAAACTGCCGATCACAGGGGCAAGACTCTCTGTTACAGGAAGAAACCTTTTGCTATGGACAGACAACCCCCATTTTGACCCCGAAACCGTTTCAGTTGCCGGAGGCACGCTGCAACCTGGTATCGAGAATATGTCTTACCCAAGTACCAAGACATACACAATTAACCTAAGAATTGACTTTTAATTATACAATCCGATGAAAAAACTACAGAACATTCAAAAAATGATATTCATGACATTTTCATTGTTGTGTATGATCAACTGTACGGACGATTTTGAGCAAATAAACACGAACCCCAACTATCCGGAAAGTGCTGAACCAAGCCTATTGTTGCCAGGGATTATGAGAGAAATGGCATATAACTGGGGAGATCAAGGATGGGAAGAAGGTTTTACCGTAACACAATATGCCGCAAGGTTGCAGTTCACCTCTGGAGACACGTACAACTGGTCTCCAACAGGTAATCCCTATGATAATGCCTATGCCTCACTGCGAGATGTTGAAAATATCATTAGGGAGACCAAAGAAAATGAGGAACAGCAAAACTATTATGGTGTTGCCCTTATAATCAAGTCTTGGATTTATTCATACTTGACAGATGCCTATGGAGATGTTCCCTACACCGAGGCCACCCAAGGAATCAGCGGGGATAACATTACCCCCGCATTTACGCCTCAAAGTGTAATATATGACGGCATCTTGACGGATTTAAAATCTGCAAATTCCATATTGACTGGGGCTGAGAACATTACAGGGGATATTTTATATGGAGGAGATGTTTTAAAATGGAGGAAATTTGCCAACTCCCTACGCTTAAGGTTGGCCATGCGCATCAGTGATGTGGACAATTCAAGAGCCGTTTCTGAAATGTCTGAAATAGTTGGGAGCAGTACTGCCTATCCTATTTTTGAGAGCAATGCCGATGCTGCTTTGTTGCAATGGAATTCAGATAATCCACAGCCTAAATATGATACCCGTTCCGGAAGTTTCGATGAAGTTCGTCTAAGTACAACATTGGAGACAAGATTGAAGGACTTGGGGGACAGAAGGTTGATCGTTTTTGCCCAGCCCACAACCGATTCCGGAAAAGGCATCTATTCCGATAATTTGGCTGATTATGTTGGCATGCCCAATGGATTGGATGATGAGGCAGCTTTGGGATATAGCCCTTCTGGAGATGCGGATAAATCAGGTTCCAACTTTATTTCAAGGTTGGGTATTTTGTTGGCCTGTAGGGCTTGTAACGTTGAACAGGCTTCACCTACCGCTTCGCAGACCATTATCATGAGCTACTCTGAACTACAGTTTATCTTGGCAGAAGCCAGGGAGAGGAATTTCATTGCCGTTGGAGATGCAACCGAGTATTATGAAAATGGTATCAGAGCTTCCTTTGCTTATTATGTTGAAAGAATAATCGCTGGTGGATGGAATGATATTGCCGCAGATTTACAGGCATTCGATGTTGATGCCTATATCGCTCAGGCAGATGTGGCTCTTTCAGGTACAGCTGAGGAGAGATTGGGAAAAATTGCCATGCAAAAATGGATTTCCCTTTTCTATACAGGCTTCGAAGCTTGGTCTGATTGGAGACGTACCGGCATGCCGGAAGTGATTCCAGGCCCGGATGCCGTAAATGGCGGTAAGGTGCCCGTACGCTTTCAATATCCAAACTCTGTAAAATCCACAAACAGTGCCAACTATCAAGAAGCCGTATCACGAATGGGAGCGGATGATTTGAACACCCGATTGTGGTGGGATGTAGCGGACAATTATTAGTGGTAATGAAGCTAAATAAAACCATAAAAATAATGGCAATGACCACAGGGATTTTGTTCCTGTGGTCTTGTTCTTCCAAAAAGGATGATACCCCTAAGGGTATAGAGCACATCGTGATTATCGGTGTGGACGGTATGAGTCCCAATGGGATTCAAAGGGCACATACGCCCATGATGGATTCCATGATACAAAATGGGGCCGCCACCATGCATGCCCGTTCCGTACTGCCATCAAGTTCCAGCCCCAATTGGGCCAGTATGATCATGGGAGCCGATACCGAACAACACGGGGTCACTTCCAACGGATGGGAAAAGTTTGACCATCAATTGCCACCCGTAGTAGCGACCAAAAATGGAACTTTCCCAACCATTTTCACCTTGTTCCACGACCAACAGCCCGAAGCCCATGTAGGGGCCATTTACGATTGGGATGGCTTTGGACGTTTGTTCGAAAAGGAGGACGTCGATTTTGATATTGACGGGGACCACGAGGACAATACCACAGAAGAAGCGGTAAACTATATTAAGGAGCATACTCCAAAATTCACCTTTGTGCATTTGGATCATGTAGATCATGCAGGCCATGCCTTGGGCCATGGAAGCCTGGAATATTACAAATCCGTGGAAAAGGCAGACTCTTTGATCACAGAGATTGTCAACGCGACCAAAGAAGCGGGCATTTTTGAAAAGACCCTGTTCATTGTTTCTGCCGATCACGGTGGAATCGGTTTTGGGCACGGGGGTGAAAGTTTGGCCGAAATGGAGATACCCTTTATCCTTTATGGTGCAGGAATCAAAAAAGGATATCAGATTGAAGAGACCGTATACCAATACGACAATGCAGCCACGGTGGCCTATGCCATGGGATTGCAAACTCCCCAATCTTGGATCGGGAGGCCCGTTAAAGGAGCTTTTATCGGTAATGAAAAACCCAACTTGACCTATAAGCGAAAAGAGCAGATAACCCAACCAAAGATTCTTCCGGATGCAGGCTATTTTGAGCCTGCTGGAGGAGTTTTTAAGGCGGATTCCGTTGCTGTGGTGATGCAGAACCCTAACAATGTGGGTGAGATTAGATATACCATTGGAAATGCTGTTCCGACCATGGATAACAGCAAGGTCTATCAAGATACTTTTTACCTGAAGCAGACCGAGATTGTAAAGGCTGGTGTCTTTCAAGATGACCAATTAGTGAGTACGATTGCAGAGGCCAATTTCAGGTTGGTTCCTGAAACCAAGGAAGACCCTGTTGCCTATACCATTTATTACGGGGAAGGGATGGACAAATTACCCAATTTCGCTACCTTAAAGCCTGTTAAAGAAGGTTTTGTTGCCGAATTTTCCCATAAACAAGCATTGACGGAAGATGTGCAACAAGAACAGGTGGCCTTGGTGTTGGAAAGCTATTTGGATATTCCTGAAGATGGGAAATATGGCTTTTTTACCAACAGTGACGACGGGAGCAAACTCTATGTGGATGGAAAATTGGTGGTGGACAACGATGGGGACCATGGGGTCATGGAACGTGGCGAAGCTATTGAACTGACCAAAGGCAAACATTTGATCAGGGTAGAATTTTTTAACGGAGGGGGAGGCTACCACTTGGATGTAAAATACCAAGGAGCCAACATCCCGAAACAGATCATTCCCGCCAATCATTTATACAGAGAAAAATAGCATGCATATCAACTTCAAAAAATCAGGTTTTTTTGCCGTTCTATTCCTTTCGGCTTTAATGGTACTAGGCCAAAAGCAGCAATTACCTGCTTGGCAACCTGGTTTTTTGGACATCCATCACATTAATACCGGTAGAGGTGATGCCGCTTTTATGGTTTTTCCTGATGGTACCACCATGTTGGTGGATGCAGGGGACATGTCCGAGACCCATCCTAGGACCACATCGAGTAGAAATGCCCAGCTGGTTCCGAACAGGTCCAAAACGGCACCCCAATGGATCGTGGATTATATTGACCAATTTTTGCCCAAAACGCAAGAGCGAAAATTGGATTATGCCCTCATCACCCATTACCACGATGATCATTTTGGGGAAATTGATTCCTTGCGAAAAACAGCTCCGGGAGGGTATCAATTGACCGGAATCATGGAAGTGGGAACCTTGATCCCCATCAAAAAATTGATCGACCGTGGGTTTGAATTCCCCCTCAACCTGAAAGATTCCAAAGTACAGGCTGAGAAACGTTTCTCAAGCGATGCCTATGGGATGATACCCACTTTAAAAGAGTATTGGAAGTTTATCGATTATCAAGCTAAAAAAGTTGGATTAATCAATGAGGCCTTGAAAGTGGGTCGTTCGGACCAAATCATTTTGAAAAATAATCCAAAGGATTATCCAAAATTCTCAATACAGAACATTGCCTCCAACGGAAACATTTGGACGGGTTATGATGATTCCTTTTACCCTTTGTTCAAACAGGGGGAATATCCCGGGGAGAACCCATTGAGCAACGGTATCCGTATCGATTACGGCAAGTTCAACTACTACACGGGCGGTGATATTTCGGGAATAGACGGCATGGGCCAGACCAATTTGGATGCCTTGGAATCCCACGTGGCTCCGGTAATCGGCCCGGTGGATGTGGCCACACTCAACCATCACGGTAACCGGGATTCCCAAAATCCATTTTATGTTCGTACGATCCGACCACGTGTTTGGATCCAACAGAATTGGACGGCTGACCATCCGGGCGAGGAAGTTTTAAGAAGAATCACTTCAACACAATTGTACCCTGGCGAACGGGATATTTTTTCAACGATTATGCTCCAAGGCACCAAGGATGTGATCGGGGGCAGATTGGACCAATACAAAAGCCAAAAAGGACACATTGTAGTACGGGTTTACAATCACGGGAATTCGTACGATATTTATGTGTTGAACGATTCATCCGAAGAAAGGGAAATACTAGCGAAATATGGACCATATGAAGCACGATAGGCACAACACGGAATCTGTTGTGGAAGGCGACATCAACCTCACCTCTGCAAGGGGCGAATGGTTAAGGGAAGAAGTGAACGACCAGACCAAGGAGCTATTGGAAAAGGATGCCAAATATTTTTTGCACCAATCCATGTCCACCCCTTGTCTGGACGTATTAAAAAATTGCGAAGGCTCCTATTTGGAGAATATTTCAGGGAAACGCTATCTGGATTTTCATGGAAACAATGTGCACCAAGTAGGATTTTCGCACCCTAAAATGGTGAGTGCGCTCATGGGGCAACTTCAGGAACTCACGTTTTCAACCCGAAGATATACCAATGAAAAAGCCATCCAGTTTGCTGAGAAATTGACATCCTATACCCCAAAAGGACTGAACCGTATTTTATTGACCCCGAACGGGAGCTCATCTATTAGTATTGCCTTGAAACTGGCCCGTGCGGTGACCGGAAAACATAAGGTGGTTTCCTTTTGGGACTCGTTCCATGGGGCCAATTTGGATGCCATCAGCGTAGGCGGAGAATCCATTTTTCAAGAACATATGGGGCCATTGATGCCCGGTGTGGAACGCATTCCGCCCCCTATTACCTATCGTGGTATTTTTGAAGGGAACGAGGAAAAAGCCCTGGAGTATTTGGAGCATGTGTTGTCCAAGGATGATGAGATCGGCGCCTTTTTGGCCGAGACCATCCGGAACACCGATGTTCAGATCCCATCCGCTAAATATTGGCAAGGTGCTCGTGAACTTTGTGACAAGTATGGGGTGTTGTTGATTTTGGATGAAATCCCGATCGCTTTCGGACGCACTGGTAAAATGTTCGCCTACGAACTGTTTGGTATTGAACCCGATATCCTTTGTTTGGGCAAAGGCTTGGGTGGAGGCATTGTTCCCCAAGCAGCCATTGTGACCCGAGAGGAATACAACAGGTTCGGGCACATCTCCTTGGGGCATTATACCCACGAAAAAAGTCCGTTGGGCTCCGTAGCCGGGTTAACCCTTTTGGAAATTATTGAAGAAGAAAACCTATTGCAAAAGGTGAAGGCAGATGAGGAATTTATGAAGAAAGCCCTGTACAAAATGCATAGAAAATACTCCTTGATCGGCGATGTGCGTGGGGTTGGACTTTTATGGGGAATTGAACTGGTGACCAATAGGACCTCCAAGGAAAAAGCGACAGCCGAAGCAGAGGAAATCATGTACGAATGCCTAAAAAATGGACTGAGTTTCAAAGTTTCCAAAGGAAATGTACTGCAACTCTCCCCACCTTTGACCATTTCTAGGGAAGAACTGGAAAAAGCCTTGGAAATATTGAACGAGGCCTTCCTAAAAACCAACGCTATAGCCTAATGAAAAAAATCAACCAACTACTGATCT
This sequence comes from Flagellimonas aequoris, assembly GCF_003584165.1. Classification (GTDB taxonomy): domain Bacteria; phylum Bacteroidota; class Bacteroidia; order Flavobacteriales; family Flavobacteriaceae; genus Flagellimonas; species Flagellimonas aequoris. Next base: position 176,500 of record NZ_QXFJ01000009.1, on the reverse strand, counting down.
TCTTATTTTTGGGCATTGCCCAAATCATGGCTCAATCCGAGCCACAGATTTTGGTACAACCCTATCTGCAGAACGCCGAACCCAATTCCATCACCATCATGTGGGAGACCACCAATGGAGAGGAGAGTATTGTGGAATATGGAACCACTCCAAAATTGGGCAAAAAGGCCACAGGCAAGGCCGAAGACATCAATTTTTCGGATTCTAGGGTACATACCGTTACGTTGACAGGTTTGGAACGCTTTACCGAATACTTTTATCGGGTAAAGACAGGAAAGGCCAAATCGGACATCTATCAATTTAAAACACCACCCTTTGCCAGTGATGAGGAATCGTTCAACATTGTTGCCATGAGCGATATGCAATACGATAGCCAAAATCCGAATAAGTTTTCCGAAGTGGTGAACGAGGGCATCATTCAATATTTGAAAAAAGAATACGGGGGTAAATTGCCCGATAATTTGGCCATGATCATGATTCCGGGGGACTTGGTGCAGAGTGGTAGTCAATATTATCAATGGAAAGACCATTTTTTCGACCCCGCACAAAAATTGTTTGCAGAAGTGCCCGTGTACCCGGTTTTGGGCAACCATGAACGGAACTCCATTTTTTACTTCAAATATTTCAGTCTTCCCGAGAACGGAACTCCAGCTTATGCAGAGCATTGGTGGTACAAGGACTATGGTAATACCCGTGTGATTGGGTTGAATTCCAATGATGGGTATCGAGATTTGAGAGAGCAGTACGAATGGTTGGAAAAGGTATTGGCAGACACGGAAAAGGACGATAATATCGACTTTGTTTTTGCCCAACTCCACCATCCCTATAAATCGGAACTTTGGATTCCTGGGGAAGAAGAACCCACAGGAAAAGTGGTTAAAATGTTGGAAGCGTTCTCCACAAAAACAGGAAAACCCAGCATACATTTTTTTGGACACACCCATGCCTATTCCAGGGGACAGTCTAGAGATCACAAGCATTTGTGGATCAATGTGGCCTCGGCAGGTGGTGCCATAGACAATTGGGGCGAATTTGAAGGCAGGGATTATGATGAGTTTACGGTTTCCCAAGACGAATATGGTTTTGTGATGGTGGAAGTGGACGGGAATAGAAACGACCCCAAGTTCACCATTAAGCGAATCAGTCGCGGTAACGAAAGCAAGTTTAGAGACAATGAGCTTCGCGATAGCATTACCATTTGGAGATTGGAAAAGAAACCCGAAACCCCCAAAGCAGTTTCGCCTACAAACAATGTGGAAGTTGAAGATGAATTTGCCACGTTACAAGCTGGGGAATTTTCAAGTCCAATCAACGGGGCTTTCCATGCCGCCGCGCATTGGCAGGTTTCTGAAACAAAGGATTTTGAAAAATTGGCATTGGACAGTTGGAAACAATATGAAAACTGGTACTATGAGGAAGACCGCCAAAAAGATGACGACCTTACCGACGAAAAAACCAAAAGATTGAAACCGGGAACCACCTATTATTGGAGGGTCCGTTACCGAGACCAAAACCTCAATTGGAGCGGGTGGTCCGAAACAGCATCATTTAAAACCAAATAGAAAATGAAAAACAAGATTTTGCTTTTGATGGCTGCCTTGGTAGCTTTTCTAAAGATAAGTGCACAGGATTCCGATACCAAAGTGATTTTGATTACACTTGATGGGTACCGTTGGCAGGAATTGTTTACAGGTGCCGACCCTTTATTGATTGGGAATAAGGATTATGTTCATGAGATGGATGCATTAAAAGAAGCCTTTTGGAGGGAGACTCTGGAGGAGAGAAGGGAGGCTTTGATGCCCTTTTTCTGGACCCAGGTTTCCAAAATGGGACAGTTGCATGGGAACAGGAATTTGGGGAGCAAAGTGAACCTTACCAATGGCATGTGGTTTTCCTACCCAGGCTATAACGAAATCTTGACAGGAACCGCGGATGATAAAAATATCCGTAGCAACGATAAGATTGAAAATCCCAATACCACCATTTTGGAACAGTACAACAATACCTCCGAAGGGAAAGGGAAAGTGGCCGCCTTTGGTAGTTGGGATGTGTTCCCGTTCATCATCAACGAAAAGCGTTCCGGGGTTCCTGTGAATGCTGGTTTTGAAACGGCTACGGGTAATTTGAACGAAAGGGAAAAATTCCTGAACGAACTTCAGGGTCAGGTTCCCAGTCCATGGGGCAGTGTCCGTTTGGATGCCTTCACCCATCATTATGCTTTGGAACATATGAAGAAGGAGCATCCCAAATTGCTGTACATCTCCTATGGTGAAACAGATGACTTTGCCCATGACGGGGAATATCAGGCATATCTAAAATCGGCGCATAACACCGATGCCTTGATCAAGGAGTTGTGGAACTTTACCCAACAGGATGATTTTTATAAAGATCAAACCGTTTTTATCGTCACCACGGACCATGGCAGGGGCACCGAGCCTTTGGATACTTGGAGAAGCCATGGTGCGGATATCAAGGGAGCTGACCAAGTTTGGATGGTCACCTTTGGAAAGGGGATTCAGCCCTTGGGCGAGGTAAAACAGGAAGAGCAGCTCTTTTCCAACCAGTTTGCACCGACCATTTTAAAGATTTTGAATACTTCCATCCCCAAGGAAATCAAGGGGCAACCCCTAAAAATTTAAGTTTAAGTAGGTTTAATTTCAGTTAATTAGTTTGCGTTAATTTGCGATGTACCCACACTTTAAGTGTGGGTTCTGCATATTAGGGCAAAATTGATGCGGGAATTTCTTTATTAAAATAATTACCTTAGGGGGCCTATACCAACAGCATGGAAGAAGATCTTATTGGAACATTCAGCAACTATTTTGAGCAACCCCTTATCGATGAGATTTTGGAGGTCGGAAAATTGATGGAAGTCCCAGCTGGGGAGACCATTATGGATATTGGGCAATACATCCGTAGTATCCCTTTGTTGCTGTCCGGAGCCATTAAAGTGTTGAGGGAAGATGAGGAAGGCGATGAACTCCTTCTGTATTATTTGGAACAGGGAGAGACGTGCTCAGTGACCATGGCCTGCTGCATGGGCCACACCAAAAGCGAGATCAGGGCCATAACAGAAACGGATGCCCGGATCATTATGATACCTGTTCAGAAGATGGAGGAATGGATGAGCAAATACCAAGGTTGGCGTAATTATGTGTTCGACAGTTACCATAACCGCCTGAACGAGTTGCTGCAGACCGTGGACAGTATCGCCTTTAAAAATTTGGATCAAAGGCTAGTGGATTACCTTAAAAAGAAAGTGGAAGTGACCAATGATAACAAGATCAGGAGCACCCACCAAGAAATTGCCTATGATCTGCACACCTCAAGGGTTGTGGTTTCCAGATTGTTGAAAAAGCTGGAGAAAATGAAAAAGCTGAAATTGCATAGGAGCTACATCCATATCATAGATTTGTAATTGTGCCCTTTGTTACTGTGGGCTGCTATTAGGCACTATATTTTTGCGCAAAACCAATCACATGCTCAAAAGGTTTTTTCCTTTTTTATCATGGATCCGCAATTATGATCGTTCGTTGTTGTACGGGGATTTGATTGCAGGGATTACCGTGGGAATCATGCTCGTACCACAGGGAATGGCCTATGCCATGATTGCGGGTATGCCTCCCATTTATGGACTTTATGCCGCATTGGTGCCCCAATTTATATATGCCATTACGGGAACATCCCGTCAATTGGCCGTGGGGCCCGTGGCGATGGATTCCCTTTTGGTGGCCGCTGGTATAGGGGCCATGCAGTTGTCGGGAGAAGGAGCATACATTTCGGCCGTCATATTTTTGACGTTGCTTATCGGGTTGGTACAGTTGCTTTTTGGGTTCCTGAAAATGGGATCTTTTGTCAACTTTTTATCCAAACCCGTGATTAATGGGTTTACTTCCGCAGCGGCCATACTCATAGGCTTGGGTCAATTAAAACATGTATTGGGGATAGACCTGCCCCAATCGGGAAAAGTACATGTGTTATTGGCAAGTTTGTTCCAAAATTTAAATCAGATTGATCCATTGACTTTAGGTTTAGGGGTTTTGGTGATCCTTCTAATCATCGGATTGAAAAAAATCAATAAAAAACTACCTATTCCCCTGCTGATCGTAGTGTTGGGAATTTTAGGAGTGGTCTTGTTCGGATTGGAGGCCAAGGGCATCCGTATAGTGGGTGATATCCCAAGAGGATTGCCCAAGTTTGAACTTCCAGTGGGCCACTGGGACAAGATAGGTCAGTTTCTGCCCATTGCCCTTACCGTGGCCCTTTTTGGGTTTATGGAATCCATTTCCATTGCCAAGACCTTGGAAGAAAAACATCCGGAATATGAATTGGATGCCAATCAGGAGCTTAGGGCTTTGGGAATGTCCAATATCATGGGCTCCCTTTTTCAGTCCTTTTCGGTTTCCGGAGGATTTTCAAGGAGTGCCGTAAATGATGAGGCCGGGGCCAAAACGAGCATGTCGCTCATTTTTAGTACGTTGATCATTGCGGGGATTTTGTTGTTCCTCACTCCGCTGTTCTATAATTTGCCCACTGTTGCTTTGGGCGGTATCATTATTGTTTCCGTTTTTGGATTGATCGATGTGAGATACCCCATCAACCTATGGAAAAATAGGAAGGATGAGTTCATTTTGCTGGTGGCCACTTTTTTGATGACCCTTTTTATCGGGTTGATAGAAGGTATCCTCTTGGGTGTGCTGCTTTCCCTTTTATTATTGGTCTATCGTATCTCCAAACCCCATATTGCCATTTTAGGAAGGATCAAGGGCACCAATTATTTCAAGAACATCAACCGATTTTCGGAAGATGTGGAGGTATTTAGCGATATCTTGATCTTGAGGTTCGATGCCCAATTATACTTTGGAAACAAGGATTACTTTAAAAAACAACTATATCAGGAAATAGAGAAGAAAGGCCCTGAACTCAAGTTTGTGGTCCTTAATGCGGAACCCATCAATTATATTGATAGTAGTGCCGCCGTAATGCTGGAACGAACCATTTTGGAGCTTCGGGAAAGGGGTATCCAATTTATGATTGCCGGGGCAATAGGCCCCACTAGGGATATCTTGCATAGCAGCGGTATCATCGATATTCTAGGAAAGGAAAACCTGTTTGCGCAGACCTTTGATGCCGTGGATTGTTGCTCCAATCACACCGAAAGAAGTACCATTCAAAAAAAGATATCACTTCAATCCAAGACTAAGAGTTTGTAACTTTGGTCACAGAACGTTACGGTACACAAGTTTATATTTGATAAAAACCATTATCACATGAAAATTGAACAAATTTACACCGGATGCTTGGCCCAGGGGGCTTATTACATAGAAAGTGAAGGGGAAGCCGCCATAGTGGATCCCTTGAGAGAGGTAAAGCCCTACATTAAAAAAGCCGAGGAAGATGGCGCAAAGATCAAGTATATCTTCGAAACGCATTTCCATGCCGACTTTGTCAGCGGACACGTAACCCTGGCCAAGGAAACAGGCGCATCGATTGTATATGGTCCAACGGCAAAACCTTCTTTTGATGCTATTACTGCTGAAGATGGCCAAGAGTTTACATTGGGCAAGGTGACCATCAAGGTCTTGCATACACCTGGACATACCATGGAAAGCTCCACTTTTTTGTTGATAGATGAAAATGGAAAGGACCATGCCATATTCAGTGGGGACACCTTGTTCTTAGGCGATGTAGGTCGACCTGATTTGGCCCAAAAAGCGGCCCATATGACCCAGGAAGAATTGGCAGGTACGCTATATGAAAGCCTTCGCAATAAGATTATGCCCTTGGCCGATGATGTGATCGTATATCCTGCCCATGGCGCAGGTTCCGCTTGCGGAAAGAACATGATGAAGGAAACCGTGGACACCTTGGGGAACCAGAAGAAGATGAACTATGCGCTTCGTGCCGATATGACCAAGGATGAATTCATTGATGAGGTTACGGAAGGGCTTTTGCCTCCACCACAATATTTCCCTTTGAACGTGAAAATGAACAAAGAAGGGTATGAGGATATCGACAAAGTATTGAAAAGAGGAACACATGCCTTGAGTCCTGATGCTTTTGAAGTCGCCGCCAACGAGACAGGGGCCGTGGTATTGGATGTACGCCACCAAGATGACTTTGCCAAAGGCCATGTGCCAAGATCCATATTCATTGGTTTGGATGGCAGCTTTGCCCCTTGGGTAGGAGCTTTGATTGCCGATGTGGAACAGCCCATTCTTTTGGTAGTGCCCGAAGGCAAGGAGGAAGAGACCGTTATCCGTCTTTCAAGGGTTGGTTTCGATAACACTTTGGGTTACTTAAAAGGTGGAATCGAAGCATGGAAAGCGGCCGGAAAGGAATTTGATACCGTGCCTAATGTGAATGCCAAGGAATTCAAGGAAATGGTGGATAAGGGAGTTCCCGTTTTTGACGTAAGAAAAGAATCGGAATATAAGGCAGAACACGTAGTGGACGCCCATTTAACGCCACTGGATTATTTGAATGACCATTTGGCCGAATTCCCAAGTGAAGAAACTTTTTACATTCATTGCGCAGGAGGATATAGAAGTATGATCGCCTCTTCTATTTTGAAGAGCAGGGGAATCCATAATCTGGTGGATGTTTCCGGTGGTTTTGCCGAAATCAAGAATGTAGGGATTCCTGTAACGGATTACGTTTGCCCTTCCACGCTAAAATAGGAGCAACCATGCAACATATTTTTAAGAAGGGCCTGTTTCTGGTATTCTTCGTAGGTATTCTTTCATGTCAATCGCAAGATACGACCATTACAAGGGTGGATAAGGAAGCCATCAAGGCCGAGGTCATTGGAAAGGATGTGCAACTTGTGGATGTACGCACCCCAGAGGAGTACAATGCCGGCCATATTGATGATGCCATCAATTTTGATCTGAGCAACCGAAGTGCCTTTATGAAACAAGTGGAGACCTTGGACAAGGACCAGCCCGTATATGTCTATTGTTTGGTTGGGTCCAGAAGCGCTTATGCCGCAAAAATCCTTAGAAGTAAGGGATTTACAAAAATCTATGACTATTCGGGAGGGTACAATGATTGGATGAAGAATTAGACCAATTTTACTTCATTTTCGCCTTGTGTAACCATCGTTACTGACCGTCATTTTGATCCTAGGTATTTTAGCCCATAAATAAAAGAAAATATGTCGCTACTAAGCTTTTTGTTCAAAGGGCAGGCACTTCCCGATCAAGTACAGATTTTGGACCGGGAGGATTATAAAATGGCCATTTCCAAAGGAAAGGTGCAATTGGTGGATGTAAGGACCCGAGGGGAATTTATGTCCGGCCATATCAAAGGGGCAAGCAATATTGATTTTTTCCAAGGTTCCGCCTTTCGGGCAGCTTTTTCAAAACTGAAAAAAGACAAACCCCTATATATTTATTGCCAATCCGGGAACAGGAGCCAAAAGGCGGCCAGAATGCTGGTCGATATGGGCTTCCAAGAAGTATATGACCTTCGTGGGGGGTACAGGATTTGGACCTATTAATCTATTGAAAGGCAGATATGAAAACGACATTTCAAGTACAAAACCTTAAATGTGGTGGATGTGCGAGAACCATTTCCAATAAACTTTCGGAAATGGAAGGTATTAAAGATGTGATTGTGGAGAAGGAACGCTCATCGGTTAGCTTTGATCATCAAGGCGCCGATGGCGCTTCCTTAGTTAAAGAAGCCCTCAGACAAATGGGTTACCCCACAATAGATGATGAGAACGGTATGGTTCTAAAAGCAAAATCTTTTGTAAGTTGTGCCAACGGCAAACTAGGACTTTGATGAAACATTTTTCCATTTCTTTACTGGTTGTATTGTTGCTATTTTCCTGCAAACAGGGACCCAAAACATCTGAAGAGGACCCACAACCCGTGGCACAATTGGCCACCACACCCGAAGAGGGCAAAAAATTAATGGAAACCAAATGCTACCTGTGCCATAATCCTTCTGTACCGGAAAACGGGCAAAGGATTGCACCGCCAATGGTTGCCGTTAAGGCCCATTATCTTGACGCGTACACGGATAAAGAGTCTTTCGTTAAGGGCATCATGGAATTCGTGAAATCACCTTCCGAAGAAAAGACTATGATGCGCGGCGCGGTACGCCGATTTGGGTTGATGCCCACCCAGCAATTCCCCGAAGAAGAAATCCGAAAGATTGCCGAGTACCTATACGACTATCAAATTGAGGAGCCCGATTGGTTCAAGGAACATTGGATGGATAGAAGGGGAGACTCCCTGTACAACAAAGGCAAAAAATTGGAAGTTGCCCCGGTAAAACAAACTCCCAAGGAAATGGGAATGAAATTTGCACAGAAAACACAGAAAGTACTGGGCAAGAACCTCATGGGGACCATCCAGAATAAAAGTGTTGATGAGGCCGTTGCTTTTTGCAACGAAAGGGCCTATCCGTTGACCGATAGCATGTCCACAAATTTCAATGCGCGAATCAAAAGAGTGTCGGACAAACCGCGTAATCCTGAGAATGCGGCCAATACATCAGAGTTGGCTTATATTGAAACGTTTAAAAAGGAAGTGGCTGCTGGGGGTTCCATAGAGCCCATTCTAAAGGAGGAAAATGGAAAGGTCTATTTCTATTATCCTATTGTCACCAACAGCATGTGTCTGAATTGCCATGGAACCCCAGGCAAAACCATTCAGACCGACGTGGTTCAACATCTATCCCGATTATATCCAGATGACAAGGCCACTGGCTATGATGTGAACGAAGTAAGGGGAATTTGGAGTATTGTTTTTGATGCTCCAGAAGATTCCAATTAAGCCTTGATCATGGCTTTGTCGGCTTTTTGAATCCGTATACCAATTGCCCCCAGAAACCTTTCGGTAATTTTTCGTCCCCTGGGAACCCCAATTCAATTTTCCCGCCGTCTTCTGGAATATAGTTCGTCTTGAAGATGTAATCCCAAATACTCAGACTGATCCCGAAATTCACGCCGTACGAACCTTCGGGAATGGTGTAGGCATGGTGGTACAAGTGCATCACTGGATTGTTCAAAATATACTTCAAGGGGCCGTAGGTCAATTTAATGTTGGAATGGTTGAAATGCCCTATGGCTATGGCGGCAAAATGCACAATATAGGCCTGTTCGGGTTCAAAGCCACCGAGTACCATCACTCCCAAGGTCTTTAGGGGTTTGTACAGGATGTTTTCCATCCAATGGTAGCGCAAATGTGCTGCAAAGCCCATTTCTTTTACGCTGTGGTGCACTTTATGGAATTCCCAAAGCACAGGATATTTATGCAAAAGGACATGGGTGAACCATTGTACAAAATCCAAAATGATAAAAAATACCAAAAGCTGTACCCATTGGGGCCAATGCGCAATATCGACGATGGATAACGTCTTGGACGTGATACCAATGTCCCCGAACAAAACGCCCAGCATTTTGTACACTCCACTGATGACAATAGCGAAAATGAAGAAGTTGAAAAACATGTAAAATCCGTCAAGCCAAAAATCCTTTCTGACGATGGATTGTTCCTTTCGCCATGGGAACAAAATTTCCAACCCCCATACCAAAAGGGAAATGGCGATCAATCCCCAAAAATAATTGGTGTACCAAGGCACCTCGAACAAAATGGACTTCCAGGTCCAATTTAAGGTACCCATCAAACCGTTTACAAAAGCGTTTATATAATCTTGCATATTCCTGATCAATATGTCGTGGAACACGACCCGAGCCTTACCAATTATTGTAAGTTTAAGCTTAAAAGCACTTTAAAGTGCTTAACTTAAATATACAGCAAAAATAATACAGCCTGTGTAACCAAGGTTACTATATGGTATATGCTGGTTATCTATTTTTGGGGTAATGTTCTGATACTCAAAAAAGTTAATGTGGAACGTGAGGTGATGCAATTTTTGGTAACTTGTATAGGAATCATAAACGAAGCATTATGAAAAAAAACATGGGCGGTGCAGACCGCGTAATCCGAATCATCCTAGCATTGGTAGTTGGAGCATTGTATTATTTTAATGTGATTACAGGAACATTGGCATATGTATTGCTCGCACTGGCGGCAATCTTTGTCTTGACAAGTTTTGTTAGTTTTTGTCCCTTGTACACCCTTTTCGGGATCAACACGTGCAAGGTCAAGAACTAGGTTTTTTGGTTGGTTGATAAAAAAGGGCCGTTCTTTTTTGAAGAACGGCTTTTTTTATGGACTAAAAATGACAAATTTCAATTTACAAAACCCTCTTTTTGAGGATTATGTAACCTGAGTTACATTTTTTTATGACTTTCCTCAATATTTTACAAGAAAAATTAACAGAACAAGCAAACGATGAAATCACATTATCAAGTATTGATTATTGGGGGAGGTACGGCAGGGATTATGACGGCAGCCCAATTATTGAGGAAGAACCGGAAGTTGGACATTGCCATCATCGAGCCTTCGGAAACACACTATTACCAACCCGCATGGACTTTGGTTGGAGCTGGGGCCTATGATTTTAAGAAGACCGCCAAACCCATGGCAGATGTAATGCCCAGTGGTGTGGATTGGATAAAGGACAGGGCCAAAGCCTTTCAACCTAAACAGAATACCGTATCCACGGAAAGCAGTGGTGACATTACCTACGATTTTTTGGTCGTGGCCCCAGGCTTGGTCATGGAACCCAGTATGATCAAAGGCTTGCCGGAAGCTTTCGAAAAAGGGGTGGCCTGTAGCAATTACATCGATCCAGATTTTACTTGGGAAACCATCCGAAACTTTAAAGGAGGAAATGCTTTGTTTACCCAACCTACAACCCCTATCAAATGTGGTGGTGCACCGCAAAAGATTGCCTATTTGGCTGCCGATTATTTCGGTAAAAACGGTTTGAAGAACAAAACCAACGTGATTTTTGCCACCCCGGGATCGGTAATTTTTGGTGTAAAAGAAATCCGGGAAACCCTAATGAAGGTCATTGATAGGTACGGCATCCATTTTAAGCCGTTTTATGCACCAAAGGAAATCGATGTAGAGAACAAGATTGTACACTTTAGCCATACTGCCCCAGAAGAAAATCGGTGTATCATTAACGAAGACAATGATTTGGGTGAAGTAATGATTGGTGACGTGGACATTCAAGTCCCTTTCGATATGTTGCACTTGGCCCCTCCACAGGCGGCGCCCAAATTTGTAAGGGACTCTGCTCTGGCCAATGCATCCGGCTGGTTGGATGTGGACCATCATTCCATGCAACACAACAAGTTCGGCAACATTTTCGGTTTGGGAGATGTGGCGGCCCTTCCAACGGCCAAAACAGGAGCTGCGGTCAGGAAACAGGTTCCTGTTGTGGTGGATAACATCCTAAAATTGATGGAACACAAATCGGCCGACAACAAATCCTACAATGGTTATTCCTCTTGTCCACTGGTAACCGGTTATGGAAAAATGACGCTGGCCGAGTTCGATTACAACAATAACTTTATACCAGATCCAAAGCTGAAGCGAATGCTCGTGTTCAATAGCGATAAGGAACATTGGAGACTCTGGATGTTGAAGAAATACGGGTTGCCCAATCTGTATTGGAATAAAATGATGAAGGGTAAAAACGTTTAGATTCAAACGATTAGCCTTGAAGGGACATGAGAATTATCATGTTTTGAAAACTGTTTTGCCGCTAAATTTGGTCAAACTTCAAAAACCAATACATTGTGAAAACACTCAATATACCTTTAGTGGTTTGGGAAAATGGCATCTGGATGATCGGGCTGTTTGTTCTGGTCGTCATTGTACTTGTAGGTGCGGTTCTGGCCATGATGAACAGTGGAAAAAAATAGAACTTTCCTCATATATGAAGTTTTAACACGATGATTTGGCGTTGTCGTGTTAAAACTTTGTTTTTTGTAACATGGGTAACCTAACAAGAGAGTTATCAGGGTTATTTTTGTTGTCAAAATCATATCCATGGAAACGGAAATACTCGCCCGTATTCAATTTGCCTTCACAGTTGCGTTTCATTACATCTACCCCCCTTTAAGTATTGGCCTAGGTCTGCTGTTGGTTATTTTTGAAAGTATCTACATCAGGACCAAAAAGGAAATCTACCATAAATTGGCCCGATTCTGGACCAAGATTTTTGCACTCACTTTCGGAATCGGTGTGGTGACAGGTATAGTCATGGAGTTTGAGTTCGGGACCAACTGGGCCGTGTATTCCCGTTATGTGGGCGATGTTTTTGGAAGTGCACTCGCTGCCGAAGGTATTTTTGCCTTCGCTTTGGAAAGTGGATTTTTGGGCATATTGCTTTTCGGGTGGAACCGAGTAAAACCTTGGGTCCATTTGGTTTCCACAATAGGAGTGTTTTTGGGATCCATGTTCTCCGCCATATGGATTGTGGTGGCCAACAGTTGGCAACAGACCCCAGCAGGGTTTCACATTGTGGGAGAAGGGATGGAAGCCCGGGCAGAGATTACCGATTTTTGGGCCATGGTGTTCAATCCTTCCAGCGTGGATAGATTGACCCACGTTTGGCTTGGGGCCTTTTTGGCAGGAGCCTTTTTGGTCATGAGTGTCCATGCCTATTACATGGTCAAGGGAAAATATATTGAAATTTCAAGAAAGGCCTTTAAGATTGCGCTGATCGTGGCGACCATATTTTCATTGGGGCAGTTGTTCACAGGACATCAATCCGCAGATGGGGTGGCCAAAAACCAGCCTGCAAAATTGGCGGCATTGGAAGGACATTATGAGGAATCGGCACCTGCGGATATGTACATTATGGGTTGGGTAGACCAAAAAAACCAAGAAGTATCGGGAATCAAGATACCTGGAGGCCTTTCTTTTCTGTTGGATTATGATGTTGAAACACCCGTAACGGGGCTCAATGCCTTTCCCGAGGATGAACGCCCATCGCAAGTAAATGCCGTGTTCCAATTTTATCATATTATGGTAGCCATAGGAATGACTCTGATCTTCCTGACCTTGTTTGCCAGTTTTTTGTTGTGGAGAGGAAAGCTTTTTCAAAAAAAATGGTTGCTCTGGATATTTGTATTTGCGGTATTCCTACCTCAGATAGCAAATCAGGTGGGTTGGTTTGCCGCAGAAATGGGAAGGCAGCCATGGGTGGTCTATGGTCTTTTAAGAACCGACGAAGCCTTTTCACAGGCTGTTTCTGACAATCAGATCATGTTTTCGTTGATTCTATTCTTTTTGATATACGCCTTGTTGTTCACCTTGTTCATCTATCTATTGCATAAAAAGATCAAACACGGGCCATACGAAGAAGCGGAAAGCGACGAAACACCTTTTGGAGGAACATTGACTCACATGATTAACTAAGCAATATGGAAACATTTTTAGGATTGGATTATCCCACATGGTGGTTTTTGGTCGTTGGCGGTTTGTTCTCCGGATATGCCATTTTGGATGGGTTCGACTTTGGGGCGGGTGCTTGGCATCTCTTTCTAAAGAAAGAACAGAGCCGAAGGATTGCCTTGAATGCAGTGGGCCCCGTGTGGGATGGTAATGAAGTATGGCTGGTAATCGGGGGAGGTGCCCTCTTTGCCGGTTTTCCGTTGATGTACGCCACATTGTTCTCATCGCTCTATATCCCCTTTATGCTGTTTTTGCTCTTCATCATCTTTAGGGCTATTTCCATAGAATTTAGGGGGAAGGAACCCATGTTGTGGTGGAGAAGGCTTTGGGATATCTGTTACAGCATCTCCAGTATCATGCTGGCCTTTTTGCTTGGGGTGGTACTCGGAAATGTGCTGCAAGGCATCCCGATAGGGGAGGATTATCAATATAAAGGTGGTGTCCTTTTTGAATTTTTGAATCCATACGCCTTGATGACCGGATTTACCACCTTATCACTTTTTATGGCACATGGAGCTATTTTTCTACTGTTGAAGACGGAAGGCAGATTGTTTGCCAAACTGACGAGACTGTTGAAAAGGGGAATGATCTTTTTTATGGTGAGTTTTTCCATTACCACCCTATACACGTTGATCTACATTCCCCACCTTTCGGATGATTTTAAGAGCAATCCAACCCTTTTTGTGATTCCACTCTTGACCTTTTTGAGTATTGCCAACGTGCCTCGTCTGGCAGAGCGGAGAAAATACAAATGGGCATTCCTGTTTTCATCATTGACCATTGCCTTTTTGTTGGTTTTGGTGGCGGTTGAATTGTATCCCGTACTCCTTCGCTCCACCATAGACCCTAAGTTTCATATCGACATATACAATGCCGCTTCCTCTACCAAATCGTTGCAGATCATGTTGACGATCGTGGCCATCGGAACCCCTCTGGTACTGTTCTATACCATATTTGTGTACAAAACATTCTGGGGTAAGGTCAAGTTGGACGAGACCAGTTATTGAACAAACACTATTTTACATAAAGGGCCCTGCATTTTGCGGGGCCTTTGTTTTTTAAGTGACTTGTTTTCAGTAACAATTGTTACTGTGGTTTATTGGGCTATTCCTGATTTTTACTGGAAAAAGCTATGAAAGTAAAAGTTAAGGAATTCAGTTGGGTTGTTCTCTCCATACTGATATCCATTCCCATGTTCTGGGGATGTTCAGATAATGGGGACAGTGTTGTGGAAAATGCAATTATTGATGATGAAGCAACTGCCATAATTTCTGAAGAAGACAAAAATGCGTTGTTGTTTATGCTGGAAGAAGAGAAGCTGGCCAGGGATACCTACGCGTTTCTTTATGACACATGGGGTATGGTTCAGTTTAACAATATAAAACAGAGTGAAGAGTTGCATATGACCGCCGTTGTCACTTTGCTCGATGCATTTAATGTTGACTATGAAATATTGCCCAACGGTGAATTTGATAATAATGATTTACAGGCGTTGTACAACAAATTTGAGGAAGATGGGGTGATGGATGAGGTAAGTGCACTGAAGATTGGTGCCACCATAGAGGATTTGGACATTGTGGATTTGGAAGAGCACATCCAAGCGACTACCAATAGTGACATTGCCAGTGTTTTTGCCAGCTTACAATGTGGTTCCAGGAACCATCTGAGGAGTTTCACCCAGAGCCTCGAAAATATTGGGTCATCTTATGAGCCCCAGTTTTTGACCGTGGAAGAATACCAGTCCATTTTGGACGATTCCCATGAGCAATGCAACTGAAATGCATAAGAGTATGAACTTGCCCATGTGATTATGGGCACCATAATTTTTAACTAAACTATAATCAATGGCAAAAATTGTTGTTCTGGGAGCCGGAATAGCGGGTCATGTGGCCGCTTCGCATCTCAGAAGAAAGCTCCCAAAAGAGCATGAAGTGGTGGTGGTTTCACCCAATAGTAACTACCAGTGGATCCCATCCAATATATGGGTCGGGATCGGTAGGATGAAACCCAGGGATCTCATATTTCCATTGGCCCCCCTGTACGCCAAAAAACATATCGATTATAAACAGGCCAAAGCCATCAGTTTTTATCCCGAAGGAGATAATGATGAGCAGAAACCCTACGTCTTGGCAGAATATGTGACAGGGGACGAGAAAGGAAAGCAAGAGAAGGTCACCTATGATTATTTGATCAACGCAACGGGGCCAAAACTCAATTTTGAGGCAACCGAGGGGCTTTCGCCAGGTAAGAACAAGGCCCATTCCGTTTGTACCTATACCCACGCCCAAGAAGCTTGGGTGGCCCTGGAAGAGGTCATCAAACAAATGAAGCAGGGCAAAAAGGTCAAGATTTTGATTGGTACAGGTCATGCCAAGGCCACCTGCCAAGGTGCTGCTTTTGAATATATTTTGAATGTGGAACAAGAGCTTAGAAGGCATAAGGTAAGGGATATGGCAGAAATCACCTGGATTTCCAATGAATACCAATTAGGGGATTTTGGGATGGACGGAATGCTGTTGAGCTACGGAAGCAATATCATGAAATCCAACGAAATGGTGGAGATGGTCTTTGAAGACCGGGGAATCCATTGGATTTTGGGAGCCGGGGTCAACAAAGTGGAAGATGGGTTGGCCCATTACGAGACGCTTGATGGCGAATACAAACAGGAAAGCTATGATTTCGCCATGTTGATTCCTTCCTTTTCCGGTCATGGATTTAAGGCCTATGACAAGAATGGGGGTGATATTACGGAAAAACTCTTTAAAGGGTTTATGATCGTTGATGCCGACTACACGCCCAAACCTTACGAGGAATGGACGGTTCAGGACTGGCCGGAAACCTATCAAAACCCATCGTACGCCAATATTTTTGCACCGGGGATAGCCTTTGCACCTCCCCATGGCATTTCAAAACCGAGAAAGAGCAAAAATGGAACGGACATCACTCCTGCACCACCACGTACAGGGATGCCTTCGGGGATCACCGCGAAATTAGTGGCCGATAACATTATTGAGATGATCAAAAACCCGAACCACGAATTGCATCACAAAGGCTCCATGGGCAACATGGGAGCCGCCTGTATCGCTTCGGCCGGGTTTGGAATGACCAAGGGTAGTGGCATCAGCATCACAACCTATCCCATTGTGCCCGATTTCAAAAAATATCCGGATACCCATGGTAGAAAACTGGGTAAAACCTTTGGTTCCATCGGTCTTGCCGGGCACTGGCTGAAACTGGCATTGCACTATGCCTTCATCTACAAAGCAAAAATGAAACCTTTTTGGTGGTTAATTCCTGAATAGAAAAATCATGACACGACGCATATCCAAATACAAGCGATTTATGATGATGAACCCCATCGTCCAGTTCTTTAAGTTCATTTTTTTGAGTCTTAAAGTGTTGGTGATCGTAGCTGGGGGACACGGAGGTACGAGAAAGGCTTAAACCCTGACATTCATCATTGTACAAAACCTCAATACGGATTTCCTTTGTGGGGACTTCTTCGTATTGGGGTTTTTTCTTGCCCGATTTTCTTAGTAACACAGGTTACTGTGTGGAACTTGGAACGATTCTAATTTTGGCTCAAATTAAAATAGTATATGAAGCGAATACTTATAGCAATCACACTTATTTGCGCACAGGGAACTTTGCTGGCACAAGACCATGTAAAGATTTCCTTGGGGGATGTCCTGGCCAGAGTGCAGGAATCCAATGCAAGTATCAAGGTATCCGAACAGGAGGCGAAGATGGCAAAATATGACTACCAATTTTCGAGTTCCATTTTTTTGCCACAGATATCGGTCTCCCACACAGGGATTACCACCACGAACCCATTGATGGCCTTCGGTTCCAAACTCAACCAAGAGATTTTGACCCAGGCGGATTTTAACCCTGCTTTGTTGAACGATCCCGATCAAATAGAAAACTTCGCCACTAAAATTTCGGTGGAGCAGCCCTTGATCAATATGGATGGTTTCTTCCAACGTAAGGCCGCAAAAACAACCATGGAGGCCAAAGACCTTCAGGCTTCGCGCACTAGGGATTATTTGGATTTTGAGGCACAAAAGGCCTTTGGACAGTTGCAATTGGCCCACAGGGCGGTACAGGTATTGGAAAAAGCTTATGAAGCAGCCAATGCGAACTTGAACACGGCCCAGAACAGTTTCAATCAGGGATTGCTACAGAAAGCAGACTTGTTGGAGGTGCAGGTAAGGGTCACTGAAGTGGAGAACCAACTGAACTCGGCCAAAAGCAATGTAAAGAATGCATCTGATTATTTGGCTTTTTTGATGAACGAACAAGGTAACGTGGTATATGAACCTACCGAAGAATTGATGCCCAATGATTTAGGAGAATCTGCCGAGGCAACTTTGGAAAATCGTGCCGATGTACGGGCCATGGACTTGGTTTCCGAAGCATACAAGGCCAACATGAGGGCAGAGAACATGACCTTTTTGCCAAGGTTGAATGCCTTTGCCAGTTACGAAATGTACGATGACCAAATTTTCCGTGCAGATGCCAAGGGATATATCATCGGGGCCAGTTTAAGCTGGGATGTTTTTAAAGGGGCCCAACGCTTTGCTAAAGTGGGCAAGAGCAAAACAAATTATGAGAAATCGAAACAAGAATACGAGCAGTACGTTGCCAAAAGTTCTATGGAGTTACAACGCACCAGAAGGATGGTCGAAGATGCGCACAACAGGCTCCAGACCTCAAAATTGGCTATGGACCAATCCGAAGAATCCTTGAGAATACGTACAAACCGATTTAAGGAAGGCTTGGAAAAAGCAACCGATCTATTGATGGCAGAGGCCATGTACGCCGAAAAGCAATTGGCCTACTACCAAACCATTTTCGAATATAACCAAGCACAATCCCTACTAACATTTTTAACCAAAGAATAATTGCGATATGAAAAACACTACGATATATAAAAATGCCTTTATCGCCCTTGCATTGGGGATTATCCTTGCAAGTTGCGGAAGTGACAAGGAGCAGAAACAGGATGGTGGACCGGCAGTTCCCGTGACCGTTTCCGAAGTGGAAACAGGTGACAGTAACACCATTTTGGCCGGAAGCGGACAGATAACCGCCTTGAACAACGCCACACTCAGTACCCGAATGATGGGCTATGTGGAATCATTGCCCGTGAAAATTGGCCAAAAAGTAAATAAAGGGGATCTATTGATTTCGATCAACAATGTGGACCTACGTGCCAAAAAAGCACAAGTGGAGGCCTCTATCGCTGAGGCAACAGTGGCTTTCAACAATGCAAAGAAAGATTACGAAAGGTTCCAGAATCTTTTCAACGAAAACAGTGCTTCCCAAAAGGAACTGGATGATATGACCGCCCGCTATGAAATGGCCAAGGCTCGATTGGAATCGGCCAACCAGATGAAGAACGAGGTCAATTCCCAATTTGCCTACGCCAACATTCGAGCCCCATTTAGTGGAGTGGTGACCAATACCTACATAGACGAAGGTGATATGGCCAACCCAGGGGTGCCATTGGTTTCTGTGGAATCTCCAGGAGGTTTTGAAGTAGTGGCCAAAGTGGCCGAGAACAACATCACCGGGATCCAAGTGGGAACCAAAGCCTTGGTTCAAGTTAAAGCCTTGGATACCATTGTTACAGGAAAAGTGACCGAATTGAGTGCCTCTGCCCAAAACACAGGCGGGCAGTATTTGATGAAAGTACAATTGGATAAAACGGATGCCAAAATTTTGTCAGGTATGTATGCAACCGTAAGGCTGGAGACGGGCAACGCTAGCAATGAGAAAACCATTGTTACGGTTCCGTCCAAAGCCTTGATCCAAAAAGGGCAGTTGAGTGGGATCTATACCTTGGGTCAAGACAATGTGGCCCTATTGCGTTGGTTGCGTTTGGGTGAGACCTATGGCGACGAGGTGGAAGTATTGTCCGGCCTTTCCAAAGGAGAAACCTATATTGTTTCTGCCGAAGGCAAGCTGTACAATGGAGCTAAAGTAACCATTCAATAACCTAAAAAAGGGAATAATGAAAGACGGACTTGCAGGAAAAATAGCGAGAGGGTTCATCAGCTCTAAATTAACGGTACTCTTGATGATCGTGTTCATGGTCATTGGGGTGTATAGTTCTTTCCTGATTCCAAGGGAAGAGGAGCCACAGATTGATGTGCCCATGGCGGATATATTTGTGGGATATCCCGGAGCCAGCCCAACCGAGGTGGAATCCAGGATCACCAAACCGCTTGAAAAGATCATATCCAACATAAAAGGGGTAGAGTATGTGTACACCACTTCCATGCAGGAGCAGGGAATGGCCATTGTGCAGTTTTATGTGGGTGAGGATATAGAACGTTCCTTGGTACGCTTGTACGATGAAATCAACAAGCACATGGACCAAATGCCCGAAGGGGTCACCATGCCTTTGGTGAAGACCCGTGCCATTGACGATGTGCCCATGTTGGCATTGACGCTTTGGAGCGATGAATACAACGATTTCCAATTGCGTGAAATTTCAGGGGAATTGATCAACGAGATCGAGAAAGTGAACGGGGTTTCCATTACCAAAAAGATAGGGGGGCGTAGCCGTCAACTTCGTGTCATGGTGGACAAAGATAAAATGGCTGAATCAGGTATTGACCTTTTAGCGGTTGCCCAGATGATCAAGGCCAATAACCAGCAGATGGATTCCGGCAACTTTTTGTCCAATGATACTGAGTTTCATATTGCCACCGGAAGGTTCTTGGAGACCAAAGAGGATTTGGAAAACTTGATCGTGGGAACCAAACAAGGTCAACCCATTTATTTGAAACAGGTGGCTACCGTTTTGGATGGCCCTGAGTTGCCCAAAAATTATGTTTCCCTTGGATTTGGTGCAGCCAATGAGAAATCATCCGAGTACAAGTCAGAGTATCCAGCGGTTACCCTTTCCATTGCCAAGAGAAAAGGTGCCGATGCGATGAAGATTTCCGATGTGGTATTGGAGAAAGTGGAACATTTGAAAAAGAATTTGATTCCGGATGACGTTCATGTGGAAGTGACCCGTAACTATGGAGAGACTGCTTCTCAAAAGGTATCCGAACTTTTGATGCACTTGATCGGTGCCATCATCGCGGTGACCTTTGTGGTGATGTTGGCCATGGGCTGGAGAGGAGGCCTTGTGGTGTTCCTTTCCGTGCCGATCACCTTCGCCTTGACGTTGCTGAGCTACTACATGCTGGACTATACCTTGAACCGAATTACCTTGTTCGCTTTGGTTTTCGTAACGGGTATCGTGGTGGATGACTCCATCATTATCGCGGAGAACATGCACCGCCACTTTAAGATGAAACGATTGCCGTTCAAGGATGCGGCATTATACGCCATCAACGAGGTAGGTAACCCGACCATTTTGGCCACGTTTACGGTAATTGCATCCGTGTTACCCATGGCGTTTGTGTCTGGTTTAATGGGGCCCTACATGTCCCCAATGCCTATCGGTGCGTCCATCGCCATGTTGTTGTCCTTGTTCGTAGCGTTGACCATTACCCCGTATTTGGGATACATTTTCCTTAGGGAAAAGGACAAGAAAAAAGAGGAGGAAAAAGAACCCGTTGAGATTCAAGATACGTTCATCTATAAAGCTTATGAGCGATTTGAAAAACCCTTGATCGAAAGCCGTAAAAAGAGATGGTTGTTCATCGGTATCACAGTGGTATTGCTGTTCGGTTCCGTAGCCATGTTCTTTACCAAATCGGTTGCCGTAAAAATGCTTCCTTTTGATAACAAGAACGAATTCCAGGTGGTGATCGACCTTCCCGAAGGCTCCACTTTGGAGCGTACTTCGGCGGTGGCCAAGGAAGTAGGTGCTTATCTGTCAACCCGACCAGAAGTGATGAACTATCAGAGCTATGTAGGTACATCGGCACCTATTACCTTTAACGGATTGGTAAGGCATTATGACTTGAGAGGCGGCAGCAATATGGCCGACATTCAGGTCAACCTTACCGACAAACACGATCGTAGCGAGCAAAGTCATGATATTGCCAAATTGCTCAGGCCAAAAATTCAAGAACTCGGCAAAAAGTACAATGCCAATATCAAGATTGTTGAGGTGCCACCAGGTCCTCCGGTATTGTCTACCATTGTGGCCGAAGTATATGGCCCTGATTATAATGAACAGATTGAAGTCGCTGATAAGGTAAAAGGCATTTTGAACAATACTGCCGATGTGGTAGATGTGGACTGGATGGTTGAGGATGATCAAGTGGAATATGATTTTGTTGTAGATAAGGAAAAAGCCATGCTCTATGGGGTAACTCCCCAACAAATCGTTCAGGTTATGGGCATGGCTTTCCGTGAAATGCCTGTATCTCACGTATACGATGAAAATTCCTTTGATCAGATCGGGATTGTGCTTTCCATTAGCGAAAAGGATAAATCCACTTTGGATGAAATCAAACAACTGAAAGTGGCCTCGCAACAGGGCAATATGATTTCTGTAGGGGATTTGGTGACCATCAATGAAGGTACCAAGGCCAAAAGCATCTACAGGAAGAATCAAAAAAGAGTAGTGTATGTGATGTCCGATATGGCAGGGGAGTTGGAAAGTCCGGTGTATGCCATTTTGGGAATGACCGACAAGTTGAACCAATTGGAATTGCCGAAGGGATACTCCATGAACGAACTCTACATGGAACAACCCCAGTTTGAGGATGATTATACCGTGAAATGGGACGGGGAGTGGCAGATAACCTTGGAGGTGTTCCGAGATTTGGGAATTGCCTTTTTGGGGGTCATCGTGATCATTTACATGTTGATCGTGGGATGGTTCCAAAACTTCAAGGCACCTATGGTGATGATGGTGGCGATTCCTTTGTCCATGATTGGGATTGTACTCGGTCACTGGTTCTTGGGAGCCTTCTTTACCGCCACCTCTTTTATCGGTATGATTGCTTTGGCAGGGATCATGGTCCGGAACTCGGTATTGCTGATCGACTTTATCAACCTAAGGCTGAATGAGGGTATTCCGTTGAAACAAGCGGTAATCGAGGCCGGAGCGGTCCGTACCACACCTATTTTGTTGACAGCAGGAACTGTTGTGATTGGAGCTTTTGTGATTTTGTTCGACCCCATTTTCCAGGGATTGGCCATCTCACTCATGGGCGGAACCATAGTGTCGACCATTTTGACCCTATTGGTGGTGCCATTGGTGTATTATATGATTGAACGTAAAAACTACAACTAAGATGAAATCGGCATGACTAAAAGAATCTTTTGACATACAGTGCAATGATTCTTTTAGTCATCAAAGATTCCATGTGACCATTGAAAAACAATAAAAATTAACGCATGAAAATGATCATTGTTACCACAGTGGAGGAATACAAAAAAGAGGTCCTCAAGATTTTTAAGAAAGCCGGTATCGAAAGCTTTAGTGGTTCGGACATTGATGGATATAAAAGTGCATCGCCCTTGTTGTACACCAGTAGCTGGTTTCCAAGTGAAAAGGGAGGTGCAGCATCCAATCTGTTTTTTTCCTTCTGCGTGGAGGAAAAGGTGACCGAAGTATTCAAATTGTTAAAAGAATTCAATGAGGAAAGCGAAACGACCAACCCAATCAGGGCCGTAGAGCTTCCGGTACAAAGAACTGTTTAAAAGAAATATATGAGAAATAGAATTGTAAGGGGTGTAGCAGGAACCTTTATCTTGATAAGTTTGGCCTTGGCCATATATGTGAACATCAATTGGTTGTGGTTTACGGCCTTTGTAGGTGCCAATTTGTTGCAATCTTCCTTGACCAAATGGTGCTTGCTGGAAGACATTCTGAAAAAATTCGGGGTTTCCGATTCCGATAAGAATTGTTGTTAAGAGGGAACTGAGTTTGTTATTTAAGGCATTTTGTCCATTTTTGTCTAAAAACAGAGAAAATGCTTTATCAACCTTGGCCCTGGTATATATCAGGGCCCCTCATTGCCTTGGTCATGGCGGTTTTGATCCTTATGGGCAAACGCTTTGGCATGTCCTCTAACCTAGAGACGTTCTGTTCAATAGGTGGCGCCGGTAAGTTCACGGATTATTTCAAGGTGGACCTAAAATCTCGTAGTTGGAACCTTTTGGTCGTATTGGGCTCCGTGATTGGTGGGTTTTTGGGTGCCCATCTGCTTTCGCCAAACCCTGCTGTTCAAATTTCGGAGAAGACCGTAACCAAGTTAAACGAGCTCGGTTTTGAAAGTGCTGGGACTGCTTATTTGCCAACGGAATTGTTCAGCATGGAAGCCTTGACCAAACCTTCGGTTTGGATCATTCTTTTGGTGGCAGGGTTTTTGGTTGGCTTCGGTACAAGATATGCCGGCGGATGTACCTCGGGCCATGCCATTTCTGGATTGAGCAACCTTCAGCGCCCTTCCTTGATTGCCGTCATCGGCTTTTTTATCGGAGGCCTTATGATGGTCCATATTATTTTCCCCTTAATCTTTGGATCATGAAAAGTGTAATGTATATTATCGTAGGCACCTTTTTAGGGGTAATCCTATACAAGTCGGAAGCGGCCTCTTGGTTCCGCATTTATGAAATGTTCCAGTTCGATTCGTTCCACATGTACGGCATCATTGGCTCCGCATTGGCAGTTGGTATTGTTTTGGTCCAGTGGATCAAAAAATCCAAGGTAAAATCCTTTTTTGGGGAACCGATCAATATTCAGGACAAGGAAAGGTCTTTCACACGATACATTGTTGGAGGCACCTTGTTCGGATTGGGATGGGCATTGGCAGGAGCCTGTCCAGGACCCATGTACATTTTGGTTGGAGCAGGGTATTGGCCCATTCTCATTGTTCTTTTAGGTGCGGTAGTGGGAGCCTTTGTCTATGGAATTTTGAGGGATAAATTGCCCCATTAGGTTTCCTCAACGGGATATTTGGTCAGAACAACGATTTTGGATGGTTCATTGGGGACATGCGTATAGCTTTGTAGGTCCCAATCTTACTTAAAAGTCCCATTAATGAAACTTACCACGTGCATTATTGACGATGATATGGTGTCGCAGTTCGCGACTCGATATTGCATACAACAATCCCCGGGAGATTTCGAGATCATAACCTGTTCCAGCGGAGAAGAAGGATTAAAGGCCTGTTTGAGTTTTGTGGAGGAGCATGACAAGCTCCCTGATATCATCTTTTTGGACCTGGTCATGGATGGTATGAACGGATGGGATTTCCTTGAAAACTTGCAGAATCTCTTCAAGGAACACTCCTTGCCCAGCGTTTATGTACTTTCGGCTTTTACCAATTCCAGTGACCGTACCATTGCCAAAGGCCACGGATTGATTGCCGGCTATGTGGATAAGCCCCTATCCAGATCATACTTGCAAAAAATCCTTAAGGAAGATGAGAAAAAAAGGACGGTAAGCTAGGTATCCCTGGGAAGCCAGTATGGAAAATATCATTAAATAGGACCCAAGGGTTATGTAAAGTTTTTCAAAAAAGCATATTTTTGCAATCCTATTTTGGAACGGCCTCGTAGTTCAATGGATAGAATAGAAGTTTCCTAAACTTTAGATGCAAGTTCGATTCTTGCCGAGGCTACTTTTTTACCTTCAATACGCATCAACCCGATGTATTCCTTCTTTGCAAAAAAGCATTCTCTTGTTAAATTATTCGGACTTTTTTGAAGACCAGACAATAACCTCCTATTTTTATTTGTTGTAATCCCAGTGTATTACAGCGCATTTAAATTCGTTTTATACAAAAAGTAGAATTGATTTACCATATGGAAGTGAAGCAGTCAGACCCAATGAACCTCCAATTGGACCCTTTTTTTGACCTATCTAAAGATTGTCTCTGCATTGCCGACTATGATGGGTATTTTGTTAAGGTAAATCCTGCCTTTATAGAGTTATTGGGATATTCTGAAGAGGAATTAAAGTCAAGATTAATCTCTGAATTTATTTATCCTGAGGACAAGGAACTTACGGCGGCACATAGGGAACGACTCAAGAAGAATGTTCCACTGGTCAATTTTGAAAACCGCTATGTGTGTAAATCTGGAGATGTTGTTTGGTTGCATTGGACATCGACTCCGATGGAGAATGAACGGTTGATATATGCAATTGCCAAGGATATCACCCATAAAAAGAAACTGGAGGCTGACCGTATATTGCATTTAGGCGAACTTTCCGAAGCGAACGACAAACTCAAGCAACTCAACTATACTACCTCGCACGATCTAAGATCTCCATTGAACAATATACTGTCCTTAGTCGATTTAATCGATTTGACGAAAATCGATGACGTGGAAACATTGGATCTGATCCGCTATATAAGGCTGTCTGCAGAAGGGTTAAAAACATCCCTAAATTCCTTTGTTGACACGTTTAAACAAAATGATATTTCAAATAGAAACTTGGAAGAAGTCGATTTTAGGGCCTCGCTTCAAAAAGTCCGAAACTCCATCAGCACTTTGATCCAAAATGCGGGAGTGGAATTCCATTTGGATTTTTCGAGTCTGGAAAGTGTTCGGTTCAATGCAGCCTATATGGAAAGCATTTTTCTGAATTTCATTACCAATTCCATCAAATATGCACGGCCTAATGTTACGCCGATCATTTCTATCGTTACGGACCAAAAGAACGGAGAAAAAACTTTGACCTATTCCGATAACGGGCTTGGCATTGATCTGGATAAAGTGGGACACCTTATTTTCAACTTGAACCAAAAATTCCATGACAATGAGGACAGTAAAGGGGTTGGCCTTTATTTGGTTTACAATTACGTTACCAGCCTAGAGGGCAGCATTGATGTGGACAGCAAGGTGAATGAAGGGACTACTTTTACGATCAAATTTAAGGCATGATGTTGCCATTCCACTGAACAGAAAAATCGGTAGAGGCTGTTTTCCGGTCTATAAAGGAATCAGTAAGGTCATCTTAAGCTCACCGATTCCTTTGTTTTTTGACCATAATACCAATAAATACCCTGTTTTTCTACAGTAAAGGCATTTTAACGCCCAATGAAATATTCCTTCCCGGGCTATAGATTTCATACGAGCGGAACCGGCTCATGTGATCCAAATACTTGTTATCCAAGAGATTGTTGGCATTCAGGAAAAACTCCATTTTTCTGTAATTGGTATCCAAACCCAAATGCACCAGGGTATAACCAGGGGTTTCCATTTCATTGGATGCCACCTGATGTTGTTCAAAACTGGTGTTCGTGCCAATATTGAATGTCCAATCGGTCAACTTGCCCCAATGGTCCCAAGTGATGAACAGGTCGTTGTTCCATTTGGTCGGCGGCATTTGGTACAGATACTCGTCCTCATCGGCAAGTTTCCCTTTTAGGGTAGAAAGGGATGTTTCCAAATGTCCCCAAGAAATGATGTTTAGATGAAGGTTCAACATAATTTCACCCCCATAAATGGTAGCGTCGTGTTGCTGAAATTCATAAAGGGGAACCAATACTTCCGGATCCAGATTGCTATTGGTTTCCTCTCCTGTTGGGGTAATGTAGATATAATCGTTGATGGCATTATAAAAGACACTGCCCTCAAAGGATACCTGTTTCCCCTCATAGGCAATGCTCCCATCCCATTCGGTATTGGTCTCTTTTACGAAATCGGGGTTACCAACTTCATACCGTTGGCTTTCCAGTTTTACCCCGTTCGACATCAATTCGTTGAGGTTGGGAGACCGATAACCGGTGGCCACGCTTGCCCTGAATACCAAGTGTTCCAAGGGTTCGTAGGCCGCGCCCAAGGAATAACTAAGGTTGTCATAGGTTCTGGAAATGGCAGGTTGGGTCACGGTTGCATTGGTGCTCTCCTCCGTGTCTAGGTTTCGATGGTCATAGCGCGCCCCTATGCTGAGGTTGAAATGGTCTTTTTCCCATCGGCTAACCCCAAAAAAGCCAATATCGTTGATATCCGCATCCGGGATCAGTTGTGTTGTGCCCTTATTGCCGTTAGTGTTGTTCTTGTGCATACCCTGTGATCCCACAATGGTGTGAAAATGGCCCATTTCGGGAAGCAACCATTTTACATCATAGGTGTATGATTTTAAGATCATGTCCAGATAGGTATATCCTTTTTTATTGCCAGCGAGTTCCTCGTTTTCGGTGCGATGGTTGTTCTGGTACCCCAAGGTGGCCTTTATGGTAGAGGCTCCGGCCAAAATAGTGGTTTTGGATATGATCCTGTGGTCGATGACCCCATGGTAGGGCGCTTCCGTCTCAAAAGGGAATTTTTCCTTTTCCAAACTATCAATGTTGATGATACGACCATCCTCGTCCTTTACAATATCCTTACCATCCAAAATACCGTAAAAGGCCTGGTTGAAGGTGTAGGAAAGTTTGGAATTACCCCAGGACCTGTTGATGCCTGCAAAGCCTTTGGCGCCGTATTCCAACAGGCGGGTGTTGGGAACCCTAAAATCGAATCCGTCATAAAAGTAGTCGGAGAGCAGTTTGCCCAGGGCGCTGACACCCCAATTGAATTTTTCCGAAGAACTTTTCACCCCGGCCTCGGCTCTTCCACCACGGTTGTTGGAGTAGGCCATGGCTTCCATATCGGCCTGTGTTGTGCCCACTTCTGCCGGTTTTTCCTCCACAAAACGGACAATGCCTCCCATGGCTTCGGGACCATAAAGCAGCGATGAGGGACCTTTGATGATTTCAATGTGATCCAATCCCAATTCGTTGATGCCGATACCATGTTCGTCGTCCCATTGTTGTGTTTCGAAGCGGATACCGTCCACCACGGTCAACACGCGGTTGCTCGAAAGGCCCCGAATTACGGGTCTACTGACCAAAGGACCTGTGGATACGGCACTTACCCCAGGTGTTTTTGGGATGATGTCCATAACGCTCATGCCTCCCGTTTTGGCCAGTTGTTGCTTGGGAATCACATCAATTTTAAAGGTTTCCTCTTGTTGGGGTTTTTCGTACGCCGCCGCGACCACCACTTCGTTAATGGCAAAAGGCTGTGGAGCAAGGGCAATGTTCAGGATCAATTCCTTTTCATTTTCAACTTCAAAGGTTTCTACATCTGTTTCAAATCCCACAAAGCTCACTTGTATAGCGTAAACGCCTTTTCCGAATCCTGATAGTTGAAAATTTCCTGAAGCATCCGTAGCAGTCACCTTATTTATGGCACTCACATATACCGAGGCTCCTTCCAAAGGCTGGTTGGTTTCATTATTGGAGACCGTGCCCTTAATGGTGGTCTGGGCTTGTATCGTAAACAACGCGGCCAAGAAAAATAGAGCGGATAAAAATTTGGTCATAAGGTTTAATTTAGAGGATTGGTTTGTTTTAGCAGGGAAATTACAAAACGTAAAACCAACAAGGGATAGGTTTTTGAATTTTGTGGAGGTTTGTCCACCATGAAAATGGATAAAAAATCTTACCCATGTAAATAGGGTATTGCCCTCTGTTTCTGCTGGTTTGTGAATTGCAGAATTGCTAAAAATTGGTATCGAACGATTTTTTTCATAATTTTTTTCCAAGGAATCAGTTTTATTCTAATTTTAGCTCGATCATTAAGATAAAAAAAGCACCATGAACAATAACCTCAGACGTGTGATAGTGGATTACAAGAAGTTGACCCCAGAGGTACTCAAACTATTGGTGGAAAAGTACCCCGATGGTTATGGGGACAATGATGTGATCACTTTCAGAAATTTAAAGGGAGAATTGATAGAAGCCGTTGAAGTGTCCACGGACGACACCAAATATTTGGTAAAGATCAGTTTGAAATTGGAACATAGTATGGCCAATTATGATGAAGATGATGAAGATGACGATTTGGACACTGGGGACTTGGGTAAAATCCCTGGCAACGACGACGATTTTTCCGATTCAGATGCTGATACCGACGACGATGACCGTGATGACCGTGATGATGAAGACGACGATGTGGATGATGTCGCTGACGACATCGATGAGGATGACGACGAAGACGACTATTGATCAGTCCCTAATTCCCTAAGTTTTTTAGCATTTCCTCGGTAGTCTGGTCCAAATTGAACCTAGGCTCCCAGCCCCATTGTTCCCTTGCCTGGGAGTCATCGATACTACTTGGCCAGGAATCAGCGATTTGTTGTCTGAAATCGGGGGCATAGCTTATTTTAAAATCAGGGATGTGTTTTTGGATACTGGCGGCCATGTCTTCGGGCGCAAAACTCATACTTCCCAAGTTGTATGAGGACCTCACCTTTATTTGTTCTGCAGGACTGTCCATTAAATTGATGGTGGCCCTAATGGCATCGTCCATGTACATCATCGGTAATTTGGTACCCTTGCTCAAAAAGCTCTCATAATGTCCGTTTTTGAGTGCTTCATGGTAGATTTCCACGGCATAATCGGTGGTACCCCCTCCAGGCATGGTCTTCCAACTGATGAGTCCTGGGTAACGTACACTTCGCACATCGACCCCGTATTTTTTAAAATAATATTCGCACCAACGTTCCCCTGATTGCTTGCTGATGCCATAGACCGTACTCGGCTCCATGATGGTGCTTTGGGGGGTTCCCTCTTTTGGGGTATTGGGGCCGAACACCGCAATGCTCGATGGCCAAAAAACCTTGTTGATCTTACTGTCCTTGGCCAAATTAAGGATATTGAACAAGGAGTTCATGTTCAGGTTCCAGGCCCTCATCGGGAATTTTTCGGCCGTGGCACTGAGCATGGCGGCCATTAAATAGATTTCGTCAATTTCATAGTGCATCACCACATCCTCAATGGCGGCATAATTGGTGGCGTCCAATAACTCAAAGGGACCCGATTGCATGAGGGAATCGTTGCCTTCGCGGATATCACTGGCAATTACGTTGTCCGCACCATATTTGTTCCTGAGTTCAATGGTAAGTTCAGTTCCTATTTGGCCACAAGCGCCAATAATGAGAATAGGTTTGTGCATTAAAATTGAAGTTAATTCGGTTTGGGGGCAAAGATACCCTTTATTAAAATTTGTACATTCGCCTATGCGAAAATTGTTGGCTGTACTAATTGTTTTTTCGGTTTTGGGCGGATGCAGGAAAACCGATGAAGGTACCACGGAAAACTCTGGTGGGGAGGAACTTGCTTTCGACTACCAAAAAATGCCCGAACGGGCCACCATCAATCCCGAAGCTACCAAAATTATGGAAGGTTGGGAAGAGTTCAAGGCGTTCAATGCCAGTATCGATGTGCTATATAAGGCAACCAATAATGAGGACTTGGATTTGGCCATCGACGATCTCATCGAAAAGGAAAAGGAACTGAACAAAGGCCATTATCCCGAATTGTTCGATACCTTTCAGATTAAGAGCAGGCAACAGGTGGTCCGAACCTATCTGTACAAGGTGAAAGCAAGTATTCTGGAGAACCAGCCCACTACGGAGCCTACCGTTGACATGTTACAGGCCTATAATGCCATGCGCAAACAGTTCAATGTAATCGTAAACAGTCAGTTGGACAAAAAATTGATTTTGGATGAAAACTAAAACCCTTATTCTTTTGTGGTTCTTGACAGTTACTATAGTGGTCAGTGCACAGGTGACCGAAAAGCAGAAAATCAATGAAGTATTGGACCATTGGCACCTGGCCGCAGCCAATGCCGATTTTGATGCCTACTTCGGGTTGATGACCAAGGACGCTGTGTTCATAGGCACCGATGCCATGGAAAATTGGCAGAACGAAGCATTCAAAAACTTTTCAAAACCTTATTTTGATAGGGGCAAGGCGTGGAGTTTTACTTCCGTACAACGAAATGTATATATGAACGAAGCCAAAACCTTTGCTTGGTTCGATGAGTTGTTGGACACCCAAATGAAAATCTGTAGAGGTTCGGGAGTACTCAAAAAAATAAATGGGCAATGGAAGATTGCCCATTATGTATTGTCGATTGCCGTTCCCAATGAAAATGTGGACGAATTGGTCCAGATCAAGGAGAAAAAAGATGACGAGTTGCTTCTGGAACTAAGGAGCAAGCAGCAAAACTAGTTTCCTTCGGTAGTGCCTTCTTTCTTTCTGGCTTCCAAAGCCTGTTTGCTCAAACTGGCCAAATTGAAATTCGGTGCAATTTTAAGGGCTTCGTCTATGGATGCAATGGCCGCATCAATGTTTTCTTTGTCCTGGTTAAAGTCCACAAGGCCCTTAAGATGGTAGAAAGCCGCCTTTAAAGGCACTTCGTAAGGTTGTTGTCTTTCATAAAAAGCATATTGCATATCGTCCTTTGCATTGGCAATGCCATATTCGATATTGGTGGACGCCCCTGCAATATCACCGGTCTGTATTTTTAGGTCGGCCATTTCGTAGGCCACGTAAGGAGAAGGTTCTCTTTTGAAGAGTTCCTCAAATTGTTCCAATGCCCTTTTGGGTTGGTTCAGTGCCTTCAATGAAACCGCTTTGATCTGTACGGCCAAATCGGAATCGTCAGTGTTTTTCTCGATTCCTATGGTGTTCAAGGCCTGAATGTGCTGTCCGTTGTTCATGTACACAAATGCAAGGGTATCCTTTCTTTCCTTGGATGGGGAAAGTACATTCAAATGGGTCAAGGCCCCAATGATCCCGTTCACATCGCCCTGCATGCGCATTTCGTTGTAAAAGGCTTCATAATGCTTCAATAGTTCGCTCTTGGTTTGAGAAAACCCATTGATTCCCATGAACAGCAACAGCGCAAAAACAATCTTTTTCATTGAACTTCAAATTAGTGCGCCAAAACTAAAAAAATAATCGGTACCACTCTGTTAAGAATCACATAAGTAAAGGTTATGTGGATGAAGAAATGATTGAAGTGGTGAATTGATGGCCTTTTTGTAGGAAGTTTTCACTTTTTACGCGTTTGCCCGTGTCATGTACGGGCAGGTCTAGGTATTCAGGGGGTGCAACACCACGCTTGACTGCTTCGGCGGAATAATAGTCCTTTTTGCTGGGATGAAGGGGATATACCCCGTTGAAGATTTGACCCCAATACCCTTCATTGATGATGGTGCCGATCATATGGATGCAATCGTCCAAATGGATCAGGTTGATGGGATGATGTCCGTTCTTCAAATCTTTTTTCCCTGATAGTTGCTTGATGGGATGACGGTTTGGGCCAATAAGCCCCCCGAACCTTAAAATAGTCGTCAATCTGCTGGAATCGTTCCGGAAAAGTTGTTCGCTGGCCAAAAGCTGCTTGCCCGATTCCGTTACAGGATTGGGAGGAGTGGCTTCCGTAACATCGCCATCTTCATCACCATAAACGGCTGTACTGCTTACAAAAAGGATTTTGGAGACAGGGCTTTTCTTTATTTGGGCCTGAAGCTGCTTCATTTTTTCTATAAAGCTTTCCGCATTGCCCTGTCTAAGTTTGGGCGGTACATTGATGACCAAAATATCGATTTGGGACAAAAAGGTTTCGATGTCCCCGTCAATGCCATTTTTCGATAAGGAAATATGATAGGGAACAATCCCCAAATTTTGAAGTGCTTCCAATTTATCGGAAGAGGTGGTGGTTCCGTGCACCTCCAACCCCTTTTCGACCAATCTCTGGGCCAAGGGCAGACCAAGCCAACCACAGCCTAAAACCCCTATCCTGTTACTCAAATTTTAAGGTTTTTATCGTCAAAATGGCATCGTTCAGAACAAAGGGCATGGGGATACTGGTGTCAGGTCTTTTGGGAACACTGAACTCCTTGTTGGTAAGTAGGTCGTTGGAAGCTTCGTAAAAACTGAGTTCCAAAACCGAATCTTTCGGAAAGCTTAGCTCCAGTTCCGTAAAATCATTATTGGTGATGTAATGGGTAATCAACCTACTGCTCCGGTTTTCCAGAAAATAAGGGGACAAAGGGATGCGGTTCACCGTGGCAGCATGAATAGGCACGGAATTGGTATACACGTCCAACCGGTTCACATTCCGTTTTGGGGTAATACAGAGCTCAATGATGCGATTCTCACCAATGATGGTATCTTTTACCTTGTCAATCTTTGGCATGGCAAGATCCTTTTTTGGGGCATCCGCAATGTAGCTCAACTTGGTCCGGTACTTGCTGAAAAGGGTCTCCGCTTCTGGTTTTCTTTTGTTGTCCCCTAAGAATTGGGCGTTCCAGGAAATCAGTTTTTGGTCATAGGTACCCCAGACCGAGGAGCCACTATCGGCATTGTAGATGTATACCAAGCTACTGGGTTTTGGGCGTTTTTCGTTAAAATCCGATTGGAGATGGCTCGAAATGCCAAAAACAAAAAAGAGGAACAGGAACAGATAGGCCAATCGCCCCTTACTTTTCAATTGACTAAAAAAGGGAAGGACCAGAACGAACAGCAAGGTGGTAAAGAGGGTAGCGGCCACCATCATTTTTAGGCCCAACCCTACGGGAAACATTTTGATGAAAGGGGAATACATCAACACAGCGGGCAAGGCCAAAAACACCAAAAGGTACGGACTCGGTTCCTCTTGGTTGATGGTCACCATAAAAGCGGCCAATAGTCCAAACAAAGGGATAATGAAAAAACTGGCCCCTTTTAAATACGCGGCCACCAATCCGCAGAGGATAAGCCAAATAAGGATAGGGGCCACCAAAAGATTGGGAGTGCTTATTTTTTTGAACTTGTGATAGGTATAAAAACAGATGAACAGGGAAAAGGTCACAAAAACGGCGATATAGGTATAGCCGTTGTAGGTGAAGCCGTGCAGCATGTCCTTAAAACCAGGGTACCACCACGTAATGATAGTCCAACTGAAATAACCCACCACTCCATTGACCAGCAAAGTAATCAAAAGCGGCAAAAATCCCTTCAGGATTTCCTTTGTGTTCAGTCTCTGTTTTTTAAATCCGATGACCAATAGGATTACAAAAGCCACCAAGGCCATGCCGAACATGGGCCAAATCCACTCAAAAGGATAGGAAACCAACCTAAAGAGGGGAAGGTTGAAATAGATATCATCATTCAGACTTTTCAGGTTGTTGAGGTCGGCATTGCCGAAATAATGCAACAAGGGCATCAGGTAGCTACCTTGATGGGCCAGCGTCTTTTTGTCCAACCGATCATAGGTGTCCAAAGCCGTATGGTAATCAAAATGGTCATCGATAAAGGCAAAATTAAAGCCATCAATGTCACCATCTTCGCGAAAAACGGTCAGGTCCGTATCGTTGGGCAACATCTTATAAATACTATAGGCCAGTGAATTGGCCACGGGATATTTGGGATTTGCCTTGGTGAATTCCTTGATCAGGGTGCCATTGCCCCTGTTCGTTTCAATGAGCATGTAACTTGGGCCGCCGCTGCCCCGTGCCTCAAAATTGAGCGCAAGACCTACATCTTTGGCCCAAGGATGGTGGTTC
This sequence comes from Flagellimonas aequoris, assembly GCF_003584165.1. Classification (GTDB taxonomy): domain Bacteria; phylum Bacteroidota; class Bacteroidia; order Flavobacteriales; family Flavobacteriaceae; genus Flagellimonas; species Flagellimonas aequoris. The sequence goes on along the minus strand of NZ_QXFJ01000009.1, from coordinate 141,910 downwards.
ACAAAAAGGTCGGCCCCGTTCAGGCCCAATTCCTCCGCATCCGAAATGAGGATGATGATGTCGTTCTTCGGGGTTTCGTTACTCGCCAATAAGGCCCGTACCCCTTCCAAGATGGTAGCCACCCCACTTCCTGCATCACTGGCACCAAAAGATGAGTGGGGACCGCTATCGTAATGGGACAATAAAAGTAGCGCCTTGCCCTGACCGGAACCTTTAATGCGGGCCAAAATGTTGGTAGCCTTGCTTAGATTGGCCCAATCCCCGGCAGTGTAACCTTCCTGGGTGGTGGTCTCCAACCCCATTTTTTTCAATTCAGCAATGATATAGCTTTTGACACGGTCATGTCCCGGAAAACCTACCGCGTGGGGTTCCATGGATATGTTTTTCACGTGTACCAGGGCCCTGTCGGTAGAAAAGGATGTATCGGAAATATCCGAATCTGGTCTGTAAGTGGGCATCAAAGATGTAAAGCTCCAATACACGGCAATACAGAGGAGCAAAAGGGCAAGCGTCCGGGAGAATTTCATGGTTTGGTCATGTTGGAATATAAATGTATGAATTTATGAAAGGTTCTCATATTTTGACGTGAAAAATTAGGTTATTCGCTAAAAAAAGCTATATTTAATATTCAACTTTAAATTCTAACCATATGGCAATCAAAAGTTTTCAAGGCGTGCGATCCAAAGAGGAGAACAAGAAGAAATACAATGCCCCTATCTTGGTGGAAGACTATATGACCAAAAAATTGATCACTTTTTCCCCCGACCAATCCATTTTGGAAGTGATGGAGACTTTTGCAAAGCACCATATTTCCGGAGGGCCGGTTGTGGACAATAATGGTTTTTTGGTGGGAATTGTTTCCGAAGCGGACTGTATGAAGCAAATTTCGGAGAGTAGATATTTCAACCAGCCCATATTGGACAAGAGCGTGGAGCGTTTTATGACCAAGAATGTGGAGACCATTCCCCATGATATGTCCATTTTTGATGCTGCAGGAGTGTTCGATCGTCATAACAGGCGCAGGTTGCCCGTCATGAAAAACGACATTTTGGTGGGTCAGATCAGCCGGAAGGATATCGTGGTAGCGGCCTTAAAACTGACTGCCCATAGTTGGAAATAGGCTATTCCCTTTTTACGATCATATAAAAATCATTGTCAAGCGGCAGATAACCCAGGTCATACACAAAATAATAGGTGCTCCCTTTTTTTGTGGTGTACAGGTTGGTGATGTATTCAAAATCAAAACCTTTATCCAGCAAACGCATTTTGGTGGTCTTGGTCTTTCCTTCCTTTAAGGGAAAGCTATCGAGTATGCGGTAATTTTTCCTGAGTTTGTTGTTGATGTTCCGTAGCAGGTTTTTACTATCGCGGTTCAGTCGGTTGTTATAGGAGTTCCTACAATGGTCCGAGCAGAATTTTTGGTCCACCCGGCCGACCAGTTTTGCACTGCACTCCAAACATTTTCTTTCAGACATGGCATAAGATTAGGTGACCACAATATCATACTTTTTCAACAAACCGATCAATCCTTCCTTACTGAACTTGCTTTTTTTCAAGGTGTTGATGGAAGGATCAATGGAAAAATTAAAGGCAGATGAAAAATCTGCTTGTTCCAGTTGGGTATGGTTAAAAATGGCGTTTTCCAAGTCTGAATTGGGGAATTGCGACATTTTGAGATTGGCTTCGGAAAAATCCACTTGGTGCAGTTTGCAGTTTAAAAAGGTGGTTTTTGGAATTTCCATGCTGTAAAAGGAAGCCACCGAAAGATTACATCCTGTAAATTGAAAGGCCAAAACCATTGGATTACAGGTCTCGAACTGCACCCCAACCATTTTGCAATCCACAAAAGTCACCTCGTTAAAAATGGTATGGGCAATGTTGGTGTTGGTAAAGTCGCAACCTTCAAAAGTGCATTCCACAAAATTTTGATTGTCCAAAAATCCCTTGGTGAACAGGCAGTCCACAAAACGGCAATTCTCATAATCACCCTTGGGCAATTTGTTTTGGGTATAATCCTGCTTTGTGAACTCCTGATCGAACCAAAAGGGTTGTGCCATTATTCTTCGGATAATATGATAGCCGGAATTTCCAGCGATTTGAACATGTCGTTGTAGGCTTTCATGCCATCGTTTACAATGGCGTTTTTTTCATCCTCATACGTTTTCCACTGGGCCAAAAGATCTCGTAACCGTTCCTTGGCGCCGTTGGTCACCTTCGGTTCGGCCACATCCACAAACCCTTTTAAATGCATGAATTCGGCATTCAGCTGGTTCCGGAAGTTGATCACATCCTGGAACGTCTTTTGGTTGGGCTGAATCAACTTTTCTTCCCAAGTGGTAATGCGCTCCAAAAGCTTATCCCCATTTTCTAACAAGCCTTTGGCTTTCTCATTATCCTTCAACAAGTCTTTGTAAGTTTTGAGCTGATTTTTGGCCTTTCGAATCTGGTTAACCCCCTTGTGCATACTGTTGATGGTCTCATCAATTTTAACAAGGACCGATTGTTGTTCCGCGTAATCCGCTGGAGTACCTTCCACATTGGGGTCGGCCAAAACCACGGCATTGGTCTCTACGGTTTCATCACCAATAGATAGTTTTAAGGTATAGGTGCCAGGCGCCACACGGGCCCCTTGATACCCTCCATAGGCAAAAACCTGATCTACGGGAATCACGGACTCACGGCTAAAATCCCAAGTGAATCGATTGTAACCCTTCAAAGAAGGCAGAACGGCTGGTTTTGACGGTCCGCCGGGCCAACTTTTGAAATCTTTTGGCGCTTGATTGGTGATGGCCCGGATCACTTTTCCTCCGGAAAGCACTTCCAGTTTCAGCTCTGTGGAATCCAATTTTTTGGGCAGATAATAATCAAAGGTTACCCCCGATTTTGGGTTTTGCCCCAACCCTTGAACCGATTTGTCGGTACTGCCGTTAAAAATGCGGTAGGAAGGTTTCGGGGTCACAATGCTCAACTTTGTGGCTGGGTTCAAACTGGTTTGAATGGCCCCAAGGTCGTCCAAGATCCAAAAAGAACGTCCCGCCGTGGCAGCGATCAAATCGTTGTCATGAATGGCCAAGTCGTTGATTGGAACTAGGGGTAGGTTGAGTTGCAAGGGCTGCCAGTGTTGTCCATCATCCAAGGAGACGAACAGGCCTGTTTCGGTACCGGCATACAACAGTCCTTTTTGTTTTGGATCCTCCCTGACCACACGGGCAAAGTTGTGTTCGCCATCAATACCTTGGGTGATCCTGGTCCAAGTTTTACCATAGTCGGAAGTCTTGAAAATATAAGTGTCCAAATCCATGAACTTGTATCGCATGGCCACCATATAGGCCGTTGCAGGATCATGGGGAGACACTTCAATGCTGTTGATGATGCTTTCCTTCAAATTAGGAGGAGTAATGTTTTCCCAACTTTGGCCACCGTTTTTGGTGATATGCACCAAACCATCATCCGAACCGGCATAAAGAACCCCTTTCTCGTGTGGAGATTCCACCAAGTACATAAGGGTGTTGTAGTTTTCGCCCCCAGCGGCTTCATTGGTGTACGGCCCACCTCCGGGACCTTGTTTTTCTGGGTCGTTGCGGGTAAGATCGGGACTCACCACTTCCCATGTATTGCCACCATCTTGTGTTTTAAAGACCACATTCCCGGCATGGTAAATCGTATTCGGGTCGTGTGGCGAACTGATGATAGGCGCGTTCCAATTGTAACGGAACTTAAAATCTTTTGGCACTTTACTGAGTCCCAACTCAGGATATTCCTTGATGGGTTTTGCTTCCTGTGAAGCCCGTACCCATTTCTCGATGATCCCTTGGTAACAGCCTCCATAAATAAAATCGGGATTATTGGGGTCAAAGGCCAAATAGGCACTTTCACAACCCGAAACGGCGTACCAATCCTTCCAATCGATACCGTCGTCATGGGTCCTGCTGGCAATGGCCACCGAAGTATTGTCCTGCTGGCCACCATACACATGGTAAGGCACCAAATTGTCCGTGATCACGCGATAAAACTGGGAAGTGGCCTGATTCTCCTGTGAGCTCCAGCTCTTTCCTCCATTATTGCTGATGTTGGCACCTCCGTCATTGGAGTTGATCATGATCTTGTTGTCGTGCGGATGGATCCAAAGGTCATGGTTATCCCCATGCGGAGTGGATAAGGGCGCAAAGGTCTTTCCACCGTCAATGGATTTGGTCACGGGAGCGTTCAATACGTACACCACATTTTCATCCTGGGTATCGGCAAAGATTTCCATGTAGTACCAAGAACGGGCAATGTTGATGCGGTCCTTGCTGGTCTGCTGCCAAGTCTTACCGGCATCCACACTTTTGTAGACCCCGCCTTTTTCGCCTTCGGCCTCCAAAACCACATAAACAATATCGGAATTGGCCCTGGAAACCGAGATGCCCGATTTACCAAATTCCTTTGGAATGCCCTTGTCCATCTTGGTCCAAGTGGCACCCCCATCGGTGGATTTGTACAGTCCGGAAGATGCCCCACCGGATTCCATGGTCCAAGGATACCTGCGGTGTTGCCACATAGCGGCATACAGGATCATGGGATTGTTCATATCCATGGAAAGGGAGGAAGCTCCTGTGTTTTCATCCACATAAAGGACTTTTTCCCAAGTTTCGCCTCCGTTCAAGGAACGATACACGCCACGATCTTCGGAAGGGCCATATTGTGCGCCTTGGGCCGCTACAAAAAGGATATCGGGATTGGTTGGGTCGATGATCACATCACCAATATGGCGGGTTTTGTCCAAACCGATATGTTTCCAGGTTTTGCCTGCATCGGTAGATTTATAGACACCATCTCCCATGGAAGTCATTACCCCACGGGCAGGATGTTCTCCCATGCCCACCAAGACCAAGTTGGGATTGGTTTCGGAAACCGCAATATCACCTACGGTGCCTGTTTTTAAGAATCCATCGGAAATGTTCTCCCAATTGATACCATCATCCGTAGTTTTATAAATCCCACCCCCGGTAGAACCCATGTAATAGGTGTGGGGTTGACCCACTACCCCGGTAGAGGTAACACTTCGACCCCCACGGTACGGCCCAATGTTACGCCATTTCAGTCCCGGGAAAAGGGAATCGTTGACGACAACAGCGGGAGTGTCGGATTTTTTGTTTCGTTTTTGGGCACGCGAAGGGTAAATGGCCAGCAGTAGGGCACATAGGAGTAGTAGTCTTGGTTTCACGAGTGTTGGAATTAGTTATCCTGTTAAAGATACTAATTCAAACCTATTGGAAAAAGAACAAGAAAAGTAAAACGGACAGTATCCCTAGGGAAACATCAAGGTTTTTTGGAATAGGCAAAAAGGATTTCCTCGGCTTCGCCATTTTCCTCGATGAGCACGTAGACGTTCATGTGGTTTTTATCCACCAACTCCATGGTAAGCCCTTCAAAATAGACCTTGTTCTTTTCCAGTTTCACCAATTTAAAGTCGACGGTCTCGATTTTATCCTCCCATCCCTTCAGGTTGCCATCAAAATGTTTTAGTTGAAGAATGAGGGAATTCCCTAGTTGTTGAATGTGCCCGATCTCATAAAAGGAAACCTTATTGTCGTTCACCAAACGGAACACGAACATCATGGAGTCGCCCAAAGGCGCGCTCCAAATCTCTTCAGCCGTTCCGCCAAAGGCTTCCCCGCTCCAAGAACCCTCGATCCAGGCCACCTCTTTTAATGAAGCACTGGGCGATTCCTGTCCTTCGGACAGTTGCATGGTGTTTTGGGCAGAAACCGATCCGATACCCATTAAAAAAATGATCAAGATAGTTCTCATGAGTTTTGTCTTTTAGGATAGACGAATGAAGCGGGTTTAATTGGACAAGGCAAACTTGACGTTCACCATGGATTCCACTTTTATTTTTTCAAAATCGATGTTCAGGGGTTGTTCCATGCTCGCATCTGCGGCCATTTCCATTTTGGCCATCATCACGGGCTGGTTGTAACGGGGGTAATACGGTTGTGAGTTGTCCACAATATGGATGGCCATGCCCACTTTTTGGCCCAACGGTTTGGTCAGGGCAACCGCTTTTTGCTGGGCTTTTTTTACGGCCCTGGATTTCAGTTCCAGTTCCAGTTCATCCATTTTGGAATATTCGGTCTTTTCCACATAGGCGTTGGCAATCTCCAATTGCTCCAAGGCTACCATGACCTCCCCGGCCTGCTTACCGGAGTGGACTTCCAACGCATATTGTTTGCTTTTCAGCACTTCCTTGTCGCGCAAGAAATATTTTTTAAAATCGCTGCTAAAATCCTTGATCACCAATTGTTTGTCTATATCAATGCCCATGGCCTTAAAGCGTTGCGCCATTTTGTTCTCCTGCTCCTCTACGGACACACGGCCTTTGGTGTCCTTTTCCTGAATGGTGATGCTGAGGTAGATTTTGTCCGGCGTTACCAAGGTGTCCACTTGGGCGGATGTTTCCAGATAGGGCACATCTAAAAAGCTCTTGGTTTGGGCAAAAAAGGCGGTGGTGCATAGCAAAGCGGCAATCGGTAGGATAATGTTTTTCATAGTTTCATTTTTGTTTAAAGGTAAATACTTCCCTGTGAGATACAAAACCTGTACCACTTTACACATGCGAATATGCTATTCCGTAAAAGGGTTGGAATTGTTTGATTATCTTGAGTACTGAATAGGGGATGTGGAAGAGGGTGATTGGATGCGTCGATAGTACTCTATATTTGGGGTATAGGGATGTATTTTATATTTATATAAATAAGTTGGCAATCATGAAAAATCGAGTTTGCTGATTGAAAATAAATTTACAATATGAATGACCTATTTGTTACAATAGAATATAACAATCGCGAATTTGAAGGAATAAGTGAATTCAAGGCCTCATTAGATAAAGAATACAATTATCAAATTAGATCAGAATTTATATCTGCAGCAGCTGAAGGAGGTGAAATGTGGATAACAATTTTCGTTAACTCCGAGCTTAAAGATTTTCTTATTGCTGCTATTGCAGGAGGATTGCTATGGGATACTATAAAAGCAGGAGGAAAAAAGTATATTCTAAAGCCACTATTTAATGCGCTTGAAGAATTAAACACGGTTAATAAGCCTTTTGGTGGATTAAGAATTCAAAAACTAAAATTACAGTTTGATAATTGCCAAATTATTATTGGAGGTTTAAATAAGAACTTCACTTCCATTCTTTCTTCAATTTTTCAGAATGTTGCTAAGATGAAACCTAAATTTGAATCTGACAATTCCAATCAAGAAGTAATCAAAATAGAATTACCCATTTTCCACAATCCTGGAATTGACAAAAGAGGATACAGTCCATATCTTCTAGACTCATTCAATGAAGATTATACAATTCAAGCATATAAGCAAAAATGGAAACTGACTTTTTCAACAAACTATCCAGTTTTAATCTACGACTTTAAAACAGATGAATACAGTGATGCTTACCCGAATAAATAAACACGAATCACCAACACGGTATATGAAATCATAGCACCCTTTGGGATGCTGCGCCTCATATACAAACAGTTAGGCACAATTATGACCCAAAAAATTCTATGAAACCGAAATTACCTGAAATAGTATATAAATATAGAAGTTGGACAAATGACTACCATAAAGACGTGTTGCTTAAAAGACAAGTTTTTCTTTCGCCACCATCTGATTTTAATGATCCTTTCGATTGTCGTGTAACAAAAAATCATCACTTATTAAATACACCTGAAAGAATAGAAGAATATATTGAAAAGGGAATTAAAGGTAATTTAGGATATCTCATATCACAAGGAAGAGATATCGAATTTGAAAGAAATCATTTAAGAGAAAGACTTCAAAATCTTGACCAATATCAAAAAGAATTTGAAGCTTTAGATATTGAATACACAGATAAATATCTTGGTGTTTTATCATTGAGCGAAAGATGGAATTCTATACTTATGTGGAGCCATTATGGAGATTTTCATAAAGGTTATTGTCTAGGATTTGATGAGGAAATTATAAGAACCAGTGGATATTTTGGAAAAGGAGGTAGAGTAACATATACGAATGACCTACCTAAAATTGACCCAATAAATGCAGAAAATGAAATTATGACAAGTTTTTATCAAACTCATTTTAAAGCAAAAGATTGGGAATATGAAGAAGAGTACAGACTAACTAAATTATACTTTGACAAACCCAATGAAGAACCGAACAGAGTAATAATATTACCAGAAAATAGTATTCGTGAAGTTGTAATAGGATTGAATACATCTAATGAACACAAGAAAGAAATCATCTCTTTTTGCAAGGAAAAAACAATTCCTGTTTATCAAGCGAAAAAGGAACAATATGAGTTCAAATTAAAACGTGAATTAATAAACTAATTGTGCCTAACAATGGCTATCAGTAATTGCTTGTTCTTGCCTAATTCCCAAAACCCATGAAATTCATCCTCGCACTCCATAAATACAAAGGCTCCCTCACCGGGCAGGAATTCTGCGAAGCAGTGGCCAGTGGGATCCATAAGGTCTCTCAAGTCCTCTTAGCTTAGGTGTTGTACCGCATTTTGAAAAACACAGACAACCCTTTGCATATTATGAACGTCTATAACATAGATGTACTTTTTAATGAAAAAAAACCAACTGATCATCCTTGTATCCCTACTGACTTTTGGGGTTAACCTTGCCCAAACCTATAACGCTGGCTATAGATCTTTCCAACTAAAAGACAGTACAAGAACCTATAAACCAAACACGGAACAGACGGACAAACTCTATTATAGACCCGTGGATTTGGACATTTGGTATCCATCAAATGACGAAAAGGCAAGCACCTTAAAATTCGGGAATCTGTTCAACCTTTTTGAACAGCGAGCGGTCAACTATCAAGATACCGAAGATTATTCTGGAATAACGAACGAACTGGCCCAGTTTTATGTGGCCCAATTAGGTATTGGTGCAGACGGCAAACAACTGCTGGATATTGAAACAAATAGCTTTTTGGACCTCGAACCTTCCCCGTCTAAACACTCCGTCATTATTTATATGGCAGGTTTTAATGGAATGGGATTTGAAAACTATAAAATCCTTGAGGCATTGGCCCAGAATGGATTTTTGGTGGTTTCTGTTTGGTCGGTGGGTCGCTATCCTGGCGATATGACCAATCAAAAAGAGGATATGCTTGAACAAGTTTATGACGCTGAATTTGCAATACGCTATCTCAAAGAGAACAACCTGTTCAATGCCGATTTTAATACTATTGGCATTATTGGCTATAGTTGGGGCGGAATGAGTTCAGCCGTTTTCATCGATAGAAACCCCAATACAAAATCCTTTGTATCGCTCGACGGAACAGAAACCCATTATTTTGGGGAAGAGGATGAAAATGACCGATTTATTCAGGAAATCCTTGATTCAAATCTTTTGGATCCCGAAACACAACCTATCAAGTACCTTTATTTGGAAAGTGGTGATAAACTTGACGGGTTTCAACCCTCAAAAGACTTTAACTACTTCAGGCAACTGAATTCCGAAAAATACTATTTGCGCTTCAAAAAGAGTGTCCATGCCGATTTTACATGTATTCCCTCGATACTGGAAGCTTCAAAAAGCTCGGTGCTGATCTATGACGATATCGTAAAACTGGCCACGGCTTTTTTCAAGGAATCGTTTGGGAACAAAGCTGTTTTTCAATCTGCTTGGAAGAATTTAAGTAAATCAAGCTACGTCACCGAAGAACTTTACAGTATATCCGGGACACCCCAAATTGGGACCGACATAGAAGGTATGGTTCTCGATGATGAAAGCCATGAGCCACTGCCCTACGTAAACATCGGGATCTTGAACAAAGAAATCGGGACGGTTACAGATACCCATGGAAAATTTATGTTCAGTTTAAATAAGGAATTGGAGAAGGATACCCTACGGTTTTCGTCCATTGGGTACAAACCGGTTGAAATTTTGGTCAACGATTTTTTGTCAAGAAAACAGCCTATATCCATAGAACTGGAAGAAGAAATAAGTACATTGAACGAAGTAGTCGTCACCGCAAAGGCTTTCAAGAAAAAAACACTTGGGAACAAAACGGAGTCGAAGTTTATAAGTACGGGATTTAGTTATGACCAACTTGGCGCTGAAATGGGTGTTAAGATCAACGTTAGGAAAACCCCGGCCTTTGTAGATGCCTTTAATTTCAATATTTCTTACAATAGATTAAGTGCAACAGCTATTTTTAGGGTTAATTTTTATAACATTGAAAATAACAGACCAAAAGAAAACATGCTTACGCAGAATATTATCGTTCCCATTGAGCCAAAACAAGTCGGCAAAATAACCGTGGATTTAAAACCCTATGACATTGTTTTGAACGACGATGTTATGGTTACCTTGGAATGGGTGGAAACGGAAGGGGAAAACAACAAAGGGGAAGCTATATTTTTTTCTGTTGGAATGTTCAATAGCGGAACGCTCTATAAAAAATCAAGTCAGGCAAAATTTAAGAAGCATAGCAGTATGGGAGTCGGATTTAATATTGATGTGAGATATTAAAAAAACAAGTTTTTTAGATCAATTTCGATATTAAGTTCCCATCATGGGGCAGTCCCGATTTCACCATTACACCTGGCCGAAACCGTTACAAAAATTAAATAGACCATGAAATTCCTCCTCGCACCCGATAAATACAAAGGTTCCCTCACCGGGCAGGAATTCTGCGATGCGGTGGCCAGTGGAATCCAAAAAGTCTTTCCCCATGCGGAAATCGTAAAAAGACCTTTGGCGGATGGCGGGGATGGCACCATTGAGGTGGTGAGCCATTACCTGAATGCGTCTTCCGTTCCCGTGCGGGTGCATGATCCCTTGTTCAGAGAAATAGAAGCGCCCTATTTGCTTTCCCAAGACAAACACACCGCTTTTATTGAAATGTCCGAAGCCTCGGGCTACAAGCTGCTCCAAAAGGCTGAAATGAACTGTATGCACACTACTTCCTTGGGCACCGGGGAACTCATTTTGGATGCCCTGGAAAAAGGGGCGACAACCCTAGTTTTAGGCATCGGCGGAAGCGCCACCAACGATGGCGGCATGGGCATGGCCCAGGCTTTGGGGTATCGGTTTTTGGATGCCAAAGGCAAAGAATTAGAACCCATCGGTAAATATTTAGGGTTGGTGGCTCAAATCGATACCGAAAAGGTGCGTCCACAGTTGGCTAAAGCCAAAATTCAAGTAGCCTGCGATGTGAACAATCCGTTTTACGGGGAACAAGGTGCCGCCAAAATTTACGGTCCACAAAAAGGGGCCTCACCCGATGAGGTGGCCTTTTTAGATCAAGGTTTGGAACAATTCGCCAAAGTGCTTCACACCACTTTTGATATGGATGTACAGCAAATTCCCGGGGCAGGTGCCGCTGGGGGCGTTGGGGGAGGAGCCGTGGTGTTCCTGAACGCCAGCCTGACCTCTGGGGTGGATTTGGTCATGCAGCTGGCCAATTTTGAGAAAGTGGTGCAAGGAGCCGATTGGGTCATCACCGGGGAAGGCCAGTTGGACGGACAAACGTTTTCTGGCAAAACCATCAACGGGGTGATCAAGGCTGCCCAAAAGTATCAGGTTCCCGTGGCCGCGTTTTGTGGCTCGGTAGATGTGACCATTGCGGAAATGCAACACATGGGATTGGATTATGCTGTTTCCATTTTAAACCAGATCGGCAATTTGGATGAGGCCAAGGCCAAAAGCTTTCAAAACCTGGAACTGACCAGCTATAATTTTGCCCATCTGCTCAAAAAAAGCAAAGCTTAGGTGTTTTTGGCTAGTGCAACGGTCCTCTTTGCATCTTGAATTCCAAGGACGTTTTCACCGTTTTCCATTCGTTCTCCAAGATGGAAAATACCACGGTGTCCCTTAAATTTCCTAGTGCATCAATGCGGTGGTTCCTCAAAATTCCGTCTTGTTTGGCGCCCAAGCGCTGAATGGCATTTCGGGACGGATGGTTATGGAAATGGGTGCGGAATTCCACGGCAACGCAGCCCAAATTCTCAAAGGCGTATTTCAGCAACAGGTATTTGCATTCCGTGTTCACCCCGGTGCGCTGTACTTTTTTGGCATACCAGGTAGAGCCGATTTCCAGCCGTTTATGTGCGGCGTCCACATTCATGTAGCGGGTGGTGCCCACCACGGCATTGGTCTTTTTGTCCACAATGGTAAAGGGGAGCGATTTGCCTGACTCTAGTTCCAACAAGGCAGTGTTGATGTAGGCATCCGTGGTAGCAGGAGTGGGGACGGAGGTGTACCAAAGTTCCCAAAGGTTGCCATCAGATGCGGCAAAGGCTAGATCCACCTTGTGTTCCTTTTTCATGGGCACAAGTCTTACCAAATTTCCTTCAAGGGTAACGGGTTTCAACCAAGGTTGCATAGATAGTGTTTTGCCCCAAAGATAGGAGGAAATCCTTCGATAATGGCAAACAAAAAAGCCGGGAAAAAACTCCCGGCCCTTTGTCAATCAAAAAACAAAACCTAAAAATTATCCTATTTCCTTAAACTCCTCCACGAGGAAGAAATCCTGGTCTTTATTGTCGATAAAATAGATTCCCTTGTTCACGAAGTACTGCATGGTCTTGTCGTCAACCTTAACGGCAAACCCTTTTTTGGTAGGGACTACTTTAAAACTGTCGGTAACGGACCTTCTGTACTTCAACACCATATAGTGCTCATATTCATTGTCGTTGTCAGAGTCTACTGCAATGAGCTTGGTGACTTGGGCAGGTTTTGCGTTACGGTCTTGATTGACCATTTTTTGCTCCTTTTGGTTCAGGACCAAAGGGTAGTTCCTGTGTTCCAAGACCTTTACGTTGTATGGGACCTCGGTACCATTTTGCTCAACGGCAAAGGTTTTGTGTATGGTGGCGTTCATTTGGCCGGAATCCTTGCTCTGTCCGTAACCCGCAAGTCCGGTCAGTAAAAAAAGTGATAGTATGGTTGTCAATGTTTTCATGGTTTTATTTTTTTTATAGTTAATGAATCGTTTTAAGGGTCTCTGTTGGATTATTTGAGGTAGGAAGTGAACATCCAGTTTCTTTTTTCCAATCGGGTCAAGAAATCGGTCAACATGTTTTCCGTGACCACATCACCGGTTTCCAGGGAAGCGTTGATGCCATCCAACATATTGTTGTGCAGGGTTTCGTAATCCCGAAGCACCTCACGTACCATTTCAATGGCGGTAAGCTCCTTGGTAGGCTCTTTGATGTGGGCCATCTCCATGGTTTTGTTCAGGGTGAAGTTTGGCTTTATGCCAAAGGCCCTGATACGTTCCGCCACAATGTCTATTTGCTCTTTGGTAGTGTTGTATTCGTTCTCGAACTCCTCGTGAAGTTCAAAGAAGTCGGGACCCTCTACGTTCCAGTGAAAGTTTCTTAACTTGTTGTAGAATACTTGGTAATTGGCCAACAGCGTATTCAAGGTGACCACGATCTCGGCGGTTTCCAAATAGGTGAATCCCAATTTTTTGAATGTCTTGTTTTTTGCTTTTACGGTTTCCATGTTTTTTGAATTTTTGATTTGACTTCAGTTGATACTGGCACGCAAACAATGGGGTGGAAGGTATCCGACCTAAAATGTTGCGATGCGCTGGTTTTTGTTTAAATGATGGGAAAAGATGTTCCCATGACAAGGATGTCGGTCGGGGCGTCGACCTAGAAGACTGTGCTATGTTTTAGTGCTACATCCATACTATCAATATACACTTATATATCGGAAAATCAAGTATTTAACATGATTTAACATAATGTGGTGCACCATGGATGAGAAATTTACTGATTGTCTCCAGAGGGAACGATAAACCCCTTTCTCAGGCACTTATAAATATCTGCGGAGATGTCCGTTACATATTCCTTTTGGCTGTCGAAGACCTTTTGCGGCTCCTCGTGCAAGGCATCGTGTTCCTGGATATAAATGATCTCCAATTGGTCGTACATTCTTTTACCAAGACTGAACCTTTTGATCACGGAGTATTTGTTGATACAGCGAATGGGCATAGCGTTGGGGGTTTGGTATTTCTGTTAAGACACAGGAATGGGAGGGGAGGTCACATATTGAGCACCTATCAAGAATTTACCACAAGAAAACCACCGGTGCCAGTAAAAAAATCAAGCTTGACATGGTGGATCAGCGAAAAGTGGCCCAAAAATTTGGATCAAAGTCGTATATTATATAGATTTGAAGAATCAAAAAAGGGAGCAGCCCGTGAAGACATACTCCCTTCCCTTGATGATGATAAAGGAATGTTCAGGTCATTTGCTATTGAGACAAAGCCTGATTTGACTTTCAGCCCTGTATATGTTTGCAGGGCCTTTCATCACCGAAGATTGTAAAAGTGGCACTTAAAGCAATGTACAGTTCTGGCTCGTCAACCGTGAATCTGGACCTATCTTTTCAGTGCCACCTTAATTTTATACCATTATTATTTCTTCAATGTGTCCCATTTCAAAGGGACGGTGCTCTTCTTTAATTTTTTTATCCTCTGTCAGCCATTTATCAAATCCCCATAAAGCATCCTTAGCGGATTTCGTAACCCCTACCTTTATCAACCCTTTTATCCTTTTCGCTTTATATGCTGCTGAAATTACAACGGAAACCTTTCTTTTCATTTTATCTACATTAAAACTATAGTGGTAATCTGTCAATGCATTTGCTATTTCTTCGTTTCCCATAAATCTACCTCGATCCTTCAGCAAATAAACAATTTGATTCAACCACGTTTCTTTAAAAGGAAAACCGTCCAATGGCTTTTTTGTATCTAAATTGGATTCAAATATCATTTTATAGTTGCCAGATTTATCCAAAACATAAAAAAAAGGCTTATCCTTATCTTTATGATACTCATGGATCATTCGCTCAATAGCCTCAATTTTTCTTATGAGACTATCTCTTTCTTTTTCAAGGGATTCAAGCGATATATCGGACATGACTATAAAATTATTTTTATACTTCTAAACAAAAACCTTACATTTGCAATACAAAAAAGTGGAGAGTCTGGGACTTGAACCCAGCGGTTGCGACCTTTCAAATGATGCTCCGACACCATGTACTCCCCAATTTTTGTATTATCATTTAAAATCTCAAAAGCCCTGCCGACCAAAGTAGAGGCTTTTTTGATTTTATACTCCAAAGGTAATGTATTTCATAATCTATAGTTGATCTACAGTAGATTATACAACGATTATTTATTAACACCAGAAGTTGAAAACTCTATTTGTAAGGGTCTTAAAGATGTTATATGTGTTGATAAAAAAATCTTATTAAAAATGGCTCACCTTGTAAATCTTATAATTACCGTGGACAATTGGATATACCTTATACCTTACCAGTGTCCAATAACTTGGAAAATCCTTTCCATCCATGAACTCGACAACCTTTTTTAGGTTTCCAAACGTACCTAGCGGTACACCATCCTCAATGAGAACAAAGTATTTTTTGCCCTTTTGCTGTTCCTTGTATGTAGCCATAGGTCAAAAATACAAAATAATTCGATAATATTTGTACATATCAATATATTCGATTATATTTGTATAGATAATTAAAACAGATGGATTTCAAGTCACTAATACAACTTCTCGACCACTTCAAAGATGAAGAAACATGTATAGCCCATTATGAAGCAATAAGATGGGGCGGAAACCCTGCTTGCCCACATTGTGGGTCATTGAAACCCTATAAGACAAAAAGAGGGTGGAGATGTAGTGATAAAGAGTGTAAAAAGGATTTCACGGTCAAGACCGGAACTATATTCCAAAGTTCCAACATCAAGTTTAGGATTTGGTTCGCTGCTATTTATCTGGCCACCACCTGTAAAAAGGGGATTTCAAGTGTCCAATTAGCCACTCAACTTAATATATCTCAGCCAACCGCTTGGTTTTTGTTGCACCGCATACGTGAAATGCTGAAAGACAAAAGCCCAAGAATGTTAGGGGAAAACAATATGGTAGAAGGGGATGAAACGTATTTGGGCGGTTCTGAAAAGTTCAAACATTATGGAAAGAAAAGATCACAGAAAAATCCTGAACTTACTAATGAAGGGAAGCCATACAAGGCTAAAAAGGTAATTTTAGGATTGATTGAGCGTAACGGCAAAGTAGTAATCAAGCATGTACCCGATGCTACCACTAGCAATATGGTTCCATTTATCCATACTCATGTTGTTAAGGGGGCGGAAATACATACTGACGAAGCCCCTGTATACAGAAAGTTAAGAAAGAATTATACGCACAAGAGCGTTAAACACGCCGTTGGAGTGTATGTCGATGGAAATGTATACACAAACACCATAGAGAACTTTTGGAGTGTTCTAAAGCGTGGAATCAATGGTATCTACCACCAAGTGAGCGACAAGCACGTGAGCCGCTATTTGGATGAATTTGCGGCTAGGTTCAACACCAGGGAGTTGACACCACAGGAAAGGTTTGACGGGTTTTTGGAAGATGCGGAGAGTGTTCTCGGTTATAAGGCATTAACGGAAAACTATTAAATCATTGGACGCAAAAAACCCTAATGGTTTCTATTGCTTCAAGTGCCATTTTAACCCTATCCTCGCCGACTTTATAATTGATATACCTCGCTGTATGGCATGATTGTTTTAAATCTTCATAAGAATTTACAACCTCTTCATCATCTATATGAGCGTTCACCATGTCAGACATTATTTTATGCTTGTTTGCTCCCAATGTTTTTCCAAAATCACGTACATAAGCATTAAATGTTTTGTACTCATTTTGTTCTCCTGGTTTGACAGGATGGTCATAGGTGTTTGGAAACAAGGTGTCCTCCATGAATTTCATTCCTGAATAAAATGCGGTGGTAACTACCCAATCACCATATTTTGTGAGTTTGTGAAGTTCTTTACAAACCTCCCAATTATGTACTGCGTGTTCAAATGGTGGGCTAGGCTTCGGAGTTTCCGGCATACTTATAACAAAAGCCCTCTGAAATCATGGTGTCTTTAGACATCTCTTCTGAAAAGGGCATCAACGAGAAATTAATATTAATATCATCAATATTTTCATTGATGTTTCTCGAAATGCCATAAGCTTTCCATCTTTTATCCTTGTCATAATAATCAGGATCATCAATGACTACAAGACACTCAAAATCAGAAAAGTCTACGATACGAAGAAACATATCCTTAACGGTAATTTCTGCGTCCTTTAGTTTTTCTTTAAATAAGGATGAAGTAACAGCGGAGTGCTGCAATCCTTTTTGCAACTTTTGCACAAGTTCTTTCTGAAAATCTTTTTTCCCTTCGAGATAAGCATTATGCAACATATCTTCAAGGGAAAAGTGTTCCTCTCCAACAAAGTCAAAGTCCAATAACTTTGCTTTTTTGGCTTGTTTAGACATGTTCATACGAAAAATTTTGGAAAAATCAAAATTTGATTGATAAATCAATGCAAATATACAACACCTTTTTTAAATTTGTATTGTATGAAGTACAAAAAAAATCACAATAAGTCAAAAGAAAGTACTAAAAAGTACGAAAAGAAGCTGAAGATCGACGGGACGTTGGACGATGTGTTGAAGATCAGCGTCGATAAGAAGAAGGACGAGTAGCCGCCAATGTTAGCTTTGAATTGGTGGGCGAGGCGTTACGCTCTTTAATGACTGGATACCGTTCCTGTAATGCTCTGTTTGCCTGATTCGGTGGGCATCCAACCATGAGGACGGGACTCCCCAAAAAAAATTACTTCCCGGTAAATCCCATAAATATTATTCATTCTTGTGGTAAATTCTTGATAGGTGCTACATATTGGGCACCTATATTTATTTTTAATTGTTTACATCCGATTACAAACGAAAGCAAATGATTTCAAACCGAATGAGGTTTTGGACCGTTTCTATGTTTGCCCTGTCGAATGATGACAATTCGATGGCATGAACTGTTTAACGCTAAAATCTTACATCATGAATTCACTTAAAAACAAAGTACAGTTGATTGGGAACTTGGGCAATGACCCTGAAATGGTAACGCTTGACAATGGCAACAAGCTGGCCAAATTCTCTTTGGCCACCAATGAAACCTATAAAAACGCCGAAGGCGAAAAGGTGACCGATACGCAATGGCACAACATTGTGGCCTGGGGCAAGATTGCGGAAATCGCAGAAAATTATCTCGCCAAGGGAAAAGAGGTCATGATCGAAGGCAAATTAATGTCCCGTGCCTATGAGACCAAGGAGGGCGAAAAGCGCTATATCACGGAGATCAAGTGCAATGAACTATTGATGCTTGGGAAGTAGCATTTCACTTTAAAAACAATTAGGGGGCCATTGCGCCCCTTTTTTTATGCAATTAGGGTAAATCCATTTTAAGTTGTTATAAAACCAAATGAACGGTTCTTCCGTAATTACTATAAGAACCCTAAAATTTGAAGCTATGAAATATATAGGAACGATTACTGCGATGTTGGCCTTGTTCATCTCGGCATCGGTCTCGGCCCAAGAAAGTCAAGAAAAGGAACAGGACAAACTTTCCTATTACGAACAACGCGCCAAAGAAGATGCTGTTTACGAACAGTCGTTGACCACCAACAATGAAGAGGATGAAAAGGATTTCTGGAAAGACCAAAAACGATATGAAAAGGATTTAAGAAAGCGGGACAAGGAAGCCTACAAAGCTTATATGAAAGGAAAACAGGATGCCTATGCCGAACATGCCCAACATTGTGATGATCATTGCCATCATAGCAGGGAATATTACGGTCATGCGCATTTCTATTACACCTATTACGATTATCAGTATCCCAGAAGAACGTATGTGGGTACTGGACTCCAAGTATCCTCTCCCAGAGTTGGAATTAGCATCTTCTAGTTGAGTTCGTCCATAATAAAAATCGCCCCGGAATTTTCGGGGCGATTTTATTTTATACCGTTTAGTTTTCCTCCAAACCTCCTTTGCGTTCGGGTGAACGTGGGGTGGGCCATTCTAGTTGTTCACCTGTTCTGTCGCTAATGGGCAGAACAGCTTTTTCACGATCTGTTTTTTTTGGGTATTCACTCGCCATGTAAGCTAAGATAGCGGTGAGGATGGCATTGTTCCTAACATCATCAAAAATAATCTTGTCATAGGTATCCCTGTTGGTGTGCCAGGTATAGTTCCAATACGACCAATTCAACGAACTTAGGCCGAATGCTGGAGCACCTGCTGCTTGGAATGAGGCGTAATCCGAGCCTCCCCTCGCCGGGGTCCCGGGGAAGGTAGTTTCGATTTCATCCGTGATTTCCTTCGGAACGGCATGCAGCCATTTGCCCAAATAGTCATAGGAATTTAGGAATCCACCACCGGAAATGCGAACAACCCGTCCAGTGCCATTATCCTGATTGAAAACGGCCTGTACACCGGATACAATGTCAGGGTGGTCCTCTACAAAGGCCCTAGAACCGTTGAGTCCCTGTTCCTCACTGCCCCAGTGTCCCACCAAAATAGTTCGCTTTGGGTTGGGATAGGCTTTTTTCAAGATGCGCATGGCTTCCATCATCACCAAAGTACCGGTTCCGTTATCGGTGGCTCCGGTGCCTCCGTCCCAAGAGTCGAAATGGGCGGACAGGATCACGTATTCATCTGGTCTTTCGGAACCTTTGATTTCTGCAATGGTATTAAAGGTTGGCGATACCCCCAAGTCCTTGGATTCGGCCACCACATGGATCTGTGGTTTCTGACCGGATTCCACCAAACGGTATAGCATCCCGTAATCTTCCAATTCCAAATCCACTGTAGGGATTTTTTTGGTACGGGCACTGAAGATTTTGTTTACGCCAAAACCTTTGGACCAATAGGAAGCAACGATACCAACAGCTCCTGCGGCTTCCAAGGCTTCGGGGAGGGTTCTGGAATTATACCCCATGTTCTTCATATTGGCGTTCCATGCCTTGTCCTGTTCGTCGCGCTCTTTTTTCATTTTTTCGAAGGACTTTTCGGTAGCAAATTCTTCCCAGTTGTAATCAGGTCTTCCCGTAGGCTCCAATTTGGAGACCATGACCATCTTGCCCTTAACCGTAGGTAACCATTTTACAAATTCCATGGAATCCTTTACCATAGGTAACACCACCAACTCGGCGGTAGTCCCTTTTTTAGGGGTGGCGGGGCTCCATGCCAATTGGGTCCCTTGCAGGCTTTGTACCCTTGGGTATACCATATCGATATGCGAAATGCCGCGTTCCCAGCCTTTCCATTCGCCCCATTGTTCGTTTTTGGCGGAAATACCCCAGCCAGCATATTTGGCAACGGCCCAATCATGGGCCTTTTTCATTTGTGGGGTTCCGACCAATCGAGGTCCGATACCGTCCATCAACTCGTGACCAAGCGTTTCGAGTTGGGAGTTTTCATTGGCTTCCTTTAAGATAGCTTGAATGACAGGGTCTTGTTCCTGGGCCAGAAGAAATACGCTGTTGGCCAGCAGCAGTGCGATGAGTAGAGAGGTTTTCCGTAACATGATGGTTTTTAATTTGTCCCTAAAATAGAACATAATCGGGAGCTTGGGAAATGGGACAACCAGGAAAAGGGATGGAATAGAAGTAGTGGAGGTGGGGAAGAGGCTAGGCCACTTTCTTCAAAAGGTCAAAACAAGGACATTTGGAACAACGTTTGCTTTCCCCTTTTTTGAATTTTTCACAGCATTTGGATTTCAATTTGCCTTGGTTGGACAAATTCTTCAACAATGCTTTTTTGAGTTTCTTTTTTTCCTTCTTCTTTTTACCCATCACTTGGAGTAGAGAAGGCAAAACTAATTATTTTAATTCAATCTAAATAAATAATTAACACTATAGTTTAGCTTGGATTAAAACCGAAGGGATACACCCATCGTATTGGGGCCGAAGGAAAGGTTCCAACTGACCTGTTTGGTATTGTTGTTATACTTTTCATCATATTTCGAATCCAGATACCGGTCAATGGATTCCACAATGAAAATACTGAGCACCGTGCTGAAGGCCACATCGGAAAACCAATGGAAGTCATCCACCACCCGAACAAAACCGGGGATCAACCCAACTGTATAAATTCCGGCCTTTACCCAAGGACTTCGGAATTGCTTTGCAATGGCATAGGCATTACTGAAGGCCAGCATGGCATGACCCGAAGGAAACGAATCATAATTGTAGACGCGGTTCAGGTGGAAGGGATCAAACGTATCCGAGCTTTCCCCACTTTTAGGTCTGGCCCGCCCAATGATACGTTTGCTCACTTGCTGCAAAAATCCGCCAGCGGTTGCCGAGGAAATCAACAAGACCCCGGTTCTCCTCAATTTCTCGTTTTTGGTGAACAATCCTGCCAGATACACCCCGCCAGTCAGCATGTAATTGTTCTCTGGGCTTCCGTATTCGTTTCCATAATCGATAACCAAATTGGGGATATCTTCCCTAAACCCATTTTTCCAATGGTTCACTTCATCATCCACGGTGGCCAATAAAAGGGTGCCTCCTGTCAAATATCCTAAATTGGCCCAATCGTTCCCTTGCCAGTGAAAGGGTCTGGAATAGGCATAGCCTACTCCGCCAAAAATATTCCCGATGTCATAGGTGAAATCGTTCCAGAGGTTGGTTTCCTTTTCTTGGCCAAACATGGGATAGGCCATCATCAAGACAAACAGGTATTTTAATATTCTCATCAAGGTTGAAAGCTAGGATAGGCAAAATTACGCATAAATATCCTGTGCCAAACGAAAGGTGTTTGCATGGGCCTCTACAATAATCTTGATTTCAGGCGAATACCCGCCACCCATGCTACACTGCACAGGAATGTTGGCATCGTGGCAGGTTTGCAATACAAATCGGTCCCGTTCCTTGCATCCTTCCAAAGAAAGGGAAAGGGTGCCCAGTTTGTCCGTTTCCAAAACATCGACCCCACAGAGATAAAAGATAAATTCGGGTTGTACCTTCTTGATCAACGAAGGGAAGGTGTTTTTAAGGATGGAAAGATACTCCTGGTCCGTAGTGCCCTTCTCCAAAGCAATGTCCAAATCAGAAACTTCCTTTTTAAAAGGATAATTGCCCTTTCCATGCATGGAAAAAGTAAAAACAGAACGGTCGGTCTGAAAAATTTCAGCGGTTCCGTTCCCTTGGTGCACATCCAAGTCTACGATCAAGATGTTGTTAATCTGCTTGTTACGCTGTAAGTATCGGGCACCGATGGCTTGGTCGTTCAACATACAAAAAGCTTCCCCTCGATTGGAATAGGCATGGTGCGTGCCCCCGGCAATGTTCATGGCGATGCCATGTTCCAGGGCGAATTCGCATCCTTTTATGGTGCCATCGGCAATGATGTGTTCCCGGAGAACCAGTTCTTTACTCAGGGGAAACCCTATTTTTCTGGCTTCTTTTGGAAGAATCTCCAGGTTCAACAAATCGCGGTAATACCCTTCAGCATGCACGGCTAAAATGTGCTCATCATCGGCAATGGAGGGTTCAAAAAAGTTTTCCTCGCCACAAGTTCCTTCATGCAGCAATTGTTGGGGCAGTAACTCATATTTGGCCATGGGGAAACGGTGCCCATCCGGTAAATGATGTTTGTAGATGGGATGATAGGCAATCTTGAGCATGTAAAAAGTTATTTGTGCAGCGCCAACTGGATCCGTTTTCTGGGGACATCCACATCCAACACCTTAACGATCACTTGTTGATGAAGGCTTACATGTTCATTGACATCCTTTACAAATGTATCGGATAGGTTGGAAATATGGATCAGACCACTTTCCTTGATCCCAACATCTACAAAGCATCCAAAGTTGGTGATGTTGTTCACGATACCGGGCAGCAATTGCCCTTGTCTCAAATCTGTAATTTCCCTGATGTTCTGGTCAAACGTGAACACCTTGGCTTTTTCCCTCACATCCAAACCTGGCTTTTCCAGCTCTTTTACAATATCTTCCAAAGTGGGCATTCCAATGGTTTCCGTACAATAGGATTTTAGGTCGATGCGCTGCAGGGCGGCCTTGTTCCCAACGATTTCCTGAAGTGGAATTTTTTGATCCTTGGCCATTTTGGCCACCAGATTGTAACTTTCAGGGTGTACCGACGAGTCATCCAAAGGATTATCGCCATTTTTGATGCGCAAAAAGCCGGCACTCTGTTCAAAGGCCTTACCGCCCAAACGGGCCACTTTTTTAATTTCATCCCTGTTTTTGAAAGCTCCATTTTCATTGCGATGGGCCACAATGTTTTCGGCCAATTTGGGACCAATACCCGAAACATAACTGAGTAAGGGAACACTGGCCGTATTGATGTTGACGCCTACGGCGTTCACACAACTTTCCACTACCGTGTCCAAGGAGGATTTCAATTGGGTTTGGTCCACATCGTGCTGGTATTGCCCCACCCCAATGGATTTGGCATCGATTTTTACCAGTTCGGCCAATGGATCGGCCAATCGGCGACCAATAGAAACCGCTCCCCGTACCGTAACATCATAATTGGGAAACTCATCCCGGGCAATCTTGGAAGCCGAATAAATGGAGGCCCCTGCTTCGCTCACCACGAATACTTCAAGGGGCTTTTTAAAAGTAATGCGTTTGATCAATTGCTCGGTTTCGCGCGATGCGGTCCCATTTCCTATGGCAATGGCCTCGATTTTATAGGCATCCACCAAAGAACTTATTTTTTTGATGGCCCCAGTTCGGTCATTTTGTGGCGCATGGGGATAGATGGTTTCGTTGTGTTTTAAGTCGCCCTGTTCATCCAGGCAGACCACTTTACACCCCGTCCGGAACCCAGGGTCGATGGCGAGAATGCGTTTTTCGCCCAAAGGCGCACCCAACAGTAATTGCTTTAGGTTTTTGGAGAACACTTGAATGGCGGCCAAGTCGGCCTTCTCTTTGGCAACGTTTAAAAGTTCGTTGGAAAGGGAAGGAAACAAAAGCCTTTTGTAGGCATCGGCGATGGCCATTTCGATTTGTTCGGCACAGGCGTTGTTCGATTTGATTAAGCGCCTTTCCATATTCTGAAGGGCCCTTTCTTCATCAATTTCGATTTTCACCCGGATGAATCCTTCCTTTTCCGCTCTCATGATGGCCAAAAATCGGTGTGAGGGGCAGCGGTCCAAAGGTTCGCTCCAGTCAAAATAATCTTGGAATTTTTGGGCTTTTTCGTCCTCTTTTTTAGTTTTTATGACTTTGGTCGTAATCAAGGCATGTCGCTCCAATTGGCTGCGCAATTGATTGCGGATATCGCCCCGTTCGTTGATCCATTCGGCTATGATGTGGCGGGCGCCTTCTAAGGCTTCATCTTCATTTTGGACTTCCTTGCTCAAATATCTGGAGGCGATAAATTCGATTTCATCCGCGTTTTGTGCCATGATGATTTTCGCCAAGGGTTCCAGCCCATTTTTACGGGCGGTTTCCGCTTTTGTCTTTTTACTCTTTTTGAAAGGTAAATACAGGTCTTCCAGACTGGTCAGGTCCATACAGCCCAAAAACTTGGCCTTGAGGTCCGGAGTGAGGGCTCCCTGTTCTTCCACCGCCTTGATGATGGCCGCTTTTCTTTTTTCCAGGGCCTCAAACTGGTTCTTATACTGCACAATGGCGCCGATTTGGACTTCATCCAAATTTCCAGTGCGTTCCTTTCGATATCGCGAAATAAACGGAATGGTACAATCCTCGTTCAAAAGTGCCACGGTATTCTCCACACTTTTTTCCGGTAATTGGGTGTGTTGTACGATATAGGGTACGAGTTGCATTTTCTTTTAAATGTTAAGTAGGTTAGACCTCTTTCTTGTTCTTGGGGTTTTTGAAAGAGGTTATAAAACGTTATTGTTTTTTATGTCAATTGATGGTTTCACCATTCCCGACCCCATCCTCATCGGGATTCATAAAAACGAGTTTTCCCTCTTGGTTTTCCGTCATCAAGATCATGCCCTCGCTTTCCACACCACGTAGTTTTCTTGGGGCCAAGTTCACCAAAACAGTCACTTTTTTACCGATGATTTCTTCTGGTTTAAAACTTTCGGCAATACCGGAAACAATGGTTCGGGTATCCAGACCCGTATCGATTTTCAATACCAGCAGCTTGTTGGCCTTGGGCATTTTTTCCGCTTCCACAATGGTGCCCACGCGCATATCCATCTTGGCAAAATCATCGTAGGTGATGATGTCTTTTTGTGGTGCTACTTCTTTTTCCATTTGTGCGTTCGATTTTTTAGTGGCTTCCAGTTTGTCCAATTGTTGTTGTATCTCGGCATCCTCAATCTTTCGGAAGAGCAGTTCACTTGGGTTGATGGTGTGTCCGGCAGGGAGTAAGATGTCTTCTGAAGAAATATCATCCCAACCAATAGATTTCTCGACTGCGCTCGAAATGACACTGTTTTGGTCATTCTGAGCAATGCGAAGAATCCCTTTTAACTTCTTTGAGGTAAACGGTAAAAACGGTTCGCTCAACACGGCAAGTCCTGTTGCGATCTGAAGCGCTACATACATGATGGTCTTTACCCGCTCCTCATCTGTTTTGATGAGTTTCCAGGGCTCTTCATCGGCCAGGTACTTGTTGCCCAAACGTGCCAGGTTCATCAGTTCCTGACTGCCTTCACGGAAACGGTAACGCTCCAAAGAGTTGGACAAGATTTCAGGAAATCCCTTCAGGGCCTCCAAAGTTTCAATATCCACTTCAGAAAAGGCGTTTGGCGTTGGAACCACCCCGTTGTAATATTTATGGGTCAGTACCGCAACGCGGTTCACAAAATTGCCAAAAATGGCCACTAATTCGTTGTTGTTTCGTGCCTGATAATCCTTCCAGGTAAAATCATTGTCCTTCGTTTCGGGGGCATTGGCCGTCAAGGCATAACGAAGCACATCCTGCATATCCGGGAATTCCTCCAAATACTCGTGCAACCACACTGCCCAGTTCTTGGAGGTGGACAATTTGTTGCCTTCCAGGTTCAGGAATTCGTTGGCAGGAACGTTTTCAGGTAAAATAAAGTCGCCATGTGCCTTTAGCATACTTGGGAAGATGATACAATGGAAGACGATGTTGTCCTTCCCGATAAAATGGACCAATTTGGTGTCCTTGCTTTTCCAATAAGGTTCCCAATCCTTGCCTTCCCGTTCGGCCCATTCCTTGGTAGACGAAATGTAACCAATGGGGGCATCGAACCACACATAAAGCACTTTGCCTTCACCTCCTTCAACAGGTACGGGAATACCCCAGTCGAGGTCACGGGTCACCGCACGAGGCTTTAAACCGTCATCGATCCAGGATTTGCATTGGCCATATACGTTGGGTTTCCAATCGGACTTATGTCCTTCCAGTATCCATTCTTTTAAAAATCCTTCATATCGATCTAAAGGCAAAAACCAATGTTTGGTCTTTTTTAGGGAGGGTATTGTTCCCGTGATGGTCGATTTTGGGTTGATGAGATCCGTAGCGTTCAACGAAGACCCGCAGCGTTCACACTGATCACCATACGCTTCCTCGTTGCCGCATTTGGGGCAAGTTCCGACGACAAAGCGGTCTGCCAAAAATTGTTTGGCCTCATCGTCGTACAATTGTTCGGTTTCCTCTTCAATAAAATCACCTTGTTCGTACAGTTTCACAAAAAAATCGGATGCTGTTTTATGATGTACTTCTGCAGAAGTCCGAGAATAATTATCGAACGAAATACCAAAATCGGCGAAGGATTTTTTGATGATGCCGTGGTACTTGTCTATGATTTCCTTTGGGGTCACCCCTTCCTTTTTGGCCTTCATGGAAATGGCCACCCCGTGTTCATCGCTCCCACACACAAAGGCCACATTGTTGCCCTTGAGTCTTAAATAGCGGGAATAGATATCCGCAGGAACATAAACCCCGGCCAAATGCCCAATATGAATGGGGCCATTGGTGTAGGGAAGGGCTGCGGTAATGGTATATCTTGAAGGATTGGTATGCTGGGCCATGAAATCTTTAAATTAGGCCCCAAAAATACTGAATTTAGCGGGATCGGTCATAAAAAAGGAAACCTCCGAAAATGCGACCCGTATTGGGGTGTGGGGTGCATTCTCGAAGGTATCCGAAAATAGATGACAAAGTGTCCCGCTTCTTTAGGAAATCATCACTGATTTACTCATTTTTTTACCACTCACCGAAATCCTATAAATGTATTTTCCGGTGGAAAGGGTGTCGCGCATGCGTTCACGGATGTTGATGTCGGTAGCGCCTTCCAAGACCATTTCATTGAAAATGGTGCCTACCCGCTGTCCCAATATGTTGAACAGTTCTATATCCACATGGGCCGCAACCGGCATTTCCAAATGGATATACGGTGCGCGGGATTGGGGATAGTAAGGCGTATGGACGATACCTTCCAAAATATCTGGATCTGGGTTTTCTGGATCTGGACTCGGTGGGGTATCTGGCAAAATAGGTGGATCGTTGTCCATGGCGATATCGTCAAACGGTTCACCACTACAACTAAATCCTAAATCGATGGCCTTGTATTGGTATCCCAACAAGTGTTGTTCTACAGATGTTCTGGGTACACACAACCACTCGGCCAAAACGGTGCCGTATAGGTCCCTGAAATCCATGGTATATTCCAAGTTACCCCTGTTATTGGGTTCATCCAAGGATGGGTGGTCTCCCACAAAGGCGCTTCCGTTCAACCCTGATCCGAAGAAAAGGGTAGGGGCGGCCTTACCGTGATCGGTACCGTTGGACCCGTTTTCAAAAATCCTTCGACCAAACTCGGAGAAGGTCATGCTCAATACCTTGTCGTCTTGTTGGGTAAAGGCAATATCCTCATAAAAGTTGTTGATGGCAATGGATAGGTTGGACATCAACCTTTCATGTACGATGGGTTGGTTACCATGGGTATCAAATCCTCCCATGGAAATCATGTACACCTTGGTGCCCAAATTACCCTTGATCAATCTAGCCAATAAAGCCAACTGACGGGCAAAGCCGTTATCTTGGTATTCCACCTGGTTCTGGCCCCGCATATAGGCATCGTGGATGATTCCGGCATATTCGTAAGTGGTATTGGCAACCCCTCTTAAAAAGCGAAGTTGGTCACCATACATACAATCGTCGAACGGTGCATTTTCAATATCATAAAAAGCACCTGTCTGGGCAATTTGTTCCAACTGGTCCACATTGTTGGTCACAAAGGCATAGTTGGTTTCCTCACCTTGGAAAATAAGGTTGGCCAAATTCCCGATCTGGATGGCCGCAGGGGCCGCTGGTGGGTTAATGAGGTAATCTGGATAGAGTTCCTCAAAGTGCCTACCCATCCATCCGGTGTTTTCTCCCGAAAAACCAGTGGTGGTCAAATCGGTATTGGCAAAAATGTCCGATCCCGTAAAGTGGGACAAACTTTGGTTTTCATATCCTACGCCGTGCACTGCCTTGAACTGTCCGTCTCCCCAAAGGGATTCCAGGGCGCTCATGTAGGTGGGCACCCCAAAATCGTTGGTAAGTTTTAGGACCTTGCTTTCAGGAATATAGATGTTGGGCCTTGCATTGGCATAAGAATCATATTGTTGGATCGGGATAACGGTACTCAAACCGTCATTTCCTCCCGATAATCTGATCAGGATCAAAATGTTGTCGGTCTCCGCTGCTGCCACGGCCGCCGTGAAAGGTGATGGAGCAGATGCAGAAATTAGGTGGCTCCCCAAGAACATGGAACCTGAACCAGCAATTCCAAGGGCCTGTAAAAAGGACCTTCGGCTCCATTTGGTATGTTCCTGGTCATGGCCTTCATGTTCAAGGCCCTTGTATGGGGATGTATCGTGTGTGTGGTGGGTATCGCACATGGTGATGGGTTATTTAAGTTGAAATTCGGGTTCTCTGGACAAATGTCGCAATAGGATATACACCTGTGTGGGAGGCTCTGCACTTAATTGCAGCATCCATTCCCCTGTACCGCCGGGAGTATAATCCGGAGAATAATATTCCTCGGGTACATCATCGATTTTGAAGGCATCCATGGCCCTTTCAAAATCGGCATCCGTCAAAAGGCCCTTTGGGGTAAACTTATCCACCAATGCCCTTACCACTATTTCTGGGTTACTTGTATTGCTGTCGGCCGGGCCCACAGCATCCATGGCCAATGTCCTGAACTGTTCAGGATCGTTTTGGAAGAAACGATCGATGTAAACTTCCATGGTCAACCAACGACCAATGATAAAATTTGTGTTGATCCAAGTTCGGTCCCTTTGCCAACCTTCCACTTCTGGAGGTTGAAAAAAGGTCTGACCTATGAGTGAACAGGAATCCACTAAATTGATGACATCCATGTCATCATAAGCGAAATTGGTCTCCTTTATAAAGTTAAAATAGATATCCGCAGGACTCTTGATGATGACCCCTATGGCGGTCTCATCAAAGAAGTGCTGGCTTTTGAAAAGCTGACGGATTACCGGGGCAATATCAAAATTGTTGGAAATGAAGGTTTGGGCCAATCCATCAATGATCTGGGGGGCTATTCCGTTGCCGTCGTCACCTGTAGAATCAGGATGAACAAAAAACTCGTATAGTTTCTTGCAGATGAACCAACCAATTTCGTTCGGTCTTTGGTTAAACAATACATCGATGACATCATCATAACCCCAATTTCCGGTCTGGCCAAAAATGGTTTTATTGTCCGTATTGAATTCGGTAGGGTCGAAAGTCACTTGGGTGCAACCTTCGTCACCTCTTTCCGTATAGCCGGAAAGCGCTTTTGCGGTCTCGATGATATCTTGTTCGGTATAGTTATTGCCTTCACCCAAGGTAAAGAGCTCGTAAAGTTCACGGGCATAGTTCTCATTGGGGTTGTTACCTCGGTTCCTTACCCCATCCAAATAATAGAGCATGGCACTGGTAAGCCCAATTTCACTGGTAAAGGTCTTAAAATTGCCCAAGGCGTTCCGCTGTAGACAATTGATATAGTAATACAGAAACTGGGGACAGTTATAGGTCTCCAACTGGGTAACAAAATGGTTGCTCCAGAAGAAACTCAAGCGATCCAGTAGGCCGTTGTCCAAGAGCGCATTTCCATAAGCAGTCTTAAACTCTTCTATTTGGGCCCTTCGCATCTGCCCGGCAAGATCATCGTCGGCCGGATAGTTGGCCTCGGTCCAGTCTGCCCAAGCAGGGGCGGGAATCACCGGTGCGGAAATCGCTTGATTGACCAAGCTGTCCACAAGGGCGCTCGCAGATTGACCAACAGCAGCATTAATGGTATCAACAGAGGCACTAAAACCGAGTCTTCGGTACAGATGGGCCGCACGTAACTCATCCAAGGGAGTATTGTACGGTGCCAAAGTTGAGGAATTACAATTGATAAAGTACTCCATAGCAATGTCTGGCGTTAATTAGGTACATAGTTTTGGGGCAACTATATGTTTATGCTAATGTTGGATGTGGTTCAATTGGGCCAACAAATTACAATCTTAACGTTTCAATGTCCGTGAACTACCAAATTTTTCGATGAAATGCATATTTTTTTTTGATATTGTATTTTTTCTATGGCAACACATAACGAATTTGGAAGATTTGGGGAGCAGAAATCCGTTGATTATCTGAGGGATAGCGGTTATGAAATTCTTGCCCAAAATTACCGTTACCTGAACGCAGAGATCGATATTATCGCGAAGAAGGAAGGTATATTGGCCATAGTGGAGGTGAAGACAAGAACCACGGGCTTTTTGGAAGATATCGCGGGCACCATCAACCCTAAAAAAATAAAGCTATTGACCCTTGCGGCCCATCAATTTGTAGTTGAATCTGATTTAGATTTAGAGGTGCGTTTTGATGTCATCACGGTAATAAAAACCAATAAAAAAATTGAAATTCAACACCTTGAAAACGCCTTCTATTATTTTTAACCGTTTGTTTGTTTTGTAACAATATGTTATTTTTGTTCAAAACCGACCTTCGATGAAAACAATATCAGCAGTAGTAGAACACTACATCAAAAAAAAACCATTCTTGCAAACGGCATTGGCCCAAGGTATTATCAACCTCACCTCACTTTCCAGACAGATCAAACCTGAAATTGCGGATGAACTGGGTAAAGACGTAAAGGACGGTGCCATTGTAATGGCCCTCAAACGACTCTCCGACGATCTTGAGTTCCGAGCCACGCACAAAATCGTAAAAGTGCTCAAGAACATCGGCGAGATTACCGTTCGTTCCAATTTGTCCGACTACACCTTTCTGGCCTCCGATTCCATTTTGCAACAGCAGGCCAAATTATTGGAAGAGGTCAATGAAAACCAAGATGTGTTCTATACTTCGTCCCGAGGGGTCAACGAGATCAATATTGTGATCAGCAACATTATGGACAGTGTGGTGGAAAAATACTTTAAGCACGAACGCTGCACCCAAAAGGCCGAAGGTCTTTCCTCCATTACCGTAAAACTGCCAGCCGAGAACGTTTCCGTTCCAGGAATCTACTACTTTATCTTTCAAAGACTGGCCTGGGAAGGTATCATACTTTATGAGGTAATCTCTACCACCAACGAGTTTACCATTTTGGTGAACGATGAGCAGGTAGATGTAGCCTTCAAGACCATCAAAGATTTGAAGTTGCTCTAAATTGTATTTCCTGACCATTGGCCTAAACTAAAATGGGAACTCCTTCGTTTTAGAAAGAGACACTTTAGGAGGAATGACCAAAAAAAGGATTCTTTACGGTTTTTTGGCCCTGTTTGCACTCTACCTGTGCTATTTGGCCTATATTTTTATACTCTCCCCCAACTCCAACCTGCAATCCATTTATCTGATTCCCAAGGATGCCGTTTTTATCATAGAATCGGAGCAGCCTGTGGAAAGTTGGCAAAAAGTAAGTGAAAGCAAAGCCTGGCACCACCTGACCAAGAACGATTACTTCGCAGAGCTTACCGAGAACATACAGCGGGTGGACACCGTTTTCAATAACAATCATAAGCTATTCGAATTTTTTGACGGACGTTCCCTGTTCATCTCCATCCACATGATCTCGCCTAAGGACTACGGCATTTTTTACGTGCTGGACCTTAAGCGTATTGCCAAGTTGCAGCTCCTCAAAACTTATTTCAACACCTTGCTCAATGACGATTATGTAATGAGCAAACGGAATTATCACAACCACGAAATCTTGGAAGTGCATGATCGTGAAAGTAAGGAGACCATGTATCTGGCCTTTATCAAAAACCAGTTGGTGGCCTCGTATACTCATACGTTGGTAGAGGCTTCCATAGACCAATACCAAGAACCGGTCCTGGGAAGAAATCTTAATTTTATCGAGATCAACCAAAAAGTGGGACATGAGGATCTTTTCAGATTATATCTCCAGTACAATTATTTCGATGACTACGTAAAACGGTTTACCGACACGCCATCGGATTGGGTGCGTAGGGTAAGCGAGAATTTTTTGTTCTCCGGTTTTTATTTTGATCTGGATAAGAACAGCACCCTAACGGCCAATGGCTATACCAACATCAGTGCCACGAACGAGTACTATTTGGAAGCCCTTCAAAAATCGGGAACTGCCGAACGGACCATCCCTGCCATAGCCCCTAAACGTACGGCTTTGTACATCAGTTATGGGTTCGACAGTTTTGCGGAGTTCTATAAGAATTTTGAAATGGTCCAACAGAACGATCCCAAACAGTTTGAAAGTTATCAGGAAGGAATCGAGAAGGTAGAGAAATTCCTCAAAATAGACGTTAAGGAAAACTTTGTGAGTTGGATCGGGGACGAAATTGCTTTGTTGCAGATTCAGTCCCACATTTCCAAAGGAAAAAATGATATGGCTTTGGTGCTGAAGGCCAACGATGCCGAAAAGGCCAAGACCAACCTCGATTTTGTGGTAGAGCAGATTCGGAAGAAGACTCCAGTAAAGTTCAAGGCCGTAAAATACAAGGACTACGAGATCAATTTTCTTTCCATAAAAGGTTTTTTTAAAATGCTATTGGGCGGTAGGTTCAATGAGTTTGATAAACCTTATTTTACACAGATCGATGAATATGTGATCTTCAGCGATAATCCCAATACACTCAAAAGCATTATTGATGATGTGGTAGAGGAAGAGACCCTTGCCAGTTCGGGGGCATTCCGGGATTTCGACAGCAAGTTTGAATCGGAATCCACCGTATTCGTGTACAGTAATGTGCCAGTCTTGTATGACAATATGTATGCCCTTGCGGATTCGGAAACCAAGCAAAAAATGAAGAAGAACAAGGATTTTCTGATTTGTTTCCCACAATTTGGGCTACAGTTGACCCCAGAGGATGACCTGTTTGAAAGTCGTGTGGTCATCAACTATCAAGATGTGGAAAAGGTGAAGAAGAATGCCCAGTTCGAAGAAAAGCAACCGACACCTATCGCTACAAACCAAAATACTGCCGTAGAGGAAATCACGGATGCCGTTTTCGACCTAAAACCCATTTATCCCACCGACCTGAATGCCAATTCCTTCAGCAAATTGTATGCGAACGGGACCACCAAATTTGAAGTGGACCTGAAGGATGGCCTTAAACATGGGCGTTATACCGAGTATTATCCTGATGGCACCGAAAAAATCACAGGGCGGTTCCGTAACGATGAGCAAGTGGGCACTTGGCGATACTACAACGAAGAAGGCAAACAGGCACACAAAAAACGGTTTTAGATTTTTTATCGCTCTATTTTGTTGAAATGACTTTAAGGTCTACTGGTCATTCTGAACGCAGTGAAGAATCCCTTCTTTAATTGTGATGCTGAAACCGGTTTAGGATGATGGGTAAGCTTTTAGATTTCTCAATTGTCGTTTCCCTCCTCATTTCGAAATGACATTGGCTGCATTTGGTCATTCTGAACGCAGTGAAGAATCTCATATGAATTGGTATGTTTCCTTCTTTTTGTGCAGGATGGTTGTCATGCTAGGATGAGAAATCCATCAACAATCATTACCTTCAAAGCCTAATTAACCAATCCTCAACATGAAACCACTTTTTCAAATTTCCCTCCTTGTAGTATTGATGGTCAACAACCCCTTGGCGGCCCAAAAAATGTATTTTCCCGAAAGAAACGAAACATGGAAAGCTGCCGAAAAAGGACAGTTCAAATACGATGCAAGCCAATTGTCCAAAGCCGTTGATTATGCCAATGCCAACGAGTATTCAGGTTCCCGAGATTTACGGATTGCGATTTTGGATGGCTTTAAACAAGAACCCTTCCATAAGATATTGGGCCCCACCAAAAAACGCGGGGGTCCCGCTGGGATGATCATGAAGAACGGGTATGTTTTGGCCTCTTGGGGAGATACCAAGCGGGTGGATATGACCTTTAGCGTGACCAAAAGTTTTCTCTCCACCGTGGCCGGTTTGGCCGAGGACGAAGGGTTGATCGTGGACACCAAGGACAAAGTAGGCGACTATATTTGGGATGGCACCTTTGATGGGGAACACAACTCCAAGATTACCTGGGAGCATCTGTTGCAACAAAACTCCGATTGGTCCGGGGAATTATGGGGCGGCAAGGATTGGGCCGACCGTCCGCCACGGGAAGGTGGTCTGGACGACTGGAAATTCAGAAAACTGAACGAACCAGGGACTGTGATGGAATACAATGATGTTCGGGTAAATGTTTTGGCTTATTCCCTAACGCATGTATGGCGCAAACCAGTTCCCATGATTTTGAAGGAAAAAGTAATGGACCCTATCGGGGCCACGACCACTTGGCGTTGGTTTGGGTATGATCATGCTTGGACAGAAGTGGATGGCATCCAAATGAAATCCGTAACAGGTGGGGGGCACTCTGGTGCCGGACTATTTATTTCCACAGAAGATATGGCCCGTTTTGGGATGTTGTTCCTGAACAATGGCCAATGGAAGGACCAACGATTGATTAGTGAAGACTGGATCAAAAAGGCCACGGCACCTTCGGTGCCCAATGTGAACTATGGCTATATGTGGTGGCTCAACCAAAATGGACCTCGTCATTGGGAAGGTGTGCCCGAGCATGTGTTCTATGCCGCAGGCTTTGGGGGCAATTTTATTGTGGTGGACCAAAAAAGTGGTTTGGTCATCGTGACCCGCTGGTTGGAACCCTCAAAAATCGGGGAGTTTGTAAAGCAGGTCTATGAGGCTTTTTGATGGATTGTCATTCCGTACTTGACACGGAATCTCATTGGACTGTATTGTGATGCTGAAACAAGTTCAGCATGACATGTTGTAAAAAAAGGAATCAAACTGATTTCACAGGAACATGTTTCAACGGCTCCAAAACCTTCAATGCCTTTTCCACAGTGGTAATCCTGTCAAACGTCAATAAGAGGCGGAGTCCATTCCGGGTCTGCTTTTCCTTAAGTTTGGCTTGTTGGGAGTGGCTCTGCACATATTGCAATACTTGGGTGAACACGGGGGTTTGGTAAAAATTGGATTGCTGATCGGCAATAAAGTACCCCAAGAACTTGCCTTGTTTCATCACCACTTTTTCCAAGCCAATATGGGTGGCGATCCACTTGATCCGGACAGAATTCAACAAGTCCTGTGCCTGATCGGGCAACTCTCCAAAACGGTCCACTAAGTCAGCTTCGAATTTTTGGAGTCCTTTTTCATCTTTTACCTCATTGAGCTGGGTGTAGAGATTTAACCGTTCCGTGATGTTATTGATGTAGTCGTCGGGGAAAAGCAGTTCAAAATCGGTATCCAGTTGAATGTCCTTTACGTAGACCTTCTCTTTGTGACCTTCTACCTCTTCGTATAGCTCTTTGAACTCATTTTCCTTGAGTTCGTCAATGGCCTCGGTCAATATTTTCTGGTAGGTCTCAAAGCCTATTTCGTTGATGAACCCACTTTGCTCACCACCCAACAAATCCCCGGCACCTCGGATTTCAAGATCTTTCATGGCAATGTTGAACCCGCTCCCTAGATCTGTGAATTGTTCTAGGGCTTCAATACGTTTTCGGGCATCTGGGGTCATCACTTCGTACGGCGGGGTGATGAAAAAGCAGAACGCTTTTTTATTGCTTCGGCCTACCCGTCCACGCATTTGGTGAAGGTCGCTCAGCCCAAAATTATTGGCATTGTTGATGAAAATGGTGTTCGCATTGGTCACGTCCAGCCCACTTTCCACAATAGTGGTGGAGACCAGTACATCAAACTCCCCGTTCATAAAGGCGAGCATGAGCTGTTCCAGTTTTTTGCCTTCCATCTGCCCATGGCCGATACCGATTTTGGCATCGGGAACCAACCGTTGGATCATCCCGGCGACTTCCTTGATATTTTCGATGCGGTTATGGATAAAGAATACCTGTCCGCCCCGTTGAATTTCGTAGGAAACGGCATCCCGAATGATTTCTTCGTTGAAACGAATGACCTGGCTATCGATGGGGTAACGGTTGGGAGGCGGGGTATTGATCACCGAAAGGTCGCGGGCCGCCATCAAACTGAATTGAAGCGTTCTTGGAATGGGTGTGGCGGTTAGGGTGAGGACGTCCACATTTTGTTTGATGGAACGCAGTTTTTCCTTTACCGAAACCCCGAATTTTTGCTCCTCGTCCACAATCAACAATCCCAAATCCTTGAACTGTACATTTTTGTTCACGAGTTGATGCGTACCGATAATGATATCGATTCTACCAGCGGCCAATCGCTCCAAAACATCCTTTTTCTCTTTTGCCGTTCTAAAGCGGTTGAGGTAGTCTACCGTAACGGGCATATCCTTCAAGCGCTCCTTGAACGTTCGGCTGTGTTGAAAGGCCAAAATGGTAGTGGGCACCAAAATGGCCACCTGTTTGCCATTGTCCACAGCTTTAAATGCTGCCCGAATGGCCACTTCGGTCTTTCCAAAACCAACATCCCCACAGATGAGTCGGTCCATGGGGCGTTCGCTCTCCATGTCCATTTTTACATCTTGGGTCGATTTTTCCTGATCGGGGGTGTCCTCGTACAGAAAGGAAGCCTCTAACTCAAATTGTAAATAACTGTCGGGAGCGTATTGGAAGCCTTTTTCCAAGCGTCGTTTGGCGTAGACTTGAATGAGGTCGAAGGCAATCTGCTTGACGCGGCTCTTGGTTTTCTGTTTAAGGGTTTTCCAAGCAGCGGAACCGAGTTTGTAAATCTTGGGCGGCGCTCCGTCCTTGCCGTTGTATTTGGAGATTTTATGCAGCGAATGGATGCTGACATACAAAATATCGCGGTCGCCATAAATCAATTTGATGGCTTCCTGTTTTTTGCCTTCCACATCTATTTTTTGGAGTCCCCCGAACTTTCCGATACCGTGGTCAATATGGGTCACGTAATCCCCAATTTCCAGTTTGTTGAGTTCCTTGAGGGTAATGGCCTGTTTTTTGGCATAGCCATTTTTAAGGTGGAACTTGTGGTACCGCTCAAAAATTTGATGGTCCGTATAGCAGGCCAGTTTCAGGTCATCGTCAATAAAACCTTGGTACAACGGAAAAACCACGGTCTGGTAGTGTACCGTTTGGTCCACTTCCTCAAAAATATCGTGGAAACGTTTGGCCTGTTGCTCGGTGGAGCAGAAAATATAATTGGTATACCCTGTTTCCCGATTCTCGTTCAGGTTTTCGATAAGCAGGTCGAACTTTTTGTTGAAAGCCGGTTGGGGTTTGGTGTTGAATTGTATGATGTCACTTCGACTTCGCTCAGTGGCCATGTTGTCTGAATTTGGGAGGCTGAGCGGAGCCGAAGCCCCAATCTCCACACATACAAAATCCTGTAGTTGGCTTTTCAGCAAAGCTGAATCCACAAAAAGCTCTTTGGGCTCGGCATGCTTGATTTCCTTGCCAAGTTTTGCAAAACTCTCCTCGGCTTTTGCAAAAAGCGTATCGGCGCGGTCATAAATCAAGGCAGGGTTCTTGGCAAAAATCACAGTTTTAGGAGAGATATATTTTAGGAAACTCTCCCGGGATTCCTGCAAGAACTTGTTCTCCACATTGGGGATGATGGTAATTTTCTTCACCTTGTCCGTCGAGAGCTGGGTCTCCACATCAAAGGTTCGGATGCTGTCCACCTCGTCGCCAAAAAATTCGATACGATAGGGCTCATCATGTGAAAAGGAGAATACATCCACAATGCCTCCCCGAACAGAAAACTCCCCGGGCTCGGTCACAAAATCCACCCGTTTGAACTGGTATTCAAAGAGCACTTCGTTCAAAAAGTCGAGGGAGAGGGTATCTTCCAGTTTTATTTTCAGGGTGTTCTTGTCCAGCTCCTTTCGGGTGACCACCTTTTCAAAAAGGGCATCTGGGTAGGTGACGATTACCGCTGGTTTTTTCCGAGAGTTTATGCGGTTCAGCACTTCTGCCCGCAGCAACACATTGGCATTGTCGGTCTCTTCTATTTGGTAGGGCCTTCGGTAGCTCCCTGGATAAAAAAGCACATCGTTCTCCCCAATCAGCAATTCTAGGTCATTCAAAATGTAAGCGGCTTCCTCCTTGTCATTCAAAATCAGAAGAAAAGGGGTGTCGGCAGTCTTAAAAACCTCAGAAACTGCAAAGGTTAGGGAAGAACCCACCAGTCCTTTTACATTTATTTTTCGATTGTCATCTTGGGTGGTGTCCAGAGATAGGGCAATAGAATCCCTCAGTTTCCCTAGGGTGGGAGACTGTGCAAAGAGTTGGGAAATCGGGGCTTTGGTCAATCCAAAAACTTTGCGGCAAAGATAACCTGAATTGTTTTTAGGGAAAGCATTTTTTGAAATAATCAATGGCCTATGGTGAAAGATGAAAGTTCTAAGTAGGTTCAGTTGTTTGTGCTGATGGATAATTGTCATTTCGAACCTACTGAAAGGAGTGTGAGAAATCTAAAAAGACTGGGATTTCTCAATCGATGCGCTGCATCTCATTTCGAAATGACGTTTTAGGTCATTCTGAGCAGAGCGAAGAATCTATTTTCAGAATTTTTTGGATTCCGTGCCAAGCACGGAATGACAAGTTGATTATCATTTTGAATGCGAGAAAGTAATCTAAACCTTCACTACAGTATCCTCCACAATGGCAAATACCTCATCCTGTTTGGAAGGTTTTAGGGCATGGGTACCGGTAAATTCCCCAAAGGCAGGCAAGACCATTTGGTTCTTGGACTTAAAAAAACAGGGAAGCCTCAAATGCTGACGACCAAAGCCTTGTAGCCTCACGGCAGGGTGAATATGTCCACAGAAAGTGAACAGTCCTTGGCGTTCTTCAGGATGGTGGGTCAGTAAAAAGTTTTCCAAGACCAGCTCTGGAAATATTTTAACGTCCAGTTTTTCAAACTTTTCCGGGGCGATGATGTCGTGGTTACCCGAAACCAAGATGATCTCGGCCGGGGTTTTGGCCACCCAGTTTTCAAAAAGTTCCCATTCCTTGTTTAAGGACGAATGGAAAAGGTCGCCCAAAAAACAAATTTGAAAGGGTTGGAAATCGGACACGATCTTGTCCAACAACACAAAATTCTTATGTATGGCCTTTCGGGGAACCGCCGCACCGAACTTACGGAAATGGGAGACCTTCCCCAAATGTACATCACTGATGAGCAACAGGGATCTTTCTTCCCAAAAAAGGCCACCCAAAGGGTGTAGGATAAAGTTTTGTTGCTGGATGGAAATATTCATGAGGGCCAAAGATACTATAGGACCTTTGGATTTACCACAACAAAAAAGCCCCGACATTTTTGCCGGGGCTTGGAATATGATGATAAAAAACTATCTCTTTTTAACCACAGGGATGGTCTTTGGAAATCTACCCTGAGTATACACTTTGATAAAATAAATTCCTCTTTGGTAGGTTTCCATGTTGATATTGATGGACTCACTTCCTTCGGGTACATTTAAATGAACAACGGGCCTTCCCACCATGTTATAGACAATCACTTTTGCATTTTCAGTCAATGCGCAGCCAAAAGAAACATTGACGGAACCTACAAATGGGTTTGGATAGGCATGAGCCCTGATACGACATCCATTTGATGGAGTGTCACAACTGCCCAAGGTATCACCATGGGCCAAATGAAACTTGACTGCATGTTGCGAAACACAGATTTCTCGGCCATTATGGCATAGGGTCACTTTCGGATTCCATGGGTTTGAACCACAGCTTACATCGATGGCTTCCACAGTAATGGTTTCTATCATGGAACAACCATTTTCGTCGGTTACGGTCACTTCGTATTCTGTGGTCTCTTCTGGGCAAACCGTAATGGTGTTTCCAATTTCACCCGTGCTCCAAACTATTTCATAAGAACCTGTGCCGCCTTCAACGGAAAGTACTTCCAAAGTGGTACAACTTTGAGGTTCATACCCCAAATACACTGTTGCATCTCCAGAAGTGATCATGGTGATCATGTCAGGTTCCGTAATGGTCACTTCTGCCTCAAATTGTTGTAAAAGGGCATCATTTACCACCACGGTATACGAACCGGCCATAAGACCAGATGCCGTTTGGGTAGTCTGTCCATCGCTCCAAACATAGGTGTATGGCGCAACGCCACCACTTACGGTAACGGTTGCCGTTCCATCTGCTTCGCCAAAGCAGCTTACATCGGTAGAGGTAATGGATTCAAAAGCGAAAGGTTTGAGCATCAATCGTACCGAAACGGGCAAGTGGTCCGATGTGGTACTTGCATAATCGTAATCATAGAATTCATAGTGCGATTGGGCCGAATGTTCAATGTATCGCGGTAATACTTCGTCCGTACCTGAAATATGGTCGATCATATCCTGTTCGAACACATAGGAACGGAAACCATTTTCACTGAGTGTTGCGGTGAACACACTGTAATTTGCCGCATCGTTCACGTAATTTTCATAGGAACTTACCGTGGTTGAAGTGATATCGGCAACGGTCACATCCACATCGTCGTTGTAATCGCCCAATAGGATGAGATTACGGTCAGCGTAGTACGCATCCAAGCTATCTTTCAACACTTCCACATCATACTTTCTCATATCGTAGCGCAACTGGGCATCGCTGCTTCCGTTGGCACGGGCATGTAGGGCCACAAAGTCATAGGTTTCGGTTTCCCCGTTGATGGTAATGTCGGCCGTCATCAAGAAGGGCAACCTTCCACTTGCGTAGAAGCGGTCAGGGTCACTTGGGTAATCTGTCAAAGCTGAAGTATCACCACCATTATAATAGGGATGGATGGATTCCAACAAAACTTTGGTATCGGTCACGGTCACGGTCTCGGTGTTGTAAATGAAACCTACTTTTTGATGGACCCCTGGATCATTGGGATAGGAGACCGCAGGTGAAAGCACATAATCGTAACCGGGTAGTTCGCTGACCATTTCCGCAAAAAGGGCATCATCGGCAATTTCTTCCACGGCCAATACATCAGGTTGTAATTCGGCTATTACCGCTTTTACACTATCCTTTTGAATGGCATCGGAATTTGGGTCTCCCGCTGCTGGGGAGTTGCCTTCGTCGCCAAACCATTCAATATTCCAAGCGGCCACTTCCAACGTATTGGCCTTGTCCACTTCAACAGGAAGCGCTGGTGGTATATAGTCGCCTGCACAAGCAAGGTCGGTCCTGATCCTGGGTAATAATTGATAGAGTTCATAATATCTTCCCACCACACCGATGACCTCACCACAGGTTTCAGGTTGGGCAAGACCCACCAAACTTTCCACATCGCCATCAATGCGCAGTTCACCGGAACCACTGGCATCGATTACCGCATAGTTGGAATTGCCAAACAAAAGGTCTCCGGGTTTCGGGAAGGTCACATCCACTATCCTGACCAATTCTGCTGGGTGTTGGTCCATTTCGGCCAGGGTGATGTCCAAAGGAACAATCGGTTCGTTGGGTGTTCCGTTGGAAGTGACTTCGGTAACCGGACTGATCTGTATCTGTTCGTTGTAAGAGTTTCGCACACCCGTAATGGTAATGGAATCCCCTATCATGAATACCCCATCACCATGTACCTGCTCATCAAAAACGGCAATGGCCCCAGTTTGGTCTTGGATGTAGGCAGACCCTGCAAATTGGTCTGTAACGGTCAACACACCGCTTATGGTCACCAATGTGCCATCACTTAAAGCGCGTGCCTCAGCGATGGTAATCGGTTCTGGGTTTTCGTTGCTGCCGCCTCCGCCATAGGTACCGATGGGGAACGGTAATCCGGCCGTATCATTTGTGGTGGTATTGTCCAAGGCATCGGTACCACTGTAGGTCCAATTGTCCAAAACAAAAGTGCTTCCGTCTGGTCCTGTGCCATTTTTGCGATAGACCCAGCCATCCACATAATCCCATGCTTGGCCTGTTCCATCCACATTGATGTCCCCAAAAACATCAATTACACCGCCTTCAAAAAAGAGCTCAATAGCATCATCACCATTGATGGCAGCGGATGATGAGGTGTAGTCGGGAGCAAATCCAAAATAGCTTTCGAAACCATTACTTTCACTGGCAATGTAGATAAAGGTGCCTCCTGGAACACTTACGGTAGGAAAAGTAAATTCCTCTCCATCGGTACCTCCACCGTTATTGGCAGAACCGATTCCGTAGGCACTTAAATCCGCAATATCATTTTTAACATAGAGTTCGATGGCCTTTGGTACACCTCCAGATAGTGGTCCATCCACAACCCCGGTAATGATGAGATCCGGACCATAGGCCCCCAAAGGAAACGGAGTGGCGGCCGTATCATTGGTAAGGGCGCCATCCATGGCATCAATACCACTAAAAATCCAATTGTCAATAACGAAAGTACTTCCATCAGGTCCGGTGTCGTCCTTGCGATAGGCCCAACCATCCACATAATCCCATGCCTCTCCGGTTCCATCCACGTTGATGTCCCCAAACACATCGATTACGGAACCATTGAGAAACAATTCAATGGCATCATCACCATTGATGGCCATGGCCCCAGAAGTATAGTTGGGTGCAAACCCGAAGTAACTTTCAAACCCTGTAGTTTCGGTGGCCACATAAATGTGTGTACCGGCAGTAACGGCATCAGCAGGAAATGTAAATTCCTCGCCATCGGTGCCTCCACCGTTGTTGGCCGAACCCAAACCGTAAACGCTGAGGTCGGCAATATCTTCCAAAGCATAAAGTTCCACTCCTTTTGGAACCCCACCGGTCAATGGACCATCATAGACTCCCGTGATGATCAAACCAGCTACAATGGGTGTGCTGGAATCGGTGCGGGCATCGGCAGCAACTCCTGTGGAATACATCAAACTGGCATCATAGGACCAGATTCGGTAACCATAACTCGTGTTCTCCAATAAGCCCTGGTGGTCAAATGTTGAGGCGTTTCCAACATAAATTACAGTGGCCCCATTGGGCAATGTATCCCCTTCGGAATAGGTTGTTCCATCCACTAAAGTTTCAGAAACAGTGCCACTTTCAATGGTAGCAACCACAACGGGATTGCTATCAGCATTCAAGTTCCAGGAAAGGGAAATGCTGGAAGTACCTGTTGATGTGGCTGTGAAATTGGAAACATTGTCCACGGTTGGGGTTACCACTCCGCCAAAGGTGCCAATCGGGAATGGGTTGGCGGCCGTAGCGTTTTGGGTTTCATTATCCAAGGCATCAGTGCCGCTATAGGTCCAATTGTCCAACACAAAGGTGCTACCATCTGGGCCGGTCCCATTTTTACGGTAGACCCAACCATCCACATAATCCCATGCCTGTCCTGTTCCATCCACATTGATGTCACCGAACACATCGATTACAGAACCGTTAAAGAACAGTTCAATGGCATCGTCACCGTTGATATTTACGGCCGAATCCATGTAATTAGGAGCAAATCCAAAGAAATTGGTGAATTCCACATCTTCTGTGGCTATGTAAATAAAGGTACCGGCAGTCACGGCATCGGCAGGAAAGGTAAACTCCTCGCCATCGGTACCACCACCATTGTTGGCCGAGCCCAATCCATAAAGACTAAGGTCTGCAATGTCGTTTTCAACATAAAGTTCTACAGCTTTTGGTATCCCACCAGTAAGTGGTCCATCTACCACTCCGGTAATTTTCAAGTCTTGGGCCGAGACACCGAGAACAAAGCAAAAAAGTAATAGGAAAAAGTAATTTTTCTTCATAGTGTGAGGTTGTAAAGTGTTCAGGAAACTAAAATCTTAAAATTTTAATAAAATCGAATCACCCTTGAATTAAGAATATGTTAAGGGGTGGTTTTTTCGACGAACGACACTATTTTCCTGTTTTAAGGGATTTTACCATCCGTTTGATCCGGTCGGCCAGTTTTTCGTTGGACAATTTCTCCCGCAGCCGATCTGTAATGATGGGGAAGGAAAATGGGGTGGGTTTTGTACATTTTTTCCAAACAATTTCCTGTTGTGCTATGCGTTCCAAAGCCAATCGCAAACGGCCTTCTTCCAACTGGTGCTCAAAAGTTTCGGTATAGGCTTGTTGGTACAAAAGATTATCATCCTCAA
Organism: Flagellimonas aequoris; assembly: GCF_003584165.1. Taxonomy (GTDB): domain Bacteria; phylum Bacteroidota; class Bacteroidia; order Flavobacteriales; family Flavobacteriaceae; genus Flagellimonas; species Flagellimonas aequoris. The sequence goes on along the minus strand of NZ_QXFJ01000009.1, from coordinate 97,649 downwards.
AATCCTTGAACACGTCAAATAGTAATTCGGAACTGCTTTGCAGATGCTTCATTTTTACCCCTTTCTCCGGATATCCGGTGAATACCATGCCGCTGATGACAGCAATATCACGGAATTTTCGCCGGGCCATCTCGTTAGAGTTCAAACTTTTTTGCAGGTCGGACAGCATAAAATCCGTAGTAAAAAGGTTGTTGTCCAAAATAGCCTGGATATCGATTTTCTTATCCGAAAGCAATTCAAACCCATAATCATTGAAGGCTAGGGAACAGGTGATAGGGGTCAAAAGACTGATCCGGTATGCCAAAAGACTGCTCATGCCTTCATGGATGGCACGCCCTTCAAAAGGATAAAAAATGTGATGATGGCCATCACTGGTCTTAAAAGTCTCGATTAAAAATTGATGGGGCTGTGGCACCAAACTTTCTTCCCTTTGCTTGGCAAACATCGGGGCAAGGGATTGGATTTCTGGAGACTGTTCCTCTTGGGGAAATTCTGCCGTGTACAATTCTTGGCGGAGCAGTTCCGACATTTTAGCGGAGAAGCTCAACCTTCCGCCCATCCAACTGGGTACTTTATTGGTCCGTTTGGTGGAATTGACCACGTGGGCAGACATCCCCTTGATCCGGATGAACTCCAAATTTCTACCTGCAAAGGTGAACACATCTCCCGGACTCAATTTGGAAATGAAATATTCTTCAATACTTCCAATATATCCTCCTTTTTGATAGCGCACTGAAATGGTGGCATCGCCTACAATGGTTCCGATTTGGAACCGGTGTCTCATGGCAACCGCCCTGCTGTTCACTACGAACCTACCATCGTCTTCCACCTCTACTTTTTTGTATTCGTCATAACTTTTCAAGCTTTGACTGCCCATCACCAAGAAATTGAGCAACCACTGCCATTGTTCTTCCGAAAGGGCCTGATAACAAAAGGTTTGTCTGACTTCTTGATACATTTCATCTGGATAAAACCCATCCGAAACTGCCAACGTGGTCAGGTATTGGATGAGCACATCAAAACTGTTCAGGTAAGGAATCCGATCTTCCACCGCATGGTGGAGTACCGCTTTTTGCATGGCGGAGGCTTCAATAAGTTCCATGGCGTGGGTGGGCAAAAAATGGATGACACTTTCCTTGCCGGGGCGGTGACCGCTACGCCCAGCACGCTGTAGAAATCGGGCCACCCCTTTTGGTCCGCCGATCTGTACCACGGTTTCCACGGGGGCAAAATCCACACCAAGGTCCAAACTAGAAGTACACACGACGGCTCTTAGACTTTCATTACGGATGGCCTGCTCCACCCAAAGTCGAGTCTCTTTGTTGATACTGCCATGGTGCATGGCCAGTTCCCCTGCATATTCCGGGTGTTGTTCCAATATCTTTTGAAACCAGATTTCACACTGGCTTCGGGTGTTGGTAAAAAGTAGGGTGGTTTTGCTATTATTGATGATTGGGATAACGTTTTCCAAAAGATGTAATCCCAAATGGCCCCGCCATGGGAAGGTTTCCATTTCCTCGGGAATAGTGCTCTTGACCGTGATTTTCTTGTTGATCTCGGCCTTGATCAAAACCGAATTCTCCAGTTCTTTGGAGGTGGGCCCCAAAAGCACTTCCCGTGCCTGCTCCAAATTCCCTATAGTGGCCGATATACCCCAGATACGAAGGTCCTTGCAAACGGTTTTCAATCGGGATAGGCCCAATTCCATCTGAACGCCCCGTTTGGTTCCCAAAAGTTCGTGCCATTCGTCCACCACAATGGCGGTGCAATCCTTAAAAAGTTTTGCGTACCCTTTGGAAGAGAGCAGCAGATGCAGACTTTCTGGGGTGGTAATCAAAAGATCGGGCATGGTGGTCCTTTGTCTTGACCTTTCCTTGGTCGAAGTGTCCCCCGTGCGAATGCCCACGGTCATTTGGGTGCCCAGATCTTGGGTGATGCGCTCCGCGGGTTGTTTGATTTCTTGTGAAAGGGCACGGAGGGGTGTGATCCAAACCGCTTTCAGTCCCTTTTTGTGCTTGGTTCTATAATCGGGATGGTTTTGGATGTAATCCAACACAATGGGAAACCAAAGGGCATAGGTCTTGCCACTTCCGGTCGGGGCGTTCAAAAGGCCGTGTTTGCCTTCCAGAAAAGCAGCCCAGGTCTGTTTTTGGAAGGGAAAAGGTTCCCATTTTTGTTCATGGAACCAATTTTCGGCTATATGGAAGAGTTCGTTTTGGTGCAGTTCCCGTAGTACTTTGGATTGAAAAATACGAATTTCTTTCAAGGGTTTGTACCCACCTTTTTGCGATAAGATTTATATTTGTGCCACAAAATTTGAAATATGCCAATTTTAGATCTTTACGAGCACGGAGACCATAGGAAAAACTTGGCCCATTTTGCCACTTTGGCAAGTTTGGCCGCCATTGATGGAGAGATCAACCCCAAGGAAAAAGCAATCTTGGAAAAATTTGCCTTCAAACTCAACATTACCGAAGAGGAGATCAAGGAGGTCATGAAGAAGGATAACAAATATCCTATTGAGACACCGCACAGTGGCGAGAAAAGATATAAAAGGCTGTTCGAGTTTTTTCAGATCATATTTTCCGACCACGATATTGATGAAGGAGAACGCAAAATGGTTGAAAGGTATGCCATCGGTTTAGGCTTTTCACCTAAAAAGGCGACTGAAATTATTGATAAATCCATCAAGATCTTTACAGGAAAAATTCCTTTTGAGGATTATTTCGAATTGGTAAAAAGAGAGAGCTAAGATTTGGCCCTGGCCATAAACTCCTCTGCCTTTTCCACCATTTTTTTACTTCCGCAGAAAAAAGGTACCCGTTCATGTAGCTCCGTGGGTTGGATGTCCATGATGGGGTTGAACCCGTTACTGGCCTTGCCGTTGGCCTGTTCCGCTAAAAAAGCCATGGGATTGCATTCATAGAGCAAGCGCAGTTTTCCATTATGTGCCTTATCGCTCTTTGGGTAGATATAAATACCCCCTTTGATCATGTTACGGTGAAAGTCTGATACCAAGGATCCGATATATCTTGAAGTGTAGGGTCGGTCGTCCTCTTCCATTTGGCAGTATTTGATGTAATCCTTCACGCCTTGGGGAAAATGGATGTAATTGCCTTCGTTCACGGAATAGATCTTACCTGTTTCCGGAAACTGCATGTTGGGATGGGATAGATAAAAGGTACCCAAGGCAGGGTTCAAGGTAAAACCGTTCACGCCATCCCCTGTGGTATAGACCAACATGGTGGAAGTGCCATAAATGATGTAGCCTGCTGCGATTTGGTTTCTTCCCGGTTGCAGAAAGTCTTCAAGGGTTACAGGTGTTCCCACGGGAGTGACCCTCCGGTATATGGAAAAAATGGTCCCAACGGAAACGTTCACATCAATATTAGAGGAGCCATCCAAAGGATCGATCAACACAATGTATTTGTTCTGGTGTTGTTTGTCAAAACTGTTGATACTGATAAAGTCATCTTCTTCCTCTGAAGCAATGCCACAGACAATTTCCCTATTTTTTAAGGTTTGGATGAACTTTTCATTGGCCAACACATCCAATTTTTGTTGGTTTTCACCCTGTACATTGGTCTCCCCGGCAGAACCGATGATGTCTACCAAGCCTGCTTTGTTCACTTCGTGGTTGACCACTTTGGCAGCCAAACGGATGCCGTTCAGCAGTCTTGAAAGCTCTCCGGAGGTATATTGAAATGAGTTTTGGTTGGCAATAATAAATTCACCTAGGGTACGGTGCTGCTTGTCAAACATGGAAGGCTGTTTTATTTAAGGACAAATATCGTGCATTTTGTGAAACTATAACGTTTTCGATAAAGATAAGTTTTAGAATTTTATAACTTTGAGTTTTATTTGTAACAATTATGGAGTTTGCAATCAGGGATGCTCGACCCGAAGACATGGAGCGTGTTTTGGCTTTGATCCAACAATTAGCCGATTTTGAAAAAGAACCCGACGCCGTTGAGGTTACCAAGGACGATTTGGTGAAGCATGGCTTCGGGGAGCAAAGGATGTTCCATTGCTTCGTGGCCGAAACAGATGAAGGTATTTCTGGGATAGCTTTGGTGTATCCACGTTATTCTACTTGGAAAGGACCTGCCATCCATCTGGAGGATTTGATCGTCTCGGAAAACATGCGAGGCAGTGGTCTGGGAACGGCCCTGTTGGATGAGGTAGTTCGTTACGGGCATTCACTTGGAGTAAAAAGAATCTGCTGGGAAGTGTTGGATTGGAATGAGCCTGCGATTGAATTTTATGAAAAAAAAGGGGCCAATGTACTACGCGATTGGGATGTAGTACAATTGGATGAAAACGGAATCAAAAATTATATGGAAAGCCTGAATTGAGCTTTTCAACAGACAAGCATAAAAAAATGAGAGTTTTTAAATTTGGGGGAGCATCCGTTAAAGATGCCGATGCCGTAAGGAATGTGGTGAGTGTGCTGAAGGAGGTGGGGTATATGGACACCTTGGTCGTGATATCGGCCATGGGCAAGACCACCAATGCGATGGAAAAGGTCGTGGAATCCTATTTTTACGATAAAAATGAACTCAATGCCTCCATTCAAGAGGTGGTGGATTACCACCATGGGATTCTATCCGGGCTGTTCGAAAATCCGAACCATCCCATTTACGACAAGATAAAATTGCTGTTTGATGAAGTGAAGGGGTTTTTGGCCTGGAACAAATCCCCAAAATATGCTTTTGTATACGATCAGGTAGTTTGTTATGGAGAATTGCTGTCCACAACCATTGTGAGCGCCTATCTGAATGAAGTTGGGGTTTCCAATACCTGGTTGGATGTGCGCACCATGATCAAGACCGATAATACCTACCGTGATGCCCAAATCAATTGGGAACGTACCCAACAAGAGGTCATGGCCAGGGTAGATATGTCCAAACTGAACATCACCCAAGGCTTTTTGGGAAGTGACGACAATAATTTTACCACCACATTGGGTAGGGAAGGTTCGGATTATACCGCGGCCATCTTGGCCTATTGCCTCAATGCCGAGTCTGTAGCCATTTGGAAAGATGTGCCCGGTGTCCTGAACGCCGATCCCCGAAATTTTGAAAAGGCAGAGTTGTTGGAACAGATATCTTATCGTGAAGCCATTGAGTTGGCTTTTTATGGTGCTTCGGTAATCCACCCCAAAACCTTGCAGCCTTTACAGCGTAAAGAGATACCCCTGCACGTAAAATCCTTTGTGAACCCTATGGACATGGGGACCACCGTGGGCAAAGGAATCGGGATTGTGCCCAAAATACCGTGTTTCATCGTTAAAAAGAACCAAGTGTTGTTAAAACTTTCCTCCTTGGATTTTTCATTCATTGTGGAAGATAACATCAGCGAAATCTTCAAACTGTTTCATGACCATAGGTTGAAGGTGGATCTTATCCAAAATTCGGCCATTAGTTTTTCCGTTTGTTTGGATAACAAGTTCAAGGGACTTCAGCCCTTATTGGAAGAATTGAAAAAGAAATTCAAAGTGGTCTGCCATGAAGATGTTTCCCTGTACACCATACGCCATTTTGATGAGCAAGCGGTGAAATCCCTTCAAAACGGAAAGTCTGTTCTGGTGGAGCAACGCGGAAAGGAAACCGTGCAATTGGTTGTGCAATAACGCTTTATCCTTATTCTTGATGCAACGGGGCCAGTAATTGTAATTTTCTATCTTTACGCCTAGCTAAAGAAGAAACTACATGGGCTTGGTTACTGCAAAGGAGGTTGCAAAAGTGATTCATCTGGACAAGTATGGCTTTTTGGGCACTTTTGTGGGCTGGCTTTTGATGGTGGCCACTAGAATTACCACCATAAACAGGTTCTATAACAAGAACAAAGACCTTCCAGGGCCCGAATTTTTGGACGCCATCCTGGACCATTATGAAATCGATTTTGAGATTCCGGAAGAAGATATCAAAAGGCTCCCCAAAACGGGTCCGTACATTACCATCAGTAACCATCCACTGGGCGGTATCGATGGGGTTCTGCTTTTGAAACTTTTGTTGAACGAGCGTCCGGATTATAAGATCATTGCCAATTTTTTGTTGCATAGGATCGAACCCCTGAAGCCTTTTATTATGCCGGTGAACCCTTTTGAAAGCCATAAGGATGCCAAGAGCAGCATAACAGGTTTCAAGAATGCCCTAAAACACTTGCAGGACGGTCATCCATTGGGCATATTCCCTGCCGGGGAAGTTTCTACGTATCGAGATGGAAAATTGGTAGTGGACAGGCCATGGGAAGAGGCAGCCATCAAATTGATCCGCAAAGCCGAAGTGCCGGTTGTACCCATTTATTTTCACGCCCGTAACAGTCGACTTTTCTATACCTTATCCAAAATGAACGATGTGTTCCGAACGGCCAAATTGCCTTCGGAACTGACCTCTCAAAGCATGCGTCCCATCAAGGTGAGGATTGGGCAGCCCATTTCGGTGAGTGCCCAACAGGAAGAGGAGACTTTGGAATCCTTCACTGAACTGCTGCGCAAGAAAACGTATCTCTTGGCCAATGTTTTTGAGAAGGAACGCTTGATCGATAAGGTGCCTACCTCGTTGAAGATACCCAAACCACCCAAAAAAATTGCTACACCCATCAGTACAAAGGTATTGGAGGGAGAAATAAAGCAATTGCGTGAAAAAGACTGTCGCGTATTGCAGAGCAAGAACTATGAGGTGTTCTTGGCCAAACAGAAAGACATGCCTTTTTGCCTTAACGAGATTGGAAGACAGCGCGAGATCACCTTCCGTGAAGTGGGGGAGGGGACGAACAATGCTATAGACCTGGATAGTTTTGATTCCTATTATCATCACCTTTTTCTTTGGGACGATGATGAGAAGACCATTGTTGGGGCATATCGAATGGGATTGGGCTCCGAAATCTTCAAAAAGTACGGGATCGATGGGTTTTATCTCCAAGATCTTTTCCGGTTCGAACCTGAACTTTATGGTATGATGGAAAAATCCATCGAAATGGGAAGGGCCTATATCGTAAAGGAATACCAACAAAAACCCATGCCTTTGTTCTTGCTTTGGAAGGGCATCGTGCATACTACGTTAAGGCATCCTGAACATAAATATTTGATCGGGGGCGTGAGCATCAGCAACCAATTCTCGAATTTCTCCAAGTCCTTGATGATAGAGTTCATGAAATCCAACTATTGGGATCCTTATGTGGCCCAATACATTCGACCTAAAAAAGAATTCAAGGTAAAACTCAACGATGCCGATAAGGAGTTCATCTTTGATGAGACCCAAGCGGACCTGAATAAATTTGACAAGCTCATTAGCGAGGTGGAACCCGGGAGTTTACGCTTGCCCGTATTGATCAAAAAGTATATCAAACAGAACGCCAAGGTGGTCGCGTTCAATGTGGATCCCTTGTTCAACAATTCTGTGGATGGGCTTATGTACATCCGCATTGCCGATTTACCGGAAAGCACGGTAAAACCGGTCATGGAAGAGTTCCAGGCCGAACTGGAACAAAAACTCAGTCAATAACCAAAATCATGTTAAGTCTAAAAAGACTTATGGCTTTAATTTTTTTCCTGATAGGTGCTGTGTCCATGGCACAGGAAATTCAGGGAAAGGTATTTGATTCCAATACCAAGGAACCCATTGTTGGAGCATCGGTTTATTTTAATGCAAGTTCTATTGGCACCATAACCGACGAAGAAGGAAACTTTAAGTTGGGATTGCCCTATGAAAACAATGCGATACTTGTTGTGAGGCATATTGGTTATGTGACAAGAAAAGTTATTGACCCATCAACTGATTCCACTTTACAGTTGGGCCTAACTGAAGATATTCAAAATTTAAGTGAGGTGGTGTTGACATCAGACCCCTTTACACGTAAAGAGAAAATGAAAGTGTTTAAATTGGAATTTTTGGGGGACACAAGGGCTGGTCGTTCCTGTGAAATTTTGAATGAAGACCAAATCAAACTCTATTTTAATTCTTACAATAACACATTGGAAGCTTATTGTGAAGCTCCCATAAAAGTGCGGAATGGGTTTATGGGTTATGTTATTTATTTTGATATTGAGGAATTCAAGGTTTCTTTCAGGGAAAAATCACTCAGAAGGATAGATAATATATTTCATACCTTGATTGATGGTTCGACCCAATTTTTTGATGTCTCGGAAGGGGATCCAAAAATTTTGGAACGACGTGAAAAGGCCTATCTGGGTTCTACGGTTCATTTTATGCGTTCTTGCTGGCACGGAGATGTTGAGAGTCAAAATTTTTCATTGAAAAGAAATTTTAAAGAAGCTTCTATCAAAGACATGTTTAACAATGTTGAAGAAGATGTTTCTAAAGACCTCAAAAAAGTCCGATTTCTTGACAAACAATTTGTCATTTACTTTAAAAACAAGGGTAATTATAGATCCACATTGAAAATCGCCGAGTTGGATTCCATCTATTCAATTGATATATATGGCAACTACACCCCTTATAAAGGATTGGTATTCGGTGGTTATATGGCCAATTTTAGAATAGGGGATATGTTACCTATGGATTATGGCATGTAGTTAAATAATTCTTCAGTCCATCAGCTCCTCTTTCACGAAATCATGGCAGAATTCCTTGATTTGGTCCCTTGTTTTCCGAAATGCCTCCACAATTTCTTTATCTGTTCCCTTTACTTTTGATGGGTCTGGAAAATTTTGATGCACCCTGATGGCATTTTTGGATGGGATGAAAGGGCAATGTTCCCTGGCGTGATCACACACGGTGATAATGAAATCCCATTCAATTCCCTGGTATTCGTCCACATGATTGGAGGTGTGGTGAGAGAGGTCCACGTTGTCCTCTTTCATGATTTCAACGGCCATGGGGTTTAGACCATGGGTCTCGATTCCCGCGCTGTAAATGTTGGCCAATTTATTCTGAAAATGGTTCAGATAGCCATGGGCCATTTGGCTTCTACAAGAGTTTCCGGTACAAAGTACCAATATGTTTTTCATAGTTTTTTTGATTGATGTTCAATTTGTTCCGATGATATTGCTCCGCTTTTCAAATAAAAGGTTGTCCTTCCATTCACCATGAAGTTTGCCTACCCGTTCACGCTTGCCAATATAGCGAAAACCCACTTGCTCATGTAGCTGTACGCTTGCTTTATTTTCGGGAAAAATACCGGATTGCAAAGTCCAGTATCCTGCCTGTTCACTTTCGGTTATCAAGCGTTGCAAAAGCATTTTGCCAACTCCTTTGCCGCGACTTTGGGCCGCGATGTAGACACTTACTTCCCCAACCCCGCCATAAACACATCTACTTGAGACAGGGGATAGGGCGGCCCATCCCAAAATGGTCTCGTTCTCCTCGGCAACCAATCGGCAGTGGTCGGTATGTGATTTATCCCAATGTTCATAACTGGGAATCTGGGTTTCAAATGTGGCAAATCCAGTGGCTATTCCTTCGGCATAGATTTGGGACACTTGTTCCCAATCGGAAGGCCGCATGTTTCGAATGGTCATGATGATAGGATTAACAACAACCGGATCCAGGTGTGCAACAGGCTTCTTTTTCTATCTCGGCCACCGTTGGGACAACCCCACAGGTTTCCTTGGCCTTACAGTCGGTTTTTTCTACGGAGAGCTTCATGATCAACGAGGTTTCATCCAAATCAAAATCGTTTACAAAAAGCTGGGCAGTGTGAAAATGGTCATTGCTGTATTCAAATTTGATTTCCGTGTCCTTGTCCATAGGTTTGATCTTATCCACTTTGTTCAGGATGCCCAATGCCTTGTAGGTGGACATGAATTCGGTTTTCTCTTTTTCTTTTGGACTTTCCCACAGTTGTACAATGGTCTCCTTCCAAAAATCGGTCCCGGCCCCACAATCCACAGAGTCTATGGTAATGTTTTTCACTTCTGTGATGTGGTAATTGGCCCCAACGAGTTGATTAGGAGCATATTCAAAAAGCAGGCTTTTGTTTTGATGTTGTTTTAAAAGGGATAAAAATTCAGATGTTTTCATGGTTAACAACAATTACGGTTAATATTGGAAAAGAACAGGTGGAAGGTTTGTTGAAGTTCCTCCCATCGTTCCTGGTCGATACAATAACAGAGGTTTTTGCCCTCAAAGGTTCCCTTGAGCAGTCCAATTTTTTTAATCTCGTTCAGATGCTGGGAAATGGTGGGCTGGGATAGGCCAATGATATCTACCAAATCGGTACAGATGCAGGCATCTTGCTTACTGATGTATTCCAGGATGGCCACTCGGGCAGGGTGGGCCAAAACTTTTGCGATTTTGGCAAGGTCATTCTGCTTGGTGGTGAACATATAGGTTTTGGTCAATCCCATTTTCAATTCATTTTAATATTGCAATATTACGATGATATATTGAAATAAAAAAGCCAGAAAGGAAATTAACTGGCTTTTGTTGTTTTTAAAGACTTTTGAACCAGTTTTGGAAATGCTCCCCTAAGAGGAACACCGGTTTTTGGTTTCCATTGATGGCGCCCACAAGACTAACGATCCAAAGAATGAAAGGGAAAATCCAAGCAATTAAATTGATTACAGGAATAATTCCCAATACAAAACCTAGTAGCATAATGCCTAAAACTTGTCTTATGTAAAAGGAGCCAAGCTCAGATTTATTACTGCTATTCATAATAATGGCAATGATCCAACCGATTAAGGTAAGGTGGGCAACTATAGCTACAGTTTTTCCACTTTCTGGATTTTTTGGGTCAAAGGCTTGTTTTACATCTTCCTTAAACTCTTTCGCGGCCTCTTCGGCTTTGTCACCAAAGTCTTTGTTTTCTTCAGACATGCTTTTAAATGTGTTGGTTAATGAGTTTTAAATGTAGCAAATAAATCAATATCTAAAGAAAGGCTTTATCAACAGGCTCCCATAGTTCCAGTTTGTTGCCATCTGGATCCATAATGTAACCGAATTTGCCATAATCGTATTCAGCAATCTCACCTACTATGGTTACCCCCTCTTTCTTCAATTCCTCCATAAGTTCCACTAGGTTTTCGACCCTAAAATTGATCATAAAGGGCTTCTCACTGGGTTCAAAATATTTGGTGTCACTGCTAAAGGGGCTCCACTGGGTCATGGCATCGTTGCCATCCTTGTCCTTCCACCAAAAGGAACATCCGTAATTATCCGTATTGAGGCCCAAATGGTTTTTGTACCATGTTTTGATATGGTCCGGGTCCTTGGTCTTAAAGAAAATTCCGCCTAATCCTGTTACTCTGTTTTTCATGATTTTTTAATGTTTTGTTCATATATGTTGATCCAATCCTGGGGAGACATTTTTCTGCACAGCTCCCCGATAAGTGGGTAAGGAATGGTTTTCATATTCTTGAAACGGATGCAACTCTTGCCCATATCCAATTTAGTGGCGACATAGTTTGGATATTCGCTTACAAACCAATCGTGGAGTTCTTTGTCCGCATAAATCCCCGAATGGTATAGGGCCACAAAGTTCTTTTGCGAGGCAATGCAGGTAAAGGGAAGAGGTTGTTTTGGGTCACAGTGGTACCCATTCGGATAAAGGGAATGGGGCACCACGTAACCGATCATCCCATAGGTGATACATTCCTCAAAGCCTTCGGGTAGATTGGTTTTTACGGTTTCGCGCAATTTTGAGGTGACCTCCTTACGATCTTCGGGCACTTTACTGATATATTCTTCCGGAGTTTTGGCATCTATGGTCATGATTCTGATTTTCGTTGGAGTATTAAGGAAGAGACCAACGTGATGATCAACCCGATAACGAACACTGTAGAGGCCATAAAGGCAAAGGACAGGAAAGGATTCGAGAACTAGGCCTTCTGTTCTTCCAATTCCGCCAGTCGGATACGTAGTTCTTCCGGTGGAAGGGTGCCTTTCATGTTTTCGGCAATCTCGGCATAATAGTAGTCCATAAACCCTGGATTGAGCACTTCGGTATAGAACACATCCAACAATCCAAAAATGAGGGCGGTGATCAAACTGATCAAGAGCCCCATGGTCAACGCCTGTTTAAAACTGACTGCCCCACCGTTTTCCTTGTCCCTAAAATGTCGAATCCCAAAGTATACAAAACATAGGGAAAGGATAATGGTCACATATCCCAAAATTTCCTGTACGGGAAGCGACAAGGTACTCAGGCCATACCAACTGGCAATGGACAGCACACAAATGGTAAGGGCTCCATAGGCACCATATCTTAAGATTGTTTTTTTCATGGTCTTGCTTAAATGGTTGATCCAAAAGTAGAAGGATAAGCTTGCTACAGGCTCATACTAAAGTACCAAATTTGTGTGAGCGATGGGTTATATCGCCAAAATTCGAAGCTCTTTTGCCTTTTTAATGGCCTGGGTGCGCCGCTGTGCATCCAATTTCACCAGAAGGTTGGACACGTGGGTCTTGATGGTGCTTTCCGATACAAAAAGGGTATCGGCAATTTCCTTGTTCGACAATCCTTTGGAAATATGCACCAAGACTTCATATTCCCGTTTGCTGATGCCGAGTTGTTCAATTTTTTTATGGTCGATTTGGGTATGGGGAAGCTTCTCTTTGTGAAGTGTTCTTTTGTTGATGTAAATGCCGACAAAGAAGAAAATCACCGCAATGGAACCAATGGTAAGTTCAACGGAAATGTCATTGGACAAATAGGAATAACGGCTTAGCCTGAAAAGAATCAATAAGGCGATGATGAGGGCAGAAAAAACAAGAATGGTCTTTTTCACCCTTTAAAATTAGCAAAATCTTGCCTTCACCTTGTCCACGATGGTCTGTGCCAGTTTCTCGTGACTTTCCACGGTCCAACCCGCTACATGGGGGGTCAACAATACATTTTTGGCCTTTCGCAGATACTTGAAGGCCTTGGGTTTTTGAACGAACATGTTCTCGAAGGACTTTTTCTCGTACTCCAATACATCAAGTCCTGCGCCCAATATTTTTTCGGATTTAAGTGCCTCTACCAAATCTTGGGTGACCACGCATTTGCCACGGGCCGTGTTCAACAACCAAAAAGGCTTGTGGAACCCATTGATGAATTCCGTGTTCACCATTCCTTGGGTCAATTCGGTTTGGGGAACGTGCAAACTCACCACATCCGATTTTTGTTGGAACTCCATAATGCCTACCTGCCGTGCATTTTCATCGCCAACACCTCCTACAATATCGTAGCAGATGACTTCCACATCAAAACCCTTTAGTTTTTTGGCAAAGGCCTTGCCCATGTTACCATAACCGATGATGCCTACGGTACGGCCATCGAGTTCCACTCCGCGGTTACCTTCACGGTCCCATTTGCCCTTTTTTACTTCACGGTTGGCCTTGCACATCTTGTTCATGACAGATAAGAGCATACCCAACGTATGTTCACCAACGGCATTTCGGTTGCCTTCTGGGGCAGAAACCAAATAAATGTCCTTCTGCTTGGCATACCTAGTATCAATATTTTCGAGTCCTGCACCGACCCTTCCGATAAATTTCAGGTTGGTGGCCTCGTCCAAAAACTGTTGGTCTATGGTGAACCTACTTCGGATGACGATGCCATCGTATTCGTGTATTTTCTTTTCCACTTCTTCCTTGGTGGAAGTATAGTCTTCGTGGTTTTCAAATCCCAATTCCGCAAATTGCTCTATCAACAAGGGGTGGTTGGTGTCGAGGTGGAGAACTTTCATGCGTCAAATATACAATTCCTAGATTTTTGGATAATGGGTCTGCGTTTTTTCATGCTGCACAATGCCCGTATGTGCAGTGCTGAGCTTTTCAAAAAGGAGCACATGTACTTCTTCACCATCCTTGGTCATGGGGTTATGTTCCATGCCTTTGGGTACTACAATGATCTCTCCCTCCTTCACCACTTCTGTGCGGTCCCGAAACTGCATGTACAGGGTGCCTTTGATGACTTGGAACAGCTCATCCTCATGCTCGTGGGCATGCCAAACAAATTCGCCCTGTAATTTGGCCAGGAGTACCTGCATATCGTCCACGATCGCAATTTGGTGTGGGTGCCATTGCTTGGTAAACTCGGCATGTTTTTGTTTCAGGTTGATGGATTTCATAGGCGCGGTTTATGCATTAGGAATGGGCAGGTTGTGCATTTTCAAAAAGGACAATTTGTCCCAATATCCCCGTTGAAATTTGATTTTTCCATCAATGATATGAAAAAAGCCACAGCCTCTCAGGCCCAAAGGATCTTTCCATTCCAAAATGGCCCATTCCCCGTCCTCAAAAATGTTCTCCACAATGCACACCATATCGGCAGCGGCAAACTCATTCTTGAACATGTCATAAATGGCCCCTTTCCCCACTACAGGATCATTGGCCACCTGATGGTTGATGGCATCGTTATGATAGAAATCGGCAATGGCCTTGGCGTCTGCTTGGTTAAATACCTCGACCCATGTGGTCACTAATTCTTTTGGAGTCATTTTATACGATGGTTTTTATATTCCCAAAATCAATTTGGCGATGGTGAAGTAGATGAGAATGCCAAAAATATCGTTGCTGGTGGTGATGAATGGCCCTGTGGCAATGGCGGGGTCAATGCCTCGTTTGTCCAAAAAGACAGGGATAAATGTTCCTATGATGGCAGCAATGATGATGACCAAAATAATCGCCATGCCAATGGTAAAGGAGACCATGTAAGGTGTGTTAAAGATAAAATGACTTATCAGCAATACAATGGAAGCAATGGCAGCTCCGTTGATGAGTCCGATCAGAAACTCTTTGACCAATCGTGATGCGACTTCACCCTTTACAGTGTCATTCGCCAATCCTTGTACCATTATGGCCGAGGATTGCACTCCCACATTTCCGGCCGTGGCCTGTACCAAGGGTACAAAAATGAGCAATATGGGAAAGTCGCCCATCAAAGGTTGAAAACTGTTGATGATGCTTGCCGCACCAATACCTCCGAACATGCCTATAAGCAGCCAAGGTAAACGTGCCCTTGTAAGTTCCCATACACTATCGTCCGCTTCTACCTCTCGAGAGATACCTGCCGCCAATTGGTAATCCTTGTCGGCTTCTTCCCGGATTACGTCCACAATATCATCAATGGTGATACGGCCAACCAATCTCCCGATCTCATCAACCACGGGAATGGCCTCCAAGTCGTATTTGGACATAATCTTGGCCACCTCTTCGGCATTTTCATTAACATTGACCGAATCCACTTTTGGGATATACACATCCTTGATATTGGTCTTGGTAGATGTGGTCAGAAGATCCTTTAGGGATAATCTGCCTTTCAGCCGACCTTCATCATCCACCACATAGATGGAGTGGACCCTGGTCACATTTTCGGCCTGGGCGCGCATTTCCTTCACACAGGTGAGCACGTTCCAGTTCTCGTTGACTTTCACAAGCTCCTTTGCCATAAGACCACCAGCGGTGTCCTCATCATAACGCAACAGGTCTACAATGTGTTTGGCATGCTCCCTATCCTCGATTTCGGAAATAACCTCCTGAATGATTTCCTTTGGAAGTTCGTTGATGATATCCGCAGCGTCATCCGTGTCCAACTCTTCCAGCTCGCTTGCAATCTCCTTTGCTGTAAGGTTGCCCAATACAGCTTCCCGGATATCCTCGTGCATTTCTGCAAGGATGTCGGAAGTTTTTTCACTATCCAGAAGTTTGATCAGGTAGGTGGCCTCCTCCACATCGAGTTCGTCCGCAATCTCGGCAATATCGGCATAGTGGAACTCGGACATCATGGTCTGCAGTTCGGAGTTCTTTTGCTCCGCTATCAGCGCCTTGATGTCTTCTAAAAGCTCGTCTGTGAGTTTAAACGGGGTCATTGGCTATCTTCTGGGTCAACGTTACAAAATCTGCTACACCGAGCTGTTCTGGGCGTTGGTCAAAGATAGCATCTTCTTTGAGATTATCGGAAAGATTAAAGGTTTTAAGGCTGTTCCGGATGGTCTTTCTTCTTTGGTTGAAGGCGGTTTTCACCACTTTGAAGAAAAGGCGTTCGTCACATGGTAGTTTTTGGCTTTCCCTTCTTTTCAACCGTAAAACTCCAGAATCCACTTTGGGCGGTGGGTCAAAAACACTTGGAGGAACGGTAAAAAGGTATTCGGCATCGTAAAAGGCCTGTACCAAAACGGATAGGATCCCATAGGTTTTGCTCCCCGGTTTTTCGCAAATGCGTTGGGCCACTTCTTTTTGGAACATGCCCGAAAACTCAGGAATCTGGCTGCGCATCTCCAACATTTTGAAAACAATTTGACTGGAAATGTTATAGGGAAAGTTTCCCGTGATGGCAAATTCTTCCTCCCCGTAGAGTTCGGTGAGGTCAAATTTTAGAAAATCGGCCTCCACCACGTTCAACCGATTGTTCTTTTTCAATATCTCTTGATGTTCCAAAGGAAAACTGTGGTTCAGGTACACAATGGATTCCTCATCGAGGTCCATGGCCACTAGGTCCAAATCCCGTTGCAACAGGTATTTGGTGAGGACGCCCATCCCAGGTCCGATTTCCAAAACATTATTGTACCCTTCCAAAGAAAGCGTGTCGGCAATTTTTTTTGCAATGTTCTCATCTTTCAGAAAGTGCTGGCCCAAATGCTTTTTGGCCCGTACTGCACCTTCCTCTTGTCCTATTGGTTGGTTTTTATGTCCGCTATAAGCAGACTTTTTCTTGTTTTTCTTGGACACCGGAGGTTTTTTTGCAAGTTACTTGGAATTTTCGATATATACCCATGCCATGGTGCCGGATTCCAAGAGGAATTTTTCCCGTTTGTAGGCACTGGTTTCGTAGATGTCCGCTTTTTTAAGGTCAGCTTCGGAAACTTCATATACGGTTCCATCGACCTTATCTTCCAAGTTTTTGGTTTGAAGGACCAGTGGATAACGACCGTAAACCGCGTTTTCCATTTTTTTGAAACCCAGTAGCGCAGCGGGAACGCCGATCAAGGTACGGCCAAAGATATATTCCTGTACCTGAAGATCCTGAAGGGTGCCGTAGGTGAAAAGATACTCCAAAGGCTAGGGTATTTGTTGGCTGATCACTTCTAGTTCCGTCCTAAAGGCCACAAATTTATTGGGGAACAATTTTTGGGCATCACCACGCAAACGGTCGGCATCTTCACGGTAGTAGGCCTCCAAGGTTTTTCGATCCTGGGTGGTATATTGGATGGAGTAGGTGACTCCCCCGCCATCTTCCTCTACCAATACTTTCACCATTTTGGCATGGGAAAACTTGCCCGTGTCCAGCATGTCCGGGATGTGTTTGTCCCGCATCCAAACAAGCCAATCGTCATGGACATCCGCATCGATATTGATGGTTACGTTGTAAATGAGCATGTGTTTCTTTTGATTTCGAAGAGGTGAAAAGTAGTCTATTTTTTGGGAATTCAATAGTTTCTGGCGTCATTTCGAAATGAGCGCCGAAAGTGATAGGCACGATTGAGAAATCTTTATGATGGGATTCCTGCTTTTACTTCGATTATGCTCAGGCACCAGCGGGAATGACAGCGAGATCAATTTATGGCATCGCCGCGAAGCTTCCTAAAATTGATTCGGGCCTGCGGAAAATAATAACTGTCCTGATAGTTGTAGATGATCTTTTCGTAATGGCTTTTTGCCTTTTCGGGTTCGTTCAAAATGTTTCGGTACAACTCTCCGAGTGCAAAATGGGCATCATCGGCCAAAATTCCATCCGAATAGAACTCCACGATCTTTTTGTAGTTGAACTCGGCCGCCTCGTAATCCTTTTGCTTTTCCAAAAGTTCCGCTTGTTTTAAAAGGGCTTCGTCCTCAATTTTTTCGCCTTTGTGGTTTTGAAGAATGTCCTCCAATACCTCAATGGCTTCTTTGTTTTTGTTTTGATAGGCCAACAGGTCGGCCCTTGCATATTTCTTCAAGGCGGTCTGGGTGGAATCCTCCAAAGAATTGTCCGAGATCAAAAGACTCAATTGCATGGCATCATTGGCAATGAGTTGGGATGTGGAACCCCTCAGTACTTTCAATTGGGTAAGGGCCCAATCAAAATCACCTTTGTAAAAACTGGTCTGCGCCACTTTAAAACGCGCATCCTGCCCCAATACGTCATTTTTAAGGCTCTTTTGTACTTGAGTGAATAGGATTAAGGCCTCGTTGAAGCGTTGGTCGTATACCAAAATATCACCCAGAGCCAGTTTTACATAGGCAACGGCCACACGGCCCATGGGCAGTTCCAGACTCTCCTTGAGCATGGCAATGGCCGGTTCGGGTCGTTCTCGCTTAAAAGTCAAGAAATTGGCATAGGCAATCTGCAATTGTAGGGTGAGACTTTTGTTCCCATACTCGGCTACCAATTGTTCAAATTGCTTTTCTACGGAATCGAGGGTTTTGGCGGTCGGATTCTTCAATTCTATATCGATTAAACGGAGTTGGGCATTCAGTTTGATCCTAGGTTCCTCGGTATTTTCCACTATGAACTGAAAAATGGACGAAGCGTTTTCAAGGTCGTTATCCTCCAGGGCAATGTCCCCTAAATTTTCCAAACGATCCATATTGCTGCCTTCCGCACGCTTGAAGATGGCCTTTTCTTGACTGAAGGCACTGCTATACTGTTTTTGCTGGACAAACAACCAACTCAAAAGCTCGTTCCAGAGCACATCGGGACTCTTTTGGGCATTTTTGAGTAATACCTTTCGCAACAAAACATTGTTTTCGTTGGCAGGGTCTTCCGAAATAAAATCATCGATGTTCCTGAGCACATTGGAGCGTGAGGTCTTTCCTTCCCAGATAAGATTGAGATAGGATTGGTACATTTTCTCGATATCGCCTTGTTCCCCATAAATGCGAGCCAATTGAAAGTCGTAATTGAGATCGGGCTTGAGTTCCATGGCCCTGGTGTAGGCCTGTATGGCGTAATCGAGTAGGGCATACTTTTGGAATCGATACCCAACACTATATCCATAATTGGGATTTTCATCAATTTTTTGAATGGCCTTGTCATAATATTCGGTTGCCCTGTCCGCTTGGTCTTGAAGGGTGTAGTTATAACCCAATTCAATAAAGAAAGTAGGGAAGGCATAATTGTCCTTTAGCTTGTCCAACAGAAAATTCTCTGCATCCGAATAGCGTTCCAATTGTTGATAGCAAGCAATCAGGCCTTCGGCATAATCGGTACGCCTGGGATTGGTCTCGACCAATTTTTCATAAAAGACCACGGCTTTTTCGTAATCCCCGTCATTGAAGTACTGTTTGGCCAAAAAATCTTCTTGGGCCAAGGCCAAAAATTGGAATAGGAGGAACGATATCAGAAATAAAAAATAGCGCAATAGCGTGTTTTATTTCAAATATAACGCAGAAATACCCGGGATTCTGTTAAGTGAATCCAAATAATGGCTGAAAACCCTAGTCGATGAGCTCGAATCTGCAATAAGGAACCAGAACATCCGGAATTTTGATTCCGTTTTCGGTCTGGTAGTTTTCCAAGATTCCAGCCAAAACCCTTGGTAACGCCAAAGAACTACCGTTCAAGGTATGGGCCAATTGACTTTTGCCATTCTCGTCCTTGTAGCGCAACTTTAAGCGGTTGGCTTGGAAGGTCTCAAAATTGGAAACGGAACTGATTTCCAACCAACGGTCTTGGGCGGTGGAAAACACCTCAAAATCGTAGGTGAGGGCAGAGGTAAAACCAAGGTCGCCACCGCAAAGTCTTAAGATTCGATAGGGCAACTTCAACTCGCGAAGAATGTTTTTCACATGTTCTACCATTTCGTCCAAAGCTTGGTACGAATTGTTGGGATGTTCCAAACGCACGATCTCCACTTTGTCGAATTGATGCAAGCGGTTCAATCCACGTACATGGGCGCCATAACTTCCGGCCTCTCTTCTGAAGCAAGGGGTGTAACCGGTATATTTTATGGGGAAATCATTTTCCGCCAAAATATCGTCCCTGTGCAAGTTGGTCACGGGTACTTCGGCAGTAGGGATCAAGTATAGATCGTCAGCCTGAACGTGGTACATTTGGCCTTCCTTGTCCGGCAACTGTCCGGTACCATATCCTGATGCTTCGTTCACCATATGGGGCACTTGCATTTCGGTGTAGCCGGCGGCCGTGTTCTTATCCAAGAAATAAGAGATCAAGGCGCGCTGCAAACGGGCACCTTTTCCTTTGTACACAGGAAATCCTGCACCGGTGATCTTTACCCCCAGTTCAAAATCGATGATGTCATATTTTTTGGCCAATTCCCAGTGAGGCATGGCACCTTCGAACAAGGTCGGGATGTCTCCTTCACGAAATACTTCTTCATTGTCGGCATCTGAATTTCCTGCTGGAACAGAGGTGTGCGGAACATTGGGTATCAGGTACAGTTGTTCCTGAAGCGCAGCCGCGGTAGCATTAAGGTCGTCACCCAACTGTTTGGAGGTTTCCTTCAATCCAGCGGTTTTGTCTTTTAAAGCATTGGCTTCTTGTGCCTTGCCCGATTTAAAAAGCTGGCCAATTTCCTTGGAAAGTTTGTTGGATTCCGCAAGAATGCCATCCAGTTCCGTTTGTATGGAACGTCTTTTTTCATCCAATTCAATTACGGCAGCAATCATGGGTGCTGCATCGATGTTACGCTTTTTTAAAGCGGTGATGATACTTTCCTTATTTTCCCTAATGGTCTGTAGTTGAAGCATGGCCTTGTTTTGTGCGGCAAATTTAATTCAATCTGAAGAAGTGCCCAACAATAATCCATCGGGCATCAAAATAGATTGTCTTTTTTGTTTGGTATTGAAATGTATTGGTTTATTTCCGTGAAATCAGTTCCAGGGATCGCGCTCTGTCTTTTTGTAGTTGTTGTTTCAGTTCTTCCACGGAATTGAACTTGTGCTCGTCCCTTATGCGATGCAGGATGTTGACTTGGATTTTCTTGTCATACAGGTCTCCATGGAAATCAAAAAAGTGGACCTCGATGCTTTTGGTGGTGCCATCAACCGTGGGATTAAAACCAATGTTCATCATGCCGAAATATTCTTTGCCATCCAAGGTGCTTTTTACCACATACACTCCAGTTTTTGGGATGAGTTTGTATTCCTCGGCAATGTGAAGGTTGGCGGTGGGGAAACCAAATTCCTTTCCCAATCCCTTGCCTTTCCCAATGGTTCCAGTAAGCATGTAAGCATAGCTTAGGTAGCTGTTGGCCGTTTCGATATCACCTTCCAAAAGCGCATTCCGAATTTTAGTGGAACTCACCGAAACATCGTCGATTTCTTGGGCGGGAATTTCTTCCACTTCAAAACCAAGGGTGCTACCAAAGGTGATCAAATCTTGAATGTTGGCATTTCTGTTGCGGCCAAATCGGTGATCGTACCCGATGATGATTTTTTTGGCCTTTAGGCCATCTACCAAAATATTCTCCACAAATTCTGTGGCGGAAAGCCTGGAAAATTCTTTGGTAAAGGGGTGGATGATCAAATAATCAAGTCCCAAGGTTTCCATAATCTGTTGCTTCTCTTCCAGAGTGTTCAGCAACTTGATGTCCACATCTTTTTGTAGCACCATTCGGGGATGGGGGAAAAAAGTGAGTACCGTGGATTTCAGGTTTGTGGCTTTGGCATTATTTATGAGGCGTTCCAATATCTTTCGGTGACCGAGATGTACTCCATCGAAGGTTCCGATGGTGATAATCGTTTGATTTGGAATGTCTTTGAAGAGAGAAATGTTCTGGATTGTTTCCAAGCGATCAAGAAATAAAAAAGGCTTACATTTGAAATTATACTATGCCCTAAATCTGTATGAGAGCTAAATTACACCTTGTTTTTTCAATAACCATATTTTTTAGCTGCTTTTGCATTTACGGGCAGCAGGGGTATTGGAAGAACATCCCTAAGCAATCTACCTTGAGGAGTGCGTCCATCAAAGATATGGGCAAGGCTAAAAAGGTCTTCTCTTTGGACCGACAGGTTTTTATGGATGAAATGAAAACCTTTGCCACTTCCAAAAGCGCAAACAAAGTGATCTATCTGCCGGATGGGGACGGAAACATCATACCCTTCGCTTTAAAGGAAACACCGGTCATGCACCCGGATTTGGC
The DNA here is from genome assembly GCF_003584165.1 of Flagellimonas aequoris. Lineage (GTDB taxonomy): Bacteria > Bacteroidota > Bacteroidia > Flavobacteriales > Flavobacteriaceae > Flagellimonas > Flagellimonas aequoris. The sequence goes on along the minus strand of NZ_QXFJ01000009.1, from coordinate 75,673 downwards.
CAAGAAATATCCTAATATCAAATCGTATTCCGGTACAAGTTCTGATGGAAAATATAAGGTGAAATTGAGCAGCTCCCCAAAGGGCCTGGAGAGTATGGTGGTCAATCTGAAAAACCATGAACAAACGTTTATGGAACCCATATCCAACAAAACCGATTCTTATGTTTTGTACACTAAAGGAGCCGGGCTCACTGCCAAAGACGATTTTATTTGTGAAACTGTTGAAACACTTTTGACCACATCAAAGACCATAACCCCTTTGGTGGATGATCAGGTGTTGCGAAAATATAGGATTGCCGTTTCCACGACAGGGGAATATACCCAAGGTAAAGGTGGCACCGTGGCCGATGCCCTAGCTGGGATCAATGCCACCATTACCCGGATCAACGAAGTATTCGAGACCGATTTGGGTGTTACCTTGGAACTCATTGCCAATAACGATCTTCTAATTTTTACAAACCCTAATACGGATCCCTATGGAAGCAGCTTGAATTCTGAAGTGCAAGCTACTATTACATCCATTATTGGGGAAGCGAACTATGATGTGGGACATCTTTTCCATCAAGTCGACGATCCTGAGTTAAACAATGGAAACGCTGGATTTATTGGAGCAGTCTGTGTGGACAATAAAAAGGGAAGTGGGTTCTCGGCCTCTTCCACTCCTGAAGGTGATGTTTTTGATTTGGATTATGTGGCCCACGAACTTGGCCACCAGTTTGGGGCTAACCATACGTGGTCCTTTGAATCGGAGGGAACAGGGGTGCAGGCAGAACCAGGAAGCGGAACAACCATCATGGGGTATGCCGGCATTACAGGGGATAATAATGTGGCACCTAACGGAGATGATTATTTTCATTATTATAGTATACAACAGATATTGGGTTATTTGCAGACCACATCATGTGCCCAGACAACTCCTATGGCCGACTCCCCGCCAGTTTTGACACCAGTAGGGGATTATACTATCCCCAAAGGAACCGCTTTTGTATTGGAGGGCATCGCAACCGACCCAGATGTGGGGGATGTGCTTTCCTATACATGGGAACAAATTGATGACGGTTTGGTCACGAACAACACCTTCGGGCCAACCAATCCCAGCGGTGCCAATTTTAGGTCTTTGCCCCCGAGCTCGGTACCCGTTCGGTATTTTCCGAAACTGTCAGAAGTGGCTCAAGGTAATTTAACACAAATCAGTCCCACTATAGATCAGGCATGGGAGACCGTTTCCGAAATAGAACGCACCTTAAATTTTGCCTTCACGGTAAGGGACAATGCATTGGGAGGAGGACAGGTCATTTCGGATGTGCTTGCCGTAAACGTGTTAAAGGCGGCCGGTCCCTTTGTGGTCAGTTCACAAAGTACCAATGAAGTTTACACAGCAGGCTCGATTCAGGAAGTTACATGGGATGTGGCCAACACCAACATTCTGCCTATCAATGCACAGAGGGTCGATATTTTTCTTTCTACGGATGGAGGACAAAGTTTCCCCATCATTTTAGCGGAGGATGAACTTAATGATGGGTCGGCAAATGTGCAACTGCCAGGGGATGCCACTACCACCGCGCGCATCATGGTAAAGGCAAGTGACAATGTGTTCTTTGCCGTAAATGCATCCGATTTTACCATTGAACAATCCCAGGTTGTCTTGAACTTTGACCAACTGGAGTACGAGGTGTGCCAACCTGATGACCTTGTAGTACCCTTTGTTTATGAAACGTATGCAGGTTTTAACGAAACTTCTACCTTTTCGGCCAATGTGCCAGCGGGACTTACCGCTGCGTTCTCACCAACCGATGCCACTGCGAATGATACGGCTGTTAACCTCACCATATCGAATACCGGAGCAGTGACCCCTGGAGTTTATGACATCACGGTGACTTCAACCTCGGCATCGGTAACAAAAAATGCGGTCCTATCGGTTGCAATAGGTGATACGGGTTTCACCGATGTAACATTGCTTTCCCCTACAAATGGCCAATCAGGTGTTTCCTTGGAAGCTCGGTTGAATTGGGAAGAAAATCCCTTGTTCGCCGAATATGATGTTGAAGTGGCCACGGATATTGGGTTTACCAATGTGGTGGAATCTGCCACAATACCTTTTAATTTTTATAAGACGAACAGTCTACAAGCTGAGACCGAATATTTTTGGAGGGTAAGGCCCAGCAATGGTTGTGGGGCGGGAACTTTTGGAATACCTTCTAGTTTTGTTACCTCCCAAGTGAACTGCAAAAATGTGGAATCCACCGATGTGCCTTTGACGATTTCCGCCGTAGGTACCCCGACCATTACCACTTCTGTGTTTTTCTGGGAGGACCTTCCCATTTCAGATGTCAATGTGAACTTGGAACTGGACCATACCTATTTGGAAGATTTGGTGATCACCCTAATTTCTCCCGAAGGCACACGGGTAACATTGCTTTCCAACACCTGTGGTAATCTAAAAAACATCAATGCGACGTTCGATGATGGTGCGGATCCCATAGCCTGTTCCGGTAATCCGGCGATTTCAGGATCGGTGAGCCCTATCGGTTCTTTGGCCTCCCTTAAGGGAGAATCTATTTTAGGCGAATGGATATTGGAAATTAAGGACACCGCCGCAAGTGATGGTGGAAGTTTGATCGGTTTTTCCTTGGATGTATGCATTGAGGGCAGTTATAGGCCAGATGCGGACGAAGATGGTGTCTTTGATGATGGGGATGATCTCTGCTTGGGAACTCCAAAGGGAGTTGAGGTGAACACGAATGGATGCCCGGTCTACAGACTGGCTTCGGATAATTTTGGGATAGAGATCCAAAGTGAAACCTGCAGGAGCAGCAATAATGGCTCCGTGACCATTACACCTGTGGATACATCCATAACCTATACTGCTATCTTTGATGGTGGGGGCTCATCCACAACAGTCGATTTTACGAATTCACAGACTTTTGGAAATCTGACTGCAGGGGAATACTCCATTTGTATCACCGGTACCAATGGAATGATCACCTATGAGGAGGTGTGTTTCGGTATCGTGATCACGGAACCGGATGTGTTGGATATCGATGCCTTGGTCAACGCAGGAATTTTAAGTCTTGAATTGAATGGAGCGGATTTTTACAATGTTGAACTGAACGGGTTGGTGACCCAAACCCAAGCCTCCAAGATTCAATTGCCACTGAAGGAAGGGCTCAACACATTGCGTGTCTATTCCGATCTGCCTTGTCAGGGCGTTGTTGAAAAGACCTTGTTTTATTCCACTAGACCTATTCTGTCCCCAAACCCGGTAGATGCTACAACCGAGGTTTATTTAGGCGGATATGAAGGTCAGGTGGTCATCAAGATCTATTCTAGCAATGGACGTTTGGTGATGTCGCTGGCCAAAACCGTGAACGGGGACAATCTTGAACTGGACCTGTCCATACTCCCAAAAGGTATTTACTATTTGGGATTGACCAAAGACGGGGCTCAGGAAATGTTTAAATTTATTAAAAGATGATGCGGAAATTAATGTTGTTGTCCTTGTTGGGATTCATGGTGGCCTGTGGTGGAGACGATACGCCCCCGGCTCCACAAGGTGCGCTTTTGGTCTTTCCGGAAGAAAACTCTGAATGTACAACAGGTTCCAATGTCAACGAAACCTTGAGTCAAGTTACCTTCCGCTGGAATGCTTCCAAGAACACGGACAATTATACCTTAAGTGTGGTGAACCTGGAAACCAATGTGCCACAGAATATTTCCACTGCTACAACTTCTGCAAGTCTGTCCATAGCAAAGGGAACTCCTTTTGCATGGTCGGTTACCTCGCGCAATTCAAAATCCGATCAAGTGGCGATTAGTGAAACGTGGTTGTTCTACAATGCGGGTGCGCAGACCACGTATGCGCCTTTTCCGGCCCAATTGGTGAGCCCTGCCTCGGGTTCTACGGTACAAAAGGATATTGCCAACGAAGTGTTGTTGGAGTGGTCGGGTGCAGATGTGGACAATGATATCGATACGTTCGAGATATTCTTTTCAGATGTCAATCCTCCTACAACTTCCCTGGGAACCACCAATACAACCACCATGGAAATGTCTGCCTCAGTACAGTCTTCCACGGTGTATTATTGGAAGGTGATCACCACTGACCTGGAAGGAAACACCTCGGATTCCGGTATATTCGAGTTTAAGGTATTCTAGATTATTTGCCATTGAACTGGTTCATGGTGTTCTTGACACCGGCAAATACAAACGAGCGTACTAGGTCTGCAGCTACTATTAAACGGTCGGTCATGGCCTTGTTCTCTTCGGCATTCCATTTTCCCAGCACATAATCCACCTGGCGTCCTTTGCCAAAATCAGCCCCTACACCAAATCGGAAACGGTTGTAGTGGGTGGTTTGGAGCATGTTCTGCACATCTTTTAGCCCGTTGTGGCCTCCATCACTCCCCTTGGTCTTTAATCTAATGGTTCCGAAGGGCAGGTTGATGTCATCCGTAATGATCAGCAGGTTGTCCATGGGGATATTTTCTTGGTCCATCCAATATTTGACCGCTTTGCCACTCAGGTTCATATAGGTGGATGGTTTAAGACAAAGAACACTCTTTCCCTTGTGTTTGAAGGTGCCCACTGAACCAAGTTTGGCACTTTCAAACGTGAATGCCTCTTGTTCGGCCAAAAAGTCCAAGACTTTGAACCCAATGTTATGTCGGGTTTCATTATAGTCCGACCCAATGTTTCCTAGTCCTACGATCAAGAATTTTTTCATGGAATCCGTTTCCTTCAATAATGATGGACTGCCAAATAGTTTTTGGATAAAATTGAACATCAGCAGTGTTGTAATGATCTAAAAATACAAAAGCATCCCCAATGTCCAAGAGAACAATATAGGGATGCTTTTTTTTATGCTATCTGAAAATTTATTCAGTGGCTTCGGAAGCTTCAGTGGCTTCAGCAGCGGCTTCACTACCTTCAGCACCTTCCTCTTCTTCATCTTCAGTATCATCTGCAACAGAGGTTCTAGATGCTTTCACCTGAACAATAGCGGTACTATCAGGATGCAAAATGGTGTAGTTGTCATTCAATATGGTTTCAACCGCAATGGTACCACCAATTCTAAGTTTGGAAATGTCCACGGTGATGAAATCCGGCAATAGGTCTGGCAACGCCTTGATGGAAAGCTTTCTTTTTCTGAAAAGCAATCGACCACCATTACGTACTCCTGGGGAATTCCCTTCCAAATGAACAGGGATGTCCATAGTGACAGGTTTGTCCTTGAACAATTGGTAAAAATCCACATGGAAAATACTGTCGGTTACAGGATGGAATTGGATATCCTGCAATACAGCTTCCAATTTTTGACCATCTTCCAATTCAATCACAGCAGTGTGTGCATTGGGAGTGTACACCAAGTTTTTAAATTCTAGCTCATCCGCTGAAAAGTGAATCGGTTTCTCCCCTCCGTACAGCACGCAAGGGACCTTTCCAGCATTACGTAGGGCCTTGGTAGCAACCTTGCCCACGCTTTCTCTTTGGGATCCTTTGATTGTAATTGACTTCATAATTTCTATTTACTATTTAAATTTAATTCTAAAACATACTTTTCGAAACGCTCTTATTGTCAGCCTGAGCGCAGTCGAAGGCTACATTAAAAACTTTGAGGATATCGATGTGTTGTGGTGGACCCTGTGCATGACATCTGCAAAAAGTTCGGCACATGATAATACCTTTATTTTTCTTTGATTGTGATCGATCGGGATTGAATCGGTTATGATTAATTCCGTCAACTTCGATTTTTCTATTTTTTCATACGCATTACCCGAAAGCAATCCGTGCGTTGTTACGGCGCGTACGCTAACGGCTCCCCGTTCCATCATCAAATCGGCCGCTTTGGTCAAAGTACCGGCGGTATCCACCATATCATCCACCAATACCACATTCTTTCCTTCCACATCTCCTATCAACTCCATATGGGAAATTACATTGGCCTTGGCCCGTTGCTTGTAACAGATCACTACATCGCATTCCAAAGCCTTGGAATAGGCGTAGGCCCGTTTGGATCCTCCCATATCGGGTGAAGCAATGCAGAGATTGTCCAGTTTCAAATTTTTCAGATAGGGCAGGAACAGGGTGGAGGCAAACAGATGATCTACGGGTTTTTCAAAAAACCCTTGTATTTGGTCTGCATGCAGATCCATGGTGATGATTCGTGTTGCACCAGCGGTTTCCAACATCTTGGCCACCAATTTGGCCGCAATCGGAACACGGGGTTTGTCCTTTCTGTCTTGTCTGGCCCAACCAAAGTATGGCATTACAGCGGTGATGTGCCTAGCCGAAGCACGCTTGGCGGCATCCAGCATCAACAGCATTTCCATCAAGTTTTCGGGTCCCGGGTTGGTGGAACCGATGATAAAGATCCTGGCGCCACGAATGGATTCCTCGAACGATGGTTGAAATTCTCCATCACTGTATCTGGAGAAAAGAACATTCCCTAGTTCGGCCCCATAAGAAGCAGCAATCTTCTCGCCAAGTACTATACTTTGGCTACATGCAAAAATTTTGGGTTCGGGAACTTGATAGGCCATTGCAAACTCTTGTTAACTAGCTTTTTAAAGGGCTGTTTTCTAAAGAGGTGCAAATTTAAAAATTAATTCGGGTTGCTAAAGGATAAATGAAAGTATTTTTTGGTTGGAAATAAAAATATTTTGTTAGCTTTGCAGTCGCATTTTGAAAATGCCATGATGCCTTGGTGGCGGAATTGGTAGACGCGCTGGATTCAAAATCCAGTGATAGCAATATCGTGTGGGTTCGATTCCCACCCAAGGTACTTAAAAACCCTGATAATCATCTTATTATCAGGGTTTTGTCTTTTTAAAAGTGACGTAAAAGTGACGGTTTTAAAGCAAAAAATAGCCAATTTAAACGCACTCCAAACCACATTAAATATCTCCAAAATACTTGGTTTCAAGGCATGATAAAGGCTACATCGGTCTTTAGTTGAATTATTATTGAAATTCGACCAGGTTTGGAATTTCAATCCCTATGTATCCTTTCTTTTAATGTTGATAACTTAATATCTTGATTTTTTTCAAATTATCTGTTGGTTACAAATGAAGTCATTTGTCATCGACCATAATTTGTAGAATTAGAATTGTAACAAATTGACATTATATGTATTAAGTTGCTGTATATCAATTTTTTGTGAACAACTAATTTTGCATTTTTAGTTCACTCATTTCCCATGTTTTTACCTTTATACCAAGAATTCTTAAAAAAGAAAACAAAGGTGCCTTTGTTCATTTTGTAACTAAAAAAGGAAACATATGGACAATATTTTGATACTTGAACGACTAGACCGTTTAGAGCGGCTCATGATAGCCAATAAAGAGGTGCTCACGTTTGAAGAGACCTGTGACTATACTGGAATTTCCAGAAGTTATTTATATAAACTGACTGCTTCAGGGAATATCCCGCATTCCAAGCCTAATGGGAAAATGATATTCTTTGAAAGGAAAAAGCTGAATGAATGGCTTCTCCAAAACAGTAGATTGACCCAGGAAGAAATCAATGGGAGGGCTTTGGAGCACTCATTTAAAATTAAGGGGTAATGGCTTCTATCAAGCATGAGGGCAATCTTTATTTTGTCAAGGACTCTAAGAAGAAAACGGTGTTTGACTATACCATGGAATATCTGGAGGCCAAATATGATATCATGTACAATGAGATTTCCCATGACTTTCAAATCGCATTCAAGGGTTCAAGGGATTGGCATTACTTGAACCTGAACTCCCTAATTATTGAATTGGCCAAGGCCGGGGTGGATATCCCGACCGGAAAACTGGAGATATTGATACGATCGGAGTGGATTCCCAAGTACAATCCCATTAAGGAGTATTTCAACAACCTCCCGAAATGGGACGGAGAGGACCATATCCTAAAGTTGGCATCCTATGTGCCGACCTATGAGAAAAAGGCATTCAACTATCATTTCAAAAAATGGTTGGTCCGTGCCATTAGATGTGCTGTTGAACCCAATTATTTCAATAAGCAGGCTTTCGTACTCTCCCATCAGGGACAAAACTCTGGTAAGTCCACATGGTGCCGATTTCTGTGCCCACCCGAGCTTAGTGAATATATGGCCGAGGACATCAGCAATGACAAGGATGCTCGGATACAGTTGTGTCGGAATTTTTTGTACAATCTTGATGAACTGGCCGTGCTGTCCAAAAAGGATGTGAATGCCCTAAAGTCTTTTTTTTCCAAGACCTTTATAAATGAACGCCTGCCATATGATAGAAAGAATACGACCCTGTCCCGGATTTGCTCCTTTGTGGGCTCCACCAATATGTCGTCCTTTTTGAACGATGAGACCGGGTCGGTCCGTTGGCTCTGTTTTGAGCTCAAGGGGAAGATAGATTTTTCGTATTCAAAAGAGGTCGATATCAACAAGATCTGGTCACAGGCGTATCATTTGGCCTACTCGGACCCCAACTTTGATTCCGAACTTTCCATTGAGGACATCCAGGAGAATGAAGAACGGAACAGGAAGTATACAAAATTGACCTCCGAACAAGAAGTAGTTGCCAAATACTATGAAAAATCCAATGATATGAAAGACTTCAGGACGGCATCGGATATCATGGTAGAGATTGCATGTCTCAACCTTAGGTTGAACCATATAAATATTGGGAGAGCACTCGCTGGGTTTGGTTTTCAAAAGGTAAAGCATCCCAAACGACAGGTTTATGGCTATTTGTCCCGACCCCTCTTTGGGGGAAGCCCCTGGGAAATGGAATTTGCAAAGAAAGAAGAATAATACCTACCTAATTACCTAAAGAAGTCTAAAGCCAAAGAGCATGGGCCAAATTTTAGGTAGGATATATAACTTCCATCTTACCTAGAGGTTACCTAACCTACCTAATGGGTAAGATAGGTAAGTTGAGAAAATATCTGACCTAGCTTGAAAACCCGCGTCATCATTGGGTTAGGTAGGTAGGTAGGAGAAATAACAAAATTTGAGACAATGAAAAGAAAAACTACATATATCATGGACTGCGAAAAAGCCCGCAACATTGACCTCGTATCCACGCTGGCCAAGTTGGGGCACTTTCCAGTCCGGAAAACGGAAAAAGAAGCTTGGTTCCTCAGCCCGTTTCGGACCGAGACCCAAGCCTCTTTCAAGGTATCATTGAAGAAAAACTATTGGATAGACTTCGGGACCTTTGAAGGGGGCAGTACCATAGACCTAGTGATGAAAATGGAGAACTGTTCCGTAAAAGAGGCATTGGAACGACTGTCGGGGAACATTGGCCATTTTTCTTTTCACCGGCGGCCGATTCCAATCAAAACGGAACATAGCGCCAATCCGATTGAAACCATCGAGGTAAAGGAAATCGAACACAGAGCCCTTCAAAACTATTTGCAATCTAGAAAAATATCCATCAGGACTTCAAGAAAACTCTGCAGTGAGATCCATTATAAAATTGGTGGTCGGCCATACTTTGCCATCGGACTCCGGAACAGGTCGGGAGGCTGGGAACTGCGAAACAAATATTGGAAAGGGTCCACTTCTCCCAAGGATGTTTCGATGATGGGGAACAGCTCCAAGAAATTGATTATTACGGAAGGCATGTTCGATATGCTCACCCTAATGGAACTGATGCCAGAAATCGGGAACGGCCATGAACTTTTGATATTGAACACCACGGCCTTTGTAAAAAGGATGATCACCGAAATAGTGGAATACGAGGATGTAAAGCTATTTCTAGATAGGGATGGAACAGGATTGGGAATGACGGAACTGTTATTGGAAAAGTGTCCGAACAGCAGTGATATGTCCTTTCTCTATAAAGCTTTCAAGGATATGAACGAATGGATGGTAAAAAGCGCGAAGGATGAAGTCCGGCAACGAATTCAAGATGTGTCATTGTCATGACAAATCTTGCTTTTGCTCCCGAAGGTCGCAAAAGATGATGTGAAAATGAAGAAAGAGTTCGTCCAGTTCCGGTGCTCGGTCTACGAGAAGAAACTGCTGAAGGTCAAGGCCCGGAAGAGCGGTCTTTCCATCAGCGAGTACTGTCGCCGTGCGGCCTTTGATGACCGGATCGTGGAGCGGATGACGGACGAACAGATAGAGGCCTATAAGTTATTGGTCAAATACCAACGGAATTTTAAATTGATCACCAATATGTTCCGGAAGAGAAACCCCAGATTGGCAGAAGAAACGACCCAACTGGCCAAAGAGATACGGCAACACCTTTTAAACTTCAAGAAATGATAGGCATGGGAAAATCCATTTCGCATACAGCTGCTTCCATGAGCTACGGGATGAACGAGGAGAAGGAAGCCGAGATCATCCACAGCCAATATCTGGCAGGGGAGACCCCAAGAGAGATCACCGAGGAGTTCAAGGTCATCCAAGAACAGAACGAACTATGTAGGAAGAATACGCTGAGCTTTGTGCTGAGTCCCACCATCGAGGACGGCAAAAAATTGGAAAGGGAGCAGCTCAAGGAAATGACCGAACGGTTCCTTAAGGAAATGAGGCTAATGGAACACCAGGCCGTTGCATTTGTCCATAGGGACAAGGAGCATCTACATGTCCACCTGTATGCCAACCGTATAAGTTTTGAGGGCAAGACCTACAATGATAGTTTCATTGGAAAGCGAAGCCAACAGATGGCCGAGCGGGTGGCCAGACAGATGGAGCTTACCACGGTAAGGGAGGCACAACAGGAAAAACTGTACCGGATGCAGGAGCTCCGATCTGAAATACAGAGGATACATGAAAAGGTCATGGCCAGGGACAGGCCAAGAGATTTTGACCAATACATCAAATCGATGGAGGAGAACAATGTAAAGGTCATTCCGAGCATCAACAGGCAGAACCAGATACAGGGCTTCCGTTTTGAGTATAAGGGAACCAATCTAAAGGGAAGTGAGGTACACCGTTCCATGTCCATGGGCAGGATAGCGGGCCAAATGAATTTTGAGAAAGAAAGGGCACAGCGGATTGCCAAGGACAAGAGCATGGAACTTTTGGGTAGGACAGTGAATGTCCCAACAAGTTTGACCAAGACCATCATAAAGAAAACCATCAAGCTGGCCATTAAGGTGGTCAGGGACACCGGAATAGGAATCTAAACAGAACATCATGGCAAAACTGGATGAAATAGCGGAACTGTTGACCGAGGAGATCAACGGCTTTGAGAAGAGCATCGGCCGATTGGAAAAGGTACATGAAAATTTGCAGAACCTTCCATTGAGGCCCGACACCAATGAAATTAATGTTCTTCTTAAAGAATATGGCAACAGCCAAAAAACCAACATTGAGGAACAGCAAAAATTGATGCGAAGGATTCTTGGCAAAGTAGAGAAATCAATTCTGTTGCCAAGTTGGGCCATAAAACTGTCCTGGGGATTGTTGGTCTTTGTCGTATTGGTCCTTGGTTTTTCAATCTATCAGGTATCAAGGATATCAAAGAAAGAAGAGGCAGCATATATCAAAGGACGGGACAGTGCGATGGGACATTATGGGGCATTCCTTGATGAGAACCCACAGGCAAAGGAACTGTACCAAAAATGGCTGGAGGAAAATGGCAAAAAGTAGGACAGCGCCCTATCCTATTTTTGTTCAACGCTTATCTTCCCGAACGCTACAAAAATAGGCCAGGATCCATGCGCTGAAGTCGAGGTAAGATTTGGGGCAGAGTTTGTTGTATTGATAATCACGATACCTAAATTTTGTATCAGGAATTTGGAATAAGTTTTTTTATGAGTTCGTCTCTACGTCTTACAGCCACTTCTATTTTGGCCCCATCGGTCAAGGTAATATAGCCTCCTTTTCCTTTTAGATAATGCTCCACAAAGGAAAGGTTGATTAAATGGGACTTGTGTACCCTAAAAAAGTTGCTGCCATCAAGAATGCCCTCAAAATATTTTAAGGTTTTGGAAGCCGTGATTTTTTTGTTCGATAAGGTATGGATGTGGGTATAATTGGCATCGGACTGTAGTCGGACCATGTCATTGGTGTCCACCATAACAAATCCATCCACTGTAGGGATGGCAATTCGTTTGGAATGTCCCGACCCCTCCTTAAAATTATGGAAAAGCACATCAATTTTTTTTGTGGTCTCTTTGAGGTCTCTGTTCTCCCTCACTTTTTGTAGTGCTTCATGGAGGTCTTCTTTTGCAATGGGCTTCAACAAATAATCTAAGGCAGAAAATTTGATGGCCTTTAGGGCATAAGTGTCAAAAGAAGTAGTGAAGATCAGTTCAAAATCAAGATGGTTTAGTTGGGACAGTAAATCAAACCCGGTAGTACTCCCGAGCTGGACATCCAAAAAAAGCACATCAGGATTATATTTTTCTATATGCATTTTAGCCTCTGAAATGGTGTTACAACTCGCCAGTATTTTGATATCCGGGCCAACTTCCTGCAGAAGACCCGTCAATCGGGAAATGCAGTGCTGTTCGTCATCAACGATAATGGCTTTTAACATGGCGAGGTCAGAATTGAAGTTCCAAAGGTAGGTTTATTTCCACACGCAGGCCTTCTTTCTTGTCTATCAAGTCGATGGAACCTTCCGTGTTTTTAATATGGTTGATGATCTCGATACGGTTGGTGGTGATCTTTACGCCCAAAGAACTTTTCTCCTTTGTATCCATAGAAGCGGTGGCCCGACCGATCCCATTATCCTCCACCACGCATAAGAGCATGTCTCCCTTTTTCTTGATTTGGATATCAATTTTCCCAGTATTCTCTTTGGGGGCAATACCATGCCATATACTATTTTCAATAAAGGGCTGTAGAATCATCGGGGGAACCAAGGTGTTGTCCGGCTCAATGTCCTCGTCTACGGTTATGCTGTATTCCAGATGGTTTTCCAGTCGAATGGCTTCCAGTTGCATGTAAAGCTCCGTGAGCTCTAGATCTTCTTCGAGGGTAATCCATTTCTTTTCAGAATTTTCAAGGATGGCACGGGTAAGTTTGGAGAATTTCACCAAGTATTCATCGGCCTGTTTTATATCATTCCTTGAAATAAAATCGCTAATGGAGTTCAAGGAGTTGAAAATAAAATGGGGATTCATTTGTGAGCGTAGGGCCTTGAGTTCTGTCTCGGCTACCTTGACATTGAATTCGGCCACCTTTCTTTTTTCCAAGGCATCACGTCTGCGTTTATATAGAAAATAACTTGCAATCGAGATCAGTGCCAGAAGGATGGCCCCAGCCAAATAACCATTTTTGACGAGATGTTGTCGTTTGATTTCCTCCTCGGCCTCGGCCTGTTGCCTCTCCATTTTGAACTGCATTTCCTTCCGGGTCAGCTCAGATTTTTTTTCCTCGCTTAAAACACTGTCCTGAAGACGTACATGCTCTTTGTAAGCATGGAGGGCTTCTGCCATTTCTCCTTCATGTTCGTATACCTCGCTCAATACTTTCCAGGAATCCGCTTGCCATTCCACGGCTTCGATCTCTTGTGATAGGTCAAGGGCTTTCCTTCCATTTAAGGCAGCCAAGTCATAGTTTTTCAATATGATATTAACCGTTCCTATGCTGTTCAGAGCAGAAGCTTCAATGTATTTGTTCCCGATCTGGTGGGCAAGATCTGCCGCTTCCTGATAATGCAAGAGTGCCTTTGGGTAATCTTCGAGTTTTTTGTAAGCTAGGGCCAAGTTATTGGTAATGGCGGCCACAAAGAGGTCATTTTCTTCCTGTTTGGACAATTTTAGGGCCTTTTCAAGATTGGCCACTCCTTCTTCATATTTTTTAGTGTCGTTGTAGATGATTGCAATGTTTGACAGTGCTTTTATTTCATCAGGGACATTGCCCAACGTTTGTGCAGAGGTCAAATAGGCTTCATAATTTTCCAAGGCCCTATCATACTGTTTTAAATCGGCAAAAATGTTTCCGATATTGCTCAACAACGACGCTTCAAGTGACCTGTCCCCTATGGATTGGGCAAGATGTTGCGCTTTTTGGTAGACATCCAGTGCGGCTAGGTCATCTCCCATAACATAATGCAGGTTTCCCTTCTGTCTCAATGCGTAACTCTCCCCCTTGTTCCAATCTGTTTCGGAGGATATGGCAATGGCCTCATCTACCAAAGGAAAAGCTTCCTTGGGATTGGAATAGGTCATTTCCCCAGCAGTTTTTATCAATAAAGAAACGCGGACAGAATCTTTTGCCGAATGGGTGGCCAATTCCTGTTGTAACGAATCCAATACGCTTTGTTGGGAAATTCCGAAAAGGGGAAAGAACAATAGGACTAAAAAAAACTTTTTAAAGGAATCTGGCATGGCGGGTGATTGGTCAAAATCAAATTTAAAGGTTTTGACTCAATATGCTGTCCCGTTCATGATGTATTGCGGTAATTCAACAAAAGACAACGCTCATGTTCATATTTACAACGGTGAATAAGTGGTCGTGGCATAGGCTATGGGGAATATATAGCTTGGTGTTTTCTACGCACCATAACCATTTTATACTATGAAAAAAATGCAGTTGTTTTTCCTTTCCATTTTTACACTTATCATGTTCACAAATTGTAATTCTGACGATGGCGATGAACCAGAGAATGGGAAATCCGGAAAGGTTGAGGGAACCATCCAGTTGTCCGGGGAGGAGACTGGGGTTTTGGGGACTTCTTTGACCGTAGGGAACATTGAGGTCGGCAATGCATCATTGACAGGAACGGACAAATCCGTCATATTACTTTCCGATAACATTACAGTGGTAGATAACGAACTGGTCTATAGTAATGACCTGAACGGTTTTGTGATCGTAGCTGCGGATTTTTCCACTGGGGGGTCACCCGATATCGACAAGACCATTTCCATGACCATTGTAAAGAACGGGGAAGAATATCCACATGCGTGTTCCTCCCCCTATCAAGGATTCTTTATGGCCTGTGGAGATGGGTTTGAAGTTGATTTCGAAGCCAAAAAAGTCACTTTTGAAGGTACCACGGTAATCAATACCGATGATGACAAGATTTTGACTATGGATGGAGTGATAACGTGGGAGTAACGATTCATATTGAAGAAAATGATACATAAGATAAGTTTGGGGGTATTGTTGGCTATCTTGGGGTTGCTTGAATTAGAGGCACAGGCCCCAAGTGCCAACAATCTGATTGTGTTCGATCCACCTTCCGAGAAGTTTACTCCTGTTAAACTACAGGCCCATATGGGCCTTCCTCGATTTGGGGCATTTAACAGCCATATGGTTAAGAATACGGGTGCCACGCCCGCGATGAGACCCGCACGGGGAAATGATGGGGCTCATGTGATGGAACAGAACAAAAAGGAAAGAAACGGTCTCTTGAATTTTTCCATTTTGGTGGGGTTGAAATATTTGGAACCCTTTATGAGTGACCTGGACCGCGAGCGTTTGACCGTGGTCAGTTCCAATACATCACAGGAACAACGGAATTCCGCATATCTACAGCAGTTTTTACGGACCCAAGTAGGTCCGAATCTTTGTTTGGACAATGCCTGCAACCAAACTAATCAAGGAAAAAACGAGTTTGAGAGGCTTCGCAATTATACCTCTTTTGTTGAGGTATGTTTAGAGCCACTTCAAAGGTGGGGCCAATCGTTTTTCAAAAATGATGAAATGGTAGGATACCATGTATCCACACTTCATGTTGGAAGGGGGTATGACTTTGACAAATTAGGGTATTGGGTAGGGCATTATCTTAATCTGAACGATGTTTTTACCCCAAAGCAAGGTGGGGCCAAAAGAGTGGTCTTTGAGCCTGTTGCGGCCTATGAGCATGAACTTTTGAAGAAAATCAATGGAAAGAACAATCTTCAATTTTTTCTCAAAATCGACAAACAGAGCGCCGAACGGTTCTTGAAGGAAGGCATCAACCGTTTGTATTTGGTGAAAAAGATAAAATTGAAACGTTCGGGCAAACCGATGGCCTTTCCTTATGACCCTGTAGAGTTTAACTATTCCCACGTGGACAGCGATGTGGAAGTTTATGAGGACGAAGCCCTTACAAAACATTTTATGACGCTTTCCCTTGCAAACCTCATATTAAAAACCAATTGATCTATGAAGAATTTACTTTTTGTAATCATAATAATTGTATGCCAAGGAGTAGGGTGGGGCCAACCAATGGAAAAGGTTTTTGATCCACCCAGTGCCGATTTTATTTCCCTATCGTTACAGACCCACAAAGGGAAGCTCCGCTTTGGGGTACAGGATGAATATTTTGTGAAGGCCGATGGCACCTATATAAGCTCTAGGGAAGAAGGGTATTTTGAAATGGACAAACGGTCCAGCCACCATATGGCGAGTAAGCACGCCTTTATGGAGCTTTTGAAGATGAGGTTTAAGGAAGACATGTTTGCGGTAATGGACAAAGATCTTTTTACCGAACGAAAGCAAAATATGTATGAGGAAGAGTTGAAATCCCTTACCGCCCAGCAGCATGTACTGGCCTTGGCAAATGCATTGTGCAACACAAAACAGTTGATTCGGTTTTTCTGCAACCCAAAAGAAGGGGATTGTGTTCCAGGGTTTCCCCAAGAAGGCTATTATAACGAACCAAGGAACCAAAGGCCATGGGGAGGCAGGGGAGCATCGGAGTTTCAGAAATTGCGTGCGTATACCGCTTTTGTGGGGGAAAAATTTCCGATGGTGGAAAAGTGGGGAAAATCCCTTTATCCTGACAATGTTTTAGAGGGATACTATGTGGCACGGACCAATTTGGGCACCTACGATTTT
Source organism: Flagellimonas aequoris (assembly GCF_003584165.1). Lineage (GTDB taxonomy): Bacteria > Bacteroidota > Bacteroidia > Flavobacteriales > Flavobacteriaceae > Flagellimonas > Flagellimonas aequoris. The sequence goes on along the minus strand of NZ_QXFJ01000009.1, from coordinate 58,983 downwards.
AAGGAAGGGGGCTATTGGTTCAATACCCATCAGTTTTACAACAGAGGCTTTTTGTTACATTGGTATGGACTCCAACCATCCAACTCCGCCGAAAGAAATTTGATGCATCCCAATGGCACCTCCATTCTCTTCAAAATGCCGCCAGAGGAAGCAGAGCACTTTTCTGAAAAGCACCAATACCTCTATTTGGTGTTGGATGTGACCGGCTATCTGAATGGAGTGGAAAATTATCGTGCAGACCAGCTCAAGACCACCTTCAGTTTGAACAGTCCCATCATAGAACTGTACTCGGATGATGGCCTTACCCAAAAAGTGGGGGAAATAGACATCAATACCATGGTATTCAAAACTAGATAAAATCTAAGCTATGAAAATGAAAGATATAAAAACCAAATCCATATTGCTTGTTGCGGTTCTTGGTCTGTTGGTGCCAATCTCGGTCCAAGGACAGTTTTTAAAAAAACTGAAAAAGAATGTGGAGGATAAAATCGTAAATAAGGCCAGTGAAAAAACCGATGAGTTATTGAATGGGGAAGGGGAAAAGACATCGGCTCCAGAAAAAGAGAAACCAAGTCCAAAGATTGGGCCTGCATCAACAAACAAAAAATCCCCAAACAGCATACCGAAAGGAAATCAAACCCAGAATAAATCGCCTGAAATTAAGGACGATAATATCATCACCTATAAGGCCCCCAACAAGGATTTTATGGATGTGGTCATACAATCGCACAAGGGACTTCCCCGATATGGGGATGTTTATTATTATAGGGGGGTTACGGCCCATACCCATAGCAAAGCCTATCGGGCACTCTTGGAGCTTAAATTTATGGAAGACCTTTTCAAGGATATGGATCGGTCAAAACTCACTTCATACAATTATGCGGACAATGACCTAAAGGCAAAGAACTCCAATAAGGCCCAACATCATTTGTTGATGCTCGTAAAGGATATTTTTTCGGATGAAAACATGCAAGAATACTTTTGTGACCCCGAAGCAAAGGCCCCCTGTAATTTTACCAATGCCGTGGGTGAACGAACCATTGTACCTAGCTGGGGAGGGACACGGAACAATGAATTTGCCCAAAATCGCAGTTATTCAAAGTTTATCAAAAATCATTATGAGGCACTTCGGGATTGGAGTGAAACATTCTATGAAAATGGAAGCCAAGTCGCCTACTTCGTGGCTAGGGGAGCGGTAGCTGAAAAATATGATTTTAAGGATAAAGGCTATTGGATCGGCAACATATTCTCTATAGGCGGGGACTTTATACTTCATAATTCCAATTTTTTGGCCTACACTGAGAATGAAAAAACCTTAAAGAACACATCAAAAAGGGTTTTTTTGTCCGTAGACCCAACAGAGGCCAAAGAATTTAACCTTCAATCCAGATCACCCGTGTTTGTGGTGTTCAAGGTTAAGGTGACACCTCGTATTACTAATACTACCCATGTGGATTGGGAGTTTGAGTTGGAAAGTACAGCAATGGAGTTTTATAAGGATGCCCCCCTAACCAAAAAGATGGGGGAAGTGGATATGAGGACCGCTAAATTTAAAGATTGATCAAATGAAATGTAATCGTACGAAACAAGTTTTATGGATTGTAGGGGTATTGCTGATGACATTGCCCCAGGACATGAACGGTCAGTTTTTTAAAAAATTGAAGCAGCAGGCCGAGGAAAAAATTATTAAAAAGGCCGATAAGAAAGTGGGTGATATTTTGGATGGAAAACAAGATTCAGGAAATGGAACGAATACGCAAACTGAGGCCATAACACTACCCGAGGCCCAAAAAACAGAACAGAAAGCTACACAACAGAATACCGCCATAGCTTACAATGAGGATGATTACCTGGTTTATAAATCCCCTAACCAAGCCTTTAAGGATATTGTGGTTCAGAAATTCAAGGGCCTTCCCCGATTTGGGGCCATAGATTCCTATATGATGCAGGACAATCCCAAAAAAGTGGACCTTTCCAAGGAAGCCGGTGAAAAAAGGAATCTGATGGGTACCGGGTATGCTGGGTTTGCCCATTTGGTGCGTATCCATAGTTTGAAGGAACATTTTAAAGTGATGGACAGGACTGCCCTAACGCAGCAGACAAAAGGAAAGATCATTGAGGAAGAAGCAAAGTCGAGCTTGGCCCAAAAAGTATTGAAGGAATTTGCATTTGATATGGGAAACGATGTCCTAAAAAAGGAATACTTTATGAACGATTGGAGTGGAACCGGTAAGAGTGCCTTGGTCCGTAAATGGGGAGGTCACCAGGCGGATGATTTTACGGAGAATGAGCGATATGTATCTTTTGTGGAGAAGTATTTGGATATCATTTTAAAATGGAGCGAAAGTTTTTACACAGATGGAACTGAGGATTTTCAATTGGTCCATGCGATAAAATTCCAAGGCCAATATGATTTTGACAAAGGAGGTTTTTGGATACGGTTACCTATCAAAAGACCCCCATTGGGAGTTTCCTCTGTGGAGTATTTTGGTGAATTTTTACCTAATACGCCATATGGACAACAGTTTTACAACAAGACCGAACAAGTGGATTACATCAATGGGGATGTATTGTTCAAAATGAGTCCCGATAAAGCCGAATCCTTAATCAATGACAAAACTGTGCTACTACAGATGACCATGAAGGTTAGGTCTGTTTTCAAAGGATTTGACACAGCCAACCCATTTGTCTATAGCGCCAATTATACTTACCATTTTCTTGATCCAATTCTGGAGCTGTTTTCGGATGCCCAACTGACAAAGAAGATAGGTGAGGTCGATTTGAACAAATTGGTATATAAAGAGCCCAACTAATGTTATTTATTTACATGAAAATGTCAAGCTATTTTAGTGGTGAAATTTAATACTGGGCAATTTATCAATTGCTTCATCCTGCAATTGCTGAACATGATTAAGGTATTTCAAAGTACTTCTGGTTGAGCTATGACCCATGGCATCGGCAACAGTTTTGAGGTTGGCCCCATTGATAAGTAATTGACAGGCAAAAGTATGACGGGCACAATAAAAGGTAATGTGCTTTTCAATATGAGCCCTATTGACCCAGTAGCGTATTGCTTTGTTGGCCCCATTATCACTTAAAGATTGGATATTGAAAATAAAAGAATCTTTTTCCCCTGGTTTGCCCAAGATATCAAGAGCTGTTTGATTGAGTCTGTTATTTATCAGTTCCCCAGTTTTGTTTCTAGTGGTTATCAATCGGCCTTTGTTTATATTTTTCCATTTGAGCTTTCGGATTTCCGCAAGGCCAAGGGAAGTAAAGCAAGCAAATAGAAAGGCTCTTTTTACGGAAGTATTTCCACATTCGGTATTGGCAAGTATTTGAAGTTCATCCTTATCTAATACTTGTTTTTTTAATGTATCGTCTTTGTTGGGATTTGTAAATTTTATCTCGGCTGTTGGCATTTCATTTAGGTAACCTTGAATTTTTGCGGCTTTTAGAACTTTTTTGAACCTTGTGAAATAGTTATGTGCCGTTTCGCCGGCAAGACCTGCATCATGTATTAAATAATCTTTGTATAATGTCATGGTTTTAGGACCAATTCCCGTAATGGTTAACCTCGGATTGTTGACAGCCTCTTTAAATTTCTCCACAGAGCTTGCAATAATGCGCACGTCCTTATTTTTATAATCTTGAATGTATTTTTCAGCAAAAACAAAAAAATTGATCTTCTTTAGGTGCTGTGGAATATGTCCTGTTTCATCGGACAAAACTTCCAATTCCCTGTTGACCCGAATTCTTTCGGCAATTCTTTTCTTTTCAATTTTGGATGGATCCTTGGGCAGTATTTTTATTTTAAGAAATTCTCTCCATCTTTCACCGTTGTGATGGATGTCCAAATAGAGGCTTTTTGCTCCTGATTTTAATGTTCTGCTTCGAAGTTGTACTGACATAAAAAAGTGACGTAAAAGTGACGGTTTTTGTCTAAAAATACGAAATGAAGGGAAAACTTACAAGTAAAGAAAATGATTCAAATATTTGATATACAGTCAATTAAATGCAATTTATATCAAACAATATTATGTGAGGATTCACACCCAAGGTACAGAAAAAGCCGAGATTTTCTCGGCTTTTTTTATGCCTTTTCCCCAGTTATTCCAAAAATATTGATGACATTCTTCTTTTAGCTCGATAAGAAGGAAAAGCATCATCATGAAAACCATTCAAACTTTAATTGCCACTTGTATTTTCCTTTTTTGCCTTGGCTGTAGTTCGGATTCCGATAACGGGAAACTCAGTGCGGAGCCCCAAGGTCTTTGTGCCAATGTATCTGGGATCACCGGTATTTATTGGGAGTTTGCCCATTCCATTCCCGCTCCTTTGGCCCAAGTACCTGTCATCAAAAATCCGGGCGGACAGTTTATCCACAGCTTGCAGCCCCTCATCGGATTTACCTACCCCAAAGGTTTTACCGCCTTTGAGGTGACCGATGCCCAAACCGCTACACTTGGGGTCAACCTAGTACGTGATGATAATATGGTGGTATTCCGCTGGATTCCCAATACCCAAGCCGCTGGTCAGGTATCTGCCACAAGTATCATCGCCAATGAGATCAATGGGATTTTTGCCCATTACGGATTTTCCGGTACCCCAGAAGTGCTGTGCACGACCACGGCAAATAATACGTTTGAAGGTATCTCTTCACAGTTCACGGCCCGATTGCTCCGTTTTGATGGCATTACTGCCCAAATCTGGGTGCGCTCCACATATGCGGCAGGGGGTACGTTTTCGGCCATATCAGTCACCACGGCACCCACAAGCGAATATGAAACCCAGGTCATGGATACGTTTTTCCCCATAAACTTCCAGCTATTTGTGGGAAGGGACGGAACCTTTGTGGATAATGATAAGGATGGTGTTCCCGCCAATGAGGATCCCGATGATAACAATCCCAATATTCCGAACAATACCGGGGGATAAGATTTCTCGAAGTTAGTTAGTTGTTTGAGTTTGCCCCCGTATTTGCGGGGGTTTTCTTTTTGCGGAAGAAAGTCAGGGCAAGAATCAAAACCACGACTATTGAAATGACCCAAACCATCCAATGCATAGGTTGGTGCAGGTCAATAGGGGCAATGTTGCCCATCAGCACCAGACCCGCCCAATATTGGGGGTGTAATGTACGGCCTTCGGATTGCTTCAAATAATCCAACTTGGCCAAACGTATGGCTTCGTCCTTGCGTTTCCCTTTGGAAAGATAATCGTAAAAGGAAGCCAGGATTTCCGCGCTGGATTTTTCATCGATCTGCCACAAACTGGTCAAAATACTTTCACTGCCTGCATAGTTGAAGGCATGGGCCAAGGAAATCATTCCCTCCCCAGGTTGATAGGTAGGTTTGCCGGTTTCGCAGGCTGTTAATATGGCAAGATTGGAACTTAGGTTCTCGTTATAGATCTCATAGGTGTAGAGATAATTGTCGTTAATGTCTAGCGTATCCGAAGTGTTCTTGGCAAAGACCAAACGAGAAAGTTCCGGGCTAATATTGTTAGATTCGGCATGGGTAGCAATATGGATGATTTTGTGTTCCTTGGCCATTTTGGAAAACACTTGCTTGGACGCCTTTTCATTGAGAAATGCATCACCATGGAATACTTTTTCGAATTTTTTGGCCAGATCATAGCTGAAGGGTTGAGGCAATAAGGTAAGATAAGTCTTGTCTAGGTAAAGGGAGTCCACGATGGCCATTTCATATTCATTTTTCATTTGTGTACCAAACTCTGGTACAAAAGCAATGAAATTCTTTTCAAATTCCAGGACCTTTTGTTGTTGATCCAACATGAACAGGCTATAGTTGTATGAAATATTGTGTTTGGACAAAAGGCTGTTGGTGGCCAATTCTTTTAGAGATCCTATTTTTTGTGGTGTGAGCAGTTCAAAGCTCAGATTAAAAAGTTCACCATCCGGAAAAATGATGACATTTTCTGTTTTTACCTGTTCTTCAAAAGGGTTCCACAGCTTTACATAAAGTTGGTGCAGACAATCGAACAGTTCGTTTTCGGGAATACTGTAATCTGAAATCGAGGAAATACATAGGTTTCTAAGATTTCCCAAAGGAGTCAATCTTGCCTCACCTCCATGGTACACATAGGCATAGGCATCTTCCCCATCCGAAAAATAGCGAACAAGTGTGGTATTCGAGGGTACTTGTTCTTTCAGGTTTTTTAAGGGCTCCAAAATGGAAGCGTACCTCATCTTGTAGTATTCCGGATATTCTTGTTGAAGCAAGGTCAAATGGTCTTGCCACGCAGTGGAAAGAGAGTCCCATTTTGCCGCGTTGAACTGGGTCTGATCTTCCTGAAGATTGAAAAAGGCATCGATCTGTTCACGTAGCTGGTTTTCCTTCTCCCAGATTTTAACTGGGGAAAAGCCATTGTTGGCAAGGTTCAGTCTGGCCCTGATCCGATTATAAATGGAAGATTCGTTTAGGGTCATGACCTTTTCAAGATATTTGTCGTCATGGGTCTGTTGGTACAGTGCCAGATACACTTTTTTGGCAAAATTGAAAATTTCCCTATTGTTTTCGATGAGACTGGCCACATCTTCTTGGGAGGAGACCAATGATTTTCGTTTCTCTACAAAAGCTGTTGCCCCATCTATGGTTTGCGCCAAATCTTGGAGATTCTTCAAGGAATGGGGTAATAGTTGGAATTTGGATTTTGCCAAATACAATAAAATCTCGGCGCGATCCCCCCATTGGTAAAGCCGTTCCTGACCTTCTGTTTCGTTTTCTTGGGAAGGTAATAATTGTTCGCATAGTTGAACAGTCTTCTCAAAATCCCCTTTCAAATAAGAAATCCGAATTTTGGTGAGCAGTGCCGTTTTGGCCAAAAAACTTTCTGTACCATATATTTTTGCCGTTTCGGCATAGGTTTCGTCAATCAGATTTTCGGCCTTTTCGAACTGATGATTATCGGCAAAGGACTGGGCCAAGTTGAACTGGGCATAGACCACATTTTGACTGAACGCGTCAGGACTACTGCTTTCATACGCCTCCAAAGTCTTTTGGTAGTAGGTGATGGCCTGGGATATACTCCCGTCCTTTTTTTCAAGATCGCCCAAAACCGAATACAGGTTTGCTGCATACAGCCAATTGTCCCCGGGGATGGTCTGCAATAATGCCTTGGCCTCCTCCAGGTATTTTCTTGCCTTTTCAGGATTTTCCCCATAAAGGTAGGCTTCCCCCATCATCAGCACTGCACTGAAATATTGTACGGTGTTGGGAAGAAAGTATTTTTTGGCATGATGGTAACCCAATGTGGCCACTTGAATCGCCTTTTCCTTGTCACCCAAATCGTTGTAAAGGCTACCCAGGTTCCTATAGGCAATGGAAAGATTGCCCTGAACCTTTTCGGTTAGGGGGTGATTGTGTGTCTTTTGTAGGAAGGTGTTGTAACTGGAAATGCACTTTAGGGTAAATTCCATGGCTGCCTGATAGTCTCCAGCCGTTTGTTTGGCCAAAGTCCAGTTGCCGTAGATCACACTCGGAAGGTAATATCGATATTCGGGGTCTTCATCGTCGGTGTCAATGCTTTTGATGGCTTTTTCAAAATAATAGTTGACACTATCGGGTATTCCCATAAAATGCATGAGTGATGCTTTGTAATTCAAGACTCTTGGGGCCAATCGGAATCTGGATTTTGGATGGTCGTTCATCACTCGGAGCGCCTTTTCGGTCCGGTCCATGAGTTGGTCAAAATCCCCCAACTTTAAACCAATCTCACCCAAATAGTATTCCGATGTAAGTTTTCTTTGCGGATCCTGCATGGCCGTGGCAATGGTGTTGGCCCGAAGGACCGTTTCATTGGCTTGGATCACACTTCCTTGGTCTATTTGGGCAAGGCCCATACCCATGAGGGCGTCAAAACGAACGGAATCCGGTTGATGACCACTCTCCAGGTCTTTCAAAAGTTTTTGCGCCTTTGGAAAGCTGGTTCGGCGGTCTTGCAGGAATTCGGTTTTGGCAAGGGGGTAGACTAATTTCCCCAAATTCAATTGGGTATTTTTTGGATCTTTCCCGATTTCTTGTACAATAAGGGCTTGAGCTTCCTGAAAGGCATCAATGGATATGAGGCTATCCAGTTTTTTTAAGGCGGGATGTTGTTGGGAAAACATCGATGTCTGCAACAAAAGGGCAAACATCAGATAGAAATGTGATAGGCCCTTGTACATAACCGATCAGTTCTTAAGTTTTTTTATCAATTCCCGACTTTTTTCATCTTGGGCTTTTTCAAGACTTTTTAATGCCGCTTGTGGATCGCCATTTTTTAAATGGGCAAGTCCTTGGTAAAAAGCAGCTTCATTTTTAAAAGAGGCTTGCTCGTTTTCCACAACACGATCAAAAAAGGAAATGGCCTTGGTTGCCTCCCCGTCTGCCAAATACGCGGAACCTAAAAAATAATTAAGGGTGTCGTTGTCCTTTTTCGCTGCCCATAACTGTTGCCATTTGCTGATGGCGGTTTTGTAATGGCCCTGTTTATAATCCACCATAGCTTCGTAAAAAGCATAGTTGCTGCTATTGCCCATGACCGTGGGTAGCCCTGGGTCCGCAGTAAAATATTCTTGGTAGAGTTTTTCATTGGGGTCTTTCTGGTAGAGGAACCATAGACCCATGGCTACCAAAACAGTAATGACTGCGGCAATTTTATAGATGGGAAAATCGCGGCCTTTCGTTATTTTTTCGGATGGGGATTCCAATTCGGAATGAAAGGATTCCATACTCTCGCGAAGCGCAGTCTCCTCAACGCTATGGAACAAGGCCTTGAATTCCTTGAATTGATGCATCAATTGGGCATCTTGCTCCAAATTTTCCAAAAACCGGGAACGTTCTTGATCGCCCATTTGGTCCATCAGATACCTTTCAAAGGTTTCTTGGTGTTCTTGTGATATGTATGAGCTATCGTTCATTGTTCTTGATTTGTAGACTTAGGCTTCTCAGTTTTTCCATGCAACGGTATTTTTGGTTGCGTGCTGAACTGGGAGCCATTCCCATCTCTTTTGAGATTTCTTCCATGGACCTCCTTTCAAAGTAAAACATCTTGAGGAGGGACTTGCAATTTTCCCCCAATTGGGACAAAGCGGTTTGCATGGCACTTCTGTTCTGTTCTTCCTCAAGGATGTCTTCCTTGGGTATGGGGTCATCTTGTACCACGGTTAAAAAGGATTGTGAATCCGTGTTGATGGTTTTTTTATAATCCGATGACCGTAAAAAATCGGTCCATTTGTTCTTGGCAATGGTAAAGAGGTATCCGGACACATTTCCTTCCAAAAACTTACCATCTTTGATATTCCTCCAACAGGCCATAAATGCCTCCTGGAAAATATCCTTGGCCTGATCTTCACTGCCATTGTTCTTTAGTATATGGGCGCGTACTTTTGGGTACACCTCTTGGTAGGTAGCCCGCATCGTTTCCGAGTCGTTCTTTCTGAAACCATTGACCGTTCTGTCTACCTTTTGGTGTGTATTCCCCATACTTTGTTGGAAAGCATGGGGAATTTATAAAAAATTACTAGCTCATCTGTCATTTGATCGTTATGGTTTCAATTTTTTACCCTTAAGTACACGGTGACCTTTGCATAGCCTTTAACAGAGCCATATAGGCTTTCCATATAAGCCAATGTTCCCTGATTGAGATCGGGCCCCACATTGAATCCCGATCCACCACAGTATACCGTATAGGTAGGCTCCATGGATTCCCCGGGCTCCAAGCTCCAAGTATTGGAGGTATAAGAACACGAAGGGTTTAGATCGGGAATCCGCTCTATGATCCTCATACTTACCTGCTGCACTTCATATCCATCGGGAATGACCGCTTCGGATGAGTTCCATTTCCACTCACTCCAATACTCCCAATGGGTATAATCCGGAAACCCTGTCAATGGAGAGTCTTGTTTGTCGAAACCTACTTTTGTGTAATAGATGAGGACATCATCCCTGTTTTCTATATTTATAGTGGCTTCAATTTCATCAACTAATGTCAATTCTGAATCATCCCCGTTAAATAGGTCTGAAGTGCTGGAATAAATTTTGGCCGAAACTAATTCGGCGGCACTCGCAGTTTCCTGGTCAAAAGTTTCATAGTATACAGAGGATCCGTCTTTTACATATGTGGTAAGGCTTATGTCAGTTCCATTGAGTTTCCCGTAATTTCCTTGTGTTTGCCAAACGATTTTATAGTACAGGCTGTCACTATTGGCAATAGGTACATTATCAGGGTCTACAACCCTTAGGGTTAGTTTTGAATCGCCATCAATGGTAATCCCATCGGGCCGGATCTTGTATTTTGTGGGACTAATGTTCACTATGGTCGAATCTTTTCCAACAAGAGAGCCGAGAAGCCCCCCTTCCCCTTTTTGGTAGATATCCACATAAATACTGTCATGGGCATTTTGGGGCAATGTTCCATAGTCAGGGTTGCTTTTATATGTGATTTGCTTTGCGCCATAATTTTCTGTTAATTCACCATATATCGCAGTGGTCCTCCATTTATAATAGTAATTGCCGGTTGTGGTCTCATCAATATCCGGAGAAGTCGCCTCATATTCGACTTGTTCGCCAAGTACGATGCCCTTTTCATATGGGGAGATACGCACTTTGCTGCGGGTTACAGTGGATTCGTATCGTTCGAGTTGGGAGGATCTATAAATATCGTCGATAATACGATAGCCGTCAAAACTTGTAAGAAGGGCATTGGTGAACGTTAGGGGAGCGGCCAATTTTCCCTTCAAGTCTTCGACTGTTGTATACATGCCCATCGATTTCAACGGTTTTACGAAAACTACTTCAAAAAACTTTTCAGTACCCACAGCATTGCCAATAAGAGCTTTTCCAAACTCGTACACGGCAGTAACTAAGTTTCCGTCGTCAAGGGCGTCGAGGGCTCCTGGGGTAGATGCCAATGCAGCATTCAACAGCTCTTTGCCTGTGTCTATATCCAGGAAGCCAATATAAGTATCGGCGATATCGCCAATACCGAGCATGGTCGTAACGGAGGGAACCAGAAAATCGAGAAGAAAGGTTTCCAACTGCATTTGTAACAAGGCGTCACCTTCCTCCTTGGTATGGATAAGGGTACTTTTTCGGCCGGGCCCCAATACCCTTATTATATATTTTGAGGCTTCATCATTATCTAAAAGCTCCAGTTCTGTGGGACCACTGGTTTTGAACCCAACATCCGAGCCATTGCCTATGATCACATCAATGGTGCCCCCTTGAATGGAAGTTATGCCGGTTACTGGCGAAACATCCAGTTCAATATTCGGTTCAAGGGAGGTTTCATGACTTGTGATTACTTGATCCAAATCCAACAGTGTCTCAAATTCCCCGTTTTTTTTCACGGCCACTTTATAGAAAAAGGCACGTGCCCGCCTGCGGTAATAATTGGTGACATCCACACTGAGAACATTGCCGCTATTCTGTGCCACCTTAATGCCGCTTTTGATACTGTTGTTGGCTATAAGGACTTTGTCTTGTATGTCGATTACTTTTTTGTTATCCACTAACTTACCGGCTACATCGTTTAGCCAGCTTTTGAAAGTATCCGACTTTAAGACCAGGGCATCTGTTTTGTACATTTCCTCCAATTCAGAGACAAAGGGTTCGATTTCGGTCAGGTCCCTGAATTCGTTTAGGAATTTTTCCTTTATCTCAGGTAGTCTGAACACAGTTCCAAGTCGAAAAAAGAGGGAAGCATCAAGAGTTGATCGGGCGTCCAATATAGGATGTTCTTTGGAAATGAACCCCATGAGAATGATTTCACCATCAGTGTTTCTTAAATAGACCAGACTTTTTTTGTCCTTTAGGACATTGATGCTGGCCGTATAATCTGATTTAATTTCGTATTCACTCAACAGGGATTCTACGTAAGTGTTTGAAATATCCAGATTCATGCCATCTGGTAGGTCTATCTGAATATCAATCAGCTCATAGGTTAAAGAACTACTGGAGCCATTGTCATCATCATCTGTTTGTGACGTATCGTCGTCAGGTGGAATGGTGATGTCATCTTTGGAACTGCATCCCATTGTCATACAGAGCAACAGGGTAAGGAACAGGAATTTGCATGTGTTTTTCATGTGTTCGGTATTTTGGTTTTTTATATATCGTAATTCATTAAAAATGTCATCAATAGGCATTGCCCACTTTTACCCATTCCCTGTTGTTGAGGTTGATATCGCCATTAGGGGTGTAAAAGAGGTCATTGTTTTGGATGTAGTTGCCATCACTGTCCATCCAGTATTCCGTAGATCCTGCATTTACTTGGTAGTTGTTTCCGGTAAGGGGATTATAAACCGTCTCCTGTTCGTTGATTGTGTTCAGGAACTGGCGTTGGCCCGTATCACTACCGGCTCCAAAATTCCGGTTCATGAACGAGGCATGGTTGGCATCCTGGGCCGCTGAAATGGCTCTCATATTCTCTTGGTGCGCATTAAAAGCCGCCCATCTGGCATTCATGCGTTGTTGGTGCTGTTGTGAGGCGATTTGCATTTTTCGCTGGTTCTCCATGGCCCTTTGTTGGTTCAATTGCGCTAAATATTGTTTCCATTGGGGGTTTTCTTGGGTGTTCACGGTCGATTTATGGAGTTGGTCAAGGGTCGCTTCAAACTGCCCTTCATCCACAAAAACATAATCCGTGGTATAGAGCCACATGGTCATCATCTCATTGTTCATGAGGGGTTGTTGTATGGCTATTTTTATGATGCGGGCCAAAGCTTTCTGGCCGTTTTGATTCTTCCATTCCGTGGCGGTGTACTCCAAATAGCCTTGTCCGAATCCGTTCTCCTGCATTTTTTGGCGCACATAGGCTTCGTCTTCCGGCATTGGGCGTTGACGTACAAAGGAGTAGCCGCTATTCTGCATTCGGGGTTCCACATCTTCCTTAAAAAGCTGCTGGTTGCCCACCATGGGTCGGATCAAGGATGCCATACCATATTGAGACATCATCTGGGTCAATTGTTGGCTTTGATAGGATACGTGGAAATTGGTGGGCGTGTTGAAGGTTTTTAAGTGATTGGGTCCTTCAATTTGTACGAGAAAGTCTGGTATTTTTTGATCAAGGGTGTAAATCGGTTTGGAAATCACTTTCCAGTTAGAAGGATATTCAGTGCTTTGCACCACCATTCCGGTACGGGCATCCCGCAATTGATGCGTTTTTTTTCGACTGGTTTGGAAAAAGGGTTCTTTTTGATCAGTGGTGTTATCGTTCCATGCGCTTTCCTCGTCTAGGCGATCATCATTGGTGGAACCATAGGGGTCTTGGGGATTTTCCTTGCAGGCTAGGACAAGGCAAATGAAAGTAAAGAATAGTGTTTTCATAATGGACTTTAGATACAGGTTATATACCCATATCGAAATCATCATGAAATGTCATCACCCTTGCGGATAATTTTTTATAAAAATGGGATCATGTTTTCGGGACCGTTACAAAAAGAAGTGGAAGTACCATTAAAGTGAATTGTTCTGCACGTATTCCAAGAACTTCTCCTTATGCTGCTCAGAAACGGTGATTTGGTTATTGTTGATGGTGATGAGGTTTCGTTCCACTTCCTCAATGTGGGGCAAGGCAACAATGAATGATCGGTTCACTCGCATAAATCGGTTGGCAGGGAGCTCTTCTTCCAAAGATTTTAGGGTCATCAAGGTAAGAATGGGACTAGGGTTTCCCTTGACCCATATTTTGACATAATCCTTCAATCCCTCAAAATAAAGTACTTGATCCAAGGCAATTTTCAATTGTTTGTAGCCCGATTTCACAAACAGAAACTCCTTATTGGTTATAGTTCCCGGGTTTGGTTTTGAAATGGCAATACGGTCGTGGGCCTTTTGGGCAGCCACTAAAAACTCGGCATAGTCAAAAGGTTTCAACAAATAATCCACCGCATCCACTCGAAAACCTTCCAAAGCATATTGGTCAAAAGCCGTAGTAAAGATCACTTTAGCCTTCTCCTTGATAATCTTGGAGAGTTCCATACCACTTAAATCGGGCATTTGTATATCCAAAAACATGAGGTCAACAGGGTTTTGGTTGAAATATTCCAGCGCGGCAATGGCATTGGAAAAGGAACTTTTCAGTTCTAAGAAAGGGGTCTTGGCAATGTAACCCTCAATCAATTTGAGGGCCATTGGCTCATCATCAACGGCGATACAGGTCAAAGTTCTTTTCTCCATGGCTAGGCGTTCAATGGAATTTCCACGATGATATGGAACTGTCCCGAAACAATCTCATTTCCAAAATAATGTTTGTTGGGATACAATAGATCCAAACGATCTTTAAGGTTCCTTAAACCGATTCCAGAACCACTTTGGTCTGTATGGGATTTTGGGAAATCCGTGTTCTTGCCTTTAAAAATTATCTTATCATCCTTCAGTTCCATTGTAAAATTGATGGTGCTTTCCTCTTGGGCAGAAACCCCATGTTTGAAAGCATTTTCGATCAATGAAATAAAAAGAAGGGGGGGTACCTGTACTGTTGGATCCACTTCCGGGAAATGATATTCCACCTTGGTTTTGTCCGTCAATCGCAATTTCCCCAATTCAATGTATTTGACCATAAAGTCGATTTCCTTGGCTAGGGGGACTTTTTCGGTATGGGTTTCGTACAACAGGTAGCGCATCAACTTCCCCAAACTGTGGATGGTGTCCTTGGCCTCTTCGGGAGATATGTCCACCAAGGCATAGATGTTGTTCAACGAATTGAAGAAAAAGTGTGGTTGTAACTGGTACTGCAAATGCTGAAGGTCTGATTTGAGCTGTTGGTGTGCCACTTCTTTCTTTTCCACTTCCGATTTGATCAAACGTTCCATGGCCCGTAGCGCTACGGCCCACACGATGGGCACCAAAAAGGAAAGGGTCTGAACATAGATGATCATGGTCCTCGGTGGTCCCTTACGGTCGCCTCCATCCATGGGTCTGGGGAAAAAGAAATCCGTGAACCATTCCCTAAAAAAGATCAATACAATAATCACAGCTATATTGATGCAGACGAACCACACTATTTTCTTTGGAAAAAAGAGTCGGTCCGCCAAAAGTAGATAGTTCAAATAAAAGACTACCATGTATAGGAACAGGGGTACCCATGAAAAAATCAGTACATGCTTAAAGGCCTGTTCCGTATCATAGCTCAACAAGTATGGGAAACTGAACAGGACTACCCATACCATAACATGGAAAAAAACTTTGCGCCATTTGTTTTTCATATGCTCCATGTTATGTTCGGGTTATTCATATCGTAAAGCAGATATTGGATCAAGGGCAGATGCTTTTCTCGCTGGGTACCATCCAAAGAAAATCCCTGTAATAGCACACACGGCAAAGGAAATGATTACGGAATAGGGGGTAATGATGGTAGGCCATCCCAATACGCCCTGGATGAACAAGGTGGCCCCAAAACCGAGCAACACCCCAATGATCCCACCGGTAACACTGATCAGCACGGCCTCTATCAAAAATTGTAATAAAATATCGGCCCCTTTGGCCCCAACGGCCATTCGAAGTCCTATTTCCCGTGTTCTTTCTTTGACCGAAACGTACATGATGTTCATGATTCCAATGCCACCGATCAACAAGGAAATACTGGCTATGGCCACTAAGAGCACGGTCAGCATTTCACTGGTGGAACTGAACGTGGAAATGAGTTCATCCATGGAAAAAACGTTGAAATCATTATCATCATTGCTGCCAATGTGATGTTGTTCCCGCAAGATAGTAGTTATTTCGTCAACCGCAGCTTCGGCCTCTTCCTCACTTACGGCAGATGCCACAATGGACTGAATGTAGTCGATGGCCAAAATACGTTTTTGGACCGTGGTATAGGGAGCTATGATGATGTCATCTTGATCTTGGCCAAAGTTACTCTCTCCTTTTTCTTCCAAAACCCCAATGATCTTAAAAGGAATGCTGTTGAAACGGATCATCTTACCAATGGGATCTTCCCCGTTCGGGAATAGGTTTTCCACCACGGTCTTGCCTACCACGGCCACCTTGGCGGCAGATTTCACCTCTGCACTGGTAAACATACTTCCTTCGGAAAGCTCCCAGATCTTAATGTCCAGATATTCTGGGCTTACTCCATAAATGGAAGTCGGCCAGTTGTTGGCCCCATTGATGGACTGTCCGCTGCCATTTACCTGTGGGGTAACGTAGGACAATAGCGTGGCTTTTTCTTTTAAGGCCTCATAGTCTTCCAATTTCAAGGATTGCATTTCACTGCCTCCCATGCGTACCCCGCCCCGCATATCGGCACCGGGCCGGATATTAATCATGTTGGATCCCATTTTGGAGATTTCATCCTTGATGCTTTTTTTGGAGCCTTCACCGATGGCGAGCATGGCAATGACCGAGGCCACCCCGATGATAATGCCCAGCATGGTGAGCAAAGTCCTCATTTTGTTCAAGACGATGGCCTTGAGTGCTATTTTTATCAGATTTAAGATCCTGGTTTTCATTCTTCGTCTTCTTTAGGCAGAGTAGCCAGTTCCCTTGCAGCATCATTGACGTTGGTGTTCATTTCGTCCTTAATGACATGACCATCCTTTAAAATGATGGTTCGACTACTAAAGGCAGCAATATCCGGTTCATGGGTCACAAAGGCTATGGTTTTTCCTTTTCTGTTGAGTTCTTGGAACAATGCCATGATTTCATAAGACGTTCGTGTATCCAAGTTTCCTGTGGCCTCATCCGCTAAGATGATGACCGGGTCGTTTACCAATGATCGTGCTATGGCCACCCGTTGTTGTTGCCCGCCCGATAATTGAGCAGGGGTGTGATCCATTCTATCTTCCAGCCCTACCATCTTTAAAGCTTCGCTAGAACGCCGGTGACGTTCTTCGGGTGAGATTTTACTGTTATAGATCAATGGGAGTTCCACATTTTCAATTGCGGTGGTCCTTGGTAAAAGATTGTACGATTGAAAAATGAACCCGATTTTCTCATTCCGGATGGTGGCAAGTTCATTCTTGTTGAGTTGGGCCACAGGTACCCCATCAATCAGATAACTGCCAGAAGTAGGATTGTCCAAACAACCCAAAATATTGAGCATGGTACTTTTTCCGGAACCACTGGACCCCATGATGGTCACGAATTCACCTTCGTGGATATCGAGTGATACGCCCTTCAGGGCATGTACCACTTCCTCTCCCATTCGGAAATCACGCTTCAGATCGTTTATTTCGATGATTGTTTTTCCCATGGCCGTTTTTAGCTCTTCTTGTTGTTCCTTCCTGGTGGTTTGGGCATAAAAGGGCTACCACTGTCTTGGGCCGCTTGTACTTCACCCGATTGTACCGATTTTAAGCTGTACACCAATTCATCGCCTTCTTCAACCCCGCTAATAATCTGTACGTTGACTCCATCGCTGGCCCCAAGCTCCACTTTTCTGGGGACTATGGATTGGTCTTTTTGGAGTACCCATAGCATGGTGGCGTCTTCTTGCGGTGGATCGTCATTACCAGGTGCATTATTGGGCCCATTGCCTGGCCCTGGGCGTTTGGATTCAATGCCCTGTTGTTCTTCATAGGCCATCAAAAGCGGCATGTTAGGATGAAAGTTTACGGCCTTGGCCTCTGCGGTGAGCACATCCTTGAGTTCCAAGGTATAGATGGAAATGGTGGCGGTAAGTCCTGGCTTCAATTTCAAATCGGGATTGTCCGCTTTGATGACCACGGTATAGGTCACTACGTTTGAACTTACAGTGGGATTCAGCCTCACTTGTGTCACTGTTCCGTTAAAGATTTCTCCTTGATAGGCATCCACGGTGAAAGTTACGCGCTGGCCTTCTTCCACTTGGCCAATATCGGCTTCATCCACATCGGCCTCTACCTGCATTTCCTTTAAATTTTTGGCAATGGTGAACAGGGTAGGGGTGCTATAACTTGCGGCCACGGTCTGCCCTTCGTCCACATCACGGGATAGGATTACCCCGTTTATGGGCGAGTAAATGTTCGCATAACCCAAATTGGCCTGTGCTTTTTGTAAATCGGATCGCTTTTGGACTACGGCACTTTTGGAGGCATTGAATTCGTAAAGGGCATCATCGTAGTCTGCCTTACTGAGCACTTGATTCTCATAGAGGGTCTTTTGTCTTTCGTAAATGTTCTTTTTGTAGTCCCTTTCGTTTACGGCATTGTCATAGGCAGCCTGGGCTTGTTCAAGCGCAGCTTTTAGGTTGGTCTTGTCCAGTTCGGCAAGCAGTTGTCCTTCGGTGACCTCGCTGTTGAAATCCACATAGATTTTTTCTACCACACCGGAGACCTGCGTACCCACATCCACTTGGGTGGTGGCCTCAATGGTACCCGTTGCAGTGACCATGGTGGTTACATCACCCTTTTTGGCAAGGACGGTTTCCACCTGAATTTCTGAAACATTATCAGATGAAAATGCCATATAAGCTATAATGGTCAAGCCAATTACAGCACTGATACCCAATATCAATTTGGTTTTTTTCTTCATTGGATCTATAATTTAATTTCGTTTCCTTGGTAAAAATCGAGTAGTTCGTTGTACAATATCCCCATGTACTTGGCTTGGAGATAATTCAATTGTGCATTGGTGTAGGTATTCTGGCTGATGACCAAATCCGTGGTACTCAATGCGTTGAGTTCGTATTTTCGTTGCGCCAATTTGTAGGACTCCTGGGCGGCCTCGCTGGCAACTTTGGCGGCTTCTATCTGTTCTTGGGCAGATTGGGCATTTTGCCATGCCGTTTCAATTTTTTGGTAGAGCGATTTTTTAGCTGTTTGCAATTGTAGCTTGGATTGCTCTATCCCAATCTTGGCGTTGGCAACTTGTGCCTTGTTTTGATATCGAGAGAAAATGGGAACTGTTAGTGACAGTCCTATCCTTTGGTTAAAGTTGACATCCAACTGATCTGTAAAAGTGAGGTCATTGGTACTGGTGTATCCAGAACCAAGACTTCCGGTCAAGGAGAGCGTTGGCAAAAACCCTCCCTTGGCAATATCCAAGTCTTTCTCGTTGATGGTGGTCCCAAGTTCCGAAGCCTTAATTTCTGGCAAGGTTCCGATGGCATTTTGGTACACATCCAATTTACTGGGTACGGCCTGGCCTTCCAACAAAGGATTGTCCAGAGATGCTATCTCGAGTTCCATGGAAGGGTCCAATTCCAACAATTGTTTCAAGACAATTATTTGTTGGGCATAGCTGTTCTTGGCACTGATCAAGTTGGTTTTGTTGGTGGCAGCCTGTGACAGTGCGTCGGTATAATCGATCATGGTAATGGTGCCTGCATCCAATCTTGCCTTGGCTCTTTCAACTTCTTTTTCGGAGGCAATCACATTGTTTTGTGCCACTTCCATACTTTCCTTATTGTATAGGATCTGCAAGTAGGCCTCCAGAATACTTAAGGAGATGTTGTTCTGGGCCTCTTCCACATAAAGTTCGTTCTGTTCCACCATTAATCTGTTCTGTTTTACGGTATTGCTCAACTGGCTTCCGTTATAAAGGGTTACCGAAGTACTCAGCCCCAAATTGGTGGCCTTGATCTGTTGCGACACAAAATCACTGGTGATGGGATCGATGGTGGAACCCCATGAAAAATTTTGGGAAGCGCTACTGCTCAAATTAGGGAGTTTGGCATATTTGGATTGGGTAAGGTTTACCTCCGAGCTGTTTTTTTCCAGCGCTGCCTGTTTTATGGTAATGTTGTTTTCCAGTGCATAGGAAATGCAATCTTCCAGGGACCATACTTTTTTTGTGGATAAGGAATCGGGTTCCTGTGCACTCAAAAAGAGTCCCATGAAAAGAAACAACACGGTTGCCTGAATCTTCATTGCGATACATTTTGATTCAAAATTCGGGCAATCACCAATGCTATTTTATAGGAATAGACGTAGTACGAAAAGCATTCTACGAACCCACTTTTTTAATCGACAGGATTAAAAACATCATGGATTTTTAGAGCAATAAAGATTTGGGTGTTAATAACCTTGTGGAAAAATCTTCGGGTCGTATGACACCTATCAGATTTTTTTCAGAGGCTCGATTTTACGTTTGTTCCCATGATTTTTTTAGCCTGAAAAAAGTGAATGTTGATAAAAGTGTTGAGAACCTAAATCGGGCGATGTAAAATCAAAGTAAAGAAAATATGAATTTTACAATCGAGCTATATAACACAACTCCAAACAATTTTCCGCATGCAAATTTCTCATATCACTAAAAGGGATTTTAGTACACAGACTTTTGATTTACACAAGATTACAAATGCCATCCTGAAAGCCATGACAGCTGTTGACCATGGTCAGATCAACGATGCGCAAAACATTGCCAGCAATGTTGAAAAGACATTGTTGGAAAGAAAAAATTTGGACGCGCACTATGTGCCAACCGTCGAAGAGGTACAGGACGTAGTGGAGAATGAACTCATGAACAGTGAGTTCCACGATGTGGCCAAAGCCTATATCATTTATAGGAACAAAAGGGCCCAAATGCGCGAGACCGATATCTTTGAAAAGCGTATCAACCTAAAGCCTTATGAGTACCCTCAACTATATGAATATGTGCCTGCCATTCGCCACTCCTATTGGATCCATACCGAATTCAACTTTACCAGCGATATCCAGGATTTTAAGTCGGGGTTGACAGATGTGGAGCGTAGTGCCATCAAGAATACCATGTTGGCCATTTCACAGATCGAGGTGGCCGTAAAATCCTTCTGGGGTGATATTTACCACCGTTTGCCCAAACCTGAAATCGGTTCCGTTGGGGCCACTTTCGCGGAAAGTGAGGTGAGGCACCACGATGCCTATTCCCATCTTTTGGAAATCTTGGGCTTGAACCAGGAATTCGAAAACCTGAAGAAAAAACCGGTGATCATGAAAAGGGTGCAGTATTTGGAGACTGCCCTTAAAAATGCCAAAAGCGAGAACAATCAGGAATATGCGGAATCTATTTTGCTCTTTTCATTGTTCATAGAGCACGTTTCCCTGTTCTCCCAGTTTCTGATCATCATGGCCTTCAACAAACACAAAAATGTATTGAAGGGAATCTCCAATGTGGTGGAGGCTACCTCCAAAGAGGAACAGATCCATGGCGATTTTGGTATCGATGTCATCAACATCATCAAAAAAGAACGCCCAGAGTGGTTTGATAAGGAATATAACAGCATGATTCAAGAAATCTGCGAAAACGCATTTGAGGCCGAAAGCAAGATTGTGGATTGGATCTTTGAGGAAGGTGAATTGGATTTTCTGCCCAAGGCAGTGGTGAACGAATTCATCAAGAACCGCTTCAACAATTCATTGGAAAGCATCGGTATTCCGAAAATTTTCGAAATCGACCAAAAATTATTGGCCCAGACCGAATGGTTCGACGACGAGATCATTGGAACCAAACACGGAGACTTTTTTGTAAAAAGATCCATCAACTATAGCAAGAGAACACAAAGTATAACCAGCGACGACCTTTTTTAATTATGGAGAACAAAACAAACGTACCCCACATTACTGACCAAAAGATAGACAAGACCCAAGATCTTATCAACGCCAGAAAGGATACTTTGGCAAAAGCAAAGACAAAGGAAGAACAGGGCGGATTTGAATGGTTGAACGAATATAGCCGCCAGTTTTTGGCATCGGGCTATCTGACCGAAGGAGTGACACCCGAGCAACGTATCCGTGAAATTGGGGATCGTGCCGAGCAGATATTACAGATGCCTGGCTATTCCGATAAGTTCTACAACTATATGTCCGAAGGATATTTTTCCTTGGCATCGCCTGTATGGTCCAACTTTGGGAAAAGACGTGGTTTGCCCATTAGTTGTTTTGGTTCGCATATTGATGATGATATGGGAAATATCTTGTATACGCAATCCGAGGTAGGGATGATGTCCAAATTGGGTGGTGGTACCTCTGGGTATTTTGGGAAAATCCGTCATAGGGGTGCGCCTGTAAAGAATAATGGTCAGGCTTCCGGTGCGGTGCACATTATGCAATTGTTCGAATCCATGGTAGATGTGGTAAGTCAAGGGTCGGTGCGTCGCGGCCGATTTTCCCCATACCTGCCCATTGATCATAAGGATATCTTAGAGTTCTTGGAAATCGGTACCGAAGGGAACCCCATTCAACAATTGACCCACGGCGTTACCGTAACCAACCAATGGATGGAGGAAATGATTGCTGGTGATGTGGACAAAAGGACCGTTTGGGCCAAAGTGTTGCAGCGAAGGGGAGAGATGGGATATCCATATGTCTTCTTTTCCGATAATGCCAACAATGGCGCAGTAGACGTGTACAAGGACAAGGACCACAGGATCCATGCCAGTAACCTTTGTACCGAAATCATGTTGCCATCTAATGATAACTGGTCTTTTGTATGCGTGTTGTCCAGCATCAATGTGTTGCATTATGACAAATGGAAAAACACGGATGCCGTGGAGACCATGGTATATTTCTTGGATGCCGTAATCACCGAATTTGTTGAAAAACTGGAGGCGTTTCGGGATTCCTCCGATCGTGATGATAGGCAAACCTTCTTGTTCATGGAAAGGGCCTACAACTTTGCCAAGGAGAACCGTGCCTTGGGATTGGGTGTATTGGGTTGGCACTCTTTGTTGCAATCCAAGCGCTTGGCTTTTGATAGTCAGGATGCCTATAACCTGAACAGTGAAATTTTCAGGACCATCAAAGAGCGTTCCTACAAAGCTTCTGGCGAATTGGCCGAGCGTTTTGGTGAACCCGAAGTGTTGAAGGGGTATGGCAGAAGAAATGCGACCTTGAACGCCATTGCCCCAACCACTTCCTCAGCTTTTATTTTGGGTCAGGTTTCCCAAGGAATTGAGCCGATTTGGTCCAACTGTTATGTGAAGGATATCGCCAAGATCAAGGTGACCATCAAAAACCCATATTTGATGGACCTTTTGGAAGAAAAAGGACAGAATACCAACGAGGTTTGGAAAAGCATCCGCGATATGGACGGTTCGGTACAACACTTGGATTTCTTGACCGAGGAAGAAAAGGCTGTGTTCAAAACGTATTCTGAGCTAGATCAGTTGGATATTATTTACCAAGCTGCCAACAGACAGAACCATATTGATCAGGGGCAATCGGTGAACATCATCGTACACCCCGAAATGCCGACCAAGGAAATCAACAAGATCCATGTAACAGCATGGAAGCTTGGATTAAAGTCGCTTTACTACCAACACAGTATGAACGCTGCACAGAAGTTCAAGCAAAAAAAGGAATGCACCAGTTGCGAAGCGTAACTAACTACAACCTAAACCAAAAAAGAGGCCGTATTATCGTGGCCTCTTTTTTTTCTAAAAACCCTAGACAAAATCACTTCTACGTTATATTCCATTTAAAATCCTGTTTGGTTTTCATTGGGAAATCCCCTTTTTGGATTAACTAATATTTGACATGGAAATTGGTCATTTTAACAAATAATTATCTATCACCGAAATTGAAATATTTATATTTTTGCGACTATTAATTGATAATATCGTAAAATATATGGCCTATAATTTTTATATTACTTTTTTAATGATGATTTTGGGAGCTTTCTTTGCCTATGGCCAAGAAGATATTTTAACAGGACCAAGGGCTAAAAATAGAAAGCCATGGAAGAACCCAAAACCACAATCCATATGGGTAATCAAAGATCATGACCATAAGCCGATAATGGGTCCATTGGCAAAGAACCGAAGGCCATTTGAGGATGTCTGTGAGACCATGCCCATTGTTTTTAGGGAAAGACGAAAACTAACCGGTGGTCTGGCAAAAAACGCACGTCCAGAGAGAGGAAATTATTGGGAACCAGAAAAGTAAAATTCTTAAAAAGCTATTCAATCCTTTCAAAACATAAAGCTCGTCAAATTGGCGAGCTTTTTTTATGGTAATCTATTTGTAATCAATGGTTTTGCATAAGAATAGAATCTGAGTTGATTGTCATGGCCCAACAAAAGGAATCAAATTAAAAGGTTGGCTTTCATCGTTTATCCGATGTTTCACAACATTTGATCGCCGTAATACAACATAACTTCCCATTTTACGGGCGTTCTTGATATGTTTGGGTATGTCTTACTACGTAAGGACAACCTCATCAACTAAACTATGAACAAACCCCAACCCCGGAAAAAACCATGCAATTTCCTATTGGCCTTTCTTTTTCTGTTCGCTTTCATGCAAATGGGGTATGGGCAATTGTGCTCCGTTGATGCAGGTCCCGATCAAACTTTGACACAGGTTTCCCCAGTTTTTTTGAATGCCTCACCTCCCCTGGTGGGTACAGGTACATGGACGCAGTTATCTGGCCCGACCATTGTGGGTTTTGCAGATGCGAGCGACCCGACCACGGAAGTAACGAATACGGTACCCGGCACTTATATTTTTGAATGGACCGTTTCCGATGCTACTTGCGATACCAATTCTGATACAGCTGCCGTTTCCATCATTGGAGTGGACCTTCAAATAGAAGCCTTGGCAAGTGATATTTCACCCGAAATTGGGGATGTGGTCACTTTTACCATCAACCTGAGCAATTTGGGAGATGTGGATGCCACTGGGGTTTCCGTAAGCAACTTGGTTCCAAGTGGATTTGGGAGCGTAACGGCAATCGATAATGGAGGTTCGTACAGCGCTATTACCGATAAAGTTTCTTGGATAGGACTTTCGGTTCCTTTGGGCACCAATACGGTATCCCTATCCTTCAACGCTACAGTATTGACCCCCACGGGCACTTCGGGTGAGTTTACCCATATTGCGGAAGTAACGGCTGCCAATCAGTTTGATTTGGACAGTACCCCGAACAACGATGATGGCGACCAAAGCGAAGATGATGAAGCTACTGTTACGGCCGCCCCTTTGCAGGCAGACCTATCCTTGACCAAATCGGTGGTGGGCAATATCCTTAACCCTTTTGTTGGGGACCAGATAAGTTTTGAAATTTCCGTGACCAACTCCGGCCCCGATGATGCTACGAATGTGATTGTTGTAGATCAGTTGTTGTCCGGATTCAGTTTTGATTCATACACCGCAACCGCGGGGACTTTTAACGCTGCCAATGGATACTGGCAAGTGGGCACTTTGAACAATGGGGCCACCGAAACTTTGGTGATTAGCGTAACGGTCAATCCAACGGGTATTTATACGAATACCTCTCAAGTAATCGCTTCCGATGCCTATGATTCGGATTCCACTCCAGCTAATGGGGTTTCTTCCGAGGATGATCAAGGGGATGTGACCGTGGCACCAGAGGAGGTAATCGACCTTTCCCTGACCAAGCAAATTGACAAATCTCCACCTTTGGTGAGTGATAATGTGAGATTCACCTTAACGGTGACCAATGATGGCCCAAGTGATGCCACATCAGTTGAAGTGACCGATTTATTGCCTTCAGGCTACACCTATATTTCGGATAATAGTGGTGGTAGCTATGACGTGGTGACAGGAATTTGGAATGTAGGCACTTTGGCCAATGGAACATCGCAAAGTTTAAATATTCTGGCCAATGTAAATGCGAGCGGTAATTATATCAATGTTGCAGAAATCATCGGACATGACCAAACTGATGTCGACTCTACCCCCAATAATAATGTGCCCGGTGAAGATGATCAAGATGAAGTGATAGTGGTTCCAAATCCGATAGTGGATATTTCAGTGACCAAAACGGTGGATGAATTTATTCCTGAAGTAGGCGCGGAGATTGTGTTTATGGTAACCGTCACCAATGATGGCCCCAGTGATGCCACCAATGTTGTGGTAACAGATGCGTTGGCTTCTGGATACCAATTTGTGAACGCCGTGGCCTCAAACGGAACATATAATGCTTCCAACGGGTCCTGGACTGTGGGCAGTTTGCCAAATGGGACTTCTGAAACGTTGGATGTCACAGTGGAAGTGTTGCCAACCGGAATCTATTCCAATACAGCTGAACTGACCAACGTTACCGAGGACGATGTAGATTCTACCCCAGGAAACAATAGTGAGACCGAAGATGATCAACAGACCATAACACCGATTGTAGTGCCCGTTTCTGACCTGTTATTGCGCAAATCCGTCAATGTGTTGAGTCCTTATGTGGGGCAAGAGGTCATTTTTACCATCAGCATCACCAATTATGGACCCAGCGATGCCACGGGCGTGGAAATCATCGACCAACTCCCCACAGGATATTCCTATGTGTCACACAGTTCAACAGCAGGAACGTATAGTGCAGCAACAGGCATGTGGACGTTGAACGGCACCTTGGTGGATGGCAATACGGAAACCCTGAACATCGTGGCAACGGTCAATCCGGATGGGGACTATTTCAACGTGACAGAAGTGGTTGCTTCGGATAATCTGGACCCCAATTCCACCCCGAACAACAACAATTTCTTTGAGAACGATCAAGATAATGCGGGAACCACACCCATTCCTTCGGCTGATTTAAATTTGGATGTTTCCGTGGACAATACCACACCCGATGTAGGCACCAATGTCACTTTTATCTTGACCTTGTGGAATGAAGGACCCAGTGATGCCATTGGGGTCATGGTGGAAAATAGGTTACCATCAGGGTACACCTTTATTTCCGAGGATTCCGGAGGGTCGTTCAACCCAAATAATGGGCGTTGGAATGTTGGAAATATTGCGGCAGGTGATCAATTGCAGTTGAACTTGATGGTTCAAGTAAACCCTTCGGGAGATTATAACAATATTGCGGAAGTCATTGCGGCCATACTTTACGATTTGGATTCCACCCCCAATAACAATGTGCCTTCTGAGGATGATCAGGATGAACAGGCGACCAATCCAAGGCATGTGACCGACATTTCTGTGACCAAGACAGTGGATAATATGAATCCTGATGCAGGCGATGAAATTCTGTTTACCATAGTAGTGACCAATGATGGTCCCAATGATGCGACAGGCTTGGTGATAGAAGATCAATTGCCCAACGGATACAATTTTGTGTCTGCAACTACTACATCCGGAATGTATGATGAAATAGCCGGGTCATGGGATTTGCCCAATTTGACCAACGGCATATCGGAGACACTCCAAATTAGAGCGATTGTTTTATCCAGTGGGGAGTACAAGAATACAGCCGAGTTGATTGCGTTGGACACCTATGATCCAGATTCTACCCCGAATAACAACCTAAGTTCCGAAGACGATCAAGATACCGTGATACCCGTTCCACAAGGGTTGTCGGACTTGTCTCTTTCCAAAACCGTGGATGATGCATCCCCGAATGTAGGCGATGTGGTAAGGTTTGTGGTCAGTGTAACCAATCATGGGCCAACCAATGCTTCCGGGGTGATGGTGACCGACCTATTACCGCAAGGGTATAGCTATCAATCCCACACTTCTACTGCTGGGGTTTATAATCCCAGTTCTGGAATATGGAACATCAACCGGACCATTTTAGATCAAGATACGGAGAGTTTGGAAGTCTTGGCCGTGGTAAATGCGCCAACCGGTGTAGAAGATGAATATGTGAACTATGCGTACATCACAGCAAGCAATTTTATGGATCCCGATAGTGATCCTTCCATTGGAGTGGAAGCCGATGACCTTTCGGATGGTATTGTAGATGATGATGAAGCCAGTGCCTTTGTCATTCCTCAAACCACAGACATGGCCCTTACAAAAACGGTGGACAATATGTCCCCCAGCATGGGCAATGAAGTGGTGTTCACTATAACAGCGACTAATCAAGGCAACGTTCCGGCCACCGTGATCGGTATTGAAGACCAATTGCCTTTGGGATATCAATTGGTAAGTTCTGTAGCGTCTACAGGTACATATGATGATTCAGGTATTTGGGAGATTCCAATGTTACAACCAATGGAAACGGCTACGTTGGAAGTCACCGCCAAAGTCTTGGATATTGAAGATTATGTGAACACGGCAAGTTTGGCCTATGTGGATCAGTGGGATACGGATGATTCCAACAACTTTGCTGTGGCCTATGTGGTGCCCACTTGCTTGGTGGTCTACAACGAGTTTTCACCCAATGGCGATGGGGTCAATGACTATTTCAAAATTGATTGTATTGCCCAGTACCCCAATAATTCGTTGCAGGTGTATAACAGATGGGGGAATATTGTATTTGAGACCCGCTCCTACAAAAATGACTGGGATGGCACACCCAACGGTCGGGCCATTGTTCAAAAGGAGGATCAACTTCCGGTAGGGACATATTACTATGTATTGGATTTGGGTGACGGATCGGAACCACGAACGGATTGGTTGTATATAAACAGATAAGGATGATATTTTTTACGATGAAACATACGGTGAAAATAGTAAGGCAGCTTTGTTTGCCCGTCCTTATGGTGTGGATGTGTTCGGTTTCGGCCCAGCAAGATCCCCAATTTACCCAGTATATGTACAATACCATGAGTGTGAACCCTGCTTTTGCAGGCTCCAATGGCCACTTGACCGCTTTGCTCATGCACCGTTCCCAATGGGTAGGTATCAATGGTTCCCCAAATACCCAGGTACTTTCTGTGGACACTCCCTTGGAGAACAAAATTGGGGTTGGTGGTATTTTGGCCCATGATGCCCTTGGGCCTTCTTCGGAGACTTTTTTGGATGGAAATGTATCCTATACCATTCAATTGGACAGTACCAATAGACAGCTATCCTTCGGATTGAAAGTGGGAGGGCGCATCTTCGATGTGGATTTCTCCAAAGGATTGACGGAGGATGCCGATGTGGCTTTTCAGGATAATATCAAAAGCAAATTTTTCCCTACCATCGGTGCAGGGATCTATTATAATTCGGGCAAAGGCTACCTAGGTTTTGCCGTGCCCAATTTTTTCTCCCAAAAGCACTATGATGGCCAGGAACAGGAAATCGCCGCGGAGCGGTTACATTATTATGTGATAGGGGGGAAGGTTGTGGATCTTACACCGGAAGTAAAGTTGAAACCCGCCTTCTTTGTAAAATGGGTGCCCGGTGCTCCGATGATCGCCGATATTTCGGTCAATGCCTTGCTCAAGGAAACCTTCACCTTTGGACTGGCCTATCGTTGGGACGATTCGTTTGCCACCTTGTTGGGGATGCAGATTAATCCAAACCTGAGTGCCGGATATGCGTACGATCTCACATCATCCAATTTGGCCAGCTATACCGGAGGATCGCACGAATTGTTTATTCGGTATGAATTTAAAACGGCCAAAAAACAACTGGAGGAACCAACTTTCTAGCAGTTACACTGCTTCCTTCAAATAAGCCTACGTAAATTGTCAGTATCTTTATCATTGAAACCAGAACCAAGGTTCCAGTAAGAATGAATTGAAAGGTTTTATGGAACGGAATGAACTCTATCCCATCTTCTTAAAAGTATCCCAGCTCAACGTATTGATTGTGGGGGGGGGCAATGTTGGTCTGGAAAAGCTGACCTTTTTGTTGAAGTCCAGTCCCAATGCCCAGGTGCAGATGGTAGCCAAGGAATTTTTGAAAGATACCGAGGAACTGGCCCAAAAATATACCCTTGAATTGGTACAAGCTGCATATCAAAAGGAATATTTGGAGGGGAAACACTTGGTGATTGCCTGTACCGATAATCCCAAAGTAAATGAAGAGGTATATCATGATTGCAAGGAGCGTAGCATCTTGGTGAATGTGGCGGACAATCCACCCTTTTGTGATTTTTATATGGGAGGCATTGTGACGAAGGGCAATGTGAAAATGGCCATTTCCACCAATGGAAAATCCCCCACCACGGCCAAAAGATTACGTCAGTTCTTTGAGGATGTGATTCCTGATAATATTGATGACCTGGTCCAAAACCTTAATGAATACCGTAAGACGCTCAAAGGCAATTTTGAGGAAAAGGTGGAAACCTTAAACGAGTTCACCAAGGGGCTCATCAACAAAAAGGACTAGAGTCGTTTCATGGCATCGATAAGGTCATGTTTTTTCAATGGACTTTGACGCGTTATTAAGCAACCATAAAGTCAAAGAATGGCATGTAAAGTGGTTGGTCGGTGCATGGCCCTTTTGAACCAATGATTGGGCCATTTGGTTATGTGGCCTTACCCTTTTTTGGAAATTTGAACAAATTTCCAATGGGAAGCAAAGTTTGGGCATAAAAAAACAGCCTTGTTAGGCTGTTTAGTTGAGTTTTTTGTTTTTGGGTTAAGCGGAAATATCCTCTACCGAAGCATCAGGGGCATTCTTTTTAACCGAAGCGATACCATTTTCCATGGCTGCGGTACTGGAGTACATTTCACTGGCCCCGATAACTTGGCCATTGGATGCCTTAAGATTGAAATAAGGGCTTCCGTCCTTTGCAGTCTTTCTCTCAAACTTACCGTCGTCCTGAGAGTTCTTTTTTACCGATTCGATACCGTTTTCGCAGGCAGATTTGGTGGTATATGCTTCGCTGCTCAAAATAACCTGACCATTGCCGGCCTTCAAATTAAACCTGAACTGACCAGATTTATCTGTTTTGATTTCAAATTTTCCCATACTTTATTTGTTTTGAATAATAAATCTAGATATTTTCTTAAAAAATGCCCAGTAAAAGATAGGAAAATTGCCAATAAGACAAGCATCTTTTATATGATTGAAATGAACCACAATTCAGTTTTTAAACAAAAAAGGAGGCTTTTGGCCTCCTTTTATATGCTATGTGATCCATACTAGACCCTTATCTGCCCATCCCCAAATACATAGTATTTGTTCGTGACCAGCTGCTTTAAACCCAGTGGTCCCCTGTGGTGCAGTTTGTCCGTACTGATGGCCAGCTCGGCCCCGACTCCCATTTGCCCGCCATCGGTAAACCGGGTCGATGCATTCTGGTATACGGCCGCACAGTCCACATTTTCCATAAAGGTTTGGGCCACACTGTTGTTCTGTGTCATGATAGTCGCCGAATGTCCACCCGAATTTTTATTGATTTTTTGTATGGCCATATCCAAATTGTCCATGGCACCGATAACACACTTCATGGCCAAGAATTCTTCTTTCCAGATGGACTCATCGGAAATGACTTCTTCATTCTTCAAGGTTTTCTTCACCTTTTCATCCACTAGAATGGAAACCCCATTCTCTACAAGGATCTGTCTTAGTTCGTTGAGTTTTCCTTCGTAATCTTCAATTCGCGTATCTATCAAAATTTTGTCCAGCGCATTGCAGGCCGAAATTTTATGGGTCTTGGCATTCAGGATGACTTCCAAACTCTTTTGCCAATCCACCTCTTTATGGACGAAGAGGAAATTGTTCCCGCGACCACTGACCAAAACAGCGCATTTGGCATGCTCCTTAACAAAATTGATGAGCCGTTCCCCACCGCGGGGCACAATCAAATCGAGTTGTTGGTCGGGGTTTTTCAAAAAGGCCTGGGTCTGGGTTCGGTCCATTTCCATGAATTGGATAAAGTCTGACGGTAAATCGTTTTTAGCCAAGGCTTGATGCCAAAATTTCACCAATGCCTTATTACTGTGATACGCCTCCTTACCACCCTTCAACAAAATCTTGTTGTTGGCCTTAAAGGCCAACACGGCAGCTTCAATGGTTACGTCGGGCCGGGATTCGTAAATGATCATGATGGTCCCGAAGGGAGCCGTCTTGTTGATGATCTTTAAGCCGTTGTCCAATTCCCTTGTCGAGATTTCTTTGTTGACAGGATCTTCCTGCAGCCTAACCTCCCTTACGGCTTGTATCATTTGGTCTATCTTTTTCTGATTGACCACCAAACGGTCATAAAGGGCTTGGTCGTCGCGGTCAAAGGCATCCAGATCCTTTTGGTTGGCTTGGAGCAATGCTTCCCGGTTTTGATCCAGGATTTGTTCCATATCTTGTAAAACGTTGTTCTTAAGTGCTGTATTTAATAACTTCATTGCTATCATTTTAAAGGGAAACTTCGGTTCCCACTTTTTTTCCTTCTACAATATCTATGATTACATTTTCCTTTTTCCCGTTCACGATATAGGACGGGATGTTGTTCGCCGCGGCTATTTGGGCATAGTTCAATTTGGAGCCCATGCCACCACGGCCTTCGCCTTCGGCCTTGTTTCCTTTCTCGATGTATTTGTCGAGGTCTTCCTTGGGCTGGACTTTTTCAATCACCTTGGAATCTTCCTTCTCTGGATGACCATCATACAGACCATCAATGTCCGTCATCAAGATGAGTTTGTCTGCATTCATCAACTGGGCCAATAAAGTGGCCAGTTCGTCATTGTCCGAAAACATGGACATGGCCACGGAAACGGCATCATCCTCATTGGCAATGGGCACTACACCTTCGGACAGCAACCCTTCGATACAACTGATCATGTTGTCGCGGTGTACCCCGGGGTTAAAATCCCTTTTGGTGGGGAGCACTTGGGCGCATTTCATCCCATAATCACTAAAGATGTTGTAATAATGGCGCATCATCCTTGGTTGCCCAATGGCCGAATACACCTGCCTACGCTGGGTCTTGTCCTTGATCTTGGCCTTGCCCAAGACCTCCTTACCGGCGATTACCGATCCAGAGGAGACTAAAATGGTCATGATATCGCGCTCATACAATTCGGCAATTTGTTGAACCAAACCATTGAGCACGGGTCGAACTATTCTATTGTCCTTATTGGTCATCACGTTCGTTCCCACTTTGATGACCACGAGTTCTTTGTACATGTTTTAGTATTCTTCGCCGAGTTCCACGGCACGGTTAAAGGCTGCAAAAGCAGCTTCCTTGATCAGTTCGTTCACGTTGTTGTCCTGCATGGAATCCAAAGCGGCACGGGTGGTTCCTCCTTTGGAGGCCACACGCTCCATCCATGAGTCGGGGGTAAGGTTGTTCTGGTTGAACAGCTCCACGGCCCCGGTAAAGGTCTGGCTCACCAGTACTTTGGATACGTTTTCCGAGAATCCCATTTGAAGGGCGGCTTCCATCATGCTCTGCATAAAATAGAACACATAAGCGGGTCCACTGCCGGAGATGCCGGTAGAGGCATCAATATATTTCTCGCTCTTTACCCGAAGGGATTTCCCTGTGGTATCCAAAAGGCCTTCCACCATAAAGAGTTCCAAACGGGATACTTCCTCCGCGGAAACATAGCTGGTGAGTCCCTTGCCCACTTGGGCGGGCAGATTGGGCATGGCCCTTACCACTTTTTGGATGCCCAATGCTTCTTGGATAAATTTGATGGTCACCCCGGCCATGATGGAAATGAACAATTGTTCCGGGTTTACCAAATGTTTCATGCGTTTGAAAAGGTCTTCGGCATGATAGGGTTTTACGGCCAAAAAGATAATGTCCGCCTTGGGGACACAGTCTTCCAAACGTTCCATTGCATCAAAATGGGCAATCTTGCCCACTTCTTCCATTTTCTCTTTTGATTTGTCCAAAACCATAATATTCCGCTTTTTCAGCAGTTTGGATTTGGACATACCTGTGGCATAGGTAAGCCCCATGTTACCTGCGCCAATGACTAATACTTTCATTGTTTTTTGCTAAAAGGTTTTTAAAACGTTTATGCGGTTATTTTGCAGTCCTTGCAGTCTTTCACTTTTCCATAATAGGTTTCGCGGTACTTGTGCAAAGTGCGTACGGGTAGCCCTAGGATGTACCTTTTGATGTACGTGACCTGGGTGGTCAGTTCGCCCATTTTAACGCTGTAGCGTTTTTCATATTTGGTTTCCCTTTTAATCCTTGAAAGTTTCATTTTGTTGTTGTTGATAATAGGTTTGTGTTTAACTGTTTTCCTGATCCCTCAGGTATTTTTCCTTGTATTGAGCTTTTTTCTTTGTTTTTCTTTTTTCCACTGATTTTTTGGTGTATTCCTGACGGTCCCGAATTTGCTCCAAGCGCTTTGTATTCCTATATTTTCTTTTGTAGCGCTTGAGGGCTCTTTCGATACTTTCTCCAGGTTTTACTTCAATTTTTAGCATATGTATGTTTATCTGTTCAATCTCATTTCCGTGTGGGTCTCGTTGAACCCATATTCTTCAAAAAACTGTTTGTTGGGACACTGGTTCTCGCCAGTGATATGGATGGCCACATCCCCTTTGCAATACTGAAGGGTGTACTCCAGCAATTTTTGTTCAATGCCTTGGTCCCTATGGTTACGGTGCACCACGAAGAACACCAAAAAGTTTTCCGGGATGTAATCGCCCATGCCTGTTTTGTTTACCACGGCCAGTCCCAGGATTTCTTCCTTTTCTTCCATGGAGAACACATAACCGCCCAAGCCCGGTATGTCCTTGGTGGAATATTGGATGGCTTTTCTTATGGCCGTTTTGGTGGCTTTTTTTCCCTCTTGGTGCTCAAAAAGGAAGTTGGTGAACCGATTGGCCTCCATGGTGGAGAGCCGTGTATAGGCATCATAGGTCTTGATTACCATGATCTTTTGTTGTACGATAGCGATTTTTGGATTTTAGTTACTGGTGACAATGGGGGCGACGCTGTTCAACCGCCACAAAAATCGTGGATGTTTTACATCGCAAGGGTACCCGAAAAGGGCAGTTGGTCAAAGGGTAGGTGGGATGAATTTGTCCGGTTGGTTACGAAAAACCAGATATTCAAAACTAAGGATCCTGCTATTTTTTCTCTCGTGGAGTTTGATTTTCATCGCTGCAAAGATAGGGCAAATGGCCCGTAAATCCCAATTTTGCTGGGTTTTATGTTTTTTATAACGTTTGTGGGATGCTTCTATACTAACAGATATGTAATCTTCTGATGTAGGGACGAAGTATTAATGGAAACTTAAAGTTCCATAAGATTTCGTTAATTGTTCTTAAAGTTGAATAGGTGTTTAATCGGCTGTAATAAAGATGGTTATATTTAATCCGAACCACTAATCCATCCAACATGTCTAAACACTTACTGTTCTTATTTTTATTGTTGACATTTCAAGGAATCGCCAAACCCCAACAGATTTCTGAAACCGAAAAATTGGCCTCGACTGCAAAAATTTGGGGCTTTCTAAAATACTACCATCCTCAGGTGGCCGATGGAAAATTTGATTGGGACAACCAACTCTTAGAAATATTACCCAAGGTAAAGTCAGCCGATAGTAAGGAGGCATTATCAGAAATCTATTTGAATTGGATTGCCGGACTTGGAGAAGTCCCCCCATGTAAAAAGTGTGACAAGAATAGCGATGAAACATATTTTGATAAGAACTTCGATCTCTCTTGGTTTAACAACCCGGATACTTTTACTTCTCAACTCTCGGATAAACTTAAGTTTATTGAGCAAAACAGATTTCAAGGGAAGCAACACTATGTATATGCTCCCTACAAACAAGTGGGCAATATTGCTTTAAAAAATGAGCCGGAATATAAGAATCTGGATTGGTCCAATCCAGATATGAGGTTGTTGATTGCTTTCAAATATTGGAATTATGTGGAATACTTCTTTCCCTATAAATACCAAACGGATCAGCCGTGGGACACGGTGTTGTTGGAAACCATTGCAAAATTAGAAACTGCCCGTTCTGAGCAGGATTTCCATGATGCCTTATTACAAATGATTGTTAAAATAGATGATGCCCATGGCGGATTCACTGCTTCGCAAAACAATTACTATTACCCAAACATGAAAACCCAATTTATTGATGAACAATTGGTGGTAAGGGGTTTTTATAATGATTCTTTGGCCCAACAATCGCCAATAAAAAGAGGCGATGTTATTCTTGCCGTGGATGATGTGACCGTCGAAAATATGATCCAAAACCATATGGATTTTGTATGGGGGTCCAATCCAGCCAGTAAGTTTAGAAATTTGGGATATGAAATCATCCGCTCCACGGAACCATCCACCAAAAAAATAACCTTTCAAAGGGATGGGGAAGTGATGAACGTTGATGTTCAAAATTATGTGGTCAGTGATATTTTGCCAAAACAGCCAGATAAATGGAAAGTGTTGAATGGAAATTTGGGTTATGTGGATATGGGTAAATTAACCCATGATGATGTTGCGGAAATGATGGAAGAGCTTCTGAATACCAAGGCCATTATTTTTGATATTAGAAATTATCCCAAAGGAACCTTGTACCTTATTGCATCTTACCTAGTTCCCGAAAAAAGGGATTTTTTCAAGGTGATACAACCTGATCTTGACTATCCCGGAAGATTTAAATGGCGTGAAGGAATGCAATGTGGAAATCCAAAAAACAATGAGTACTATGCAGGGAAGATCATCCTTTTGGTGAACGAAATTACCCAGAGCCATGCCGAGTTTACGACGATGGCATTGCAAACTTCAAACAATGTGATAACGGTTGGCAGTCAAACAGCGGGTGCCGATGGGAATGTTTCCACATTGGAATTGGGAGGCGGAATAAAAACCACCATATCGGGTATTGGCATTTTTTATCCTGATAGTACCGAGACACAGCGTAAAGGGGTAAAAGTCGACGTGGAGGTACGTCCCACTATTCAAGGGTTGAGGGATGGCAGGGATGAGGTGTTGGAAAAAGCACTGGAATTGGCAAAATCATAAAATGAATTATGAATCTAAAAAAACTTATCCTTCTTGTCTTAATGCTGTATGCGCCATTAGGGCTCTTTTCCCAAGAGAAAAATTTCATCACAGGGAAGCTCGTTGATGAGGCAACAAGGGAACCTGTTGTTTTTGCCACGGTAAGGCTTAAAGGAAAATCGGTAGGGGTCATCACCAATGCAGATGGCAGTTTTGTTGTTCCGGATGAATATTTGGATTTGGGCGATGTCCTCGAAATTTCCTGTTTGGGGTACAGGACCTTGGAAGTAAAGCTGTCCGACCTGAATGTGGATCAAGTGAACATCATTTCGGTGAAAGAGGAAATCTTCAACTTGGATGAGACCGTGGTCATTGGAAAACGTACCAAACGTTATGGGGCCCAAGAAATTGTAAAAAAGGCAATAGAGAACATTCCGAAAAACTATCCAAACGCACCCTTTTCGTTGGTGGGATATTATCGGGACTATCAAGTGGATGAAGGAAACTACATCAACCTCAACGAGGCCATATTGGAGGTTTTTGACCCTGGTTTCCACAGTATGGATAGAACCGCTACAAAGGTCCAGATGTACGACCAACGAATCAACAAGACTTTTAAAGTGGATACCCTTGCCCGCCAAAGCTATGATTACCGAACGGGCCAAAAAATGATAGAGAAGGCCTTTTTAAAACCCTATGGAGGGAACGAGTTCACCATTCTAAGGGTCCATGATGCCATCAGAAACTATCTGGTGGATTCCTATGATTTTGTGAACGTGTTGCAAATCGATTTCATCCCCCATCATACCTTCTCCAAGATGGATCCCATAAATTTTGATGGGGAACCCTTATATGTGATCGAGTTTAAACGGAACTGCCAGGATAATCTTGCAACAGGCAAACTATATGTGTCCCAATTCGATTTTTCCATTTATAAAATGGAATATGCACTGTTCAACAAGAACGTGACAAGGGAGACCGAGAAAAAAGGAAACCAGTTTATGGGCAACCAATTGATTTTTGAAGTGGTTTTGGAGTACAGAAAAAAGGATGACCAAATGTACTTGAACTATATTTCCTTCCACAACACATTTGAGCTGCGGTTACCACCTGCTTTTATTGTGGAAGATGTGGTCATGGACATCAACAGAAAATGTCTGGCGGTGAATTTCAACACGGAGCCAGAGACCAGATCTGCGTTGGAACAGAGGACCTATAATATAAGATACAAGGGGAAGAGGTTAAGCTTTAGGTTGATGGAAAAAGAAGGAAATTCGGTACTGCTATATCCACGGATGGATGAAGATGAGTTGAAGGATATGGTCACCACCCTGAAAGAAATGGATACTCGGGGAGATTCCCTCAATAAGTTGCTTGAAATTGAGTTGAAGGATGTTCGCAATTTGCAAGGGGAGCTTATCAACGCGGTCCACACGAAGGATTATGAACAATACAGGGAATTCTTTGTGCAGAACATCAACAAGGGAAAAATGGTTCCCTTTAACGGAGAGTTTATGCCGGACGATAAACCGATTTTCAGTAGCAAAGCGGTTTCTGGGGAAAAGGAAACCATATTTTGGATGAACCCACCCTTAAGGTCAAATCAGGAGTAAAGAATGGTAACCCGTCTGTTGGGGAGCTGCAAATCTTTAATTTTTGGTTACGGGACCAATTTTTTACTGCGCTTTGTTACCAATTGTATTTTGCCCTTATATAAAAGTGGCATAACGCCTCTTTTTCTTTTGTATATGCTCCTCATGGGAAAGATTTATTATTGGGACTTGTGTGCCCTAAAGAAATTGCCACTATCAAGAATACCACAAAATAATTTGAGATTTTGGGTGTCGTAATCTTGTTCTTAAGGAAAGTTTAATGGTGAGTGCGAACGGAATTATAAGAATTTTAGATTAGAATTCTCGAGTAATTGGAGCATTCAAAAAAATCGATTAAATAACCGTTTGAAGCCTGCCATGTTTCTGGAAATTTGGACAATATCTTTTGTAGGTTTTAATATAGATTTAGGTCTAAGGGATGTTCTTTAATGGTTTCCCTCATCTTTTGGTAAAAGTTTTGAAATATCCCTTTTGGTGTGGTTCTTTATAGCCTCCCGTACCGCAACATTCATTACTGTTTCATATTCTGTACTTGTAATGTCAGCAGTGTTCAGTATATCTTCCAGTGTTAACTTCCTAGGATCGTGATAGCGATTAATCATTGTTTCATAGCTTATGCCCAACGCAAAAGGCATTCCAGTAGCATAGGCACCGGAAACCTCTTTCATAGATTGCACATCCCCGGTCGCAAAGCGAGACTTAAGATTTCTAAGAGATTCTAGCAGAGTATATGGATTTACTCTTTTCTCGAACTTGGCTGAGTTTTTTTCTTCTGATTTATCTGTTTTTTTAACCATAATAGCATGATTGATTTCTTAAAATTGAATCTAAGATCACTCTATGCTGTTCACAATCAATCAAATATCACATTATATGTGATATAAATCAGAATATATATAATAATTATAAGAAAAAATAAAATATTTTTACTAATATTGTATGTGAAAATCTATTTATAATTGATATATAACAAACTATATCTTGAATAGATTCGAAAATCAGGTGTTAACAAAAGAGTCTCGACTGCGAATTCCGACAATTTGTAAATCAGAGCGAGACGGTAGGTTAATGCCCGAGGTGATATTTTGTGTACATTCGTACCGCTATAGCACCGAGGGCCCTATCGTAATTCCGTTTCTGATAGGCGTCGGAACCTTGCGGTGCGGTTGATAGGGCCCTGCTATAGTTTTAGGGCTCTATATACTAAAAGAGACTCGTTTTCAATTAATCGATATGAAAACGAGTTTTTTATTTTGCACAACCATCATCCATGGCATTGGCTTCTTTTCCGATGGGCCTTCGGTTGCTGAACGTTTATACCCAATCAAACCAAAGAGTCCCATTTAATCCCTAAGGCTATATTTATGGGATACACGATAGATTTTTTCCGGCCCACGATAACTCTTTGTCCCATAATCTACGATTACACTTTTTGGACAACCGGCCATATCGCGAGATCATAGTCATTATTCATTAAGGAACCCTATTTCCAACTGCATTTTGTACTTGGGCGGGATGGCCTATGTCCGGACCTTGATGTCCCTCTGGGAGTTACGGCTTTATGCTGACTTTTTGGACAGTGGAATACAAACCAACACTTTAATCAAACGAACTCAACACAATGAAGAAATCACCAAAATGCTTTTGCAGGACGTCATGGTTCCTGCTACTATATATCTTTTTAGTGCCCTTTTTAGCACACAAAATGCAGGCGGGCCATAGCTTGGAACCACCACAGTCCACCGTTTCCGGCACTGTGACCGATACTTCGGGGAACCCCCTGGCCGGGGTGAACCTTATGGTGGAGTCCAAGCATATCGGGACCATATCCGGTTTGGACGGTTCCTTTTCCATTCAAGCTTCTCCTACCGATGTATTGGTCTTTTCCATGGTCGGCTTCAAGACACTTTCCGTGCCCATTTCGGGTAGGGACGAAATTGCTGTCATGCTGAAGGAGGATGTGACCCAGTTGGGGGAAGTGGTGCTCAATGCGGGCTACTATACCGTTACTGAAAAGGAACGTACGGGGAACATCAGCAAGGTAACGGCTTCCGAATTCGAAAAACAGCCTGTCTCCAATCCACTGG
This sequence comes from Flagellimonas aequoris, assembly GCF_003584165.1. Classification (GTDB taxonomy): domain Bacteria; phylum Bacteroidota; class Bacteroidia; order Flavobacteriales; family Flavobacteriaceae; genus Flagellimonas; species Flagellimonas aequoris. The sequence continues at coordinate 18,912 of NZ_QXFJ01000009.1, read as the reverse complement.
CCGCCCTACAGGGACGGATGCCAGGGGTAAGCGTCATCCAGACCTCGGGCCTGCCAGGGGCAGGGTTCGACATACAGATCAGGGGACGGAACAGTATCGGTGCAGGAAACGACCCGCTCTATATTGTGGATGGGGTGCCCTTTGCCTCGGATCCCATCAATTACTCCCAGACCTCGGGCATCCTTGGAGGGACCATTAGCCCGCTCAACGGTATCAATCCCACGGATATAGAAAAGATCGAGGTGCTGAAGGATGCCGATGCCACCGCCATTTATGGATCCCGAGGCGCCAACGGGGTGGTGCTGATCACCACAAAGAAGGGTCGGTCGGGCAAGGCGGAGCTTAATATCCACCTTAATACCAGTCTGGGCAGGGTCACCCGGTTCATGGACCTGTTGAGCACACCACAGTACTTGGAGATGAGAAGGGAGGCCTTTGCCAATGATGGCATTGGGGACTACCCCGCCAATGCTTATGATGTGAACGGGACTTGGGATCAGGACCGGTACACCGATTGGCAAAAGGAACTGATCGGGGGAACCGTGAACAGGACCATGGCACAGGCATCCGTATCCGGTGGCAGCAATGGTACCCGTTATCTGATGAGCGGGACTTACCAAAAGGAGAATACCGTATTTCCCGGTGAATCAGGATATCAAAAGGGAAGTGTATTGTTGAATCTGGACCATAGTTCCGAGGATGGACGTTTCAAACTCCACTTCTCTGGAAACTACGTTGTCGACCACAACAATCTCCCCGCAGCAGATCTTACCCGTATTTCAAGAAGCTTGGCACCCAATGCCCCTGCCCTTTATGATGACGATGGGGAACTGAACTGGGCCTACAATACTTGGAACAATCCGCTTGCCGATCTGGAGAGCCGTTTTTCCTCCAATTCCAAGACCCTGACCACAAATGGGACCGCCTCCTATACTGTCCTCAAAGGAGTCACTGCCAAGTTGAACTTGGGGTACACTGATGCAAGGATGGATGACAACAGGGTACTGCCCTCGACAAGATATAATCCCGCCTTTGGTGCCGATAGCAGATATTCATCGATATACAGGGGAACATCGTCCCGTAGCTCATGGATCGTGGAACCCCAATTGCAATGGCAAGGAAGTATGGGGCCATTACAATTGGATGTATTGTTGGGAAGTACTTTCCAACAGCAAGACCAGCATCAATTGGGACTTTATGCACAAGGGTTTCCAAGCAACGAACTCCTTGGGGACATATCAGCGGCCACCACCCTGAACGTCAATTTGGATTCTGGGATGGAGTACAGGTACCAGGCCATTTTTGGCAGGATCAACCTGAACTATCTACAAAAATATATCCTTAACCTAACGGCCAGACGGGACGGTTCCTCCCGGTTTGGTCCAGGAAACCAGTTTGCCAACTTTGGGGCCGTTGGAGCCGCTTGGCTGTTCTCGGAGGAGAATTTTATAAAAGAGGCCCTTCCTGTGATCAGCTATGGTAAATTGAGGGGAAGCTACGGCACCACGGGTAACGATCAGATCGGGGACTATCAATTTTGGGAGACCTATAGTTTGGGGGGCACCAATTATGATGGGGTCAGTGTCCTACAGCCTACCCGTCTGTTCAATCCCGATTTTGGATGGGAACGCAATGATAAATTGGAGGTCGGTCTGGAACTCGGTCTATGGAAGGACCGTATCCTGTTGGCGGGCAATTATTATCGCAACCGATCCTCCAATCAATTGGTGGGCATTCCCATGCCTGGAACTACGGGATTCACCAGTCTCCAGGCCAATTTGGATGCCATTGTCCAGAACAAGGGGGTGGAGATGGAAGTCACTTCCCGTTTGGTACATACCCCAAGGGTAAAGTGGCAGCTCTCCCTGAACCTGAGTCTTCCCGAGAACAAATTGATTTCTTTTCCGGGACTGGAGGCCTCTACCTACGCCAATAGTCTTGTGGTGGGAAAATCCCTTGGGATACGTAAACTGTATTTCAGTACTGGTGTGGACCCCACTACGGGAGTCTATCAATTCAGGGACAATGACGGGGACGGTGTTATTTCATCGCCCAACGACCAACAATGGACAGTGGATATGGATCCTGATCTTTATGGGGGTTTGGCGAACAATATCGGCATTGGCCGATTTGAATTGGATTTTCTTTTCCAGTTCACCAAGCAGCAACAATGGAACTATCTCTACAATGGTGGTTTCCCCGGTTCGATGAACAATAGACCCGTGGATGTTCTGGATCGATGGCAGGAGGTAGGAGAAAGAGCGACGTTACAACGGTATACCACGGGCAATAATGCAGATGCCATATCTGCCTTTTACCGATACAGTAGCAGTAACAAGGCTGTGTCCGATGGTTCCTTTGTCCGATTGAAAACAGCCTCGATCAGTTATAGGATTCCCTCCAAGTTGACCAAGGGCATGGACTGCAGGGTCTACCTCCAGGGGCAGAACCTTTGGACATGGACCTCCTATAAGTGGGGCGATCCCGAATTCATCGGGGTGGGGCGGTTGCCCCCGCTACGGCAGATCACATTGGGCACACAACTTACTTTCTAACTCAAAATAGCATTCAGATGAAAATAAAACGAACAATATATCACCTTTATCTTTTGGTGTGGTCATTGCTGATATCGGGCTGCACGGATTTTGTGGAAACGGACCTGCCACCCTCCCAATTGACGGATGGGGCCGTATTTACCGATAGGGCCACGGCCACGGCAGCCTTGGCGAACATTTACGCAGGACTGCGAAGTCAGACCTTGATCACTGGCGGTTCCCGGGGCATTGGAAATCTTTTGGGACATTACGCGGATGAGCTGGATCATTATGGTGACGGCATTGGAACCATCTACAATTTTAATATCCATTCCGTATTGGCCACGGAACCGGAGCTGGCTACGTTATGGAACAATAGTTACAACCTTATCTATGCCTGTAATTCCATTTTGGAAGGCTTGGAAGATAACACTGCGCTTACCGAATTGGATAGGGAACAACTACAGGGAGAAGCCCTTTTTCTGAGGGGTTTTATCCATTTTTACCTGTCCCAACTTTTCGGGGACATACCCTACGTGACCAGAACGGACTATCGTGAGAATGCCCAGATCAGTAAATTGGGAAGTTCCGAGATTTACGAACTATTGGTGTCGGATCTGGAAAGGGCCATCGATCTGCTCCCTGAATCTTATGTGACGCCGGATAGGGTCAGGGTGAACCGATATGCGGCCGTGGGCTTTTTGGCCAGGGCGGCCCTATATTCTGGTGATTGGGACACGGCACTGACCCTTTCAGATGATGTACTGGACAAGACAGATCTTTATTTATGGGAGGAAGACCTGGACGAGGTTTTTTTGAAAGGGAGCAAGGGAACCTTATGGCAGTTGAAACCAGTATCGTCCGAAGGAAATACCCTGGAGGCCCAGACCTATATATTTGAATCGGGACCCCCTATCAACCAAGGTGCCCTTACCCGATCCTTTATGGACGGGTTCGCTCCCGGAGACCAACGGGTCGTTCATTGGACCAGGGGCATAACGAATGGTACCACGGTTTGGTACCATCCCTACAAGTACAAGGCCAATGCACCTACTGGAAGCTCCGTGGAGCACTCGGTGGTATTGCGATTGGGGGAACTTTATTTGATCAGGGCAGAGGCCAGGATGCAATTGGGAGATTTTGATGGGGCCATAGCGGACCTGAACAAGATCCGTGGCCGTGCAGGCCTTTCGGATCTGGAAAGTCTCGACAGGATGGGTGTGGAGGCTGCCCTTGTTCAGGAAAGAAGATATGAGCTCTTTACGGAGTTCGGCCATCGTTGGTTCGATCTGAAACGCTTTCAAAAAGCAGGGGAGGTACTTGGACCGTTAAAACCGAACTGGCAGGAGTACCATCTGCTGTTCCCCATACCACAATCCGAGCTTTTGGCCAACCCGAACCTAAACCCCCAGAACGATGGTTATTAGAACAGATCAAAACAAGGGAATATTGACTCTTATTCCAGGAAACGGAGAAAGGGAACCAAAGGTAAACCGAGAGGTTTTGTTTTCATTTATTTTATTGATGTTAGCCACCTGCCCCTTATGGGGGCAGGTAACCTCGAAAAAGTCCCTGACCCCAAAGGACTACCATCGGTGGAGCACCCTTTTCCTGCACCAAATTTCCGATAATGGCCAATGGGTCTCCTACACAAAGCAGTACGATTATGGGCAGGATACCCTTTTTATCCAATCTACGGAAGGAGATACCCAGTATGTCCATCCGGGCGGGGGACAATTGGAATTCACGGCCGATGGCGATAAAGCGGTCATATCCAAGGAAGGGTCATTGCGATTACAGAATCTCGGCAATGGGGATGTAAAGGACATTGGCCCCATATTGGGCCATGAAATGGTATTGAATGGTACGGGGCTCCTGATAAAAAAAATGGGAGCAGAAAAAAGCGGATATGATCTTGAATTCAGGTCCCTGAAAACGGAAAGGACATTTGATCTAAAGGAAGTGGATTCCCATCTTATTTCCCCTAAGGGAGACAAGCTCCTTTATATCACAAGGGAAAAAGGGACATATGCACTTCAACTTTTGGATTTGGGACCCGGTGAATGGGAACCCGTTGAATTACGGGAATCCAGATTTCCCTTCCAACGATTGGTGTGGGGTCCTTCCGGCAACAGTATCGCTTTCCTTCAGAAGGATGGTGAAACCAAAGATGGCCTGGGACTTTATTTCCATATCATTGGTTCCTCAATGAATTGGTTCCGGTTGGATGGAGAGGGTTCTTTTGATAAATGGGGATTAAAAGTGGCCGATTACCGTTTGTTGGTCGCCCCCGACGATTCCAAGGTTTTATTTGGACTGGAGCCCCAAAAAGGTTCCTTGGACTCCAAAGGACCAACCGATGGCGAAATGGTGGAACTCTGGCACGCCCAGGATCCATTGATTTATCCCCGAAGGCAGCTATTGGGCCTGTTCCCTGATGAGGTTCGTGTTTGGGCATGGTGGCCCAAGACCCAAAAAACGCTGCAACTGTCCACATCAGGGCATCCCTATGCGATTCCCACCCCAAAGTTTGATCATGCCCTGATATATAATCCGTGGGACAATGAGCCTCAATTCAAGCGGGATGCCGATAAGGACTTTTACCTAAAGGAACTGGCCACGGGAAAACAGCGTCTGTTGCAAGAAAAGCTGCCCTATTGGGGCAAGTATGTGGGCATGTCGGAGGACGGGAGCTACCTCAAGTATTTCAAGAACGGGGATTGGTGGGTGTACCATGTTAAAAAGGGAGTCCATGTCAACCTCACCGAAAACCTGAAATCGGAATGGTCTTTTTTGGACTATGGGCGGGAGGAGGATGAAGTGCCCTACGGCAGTCCCGGATGGGACAAGAAAGGGAACATGATTTTGGTCTATGACCGATATGACATTTGGCAGATTTCGCCTGATGGCAAACGACACAAACGGCTGACCAAGGGAAAGGAAAAAAGCATACAATATCGGATTTATAGGGACGCCGCCCTGGAACTTGGCACCACACATTATTTTTCCAACTTTATGGATGGTAACTTTGATGGCAGTAGGGGTTTGGTCTTGAAAGGATCGGGGGACGACCTAGGTTCCGGTTATTTTTTTTGGAACAAGAAAAAGGGCCTGCAGACCTTGGTTTACAAACCAAAGCGGATATATGGATTGAAAAAGGCAAAGGATACCCACGATTATATTTATCTGGAAGAAACTTTTGAAGAGCCGACCCGACTGGTTCACTTAAAAATGGGCCAAGACCCCAAGATCTTGGTTGACCCCAATACCTTTCAATCGGACTATGAATGGGGCAGGTCTTCATTGATCGGTTATAAGAACAAGGAGGGTGAAGAAATTGAAGGGGTATTGGTGTATCCTTCGGGTTATGAACCAGGGAAAAGATACCCCATGATGGTGCACATCTATGAGGAGCAACAGTATAGATTGAATGAGGCAGTGCCCCCATCGGAGTATCAAATAATGAATACTTCGGCCCTTGCCTCCAATGGGTATTTGGTGCTCTACCCGGATATCCGGTACGAGATCGGCAAGCCTGGGGAGAGTGCGTTGGATTGTGTGGTCTCTGCTGTCAATAAGGTGGTTGATATGGGTCTGGCCGACCCTGAAAGGATTGGATTGTATGGGGCATCCTTCGGTGGTTTTGAGACCACCTATATCATTTCCCAAACGGACATTTTTGCAACAGCTATTGCGGGGGTTGCGATTACCGATCTGGTCAGTAGTTACCTTTCCATTGGCAAGGCATGGGGTCTTGGGGAGGCTTGGCGGTACGAGCACCATCAATTACGAATGGGCAATAGTTTTGTGGGAAATTTTCAAGGTTTTATCGAGAACTCACCGGTTTACCAAGCTCATTCCATCAATACGCCATTGCTGGGATGGGTCGGGAAGGATGATCGCAATGTACATTGGACACAGAGCGTGGAACTCTATTTGGCATTAAGGCGTTTGAAAAAGGACCATGTGCTTTTGGTCTATCCCGGGGAAAAACATGCTATCCGGAACATGGAAAAGCGAAAAGATCTCAGTGGTCGCATCAATGCATGGATAGGCCATTATCTAAAGGACCAACCAAAAAAGGAATGGATGCTCAAAGAAGAGCCATAAAATGCTTGAAAAAAAGGGGAGCACCGATTTCCCGGTGCTCCCCTACTGCACAGCCAAATTACCAGATCATAGCTATTTAATCCCTATAGAGATCAATACTACAACTGGTCAGATCGCCATCATTTGCCAACCCAAAGGCATCTTGGTCACCGTAAGTACAAATGTTGTCCTTCACATCCGTATCACATTGGATCGGAGTGCTTTGACAAGGTTGTCCAGGCCCCATAGGGATATATGCATCCACTAGGGCGGAACTGCTTTCAGTCTTTACCTGTGTGGCAAAGGCGGCCGCCACGGCAAAAACGATTGCTATAGCGGGCATGATTGTTTTTAAAAGATTTTTTCTCATAATAATAAATTTAAAAATTAAGACCCATGCTTTTGTTCAGCTCCAACAACAAGGTGATAGGCCTTGTACCTTGAGGTGGGGCATCCGGATATCTTTGTCCGGCACTTTGGGTTGCCTGCCCGAGCTGTGCCGGTTTTTGGCGCGAATCCTGCATTATTGCAAGTGTATCTTTTTGGGCATTTGCCCTTATGGTATCAAAAGGCGGCCCTTGCAGTTTATAGGTGACCAAGGTCCGGTCAAAGATCCCTATGAAATTTCCCTCGGCGACCAAAAAATCCTTAAGGGGTTCTTTCCGTATATGGTGCACATAAAAACTGAGGACATAGCTTGAATCCATCAAATTGTAAACGTCTATGACCGAGGCCCTTTTCCACATAAATTCGGATTCGTTCCTGCCCAGGAGATTTCCTTGGACAAAGAGAAGGCCATTGCTGACCGCGGCCCTTTTGTTGACGATCAAGGGAGGGGCCGCCATTTTTCGTTGATTGCTCTTTTGAAGCGTGGCCACCTTTATCTGGGGAAAACTGATGGTATCGATGGTCCGACCATAGTGTGTTCTTTGTAATAGGGTATCGGCCAAAATGATCTTGTTATGATAATAATGGACATATACCACTTGGTTCGATATCGGGTCGTGCAACAATACCCCATCGGTATCAAAGACGCCGTCCACCTGTTTTTGTAGGAGGTCGGGCTTCAACGACAATGGGATGCTGTCCCCCAACCGGACCAGTCCAAGTTCATTTTCGTTGTTTTGGGTACTGCGTGCCCGTATGGCAAAAGTGTTGGGGGACAGTGGTATTGCCAATGAAAAATAGGCTTTGCCCCTTAATATGGGATTAGCGGTCCATGTATCGGTACTGCCCCTGAATATAATGGGTACCGTCCCGTCCATGAAATAGAAATAGGGAGGGTATACAACGGTCTTGATGGATCGAAAACCTATGTTTTCATGGGGGATCTTCATTTGGATGTGTAGCGTATCCCTTAAAGTGGTATCACTGACCACCATATGGAGCGGGGAAGTGGGATTGGCCAAAAATATCCTGCCCTGGCCAGCTCCGGCCAAATAATAGGAATTGAAGCCCAGATCCAGTTCATGGGTGCGTTTTATGGGGTGGTGGGGATAACGTCGGGTGAAATTGTTCCGATGGTGGACCATATTCTCGCTCCATAGAAATAGGCCCGTCACCAGGGACATACTTCCCAAGGCAAGTGCCACTATGATTACAAGCGGTTTGCCCATCAATTTTTTTGGTTCCGAAGGATTGTTCCGCTGTTGGCCTTTGTTTCTCCTGTAGCTGCCCTTTGGGTCCAATAGAAGGATGCCGATCAGTGCCAAAAGCACAAAAAGGAGATTGAAGACCAAATGTTCGGTCCATCCCAAATCCTCCAGAACACCACCACAGGAGCAGGGGATGAAGTCGGTAAAATTCAGGATGATGACAATATAGGTGGTAAACATGACCATAAGGAAAAAGGCAGCATTCAGCCCCCAAAACCGCAGCCGGGTAACAAAAAGCATTCCGGCCACGATGAGTTCTGAAAGGGGAACCGTCCAGGCCACCCAATCCGCATGTGCGGTAAGAAGGGGGGACTGGGCCAATTGAATGCGAAAACTTTCAAAATCCAACAGTTTGCTGACAGCGGCATAAGCAAAAAGGATGATGTACAACAGACATATGACCTCCACAATAATCCTTCTATGTTTTACGATCCATTTCATTTTATTTGTAACCGTTTGATTTACAATGATAAAATTAAAGAGGTTTATGGATCTGTAAGGGATTACTTTGTATCCGAGAAGGATTATTTGTTGACTGAGAGGGAGTATTTTCGCTTTTTTTCTTAAAAAAATGTGAAAATCTTTGTGCTTCTACATCAGCAATTAGAAATGTGACCCTTTTTATTATACTTTTTTTCCAGGAAATTTATTCCTTGACTTACATTCCCAAATTTTTGGGGTATCTACAAAAGGACTAATCGACTTATTTTAAAGAGCGGCTTGATAATAATAATTTTTTTGTAGAAAACCTGTCCTAAAGATCGGGGTATCTACAGATAAAGGTTTGGTTTTTTGAATTTGAAACTTTCAACTCAAAATGAAATTAATCAAACCGTGGATAACAAAATAAAAAAACCGATGAAGTCAATATATCCAAGTATCCCCAAAGCCCTTTAATTGAACGCTATAACCAGATATTTTACTGATTTTCTCCTTTTGAGTACATTGAAAATTAGTTTATCCACCGATTTAATACCAATTGAAAATTAACTAAAACTACTGTTCGAGCTACACACACATAGAGAGCAGCGATAGGTGAAAATTAACTTTGAAAAGGAAGTTAGAGGATTTTTACCATACAGGAATCGTACAGTTATTAAACCAAAAAATCCTAACTAGTTATTAAGTAACTAATTAGGATTTTGGTAAGCGGTCTGGACGGGATGCTGCCCTACATTTTTAACATATCATTAACATACAGTATTTTACTGATAATCAATTATTTAATTGAATATTGATTTTTATTTTACATCATAAAACACTACTTTTCATGAAAAATGCAGCACGAATGCAGCACGCAAATGTATAATTACAATTTTTATATTTCAGAATTACCAAACAAAAATGGCACCCATAGTATCAAATTAAGATACTATGAAAATCGTCATGTAAGAATCCAAATCGATACGGGAATTGAAATTGCCATGAAGTATTGGAACAAGGATAAATCGTTCCTTAAAAAATCAAAGGAAGTGGGTTCTGAATTTGTCCAACTTACCCAAATGGACAGCTTGGCCAATCAAATTGTTTCCAGCTATCGAAATCAGGGCAGGCCACTTTCAAAAAAGATGTTCAAGAAACAATTTGAAGAAGGTGAACCGTCCATCAATTCAAAACCTGTCCAAGACTTTTTTACTGAATTTGACCATTATCTAGAAAGTAAAAAGAGCAAGGTGGTCAAAGATGTTATCAAGGATTACAATTCACTTAGAAAGCATTTGGAGGGTTTCCAGGAATTTTCGGGAATCATCATCGATTTCAATGCCTTTGATTATCATTTCTATCAAGAATGGACGGATTACCTAGCGTACCATGCTCCATTAAAGAATGGGGGTGTCGGAATGAAGAACAACACCATAGGCAAGTTGGTTAAAAACTTAAAGGCTTTCTTAAACGACCGTATGCGAAGAAACCGTATAAAGCTCATAGATCTTTCGGCATTCAAGGTAGTCCAAGAAGAAGTGGATCACATCTATTTGTCCGATGATGAAATTCAGGCTATTGCAGCCGTAGATTGTAAAGCCGATGAAGAATTGAGGAAAGTAAAAGACTTCTTTGTAATTGGGTGTTTGACAGGGCTTCGGTTTTCTGATATTTCAAGGATTCGACCTGAGTATTTGGATGATAATGGGTTTTTGAATATCCGACAAAAGAAGACTTCTGGCCGAATTGTAGTGCCACTTCGTTCCCAAGTCAAGAGCATTTTGAGAAAATATGATGGATATGCCCCTGATATTGATTCATTCACTTTCAACAGGCGCATAAAGGAACTTGGGGATTCGGCCAAACTTCACCAAAAAGTAGAAATTGAACATAAACGGGGAACAATTAAAGAAGCCCAACTTTTGGAGAAATATAAATTGATAAGTTCCCATACCTGTAGGCGTTCTTTTTGCACCAATGCTTACCTAAATGGTATTGATGTGCAACTCATCATGAAAATTTCAGGCCATAAATCAGAAAAGGCTTTCCGCCGTTATCTCAAAATTTCAAACTATGAGGCCGCACAAAAATTGAAAGAGGCCTGGGGAATTTCATAAAACGAAAACGTGTATGATTGTCAAATAAAATTAAACTTCGTTTTTGAACTATAGGTTTAGTGAGTACCGGGTGCTTTTGAGTTCACCAGATTTGACTAATATGGATTTGTTGACCAAATCCTTTAAATCACGTGTGGCCGTTGATGCAGATGTTTGGGCTATACGAATATAATTGTCCGCACTAAGCCCTCCTTTAAATCCCTTATATCCTGCTTTGAACATACGTTGGACTACTTTTAGCTGGCGTTCGTTCATCAAACGGGAGTATTGATCAAAGAACCTGGCTTTTTGAATCAAAAAGTCAATGGTTTTGATGGTGTGTTGTTGTGCTGCAAGTATAGTTTCCCCAAAGTATAGTAGGAATTCAGTAAGGTCTAGTTTGAAATTATGGGCTTCGATGGAAGAATAGTATTCTTTTTTATTGGACTCGATGGTCTGTGATAGGGATATAAGTGCTGGTCTGCCCAAATCCATGGAAATCGATTTTTCTGAAATCCCTCTAGCAATACGTCCATTTCCGCCTTCAAAGGGGTGGATGGCCAAAAAGTAAAAATGTGCCAATCCTGACTTGGCCAATGGAAGCATTTTGGATTTGTTTGTCGTGTGGGTTTCGTTGAACCAACGAACATAAGCTTCCATTTCATTCGTCATTTGTGATGAGGGAGGTGCCTCATAATGTACCGTCGGTTTGTCGAGGCGTCCTGAAACAACTTGCATTGGATCTTCATGGGTACGATATCTTCCAATATCCACTAAATCCCTTCTGCCATTGGAGAGCATCTGATGCCACTCAAAAAGTTGTTCATGGGTCAATGGTACTGCATATGTACGATATAGATTGACCATCATTTCAGATATTCCATATTCAGCTTGGGGAAGTTTCTTTCTTTCCGTTTCAAGTCCTAAGTTTTTTTTGATGGATTCCTGAATACTCCCACGGTCAAGATATTCCCCTTCAATTGCCGATGTAGTAAGAGCTTCATCCGACAAAACTTCAATTAAAAGCTCATTTTTGTCTTCCTCATCAATATGTTTAATGGAGCCTAGAGCTACTCCACTAGTTTGGACAAACTGATATTCTAGGTGCTCCAAAGCTGCCTCATCATATCTGAAATTAGGCCAGTCCTTTTGTTGCCAGTTCCATTTAAAAGCTGTCATGAGCTAAATAATTAATTTTTATAGCTCAAAAATAGTAAAAGTATGAGCTATAAATTAATTTTTTATAGCCCAAAAGATGTAAATGGAAGAGATGGTTACTGAAAACTACTAAAAGCGGATTAATTGAACTGCTCACTTTCATCCGGCCGTGGTATACATTGACCGCCCTATCCACTTAATTGTAAATCTTGGCAATCACATAAGTAACTTAAATAAAATACCAAGACTTAATACAATCCCTATACCAACTGCAATAATTGTATTTCGACTTTTTGTTTTAATGTGGTCTTCCAAATTCTCAAAGCCTTGATTAATTTTTGAGACTGTTTCTCCCAATTCCTTTCTAACAGAATTATTTAGCTCATCCAGTTTTGCTTGGTTATTCTGAATCCCTATATTAATTGCACTTACTGTATTATCAAGTTTGTCCAATCTATTCGGAAAATCAACACTTCCAATTATCGTTGTCAATTGTTCCACTTTACTTACAAAAGAATTATAAAAATCCAGTTGTTCGTTAATCTTTTGATTCTGATTTTGATAAACCTCGGTTGTTGAGTTTATTGTGTTATTTAAAGATGTTATCAACTCATCAATTAAGGATTTGGTGGATAACATCAAGTTTTTTTGGTTCAATTCGTTGGATTCAGACTGCTTTTTGATAAAGCTACTTGATATATCTTTTAGTTCTTCAGAAAAAGTAGCTTGTTTGGTTTTTATCTCCGCAACTGTATTCGCGAGCAATTCCAACTTAGATTGATAATCATCCCCTAAGCCCGACAAATATTCGCTATAATTATTATTTAGAACTTCAAAACCTTTTACAACATTATTACCTATAGCGATAACTTCTTCTATTTGTTGTTTTGCCGATTTGAGACTGTTCAATTCCTTTTCCAAATCAAATAGAGCCGAATAGAGTTCTTTATTATCTGTCATAACCTTTTAAATATCTATCATTAAATTTAGCTAGCCAATCTTTATGAAAGTCAACATATAATAAATGGATGAATTCATCCATCACCAACAACACTTCATCTTTATTATTGGCAAACTGTAAAGTTTGTTCTTTGAATAAAAGAATGTTATTGATCAAATCTTGAAATTGCATTTCTGGAAAATGCCTTCTGAATGACTTAAACCCTTCTATAAATCCGTCTTTTGTTTCCTTATACAAAACTTCATTAGTGCCAAAGCCCAAGACAAACAGCGTAAATGATTTTAAAACCAATAAAGCACCATTTTCAGGATTTGTCCTTAGTAATCTCAAACAAGCTCCCCTCAAATGTTTAACATTGTCCTTTTCGGAACCATCATCAATTTTTATTGCTTCAATATACTTCCAAACATTATCAAAACTAAAATCCTTAGCGTCATTTGTATCAACCGTCAAGGAATATTCCTCACCATTAATTGTATAGTCTTTTTTTGCATACTTGGAATTGAAATACATAAAAATGAAATCCTTTAATTCTTCATTTCCATCTTTTTGCAGTCCTATTCTGCAAGCAAAAATCATATCATCAATCGCTCTTAGGCGTTTTCGTTCAATTTCTCGATATATAAAATCGGTCAAGAAACCTAAGCATTTCTGAATTTCAGTATTGCCCCGATACTCTGAAACTTTTTGAATTTCTTGATTTGCCCGAATTTCAGAGTAGTAACGTTTTATGTAATTAAATAGGCGGTTTTTATATTCTCCTTCTGCTTTCTTAACAACTTTAAGTGTATACGTTTTCTTGTTATAATCTACTGTATAGTCGTCAATAACCCCTATGGATAAAAGACGAAACAGAGCTTTGTCGGTGTCTGCTTTTGTTCTAGGACTATAAAATATCACCAAGGCTTTATTTAAAACCTGATCATCAAGGTCATTGATTTGTAAATCGGGCCTTTTATCAGCAAGGTTGCCAATGAATTCCATATAATCAGGACATAAACAATCTTCGACATTCTGTTGGTTAATCCGCTCGCTTATTGATGACTGAAGTTTTGCCGTTAATTCTCGAATATAAATTTTCTTATCAGCATATTTGTTATTGAAATGAATTTCAATTTCTGGGTTGACAACATCACCAGTTTCAATATTTTCCAATTTTTTCTCAATACCATCTTCAAATTCCGTGGCAATTGCTTGGTTAAGCCAATTGATAAGTAGTGTAGTATCTTCGTAGCTGACAAAGGAAGCTTTTATAATGACAACTAAAGAATTTAATATTTGTTCCGCAACATTTCTTTCAAAAACTGAAAAGTGAAAGCTATAGCGGAAATTATTAAGATTAATTCCTCCTATTTTCTGGCGAAAACCTGCATTAACATTTAACCAATTATTATTTAAGGACAAATAAACTTCATCCAATCCAGTAACTTCTTCAAGTTGTTCCGATAGACTTTTAATCTGATTAGAATTCGGAAAACTTATACGGTTAAGAAGTTCATATATAACAACCTTTTCCTTTTCTTCACCCTTGAAAGAGTTATCATGGAAGTATTTTAAATTGTCCCTATCAACATTGATTATTCCAATATGTTCCTTAAAAACTTCTTCATCAAATAAGTTGTTGAGTCCTACCTCATTTAAAATAATCCGCAAATCATCTTCAAGAAAACGTTCACCCTTAAACAAAGACAATTTTTTATAAACGTCCTCTGTGAAATGGTCCTTTATTCCTTTATAAAAATCGGAATTGAAATAGTATATAAGTTGCTGATTGAATATAATCGAACTTAATGCTATTTTTCTGTCACGACCAGCCCTGCCAGCTTCCTGAACGAAACTTTCTATTGAACTTGGAAAATTAAAGTGTATGGTAAACCGAACATTTGGCTTGTCAATACCCATTCCAAAAGCCTTAGTAGCAACCATGATATTTTGCTCACTGTTAATGAACTTTGATTGGTTTGAGAAAGATGAAGCTTCAATTTCCTTACCAGTTTTATCATCTTCATCAGAACTTCCCATGAAGATTCCCACCGCATACTTTGAATTTGATTTTTGAATAGTATCGGCAATGCCTTTTCTTTTTGAGAGCGTCAATCTAACTTTATTGCCATTATCATCTAAAATGAAATCGCCAAAATCATGAATTATATTACCCTCATCATCATATACCTTTTGATCGTAGGTGTCAAATTTGAATTGGTCGGTTACTCCCTGATACCATGTTCTATGTGGTACAAATACAATACCCCCATTTTCAAAAAACGATGACTCATCAATATCTTGTTGCTCGTAGAAAGAATCTGGATTAAATTCCGAAATTGCAATATCTGCCAAACGCAATTGAGAATCATCGAAAACTCTTTTCTTAGCTAAAGCAATTAGCTCATCACTTTGATTATTATAAAACTCAATTTGTTTTGGAATCTCGGTTAATAGCTCAACTATTCTAGCTTGTTTGTCTTCAGCAATTTTATTCTTAATAGCCCCCTCAATTGGAGAAACAGAAAATGTCAATTTATTTCCACTAGGCAGTTTTTTTGTGATTGGGTCCTTTTTGTCAAAATCCGATTTTACTTCAATGACTTGATACTGAAGCTCGTTTCGGTTCGTGTTTTCAAAGCGAACAATTGCTTCTGCGTCCAACTCCATTTGTCCATCTCCTGAAAGTTCTCTTTCAACATCGGAAAGAACATCGAATGAAGCTGTAGCAGTGAGACCAAACAAGGGGACTAACTGGTTTGGGTAATTTTTAGTCTTACAGTGTTCCAGGGCATTTTTCCCCAGACTTAAATATGATGTTCTAAAATCATGACCCCATTCTGAAACGCAATGAACTTCATCAATAACACAATAACTAAAATAGACTGAATTATCATGCATGGATTGAAGAGTTGTTCTAAAACTATCTATTTGCAACCTTTCAGGAGAAATAAAAGAGAATAAAATATTGCTTTTGGTTAATTTATCAATTTCAACTTCTCTTTCAAACCTATCCAGTTTTGAATTGATGAAATTACAGCAATCAATTCCATTTTTAACCAAACTATCAAACTGGTCCTGCATCAAAGATTTAATAGGATCAATGACCATGGTAACCCCAGGTTGAAGAATGGAGGCCAATTGATATGTTAATGATTTACCCCCTCCTGTTGGAAGTAAACCAATTACACTTTTTCCCTGTATTGCTCTATTAAGGATAGGTAATTGACCTTCTCTAAAACTTTTTTTCCTAAAAATATTTTGAAGGAAAAACGTAAGGTTTTCTTGTACCTCTTTATTTGGAATATATTCCTCGTTGTCCCCCCTTATCGTGGCTTGAATGTATTTAATTGAGTCTGAAGTGTATATTTTTCTTCGCGATTCAATAAAGTGTGATGATCTAATTTTAACAAAATCACTTGTATAACTTATCGGTTTTTCAATTGCGGAACGTGTTAAAACTGGATAAGCCGGGTAAACTGACCCACCTTCGCCGGATGAAACTGACCATGGCAAATGGACTGCCCAGATTTGATCTATCCTTGGGTTAAACTTAGTTTTTATTTTTCAATTTTCTTCTCATTGATTCTCCTTTTATATCTATTCTGTGGGCTGTATGCACCAAACGGTCGAGGATGGCATCGGCCAGTGTTTTCTCCCCGATAATGTCGTGCCACTTTGATACGGGCAATTGTGATGCTATTATAGTGGATTTTTTGCCGTGCCTGTCCTCGATGATCTCCATAAGTGCATGCCTATTGATGTTGTCCAATGGTTTAAGGCCGAAGTCATCCAAGATGAGCAAGTCCTGTTTTTCAAGTTTGTTTATCTGTTTTGGATAGGAACCGTCTGCCTTTGATGTCTTGAGCAGGGTAAAGAGCTTCGCAGTATTGAAGTACATCGTTTTTGACCCCATGGAACAGGCCTGGTGGCCGATGGCCGATGCCAGGTAACTTTTGCCCACGCCGGTACTACCGGTAATAAGTATGTTCTCCCTTTTTTGGATGAACCCGCAGGAACCGAGCCGCCGGACCAGGTTCTTGTCCAGTTGGCGCGACGGTCGGTAGTCTATAGCTTCCATGACGGCCGTATACCTGAACCTTGCGGACTTGGTCAATCGCTCTATCCTACGGTTGTGACGGTCGTCCCATTCGCTCTGGACGAGATAGGCGATCAGTTCATCGTTGGTGTAACCGGTGGACGGACCGCCGGTTTCCATTGTTGTGGTGAAGGCCCTGTGCATTCCATAGAGCCTCATTTCTTTCATCGATTGCATTGTTTTTTCGTTCATATGTTCTGTTTTTAAGTATTGTTCCTATTCGTAGTATTTTCCTCCCCTTATGTTGTTGTGCTCGGGCATTTCCATGTCCCCGTCGATACCTTCATCGATCTGGTCCCACCCCTTTTTCAGGATGCGCTCGACCATATTGTAATTGTACGCACCATATTCCGCGGCACGCCTACAGGCACCGTCAAGACGTTCCCTTCCGTACTTTTTGGCAAGGTGGAGCACGCCCAGACAGGACTTATAGGATTGTTCCGGGTGTTGCTTCTTCTCCAGGATGGCAATGATGTACCCTTTACAGTGTCCGCCGATATCGCTTGCCCAATCGATGAACTTTTCACTGCTCCACTCGCTTATGAAACGATGGTGCGAGGGCATATGGTCGGCCAAGGTGGTATAGCCGTATTTCTTCCTGTTCCTTGTATGTACGGCGAACCTTTCGTGCTTATGGTAGATCTCGACGATACTGTCGGTATAGACCAGCTTGACCTGTTTGCCTATATGCCTGTAGGGCACGCTGTAATAATGCTTGTCCTTCCCAAAATAAACATGGCTGTTCTTGTGTACGGTGGCCTGGGCATAGCGTTTTACCTCATAGCGTTTCGCCGGTAACGGCATCAGTTCGTCCTTCTCGATCTCCATAAAAAGCGAACACCTGGAATATTCCCTTCCCCTGAACGACATTGCGTTGTGTTTTTCCAACAGTTCCCTTATCGCGATGTTGA
This sequence comes from Flagellimonas aequoris, assembly GCF_003584165.1. Taxonomy (GTDB): domain Bacteria; phylum Bacteroidota; class Bacteroidia; order Flavobacteriales; family Flavobacteriaceae; genus Flagellimonas; species Flagellimonas aequoris. Next base: position 1,004 of record NZ_QXFJ01000009.1, on the reverse strand, counting down.
TATCGGTCATGCTATGGAAGACCTGGTTCCGTAAAGGGGCGAACACCCTGGTGTAGATTATCTTCACGGCGTTCTCCACTATGGCCTTGTCCCTTGGCCTATAGGTACGTGTGGGCAGTACTGCCGTTTCGTAGTGTTCGGCAAAGTCGGCGAACACCTCGTTGACCTTGGGCTCGTAACGGCTGCTCTTGGTAACCGCCGACTTAAGGTTGTCCGGCACCAAGGCCTTTGGTACGCCGCCGTAGAACCATAGTGCGTTCTCGGTGCAGCGGATGAAGTCCTCCAGTTTTTGGCTTGCACAGGCCTCTACATAAGTGTATTGGCTGCTACCGAGTATACACACGAACACCTCCAGTTCCTTCAGTTCACCGGTGTCCCTGTCAACAATATGGAGTTTCTTTCCCGTGAAGTCTATAAAGAGCTTGTCGCCGGCCTTGTGCTCCATGTGCATTACCGGAGAGGTCTCCTTGCGCCATTCGGCGTACCAATACTTGAACTGTGAGAGCTTGAAGCCATCGGGGTGCTTGGCATAATATTCTTCCCATAACAATTGTCTGGTCACCCCGGTCTTGCGAAGCTCTTTGTCAAAATAGGGAAAGTACTGCCTTAAGGTCAGCAAACGTTGGCTCTTGCGCTTTTGCCCGTCCTTAAAAAGGTTGTGGAGTTCCTCTAGGGTCATCTTCTCCACTTCGTAGGCGGTAAAACGGTACCGCCTGAAGAATTCGATGTACTTCCTGACCGTGACACGGGATATGCCCAATTGTTGGCTTATCCCACGCTTGCTCGTACCGGAGGTGTACAGTTTGTAAATCAGTTTTGTTTTTCGCATGTCTATCTGCTTGTTCGCCATGGTGCTTTTTAACAAAAAAAGCACTTAGACTTTTTACAGATAGATCTAATCTAAAGGTGGGTCACTTTGGCCCGGCGGGGGTGGGTCACTTTCGTCCGGCCAGCTATGGTCACTTTAACCCGGCGAGGGTGGTATACTATGTCCGGCGTTTCCA
>NZ_QXFJ01000008.1 GCF_003584165.1 Flagellimonas aequoris | reverse complement strand
AGCAAGTTGTGTTTTTGTAAACAAAAACTGCGCACTTCGTTTACAAGTGACCTTTTGAACAATACCAAATTCATGGAAAATGGCAAGACCTAGAAAGGACATATCAAAACAAAGGACGATTGTCATCGCCTTCAGGGTTTCACAAAGCGAATACTTGATCATTACCAAAAATGCGGAGACAATCGGATTGTCCACGGCCGAATATATCCGGAGAAAATGTACTGGAAAATCCCTGCCGACCAAAAAGGTAAATCCAATGGACCGGAAACTTTTTGTCGAGCTGAGCAGGGTGGGAAACAACCTGAACCAGCTTGCCAGGGTCTCGAACTCAGGTATCCGTGCCCCGTTCAGTATATCCAAACAATTGGGGGAGGTAAAAATGTTGTTGCAACAGCTCAAATCAAATATCTCGAACAATGATAGGTAAGATAACTATAGGAAAAGATTTCTATGGTGTTCTGGTCTACAATGAAAAAAAGGTAAACGGAGGAATAGGATATGTCATCGATTCCAATATAGAGCATTCCACAGCGGTAAACATGACACAGGAATTCAATTTGATCAGGCAATTGCGTCCGGGACTTGGGAATGCGGTCCTTCATGTTTCCTTGAACCTGCCACATTCGGAGCAATTGAACGATAAGGAATTCGCTTCAATAGGATGTGACTATTTGATGAAAATGGGTTTCGATAACAACCAGTTCATTATGTACCGACATACGGACACGAAGCACGAGCATATCCATATAGTGGCCAATAGGGTCAGGTATTCGGGCAGATTGGTAAGTGACAGCAACATTAAAAGAAGGAGCCGGGAGGTGATCAATGATCTGGAGAGGAAATATGGACTGACCCAAATTTCAACAAAAGCCACTGCAACTAAATCACTTGACCAAAGAGAAATCGAGAAAACCCTAAGAACTGGCAATGTGCCCATCAAACTTATCCTTCAGGATAAAATTGGTTTAGCAATCGAAAAAGCATCGAATACGTCTGAATTTATTTCAATGCTCGAATCGAACGGTATTTCGCCCAGGTTCAATATAAGCAAGACCACGGGCAGGGTCTCGGGCATATCGTTCAACTATCAGGGCATAGTGTACAAAGGCAGTACGCTCGGCAAAAAATATTCATGGAACAGTATCGTAAAACAAATCGATTATGGGCAAGACAGAGACCGTTCAATTATACTATCAACTAATGGAAAAGAACGGGGAACTGATAGAGCTAGTGAAGGAAACCTTGGAACAGCAATCAAACCTGAACAAAGAAGTGAGGGAGTTGCAAAAGGCACTGAAGATCCTGCTCAACAATCAAAAGGTCATGTGGGAAAAACTGAGGGAAATGGAATGACCGGGCCTTTGGCAAATGAAACGGACTGGACCCCTTTCAAACTGGAACTCAGTGACCATGGTGCGAGGAAAAAGTCCAAAAGAAAGAAAAAAAGGAAAGGGCTGGGCCTGTAGAACTTAAACTTATGGAAAATAACAACAAGCAAGAATCTTCGGGACTGTCCCCCTCCGAGATCCAGGTATTGGAAATGATACGCAGCAAAAGGTTCCTGTCCATCAAACTGATCATCAAGAACGGGGAGGTCGATATCATTGAAGGTCTGGAACGGTTGGACATAGGGGAGCGTATCATCGATATGTTGAAACAGCACGATTTTCAAAATCTGGAGATCAAACAAAGCAATGGTAAGATCGTCTGTGTGAACAGGATCTTTAGAAAAAAGATCGACCCTGTCGCAAAAACCAAAAGTTGTTGACCGACAACTCATAAGAATGGAATAAAACAATGATCCCACAAGGGATCAGATCGATTAAAAAAGGTAAATTAAAGCCTGCTTTACAAATACGGTAGTGACCTTCAAGATTCAGGAGCTATTGCCATTTATAGGAAATGTCAAACCCGACCATTGAGCTAAGGCGGAAAAACAGAACATTCAACAGTACATGGCTCAAGACTTATAAAGGTTTTGAGGATTGTTCGGAGGAAGAAGCGAAAAAGATCGTGGAACAACTCCGGGAACTCGCCGACATAGTTTGCCGCCATGTCCAAAGAACAGAGCATGAACGTACCGATCAAAAAGGCTTTTGACTTTTTTGCAAAGAACAGGGATAAAGTTTTAAATTAGATTGCCATAAAACAATATAATAGGAATTAAAAGGAATGTTGACCACAAGTGGTGAACGGGCCAAACATTTAAGGCCATTTTGAAAAGGAATGTTCTGGAGTGGTATATCGTGGATATATCATTTTAGTGCTTGGTGCAAAGGCAAAAGCCATAAAAAACAATGGAACCATGAAAAAAGCCCTCAAAGAGCTGATCGATATAAAGGAAAGGTACCTGGAACTGTCCAAGGGCGTTTTGAACTACGACAAGTTCAACCAATATGCCATTACCCATCACAGTACCGTGATCGAAGGGTCGACCCTCTCATTGGAGGAAACGTTCATTTTGCTGGACAAAGGCCTGACACCCAACAACCGTCCATTGGAACACTCCCTAATGGCCACGGACCATCTCAAGGCTCTCAAGCTGATCGTCGAGTGGGCCGAGTCCAAAAAAATCCTTGAAAGCAGGGATGTCCAAGAACTTTCGGCGACCATAATGAACGGTACCGGTTCCAAGATATCGACCATGGCAGGGGATTTTGATTCGTCCAAAGGGGATTTCAGAAAGGCGACTGTCAGAAATGAGGATAGGATCTTTATGGATCAGGCCAAAGTTCCCGGAGAGGTCGATCGCCTAATGCGGGAACTGTCATCGACCATCAATGGGAAAAAGGACTTTGTTGACAGCAACCTACTTGCATTTGACATCCATTTCCAGATGGTTTCGATACATCCCTTTGCCGATGGCAATGGAAGGCTCTCCAGATTATTGATGAACTATGTGCAACTTTTTCATGACCACCCTATGACGGTAGTTTTTCCGGAAGACAGGAGACAGTATTTTGATGCCCTGGAAAACACAAGGAAAGCCGAGGACATTTCAATATTCAGGAATTTTATGTTCCATCAAGCAAAAAAATATTTTGAACGGGAAATAGGAATTTTGAGCAAGGAGCAAAAACGTTCCAAATCAAAAGACCGTGGAATATCATTTATCTTTTGAACTATAAGTTACCGATGGGAACAATACAGGAAACATTTCGGAAGTACAAGGCGTTGAACCTCACGATGTCGTTCGAGGAGGAAAGGGAAATGCTTTTCCGTTATGTCCATTTGACCAATAAACTGGAGGGCAACAAGCTCACCTTGGCACAGACCACCCAATTGCTGTCCACCGATACCATTTCGGGGAACAACATCAGGACAAAGGACATTTTGGAACAAAAGGGAATGTACAGGGCCTTGGTACGAATGCTCAATGCCGTTGGGGCCAAGGAGGAACTCTCCACATCCCTGATGATAGAATTGAACTGGTTGGTGATAGGCAACCTATGGAAATTGGACGATTTCTATATCGATGCCAAACAAAAGGGCCAGGAACCGGGCAATTTCAAGGTGGGCAACAACCTTATCCAAATAAGTCGGGGCGGCAAGGTGATCGAACGTATGAAACCCTTGAGCTCTCCCGATAATGTTTCCGAGAACATGGACAGGCTGGTGGCACAGGTCGAGAAAAGTACCGCATCTGAAATCAAGAAGGCGGCCTTTTTGGCACAGGAACTTTGGCTCCACCAACCCTTTGTGGACGGCAACAAAAGGACCGGAAGACTACTGATAAATTTTTTGACGATGAAGAAGGGTTTTCCCCTGTTCGTGTTCGACGACAAGAGCATCAATTACAATTCGACATTGGTGGAACAATATTTGGAAAACAGACCGGGACTTGTTGAACGGTACATCGAGGACGCATTGTTGAAAAGAATGAACAAGGCCATTGACCTCAAACAGGATAAAGGGAAGGACAGGGGGTTCAGAATGGTTCTTTAAAGTATGGTCCGACCATGGAAAATGATGAGTTGAAAAATATCAGATCATGGTTTGGCTCTTTGCCCGAAAAGAGAAAATTTGAGATCCATCAAGCTGCACGCCTGACCTATAATTCTTGTGCCATTGAGGGCAATTCCTTATCTGAAAACGAAACCTTCAATCTGATAGTCAGTGAATTGTACAAAAGGGAAGTCGGAAAATCCAATAAAAACGAAAAGTCAAGATAAACTTCAACATATGAACTTAGAGGTATTCGGTCAATTTGCGAAAAAGGAAAAGGGAAGGGTCATAGGAAAGAACAATACGGCCGTTATCTACACCCGTGTCTCCAGTAAGGAGCAATTTGACAACAATGCCAGCCTGACGACCCAACTCAAATATTGCCAAGAATATGCAATCAGAAAAGAATTGGAAGTATTGGAATATTTCGGGGGAACCTATGAATCTGCCAAGAGCGATGAGCGCAGGGAGTTCCAAAGGATGCTCAGCTATGTCAAAAGGAGAAAGAACATCGGCTATATCATCGTCTATTCCTATGATAGGTTTTCCAGAACGGGTGCGAACGGTGCCTACATCAGCGAACAGTTAAAAAAGCAGGGGGTGGCCGTTATCTCGGCCACCCAGGAAATCGATGTGACCACGAGTGCGGGTACGTTCCAAGAAAACCTGTACCATATGTTCTCCCACTTCGACAACCAAATCCGTAGGGACAAATCCATTACTGGAATGCGGGAGAAGCTGCGAAGGGGGCATTGGACGGGAGCCTACCCATTTGGATACACCAATACGAACCCCGGGAAAGGGAAGATCCCGAATTTTGTGATCTCGGAGGAAGGAAAATTGCTGAAACAGGCTTTTTTATGGAAGGCAAATTCCAATATGTCACATGTCGAGATTGCAGAACGACTTAAAGACAAGGGCCTGGGCATACGTGCAAAAAGGTTGACCGACCTTTTCAGGAACCCCTTCTATTGTGGACTTATCGTGAACAGCCTTATTCCCGGTGAAGTGGTCCATGGGAAACACGAGGCCCTGATATCGAAAGAAATGTTCCTGAAGATCCACAATCTGCTCCATGCAGGTGAACCACCCAAGAAATATTCGTTCGATGACGAAAACCTGCCATTGAAAATGTTTGTCAGATCTTCGGTCTGTGGAACGCCCTACACTGGATATATAGTCAAGAAAAAGGGCCTGTACTATTATAAGAACAGACGTAAGGGCAGCAAGGAGAACAGAAGTGCCAATAAGCTCCATAAAGAGTTCCTGAATGTATTGGGCAGGTTTACAATTGCGGACAAAAAGTATATCGAGCCTTTGACCGATATCATACACGACACCTTGATCGATAAAAACCAAGAGGCACTTGAGGATCAAAAGCGGTTGGCCAAAGAACTCGGCCAACTTAAAGAAAGGATGGACACATTGGAGAGAAGATATGTCGTGCTGAACGAGGTCACAAAGTCCCAATATGATCTTTTTATGCCGGAACTAAAAGCCAAGCAAAGGGAACTGGAGGTAAAAATGGAGAATACTGGAATAAATAGTTCGAACCTCAAAAAATCCATAAAATTGGCACTTGGCCATGCCTGTAATCTACCTAAATTGTGGAAGTTAGGGGATTTGGAAACAAAAAGGGCCATACAATATATGGTCTTCCCCGATGGGATTGGGTATGACTTCAAAAACAAGGCAGTTCGAACTTTTCGGGTCAATGAGATTTTTGGCGCAATCTCTTTGTTCACAGGGGATTTGAAGGGCAAAGGAAAAGGGGACTTCCACTCGATCTGTAGAAAATCCCCTTTAGTGACCCAGGGAGGATTCGAACCCCCAACCCTCAGAGCCGAAATCTGATATTCTATCCAGTTGAACTACTGGGCCATAAAAATATTAAGAACTAAGTTTTGCCTTTACGATGCTTGAAATGGTCTTGCCATCAGCTTGCCCGGCCAATTCCTTGGAAACAATGCCCATAACCTTACCCATATCCTGCATACCCGAAGCACCAACGGTTTCAATAGTTTTGACAACCACTTTTTCAATTTCTTCCTCGGACAATTGTTCGGGCAAGAATTTCTCGATCACCGCCACCTGTGCAAGCTCTGGTCCTGCCAAATCCTCACGACCTTGTTGTTGGTAGATGGCCGCACTGTCCTTTCGTTGTTTCACCAACTTTTGGATCAGTTTCACTTCTTCTTCCTCTGAAAGGTCAGCACCGGCACCTGTTTCGGTTTTTGCCAGCAAAATAGCGGATTTAATGGCGCGCAACGATTCCAAGGCAACGGTATCCTTTGCCTTCATTGCGGCCTTCATCTCTGTCATTACCTTATCCTGCAAACCCATTTCTATCTATTTTGGGCTGCGAAGATAAAAAATAAACCCGAAAGTATTTCACTTCCGGGTCTATGCTTTCCATTAAAAATGGATGTTAATTTAAACACTACTAATCAACATTATCGTGTAGGAACGAGTTGTTGGAACGCAACTGTAGGTCATCGTTGCTATCCTCACTCAATGTGGTCCTGGATACTTTTTGCTCCCTTGGCACATCGTTCAGGTCCACCCCTTGTCTTTTGTAGGCAGGCTGCTTCTCAATCTCGTCGATGCTGCTCCTGTTGTTCTGGAACTTATAGTTGAAATTTTTCAGTTTTCTTCTACGTTCATCCGCCCTTTCCCTCAAAATCTCGTTGATGGGACTGTTCATGGGATCCAAACTGTCCATGGTTTCCTCATGTTGTTGGGCCGTTTCCAATTTGATGGTCTTCTTTTCGAACACCAGTTCGTTCTCGACCATTTTGGGCTCGTGGGTCTCCGCCATGGACTTGGCACCGGTCAACTTGTTTTCCAGTTCCATGTATTCCTCCAAGTTGTATCGAGTCTCACCTTGATTTCTATATTCTAGTACAGGTTTTACCTCTACATATTCGTTCACCTTTACGTCACCGATACCATCATCCAAATTGAAAGTGATGGTATGTTCCTTTTCATCCTCTTCCTCTACTTGTGCGTTCAATGGCATATCGAAGCTTAGGGTAAACTGATCCTCATTTGCTTTTGGGGACACGACCTCGGCATCAATGACTTCAATATTGTTGATGATATTTTTGGCCTCGATAATGATGAAATCATCCTCAATATATTCAGGTACTACTTCTTCGTAGAATACATTGAAATTTCGGATATAGCTGGTAGTAGGAACCAAATCAGGATCTTGTGCCTTCATTTGGGGCTTCACCTCTTTAATTTCCTTTACTTCCTCAACCTCCTCTACTTCCAACGTATGCTTCACAATGGTAGGTTCTGGTTCAGGCTCCACCACTGGGGTTTTTTCCACTTTTACCTCTTGGACCGATGTAGCCTCAGGGGTCAAATCCTGTTGGGCGGTTTGTTCATCCTCCAGAGTATAGAAAACCTTTTTGGATTCCGTGTTCACGATATTGTCCTGCTGGTCCACATTGAAACCCGTGGCGATAACGGTAACGGCGATAGCCTCTCCTAGGCTCTCGTCCTCGCCCACACCCATGATGATGTTGGCTCCATGGCCAGCCTCAATTTGGATGTGATCGTTGATTTCCCCTATCTCATCAATGGTGATTTCCTGGGAACCAGAAACAATCAGCAACAATACATTTTTAGCGCCATTAATCTTGTTATCGTTCAACAAGGGAGAATCCAATGCTTTCATAATAGCTTCCGTGGCCCTTGCGGAACCTGAAGCCGTGGCAGAGCCCATGATGGCCGTTCCACTATTGGAAAGCACAGTCTTGGCATCCCTAAGGTCGATGTTCTGTGTGTAGTGATGTGTTATAACCTCTGCAATACCCCTTGCCGCAGTGGCCAAAACTTCATCCGCTTTGGAGAATCCGGCCTTAAACCCAAGATTGCCGTATACCTCACGCAGTTTGTTATTATTGATCACAATCAGGGAATCCACATTGGCACGCAATTTTTCAATCCCCAATTGTGCCTGTTTGTTACGCATGGCCCCTTCAAACTGAAAAGGAATGGTCACGATACCCACGGTGAGCACATCCATTTCCTTGGCCAATTTGGCCAAAATGGGTGCCGCCCCCGTACCGGTTCCGCCTCCCATACCAGCGGTGATAAAGGCCATTTTGGTGTTGTGTCCCAACATACCCTTGATCTCTTCCATACTTTCCAAGGCAGCCTGTTCCCCAACTTCGGGATTGGCCCCTGCACCAAGACCTTCGGTAAGGGAAACCCCCAATTGGATCTTGTTGGGCACGGGACTGTTCTGTAATGCCTGGGCATCGGTATTGCAGATTACGAAATCCACTCCGTTAATGCCAGCCTGGAACATGTGGTTGATGGCGTTGCTACCGCCACCTCCTACTCCGATAACTTTTATTACGTTGCTCTTGTTCTTGGGCAAATCAAAAGCGATGTTGTCAAATTCAGTATTCTTACTCATGACAGATGTGTTTCTTTATGGGGTTATTATTCTGCGTTGTCCAAAAAGTCCTTCAACTTTTCCGACCACTTATCAAATATGGATTTTCTCTCCTTGTTTGCAGACACATGTACTTGTCCGCCCATATGGTCCTGCTCCACCAACACTTTTTCCTCTTCGTGGATTTCTCCTTGCTCCAGAACCAAAGTCCTCTTTTTGGTCTCCAATGCCTTCATCAAAAGACCCACAGCGGTAGCATACAATGGGCTGGCAACCTCCTCGTCGGAATCACCTGCCAAATGCTCATTCGGGTAACCGATACGGGTGTCCATGCCCGTGATGTATTCCACCAACTGCTTTAAATGCTTCAATTGGCTTCCACCACCAGTCAAAACGATACCGGCAATCAATTTTTTCTTTTGCTCTTCGTGGCCATAGTTTTTGATTTCCACATAAACCTGCTCCACGATTTCCACCACGCGGGCGTGAATGATCTTGGAAAGATTTTTAAGGGTGATTTCCTTCGGTTCACGACCTCTTAGACCGGGAATGGATACGATTTCGTTATCCTTGTTTTCGCCTGGCCAAGCAGAACCGAATTTTATCTTCAATAGTTCGGCCTGTTTTTCGATGATGGAGCACCCTTCCTTAATGTCCTCGGTGATAACGTTGCCACCAAATGGAATAACGGATGTATGGCGAATGATGCCATCCTTGAAAATGGCAAGATCCGTGGTACCACCCCCTATATCGATAAGGGCCACGCCCGCTTCTTTTTCCTCTTGGCTCAACACCGCATCTGCAGAAGCAAGGGGTTCCAAAGTGATGCTACCTAGGTCCAGCCCGGTACTTTTAATACATCTACCGATGTTTTTGATGGACGAAACCTGGCCCACCACTACATGGAAATTGGCTTCCAATCGTCCACCATACATGCCTTTTGGATGTTTGATTTCGGACTGGCCATCAACTTTATATTCTTGCGGCAACACATGGATGATTTCTTCACCCGGAAGCATCACCAACTTGTACACTTGGTTGACCAGTTTGTCCAAATCCTCATCATGGATCACTTCCTCTGAATTAGGTCTGGTGATGTAATCGCTGTGCTGAAGGCTTCTGATGTGCTGACCGGCAATGCCCACCACCACGGAACCTATCTTCAGCCCTGAATTCAATTCGGCTTGTTCCACCGCTTGTTGAATGGAGGAAATGGTCTGGGTGATGTTGTTGACCACACCACGGTGCACTCCCAAGCTTTTGGACTTTCCAGTGCCCAGTATCTCAATTTTTCCATACTCATTTTCCCTACCAATGATCGCTACGATCTTGGTAGTTCCAATATCCAACCCTACTGAATAATTACCCTGTTCCATACTTTATATTTTGGTACAAACCACTTGATTGTTGAATTCCAAACTCACTATAGCATATTTTTCCAAGGAATTGTCCTTGGAAGCTTTGGCATAAAAGGCCATGAAATTTTTAAACTTCATGTTCAGATTGTCCACTCCACCCAAATTCACCACAAAATTTTCCATGCGGAACCTAAGCTGATAGTTTCCTTCTTCCTCTATATGGATCCCGATGACGTTTTTTCTCAAAAAATCGTCTTCGTTGATATAGTTCAAAATAACATAGGCATCCTCAAGGGACTTCCCTGTAATCTTACCCGTAATGATGGGGACGCGAGCCGAATGATACCGTGACAATGGCATGCGTTTTCCCAGATCATCCAAATAAAATTTAGTGACTCCCTCAACTCTCCCTATGGGTTTTCGCTGAACAATCTTAGAGATAAGCTCCCCGTTTACAGTAAGATAGACTTGGGCGTTTTTCACCATATCGTTGGACTCAATTACCTCCTCTATGGTATTCAAAACTAATTGTTCTTTATCCCTATTTTTTAAGGGTCCGTAATTTTGTATTAACAATTTATTAACCGCATCCTCGGTCAAATACAAGTTATCCTCGCCCACAAATTTTATGGCAACGTCGCTTACTTTCTTTTGTTTGCTCCTATGATCGGCAAAACCGTAAAGGGCAATTACGGCCACCGACAAAAATGCCAGTTTGATGTAATTCCAATTAACCCGCATAAGCCAATTCTTTTTTAATTTTTGGTACTTCCAATCCAATATCACCTGCCCCAAGAGCCACTAAAACCCCTGTTTTACAGTTCTTTATCTCATTCAATAAAGTTGATTTTTGAACCAACTTTTTGTTAGGGTTCTCTATTTTATCCAACAGCCACGAAGAAGTAACCCCCTTCATGGGCTCTTCACGCGCTGGGTAAATTTCCAAGAGTATGATTTCATCAAACTGGGAAAGGCTGGCCGCAAAATCATCCGCAAAATCTTTTGTTCTTGAGAACAAGTGGGGTTGAAAAATCACGGTGATCTTTTGTCCAGGATGCATTTCCCTAATGGCTTGGTAAACCGCATTAATCTCGGTTGGGTGATGGGCATAATCGTCGATAAAAACGAAGTCCTTTTCCTTGATCTGATAGGAAAATCTTCTTTGTACTCCCTTAAAACTTGCCAAAGCTTCGGCTAGGCGGTGTGGTGGGCAACCGGTTTGCACCGCCATTCCGAATGCAGCTAATCCATTGAGCAAATTATGCCTTCCGGGTTTGTTGAACTTAACGTTCTTGATAACCTCCGAAGGCGTGACCAGATCAAATATGTAGGTACCATGTTCAATGTCAATATTTTCTATGCAGAAGTCAGAACCGTCCTCAATCCCAAAGGTGATGCCTTCCATGGGCAACCCTTTTCGAACAAACAATTTTCCTCCCGGCTTGATTTTTCCGGCAAATTCCCGAAAAGAATGATGTAGTTCTTCTTTGGTGCCATAAATATCCAAATGATCGGCATCCATGGAAGTGATACAAGCCACTGTTGGGGAGAGCCTCAAAAAGGATCGGTCGAACTCATCCGCTTCCACTACGGAATATTCGGTACCATCCAACACAAAATTACTGTTGAAATCCTCCGAAATACCTCCTAAAAATGCCGTGAAGGGTAAACCACATTCTTTGAGCAAATGGGCCAGAATGGCCGATGTGGTCGTTTTACCATGCGTTCCTGCCACTGCCAAGCAAAAGGAATCCTTGGTGATGATGCCCAATACTTCGGAACGTTTCTTTATTTGGAAACCATTGTTCTTATAAAAGTTCAGTTCCGTATGGTATGTTGGGACCGCTGGGGTATACACCACTAGGGTTTGGGGATGCTTGAAGGTATCGGAAATTAAATCCACATTGTCCTCAAAATGGACAGGAATCCCAATTTCCTCAAGTCCATCGGTAATAGGAGTCGGCGTTTTATCATATCCGGCCACTTCCTTGCCAATGAAATTGAAATAGCGCGCCAAAGCGGACATACCAATCCCTCCGATGCCAATAAAATAAACGCTATGTATGTCCTTCAAATTCACCTCAACAATTTTTCAATTTCGTCCACAATATGTTCCGTAGCCTTTGGCATGGCCAGTTTTTTGATGTTCTGGCCCAAGTTTTTCTGCGCTTCTTCGGATGCCAATAATTCCGTAAAACCGCTCTCAAAGTTTTCTTCCAATTCTGACTCCTTCATCATGATGGCTGCATTCTCCGCCACCAAGGCACTGGCGTTCTTGGTCTGATGATCCTCGGCCACATTGGGTGAGGGAATAAAAATCACCGGTTTTCCCACCAAACAGAGTTCCGATACCGAACCGGCACCTGCCCTTGATATGATTACATCGGCGACGGTGTAGGCCAAATCCATCCGATTGACAAAGGGCAACACCTTCACGCTATCGGAATCATACTTTTTATAGTCTTCGTGATAGAGTTTTCCACATTGCCAAACCAATTGCAGTCCTTGCTTGTTGAAAAAATCCAATTCCTTTTCCACCAATTGGTTGATACGACGTGCGCCTAAACTTCCACCCAAAACCAACAGGGTTTTCTTGTTGGCATCCAATCCAAAGAAAGCAATGGCTTCTTTTTTATCGGCTTTCAAATCCACCAAATCCATGCGGATCGGGTTCCCAGTTTTTACGATTTTTTCCTTTGGAAAAAATTTCTCCATTCCATCGTAAGCGACACAAATTTTCTCTGCCTTGCCAGCCAATAGTTTGTTAGTGATCCCTGCGAAGGAATTCTGTTCTTGAAGCACACAGGGAATTCCAGCGCCGGCGGCAACCTTCAACAAAGGCCCGCTGGCAAAACCCCCTGTACCTATGGCCACTTGGGGTTTGAACTGTTTCACTATTTTACGTGCTCCTAACAAACTACTTATCACTTTAAAGGGAAACATGAGATTTTTCAATGTCAGTTTCCGTTGTAATCCACTGATCCACAAACCTTTTATTTCGTATCCGGCCTGTGGCACTTTTTCCATTTCCATTTTATCCTTGGCCCCCACGAACAAAAACTTCGCGTCCGGATGTCTTCTTTTTAGCTCGTTGGCTATGGCCACAGCGGGATAAATATGTCCTCCCGTTCCTCCTCCAGATAGAATAAACCTATAATTGCCCACTCAATACTTCTAAAGGGTTCGTTTCATCTATGTCATAGGATTGCTCCTCCAAATTCTCTTTTTTGTTGCTGGCGCTAAGCACAATGCCGATGGCCATACAGGTCATCCAAATGGAAGTACCTCCCATACTGATCAAGGGCAACGGCTGACCCGTTACCGGGAACAACTGTACCACAACTGCCATGTTGATGAAAGCCTGGAACACAATCGGAAGTCCTACCCCTATCACCAATAATTTTGAAAACACCGTTTTAGCCGAATGCGCTACCACCACGATCCTGAACAGCAACAACAGATAGAAGAACAACAAAGCGCCCCCGCCAACCAATCCGTATTCTTCAATGATGATCGCAAAAATGAAATCGGAGGTACTTTGCGACAACATATTCTTCATGACACTCTTGCCTGCTCCCTTGCCCACAATGCCCCCTTCCGCCACGGCTATCTGGGCCAATGTCAATTGGTGCAAATCATCCTTATCGGCATTTTCTGGGTGCAAGAAAGTCTCTATCCTGGATTTCCAAGTACCTGCTCTCTGTGGCAAAACATCGGGTGCCTTGAACAGTACAAACAAGAACATACCTGCAAATACAATCCCAACCCCAAGCATGGAAAACAAATATTTTAATGGATAGCCTCCCAAAAAGCAAAGCACCATCACCATAAAACAAATGATGGCCGCCGTTGAAAAGTTCTCCGGTAAAATCAATAAAACCACCAAAGCAACAGGAAGCCAAAGAGGTAAAATACTTTCTTTGAAAGTGATCTGTACATCCTTGATCTTGGTCAAATACCTGGCAATCCAGATCATCAGCACCACCGATGCCAGAGTGGAGGTCTGGAAATTGACCCCTACAAATGGAATCTTGATCCAACGGTTTGCCGTTACCCCACCGATCCTGGTTTCCACCGTTAGGGTGTAGGCCAACAGAATCAGAACAATGGGAAGTGCAATGATGGAGAGTCCCTTAAAATAATGTGTCGGGATTTTGTGAATGGCATAAATGATCCCGAATCCCAAGAACAACAACATGGCATGCTTGACCAAGTGACCGATGGTTGTCCCATCCCCATTTACATAGACCAAGTTGGTACTGGCACTGTACACGGGCAAAAATGAGAAAAGGGCCAAAAGAGCTACTACGCCCCAGATGGCTTTATCACCTTTCAGATTTTTGAAGATTGCAAACACGTTTACAAGTTTTTTACGGCGTTTTTAAATTGATTTCCCCTGTCCTCATAGTTTTCAAACAGGTCAAAGCTGGCACACGCTGGTGAAAGCAACACGGCATCACCACGTTCTGCCATTTTATAGGCCACCTTTACAGCCTCTTCCATGGAATACGTCTCGATCATCAAATCGATTACATTGCCAAAGGCATCCATTAACTTGGAATTATCCATACCCAAACAGATGATTCCTTTTACTTTTTCCCTGACCAATGGCATCAACTCGGAATAATCGTTCCCTTTATCCACACCACCAACAATCCACACGATGGGTTTTTTGATGCCGTCCAAAGCGTAAAACGTAGCGTTCACATTGGTAGCTTTGGAATCATTGATGTACTCCACATGGTTGATTTTCAAAACTTTTTCCAATCGGTGTGGCGCTCCCTGGAACGACTGGATACTCTGGCGAATGGTTTCTTTCCTTACCTTCACCAGAAGGGCGGCCATACTTGCGGCCATTGTATTCTTCACATTGTGTTGCCCTTCCAAGGCCAAAATATCTGTACTCATTTCCAAGGTTTTATGTTCTAATTTTATTTTAATCGTATCATTTTCGAGCCAAGCTCCTTCTTCTACCTCCCCTTTTAGGGTGAATGGAATCAATTTGGACCGTACGGGATGCTTTTTCAACCAATCCACCAAAACTTCATCGTCTGCATCATAGATCAGGTAATCCTGCTCATCTTGATTCATCGCTATGCGAAACTTGGATGCGATGTAGTTTTCAAATTTGTACTCATAGCGATCCAAATGGTCCGGTGTTATGTTCGTGATCACGGCCACATGGGGTTTAAAATCCACAATGCCATCCAGTTGAAAACTGCTGATCTCCAAAACGTAGTGATCAAAATCCTGCTCTGCCACCATCTTGGCATAGCTATCACCAATGTTACCGGCCATGCCAGCATTCAAACCACCTTCCTTGACCAAATGGTAGGTCATCATAGTTGTGGTGGTCTTTCCGTTGCTTCCCGTAATCCCGATAATGGTTGCATCGGTATATCTGGAAGCAAACTCGATTTCCGAAATCACTGGAATACCTTTTGCCACAAGCTCCTTAATCAAAGGCACTTTGTCAGGTATTCCCGGACTCTTCATCACCATATCGGCATTGAGAATTTTGGCCTCCGTATGTTGGCCCGATTCCCATTCGATCCCAAAATGTTCAAGAACTTCTTTGTATTTATCCTTTATCTCACCTTTATCCGAAACAAAGACTTCAAATCCTTTTTTCAATCCTAAAATGGCGGTTCCCACACCACTTTCTCCTCCTCCAAGTACCACCAAACGTGCCATCTATCTAATTTTCAAGGTGACAATACTGATGATCGCCAACAATATCCCAATGATCCAAAAGCGGGTCACTATCTTGCTCTCGTGGTACGATTTCTTCTGATAATGGTGGTGCAAAGGAGCCATCAGGAAAATGCGCCTTCCTTCCCCGTATTTCTTTTTGGTATGCTTGAAATACCCCACTTGCAGCATCACGGACAACGATTCCGCGAAAAAGATGCCGCACAAAATGGGTAACAACAATTCTTTGCGAACGATGATGGCGATCACGGCGATGACCCCTCCAATGGTGAGACTACCTGTATCGCCCATGAACACTTGTGCCGGATAGGCATTGTACCATAAAAATCCGACCAATGCCCCCACAAAGGCAGCGAGGAATACCACCAATTCACCTACTCTTGGCAGATAAAAAATATCGAGATAACTAGAAAACTGAATATTACCGGAAACCCAAGCAAAAATGCCCAAGGTGAGTACGATAATGGCAGAGGAACCTGCCGCCAAACCATCGATACCATCCGTTAGGTTGGCCCCATTGGAAACTGCTGTTACAATAAGGATGACCACTGGAATAAAGATGATCCAAGCATAATCTTCCATACCATCACCCATCCAAGAGATGAAATCGGCATAATCCAATTCATTGTTCTTGAAAAAGGGCACATTGGTACGGACAGCCTTGGTCTCTTCTCCAAAAACCCGTTCCACTTTAAAGTTTTCCGTAATGGTGGTCGTATCCTTTTCCTTTATGGTCACTTGTGGGTGAAAATACAGGGTCAACCCCACGATCAATCCCAATCCGACCTGGCCCATTACCTTAAACTTGCCCTTTAGGCCTTGTTTATCCTTTTTGAAGATTTTGATGTAGTCATCGATAAATCCGATGATACCCATCCAAATGGTGGTGATGATCAATAGGATGACATAAATATTTTTGATGTCCGCAAACAAAATAACAGGCAATAATGTGGACATGATGATGATCAATCCACCCATAGTAGGGGTACCCGCCTTTTGCTTTTGTCCTTCCAATCCGAGATCGCGAACCGTTTCTCCTATCTGCTTTTTTTGAAGGAAAACAATGATGCGTTTACCGTAAACCATGGCTATTAAAAGAGACAACATTACGGCCATAGCAGCCCTGAAGGTGAGGAACCCGAAAAGACTCGCGCCTGGCAGCTGATATTGTTTCTCCAAAAAATCGAACAAGTAGTATAGCATGGACTACGTTATTTATTTAAGCTCTCCAAAGCTTCTTTTACTTCTTTAAAATCATCAAAATCCACACGGACACCATTGGTTTCCTGATAGGTTTCGTGCCCTTTTCCGGCCACAAGAATGATGTCGTGGGCCAAAGCCAGTTTACAAGCGGTTTTTATGGCCTGCTTCCTGTTTTCTATGGACAACACCTTCTTGGCATTCTGGGGCTCCACTCCTGCCTCCATTTCTTCAATGATCACCGCAGGGGATTCCGTTCTAGGGTTATCCGAAGTGAAAATGGCCTGATTGCTCATTTCGGAAGCGATATGACCCATAACCGGACGCTTAGACTTATCACGGTCACCACCACACCCCACTACGGTGATGACGTTTTCATTTCCAGTCCTCAATGCATTGATCGTAACCAATACATTTTTTAGTGCATCCGGCGTATGGGCATAATCAACAATAGCCGTTATCTTATCTTTTGAAATGTAATATTGGAACCTACCGTCTACATTTTCCAATTCGCTCATCAACCTTAGAATCTCCATTTTCTCCAGACCCAACAGATCCGCAGTGGCATAAATGGCCAACAGGTTGTAGGCATTGAAATCACCGATGAGTTTAGACCACAGTTCATTCTCATCCATCTTCAACAGTTGCCCGTTGAACTGCCTTTCCAAAATCTGGGCCCTGTAATCCGCATAGGTTTTTAGGGCGTAGGTATATTTTTTGGCCTTGGTGTTCTGTAACATCACTAAGCCGTTCTTATCATCAATGTTCACCAAGGCAAAGGCTGTTTTGGGAAGTCCATCGAACAACTTCTTTTTGGTATCCCTGTACTCTGCAAAGGTTTTGTGGTAATCCAAATGATCGTGGGACAGGTTGGTAAAAATGGCCCCTGCAAAATGTAGTCCTTCGGACCTTTTTTGATGGATACCGTGAGAGCTCACTTCCATAAAGCAGAACTCCACACCCACCTCGTTCATTTTGGACAAATAACTGTTGATGGTCAACACATCAGGTGTGGTATGGCTGGTTGGAAATTCCATTTCATCCACCATTACCTTGATGGTTGAGATCAGCCCTACCTTATATCCTGCTTTTTTGAACAAGTTGTACAAAAGCGTAGTTACCGTGGTTTTTCCATTGGTTCCTGTAACCCCAACAAGCTTTAGATTTTTGGAAGGGTTGCCATAAAAATTAGAAGCCACAATCGCCAAGGCACTGTTGCAATCCGGTACTTTTAGGTAAGTAACACCATTGACCAATATTTCAGGAAGCTCTTCACAGATAATGGCCTTGGCCCCGGAGTCCACCGCTTTTTGAATGTACTTATGCCCATCGGTCAAGGTTCCTCGAACGGCCACAAAAATATCATCCATCCCAACTGCCCTTGAGTCGAAATGGATATGGTTCACCAACACATTGGTGTCCCCACTTACCGCGGACAAGCTTACTCCATATAAAATATCCTTCAACAACTTCATGAAAGCTCCAATACTATTTTTTTGACTCGTTTGATATCGGTTCCCTGATCTATGGATTGTTTTTTCACCTTTCCGTTCCCATGCACCTCCACTTCCAACCCCATATTTTCCAAAAGGGAGACGGCATCCATACCGCTCATACCTTTCACATTGGGCACGGTGCTGAATTTCTTTTGGGCCTGGGCAAAATATTGTTGATAGTTTTCGTCGAGCTTAGCATCCTCGATCATATCACTTTCCACTTCATCCACCATAGGTGAAATGGCATGTATCTTTTGGGCCATGGATTTAAAAACAGGACCAGAAACATCCGCCCCATAATACCCAACGCTTTTATCGGGCTCATGAATGACCACAATACAGGAATACTTAGGGTTATCCGCAGGGAAATAGCCAGCAAAAGTGGAGATATAGGCCAATTTATCAGGGTCCTTGGTCACATAGTTTTTTTGACAAGTACCTGTTTTACCGGCCATGGAGAAGTTTTTGGAATACAGTTTATGCCCTGTTCCGAAATCCTTTTCCACCACACCCTTCATCAATTGTTGTACTTTTTCAACGGTTTCATGGGAACAGATGGAAGAATTCACCACTTGTTTATCAAATCGTTTTACCACCTTGCTACCATCACGTACCTCTTTGATCAAACGGGGTTTTACAAATTCGCCATCATTGGCAATGGCATTGTAAAAGGCCAAGGTTTGCATAGGAGTCAAGGAAACTTCATAACCATGCGACATCCAACCCAAGGAAATTCCGGACCATCCTTTTTCCCCTGGATAGCGGATCACTGGATCACCCTCCCCGATGATAGGTAGACCCAACTTTTTATGAAGCCCCATGTTCATCAATCGGTTTACGAACTTTTCGGGCTGTTCCTTATAATTTTCGTTGATGATCTTGGCAAAAGCGGTGTTTGAAGAGACTTCGAAAGCCTTGGCTACCGAAATTTTTCCATATCCGCCTGGCCTAGAATCCTTTACTACTCCATCATAAATACGGTAACGACCATTTTCGGTATCAACCACGGTACTGGTATCCACCACCTTGTCCTCCAAAGCGGCCACTAAAGACATCAGCTTAAAAGTGGAGCCGGGCTCATGGGATTCCCCAATGGCGTAATTGAGTTTTTCGTAATATTTTCCGTCCGAGGTTCGGCCCAAATTCGAAATGGCCTTGATTTCCCCTGTTTCAGTCTCCATGACCACCACACATCCATGATCAGCCTTATATTTTTCCAGCTGTGCCAAAAGCTCATGATGGGCAATATCCTGAATGTTCACATCTATAGTGGATACCACATCCAGACCATCTTGGGGTTCTACAATGTTATCCAGTCCAACCGGTTTCCATTGGCCCTTGGCTATTTTTTGTTTTAGACGCTTCCCTTCCTTGCCACGCAAATAGGTCTCGCCAAAAGCACCATCCATGCCCACACGGGTATAGTACCCATTCTCGTCCACCCTTTCATACCCAATGCTACGGGCTGCCATTTGACCCAAAGGGTATTCACGGACCACACGGTGTGTTTCAATAAATCCACCTTTATACGGACCAAGATTAAAAAGTGGGAATTGCTTGATCCTGACAAAGTCGAGATAATCGATATTGCGTGCCACCAATGCATAACGGTTCCCATTGGCCCTTGCCTTGCGGAACAATTGTCTGTAATAGGAAGATGGCCTGTTGAACATCATTCCCAACGAATCGGAAAGTGCAGCCACATGATTCTGGAAATTATTTTCGGACACCGTTTTGGCATCAAACCGAATTTCATATTTGGATACGGAAGCCGCCAACAAACTGCCATCCTCGGAATACAAATTGCCTCGATTGGGTTCAATGGTGAACATTTTCTCCGTCTTGCTCAAGGCCAATTGCTTGTATTCATCAGCCTTTACCACCTGAATATCCACCACCTTCACGATTACCGCAATGGCCAACACCACAAGACCCCCGGAAACCAGGTACAGTCTGTTCATGATATTTTTTTCAGTGATCGGCATCAGTCAGCAGATTTTACTTTGATTTTTTTAGGTGGATTTTCGGAAGGGACCAATCCTTTGTCAGCAACCACTTGCCTTAAGGTCGATTCCAATTTGAGTTGTTGTACTTGGGAACGGCCCTGAAAGAATTCGCTCTTCAGCATCCTGACCTCTTCATTAAGGGCAGCGATCTCAAGGACCTTTCGGTCAGCATTATGGCTACTGGAAATCATCAAGGCTGCCAAAAACGAGGCAAACAACAAGAACATCCAGTTCTTGGGAGCATCCCCGCTCACCAAAAACTTTCCTTTTAGTATGTCCAGTAATCCTTTTCTCATTTCATCTTCAATTGTCATTCCCATGCCGACGGGAATCTTTTAAAAAATCACCTTTCGACTGCGC
Organism: Flagellimonas aequoris; assembly: GCF_003584165.1. GTDB lineage: Bacteria > Bacteroidota > Bacteroidia > Flavobacteriales > Flavobacteriaceae > Flagellimonas > Flagellimonas aequoris. Next base: position 385,511 of record NZ_QXFJ01000008.1, on the reverse strand, counting down.
TCAAGATGACATTTCAACTTCTACCTATATTTTTTCCGCAATCCGGAGTTTGGCACTGCGTGCCCTATTGTTCTGTGCTATTTCTTCTGCTGATGGTACGATGAGCCCTCCTACTTTTTTTAGAGGAACACTGATGTTCCCATAAAAATCCTTTTCCGGCTCGCCTTCAAACCTTCCATCACGGATGAACCGTTTTACCAACCGATCTTCCAAGGAATGGTAACTGATCATACTCAATCGGCCTCCTTGATTCAGTAATTCTGGAACCTGCATCAAAAATTCCTTGAGCACTTCTATTTCTTGGTTCACTTCGATCCTGATAGCCTGATAAATCTGCGCCAAGATTTTGTTCTCCTTCATCTTGGGCAAAAACTTGCCAAGCACCATCTTCAAATCATCGGTTGTTTTGATAGGTTTTTGTTCCCTTGCTACAACAATGGTCTTGGCCATGGCGTTGGCATTCCGTAATTCACCATATTGGAACAAGACGGTTGCAAGATCCTCTTGGGAATACGCATTGACCACCTCAAAGGCCGATAGGGCGTTGGTCCTGTCCATCCGCATGTCCAAATCAGCATTGAACCGAATGGAAAAGCCGCGCTCCGCCTCATCGAACTGATGCGAGGAAACCCCAAAATCCGCTAAGATTCCATCAACTTTCCGAATGCCATAGAACTTTAAATATTGCTTGAGGTAACGAAAGTTCTGGTTGATCAACTGAAATCGGTCGTCATCGATAGCGTTCTGCAACGCATCTTCATCTTGATCGAACGCGAACAACTTTCCACCTTCGCCCAATCGCTTCAAAATTTCACGGGAATGTCCTCCGCCACCAAAGGTGACATCTACGTACACCCCATCTTGTTTTATGTTCAATCCGTCCACCGACTCCTGTAACAAGACCGGATTGTGGTACGCACTATTCATCGTCATCAAAAATCTCCTCGGCCAAATCGGCATAATCTTTCTCCCCTTCGGCCAAGACCTGCTCGTACATATCCTTGTTCCAGATCTCTATCTTATCGAACACCGCATTGAGGACCACTTCCTTGTCGATCTTCGCATAATCCACCAAGTTTTTAGGAATCTGCAATCTGCCCGTATCCCCATCAATGGCCACCTCTTTCATGCCCGCCACAAAGTTTCGGACAAACGCATCGTACTTGCGATTGATCTTACTTTTCTTCATGACCTTTTGCATGAGCACATCAAACTCCTGTTTGGGATACAACTCCAGACATTGTTGAAAAACGGACCGCTTGATCACGAACCCTTCCTTGATCACGGGCAACAACTGATTCTTCAAGGAAATGGGCAAGAGCACCCTTCCTTTAGAGTCAGCTTTACAGTCGTGTTGTCCGATGATATGGGTCACTAGAAATCAATTGGTTACTTAATACAACTCAAATATATAGATTTTATTTCCACATTTCTCCACTAAACACCACTTTTGTTAATAAATTCCCCACTTTTGAACGCAAAAATACCTTTTGGCGATGGTAAACCCGACCTCAGAATGGGTGGAGAAGTTCCCTGGAAAATTGTCGTTCATAAAAATCTTGGTGTCGTTGGGCCAAAAACCTGAAATCTTTATGATTTGAATTGCCTATATTTGCGCCTCTTACTACCAACTAACTATAGATGGAAGAGCATTTAATTGAGGACGGCAAATACCGATATATAGAAAAGGGAGAAGGAACCCCCATGATCATATTGCACGGACTCATGGGCGGATTGAGCAACTTCCAAGGGGTATCGGAGTATTTTCCGACCAAAGGATACAAGGTCTTGATCCCTGAACTTCCCATTTACGACATGCCTATCCTGAAGACCACCGTAAAGAACTTTGCCAAGTTTTTGGAAGACTTTATCGAGTACAAAGGACTGAAGGATGTGATTCTTTTAGGCAACTCCTTAGGCGGCCATATTGGGCTTTTGCACACCAAAATGTTCCCTAAAATGGTAAAGGCCCTTGTTATTACCGGCAGTTCTGGATTGTACGAGAGCGCCATGGGTGACGGTTACCCCAAACGCGGTGACTACGAGTTCATCAAAAAGAAGGCACAAGATGTTTTCTATGACCCTGAAGTGGCCACTAAGGAAATCGTGGACGAGGTATTTGCGACCGTGAACGATAGGATGAAATTGGTCAAGACCCTTGCCATAGCCAAAAGTGCCATTCGCCATAACATGTCAAAGGACCTTCCTCACATGAAAACCCCTACCTGTATTATTTGGGGAGAAAACGATACGGTTACCCCACCCAATGTAGCCAAGGAATTTCATGAACTGTTGCCGGATTCCGATTTGTATTGGATCGAGAAATGTGGGCATGCCCCCATGATGGAGCACCCTGAGGATTTTAACCGTATCCTTGATGCTTGGTTGAAAAAGCGTAACTTCTAGCCATGAAAATCACATCGGCAGAATTTGTCATGAGCAACTCCAATGTTGCCAAATGCCCCAATGAACCCCTGCCTGAATATGCCTTCATAGGCCGTTCCAATGTGGGCAAATCGTCCTTGATCAATATGTTGGTGGACCGAAAAGGTTTGGCCAAAACTTCGGGAAGGCCCGGAAAAACACAGCTCATCAACCACTTTAAGATCAATAACAACTGGTTTTTGGTGGATTTACCAGGCTATGGATATGCCCGAGTTTCTAAAAAGGACAAGAATACCTTCCAAAAGTATATCACGGAGTATTTTCAAAAACGCAAGCAATTGGTATGTGGTTTTGTTTTGGTCGATATACGCCATGACCCACAACCTATTGACCTTGAATTCATGGAATGGTTGGGGACCAACCAAATTCCCTTTGCCATCATCTTTACCAAGGCGGACAAACTGAAACCTGGGGCCGTGGAGAGGCAGGTGAACGCCTACTTGCAAAAAATGGTGGAGGGTGTTTGGGAAGAAGCGCCCCCACATTTTACCACTTCATCCGCAAACCATATGGGCGGGGAAGCACTGTTGGAGTTTATAGACGGTATCAACCAGGATTTTTTCAAAAATCAATAACCGTTTAGTTCTCCGCAAGCCATCATTTTAGGGAAAAGTTTAAATTCAGTAATTTTCCGTTTAACTTCTGTACCCATGGATGCGGTCAAAACCTATCACGATGTCAACAAGGCGGATGGTTCTCTCAGTTTCGGGATTTCCAAAATGGAAGACATCTACCAAAAAAGAAAAGGGCGGCCCGATGTTCCACATCGCCATGATTACTACACCATATTAGTAGTGAAGGAGGCCGAAGGTAACCATATTGTGGATTTTACCACACATACCCTGAGCAACAATCAAGTATATTTTATCAGTCCAGGTCAAGTACATCAACTCACCGAAGACAAACCCACAGTTGGCTATTCCATTGTTTTTTCATCCCAATTTTTGGCCTTGAACCATATTTTGGTGGACTTTATTGAAGACATCAATCTCTTCAACGATTTTTCCAATACACCTCCCTTACAAGTGGGAATTAAGGAAATGGAGCTCCTTACCTCCTATTCTGAGGAAATGTTGCGCTTAAACGCGGGGGATTCCGCCTATAAATATGAAGCGATCGGTGCGCTCCTCAAATTATTGCTGATCACTTGTCATAACTTGTGTTCCTTAAACCAGTTAGATACCCAAACCATGGAGGTTGGGGCCAACTTGGTGCGCAACTTTAAACAATTGGTGAATCAGCATTACAAAACATGGCACCATGCCGCTTCTTATGCCGAGGCCTTGCACATTACCCCCGACCATTTGAACCGCGTTGTAAGATCATTAACAGGAAAAACTGCGAAGGAGCATATCCAAAGTCGAATTACCACTGCCGCCAAACGATTGCTCTATTTTTCTCCACTTTCCCAAAAAGAAATTGCTTTTGAACTGGGCTTTTCGGAACCTGCCAATTTCAGTGCCTTTTTTAAATCCTGCACAGGAATTTCGCCCAGTACGTTTAAACAATCTGTCTGATATCGGATTTTCATAAGTCCTTCCCGTGTTTTCATATCACCGAATCACGAGCGTAGTATGACCTTTGTAGGGAACAAAAAAACAAGAATCATGAAAACCGTATTACACAAAGCCAATACACGAGGACATGCCAACCACGGTTGGTTGGACTCCCACCATACTTTCAGTTTTGCAGGATATCAAAATCCGGAACGAATGCATTTTGGAGTTTTGCGTGTCTTGAACGACGATCAAGTCTCAGCGGCCAAGGGTTTCGGAACCCACCCGCATGATAATATGGAAATCATCTCCATTCCGTTGGAAGGAGATTTGGAACATAAAGACAGCATGGGCAACGTGGCTACCATTAAGGAAGGAGAAGTGCAGGTAATGAGTGCCGGCACAGGCATTTTCCACAGTGAGTACAACAAAAATCCGGACAAGCCAGTCAAGTTTTTACAAATTTGGGTATTCCCGAACAAAAGGAATGTAGAACCCAGATACGATCAAATATCCATTAGAGACATTGAAAAAGAAAATGCCTTTTACCAAGTACTGTCGCCCAACCCAGAAGATGAAGGCGTTTGGATCCATCAGGATGCTTGGTTCCATTTGGGTAAATTTGAATCGGGTGCCGAAGCATCCTATCAAATCCATAAGGAAGGAAATGGCGTTTATGCCTTTATTTTAGAAGGCGAGGTGGAAATCAATGGTCAAAAACTGGAAAAAAGGGATGGTTTTGGCCTTTGGGAGATGGATTCTTTTCAATTTAAATCTCTGACGGACAGTAGAGTATTGTTAATGGAAGTCCCCATGAGCCTATCCCAAATAGGTCGATAATCAAAATCAATCAGTACTCAAAAAAAGCCCAATATTGGGCTTTTTTTGTTCCCAAATTCTATTTCCTAATCTTTATACAACCTCCAAAAGGTTAAGAAATGCCCAGTTCTTTCCAAAGTTTTTGGAATAATTAGGTATTTTAGAATCACCTAATTAACCGAAAATGCACAGGACTTTTTTCATGGCCCTTCTTTGTTTGGCCACTTCAACAGTTTTTGCACAGGACACCTTCTACCCTCCAAAAGTTGAAATATCGGACTATACCCTTTCCAAATTTTTGACCGAACTGACCTTGGCCGTTGGCAGGCAAGACCAAGCTTTCATCCTAGAACATTTGGACCCCAATATTCTGACCAGTTTTGGAGGAGACGGTGGTATTGAAGAATTTAAGGAGTTGTGGGAATTTAACAACGATAGCACCCATTTTTGGAAAGTGGCAGAGCAACTGTTATTGATCGGTGGCCCCAAATATGAAGAAGGTTCCGACAGCTACACCATTCCCTACACCTTTACCGATTGGCCCGAAAAATTTGATGCATTTGAATATTATGTGGTCATGGGTACCAATGTAAACGTAAGGGATAAACCCACTACCTCTGATTCAAAAGTGATTGGACAATTGAGCTATCAAATTGTAAAATACAATGCCCCAGACTGGGAGAATCAACATAAAAATCCTGGTTGGATGAATGTGACCACTACCGACGGCCAAATAAGAGGCTATGTTTTTGATAAATTCCTGGTGTCGCCCATTGATTACCGAATGGGATTCACCAAAACGACAAAAGGCTGGGTCATTTCCATGCTGGTCGCAGGGGACTAAAATCAACACCTTATATTACAAGATCTCACAAAAAACAACTATGGCAACGACCAATAATCGATTTACACCAGCCGGATTTTTGAAAATCATGTCCTTTTTGCATCTGGGCATTGCGGCCACCCCTATCGTTTTAGGCATTTTGTTCTATACCCAAAGTAAAGGCGCCCAATTGAACTTCGACAATTCTGGCGACATGTTCATGGCCATAGTGCCGGTAGTTGCCATTGGCAGTATTTTTTTAGGGGACTTTATTTTTAGAAAAACATTGGGCAATCTACCCAAAAATACGAGCCTTCGGGATAAATTGGCCAAGTTCCAAACAGCATCCATGATCAAATTTGCTTTACTTGAAGGTGCCGCCTTATTTGCAATTGTAATCTTCTCCAATACCCAAAATCTTACTTATTTGATCATTGGGGCATTCTTGATCTTTTATCTCTTGCTCCAACGGCCCACAAAGGATAAAATTGAACGCATTTTGGATTTGCGCGGAGAAGAAAAGGCTAAATTCAATCAGATGAACGAGCCATTGGATTGAATTACAGTTTATCCAACTCCAGCTTTTCAGCAAAGTAGTCGCAGAAATCCTTCATGGTAGCGGTCATCTTTTCATCTTGGGTGGCCTTCATAAAGGTATCGGCCATCGTCATCAAGGTTTGATGGAAAAATATCTTCATTTCATCCACGGGCATATCCTTGGTCCAAAGGTCAATCTTAAGGGACTCCCTATTCTTACTGTCCCAAACGGACAACATCATGGCCTTGGCATCTTCTTCCTGTACGCCACCATCCTGTGCCGACCATTTTAATTCTTCCGGAACACGGTTCTCATCAAGTCCTACGGTCAACTTTATTTCTGAAGTATGTACTACTGCCATTTTATTTTCTTGGTTTGTAATTAGATTGTTTCAATATGTCATCAGCCGGCATCTCAAAAAGTTGATTCAGGCTGACATCATTTTTTTCCATAAAAGCCCTCACGATTTGCCATCCTATATACCTACCCAACCTTCCAGGAGATTGGTTGTCCAATTCCAATCCAAATTTGGAAAAAGGTGCCGGATCCAAGAACTTTCGGTCCAATTTAGAATCGGTGCTGTACAGAACTTCTTGCTCCACAAAATATTTCCAGATCTGTTCCTCGTTGGCCATAGCCCAATCCATCTGTTCATCGGAGTACCCAATTTTTTGCGCATCGGTATTGGTCGGCAATAATTTATCTTTTAGATAAAGTTCCTTCCCGTAATACACCATGCGAGAAAGAAAGGTACGGTTTCGCGGATACGAAATCACCTTTTTGGAAAAGGCACTGGCCACATCCGACGCCAAAAACTTTTTCTCCAACCCCGCGGCAATATACCGTTGAATGCCCTCATAAAAATGATGGTCCTTCCCTAAATAATTGTCCAATCCTATCAATAATAAGGTATCCGTAAGAATGATCCGGTCTTCGTACCGAACGTCGGAAGTCAAGGTCACCACTTTCGGGGTCTCAAATTCAGGAAAGTAATATTTGATATGTTGAAAAAGCGATTCCAATGCTTTTGTTTCAGTTTCAAAATTCCCAAAGTTCTTATCCACTTCTTCGGAAAGTTCCACCTGAAGGGTATCGCCCAATTTGGCTATCCAAACACTATCCGGAAACTGCATGGGGAACAAATAAGGATATTCGTTCTTCAACTTGGGAATGTCAGCTGGGGTTGCTTCAGCAAATTCACGATCAAATCTGGAAATCTTTAGCTCAATAGGAATTTTGGCTATTGCCTCTTCGGTCTTATCGGTCTCCTTACATCCTGATAAAACCAAAATGAACGCCAAAAACAACCAACTTGCCGATTCCGGGCTAAAGTATTTCAACAACCTCTTCATTTTTAAGGGCACAGCGTTTAAATTTACAGGGCACAAAGGTAATTTATAGAATCTAATTTAGAAGATATGCAAACAGAAAAGGTAATTGACCATATTGTAAACTGGCTTAAGGAGTATGCCACCAATGCAAAATGCAACGGTTTCGTTATCGGGGTATCGGGTGGAATCGATTCCGCAGTAACCTCAACACTCTGTGCCAAAACAGGAATGGACCTTTTGTGTTTGGAAATGCCGATACACCAGGGAGAGAATCAGGTAACAAGAGCTGACAAACATATTGATTGGCTTATTGAAAACTTCCCCAATGTTTCACGTCAACCTGTTGACCTTACCCCCGTATTCGATAGTTTGGTAGCCGCTTTCCCAAAAACAAGTACAGAAGAAGAACGCCATATGTCCTTGGCCAACACCCGCGCCAGATTACGTATGACCACACTTTACTACTTTGCCGCACTTAAAGGATACTTGGTAGCAGGTACGGGCAACAAAGTAGAAGACTTCGGAATCGGTTTTTACACCAAATACGGTGATGGAGGTGTGGATCTTAGTCCCATTGCCGACTTGGTCAAGACAGAGGTATATGAATTGGGTAGGGTTCTAGGGGTGAACCATGATATTATGGAGGCACCACCTACCGATGGGCTTTGGGGAGACAGTAGAACCGACGAAGACCAAATCGGTGCAAGCTACCCTGAATTGGAATGGGCCATGGAAATGGACAACCAAGGAAAAACAATCGAGGACTTTTCTGGCAGGGAAAAGGAAGTATTCTCCATCTATAAAAGGTACAATACTGCAAACAAACATAAGATGGTTCCTATTCCCATTTGCGAGATTCCAGAGGGTCTAAAGTAGCCTTTCAACCATAAAACCCCGGTCTAAAACGAAAAAAACCATAGAAAAACTATGGTTTTAAGAAAAAAGTTACAGTTTTACGGCAGCAAATTGTTATCTTGCCTGCTATGCTGCGCAAGTTGCACAACACTAACCAAACACGAATTAATTATTTAAGCGAATGATAAAAGTATTGATCGCAGACAACCATCCTGTAGTAAGGCTGGGGATTAAAAAGGTACTTGAATCCAGTCCTGATATTGAAATCATTGCAGATGTATCAACCACCGCAGAGCTTTTCCAAGCTTTAAAAAACGTTTCCCCCGATGTAGTCATTTTGGAAATGGACATTCCCGAAATCAATGGAATCGCCACCCTTCGAAAAATGAAATTGGAATTTCCCGACATCAGGACCTTAATGTACAGTGGTCAATCTGAAGATGTGTACGCCTTGAGTACCATACGTGCAGGTGCATACGGTTACTTGTCCAAAACCGCTGATTTGGACTACATTGTCACCGCAGTGAAAAAGGTAAGCGAGGGTAATATGTTCATTACCAATGAACTGGCACAACGCCTAGCCTTTGATGAAGGCACCCAAAAACCAAGAAGATTCTTCAGAAAACTGTCTTCGCGAGAAGTTGAGGTATTGAAACTCTTGGCCAGTGGTAAACGAAACAAGGAAGTTGCAGAAGGTCTTAATCTGAACGAGAAAACCGTAAGCACCTATAAGGCCCGTTTGATGAAAAAGTTGAACGTGGACAATTTGGTGGATCTGTTACAACAGGCAAAAGCCTTGGAATTGTATTAAGAATACCCAACCAAACCAACTATAGTAAGTCCCTTTCAACGGTTTTGAAAGGGATTTTTTTATTTATGAAAGAGACCCAAAATCTTTTAAAACCAATGCACTTTTTTGTGCTAATCTTTTTTTCAACTCGTAATAATCACGCGCTTCTTCCATCTCATTTCTATTTGTCTCAGTTTTGGAAGCATTTTCTAAAAGTGATACCATTAAGTCACTTACTAGTTTCAATCTAATTGAAATAACAATTTGTTGAACCCTTCTTTCTAAATCATCCTTCTTGCTTTTTGGGTAAATCTCCCTTCTTTTCCAATCATGTAATTGATATCTATTCTCCACACTATCTAAATCAGCAATTACATTTGAAACGCCTTTAGGGGAAGAACTCACAAAATGGGCAAAATCAAATGATTCTTTATTTAAAAATTGATCAATTAATAGTAAATATGTTTCTTTAAATATTGGATTTGCAAACTCTATTTCGTCTTCTTGAAGATCAAGGTAAAGCTTTTCGGCAACACTTCTCTCAACGGTTTCAGTGTACTCCTCACCAATCTCCTTATCAAAATAAATTTCTTCAATTGATAACTTTTCATTACCAAATTCAATAAGAATTTTTAGAATTTCCTTCTCATGTTCGTCTTCAATATTGACCTTTTCGACCACTGGGTCGTTCTTGACCACTTCAAAGACCTTTTGCTCCTGCTTTATTTTTTTGGAAGCCTCATTTACCTCTTTCTTATTGATTTGTGCCAAGGTATTGTACAGCACCTCTTCGGAAATCTGCATGATCTTGGCGCATTCCTGAATGTAGACCTCTTTTTGGATTCGGTCCGGTATTTTACTGATACTGTTTACGATATCCCGAATGGTATCGGCACGCTTAATAGGATCATTGGCAGCTTCTTTGACCAATAATGATGTTTTGAACTGGATAAAATCCTTGGCGTTTTCTTCCAAATAAAGTACCAGATCTTCATAGGTATTGCTCTTGGAAAAACTATCGGGGTCCTCTCCTTCGGGAAAGGTGCACACCTTCACGTTCATTCCCTGTTCCAATATCAAATCGATACCACGAAGTGAGGCGCGCAATCCCGCAGCATCCCCATCAAAAAGTACCGTTATGTTCTTGGTAAGCCTATTGATCAAGCGTATTTGTTCCGGGGTCAAGGCCGTACCGCTCGAAGAGACTACGTTTTCCACTCCACGTTGGTACATCTGGATTACATCGGTATACCCTTCCACCAAATAACAGTTATCTTCTTTAGCAATGGCCTGCTTGGCGTAATAGATCCCATACAGCACCTTACTCTTATGGTAAATATCACTTTCGGGGGAGTTCAGATACTTGGCCGCTTTTTTATCGTTGGTCAAAATACGTCCGCCAAATCCCAACACCCTTCCGCTCATGGAATGGATGGGAAACATGACCCTTCCTTTGAAACGATCGAACTTTTTGGTTTCACCACCTGTTTGCTCCTTTACGATGGTAAGTCCAGTTTTCTCCAAAAACTCCAACTGATACCCTTCATCCAGAGCGCTTTGGGTAAACGCCTCCCATTGATCCAAGCTATACCCCAACCCGAATTTTTTGATGGTCCCATCCGTAAAACCGCGCTCCTTGAAATAGGTCAGACCAATGGCCTTCCCCGGCTCAGTATCCCACAGGGTCTGTTCAAAATATTTTTGGGCATATTCCGAGACCAGGTACATACTTTCCCGCTCGTTGGCCTGCTCCTTTTCTTCACTGGTCTGTTCGGTCTCGTCAATCTCGATATTGTACTTTTTGGCCAGATATTTTATGGCTTCGGGATACGTAAAATGTTCATGTTCCATCAAAAAAGCCACCACGTTGCCCCCTTTTCCACTACTGAAATCCTTCCAGATCTGTTTTACCGGGGATACCATAAAACTTGGGGTACGTTCATCGGTAAAGGGGCTGAGTCCCTTAAAATTAGACCCCGACTTTTTTAACTGCACAAAATCCCCTATCACCTCTTCTACCCGGGCGGTTTCGTAAACTTGGTCTATAGTGGTCTTTGAAATCAAGTGCGATGTGTTAAACTAGCTGTTAAAGGTAAATAAAAACAAAGTTTTGGGGAATCCAATACCAAGTTTCCCCTTCAAGATTTAGTAACTTAGGAGCTGATTGGACCTTGTGACAATCTTTCTTATTGTTGCACCCAAAGAAAGTAGCTAAAAATTAGATTCATGATACATAAAAGTTTCAGGAACATATCGATGTGGACCACGTTCGTTTTGGCCACCATGGCCAATGTATATGCACAAATGGCCGAAAAGGCAGAACCCGTTTTCATGAATGGTGAGGCCCAGGTGGTAGAAGCCTTTGCCAATCCGGACAATTGGATTAGGGAAGACCTTTGGGTTGAGACCGAGTTCGATTCCGACGGGGATGGCAAACTGGACCGCATGCACGTAGATGTCACACGACCTGTGCAAACCGAAACCGAAGGCCTTAAACTTCCCGTGGTCTATGAGTCCAGCCCTTATTATGCCGGTACCGCTGGACTAGACGCCGATATTTTTTGGGACGTAAAACACGAACTCGGGGAACTTGGCAGGCCTAGACAACATCCGGAAGTAACCCGAATCGGGGAGCGCCCCATCATTTCCAATTCCCAAATACAGACTTGGTTGCCCAGAGGCTATATTGTAGTGCATTCATCATCCCCAGGTACAGGATTGTCCGATGGTTCGCCGACGGTTGGGGGAGACAATGAATCCTTGGCCCCGAAGGCCGTCATCGATTGGTTGTGCGGTCGTGCCAAGGGATATACCGAACGCAATGGCAATGAGGAAGTGAAAGCATTTTGGTCCACGGGCAAAGTGGGTATGACAGGTACAAGTTATAATGGAACTCTACCACTCGCGGCGGCCACAACAGGGGTAAAAGGCCTGGAAGCCATCATTCCCATTGCACCCAACACCTCCTACTATCACTACTACCGATCTAATGGGTTGGTACGTTCACCAGGCGGTTATTTAGGCGAAGATATTGATGTGCTCTATGATTTTATCCATAGTGGGGACGAATCCAAAAGGGCATGGAGCAACAAAATGATTCGAGATACGGAAATGAAAAATGGCCAAGACCGCATTACCGGTGATTATAACGATTTTTGGGCAGGAAGGGACTACCTCAACGACATGAAACCCATGAAAGCCGCCTTATTGATGTCTCACGGATTCAACGACTGGAACGTGATGCCCGAACACAGCTATCGCATTTATAACAAAGCAAGGGAAATGGGACTGCCTGTCCAGATATACTATCACCAAAATGGTCATGGGGGACCACCTCCCATTTCCATGATGAACCGTTGGTTCACCCATTACTTATTCGGGGTAGAAAATGGGGTGCAAAACGACCCAAAAGCGTGGATCGTTCGCGAGAACGATGCACGGGACAACCCAACTCCATATAAAGATTATCCTAATCCCGATGCATCCGACGTTACTTTTTACCTTACCAAAGGAGCTCCGGAAAAAGGAGCCTTAAGCACTCAAAAACCTGCCAAGCAAGGCATGGAAACCTTGGTGGACAACTATTCTTTCAGTGGTTCCAGTCTGGCCCAAGCAGAATCCACCAATCATCGGTTGCTTTATGTGACCCCAATTTTATCAGAGGACGTCCATATTTCCGGAATAGCCAAGATCAAAATTAAATTGGCCAGTAGCAAACCAGCTGCGAACCTGTCCGTATGGCTGGTTTCTTTACCTTGGAACGAAGGACGCAGCTCAAAAATTACGGACAATATCATTACCCGTGGTTGGGCCGATCCACAGAACTATAAGTCGATTACCCAAAGTGAGCCTTTAGTGCCCAACAAGTTTTATGAAATGGAATTCAGCTTGATGCCCGATGACCAAATCATTCCCAAAGGGCAACAGATCGGTTTGATGATTTTTTCCAGCGACAAGGAATTTACACTTTGGCCAGAGCCTGGCACCGAATTAACGGTTGATCTGGATGGAACCGAACTTACCTTGCCCATTGTGGGTGGAAAATTTTAACTCCCAAACGTGGTATACTGACTTTAATCATATGAATCCCAACAAATATTACGTGCCTTTAGGATAGTAAAACCATCCTAAAAACATGAAAATTTTAATCGTTTACGGTACCATGGAGGGGCAAACCACTAAAATAGCCCATTTTATGGAAGAGCTTCTTCAAAAGGAAAACCACAAGGTAGTACTTGCAAATGCCTCCAAAAACCCTCCTACGCCGGATAGCTTCGACGCTATTTTAATTGGGAGTTCCATTCATCTCAACACCTATAACCCTTCCATAAGGGGATATATAAAAAATAATGTTGAGGTACTCAATAAAAAAATAACCGGCTTTTTTTCGGTAAGCATGGCCATCATATCCGATTTGCCAGAGAAGCAACATGAAATTGACCAAATTGCAAAAAAGTTCCTAATAGACAGTAGTTGGAATGCTGTTGAAATTTGGCATATCGCCGGAGCATTAAAATTCACAAAATATGATTATCTTAAGAAGATAACGATGCGCTCCATTGCAAAAAAAGAAGATGGCCCCATCGATATCAACAAAGACTATGAATATACAAACTGGACAAAAGTGAAAAATCAAGTATCACAATTCTCCAATCATCTGAAAATCAATTCCAATGGACAAACATAATTTCGATACCCTATCCGAAGCAGTGAACACCCTTACCCAAGAAGGATACACAGAAGACTTTGAAGCGAAGGAAAATAGTATAAAGGCCCTCTACTCCAAAAAGGAATATCAGCCGGGCGAGTTAAAAATCATAGATACCTATCGCTTTGAAGGGATGACCAACCCAGATGACCAAGCCACTGTTTTCACCATTGAGGCCAATGATGGCACCAAAGGCACTCTAGTGATGTCCTACAGTGCAGAACATGGCCAAAATGTAGAACTCATTCAAAAAATACCCATAAAAAAGGGGTAAAACTATCCAAAGAATTTCCCCAAGGCTGAAGGTTGGTACAACAACCAGCCTGTTAAGCTGAAACGACTTTTGTTGGCCTGCAATACGGCATGGGGCACCTCTGCGCTTTTGAACATGACACACCGCATGGCCAAAGGTTCCACCAAAAAACTGGAACCATCCTTTTCAAAGATCTCCAGCTCTCCCCCATCCCCTTGTTGCCAACCTTCATTAAGGTAGATGACTACAGAGATCATCCTGTTGTTTCGGTTTTCAAATTGATCCAGATGTTTGTCGTAATGCCCCCCCGAAGGATAGTGTGCCAAATGGAACTCGTACCCGGACAAACTCAAATAGCAATATCGGTTGAACATTTGGATGATTTCATCGAGCAGTTCCCAAAAATTTTGAAGATCGGCATCCCTTTTTCGGTCCAACCAATAGGTAAAATCACCCCGAATCTTTGAGTTGATCTGGTTATCGGAATCCACACCGATCCCTGCCTCCTTAAAACTGGAGAGTTTTGAAAGAAAGAACGAGCGGATTTCAGCATATAGCTCTTCCCGAAAAAAATGGTCGATGACCACATAATCCTTATCGGAGATCTCATCCATCCAGGACAACCAATTCTCCAAGCTATGGTAGGCTTTCAACGATTCAAAATGTGCGCGAATGTAGAAAATATTTCAAATAAACTATTGTTTTCTTATTTTGCACTTTCTCAATCTCAAGAAGATATCATGGCACAAACTTTGTTTCAAATACTTCATTATGAGAAAAATAATTCCAATTCTTACCCTAGTTTTATGTACCACAACCCTAAAGGCCCAACGTGTTTTTGAGGTGAATGGAGACTTTAAGGCTGATTTCCTGATCTTTATAGCGGACCGCGATTACAAGGCCGATCTATTAGTCCATAAAGTGGATCGGGATTACAAGGCAAAAGATAATAAAGGTCTATGGTTTTTTACCGATGGGGATTTTAAGGCTGATTTTACTGTGTTTTTTGTAGATCGCGATTATAAGGCCGACCTTATCATTTACTATGTGGACCGTGACTATAAAGCGGGCTGGAGAAATGAAGTCAAACGGCTTGAACTCGATTTGCCAACACGGGAATAGGTTAAACTAAGTATCTTTGTGGTACAATCCTATTCTATGATTCTTTTCTTCGGAACCAGACCAGGCAAAAAAGAAACCAAGGTGCTCCAAAATGTGACATGCCCCTACTGTCAACAAACAGGTACTTTAACAGTGGTATCCCAACCCAATTATGCCCATTTGTTCTGGATTCCTGTGGTTACCCTCAACAATGCCCAATATGCGGAATGTTCGCACTGTAAAAGGGTATTTTACAAAGAGGAATTTACTCCCGAAATGCAACGTGCCCTATCTAACTAAAAAACACGGTCAGCATTAACCGACCGTGCCTTTCATTTGTGTATATGGTTCTTAAATATCGAACCGAAGGCCCAAGGAAATATTGTTCTGTTTCACGTCTGCATCTTTAAAGATGGGATTAAGGTCGTATTTCATATATAGGAGCACCCCATCAAAACCGATATAGCCACTGACACCATAAATGAGGTCGCTGGTATTGTAGTCACGCTTTAGCTTGTCCTTAATGTGTTCCCCGTCCACGACATATTTCAATTTTTGACGGGTACCCAGGTTGAAACCGCCGTAACCACCGATACCGACCCTGAACTGGTCATGAATGGAATAGCGAATGGTGCGTTCGGTTTTTCTCAATCTTGATGGACCAAATTCAAAATAAATGGGAAATACCAGGTTGTCCATACGTAATTTGGCCTTGTCCAAGTCGTATTCAAATTCCTCCAAAGTGGTTTGATTGCCGTTTTGGACAAAGATTTGATTGTCATCAGGTTTTAGGCCATTGAACTGGAAGGAAATCCCGTAATGGAATCGCAACCAATTGGAACGGTCAAAGACCCTTGTACGCCACTGCCAGCCCATTTCAAAGAATCGGCTACCACCAATTTTATAAGGGGAATCGTTCAGGGATTGCCCTTCGATCACAGCATTGTTCAACCCTACTGCGAATACAAAATCGGAATAGGTGCGTCTGTCGTATTTTATATCCCTTTTCCAACGATTGGAATTGAAGATAACGGCCGGTTTGCCATCGATCATAATACCCAGATTGATGTGGTCATTCTCTAAGGTATCCACCTCAGACAAGGTCAATATTTCCCCTTCATTCCGCTCAAGCAGGGCTATCTTGTTTTCTACAATGGCCACCCGGTTCTCAATGTTCAAGGCCCTTCTTTTGGCCACTTCTTCTTTCAATATTCTAGCCTCTGCTTCGGAAATATCACCCTTCTCCAATCGTCGGTTTATGTCCCGAACTTCCAGTTTCAGGGCATCCTTTTCCTGTTCGATGATGCGTTCCTTTTCTATTTTAAGGATCCTCACCTCTTTTTCATAATCTTCTTGTCCCCTAATTTGATGGGAAACGAGCAATAAAATGAACGCCGCTAAGTAAAATGTAATGGTTCTCATGATTGTTTTTTGGATTATAGATTCCCACTCCCTGCCCAACGGATGTTGGGCAGGAAACCAGGAAAATCTTTGTTGATTGATGAATAATTTTAATTGTTCCGGTCGGCCACCGCAGTACGTAATTTTAGGTAGCCATCTTTGAGTGCATCGAATATTTGGTTTCGAAACGTTTCGTCAAGTTCGTCTTCCACTTCTGCCAACAGGCCCATGGCATCCACAGAACCACTTTGGGTGAACAGCTTATCTGTCAATATTTGTTTTTGCGCGGCTCGAAGCAGCGAATCCACCTCGGCATCACTGACATTATTTTGTAACGACTCCATGACTTCTACTTGGGCCACTACCTCTTCCACCTTTTGAAAAATGAGCCCCTCCGATTTTTTGATTCGTTCATCTTCAACAGGAAGTTTGGTTTCCTGTTGCGCCAAAACAGATTCAGATTTCGGTAGTTCCACTTGTTCTTTCCGACTTTCTGGAAGGATTGGTTCTGGTTCCGATTTCGCAACCACTTCCCCAACATTCAGCTGTTCCTTTTGGATCAACTCATTGGGTCGAGTCTCAACATCATAGTTTACTTCAGTTTTCCCGGGGTTTTCTTCCACTACTTGAATTTGTGCTTCCTTGTTTGGTTCCGAGGTAAAAAACAGTATGGAAACCAATAAAATGCCAACAAAACTGGCCGCAATGGCAAGCGGATACCACTTTCTCCCTTTCTTTTTAGGTTGAATGGAAATCTGCCCCGCAATCTTTTCCCATGCTCCCGGTGAAGGGGTCATAGTGCGTTCCTCCAACGTATCCTTGATATGTTTTTCCAGTTTATCCATATCCCTTTCTTTTATTTGCCCGATCTTGATTTGGGCGACATTCCCTTTAAAGTCAAATTTTCTTGAAGCATCTTTCTGGCCTTGAACAGTTGCGATTTTGAAGTTCCTTCCGAAATCTCAAGCATTTCGGCAATCTCTTGGTGTCCATACCCTTCAATGGCATGGAGCAGAAATACGGTTTTATAGCCCTCCGGTAATGCATCGATCAAATGCTGCACATATTCCACATCCAACAATCCGCTGTCATGGTTGGACTCGCCAAGTTGGGTATCGAACATCTCATCATCATAGACCACAAATTGTTTTTTTCGGAGATGGTTGATGCTTTCTCGCACCATGATCGTCCTGATCCAACCTTCAAAACTTCCCAAGTTTTTAAAACCTTCCAAGTTTTGGAAAACCTTAATGAATCCATTGATCATCACATCCTCTGCAAAATGAAGGTCCTTGATGTACTGCCGGCAAACACTCAACATTTTTGGAGCATACCGCTCATACAACAACCTTTGGGCCTGTGGATCACCCTTGATCGATTTTTTGATCCATTGGTTTTCGTTGTTATATAAGGATATAATCTTCAAAGTCTGGTTTCAATAGTGTTTCTATCTAGATAGACGGAAAGAAATCAAGCAAAGTTGCCTGGAATTTAAATTTTTTTACAAAAAATTGATTATCAAATGATTAAAAATCATTTTTTACGATCTACCACATAGTTGACCATCAAGGTAAGGGAGCTTTTATATTCGGAATCCGGGTAATTGTCCAAAATGGCCAAGGCTTCATCCTTAAACTCCAACATTTTGGTCACCGCGTATTCCAAGCCTCCTTTTTGCTTTACGTAGTCTATGACCTCTTTGACCCTTTTCTTGTTCTTATTGTGATTTTTGATGGAATTGATCAACCATTTTTTCTTATCGGGGTCACTTTGGTTGAGGGCATAGATCAAGGGAAGCGTCATTTTCTGCTCCTTGATATCGATACCTGTAGGTTTGCCAATCTTTTCTGCTCCGTAATCAAAAAGATCATCCTTGATCTGGAAGGCCATACCGCAGAGCTCGCCAAACTTTCTAAAGGTTTCCACTTCTTCGGAATCAGGTCTTACCGAACACGCCCCCATACTGCAACAGGCAGCGATCAAAGTGGCTGTTTTTTGTCGGATGATATCATAATAGACCTCCTCAGTGATATCCAATAACCTGGCCTTTTCGATTTGGAGCAGTTCACCCTCACTCATATCCCTAACCGCGTTGGAAATGATATGGAGCAAATCGTAATCCTTGTTCTCCAGCGAGACCAAAAGTCCTTTCGAGAAAAGAAAATCGCCCACTAGAACAGCAATCTTGTTTTTCCATAGCGCATTGATGGAAAAGAAACCTCTTCGCTTGTTGCTGTCGTCCACCACATCATCATGTACCAAACTGGCCGTATGGATCAACTCGATGATGGATGCACCGGTATAGGTACGCTCATTGACCTCCCCATTGAGCAACTTGGCGGTAAGGAACACGAACATAGGACGCATTTGCTTTCCCTTCCTGTTCACAATATAATAGGTGATCCTATTGAACAAGGCCACCTTGGACGACATGGATTTGTGGAATTTCTCCTCAAAAAGTTCCATCTCATGATCAATGGGCTCCCTTATCTGTGAAACTATCTTCAACGGTCTGGTTTGGCGTTTGGTTTTGAAAGCCTAAAAATAAAGAAAATGAAACAGTATGAAGTAGGAAGTTTTAAGTTTTAAGACAGAGGTCTAAAAGTATCGATGATTGGGGTTGATGTTGGGTAAGGGTGAAGGAGAAAAGGTTAAAGATGAAGGGTTAAAGGCAATGTCAATTGATAATTGTTAATTGACCATTGTACATTGATTACTGTTTATTCGCCAATTGTCCACAGGCAGCGTCTATATCCTTACCCCTTGATCTACGAACGGTAACCGTAATGCCATTTCTTTCCAAAGTGTTCTGGTACATGGTCACGGCAGCTTCCGAGGCTTGTTGAAACTCACCATCGTCTATAGGATTGTATTCAATTAAATTGACCTTGGACGGTGCAAATTTGCAAAACTTGACCAAGGCATCCACAGCTTCTTGGGTATCGTTGATGCCTTTCCAAACCACATATTCATAGGTGATGCGATTTTTGGTCTTGCTGTACCAATATTCCAAAGCCTCCCTTAAATCCTTCAAGGGAAAATTGGCATTAAACGGCATGATTGATGTCCGTACCTCGTCAATGGCGGAATGCAATGAAACCGCCAATCCAAACTTCACCTCTTCATCGGCCATCTTTTTGATCATTTTGGGAACCCCGGAGGTGGATACCGTAATTCGCTTGGGAGACATGCCCAAACCTTCGGGAGAGGTTATCATTTCAATGGCCTTCAATACATTATTGTAGTTCATCAAAGGTTCTCCCATGCCCATGAAAACAATGTTGCTCAACGGGCGGTCGTGATAGAGTCGGCTTTCATTGTCGATGGCCACCACCTGATCATAAATCTCATCCGCATTGAGGTTTCGCATCCGCTTCATGCGTGCCGTGGCACAGAACCTACAATCCAAACTACACCCCACTTGACTGGAAACACAGGCCGTGGTGCGGGTTTCTGTAGGAATTAAAACGGACTCCACCACCAATCCATCGTGCAAACGAACCGCATTTTTGATCGTGCCATCCGAACTGCGCTGCATCTGATCCACCCGAATGTGATTGATTACAAAATGGTCTTCCAGCATTTGTCGGGTTTCCTTGGAAACATTGGTCATCGCATCAAAGGAATGGGCAGACTTTTGCCATAGCCATTCGTAGACTTGGTTACCACGAAAAGCCTTATCGCCCTGCTCCACAAAAAAATTGCGGAGTTGATCCTTGGTCAGTGCCCGTATGTCCTTTTTTTTGGTTTCCACACTTAAAGATAATCAAGAAAAAATCCCGCTGGTCCTTAACCGAACGGGATTTTTAATCGGTAAAAGAGTTCTATTAAAGAATCAACATGGCATCTCCGTAGGAGTAAAAACGATACCCCTCCAAAATGGCCTGTTTGTATGCTTTTTTGATTAAGTCATGACCAGCAAAGGCAGATACCATCATCAACAACGTTGATTTGGGCAAGTGGAAATTGGTGATCATGCAGTTGGCGATGCTAAAATCGTAGGGAGGAAAAATGAACTTGTTGGTCCAACCCTCAAAAGTGTTCAGGGTTTGTTCCGAAGAAACGGCACTTTCCAATCCACGCATCACAGTAGTACCTACGGCACAGACTTTCTTTTTCTTGGCCTTGGCCTTGTTGACCACTTCCGTAGCCTTTTCATCAATCACCAATTCCTCGCTGTCCATTTTGTGCTTGGACAAATCTTCCACTTCTACCGGATTGAAAGTACCCAATCCTACGTGCAAGGTCACCTCGGCAAAATCGATTCCCTTGATTTCCAAACGCTTCAACAGGTGCTTGGAGAAGTGAAGTCCTGCCGTTGGGGCAGCCACTGCACCTTCATGCTTTGCATAAATGGTCTGATAACGCTCTTCGTCATCTGGGGTAACATCCCTTTTGATGTACTTAGGAAGTGGTGTTTCACCCAGTTCCCTTAGTTTTCTTCTAAAGTCGGTATAGGAGCCATCATAAAGAAAACGAAGGGTCCTACCTCTTGATGTGGTATTATCGATTACCTCGGCCACCAAACTCTCATCATCCCCAAAATACAATTTGTTCCCGATACGGATCTTACGGGCCGGGTCTACCAAAACGTCCCATAGACGTTGCTCTTGGTTCAATTCACGCAACAAGAAAACTTCGATACGTGCCCCGGTTTTTTCCTTGTTACCGTACAAACGCGCTGGAAACACCTTGGTATTGTTCAGGACCATTACATCCCCTTCATCAAAATAATCGATAAGGTCCTTGAACATTTTATGCTCAATTTTTCCAGAATCCCTGTGGATCACCATTAGTTTGGATTCGTCCCTGTTTTCTGCAGGATATTCGGCCAATAGTTCCTTAGGCAATTCAAAATTGAAGTTTGATAATTTCATTTATGCTTTATTTGGATTTTTTAAAAGAGGGGCAAATATACAACCTCGCGATAGGGGATGTCAAGTAAATCCGTGATTAAATGACCCTTACATTTCCTGGACACCGAATCCAAGGGTTTTGAGGTCTTTCCAAAAATCGGGATAGGACTTGGAAACCACTCCGGCATCGTTTACAATCAAATCTGTTCTCATGGCAAGCGGACCAAAGGCCATGGCCATTCTGTGATCATTATAGGTGTCGATGGCAACGCCCAAGTTTAAATTGAATGTGGGTTGTAATGTTAAACTTGCGGAATCAATCTCAACACGTGCACCAAACTTTGAAAGTTCCGTTTGCAGTGCCGCCAAACGGTCAGTCTCTTTGATCGGAAGGGTATGAAGGCCTGTTAAATGACATCCCATGCCCAATCCCAAACAGGTCACCGCAATGGTCTGCGCAATGTCAGGGGCATTGGAAAGATCGTAATCCACCGTATTCGGTATGTCTCCACTGACTTTTGAAAGGATAATGGTGTTCTCTCCAAATTGGGTTTCCACTCTAAAATCCTGATATATTTTGGACAAAACGCTATCGCCCTGCAACGAGTTTTGCTTGTAAGATGAAAGCTGGATCTTGGTTCCCACTTCGCACATGGCCACAATACTGTAAAAATAACTGGCCGAACTCCAATCCGATTCCACCACTAAAGTGGTGTCTTCCACCATACTTTTTGGTTCCACTTTTATCCGGTTTCCTTCAAAGTGGGTTTGTACCCCAATTTGTTCCAAGAGTGCCAATGTCATTTTAATGTAAGGTATGGAGGTAATCTTACCCACTAGTTCCAATTCCAGACCGTTCTTCAAGCTAGGCGCAATCAATAGCAAAGCAGAAATATATTGACTGCTGATATTGGCAGGAAGGGACACTTGGGATTGCTCCAACTTCTTCCCAGTGATCTTCAAGGGAGGATAGCCTTCATTTTTTACATATTCAATATCGGCACCCAAGGCCAGAAGGGCCTCTACCAAAACCTTGATAGGTCTTTCCTGCATTCTGGATGAACCGGTAAGGACTACTTCTTTGCCAGCTTGGGAAGCAAAATAAGCCGTTAAAAAACGCATGGCTGTACCGGCATGGTGGATATCCACCTCACCGTTTGACACCAACAATCCTTCTTGCATCACCTCACCATCATCGGAATTGGAAAGGTTTTCGATCTTGATATTCGGAAAAAGGGCCTGAAGCAATAAAGAGCGATTGGTCTCACTTTTGGAGCCCGTGATCTGTATTGCCTTTTGAATGTTTTTATTTGATGGTATGGAAAGCTGAAGTCTCAATTTTCTTGGGTTTGAATGGAACTCCAAAACTAGAAAAAACAGCCCTACTATCCCCTTAAGGGGATAACTTTATTTGAGCTTTTTGTTATTCTGATGACGGTCGTGATCCCGTTTGGTCTTCAAATCCAATTTTTTGTCGAAGGCAGCTTGCAGGTCGATCCCCGTTTGATTGGCCAGACATAGGACCACAAAGACCACATCGGCCAATTCCTCACCAAGGTCCTTGGCCTTATCCGATTCCTTTTCGCTTTGCTCACCATACCGCCTAGCGATGATACGGGCCACTTCCCCTACTTCTTCGGTAAGCTGGGCCATATTGGTAAGTTCGTTAAAATAGCGAACCCCGTGGTTCTTTATCCATTCGTCGACTGCGAGTTGTGCGTTTGCAATATCCATTATTCCTTATTTTTTGTATCGATGGTGATAGTTACCGGGCCATCGTTCAACAATTCCACTTTCATATCGGCACCAAAAATTCCAGTGCCCACTTTTTTGCCAAGATCCTGCTCTATTTTTTGCACAAAGCTTTCGTACATGGGAATGGCGACCTCAGGTTTGGACGCTTTGATATAGGAGGGTCGATTGCCTTTTTTGGTCAAGGCATGCAGGGTAAATTGACTTACCACGATAATGTCTCCCCCAGTATCCAACACAGAACGGTTCATCACCCCGTCATCATCATTAAAAATGCGAAGGTTCACGATTTTTTGGGATAGCCAATCGATGTCCTCTTTACCATCGGCATCCTCAATACCCAATAACACCAAAAGCCCATGTTCTATGGACGAGACCACTTGACCATCTACGGTTACACTTGCCTTTGAAACTCTTTGAATCACTGTCTTCATCAACGTTCCCTATATGGATTATCTTCCTCTCCCGTCAACATTTGCACATAACTTCTATATCGGCTCCATGCGATTTCCTCGTTTTCCAACGCTTCCTTCACGGCACATTTGGGCTCGTCCAAATGCAGGCAATTGTTGAACTTGCATTGTGATTTCAACTCAAAGAATTCCGGAAAATAATCGCCAATCTCATCTTTTTCCATATCCACAATACCAAATCCTTTTATTCCTGGAGTATCTATGATCCGCGCATCGAAAGACAGGTCATACATTTCCGCAAAGGTGGTGGTATGCTGCCCTTGAAGGTGCTGTTCGGATATTTCGGCAGTTTTTAACTGCAATCCTGGTTCCAAAGCGTTGACCAAGGTAGATTTCCCAACACCGGAATGTCCCGCAAACATACTGGTCTTGCCCATCATCAATTCCTTTACTTTATCCACGTTCTTACCGGTCTTGGCCTCCATTTGAATGCAGGCATAACCAATATTCGAATAGAGGTCTACGAGATAGGCCACCTCTGCCCTTTCTTCCTCGGAATAGGTATCCATCTTATTGAACAACAAGATTACTGGAATGTCATACGCTTCGGCGGTGACCAAAAAACGGTCGATAAAACTGGTAAAGGTCATGGGGTTGTTCAAGGTGACCAACAAAAAGACCTGGTCCAGATTGGAGGCAATGATATGGGTCTGTTTGGACAGTTTTACCGATTTGCGGATGATATAATTCTTTCGTTCACCAATCTCAGAAATAACACCAACCGTTTCATCCCCAACATTTTCCAATTCAAACGTTACATGATCCCCCACGGCCACAGGATTGGTGCTCTTTATGCCTTGGGTTCGGAACTTCCCCTTGATTCGGCATTCGTAAAACACACCATCAGTGGATTTTACCGTATACCAGCTACCCGTTGATTTATAAACAGTTCCGTTCACAATTTGTTCAAATTTTCATTACAAAGAAACAATATTCCTTCTTTTCCGTCGTATATCTTTGTTAACAGTTATCAATAATCATTAACTTATTTATTATGAAAAAAATCGTTTTTATCGCAGTGATGACCCTAGCTGCCGCGTTTGGAGCAAACGCACAAGAGTACAAAGTAATCACCAGCGTGGAATCCATTGTTCCCAACGGTCTTGGTAGATCTAGGATCATCAATGCCCTTGAAGACAAAGATTATAGGGAATTCACCAGTGTACAGACCGAGGATGACAATACCCGTAACAAATCGGACCGGAGTGAAATCCGTGTCAAGAATTTTGAGGAAACCAAATTGTTGAACTTCTACAATTTGGGAGGTATCCGTTTCCAGAACATTGCAGCCAATGATGCCATGATCACATCCATGATCAATGATATGGTTTCCAACGGATGGGAATTGGTATTTGTGGTAAGCGGTGTTGAGAGTGAAGCTGGTAAAGGTGATGGCCAAGGTATTTTTATTACCCGCTACATTTTTAGAAAATAACCGAGAACCAAAAAAAATAAAAGGCCCTTTGGAAAAATCCAAAGGGCCTTTTTTATTGCAAGAATTCTTATTATTTGATATAGACCCTACCGCCTACAAACGTTTTTTTACTGACCTTTTTGGGATTGCCGTACACATACACATCACCACCTGCCCTCACGTTGATGTCCACCGCTTCGGAGGCAAAAACATCTGCCTCACCTCCAGCCGATATCTTAACATCCGTATTGGCCGTCCTAAGATTTCGTCCATCAAAAATACCTCCGGTGTTCAAAACAACAGACTGGTTCTTGGCCAAGCCAGAAGCTTCAACAATGCCTCCTGTCACCGCTCGGATATCGGCATAATCCACATCCATTCCAATATGGATCATGGCTCCTTCCTGGGCCCTTAGTTCAATTTTGCTTTTCTGCACCATCTCGTTACAGGTGATCTGGGCTCCTTCGTTGCCATCAATCACATCCAAATTGGTATAATAGACTTCGATCATGGTATCCTCGCCCTGAAATTTTTTATCCAACTGCATGCGGAGTTTCAATACGCCCTTCTTGTTGGTCCATGTAATGTCGTCCACGTTCCAACCTTTGATCATGATCCGGTTCTCGTCGGACTGTATCAAGTTCACCTCGATAAGATCAAATACCTTGATTTCATTAAACTCCCCAACTTCCGTATCTATGGTGCGTTGGGCAAAGGTTAGCAAGGGAAGTAGAAGAAGACTGAGTGTGTATATTTTTTTCATGATAGAGTGTTTTTACTTTTGAAAGATGACCGAAGAAGGAGATTGTTACAGTTTGAAACAAAAAAACTGTTTGTATCCCGGATTTTTTTCCAAAAACACAAACAGTTTCATCAAAAAGGACCTATTAATTAGGCGTTGATGATTTTTTCTTGATGATTGATGGATTCTTGGTGAATCGCCTTGAACATCTTCAACACGAACTCCTCACTCAATCCTCTTTGTTCACCTTCCAAAATCATGTTTCCTAAAATGGCGTTCCATCGATTGCTCTGCAATACGGCAACGTTCTTTTGTTTTTTCAACTCCCCGATACCGTCAGAAACTTTCATTCGCTTACCCAAAAGATCGATCAATTGGTTGTCCAGTACATCAATCTGTGCCCTAAGGTTACTCAATTTGTTGTTGTACTCGGCTTCCTCATCGCTTTCCTTTCTGATGCGAAGATCTTTCATGATCTGCACCAATCGTTCCGGGGTCACCTGTTGGGCGGCATCGCTCCAAGCATTATCTGGATCATAGTGGGTTTCGATCATCAGACCATCAAAATTCAAATCCAAAGCCGTTTGGGACACATCAAAGATCATATCACGTTTCCCGGTAATGTGGCTTGGGTCGTTGATGATGGGAAGGTCAGGGAACTTCGTTTGAAGCTCAATGGCCAACTGCCACTCGGGAATGTTTCGGTATTTGGTTTTCTCGTAAGTAGAAAAGCCTCGGTGGATCACACCCAATTTTTCAATATTGGCGGAAGCTAAACGCTCCACGGCACCTAACCACAAAGACAAATCTGGGTTGACGGGGTTTTTCACCAATACGATTTTATCGGTTCCCTCCAAGGCATCTGCAATTTCTTGAACGATGAACGGACTCACCGTTGAACGGGCACCGATCCACAATAGGTCCACATCATATTCCAAAGCCAAATCCACATGGGCACGGTTTGCCACTTCGGTAGCGGTCTTCAATCCGGTTTCCTCTTTCACCTTTTGTAACCATTTTAACCCGATGGCCCCAACGCCTTCAAAATTTCCGGGGCGGGTACGGGGTTTCCAGATACCGGCCCGATAGTAACTTACATCGGTATCTTTCAATTGGTGTGCAATCTTAAGTACCTGGTCTTCGGTCTCGGCACTGCAAGGCCCTGCGATGACCAGTGGATGGCCCAAGTTCATATCATCCAGCCATTTTCTCATTTCCTTCTTGTTTTCCATAATGCTTCCTATTTTTTTGTAAGTGGAATTCCTTTAAGTATTTGTTTTATTTTATTGGTATTACTCATTTCCAAGTGGACATTCTCAAAGTCATTGTTCTCCAACAACTGTTTGAAAGTGGTCAGATTCTGGATGTACTCTTCCAAAGTCTCTACCACGTTATCCTTGTTCTGTTCAAAAATGGGTGTCCACATGTCAGGTGAACTTTTTGCCAACCGTACGGTGCTCTCAAATCCCGATCCAGCCATGTCAAAAATATCACGCTCGTTCTTTTCTTTTTCGATAACCGTTTTTCCCAACATAAAAGAACTGATGTGTGATAAATGGGATACATAGGCAATGTGCTTGTCGTGTGCTTCAGGATTCATGTACCTTATGCGCATGCCGATCTCTTGAAAAATGGCCAAAGCCCTTTCCTGTAGCTTGAAGGCCGTTTTCTCCACTTCACAGATAATCATGGTCTTTCCGGCGTACAACCCTTCCAAGGCTGCTGATGGACCAGAAAATTCGGTACCTGCAATGGGGTGGCAGGCCATAAAATTTCGTCGTTTGGGATGTTCTGCCACACTTTCACAGATCAATCTTTTGGTTGAGCCGGCATCCATTACCACGGTATCATCACCTACGGCATCCATAATCTTGGGCAGTTCATGTACCATGGCATTTACGGGAATACTCACATAAACCATGTCCACATCCGTCAAAGCATCCAAATCCCCTTTTTCATCAATAATCTGAAGTTCCAAGGCCTCATCCAAGTGGATCTGGTTCTTATCCAACCCAACAATGGTGACTTCAGGATGCAATTTTTTCACATCTCTTGCAAAAGAACCCCCGATCAATCCTATTCCGATTACTGCTACCTTCATGATTTAAAATCTTGCTATGGCTTCCTTGATTTTTTCTTCCTTTACGCAAAGCGAGAATCGGATGTATCCTTCACCGTTGCTACCAAAAATGGTCCCCGGTGCAATGAAAATATCCTTTTCATACAAGACGTTATCGATAAATGCCTCGGATGAAAGGGAACCTTCAGGCAACTTGCACCACACAAACATCCCCACTGCATTTTTATCGTAGGTGCATCCCAGTTTATCAGCCAATTGAAACATGAGTTCCCTTCTTTTGGTGTACACCTGATCCAATTCCTCAAACCACTCTTGACCACTTTGTAGGGCCACAACGGCGCCTTTTTGGATACCGTAGAACATCCCTGAATCCATGTTACTCTTCACTTTGAGTACTGCATTGATATGCTCCTCGCTTCCCAACACCATTCCCACACGCCAGCCGGCCATGTTAAAGGTCTTGCTCAAACTGTTTAGTTCCAAGGTGCATTCCTTTGCACCTTCAATGGACAAAATACTAGTTGGATTGTTGGACAAAACAAAACTGTATGGATTGTCGTTCACCAAAAGAATGCTGTACTTTTTGGCAAAGGCCACCAAGGACTTCAACTGGTCCAATGTTGCAGTGGCCCCTGTAGGCATATGCGGGTAGCTGACCCACATCAATTTTACTTTGGACAGATCTTTTTGGGATAATGCTTCCAAGTCTGGGAACCATCCATTTTCCTCTGTCAAATTGTAGGTAACAGGCACTCCACCGACCAAATTGGTAACAGAAGCGTATGTTGGATAACCTGGATTGGGCAACAAGACCTCATCTCCCCCATTCAAAAAAGCCATGCTGATGTGCATGATACCTTCCTTGGAACCCATCAAGGGTAAAATTTCGGTGGATGGATCGACACTTACCCCAAATTTTTGCTGATAGAAATTGGCGATGGCCTCCCTAAGCTCAGGCAACCCTTGGTAACTCTGGTATTGATGGGCACCCGTATCGGTGATGCAGTCCCGTAAGGTTTCCAACACCTTTGGTGATGGTGCAAGATCAGGACTCCCGATTCCCATATTGATGATGGGTTTCCCTTGATTGATCAATCCCCTTACCTCTCTCAATTTTTTGGAAAAGTAGTATTCCTGTACACTATGTAATCTATCCGCAGTAATCATGGCAACAATGCATTTTTATATTCGCCCAACACCTGAAAATCCTCTGCCATAATCTCCAGCAAGGATTTTGCCTTGGCAAAGTGTTCGTATTTGTCAAAGGTCATGTCCACAAAAAAGGCATATTTCCAAGGTGTTTCAATAACTGGAAGCGACTGTATTTTGGTAAGGTTCATATTGCAATCGCTCATCACGTTCAAGACCGTGGCCAAACTTCCCCTTTTGTGATCGGTGATAAAGCGCAAGGAAGCCTTATCAATCTCTTCCTTGGGTAACACCTTATTCTGTTTTTTAAGGATGATGAACCGTGTTGCGTTGTTCACTATGGTCTGGATATTATCCGCAATGATATCCAACCCATACAGCTCAGCTGCCATTTTTGGGGCAATGGCCGCAATATTTTTCAGTTTTTTCTCCTTGATGAGTTTGGCCGTTTCGGCGGTATCCGCACTTTCCACCAATTTAATGTGGGGATGGGCCCTAAAAAATTCCTTACACTGCAACAAGGCCATGGGATGGGAATGCACTTCTTTTATATCCTCAAAAGTCCTGCCTTTGAGTACCATAAGATGATGGTGAATGTTCAAATAATGTTCCCCTATGATGTGAATCTTATTATGGTACACCAGATTGTAATTGGGGATGATGGAACCTGCAATAGAATTTTCAATGGCCATAACACCTTTGTCCGCCATCCCTGTCAACAAATGGTCGATGATGGCATCAAAAGAACTGCATTCCAATAATTCGATGTCGTTTCCAAAAAAATCCGTGGCCACCTTATGGTGGTTGGAACCTTTAATTCCCTGAATGGCTATTTTTAAACCCATTGCAAAAAAAAAGCCCCGATTTAAATCGGGACTTTATGTATTGGTTATACTTTAAACGCATTCACAACAGTCCCGTACCTCTCTTAAAAAAGAAGTAAAAGTAGAAACCGTTCCAGAAATACGTATTTGTCATCTCGTAATAAATTCTCGGCTAATTTAGCCAATCCATCCGAAAACAACAGCTTTCCTTAATTTTTTTTTGATTTTTTTCGATTTGGAAGATTTCGTTGCATTTTACCATGCAGAAAACCATCTTTTTTAAGAATTTACATGTTCTTAAGCCGATTGCCCAAAAACTGGCACTATTACATCAAGTGTTGTCAACGATATTTCTAAAAGTGTATTTTTGAACAATCAAATCCAATGGCATGTCCATCACCGTTCAGAACATCACCAAAACCTTCGGTCCCCAAAAAGCGTTGAACAACGTATCCTTCTCCATCAAAAAGGGGGAAGTAGTAGGTTTTTTAGGTCCCAATGGGGCAGGTAAATCCACCATGATGCGGATCTTGACCACCTATTACAAGGCGGATAGCGGCGATGCGGAAGTAAATGGGTTCGATGTGTTGAAATCCGAACGGGATGTACAAAAAAGCATCGGTTACCTTCCAGAACACAATCCGTTATATCTGGAAATGTACGTGAAGGAATATCTGGCATTCAATGCCGATGTGTACCACGTGCCCAAGTCGAAGATTGAGGAGGTCATTGAAAAAACCGGCCTTACCCCGGAATCCCACAAAAAAATTGGGCAACTGTCCAAAGGATACCGACAACGTGTTGGCTTGGCCGCCGCCCTGCTCCATGACCCCGAAGTATTGATCTTGGATGAGCCTACCACTGGCCTGGATCCCAACCAACTCATCGAAATACGCAAATTGATCCGCGATATTGGTAAGGAAAAGACCATTCTCCTATCCACCCATATCATGAAAGAGGTGGAAGCCGTGTGCGATCGGGTCATCATCATCAACAAAGGACAATTGGTGGCCGATAAAAAATTGGAAGAACTCCGTGAAGCCGAGGAACAGATCATTGAGGTGGAGTTCGATTACCGTGTGGAAGAGCAATTGCTACAGCAACTTCCCCATGTTTCCAAAGTGACCAACACCGGTGGATTTGTATACGAACTTACCTTCAATACTACGAGCGATATGCGCCCCGCCGTTTTCGATTTTGCGCACGATAACCAATTGAAAACCCTTCAGTTAAGCAGGAAGAACAAAAATTTGGAAAGTCTTTTTACGGAACTTACCCGTTAATTTTGGGAATATTAAAGGACCCCGTCCCGCTTACGCTGTTCATATATCGCAAAAAACATTCGTACACTAATGTTTCTGGCCCGTTGTTTTGCCTTTTCCGCATTTGGACCGTTAAAATGGGAATCCAGTGTAGAAAACCAATGCCTTAGCCATATCCCAAAATGATAATTATCAATGGTCCTGCCCATATCCCTATCCAACTCTGCATGGACTTGAATGGGGTTCCCTTTGTATTTTTGGGCAAAGAACAGGTTCATTTCCCAAAAATCGGTCAACTTTTCCATGTGTTCGTGCCAATCAGTAATCGTTTCATTAAAAAAATGGCCTATTTCCTCGTCAGCGCGTACTTTTTCATAAAAGCGATGCACTAACAACGAGATACCTTGCCTGTCCACTATATCCTGTTTTTCCATAACAAATACCATCCTTGGGCGTACCATTGGTAAAGGTAGCATTACTGCCCCAAAAAACATATTTCTGGTCTTTCCAGTTTCCAGCCATTCCAAATGTGATATTTTTGCAGTCCAACTGAAACAGGACGTATGAAGAAGAACACCGCAAGATTGGAACTTTCCAAAGAGGAAATGCAAAAGTACGGCTACCAGATCGTGGATGCCATTGTGGAGCATCATCATACCCAACATGAAAAATTCCCGGTAGCCTTTGGGTCTCGGGAAGAAATGGACAACTTGTTTTTGGAAGAGGCCCCGGAAAATGGCATGGATGCTACAAAGGTATTGGAATTTGTCCTAGAGAAAGTGATGACCAATAGTGCCAATATGGCCCACCCTAGGTCTTTTTCCTTTGTCCCGGGCCCCAGCAATTACGTCAGTGTCATGGCAGACGCTTTGGCCACGGGGTATAATATTTTTTCTGGTGGATGGTCCATTGGTCCAGCAGCTGCGGAATTGGAAATCGTGACCGTTCAATGGTTGTTGAAAATCTTTGGTTTTCCGAAGAAAAAAGGAGGGGGTATTTTTACCAGTGGTGGCTCCATGGCCAACCTGACTGCCGTGGCAACGGCCCGAAGAATCAAATGTGGGGACGATTTCTCCAAAGCGATCATCTATCTGTCCGATCAGGCACATTCTTCCAACATCAAGGCCATCAGGGTCTTGGGATTCAAAAAGGAACAGATCCGGATCATTCCTACGGACAATGAGTTCAAGTTTGCGCTGAACAAACTGAAAAATTGTATCGCCAAAGACCGATTGGAAGGTTTGCACCCTTTCTGCCTTATCGCTTCCGCAGGAACGACCAATACGGGTACCGTGGATCCGTTACCAGAATTGGCCAGCATCTGCAAAAAGGAAGATATTTGGTTCCATATTGATGGAGCTTATGGCGGTGCAGCTATTTTATCTGCCAAGGGCAAGCACATGCTGAAAGGCATTGAAAAAGCTGATTCACTGACCGTTGATCCACACAAATGGTTTTATCAACCGTATGAGATGGGATGCCTGTTGGTCCGAAATCACAAACATCTTAGCCATACCTTCACCGAAAAACCGGAATACCTTCGCGATATTGAAGGGAACACATCCGAGATCAATTTTTATGACCACGGTATCCAACTCACCCGAAGATTCAGGGCGCTCAAGTTTTACATGTCCTTAAAAACCTTTGGTCTAAAGGAATTTCGGGATGCCATTTCCTACAATATCGACCTTGCGGAAGAAGTGGAAAACCTATTGAGGGGCAGCAAAAGCTGGGAAGTGGTATTCCCGGCCACTTTGGCGGTCATCAATTTTAGGTACAATCCCATCAAGCAACATTACAGCGAGAAAGAACTGGACCAAATCAACCAATACATTTCCCATAAAGTAGTGGAATCCAGAAAAGCGCTGTTGGTTACCACCATTTTGAACAATCAAGTAGTGTTGCGGATGTGCTTGATCAATCCCAGAACGACTATGGACGATGTAACGGAAACTTTGGATCTCTGTAAAACCTTTGCCCTGGAAATTGAGGAACAGATGGCCATAAGCTGACCCATACCCTATTTGATCCGGTCCAAATTATCATCTACATCCTTGTTCTTGAACTTGGATGAGGCGTTGTCCCCAAACGTATATTTCATCGAAAAAGCAATTTCCCTGGCATCGGCAAAATAGGTTCCGTTGGCCTCCACCCCGTTGATGGCATAGCTTTCTTCAAAATTCATTGCTTTGGTAATATCGTTCAAACGGATGGCACATTGGAGCTTGTTAAAAAAAGTTTTTGTGACCGAAGCGTTGAGTACCAGCATGGCATTTCTGGTATACACCCCTTCGTTGCGCTCCGTCATCATCCATCCCCCCAAAGAAACAATGGTATCCTTAGCCACCTTTATTTGTTGGTCCGTATAGGCATATAGAAAGGGTTTGGCCGTAGTCAAAATGGCAGATGCATCCTTGTTTTTATTGTAATTAAAACTTACGGAAGTAGTGGATGTCCATATCTTATAGGAAAACGGCAAGGTGACCCCCACATAAAAACCCGATTCCTTTTCCAGATTGATCGGTGATAAAGTCGCTATCGTATCCATCGGCTCATAACTGATGGCATAATATGATGGATTTTCCTTTTGATAAACTTCCAGAAAAAAGGACTTGTTTTTCCATTGTAGGTTGGATGAAATCCGCTGGGTTATGGTTGGTAGCAGGTTGATGTTGTTGGTAGATTCCAAAAACGGGTTGATGAAAACCGAAACGGAGCTTGTACGGGAAAAATCTGGCCTGGTAATGTTTCTGGAATAGTTCAACGAAAGGGTCTTGGTGCTGTCCAACTTTACATTGAGACTAGCCTTGGGAAAAATTTTGGTGTTCTTTCTACTGATTGCAGGGCTGGCTTCATTGTTCAGGGTGCCGTTTACTTCATTGTGTTCCACCCGAGCCCCAATGTTCACATCCAGCTTGTCGGTAAGATTGGAACTAAAGTTCAAGTAGGCAGCATACAACTTTTCATCATAATTATAATCAACGGCCACTTCTTGTTGCGGGTCCAATTGCAGCACATTGGAATACGCATCGGCCCGCGCTTCGTTCCAACTCACTCCAAATTCGCTTTTTACATGTTCGGAAACAGTATGTTCCACATCCATACGGGCGGCCAGAGACCCTATTTGGTACTCCTGGTATCTGGATTGATCCAAAGAAAATCCTTCATCATTATAATTGTTGAAGATATCGGTATCCAACTTTTGTGAGAAGGAAGAATATTGGATTCCCGTGAACAGGTTCCAATCAACAGCTATCTTTTTATTGAAATTGAAGTTGCCACTAAAATAATGCCGACGGTTATCATTCTTAGGTTCGGACAGCACTTCGTCCTCTTGGTTTCCATCCCGAACGAAAGTGGTCGTTTCAAAATCGGCATCATCGGTTTGCAATCGGTAAGTGGTATTGAAAGACACGTAATCTTTATCGTTAATGGGATAATAGAACCCCAGTCCCGTGTTTACCTGTATCCTGTGGTTATCTGGAATGAGCACCAAATAATCCGAATAAATGTCCTCCTCCGGAATAGCAAACGCAAACGTATTGCTCTCCCATTGCCCAATTACATTGTAATTGAGATTGCCACGCAAGTTCCATTTTCCATTGGAAAAACTTCCGTTGGAACTTAGATAATTGTTGGTGTTCTGTCTGAAAGACAATGTTTCACCGAGGCTTAACATAGCCCCTTTATCCGTATTCTTTTTGAGGCGAACCACAATCACGGCCTGCCCCTCTGCTTCATATTTTGGTGATGGATTATTGATCAGTTCTATGCTTTCCATACTATCTACCGACAGTCCCAAAAATTCATCCAAGGTTATGCGTTGGTTCCCCAGATAAATCAGTGGGGCTCCCCTTGCTATGACAGAAATAGACTCCCTGTCCGGTGAAATTTGAATGTTGGGTAGCTTTGCAAGCACTTCCAAGGGGTCCACTATGGAAGAAAAGATGGGGTTCTGCACATCAATCTTCAAATTGCCGTTGGTATTGGTGAATGGATTCTTCAAGGCCGTTACCTCTACATTGTCCAGTTTGGTCACTTCCTCTTCAAGTTGCAAGGACACCTCACTATTCTCTGCCATGCTTACTTTTTGGGAGTACTTTTTGTATCCCAAAGCAGAAACTTCCAGCCAAAATTCCCCTTCGGTCACCTTATCCAACACGAACACTCCGTCTACCAAAGTAGTGTATTCAATCAGGTTTTCCTTGTTTGTATCGAACAACAAAACATCACCAATAGGTATGGGCCTATCTTGACCGTCAAAAACTTTTCCTTTTAAAATGAATTGTTCTTGACCAAATGCGGAAAAGTAACACACGAGAAAAAACCAGAGTAGATGTTTCAAAACCGTTCAATTTTGAAACAAATTAAGAGGGAAAGTAAGCCTATAGAAAGCCCAATTGGTCTGAATTAGGTGCTAGCACCCGTACTATTTTCGAGGAGTTCCCGCCTATTGGATATGTTCAATTTACCATAGATGTTGGTAATATGGCTCTTTACGGTACTCAAGCTTATAAAAAGTTCATTGGCGATTTCCTTATTGCTTTTGCCCTGCAAAATCAGGTTGCGCACCATGGTTTCCTGTTTGCTGAGTTCGGGCAAAATGGTTTTGTCCTGCCTTTTTCTTTGCCGAAACAGCATGTAGCCCAAAAACGCGACAAGTAAAACCAAGCCGATGTTCATCCACCTACTTAGTTGCAAACTCCCGTTCAAGGCTTCCTGGTTCAAGTAAGCCAGCTTTTCTTCCAAAAAAAGATATTCCGAGGGTGGAATCTCGCTTTCTTTCAGTTTTTCCAACAATGTGGTATAGTATGAGGTATTTTCGGCGATATCCCTGTTCAAAAGATTTTTTTCCTCCAAAACCTTCATGGCCACGAGCTTTACCCTTAAAATATTCAACGAGTCCCGGGCATACCCTGTCAATTGGTTTTCCTTATCTGTTTTTGATAGCTGTGAGGATTGCAGTTGGGCCTCAAAAGATTTGAACTTTTTCCATTCCCTTGAGCTTAAGCTGTCTTGGACACTATCGGTCGGGACCATTGCCATTTCAAAAGAAAAACGTTCCCCGGCATGGAGACTTCCCATCAATAATAGGAAAAACAATGGAACCAAATAATGCAAACGCCTCAAGATCGGTAGTCTATTTTGAATAAATTTCAACAAAAATCATGAAGTTCCCAAATCCAATGCAGCATCAATGGCCCCATCCAAAAATGGTTGCACTTTGGGATCGGTACAATTGATCAAGATGGAAATTACTTTTTCTTCCTTGGGATAGATGAAAAGATTGGTATAAGCACCCACGCTATTGCCCACATGTCCCACAAAATCCCTTCCCGCCGCATCTCGGCTCACCTGAAAGCCCAATCCATAATAGGTGGGCTTGCCATTTACCATTTGGGAAGTCAATAATTGGTCATACGTTTCCTTTTTCAGCAACTTGCGTTCTAAAATGGCCTGACCGAGTTGGGCAATATCATCGCTGGTGGAGAGAAATCCGCCTCCTGCTACTTTGTATGCGTTGTTCACCTCAACGGCTTTTTTAAAACACAAGGATCGTTTGGTATAAAAACTGGCCGTTTTCAAGTGGTCTTGTTCAGTAGTAAAAGTGGCGTTTAACTCCAAAGGAACCAGTACCTTCTCTTGCACATAATCCTGAAACGGAATGCCACAGGCCTCTTGCATGGCCAAGGAAAGGAGTACAAAATCGAAACTATTGTAGAGGTACCCTTTTCCAGGCTCGAATTCCAAAGGGTCTTTTTGAAACACCTCAATGCTGTTCTTGATGCAAAAATCTTGGTTCAGGGCAAATTCCTTCCCCCTGTAACCGCGAATCCCGGCCGTATGTCCGGCTAATTGTCGTAACGTAAAATAGTATTCCTTCTTGGGGTAGTAGGGCACATACTTATAAAATGAAGCATCCAAATCGATTAAACCTTCCTCCATCATTTTGCCTAAGGCCAATGCCGTGATACATTTGGAAATACTGGCAATTCTAAAAATGGTATGTTTGGGCTCAATTCGGGATCTGTCCTCCAAATGCGCAAAGCCATATCCTTTTTGAAGCATGATTTCCCCTTTGTCCAAAATAGTGACTCCCAATCCAGGCACTTTCTTTTCGGCCACTAGGTTATGGAACTGGGCATCGGCTTTTTCAATCCCAGAAAGCCCATCCAGCGATTTGACCTTTGGGTATGGAGAAAACAGACATTTAATAAAGGGAAAAAGACCTTTCAAACGTATCCGATTTTGGTACATCAAAGGTACCTAGAAATCCACTGGATTCTATGGATTTATGTCATAGTTTGGACGGGGATCCTCAATCTTGGAAAATGAGTCGGCCATTGTACAATTCTTCCACATCAACCTCAGGAGGTCTATTGACACTGATTACGTCCCCCGTTCCCCTAATGACACCACTGATCCGTTGTTGGGGGTTAACATAGACATCATTGGTGCCCCTATGATTGATGGAGACCGAGTTTGCCATCAGTTCTTCGGCCTCTATCCTGGAATCCCCAGCGGCAACGGTTACATTAAGATTGGTGGTCAGGCCTCTCAATTTAAAATAAGCAATCCCGTTCACCACAATACTTACAGTGGTTGAATTCATCTCCAAATCAAAAGAACCATCCGTAGTCTCGGTTTCAGGATTGGTAAAGCTTTCAGATATAAGGGAGATACTTGGATAATCCAAGACGCCATCGCTAGTTATGGGCAATCCTGTGCTGCTTCTTATTTCAGTGATGTTTGGGGAAGTCACATACACTGTGGTCAAACCGTATTCTCTCACATAATTGCAGCTATTCTCATTCCGAAGTATCAATCGGCCTTCCTCCACCTCAGCGGAAACATCATCGAGCAAATACTCACCGGTTTCGATTTCCACCGATTGTTCTTCCCCTTGTTTCAGTACTACTTTCACGTTTTCAAAAACCGTCATGGTGGTAAATTCTGGAACATCTACAGGTACACGAACCAAATCCCCTGCATTTTGAAAGCAATCGGGGACGTTATCCCCGTTGCATGCTATCAAGAGCAAAAACAAATATGTCAACCATTTTCCTTTCATAAACGCACTCCAATTCCTAATTCAATGGCCTCTGCCTTGGCACCATGGGACTTTAAGGTAAGGGCTCCAAAGATCTTATCCCCAAAATACCGTTTCATCCCAATACGGTTATACATACGTCCCTCAAAATCAAACGGATAGTACACGTAATATCCCAATTGGGCCACAACACTCATCTTGTTCACGAACAATTCATGGCCCAAGAATACCCCAACACGTTTGTAATCGGTATCTGGATCCACGTCCAGTTCTGGAAAAGATATGGACTGGTACCGAATCAATTGCTTTAAAAAATTGGAAAAAAAGATGTCGGTTCCCAATTGAATGGCACTTCGTTTGCCCAAACGCTTATCGGCATAAGCCGATACAATGGCAAAACCATATCGCCCCATATTGATCACATCACTTTCATTGGCACCACCTCGCAAAACGAAGTTATACCGAATCGGCTCTGTTGTTATCCCCGTGGATTCCGGATGCAGGTATTCGTAGGTGGTATCGCTATCCAGCTCGTATGTAAGGCCAAAATTGAGGGCAAAGGTATTGGTAGAGGTATTGGGTGCCTTAAAATTGGCATTGGAATAATGGATAAATGCAAGACCAGCATCCAATCCTAAACCTGAAACAATTCTTTGATGGTAATTGAACATTAATGTGGTACTGCTCAAAATATGGCTCCCGTAGGCGTTGTTCCTGAAATTTTCATTTTTATCGTAGGGATTGGTGTTGTAAGCCAATCCTTGTGCCACACGCAATTGCACTTTCCTGTTGAAAAAATAAAAATTATAGTGCCCATACAAGCCAAAGTGTTCCCCTAGGGTGGAATTATTGGTATTTTGATACACAAATGTGAATCCTGTATCGGGATATCCAAAATCGGCTTCCCATTCCTTATCGCCATAGGTTTTCCGACTAACCCCCAAAATTAGGCCACCGGGATGTTCTGTTATCAAGTGGGAAATATCAGGGTTGTGCAACAGAATAGAACCATAAAACTGATGGGCATCCAACACGAACTTTTTGGGTACTTCCCTACTCTGGGAAAATCCAAAAAATGAAAATAGGGCGAAAATCAGGCAAAGTAGGTACCTCATGGGGCACTAAAGTAGGGAAATAAAAAAACACCCTTACCCATCGAATTGAAAATTACCACGAAAGATTACCCTGTCTTTCTAAACAAAGTGGAGAATCCAACCTATCTGGCAATCACCTCTACCTATTATTTTTTTTTTGAGATTCTTCGTCAGTATACTTCCTCAGAATGACTATTACTGTTGATTTTTTTTCAATAAAAGCAAAGCGGGAATGTCATTTTGAACGGAGTGAAGAATCTCCACAGCTTTTTAATGTACCCTACTAAAAAAGCTCCTTGGCTATATCTTTGATATTATCCGATTTTCCCATGGAATAATAATGCAGTACCGGAACGCCGGCCGTCTTCAACTCTTTAGATTGCTGAATGGCCCACTCTACCCCAACTTTTCGAACATCCTGATTGGTTTTGCAAGCTTCCACGGCTTCAATCAAATCTTGCGGGATGTCCACTCGAAATACCTGCGGCAACAATTGTAGGTGTTGCTTGACCGCAATCGGCTTAATACCTGGAATGATCGGCACATCAATACCCATTTCGCGAGCCGCCTCCACAAAAGCAAAGAATTTTTTGTTGTCGAAAAACATTTGGGTCACCACGTAATCGGCTCCCAAATCCACTTTTTCTTTTAACCGCTTCAAATCGGATTGAAGGGAAGGGGCTTCCATATGTTTTTCAGGATACCCAGCTACACCAATGCAGAAATCACCCATTTCATGACCTTCAATAACTTCGTGCAAATAGTTGCCCTGGTTAATGTCATGGATTTGCTTTACCAACTCGGCAGCATATTGATGGCCTCCTTGGGTAGGAATAAAATATTTTTCTTCTTTTCTGGCATCTCCCCTCAAGGCCATTACGTTTTCAATTTCCAAATACTGACAGTCCACCAAAAGGTATTCGGTCTCTTCTCTGGTAAATCCTCCACACAGCACATGAGGAACGGTATCCACATCATATTTATGCTTTAGAGAAGCGCAGATTCCCAATGTTCCTGGACGTGTACGGGTCAGTTTTTTGTCCAACAATCCATCCTTCTCTTTGTAAATGTATTCTTCACGCGAAGTAGTAACATCAATAAAAGGTGGTTTAAACTCCATTAACGGATCTATGTTCCTATAGAGTTCTTGTATACTTTTGCCTTTTACCGGTGGTACAATCTCAAAACTGAACAAGGTTTCCCCTTTGGCCTTTTTTATGTGGTCCGTTATTTTCATTCTTAACTAATCGTTTTCGGTTGTTGGTTGATAGTTAATAGTCTTCTTATTTTAATTATCCGATGGTATTGTAATAATTCACAAATCCATTCAAGAGTTTTTTGCATAACACAATTTGGCTTATAATCATGTCAAACTCTTTCTCGCTCAAATAATTTTGATCAAGTGATAAGTACAATTGAGTTTCCAATTCATACAATGAGCCTCTTGAAATGTGCAAAAATCGAATCGTGTCATTTGGTGTTTTTCTTCCACACCCTTCGGCAATATTGGAAGGAATGGAACAACTACTTCGTCTTAGCTGATTGGTTAAACCATAAATTTCTTCCTTGGGAAAACTTTTGGTTGCTTCATAAACCATTTTGACTAGTTTTCGGGATTCTTTCCAAACTTCCAAATCAATATACTCCATGAACCAAAACCTATAAACTATCAACAATATTAGGCGCCAGCCACTTTTGGGCTTCTTCCAAAGTTATTCCTTTTCTTTTTGCAAAATCGGCTACTTGATCTTGGGTCATCTTTCCCAAACCAAAATATTTGGCCTGTGGATGAGCAAAATAATATCCACTAACGCTGGCCGCTGGCCACATGGCCAAGCTCTCCGTTAATTTTACCCCGATTTTTTCCTCCACATCCAACAATTCCCAAATGGTCAATTTTTCCAAGTGGTCTGGACATGCCGGATAACCGGGCGCTGGGCGGATTCCTTGATATTTCTCATCGATGAGGGCGCTGTTGTCCAAGTTTTCATTTTGGGCATACCCCCAATATGTTGTTCGAACTTCTCTGTGCAGATATTCCGCAAAAGCTTCCGCCAAACGATCGGCCAAAGCTTTTATCATGATGGAATTGTAGTCATCATGCTGCCTTTCAAATTCTGCGGCCAATTCTTGAGTCCCAAACCCGGTACTTACACAGAAAAAGCCCATATAATCCTGAATACCAGAATTCTTCGGCGCAATGAAATCTGCCAAGGCGATGTTCGGCACCCCTTCCCTCTTTTTCAATTGTTGACGAAGCGTTCTGAAAATGAAGGTCTTTGTATTGTTCTCGACTGCGCTCGAACTGACAACCTCAATATCATCCTCATCAATTTGATTGGCAGGGAACAATCCAAAAATGGCCTTTCCCTTCAACAATTTTTCATTCAAAACCTTTTTCAACAGTTCTTGGGCATCCTTAAAAAGTTCGGTCGCTTGTTTGCCTACCACATCATCGGTCAAAATATCCGGATACTTGCCATGTAGGTCCCAACTTCTGAAAAACGGGGTCCAATCAATATAATCCGTTAGCAGCTTCAAATCAAAATCTTCCAACACCTGAATGCCCAATTGCTTTGGTTTTTTGATGTCGGAGGGATTCCAGTCAATCTGCAATTTATTGGCCCGAGCCTCTTCCAAGGTCAAATATTCCTTTTGCTTGCCGCGGTTCAAAAACTTGTCCCGAAAACTCTCGTAATCCAACTTGATGTTTTTCTTGTACGTATCCGAAGTTTCCTTCTGCAACAGATCGCCCACCACGGTCACCGCACGTGATGCATCGTTTACATGCACTACCGAATGACTGTATTGCGGGTCGATTTTGACCGCGGTATGGGCCTTGCTTGTGGTAGCACCTCCGATCAACAAGGGTACCTGGAAATTTTGACGTTCCATTTCCTTGGCCAAGAAAACCATTTCATCCAAGGATGGGGTAATCAGGCCACTAAGACCGATAATATCCACTTGTTCTTCCTTCGCCTTGTTGATGATCTTTTCGGGTGGGACCATCACACCTAAATCCACAATTTCATAATTGTTGCAGGCCAAAACCACACTCACGATGTTCTTTCCAATGTCGTGCACATCACCCTTCACCGTGGCCATCAAAATTTTGCCGGCCGCCTTGGTGTTCTGATCCTTGGATTCCTCAATGAAAGGAGTCAAATACGCCACGGCTTTTTTCATTACCCTTGCGGATTTTACCACCTGGGGCAAGAACATTTTTCCGCTACCGAACAGGTCACCGACCACATTCATCCCGGTCATCAAATTGCCCTCGATCACTTCCAAGGGCCTATCGGCTTGAAGTCGGGCCTCCTCTACATCTTCAACAATATATTGGTCAATCCCCTTCACCAAAGCACGTGTAATTCGGTCTTGAAGCGGTTCTTGCCTCCATGACAAATCCACCTTGGCTTCCTTAGCCGTTCCCACTACGGTCTCGGCAAACTCCAATAAGCGTTCGGTGGCATCCTCACGTCTGTCCA
The DNA here is from genome assembly GCF_003584165.1 of Flagellimonas aequoris. Taxonomy (GTDB): domain Bacteria; phylum Bacteroidota; class Bacteroidia; order Flavobacteriales; family Flavobacteriaceae; genus Flagellimonas; species Flagellimonas aequoris. The sequence continues at coordinate 342,766 of NZ_QXFJ01000008.1, read as the reverse complement.
GCAATACATCCTCCACATGTTCCAGCAAATCCTTGGGTATATCATCGTACACCTCCAACATGGTGGGGTTAACAATGCCCATGTTCATACCTGCTTTTATGGCATGGTACAAAAATGCCGAATGCATTGCCTCGCGGACCGTATTGTTTCCACGGAACGAAAAGGAAACGTTACTCACCCCTCCACTGACACTGCAATATGGTAAATTGGTTCGGACCCATCGGGTGGCTTCGATAAAATCGATGGCGTTGCGGCGGTGTTCTTCCATGCCTGTCGCTACAGGAAAAATATTTAAATCGAAGATGATGTCCTCGGGGGCAAACTTTACTTTATTCACCAAAATGTCGTAGGAACGCTTTGCGATTTCAATCCTACGCTCGTAATTGTCTGCCTGACCTACTTCATCAAAAGCCATGACGATGACCGCGGCACCATAGCGCTTAATCAATTTGGCATGATGGATAAATTGTTCCTCACCTTCCTTCAAACTGATGGAATTCACCACACATTTGCCCTGCACCACTTGAAGACCCGCCTCAATAATTTCCCATTTGGAACTATCGATCATGATGGGTACACGGGCAATATCAGGCTCGGAAACAATCAGGTTCAAGAATTTGACCATAGCCTCTTTTCCATCGATAAGACCATCGTCCATGTTCACGTCGATGATCTGTGCCCCACCTTCTACTTGGTTCCGGGCAATGGCGAGGGCTTCATCAAACTTTTCTTCTTTAATGAGCCTTAGAAATATCTTGGAACCGGCCACATTGGTACGTTCCCCCACGTTGATGAAATTACTTTCCGGGGTGACGATCAAGGGCTCAAGACCTGAAAGTTTTAGTGCTCTTATTTCCACGACTATCGGTTATTCTTTGATTCGTATATACTTTTCCACAATGTGCCTTTTGATACCAGCTTCGGGCACGTCTTCAAATCCGGATTGGATCAGGGAATCTCCTTTAACCTCCAGTTCAAAACTGAATTCTTCCCCTCTTAACTCCTTGATGCCCACATAGTCCAATCGTTCCACATAGGAGTTGCCATTTAAAGCATAGGATCCTCCTCCCCCATAAAACCCTTCGTCGGTTCCTTCCAATTGATTGAAAAAGGCAAAATGGTCTTTGTTCAATATTTTGATGAATTTGGTTTTGGATAAATCCTTTATTTCAATGGAGTCCCCTGTCCTGGTCTCGCCATACACCAAAAGCCATGTGCCTATGATCTTATTGTTCTCCTCAGTGATGATATCTCCATTTTCTATGGTTTTTTCTTTCTCTCCACAGGAAATGGAAGTAGCCAATGTGACTATCAGCAATAAAAAACTAAACGGTCTCTTCATGGTTGGTTTCCAATTTTCTGGGAGCATATTTTCCAACAATTTCTGCAATGGCTTTGATGTGTTCTGGAGTAGTGCCGCAACACCCCCCAACAATATTCACCAATCCCTTTTCTGCATATTCCTTGATTTGGGCGGCCATCTGTTCCGGGGTTTCATCGTATTCCCCAAAAGCATTGGGCAATCCTGCATTGGGGTGGGCCGACGTGGCAAATCCCGACTTGGCGGAAATCACCTCTAAATGGGGCACCAACTGTTTGGCCCCAAGCGCACAATTGAACCCCACCGATAAAATGGGAATATGGGAAACCGAGATCAAAAAAGCTTCCGCTGTCTGTCCTGATAGAGTTCGTCCAGAAGCATCGGTAATGGTACCACTTACCATAATCGGCACTTCAATATTCCGTTCATCCTTAACCTCTTCAATGGCAAAAAGGGCCGCCTTGGCATTCAGGGTGTCAAAGATGGTCTCTACCAATAAAATATCGGCACCACCATCCAACAACGCCTCAACTTGTTCTTTATATGCTTTTCGAAGTTCATCAAAGGAAACGGCACGGTATCCAGGGTCGTTCACGTCCGGTGACATGCTTGCCGTTTTGTTGGTGGGACCTATACTCCCTGCCACAAACCGTGGTTTGCTCGGATCTTTTTTGGTGAACTCATCAGCCACTTGTTTGGCAATCTTGGCGGATTCAAAATTCAGTTCATACACCAATGCTTCCATACCATAATCGGCCATGGCGATGGTGGTACCGGAAAAGGTATTGGTCTCGATAATGTCCGCACCCGCTTCCAAATAAGCCCTGTGCACATCTGCAATGGCCTGCGGTTGGGTCAAAGACAATAAATCATTGTTTCCCTTCAGGTCACTAGGCCAATCCTTGAAACGTTCCCCCCTAAAATCTTCTTCCTCGAACTTATAGCGTTGTAACATGGTTCCCATGGCCCCATCCAATACCAAAATCCGTTTCTTTAAAATATCCTCAATTTTTTCCATAGTACAATTCCCATTACGATAGGATGTAAGGGTATCAAGAAAAGTGTGGAAATACTTTGAATTCTTTCGTTATCCTTCCCTTTTGGCAGGATATTGCTCCAAACCTTCCCGAAAAACGTTCAGGATAAGGGTAGAATGTAGCACCTTCTCGGAAGTCGAGGGTTGCTAAGGCTTCAAAGGGTCCAATCCCTCCACCTTTCTTGATAACACTTTCAACTTATTAATGAACTGAACTGCAAAGAAACGGCTCTCCCCAGTGAAAAGCAAAAAATGACCCTTTATTTTTACATTTCCAACAATAAAAAAACGGGTTGAAAAATCAACCCGTTTTAGATTACTCTTTGTTAGATTTTACATCATCATACCACCTGAGACCTCAATGCGCTGGCCGTTGACCCACTTGGCGTCCTCGGTACACAAAAAGGCTACCACACCTCCAATATCACTAGGGATGCCTACGCGACCCAAAGCAGTAAAATTGGCAATGGCCGTTCTTTTGCCTTCATCGGTCTTGTTGGTGCCGCCACCAAAATCGGTTTCTATGGCTCCTGGTGCGACTATATTCGACCTGATTTGTCTTGCACCAAGTTCTTTGGCTTGATACCTGGTAAGGGTTTCCATTGCCGCTTTCAAGGCTCCATACACCGAATACCCTGGGAAAGAGAATCTAGCCAATCCACTGGAAATATTCACGATACCCCCTCCGTTAGCCATGATGGGTAACAATTTTTGTGTCAGGAAAAATGCACCTTTAAAATGAATATCAACCAAGGTATCGAATTGCTCTTCGGTGGTTTCCGTGATTGGAGCATTGATACCAATGCCTGCGTTATTGATCAAATAATCGATGTAGTCCGCTCCAAAATGGGAGTCGGTCACTTTTTTGACCTGATCCACAAAGGCGTCAAAACTGCCTACTTGGGACACATCCAATTGCAACGCATAGGCTTTTTGACCCAAGCTTTCAATTTCCTGAACTGTTTTGTCCGCCTCTACCTTATTGCTTTGGTAGGTCAAGACCACATCCAATCCTTTTTTGGCCAAATTGATGGCCATATTTTCTCCGAGGCCTCTACTGCCTCCAGTTACTAATGCTATTTTACTTTTTGCCATTTTTTTTGATTTTTGATTAGGGTACAAAGTTCCGAAACAAGTGACCTTGGCAGATTGCGAGCATCAATCCATTTTTTGCAAAAATCAAATAGCGATACTTCCTCTATATTTTAATGGGGATGTTTTGGAAAACTTCTTGAAGAAATTGGAAAAGTGGGCCACTTCCTCAAATCCCAAACTGAATGCGATTTCGGAAATGTTCCAATCCGTGTTGTTGAGCAAGATTTTGGCTTCTTCAAAAATGCGGGCGTGAATGATAGCCGTTGTGGTACTACCTGTTGTTTCTTTGAGCACTTTATTCAGATGGTTGGCGTGAACTGCCAATCGCTCCGCAAAATCGTTCGCCGTTTTCAAGACCAAACGTTGGGCAGGGGTATTGATGGGAAACTGCCGCTCCAACAATTCCACAAAAAGGTCGGTGATGCGGGTTGCCGCATTTTTGCCATTTTCCACAGGTTGTACCGGCTGCAACTTTTGACCAATGTGCAACAGCTCCACAATGTAAGCCCGAATCAAATCAAATTTAAAGGGATAATCCGAAGATAACTCCCTGTCTATCTTTTGAAAAAGTTGTTCTAACTCCACATAATCATCATCGGAAATATTGAAGATGGGAAACCCTCCTGGTTGAAAAAGGGGTAACGTTTCCAAAATGACCCCACTTTTATCCTTGGATAAAAAGTTCTCCGTGAATACACAAAAATACCCGGACTGATTTTCATCCTGTGGCACATAATGATATGGGATTCTAGGCGATGCAAACAATAGGGCCTTATCAGCAATATCGATGACCTTATCGGCATATTCTGCCCTGTTCTTGCCATTGATCAAACTGATCTTAAAATAGGAACGCCGATCGTAGCGCATCTCCCCCTCATTGAGTTTTGTACGGTACTCATCAATCTTGAACACATTAAAATGCCCGATGTCCTTTCCTATGGTATCAGGGATGGGCAATTTCATTTTTCCATAAAAATCCCGAAGGGTGAACAGTTCTTCCATGATATTGTAAAATTCAAATATAGTGCAAAAACAAAAACACCCTCCAAAATTGCTTCTGGAAGGTGTCCTTGAAAAATATATATGATTTTAATTGATGCTCTGTACCACTTCTTTTTTGGCCTCTTTTTTGGAACCATCAAATCCTTCCACACCTCCAACTGTGGTATACTTCATCACGTAGCGTTTATCCGGATTGATGATCTGATAGGCAAACTGGCACATTACGGCAGCTTCGTGAAATCCGGAAAGGATTAATTTCAATTTACCTGGATAGATGTTAACGTCCCCAATGGCGAATACCCCTGGAATGTTGGTTTGGTAATCCTTTGCATTGTTCACCTTGATGGCGTTCTTTTCAATTTCCAAGCCCCAATCCCCGATGGGTCCTAATTTTGGTGACAATCCGAACAAAGGAATGAAGTAATCGGTTTCCACGTAGCTTTGCTCTTTGGATTCATCATTGTACTTGATCACCACAGCCTGAAGTTCTTCCTTACCATGGATTTCCTGTACTTCAGCTTCGGTATACAATTGAATCTTGCCCAATTTGGCCAATTCCCTTGCTTTTTCCACAGAATCCAAAGCCCCACGGAACTCATTCCTACGGTGCACCAAAGAAACTTCGGAAGCTACATCGGCCAAGAAAATGGCCCAGTCCAATGCGGAATCCCCACCACCGGAAATGACCACTTTTTTATCGCGGAACAATTCAGGATCCTTGATCATGTATTCCACACCCTTGCTTTCAAACAGTTCAATATTGGCAATCAATGGTTTCCTAGGTTCAAAAGAACCCAATCCACCAGCGATGACCACAACAGGAGCTTGATGCTTTGTACCTTTATTCGTGGTTACCACAAAGGAACCATCCTCTTGCTTATCCAAAGTTTCAGCACGTTCACCCAAAGTAAATCCAGGCTCAAATGGCTTAATCTGTTCCATTAACCTATCCACCAAGGCACCGGCCAAAATTTCTGGATAGGCCGGAATATCATAGATTGGTTTTTTAGGATAGATCTCGGCACACTGACCCCCTGGTTGTGGAAGTGCATCGATCAAATGGCATTTCAACTTTAACAAGCCTGCCTCAAAAACGGTGAACAACCCGGTTGGTCCCGCTCCAATTATAATGATGTCTGTTTTAATCATAATACTGCTTTTAATAAGTCTGGACTTTCCCTTCGACTTCGCTCAGAGTCCTTACTCTACCTGACAATTTTTAAACTTTAACTAGCGATTTTTTTCCCTTGTATTGGTATTCCTTTTGAATGTCCAATATTCTTTGGCGATGGTTCACCACCTCACCGATGATGATAATCGCAGGATTGGATAACTGCTGCTCCTTTGCCTTGTTCTCAATGGAAGCAACAGTTCCAATACCTATTTTTTCATGTTCCGTGGTACCATTTTGGATGATGGCCACAGGAGTCTGTACTTTTCCTTCTTGCTTGAAGAGCTCCATGATCTCTCCCAACTTTGACATTCCCATAAGGATGATGACTGTAGCGCTCGATTTCGCGGCCAAGGCCACATCATTGGAAAGTTTGTGTTCCTTGGTAGTACCTGTAATCACCCAAAAACTTTCCGCAGCACCTCTTTTGGTCACTGGAATGTTTTGGGATGCAGGCACTGAAACCGAGGAAGAAATCCCCGGAACCACGGCCACATCAAGTCCTAATTCCGCTGCATATTCCATTTCTTCGGCACCACGGCCAAATACGAATGGGTCCCCCCCTTTTAAACGGACCACATGGAGTCCTTGATCGGCTCGCTGCACGATCAGTTCATTAATCTGCTCCTGTTGATAGGTGTAGCAACCTTTGCGCTTGCCCACAAATATCTTTTCCGCTTGGGGAGCATAATCCAACAATGCTGCGGACACCAATGCATCATACAGCACCACATCTGCAGCCTGCAATGCCTTCACACCCTTAAGGGTAATCAAATCCACATCCCCGGGACCGGCCCCAACTACTGTCAATCTTCCATTACGCATGTTCCAACTCCAATTTTCTGTATGCTTCCAATCGTTCCAATACGGTTTTCGCATCTTCCACATAGCTTTTGGCAAAGGCTTCGGAAGGCTCATTTTGATTGAGTTGAAGAGCGAATTTTTCAAATCCACCTTCAAACTCAATTTTTCCTGTGGCCACATAGAGTTCATCAAAATCCTTGATAATACTCGCATGGGTATTCACTTTTTGTTTTTCCGAAGTCAACAATGCCTTGGCAGAGTTTACCATGGACTGATAGGAATAATAAATACTGGCAGCCCACTTCCCTTCTTGGATGGCCTCTTCGGCGCTTTCTATCTTCTCTTGACTCTCAAAAAACAGGGTCGCCACCAAGTCTACAATAACTCCAGCGCATTCCCCAACCCCAATTTCCTGAACGTATTTTTCCTCATTGCCCCAATCGATGAAATCTTCTTGGGTTAAGTTGTCCACATCGGTCAATGGTTTTAAGAAATCATAGAAATAAAGCTGTCCTTTTTCTTCATAATACTCGGTGAAGTTTGCCCCATTTCCATTGGCCTCAAAATCATCCAAGATCAAACGAAGGGCCTGAGGTCCTCTTTTACTTGGGATTTTGGCCACTTTGTCCGCGAACTTTCCGTTTCCGTTGCCCAAATTTCCACCACCCAACAACACCTGAAGGGCAGGTGCCACCAATTTATCCTTGGTACGGATGGACATTCCTTGGAACCCGATGTGGGCCATGTTGTGTTGGCCGCATGCGTTCATACAACCACTGATCTTGATCACCACATCAGCATTGTTGATGTATTGTGGGTATTCGGCTTTGATCACGCGTTCCAACTCATCGGCGATACCGGTACTGCTGGCGATACCCAAATTACAGGTATCCGTTCCAGGACATGCGGTGATGTCCAAAGCCTTGTTGTAGCCTGCTTCGGCAAAGCCTAATTTTTCAAGTTCTTGGTAAAAGAAAGGAACCAATTCCTCCTTCACAAAGGGTATCAATATATTTTGACGTAGGGAGAGACGAATCTCACCGGCTGCATAGTTCTGCACCAATTGAGCCAATTCCCTTGCCTTATCGGTATAAAAATCACCTAAAAGCACCTTAATACCGATGGCCACGTAGCCTTCTTGCTTTTGAAGCACCAAGTTGGTGGATTTCCACTGTTCAAATGCTTTTGTATCCTCAATTTCAACCTTGGGAGTTTCCACTTCAGCAACTTGTACCTGTGGATAACTTTCAAAATCGATAGGATAGGATTGAATAGGAATGGCGGTCTGTTCTTCTTCCAATAATTGTTTGAAACCATCCAAACCGATATCCTTCAACAAAAATTTCATACGTGCCTTGGCCCTACTCTTGCGTTCCCCGTAACGGTCGAACACGCGAACCACACCTTCCATCATCGGGATGATTTTGTCGGTAGGCAAAAAGCTATACAGTTCATCGGCATGGCGAGGTTGTGAACCCAAACCACCGGCCAACATCACTTTAAATCCTCTTACCCCATTTTCGATTTTAGCGATAAACCCTAGATCGTGCATGTAGGACAATCCGGTATCGGCATCGCTGGCAGAAAAAGAAACCTTGAATTTTCGACCCATTTCCTGACCGATAGGGTTTCGTAAAAAGTATTCGAACAAAGCTTGGGCATAGGGAGAAACATCGAATGGTTCATCCACATCGATACCTGCTGTCTCACTAGCTGTTACGTTACGAACTGTATTACCACAGGCTTCGCGAAGCGTAACTTGGTCTTTTTCCAGTTCTGCCCACAACTCAGGGGTACGTTCCAAGTCCACATAGTGAATTTGGATATCCTGACGGGTGGTGATGTGGAGACGACCACGGGAATATTCATCGGAAACGTCGGCAATCCGAAGCAGTTGTTTGGAAGTCACCTTACCGTAGGGCAATTTGATACGGATCATCTGTACCCCGGGTTGACGCTGGCCATAAACACCACGCGCCAAACGAAGACTACGGAATTTTTCCTCATCGATGTTGCCATCCTTGAATTGGCGAATTTTTTTCTCCAAATCAATGATGTCCTTCTCTACTATCGGGTTCTCTATTTCTGTTCTAAAACTTCTCATTATCCTATTTTTCCTATCTCTTTTATAGGTTTATAATAAAAATCTTCCCTGTTGCCCATTTGGGCATTACCTGTTATTCTATGAAACCTACGCCTGCTGTATGATTGGTCCTGCTATCGATGATGATAAAGGAACCGTTGGTGCGGTGCTCCTTGAACCTATCATAAAATATGGGTTTGTTCAATCGTAAACGCACTTTGGCGATATCGTTCATATTAAGAGAGGACACATTTTCCTCGATACCTGAATAATCTGGATGGATTTTGTGGTCAATGGTATCTACTTTGGCCAAAGCCTTGTTGACACCATGTTGCAACACATACTTTCCACCAACGGTCAACTGATTGGAATCCATCCAAGATACGGTAGCCGTCAATTGTTTATCAACGATCGGAAGGTCACCAACCTTCACCAACATGTCGCCGCGGCTTACATTTACCTCATCTTCCAAAGTAATGGTCACTGAGGAACGACGCGGAGCGGTTTGGTATTCCGTATCATAAAAATAAATGGCTTTGATCTTGGATCTTGTCATGGATGGTAAGACCACCACTTCGTCGCCCACACTCAATTCACCACCGTACACTTTACCTGCAAATCCACGGAAATCATGGAATTCTTCAGTTTTAGGTCTGATGACATACTGCACCGGAAAACGGGGTGTTCCCACATTGTAGATATCCTGAAGATCCAATTCTTCCAAATGTTCCAACAAGGTCTGGCCTTTATACCAATCCATGCTTTGGGAACGGTTCACCACGTTATCACCCTTTAAGGCACTCACCGGAATGAAGGTAATTTTCTGATCTTGATAATCCCTTTTGCCCATCAATTCTTCAAAATCAGCCTTGATATCATTGAAGGCGTCTTCGGAAAAATCCACAAGGTCCATTTTATTGATGGCCACGATCACATCTTTGATACGCAACAGGTTATTGATGAAAAAGTGCCTGTTGGTCTGCTCGATAACCCCTTTTCGGGCATCGATCAAAATAATGGCCGCTTGGGAGGTAGATGCACCGGTAACCATGTTACGGGTATATTCCACATGCCCAGGGGTATCGGCTATAATATAACTTTTGGATGCGGTGGAGAAATAGATATGGGCCACATCTATGGTGATCCCTTGCTCCCTTTCTGCCACCAAGCCGTCAGTTGCCAGTGAAAAATCGAGGTAGTCGTACCCTTTTTGTTTACTGGTCCGTTCAATGGCTTCCAATTTATCGTCGGTCAAGGATTTGGTGTCATACAGCAATCTTCCGATCAAGGTACTTTTTCCGTCATCCACACTTCCTGCTGTCGCTATCTTTAATACTTCCATGTCTTGTTGTTCGTTAGTGGGTTGTTCGTTGCTGGTCATCTATATTTCTAAAATCCAACAACTATAAACCATCAACCATTCATTTTAAAAATACCCTTGTTGTTTACGCTTTTCCATGGCCGCCTCGGAACGTTTGTCATCGATACGGGCCCCTCTTTCCGATATTTTTGAATCCCTGATTTCCGAAACCACTTTATCAATGGTATCTGCATGGGATTCAACGGCTGCAGTACAGCTCATATCACCCACAGTACGGAAACGGACGATTCTTTCTTCCACTTTCTCATCCTCTGCCCTGAAAACCACGCCATCCTCAGCAGACCAGATCAGTCCGTCACGTAAGAATGTATTTCTTTTATGGGCGAAGTAAATGGAAGGGATTTCAATATTTTCCTTTTGGATATAGCTCCAAACGTCCAGCTCGGTCCAGTTGCTGATTGGGAACACCCTCACGTTCTGGCCCATTTCTATCTGTCCGTTCAACATATCGAACAATTCCGGACGCTGGTTTTTTTCATCCCATTGGCCAAAATCATCACGAACGGAAAAAATGCGTTCCTTGGCCCTGGCCTTTTCTTCATCACGTCTGGCTCCACCGATACAGGCATCGAACTTGAACTCTTCAATGGCATCCAACAAAGTTGTGGTCTGCAACATATTCCTACTGGCATATTTGCCAGTTTCTTCCACAACCTTTCCTTGGTCGATGGAATCCTGAACATTGCGCACAATAAGCTCCACACCCAATTCCTCTACCAATTTATCCCTGAACTCAATGGTCTCCGGGAAGTTGTGGCCAGTATCGATGTGCATCAATGGAAAAGGAATCTTGGCTGGCCAGAATGCCTTTTGGGCCAATCTAACTAAAGTGATGGAATCCTTTCCCCCGGAAAACAACAGCACAGGTTTTTCAAACTGGGCGGCTACTTCCCTCATTATGTATATGGCCTCGTGTTCCAACGCGTTGGCATTGGGCCTTGTGGCACTTGTTATCGTTTTTGGTTCTTTAATTTCTTCAGCGAGTGTACTCAAAGCTCTGATAATTTTTAGAGTTGGGAATTATGTATGCAAACCACATTCTCGGTTTGCCAATACTTTTGTGGGATCAAAATACTTGTGCTCATTGGGCAATCCATGTCCTTGCAAATAGGCATCCAATTGGGTATCGCTCCAATGATAGAACGGACTTACCTTAAGTACACCATCCTTGCTCATGCTCAACACATCTAAGGAATCGCGGTGGGCCGTCTGTCCTTTTCTAAGATTGGTGAACCATACATCGGGTTTGTGTTCTTCCATGGCCCTTCTGAAAGGCTCCAACTTCACCTGCTCCGTGAACAGTTCGTGACGGGGATCATCTATTTGAGGAATTCCCATTACCGCATCACGGTGTGAAGTGGTCTGTTTGGGCACATATAGTTTGATGTTCAGTCCCAAACGGGCAATCAACTCTTCCGCATGCTTGTAGGTTTGAGGGGTATTATAACCTGTATCGCACCAAATAACCGGAATATCTTTGTTGACCTCTGTCACTGCATGGAGAATGGCCACTTCGTAAGGTCTGAAATTTGTGGTCACCACTGATTTTTTGCCATGCTTGATGGCCCAAGAAATGATTTCTTCCGGTGGAATGCCCTTAAACTGGCGATTTAGATTCTGAATTTCTTCTGTTGTCAATGCCATATCCGTTATTTTTATTTACCCCATTTGATGGAGTTCCAAACTCTTTCGTGAAAAAAATACAAGACCATTTTAGTGACCAGTTCCACCATACCAATGGAGAAGGCCAAGGTTAGGGTTCCGGTAACGATCCATGAAATAATGATGGTGTCGATGGTACCGACAATCCTCCAACTGATGGATTTTGCAATACTGCGCTTTGGACTTTCGGAGCGAACATCCTTGGTATAGGACGAAGCTTCTTTATTATTTTTAATTACCAGTTGGTCTGTGATCATTTCTAAATTGTATTTCCTATCGATTAACTAGGGATTTCAAAAATAGAATTAAATTTCTTAACCACATGCAAAAGCCTTCTTAAAATTACTTTTATCCTATAGTTTTAGTAGATTATCGAAATTAAACAAAAGATTTTACTGGATTCTCATCAATATGGATTAAAAAGAAAGAGGATTTTTAAAGCAAATCGGCAAGTGTATTGTTTCGGTATACATCCAAGGCACTGTCCCGAACCTGAATCATCAGTTTGTGGACGGAACACGTGGCCTCATCCGGGCAATCCTCGCATTTTTCGTAGAAATTAAGGCTCACACAGGGCACCATGGCAATGGGCCCTTCCAACACCCGCATGACGGTGGTCATGGGAATTTCATGGGGTTCCTTGATCAGGTAGTACCCCCCACCCTTTCCTTTTTTAGAACCCAAAAAACCATTTCTTCTGAGGGTAAGAAGAATGCTTTCCAAAAACTTTTGGGAAATGTTCTCTTGCTTGGCGATTTCAGCAATCTGAACAGGCTCTTTTCCCTTGACCCTTGCGAGGTAAGTCAGTGCCTTTAAACCATATTTTGTCTTCTTGGAGAGCATCCCACGAATATAGGGAAAATTAACAATCCCCTATGTAAAATGTTCTTTTCCAAAAATCCTATCCTAGGGCTTGATCAATATCGGCAATGATGTCATCAATATGTTCCAATCCCACAGAAATCCTGACCATTCCGTCAGTTATCCCTACCGCTTCACGCTCCGCTTTGGACAGTTTGCTGTGCGTGGTAGAAGCCGGATGGGTAACGATGCTTCGGGAATCGCCCAAGTTTGCAGAAAGGGACAACAGTTCTATACTATCGAAGAACTTTCTACCCGCATCCAATCCTCCTTTCACCTCAAAAGCAACCACACAACCACCGGCCTTCATCTGCTTTTTGGCCACCTCATACTGTGGATGCGATTTCAAAAAAGGATATTTCACCCAGGCTATCTTCGGGTGATTTTCCAAAAAAGTGGCCAATTGCAGGGCGTTGGAACAATGCCTATCCACGCGTATGGCCAAGGTCTCCAAACTTCTGGACAATACCCAAGCATTGAAAGGCGACAACGCTGGACCTGTAATCCTGGAGAAACGGTACACCTTGTCCATCAACTTGTTACCGCCAACCGTAATACCTGCCAATACCCTTCCTTGCCCATCCATCAATTTAGTACCGGAATGGATAACCAAATCCGCACCGAATTTAATAGGTTGTTGCAGATAGGGAGAAGCAAAACAATTGTCCACAATAAAAATGAGTCCATGCTTTTTTGCGATGTTGCCCAATACCTCAAGGTCCAACACATCCACCCCAGGGTTTGTTGGGGACTCCGCATAAAGAATCTTGGAGTTCGGTTGTATCAAATTCTCTATACTGGCTAAATCATTGGCATCAAAAAAACTGGTAGTGATGTTCCATTTAGGGAAAAACTGGGTAAACAAAGTATGGGTCGAGCCAAAAATACTGCTCGATGAAATCACATGATCACCCGAATTCAACAAGGCTGCCAAGGTAGAATACACAGCAGCCATACCCGAAGCAAAGGCAAAACCGCTTTCCGCCCCTTCCATTTTGCATACCTTATCGATAAACTCGGAGGAGTTGGGGTTGGAGTATCTGGAATAAATGTTCCTCTCCTTTTCTTCGGCGAACGAAGCCCTCATGTCCTCGGCATCCTCAAATACAAAGCTGGAAGTCAGATAAATAGGACTGGAATGCTCCAAATATTGACTGCGCTCCATCTGGGTCCGGATTGCTTCTGTTTCAAACTGCTTTCTGTTATTGCTCATATCTTCTCTGCTATTCTTAATATATCACCAAAAACTCCCCTAGCGGTTACGGCGGCACCTGCTCCAGCACCTTGTATCACCAAAGGATTTTCTCCATAGGATTCAGTATAAATTTCGATAATGGAATCGGAACCTTTCACTTGTCCCAAAGCACTTTCTTTGGGAACCGATACCAATTTCACTTCCAATATCCCTTTGTCTTGTTGCAAATCGCCGTGCAAATCGCCAACATATCGCAACACATGTCCTGGTTTTTGCTGACTCTTCACATCGGTGTAAACCGAATCCATTTCTTCAATCCTTCCTTTAAAATCATCAAAATCCAAAGTTTGTAATTGATTCGGAATCAGGTTTTGAATTTTGATATCCGAAAACTCGTTTTGCAGATCCAACTCCCTGGCCAAGATCAAGAGTTTTCTTCCCACATCATTTCCAGAAAGGTCCTCACGTGGGTCCGGCTCCGTATATCCTTTCGTCATAGCCTCCTTTACAATATCTGAAAACAGGGCATCTTTCTCCGAAAATGTATTGAAAATATAACTTAACGATCCGGAAAACACTCCTTTGATCCGGGTAATGTTCTCCCCGGAAAGGTGGAGCAATTTAATGGTATCGATCAAGGGAAGTCCCGCCCCAACATTGGTTTCGTACAAATATTGCTTTTGATTGGCATCCAAGGATTTTCTAATGGATTTATACCGTTCAAAGCTGAGGGTATTGGCTATTTTATTGGAGGAAACCAAATCAAAACCATGCTTGATGAACGGCTCATAATTTTCCACAAAGTCACTGCTGGCTGTATTGTCCACGGCTATCAGGTTTTCCAAATGATGATGTTTGGCGAATGAAATGATATCGGCAATCTGATAGGGTTTTCCCTCCTTTTCCAAACGTACTTTCCAATCGGTGCCAATGCCCGATGCATCCAACAACACTTTTCTGGAATTGGCCACTGCGAATACCCGAAGATCAATCCCTTTTCTGGCCTCAATACTTTTTTCAGAACCTAAGATTTGTTCGATCAAGGTACCACCCACATTTCCGTGTCCAAACAACGCCAAATTGATTCGTTTTGCGATACCGAAAATCTGCCCGTGTACCACATTCACCGCTTTGGTGAGGTCAGATTTACGCACCACCATACTCACGTTCTTTCCGGTGACCGTGTTGTTGAAAAGCAACGGCACCACCTGGTTCTTCGCCAAGGCATTGAAAGGTTTATGGAAACTGCTCAGATCCATCCCCACAATGGAGATGACCGAAACATCTTTCACTACTGTAATCTGGTTGATGTCCTGTGAAGAGTAATCTGTTTCAAATTCGAGGTCCAGCAATTTTTTCGCCTTGTCCGCTTTGGAAGCATCCACTACCAAACCGATACCTCTCTCTGAGGATCCCTGTGAAATGATCCCCACACTGATGTCGTTCTGGCCCAAGGCCCTAAAAATTCGCATATCGACACCAACTTTGCCCAAAAGACCTCTTCCTTCTAGATTGATGAGCGCCATATTATCCAACACCGAAAGGGATTTGATTCCGCCATTATCCGTTTTTGGACCAATCAAGGTGCCTTCGTTATCATCATTGAACGTATTACAGATACGCAACGGGATATTTTTCTCGATCAATGGAATGATGGTCTTCGCATGCAAGATATTAGCCCCGAAATTGGCCAACTCATTCGCCTCGCTATACGAAATCACATCGATCAATTTGGCATCCTTCACCAACTCCGGATTGGCTGTAAAAATACCATCCACATGGGTGTAGTTGATCAATTCCCCGGCATCCAAGAAATTGGCCAGAAGGGCAGCGGAATAGTTACTTCCATTTCTTCCCAAAGTGGTAGTAGCCCCATCACTTGTAGATCCGATAAATCCGGTGACTACCGCAATGGTATCTGCTTTTAATTGATGAAAATAACGGATCACATTTTCTTTGGAAGCCCCCTGATCTACCTCAGCGTTACTGAAAGTGTCATCGGTCTTGATCAGTTTACGGGAATCGAAGAGTTCCGCCTTCAAACCGGATTGGTTCAAAAGTGTGGTTACTACCTTGGCCGAAATCAACTCACCGAAAGATAAAATCTCATCTTTGGTCTTTAAGCTGTAATCACCGGTCAAGGAAACCCCGTTCAGGATACGTTCAATAGTCCTTAATTCATCTTGGATATCGACTCCTTTAAAATCATTTTTCTGATAGGTGGCGAACGTCTCCAAATCTTCCTTGAAGTCTTCTCCCCTAGTCGCTTTCTCCAACAAGTTTTCCAGTTCGTCCGTTGCTTTTCCGCGAGCGGAAACCACCACGGCAAAATGTTCGTTGGCTTTGGCCCTTTTGGTGATGATTTTCAACACGCGTTCAATGCCTTCACCATTGGCAAGGGATTTCCCCCCAAACTTCAATACCTTGATTCGCTCTGTCTTTCCATTTTTTTGGAAGACGGTTTCCAACAGTTTTTCCAACTGTTCAAACTCCATCAAAAAAGCATCATGTCCGTGGAGCGATTGCACCTCACCATAGGTGACATTGGCATTGGCCCTGGCCAAACGTTTGAAGGTCTCACGGTTTTCTTCCGCAGTAAAAAAGAGATCGGAATTGACCCCGATGATATGGATCTTGGTATCACTTTCCTGCAAAACTTTGAAGGCATCGTCCCCATTACGGGTAATATCGATGGTCTTCAGCAATTGGTTCATCAACTTGTAGGCAGACAATTGAAAACGCTCCTGCAATTTCTTGCCATGGTGCATTAACCAACTCTCTACATTGAACACCTGAAGCTCTTCGTTGGTACTCCTTTTGAACCGTTCCTTGAACGACTCCGGGGTGCGGTAACACAACATGGCGTGCATACGGGCATCGTGGACCGGTTGTTTGGAATTGACCAAGAACTGTTCTTGGATCTGACAGTTAGCAATGAGCCAATCGGTGGATTTCCAGTCCGATGCCACGGCCACCAAATGTTCTGTAATATTGGGATTCAAAGCGGTCATTTCCCAAGCGATCCCGCCACCCAAAGAACCACCGATGATAGCGTACAATTTAGGGATTTCCAGTTGCTGTAATCCCAAAAGAAAGATCTTGGCGATATCACCGGCAACAAAATCCTTATAGTTTTCAATCACAAAACCATCATAACCGTTCCCAGGAATGTTGAACGCCAAAATGGTATACTGATCGGTATTGATACATTTTCCTTGCCCGATCAGATCGGACCACCAACCCTGCTCGCCGGCAACATTGGAATTACCAGTTAGGGCGTGGTTCACCAGAACAATGGGCGCCGAATGCAGGGGCTGCCCGAACAATTGATAGGACAATTGCAGGTCCTGAACCGATCCATTGATCGTTTTAAAATTTTCTATGGCCAAATGCCTTATATCCATAATGCAACGTGTGACCCAAAAGGTCAATATTTAATAAATAATATGGTTATAAGAAAGAGGGGCAGAAACTACCTGTTGCGTTATCTATTCCCAATGGGATAGAATGTAGCACCTTCATGACATTGGACGTCAAGGGTTGCTAAGGCTTCAATGGGTCTATTCCCTCCACCTTTCTTGATAACTTTTCAATACGTGTTTGAACTTCGAAGCACAAAGATACTGATGGAAAGATGGATTTTCCTAATCTTTTGGAAAAAAATCACCAAAGTCATCCCTTTAACTCCACACAACAAAAGGTGCTGATTATTTCAGCACCGTAAACTCAATGTTCGAATCCGTGAAAACAGTATGGGTCTGTGTTTTGAAATCGGACTCGTCCGCGTTGAAGATATTGTCCACATAGGTCTGTGGGTTCAAATCGATGAGCGGGAACCACGTACTCTGCACTTGAACCTGCAACCTATGTCCTTTCTTGAAGGTATGGAACACATCCTGAAGTTTGATGTCCACTTCGGTCTTTTGATTGGGTACAAAAGGTTCCGGATCGGAAAAACTGTTTCGGAACCGGCCCCGCATCACTTCGCTACGCACCATCAAATGATAGTTGCTCATCTTCAAGTGATCCTGCATTTCTTCATTGGTCTCGGTATCTGCTGGGTGCACGTCAATCACCTTCACGATCCAGTCGGCCGCGGTACCCGTTGTGGCTACCTTCAAATTGGCCAGAATGTCTCCTGCTAAAGTCAAATCTTCCGTCAAAGGTTCTGTTTCAAAAACCAATACGTCGGAACGGCGGGCCGCAAAACGCTGGTCATCCGTCATGTATTTTCTTGGTGTGAACACGGTTTTGATGTCCTCGGAATACGGCACCGGTTTTTTAATGTCGCTGATAAACTGGATTCCTGTTGTAGATTTGGGTTCCGAGGTCAATTCCTGGTCTTCGGAAAGGTACATAGTCTGTTTGGATGCATTGGCTGGTGGCCAGGTATCGTATTGCTTCCATTCCTTACGACCGGTATCAAAAACATAAGCTTCCGGCAATCCTGAATTTGGACTTCCATCGCCCTTTAAAAAATGATTGAAGAACTTGGTTTCAATATTTTTCTGGAAAAACAACGAAATGGAATCGCCAAAATAGTAGTTGCCCACCACATTCCTATCTACGGTTCGAGCCCAGCCTCCGTGGTCCCAAGGACCAAAGACCATGGTATTGTAGTTGCCCTCGTTGTATTTTTCAATGTTTTTATAGGTTTCCAATGGTCCGGAAAGATCTTCTGCATCAAACCAACCTCCTACGATCATGGTGGCCACACTGCTCTTCACATCTTTCAAATGTTGGATGAGGCCTTTACTCTGCCACATTGCATCATAATTGGGATGGTCCTTCAACTCGTTCCAAAAATAATCATCGGTAACTCCTTCTGGTCGCATGGTGGGCGTATCAGCGGTATCATATTCAAAAAAGTGGTCCAAGTTCTTCAAAGGACCTGCATCCAAAAAGAACTGGTACTGATCTTGGGTCGGCAATTCCGGCAAGGTATACCAAGCCGTATCAATGGGTTGATCCCCATTGGGCCTTGGCGTTCCGAACAAGGAAGTCGCCCTAAAATAGCTCAGCAAATAGGCCCCGTTGTGGTGGAAATCATCAAAAAAGAAATCCCCGATACAAGCTTGGGGCGAAGCCGCCTTTAAGGCTGGGTGCGCATCTATAGTCGCGTAAGTGGCATAAAAACCAGGATATGAAATACCCCAAACACCAACATTCCCATTATTGTTTTCCACGTTGTTCACCAGCCAATCAATGGTATCATACGTGTCGGAACTTTCATCCACTTGATCATTGGACGTTTTATTGGGAATGTAGGCCCTCATGTTTTCATAATGGCCTTCACTCAGCCAACGACCACGAACATCTTGGTATACAATGATGTTTCCTTCTTTCATCAAAATTTCATTGGGACCAATTTTGGGTCTAAAATTACCCTCGCCGTAAGGTTGTGAACTGTAGGGAGTACGTTGCATCAAAATTGGATATTTTTTTGAGGTATCCTTTGGCGAATAGATGGTGGTGTGAAGTTTTACCCCGTCCCGCATGACAATATCCACTTCTTTTTTAGTGTAATGTTCCGCTACATAATTGGTGGTGGGACCCATTTCCACCGTTCCTTTTTTCTTGCAACTCACCACTACAAGCAATACACTGATACTTAAGAATAGGATTTTGAATGCTTTTTTCATCTTTTCCAATTTTGAGCTTTAAAGCTACTAAAGTTAGCTGGGTACGACAATAAAAAAAGGAGCCTTGATCAAGGCTCCTTATCTTTTTTTTCATGTTTTATGGACTTTTAAAGACCAAATGCGGCTTTCACTTTGTCCACCATATCCAATTTTTCCCAAGTGAAAAGCTCCACTTCTTTTTCGATCCTACCGTTGTAGGGAGATTCGAATACCTTAGTCAATTTTTGGGGTTCCTTGCCCAAATGACCATAGGCAGCAGTTTCCAGATAAATTGGATTCCTCAGTTTGAGTCGTTCCTCAATGGCAAAGGGTCGCATATCAAAAAGCTCGGCGGCTTTCTTGGCAATCTCGCCATCATTAAGTTTCACATTGGATGAACCATAGGTTTCCACAAAAATAGACGTGGGTTCCACCACACCGATGGCATAACTCACCTGCACCAAAATTTCATCGGCCACTCCAGCAGCTACCAAATTTTTGGCCATATGACGTGCGGCATATGCAGCACTGCGATCTACCTTGCTAGGATCTTTTCCACTAAAAGCGCCACCACCATGGGCTCCCTTGCCCCCGTAGGTATCCACAATGATCTTTCTACCGGTCAATCCGGTATCCCCATGGGGCCCACCAATTACAAACTTACCAGTTGGGTTAATGTGATATTTGATGTTATTGTTGAAGAGTTTCTGTATGTCCTCTGGCAAAAGGCTTTTTACTTCTGGAATGAGAATTTCGATGATATCCTTTTTGATTCGGGTCAACATCGCTTCATCTTCGGCAAATTCATCATGCTGTGTTGAAACCACGATGGTATCGATACGTTGAGGAATATTATCATCGGAATATTCTATGGTCACCTGTGCCTTGGCATCTGGCCTCAGGTAAGAAATCTTGTTCCCTTCCTTTCGTAAATTGGCCAATACCTGTAAAATCTTGTGCGATATATCCAAAGCCAATGGCATGTAATTGGCCGTTTCTTTGGTGGCATAACCAAACATCATTCCTTGGTCCCCGGCTCCCTGTTCTTCTTTGCTACCTCGGTCTACCCCTTGGTTAATGTCCTGAGACTGCTCATGGATCAAGGAGATCACCCCACAGGAATCCCCGCTGAACTTGTATTCACCCTTGGTATAGCCAATATTGTTGATCACCTCCCTGGCAATACTCTGAAGGTCTACATAGGTATGGCTCTTCACCTCACCCGCCAAAACCACTTGTCCTGTGGTCACTAGCGTTTCACAAGCTACTTTGCTTTCGGGGTCAAAGGCCAAAAAATTATCCAAAAGGGCATCGCTGATCTGATCTGCAATCTTATCCGGGTGTCCTTCACTAACAGATTCTGATGTAAATAAATATGGCATTGTACTACTTTATGGGAAGGTTTTGACGGAAGGGCTCTAAGGCGTTTACATCTCGCAAAAGATGCCTGAAGTTCATTCAGGGCAAACTGCTTTAGCATTTTTTAGAGGTTGCAATCAGTCAAATCTTTCCTCGTTCGATGAGCAAAAGTACATATTTGAAACATATTTTAAAACTTTGTTTTATACGGTTATGTCCCAAGGCCATTTCAACCAGTTTTTTTTCGTCAAGTGGATATACTTTGTATATTGCGGCGATTAGAATTTCCCTAATCAACAAACACCAACTTAAAACACAATCACCCTATGCATATTGCGGTAGCAGGCAACATTGGCGCCGGAAAGACCACGTTAACCAACTTACTTGCCAAACATTACAAGTGGGAGGCCCATTTTGAGGATGTAGTGGACAATCCGTATTTGGATGACTTTTATACCCAAATGGAGCGCTGGAGCTTTAACCTGCAGATCTACTTTTTGAACAGTAGATACCGCCAGATATTGCGAATAAGGGAAACCGGAAAAAATGTGATACAAGATCGTACCATTTACGAGGACGCCCACATTTTTGCCCCCAACCTGCATGCCATGGGGTTGATGACCAACCGCGATTACGAGAACTACCGCAGCCTTTTCGAATTGATGGAAAGTTTGGTGCAACCGCCCGATCTGTTGATCTATTTGAGAAGTTCCATTCCCAATTTGGTAAACCAGATCCACAAGCGTGGCCGAGACTATGAAAATTCCATTTCCATTGATTACCTCAGCCGATTGAACGAGCGTTACGAAGCTTGGGCCAACACCTATGAAAAAGGCAAGTTGCTCATTTTTGATGTAGACAACCTCGATTTTGTGTCCGAACCCGAGGATTTGGGGGAAGTGATCAACCGCATCGATGCGGAGATCCATGGTCTTTTTTAAACTTTTTCATTAAGATTTCATACCATTTCCTTTTCTCCCCTTCAAACATTAGAGGACAGAGGTTCCATTCCCTCACTCAAACCTACCGTTCCCTCATTGTTACTTTTAATAGGTTGATTTTCATACTAGTTTAGGTTCTGTATTGCATCCATAACTATTAACTACGCCCTTGTGGCCAAAAATTTGAAGATCATGAAACCAAAGAAAAACCCACAATTGGAACTGAAACGAAACAGCAAACTCTATTTTTCCATAGGAATGGCCTGTGTTCTCCTACTCGCCTATATGGCCTTGGAATGGAAAAGTTATGACAAAATCTCTGATTGGGATATTGGACAAATTGACCCCAATCAATTACCGCCTGAGGAAGTACCTATAACCATTCAAAAAATGGAACTTCCGAAACCTAAAATCCAAACCCCACCGGAAATCAAGATAGCCGATGACGAAGAAAAGATTGAAGAATCTGTTATTGAAGCAGAAGATACCAATCAAGATACTGAAATAGTAGATGTTGAAGACATTGAGGTTGCAGATGATGACATCCCAGATACGGTGCCTTTCATTACCATCGAAAATGCGCCTGTTTTTCCGGGTTGTGAAAATGAACCCGATGAAAAAGCAAAAAAAGCTTGTTTTCAGGAAATGATGCTCAAACACATCAACAAGACCATCCGTTATCCTGAATTGGCACAAGAAATGGGTTTACAAGGTAGGGTAAGTGTGGTTTTTACCGTTCAGAAAGATGGCAGCATCGGGGACGTAAAATTACGAGGTCCTCATGAAAGTTTGGAAAAAGAAGCTGGTCGTATCATTTCAAAATTGCCCAAAATGACTCCAGGAAAACAGCGGGGCACACCAGTTAAGGTTCCCTATGCCATTCCGATTACCTTTAAATTGAATTAATACCGTGTTCCGACTCCGCTCGATATGACACCATAAAAAAACCACGCCTTAGCGTGGTTTTTCCAGCTTTACTTTAAAGCGAGAGCTAATTCTTTGCCTTAGCACCCCATTTTTCCAATAAAGGCGAGGATAATATCAATACTTTCATTTCTATATTATCCAACTTGGACCTTACTTAAAATTACAACACAATCCAGAACCTTCAAAATAATGTTTGAATGAATTTTTTGCTATCAAACGGTGCCGATTTCCAATCAATTTCAATTAAAAAATATTCAATTTAATACATGAAATAAGCATTTTTAAAATCATAAATGTTGTTTTTACTTAAATTTTCAACTTTTTATGTGTTAAATTTAACAGTTTTAACATATTTTATTCAAAATTAACCTTCAACAGACCATTGGAGTCCATAAAAAAGCGGCCTCAGAAACATCAAATTCCAAAAAAAATATACCTGAAATCCCCTATTTCACATTAAATCGGCAAACGCCAAAGTTTTCTTAAGACCGGCTTGTAACCCTTATGATTATTGATGAGCTTTAAAACAGTAACTAGCTCAATTAATGTCATATGAAAACAAAATTAAAAGGAATCTTAGCATTTCTTATGCTACTCGTCGTGCACTTGACCAGCGCACAAGAAAAAACAATCACAGGTACGGTCACCGATCATACTGGGATCCCCCTGCCTGGAGTAAACATTTTAGTCGAAGGGACCGCAACGGGTACCCAAACCGATTTTGACGGTATCTACACCATCAGTGCAGCACCGGGACAAACCCTACTTTTTACCTATATAGGACAAAAGCCAACCTCTGTTATCGTAGGTGGGAGCAGCACTATCGACGTTCAAATGGAGGAAGATGCCCAAGCATTGGATGAAGTGGTAGTGACCGCGCTCGGTATCAAACGGGAAAAAAAGAGTCTGGGGTACGCCCAACAATCCATTGAAGGGGAATCGGTGGTCCTGGCCAAGGACACAGACATCAGTGATGGTCTTGCCGGAAAAATTTCCGGGGTGCAACTGGTGGGATCCCCAAGTTCAACCTACGAATCCTCCAACATTAGGCTAAGAGGTAATGTTGGGGTACTTTATGTAGTGGATGGCATCAAGATCAATTCCCCTGGTGACATCAACATGCAGGATGTAGAGGACATCTCCGTACTCAAAGGCTTGGCCGCTACTGCACTTTATGGTACGGAAGCAAGGAACGGCGCCGTGATCATCACCACCAAGACCGCCAAGGATGGGGAAACCAAAGTTACCGTGGATATTGCTTCTTCCCTATCCTCCCTTTACCTTTTGCCTAAATATCAAAATGAATATGGTGGGGGTTATTCCCAAACATTTGCCCAGGTCGATGGACAGAACATCCCAAACTTTTCCGCCGATGAATCCTGGGGACCACGTTTGGACGGCACCTTGGTACGGCAGTGGGACAGCTGGATCGTTGGTGATCCCGGATATGGTGAACTACGCCCATGGGTGCCTACTCCACACGGGATTGAAGATTTTTATGAAACAGGAGCCACTTCCAACATTACTGTTGGATTTTTACAAGGTGGTGAAAAATATAATATCAAGACCACAGTGAACCACGTAGGTACCACCTTGATCAACCCGAACAGTGACAGAAAGCAAACTACCATATCCTTTAAAGGATCTTATAATGTTACCGAAAAGCTAAAGTTCAATGGTGTTTTTAACTACCAGTACCGCTACACCTTCAACAATCCACAAGATCGTGGGTACGCGGGCAATTTCAACGAATGGTGGCAAAGACAGTTGGACATGACCCGATTGAGAAACTACAAAAGAAATGGGCAGATCGTTTCTTGGAACATGCGGGCCTATGACAACCCCACTCCATTGTATTGGGATTCTCCTTATTTTGAAGTTTATGAAAACCTGAACCACGAAACCAAAAATGCCATTTATGGAAGCTTGGGCCTGGAATATGAAATCCTACCTGAACTTGTGGCTACCGTTGATCTAAGAAGGACATTTGACCTTTATAATTTTGATGACCGCAACGCTTGGGGCGGTTTGGCTACACCAAGATACTTGGAGAAAACCACCCAAAATGAGTTTACCGAGGCCTACACACAATTAAGCTACAACAAAAAAATTGGCGATTTTGATTTGGTAGCAAGTGCCGGTGCCCAGTTTAATCAAAGAAAATACAAGTTGATAGAGGCACAGACGGTGGGAGGTCTTCAAATTCCTAACTATTACAGCATTGACACCTCCGTGGACAAACCCAATTATGTTAGGGACAGCAGACATCAAAAATTGAATTCGACCTTTGCAACTGCCTCTGTCGGATATAAAAACTTTCTTTATCTCGATGGTTCCTACAGAATAGACTGGGGTTCCACAGCCGCAAGCGACAATAACTCGGTGGACACTTATGGAGTATCTGCCAGTTTCATTTTTTCTGAATTTATCAACGATGGCAGCTTTTTGAGTTTTGGAAAGATCAGGGCCGGTTTTGCACAAGCTCCCTCCTTTCCTGACGTATACCGTTTGCAGAGCACTTACGATATCCAAAACCCCTATGGTTCCAACGTGGCCCTATCCGTACCCGATATCCTGAACAACCCTGGCCTCATAGGAGGTGTAAGGGAGGAAATTGAGATAGGTACCGAACTATCCTTCCTAAACAATAGGCTTGGGCTAGATTTCACCTATTTTGACCGTACGGACAAAGAACTTCCAACAGAGTTGAGCTTAACTGGTGCAACCGGTTATGAAAGTACTTATGGAAACGGTTCCATTATTGACACCAAAGGATGGGAAGTAGCCCTAACCGCAACCCCTTTTAGAAATGAGAACTTTTCATGGGATATGAATTTCAACATTTCAGGCTACAACAAAAAAGTAGTAAAGATCAATGATCTGGTCACCTATGATGAAGTGGAAACGGGGCGTACGGCCAGCTTGGCACATACTGCAGGATATGATTGGGGCAACATTTATGGGTACGACGTTGTCCGCAACGATGATGGCGTACCAGTGATCAACAGTAACGGATTGCGCGTCTATACCAACAACTACGTGAAGGTGGCCAATGTTCAGCCCGATTTCAACGGTGGTTTCATAAACACTTTCCGCTACAAGAATTTTGATCTTGGTTTCTCCGTGGATTTTCAGGGGGGTGGAAACTTTTTCTCCGTTACCCGATCGTTGTTGGCCTATTCCGGTCTAGGAGATTTTACCGTTGGGGACAACGAACTGGGCAATCCCAAAAGGGATCCTGTCCTGGATAGTTCCGGGAACGAGGTAAACACAGTCCTTGCCCAAAATGTAGGGACAAATTCAGGTGGTGTGCTTGTGGAAGGTGTCAGTGAGGAAACCGGGGAGCCTATCTCCTACTACACCAGTGCTTATAGCTATTATAAGAGCATGAACCGAAAAGTTGGCGAATGGATCTATGATGCCAGTTATGTAAAATTGCGTCAGTTGAAAATAGGTTATCACATTCCAAGATCCATTTTGGGCAACCTCCCCGTGGACGATGTTTCCATTAGCCTATATGCCAATAACCTCTGGTTGATCTACTCTTCCATTGATGGGATTGACCCTTCAGAAATAGAAGCCTATAGCAACTCTAGCAGCAATGACCCCGATGATATTCGCTGGACCGAGGCCGCCCAAGATCCAAACCAGAGAACCTTTGGACTTAACTTAAAATTCTCCTTCTAATGATACCACAAAAAGAAAAAAGCATCATGAAACGATATACAAAAATATACTGCTCACTCCTCCTGATAGGGCTTATTGGATGTGACAATGTTGATTTTGGGGAAACCAATGTGGATCCAGATGCCCCAACCACTGTGGTAAGCAGTGGCCTATTGACCAATGCGGAGAAAACCATATCAAGCCTGGTCACCGATGAAATAGGAGATCTTTATACCCAGCACATCTCCCAGATCACCTATACTGACGGCTCCCGTTATGTAACCCAAAACTGGGACTCGGATTATCTGTACAAGGGCGCCTTGACCGATCTTCAGACCATCATTAATGTGAATTCGGACGAGAACATGGCAGCTGGCCAAACCGTGTATGGATCCAATGCTAACCAGATAGCAGTGGCAAGGCTCATCAAAGCTTACATTTACCAATACATGACCGACACTTGGGGGATGATGCCCTATAGCGGGGCGTTGCAGGGATTGGACAATCCTTATCCCGTTTTCGATACCCAAGAGACCATTTACGACTCACTCTTCACTGAAATTGATGAGGCCATTGCCCAAATGGATGGGGGAACCGGACCTGTTGGTGACCAATTGTTCGGCGGAGATATGGAACGGTGGAAGCAATTTGGCAACACCATGAAATTGATCATGGCATTAAGACTCTCCAACGTGTATCCTTCTCCCACAGGATATGCCGCTACCAAATTCAAGGAAGCCATGACGGGAGCCATTTCCTCTAGTGATGAGAACATCCTGTATCCCTTTCTTGCGGATGACAACAACGACAACCCATGGCAGGACAACTTCCAGACCAGGGAAGATTATGCGGTCAGTGATGTGTTAATTGATAGACTGATTGCGGATAGCGACCCCCGGTTATCGGTTTATGCGGAATACACGAGAACTTCTGTTTCCAACGGAACGCCAGAATATGTAGGCATGCCCTATGGACTTCCCAATTCGGAAATTTTGGCAAGTGATGTGTCCTTTATATCCAGTAATGTAATCTACAACGGGGAGTTCCCTGGAATGATCTATATGTATTACCAAGTGGCCTTTTCCTATGCCGAGGCCGTGGAACTCGGATGGATTGCCGGTAGTGCAAGCGATTATTACGAAGCGGGCATAACCGCTTCATTTGAATATTGGGGAGCTGAGGGACTTTCAGAGTATTTGGCAGCTTTCCCCTTGAGTACGGATTCCGCTACAGCCATGCAACAAATTGCCGAGGAAAAATGGAAGGCCCTGTACCTCCAAGGATGGGAATCTTGGATGGAATGGAAAAGGATCGGTTACCCTGTACTGGAGCCTGCCACCATGCCTCTAAATGGTGATGATGTTCCGGTAAGACACGGATATGATAATGACTATCCTTCTAACAATACGGAGAACTACAATGCGGCGGTGAGCGCACAAGGTCCGGATAATCTGGGAACACATGTTTGGTGGGATACGACACATCCGATAACAAACCAATAAAATTCTTTGAATTGGTGTGGTAGGGTTGCACCGACCTATCGTCGGTGTGACTTTACTTCCACTACTTGAACCAAAATAAAAGGGGCTTGAAAATTCAAGCCCCTTTCCTATATCAAATTGGCGTTACCTTATTCCAAGGAATTTTTATAAGCCTCTATCTTCTTTTCAAGGGCTTCCTTGGTATCAGCTGTAAACTCTTCTGTTTCTTCAACTGTTTCCCCATTTACACTGGTACTGGTCGTTACAATAGCTTTATAGGCACCATCCTCTGTATTGCTTACCTCCACACGGATTTGCTTTTCAATAGCTTTGGTTTCCTTCATTCCTTCCTCGGTAATCGTAATCATGGTTCCATCCTCTTTGACGATGGCAACATCATCAGGTGAAGATAGACTTACCAAACTTGGAGCAATCACCAGAGCCACAACGGACATCAATTTCAACAGAATGTTCAAAGATGGGCCAGAAGTATCCTTAAATGGATCACCCACGGTATCCCCGACCACTGCTGCCTTGTGGGCATCACTACCCTTACGACCTTCACTCTCAATGGTTTTTTTGGCATTGTCCCAAGCACCACCTGCATTGGACTGGAAAATAGCCATCAAAACACCTGCTGTGGTCACACCTGCCAAAAGGCCTCCCAACATTTCAGCTCCACCAATAAAGCCAACCGCTACCGGAACGGCAATGGCCAATAATCCGGGCAACAACATTTCCTTAATGGAAGCTTGAGTGGAAATGGCCACACATTTTTCATATTCGGCCAAACCATCGGCGGCCTCAAAAATTTCAATATCTTCTTTGCTTGCTTTGGATAGATCGGAATCGTACTTCCTCATGACCTCCAATGCCGCTTTCAATTGAGGGATATCGCTAAATTGGCGACGCACCTCCTCGATCATGGACATAGCAGCCCTACCTACCGCGTTCATGGAAAGGGCAGAGAAAACGAAGGGCAACATGCCCCCAATCAAAAGTCCGGCCATGATATCTGGCTGGGATACGTCAATGGATTTTACACCAGCGGTCTTCATAAAGGCCGCGAACAAGGCCAAGGCGGTCAACGCTGCAGAAGCAATAGCAAAACCTTTACCAATGGCAGCTGTAGTATTTCCTACGGCATCCAACTTATCGGTACGCTCTCGTACTTCTTTTGGCAATTCTGCCATCTCGGCAATACCACCTGCATTATCGGAAATAGGCCCGTAAGCATCAACGGCCAACTGGATTCCCGTATTGGCCAACATTCCTACCGCGGCAATGGCAATTCCATATAAACCTGCGAAGTAATGCGAAACCAAGATGGCAGCTGCAATCAAAATAATCGGAATGGCAGTGGACATCATACCCACACCCAAACCTGCAATGATATTGGTAGCAGAACCTGTTTCGGACTGGCGAACAATGGAGTTCACTGGTTTCGTTCCCGTCCCAGTATAATATTCGGTAACCTTACCCACCAATAGTCCGGCGACCAAACCTGCAATGGTGGCCCAAAAGACGCCCATGGCCGTATATTCTTTCCCGGCTTCCACCCAAGATTCAGGTAGCATACCCGTAATCAAGAAATAGGAAACCACCAACATCAATCCGGCAGAACCAAATTCGCCAATATTCAAGGCCGTCTGTGGGTTTCCTCCATCCTTCACTTTCACGAAGAAGGTTCCGATGATGGACATCACAATCCCTACGGCAGCCAAGGCCATGGGTAAATACACCGCACCCAGTCCATCAAAAGCCGATTGGAATTCTGGTAAGGCAGCGAAGGCGGCCCCTAATACCATGGTACCGATGATGGAACCTACATACGATTCAAAAAGGTCAGCTCCCATACCGGCCACATCCCCTACGTTGTCACCCACGTTATCCGCAATGGTCGCAGGGTTCAAAGGGTGATCTTCCGGGATTCCAGCTTCCACTTTACCTACCAAGTCAGCACCTACGTCGGCAGCTTTGGTATAAATACCACCACCCACACGGGCAAACAATGCTATGGAGGATGCTCCAAGGGAAAAACCGGAAAGTACGTTCAATACTTCTCCAATTTCCCAACCCTGACCGCTATAGATCATGAAAAGTCCGCTCAATCCCAAAACACCAAGACCAACAACACCTAGTCCCATAACGGCACCGCCCGCAAAGGCTACCTCCAAGGCCTTGCCCAATGAGGTCTTTGCCGCATGGGTAGTCCTAACATTGGCTTTTGTGGCCACCTTCATTCCAATAAATCCGGCCAAGGCGGAACAAATGGCTCCTACCACAAAGGAAACGGCCACCATTCCATTGGAGCCCGCTTCATTGCTTCCTTTGAAGAAAAGCAACACGGCCACGGCCACCACAAAAATGCTGAGTATTTTATATTCTGCCTTTAGGAAGGACATTGCACCATCGGCAATGTTCTTGGCAATCCTTGCCATTTTATCATCCCCAACTTCCTGTTTGGAGATCCATACGTTTTTAATGAACACGTACAATAGGCCCAGGATACCAAAAACGGGCAAAAACTTTACGATTAAATCCATAGATTGAGTTGTTTAGAAAATTTTTAATGGCAGCTAATGTAGTAAAATACGAAGTAATAAAAAAAATGCGCTTTTTATAATGAAAAGCGCATTTTTTTAAAGTTATTATTACCTATATGGTGTAGGTCCGTTTCTTTTTGTGTTCGCTATCTTCATAGCGTTGCACACACTCGTGATAAATCTTGATGGCCTCATTCACGTCGCCCCATCCACCGGTATCCACTTTCTTTTCCTCCAAATCCTTGTACACCTGGAAAAAGTGTTCGATTTCTTTCAATCGATGTGGATTAAGTTCGCTGATATCGTCCCTCTGGCTCCAGATGGGATCGGACACGGGTACACAGATCAATTTTTCATCGGGACCCTTTTCATCGGTCATATGGAAAACACCTACCGGTTTCACTTCCATTACTACCATGGGATAGCTTGGCTCCGTGGCCAATACCAATACATCCAGCGGGTCTTTGTCCAACGCCAAGGTCTCTGGAACAAAACCGTAATCGCCAGGGTACATCATGGAAGAAAACAATGTTCTATCAAATCGGATCTTGTTCAGGGTGAAGTCGTATTCGTACTTATTTCTACTACCTTTTGGGATCTCTATGAGTACATCAAAGGTAACTTGTGGTTTTTTAGACATTTCAGAGATTTATTTATTGCAAAAATAACCAGTACAACTGGATTAGGGCGCATAAATTGCCTTATTCGTATTAATTAAAAATTAAATCCGAAGGTTCCGGTAATACCAAAAGGTCTTGCATCCGGATTATCGAGATAATTACCTCTAAAATTGAAGTCGATCCGTAGGATTTTGAAGATATTCCCGACCCCGAAAGAATATTCCCAATAGATCTGATCGGTTGGTGCCGACAGCGGAATATTGGTTGGGGCACTCAGGGCGATATTCTCATCCGAAAGTTGACCCCAAGCTCCTCTCAACCCCACAATTTCACGAAGGTTGAATTTTCTCAAAAAGGGTATTCTGGAAAACAATCGTCCATTAAAGTTATGCTCCAAATGTACGGTGGCATAGGTATCGGTCACAAATTCGTAAAAATCGAGGTTTGGAAACACATTGTACAAGGAGAACAGCGTCTGGTTACCCGGAATCACACTTAGCAGTCCCAGAGGAACGGCACCAAAGGTCTTACCGAGTTCCACGCTACTGGTCAACCTGCCCAAGCCACCAATTTGCCAAGGTTGTCTATAGGAAAATTGAATCTTTTCATAATCGAAATCACTTTCCAAAAAGCCACTTACCCCTTTGGTATAATTCAAGACCAACGTACTGTAATCGTCATTTACATTGACACGCTCCACCCCGTAACCTATCGTGCGTTTTCCTGGGGTATAGACGACCGTGGTATTCAAATCGAACTGTTTGATCTCTGACGAAATACCATTGGGAGAGGTGGGGTCCACGTAATCCAGACTGAAGGCATCCGGCAAGGCCGAACTCAACGTCCGGAACGAACTGCCCACACTAATCCTCAAATTCTTCACCGGTTCCATCTCTACATTAAAAGTGGATAGGTTGATGTTGGTAAGCCTGTTGTTGGAACCAACCGTCACCAAAGACGATGAGGCAATGCTCCTACCCATCACATCGTTGGTGCTCGTAAGGCTTAGGCCCAACTGTTCAATATCCCTTCGGTTACCCCCGGATAGGATGAGTCTGTTCTTCCGATCCAGCAAAAACTTCCCCGAAAAACCGTGTTTGAACTTTCTATCGTCAAAACCATAGGCCATATAACCTTCCAATCGCCACGTATCATTCTGCCCAAAATAGGTTCTCGCTCCACCCCTCAGACGGATGCCTTCGGCATCGTTGTAACCAAAAGTGCTGTAGATATCGCCTATGTCGATGTTCCATTTGTCAATTTCAACATAACCGGACCCCAAAATACTCACAATATCGTAGTAGGTCCGGAACTTGGGAACGGTCTTAAGGGTATCCAATAATTTGAAGATGCCCGATTCATCCGAATTCAGATTCTCCAGTCGAGCGTTTTTCCAAAAAACACTGTCCTGTGCAAACACCCGGGGGTCATAAGGATCGGAAACGGCCTTATAAAATTCTTGGGAGCGGTTGGTATCAAAAACATAGTTATCGAATACCGTGGTACGCTTACCGTACACTCCCCTCGACTCTTCTTTCTTGGAAAAACTAAAATCGCTCAGCATGTAATCCCGCTTCAACAGAAAGACAGAATCGCTCACCACATCAAACTCCTGTTCAATATAAATTTCCTTCACCCAGTTGATGTTGGCACTCTTGGTGACCTGCATATTGATCTTCTTGATGGCAAAGGTGGTATCGTTCACCCAAAAATCACCTTTAAAGGTAAGCTCGTTTTTCCGTCTCGGATAATAGATGATATTGTAGCACCATTTATTGTCAATGAAGGTACTGTCAGACAGCACGTAGTTGTACACATCCACCCCTGTTTTGGACAAGGGGCTGGTAAAGCTCTTGTCGAAAAACTTGAGGTAATTATCGTAGATATCATAATCGGAATAGAGGTCTTCCACAAATGCAGCGATGGCCTGATTACCACTAAATCCAGAGTTTTTGTTCCCCAACACATCCTCTTTTTCCTTATCGATGACATTGTCGCCATATACTTTGGAGAACGTCTCGTTCAAGAAAATGGGCAAATAGGTCTTTCCAGTGATGCGGGAGGTGTCCAAATCCTCGAACATAAATTCCAGCCCTTTGAACAGTTTACTCTTGATCAGGGCACTGTCTATAGTATTGAGGTCGAACTCTATTTTCTCGTACTTGTCGTATTGGTATTGTTTGAACATCCGGACCCCGTTCTGTCTCTTTTTCGCCCAGATCTTTCGCAGGATATCGATGGCCGGATTGTTCTTTTTGGATTGCTTGCCGGTATACACCACCACCTCTTTCAGTTCTTCCGCGGATTCGGCCAGAACAATCTCGAGGCCATAGTTCACTTTTTGGGGAAGGGGTATCTCCTTGGTCTCATATCCAATGAAAGATACAATGATGGCCTTATAGGTATTGTCCGATTCAAAATAAAAACGGCCATTGTCATTGGTGATGGTTCCTTCGGAAGAATCTTTAAAAATGATATTGGCAAAAGAAATGGGATCACCGAATTCATCCAGCACGACACCTTCTATTTTGGTCTGCGCGGATACCAGTAAAATGGAGAGAAAGAAAAAAACGGAAAGGATTCTTTTCATGTTCAGATATATGGGACACAAAGAAAGACAACAAAGGCTTTCCTTTGATAAACTTAGGTCAAATTTGGTTCAAAGTATTTTCTTATCAAAAACTGTTCCCTAAAAAAAGCCCCATCAACTAGGTTGACGGGGCTAATATACCTTACAAATATGATTCTATAGCTTATATAACACTTTCTTAACAGCCTTGATCACGTCCTCGTGGTTAGGCAACCATTCCGCCAAAAGCACGGGGGAATAAGGTGCTGGGGTGTCAGCAGTGTTCAATTTTACGATAGGGGCATCCAAATAATCGAATGCTTTGTCCTGAACGTGATAGATAATTTCGGTAGCCACGTTACCAAATGGCCAAGCTTCTTCCAAAATCACCATTCTGTTGGTTTTCTTAACGGAAGTGATGATGGCATTGATATCCATTGGACGAACGGTACGCAAATCGATGATCTCGCAGCTGATACCTTCTTTTTCCAACTCTTCGGCAGCTTTGTAGGCTTCTTTGATGATTTTTCCAAAGGAAACAATGGTCACATCGGTACCTTCGCGCTTAATGTCGGCCACACCCAATGGAATGGTATACTCACCTTCTGGCACCTCACCTTTGTCACCATACATTTGCTCAGACTCCATAAAAATTACAGGGTCGTTATCGCGGATGGCACTTTTCAACAAACCTTTGGCATCGGCCGGGTTCGATGGAACCACCACTTTTAGACCTGGACAGTTGGCGTACCAACTTTCAAAAGCCTGTGAGTGCGTAGCGGCCAACTGACCTGCAGAAGCAGTAGGACCCCTAAAAACGATTGGGCAGTTGAACTGTCCGGCAGACATCTGGCGGATTTTTGCCGCGTTATTGATGATCTGGTCAATTCCCACCAAGGAGAAGTTGAAGGTCATGAATTCGATGATAGGTCGGTTGCCGTTCATGGTAGAACCTACGCCTACACCGGCAAAGCCCAACTCGGAAATTGGGGTATCCAAAACCCTTTCAGGTCCAAATTCATCCAACATTCCTTTTGAAGCTTTGTAGGCACCGTTGTATTCGGCTACCTCCTCACCCATCAAATAAATGGAATCATCCCTTCTCATTTCTTCGGACATGGCCTCAGCAATGGCTTCCCTAAACTGTAGTGTTTTCATTAAATCGTACTAAAAAATTTAATTGGTGTGCTTAAAAACGCAAGCAAAAATAGCAAAAACTCGACGAACATTGCCTGACCAGGCACCAAAAAAAAGAACAAAATTTATTATGCATGCATAATAAATTTCATAATTATTAGCTATATTTGAAACCATAAACCTTAAGTATATATGAAGATTTTAGTTTGCATAAGCAACGTACCGGATACCACTTCCAAAATCAATTTTACGGAAGGCGATACCAAGTTTGACACAAACGGGGTTCAATTTGTGATTAATCCAAACGATGAATTTGGATTGACCCGAGCCATGTGGTTCAAGGAAAAACAAGGCGCAACCGTGCATGTGGCAACCGTTGGAGGTGCCCAAACGGAACCCACCATTAGAAAGGCACTTGCCATTGGGGCTGATGAGGCCATCAGGGTAAATGCCGAACCTAAGGATGGTTTTTTCGTGGCCAAACAATTGGCCGAAGTGGTCAAAAATGGCGGTTATGATCTTGTCATTGCCGGTAGGGAATCCATCGACTATAACGGAGGTATGGTTCCTGGAATGTTGGCCACTTTGTTGGACATGAACTTTGTAAATACCTGCATTGGGTTGGAAATTGATGGAACGCAAGCTACCGCACTGCGAGAAATCGACGGAGGAAAGGAAAAATTGAGCACTTCCCTGCCCTTGGTGATCGGTGGTCAAAAAGGTTTGGTAGAGGAAAGTGACTTGCGCATCCCCAATATGAGAGGCATCATGATGGCCAGACAAAAAGCTCTCAATGTAGTGGAGCCCGTGGATGCCCCACAGTTGACCAAGGATGAAAAATTTGACAAACCTGCTCCAAAAGGAGCCGTTAAACTGGTAAGTCCTGATAATGTAGGGGAACTGGTAGACCTATTGCACAACGAAGCGAAAGTGATTTAAGGCGTAGCCAAATCATTCCGAACTAGTTTCGGAATCTATTATAAAGTCATAAAGTTCCTGAATCAAGTTCAGGAAAAAATTTAAAGAAATTTTTATGTCAGTATTAGTATATACCGAATCCCTTAAGGGAAAGTTTAAAAAGAATGCCTTTGAAGTGGCTTCCTATGCCTATAAAGTGGCTCAAGATCTGGGCACCACCGTTACGGCTGTAACGTTCAATGCACAGGACGATGCCTCTTTAGGAGCATATGGAATTTCCAAAGTTTTGAAAATCACCAATGATAAATTGGATACTTTTAATGCCAAAGCTTACGCCGATGCATTGACCCAAGCTGCAAAGGCCGAAGGTGCCAAGGTCATCATCCTAAGTTCAAGTGCCGACACCAAATTTTTGGCGCCAATCCTTGCCACCAAAATGGATGCGGGATATGTTCCCAATGTGGTTGCCGCTCCTGATAGCACTTCCCCATTCGTAGTAAAAAGGACGGCTTTCAGTAACAAAGGCTTTGCCCATACTGAAATCACTTCTGAGATTAAGGTAATCGGAGTATCCAATAATGCCTATGGAGTGGTTGAAAACAGTGTTTCGGCCGCTGTGGAAGATTTTAATCCTTCATTGACCGATGGCGACTTCGCCGTAAAATCGGTTGAAGTGGATAGGGTAACCGGAAAAGTGACCATCGCCGATGCCGACATTGTGGTTTCTGGTGGTCGCGGATTGAAAGGTCCGGAAAATTGGGGTATGATCGAGGAACTTGCCCAAGTTTTGGGTGCCGCTACGGCCTGCTCCAAGCCCGTTTCGGATTTAGGCTGGCGTCCACACGGTGAACACGTGGGACAAACCGGTAAGCCTGTGGCCAGTAATCTTTATATCGCCGTGGGCATTTCCGGAGCCATTCAACATTTGGCCGGAGTAAGTGCCTCCAAAGTAAAAGTGGTCATCAACAATGACCCTGAGGCTCCTTTCTTTAAGGCCGCGGATTACGGAATTGTT
Source organism: Flagellimonas aequoris (assembly GCF_003584165.1). Taxonomy (GTDB): domain Bacteria; phylum Bacteroidota; class Bacteroidia; order Flavobacteriales; family Flavobacteriaceae; genus Flagellimonas; species Flagellimonas aequoris. The sequence goes on along the minus strand of NZ_QXFJ01000008.1, from coordinate 306,355 downwards.
GGGGATGCCTTCGAGGTAGTGCCCAAACTCATCGAAAAATTAAAGGAATTTAAAGCCCAAAACGCTTAAATTTTGTTAATTTGCCCATTGCAAGGGGCTGTTCAGATAACTGGCAATGTCACTTATTTGAACGGCCTTTTTTGCTATAGGAGGAGATTATGAGTTTAGTACGATTAAAAATAAAGGGAATATCATACAGTCAAACACAGAATGGCGCATATGCCCTTATTTTGAATGAAGTGGAGGGAGACCGGAAACTACCCATTGTCATTGGGGCATTTGAGGCGCAATCCATTGCCATTGCCCTGGAAAAGGACATTAAACCTCCCAGACCCCTTACCCATGACCTTTTTAAGAATTTCGCCGATCGATTTGAAATTGTGGTGAAACAGGTCATCATTCACAAATTGGTGGATGGGGTTTTCTATTCCAGTATTATCTGTGAACGCGACAAAGTGGAGGAGATCATCGATGCCCGCACCAGTGATGCGATTGCCTTGGCCCTTCGGTTTGATGCACCCATTTTTACCTATAAGACCATTTTGGACAAAGCGGGAATCTTCTTGAAATTTTCATCCAAAGAAGAAGAAAAAGAGGAAGATGACAGCATTGTGGTGGACGAGATCCTTCAAGAAGGGGAAACCGTGGAGATAGAATCCGGTGCCGGTTCCCATGGGTATCGTGAAATGTCTCTGGAAGAACTACATAAAGAATTGGAAAAGGCAGTGACCAATGAAGACTACGAAAAAGCTGCCAAGTTAAGGGACGAAATTTCCAAGCGCAAATAAACGTACATGGCGAAAAAGATCCAGAGTTTCCTGATCCTTCTATTCATTTGTTCGGTCGCTTTAGGCCAAAATTCTTTACCAACCGATTCCCTCAATGTCGCAACGGCCACCAACCTCGTGACCCAAGCTTCTCCAGAAATCATTCCAAACCAAGGGTTTACTTTTACCACATTGCTTCGCGGTGCATTGGGTATGGCCGTTTTGATCTTGATTTCCTTTCTTTTCAGTGCAAACCGTAAGGCCATCAATTGGAAAACCGTGGGTATCGGGCTTTCGCTTCAGGTATTGATTGCCATTGGCGTGCTCAAAGTTCCCTTTGTCCAATATGTTTTTGAACAAGTTGGTAGCATTTTTGTCAATATTCTGGAGTTTACAAGGGCAGGTAGTCAATTTTTGTTTGAAGGATTGGTCGTGGATATGGACACCTTTGGATACATTTTTGCCTTTCAGGTGCTCCCCACCATTGTATTTTTCTCTGCTTTGACCTCCGTGCTCTACTATTTAGGTGTGATCCAATGGGTGGTAAAAGGAATGGCGTGGTTGCTCTCCAAAAGTTTGGGCATCTCGGGAGCGGAAAGTCTATCCGTGGCCGGAAATATCTTTTTGGGACAGACCGAAGCCCCGCTATTGATCAAGGCCTATTTGGAAAAAATGAACCGGTCCGAAATCCTTTTGGTCATGATCGGTGGAATGGCCACGGTTGCCGGAGCTGTTCTTGCTGCTTATATTGGATTTTTAGGTGGGGATGACCCTGTACTCCGATTGGTATTCGCCAAACACCTTCTGGCCGCCTCTGTAATGGCTGCACCGGGCGCTATCGTGATTTCAAAAATATTATATCCCCAGACCGAAGCGGTAAATACCGATGTTAAGGTGTCCGCCGAAAAAATTGGAACCAACATTTTGGATGCCATCGCCAACGGAACTACCGAAGGATTGAAATTGGCCCTAAATGTAGGCGCCATGCTATTGGTCTTTGTGGCCTTTATTGCCATGATCAATGGTATTTTGGGCTGGATTGGTGACTTGACTACCTTCAACGGTTGGATTGCTGCCAATTCCCCGTATGAAAGTTTTTCACTCGAAGCCATTCTGGGAACCGTCTTCGCCCCTCTCATGTGGCTCATCGGTGTAGCCAATGAAGATGTGATGCTTATGGGACAATTGCTCGGCATTAAACTAGCTGCTAGCGAATTCATTGGCTACATTCAGTTGGCCGGCCTTAAAGATGTGGCGAACGGCGTGCATTTTACCTATAACAAATCCGTGATCATGGCCACGTACATGCTTTGTGGCTTTGCCAATTTTGCTTCCATTGGTATCCAAATCGGTGGTATTGGTTCCTTGGCACCCGGTCAGCGCAAGAACTTATCCGAATTCGGCATGAAGGCCGTTTTGGGTGGCTCTTTGGCTTCCTTGCTTTCTGCTACCATTGCGGGGATGATTTTGGGGTAAATGGGTGAAGGGAACCGGGTTAAAGGTTAAGGAAACAAGATTCTAGAAACTTTTTACAATAATCATATCAACCTCGATCATTTAACGCAATTGTACTATGCGAAATTTTCGAGAATTGGAAGTTTGGAAAGACTCCAGAATACTGGTAAAGAAAATCTACACCATTACCAAATGTTTACCTGATTCTGAAAAATACGGCCTTGTATCCCAAATGAACAGGTGTTCGGTGTCTATTCCAGCCAATATTGCTGAAGGATGCAGCAAGTATTCCCAAAAAGACTTTGTCCGGTTTTTACAAATCAGTTTGGGTTCTGCCTTCGAATTGGAGACCCATCTCATTCTTTGCCAAGATTTGAACTTACTTCCTTCAGAAGAAACATCATCAATCATCAAAAACATCCAACGCCTGCAAAGAAAGATTGCATCTCTAATAAAATACAATAAGTCCAACCATCATTAACCCTTTACCCTTGCCCCTTAACCCATTAGCTTTTACCCTTGTCCCAATCACACCCGTTAATAAAGTCTTCATAAATCAGACAGTAGACCTATTGCTCTTTCATACGCAACCATTTACCTTTAACCCATTATGAAACAATACCACGACCTCCTCAAACATGTATTGGAACACGGGAACCAAAAAGGGGACCGTACAGGAACAGGAACCTTGAGCGTTTTTGGCTATCAGATGCGGTTCGACCTTTCGGAAGGATTCCCCATGGTGACCACCAAAAAATTGCATTTAAAGTCCATTATTTATGAACTGCTGTGGTTTTTGAAGGGGGATACCAATATTGAATACCTGCAAGAGAACGGGGTACGCATTTGGAACGAATGGGCCGATGAAAACGGAGACCTCGGTCCCGTATACGGACACCAATGGCGCAATTGGAACAGTGAGGAAATCGACCAGATACAGGAAGTAGTGGACACGTTGAAGAACAATCCCAATAGTCGCCGTATGTTGGTCTCTGCCTGGAACCCCAGTGTATTGCCGGACACTTCGGTATCCTTTGCGGAAAATGTTGCCAACGGAAAGGCCGCCCTCCCTCCCTGCCATGCTTTTTTCCAGTTTTATGTGGCCGATGGGAAACTGTCCTGCCAATTGTACCAACGCAGTGCGGACATCTTTTTGGGGGTACCGTTCAATATAGCTTCCTATGCCTTGTTCACCATGATGATGGCCCAAGTGTGTGGTTATCAGCCAGGGGAATTTATCCACACCTTTGGTGACGCCCATATCTACAACAACCATTTGGAACAGGTGGAGCTGCAATTGAGCCGTGACCCTCACCCCTTACCCACCATGAAGATCAATCCTGAAGTAAAGGACATCTTTGCTTTTACCTTTGATGATTTTGAACTGCTCAACTACGACCCACATCCCCATATTAAAGGCGTTGTTGCCGTATAAATTTGATTTGAGCTTATGCGAAAAGGAGGGGTAATTTTTGACTTCAACGGTACACTGTTTTGGGATTCCGAATATCAGGAAAAGTCTTGGGACGAGTATTTGGCGGCGCACCATATTTTCCTGACCGAACAGCAAAAAAGGGATTACATCCATGGCCGCAATGGGAAAGATACGCTTGAGATTCTCTTCAAACGACCCTTTAGTGATGAAGAAGTGCATCAGTATTCCGAAGAAAAAGAAGTGCTGTACCGCAACGAATGTCTGAAACACAAAATGGAACTGGCACCCGGTGCGCTGGACCTTTTGGATTATTTAAGGGCGAACGATGTTCCCATGGCCATTGCCACGGCTTCTGGAAAATCGAATGTGGACTTTTTTATAGACCAGTTCAACTTACTCGATTATTTTGCCGAGGAGCATATTGTGTACAACGATGGCACCGTAAAAGGAAAACCGCACCCCGACTTATTTGACAGGGCCGTTGAACGATTGGGCGTGGGCAAAACAGGTTCCGTTATTTTTGAGGATTCCCACTCCGGGGTACAGGCAGCCCTCAATTGCCAAGTGGGCCATGTGGTCATCGTAAATTCTACCAACTCGGATTATGCCGATTTTGACCTGCCCATCATCACCCATTTTGATGGGTTTGATAGAAGGCTTTTAAAAAATTGATTATCTTTTTTCTCTGAAAATATGGGACAAGCATGTCGGATGATTCCCTTTTTAACACCTATCGAGATAAATCATATCGATTTATTTCCTTTGATGGCCTTTATAGTACAATTGAAAACCAAAGACTAAGGTTTTCAAGGGCAGACCAATTCAATGACCCTTTAGATAATAGTCCATTTTTGATGGATTTGGATTGGGAAAACTTATCCAAAAAAGGACATAAGCTTATTCAACATGCTACAAAGATTGCATTTGAAAGAGCCTTTTCATCAACATATATATGTTGTTTTTCAAAAACCTATACTACTGAAAAGTCATATTTGATGTGGGCACATTATGGAAAATCTCATACACAAGTCTGTTTTGAAATAGATTTCTCAAAACATGACTATTGTGGTAGTCCTTCGGAAGTCGTTTACCCAGAAAGCCTACTTGAAAAAAGAAATTCAAAAAAAATAAAAGAAGGGGAATTGGGCATGTTTGTGGTAACAAATAAAAGTAATATTTGGGATTACGAGGAAGAAGTACGCCTTGTTTTTGACATTCGCTACGTCAAAAACCTAATGGATTTAAAAATTACTAATGACGGAAAAAACTTGGATGTTCCTTTTAATCCAAAATTGATATCCAAGGTCATTTTTGGATATAAATCACTAGAATTTGACCAATTGAAAACTATTTCGTTTTTCAATAACATTGGTCATATGCCAAGATATGAACAAATGATAGTTGACCCATTAACATTAAAACTAAAACCCATAATGTATGAGCCTTCGATATAACACAAGTTCAAGATTTTCCCTTCAACATCCCATTAATATCCCGTAACGCGGTAACCACTTGTTGTATTTCCCTTTGGGAAAAAGCACCTTCCTCTACATAAAAAAGCATTTCCAAACCTAAGTCCAATATATCGGCCAGTTCGGTAGGGGAGCCATAGGCATCTTCAAACAATTTGGAGAAACGCACATCAGCGATATTCTTATTTAAATCACTCATCGTCATAACAAAATATGACCTAAGATATGGTTTTAATCCAATTCGTCATAATATATTATGACGTTTTATACGCTTTATCTATTGACTTTTGTTTTGTTAGGTTTTTTCAATGTTGACAAAGCAGGAATTATCGATAAAAATCGGCAACCGTATTAAACAACTTAGAAAGGAAAAAAACATTTCCCAAGCTGAGTTGGGAAGATTATGTGGGCGTGACAAACAGCACATTGAACTCATTGAAAACCATAAAGTTTCTGCAAACACCTATACGCTTTATACCATTGCACTTGCTCTTGGGGTTGAACTTGAAGAATTGTTTAAATTTTGAACTCCATCATCCAATACACCATCGCACAATTTGAGGAAATCCAAGAGGGATACCCTTGGGTAGGCAGTTCATATTCCAGTAAATTGTCAAAGGTGGATGAACGTCTTGTGTTTGAGAGACCTTTGGAAGGTTTGCACAGTATTGCCGAGACCATTTCGCACCTCACTTTTTGGCGAAAAGAGGCTCTGCTGAAAATCAAAACGGGTAAGGGCAGCAAAACGGACGATTGCCCAGAAAATTGGTTGCCCAACAACATCCTAAAACAAAAAGGTTGGGAGCAAATCCAAAAGGAATACGATGATACCCTCGCGGAACTCATCACTTTGCTCCAAGACAAGGAAGATGCATTTCTTTCCGAAACCTATTACGACACCGACTTTAAGGGCGACTACCCATACAGCTTTCTCATCAATGGTATGTTGCACCATGATGTGTACCATTTGGGGCAGTTGGGAATCATCATTAAATATCTGAAAGAGAAAAACCATTAAATTGCTAGTTGTCAATTAATACTAAACAAGTTACCATGGACAAACACAGAATCTTTACCACTTCAGTTGCCAGTGTATATCCACATTATATCACCAAAGCGGAGAAAAAAGGCCGTACCAAAGAAGACGTGGACACCATCATCCAATGGTTGACCGGCTACGACCAAAAGGCCTTGCAACAGATCATCGACAACCGAACGGATTTTGAAACCTTCTTTGGGGAAGCACCCCAATTGAACCCCAATGTTTCCAAAATAACAGGGGTAATCTGTGGGTATCGGGTTGAAGAGATGGAAGACGGACTCATGAAAAAAATTCGGTATCTGGACAAACTGGTGGACGAATTGGCCAAAGGGAAGGCCATGGAGAAAATTTTAAGGAAGTAGCGTTCCGTTTTGCCTATCCAAGGCCAAGGGCCTTAAAACCTATTGCAAGTAAATCCTTGTACCACGTCTTTATATCAACTATCTTTAAGACATAAGAACTTGGGCAATACAAGCCGTGAAAATTGTACGTTATGAGTTGGGTCACCATTAAAAGTTCGCACTATGAAACCGATTTGCTCCCTTTGAAGAGCAGATTGGAAGCCGAAGGTATCCAATGCTTTTTACGCAACGAACACACCTCACAGGTCATGAGCCACATGGCCACCTTTGTTACGGAACTTCAAGTTGCAGAAGAGGATATGGAGAAAGTGACGGAAATTATGACGGAAATAGAAAATACTCCTTAAATCAAGAGTTCTCTTGAAGAAAAAATTCCTTATCCCGCTGTTTTTCCTTCTCCTTTTCAGCAGTTTATTCGTTGTGGGGCAGGAGGGTGAAACCATAGAACTGGGTCACTCCATTTCCTTGCATTCCAAAATTCTAAATGAAGACCGCTCTATCTTGTTCAGTCTTCCAGATTCCTACAACGACCCATCGAAAACGGACCAGTTGTATCCTATTATTATTTTATTGGATGGGTATGTCCACTTTAAAACCGCATCGGCCATTGTCCATTTTATGGGCTCCCGTACCAACCGAAGCTACCTGATGCCGGAAACCATTGTGGTGGCCATAGAAAATGTGGATCGCGAACGGGATTTCACCATTACCAAATTGCAGACCAAGCGTGCCAACACCATGGGCGGGGGCAAAAAATTCCTGGATTTTATTGAAAAGGAATTGATTCCTTATGTGGACAACCATTATCGCGCAGCCCCACATCGTACCTTGATAGGACATTCCCTTGGTGGTTTATTGACCGTAAATGCCTATTTGGACCCCCACAGCCTGTTTGATGCCTATTTGGCCATTGACCCAAGTATTTGGTGGGACGAAACCACCATGGAAAGTAGAATGGCCTCAATGAACCCGACCTCCATCGACAAAAAACTATACTGGGCCACCGCCAACCAAGGAGAAGCCAATTACGAACGGAACAAAAAACGACACGACCGATTTGTAGCCATGATGGAGGAACGCTGGCGCGACAAACTTCAAGTAAAACAGGACTATTTTGAAGAAGAAGACCATCGGTCGGTGCCACTACCGGCACTGTACGAAGGCCTAAAGTATCTGAACGAGACCCATAAGTAAAACGTTTTTTTGAAGGGTAAAAATGGGAAGGTGGTGAGACCCTAAATCAGGTTCAGGGTAAAAAAAACCGCCATCAGCTTGGGGAAACTGATGACGGTACATTAAAATTACACGTTCTGTAACGGTTATACTTCCAATACGGCGTTTTCCGTACCGGCATACTCGTTCCATTGGTAACGATCTGCCTCTTCATCGTTGGTATAACTGCCATCTATCAGATATCTGAACTCGTAGCTGTTCTCCACTGGAAGTTCAAAAGTTCCCTTGAAGGTTCCGTTCTTCAATTTTTTCAATCCGCTGCCCTTGGGATTCCACTTGTTGAAATCGCCAACAACCGCAACGGCCTTGGCCTCATCTGCAGGAACACTGAAAGTGACCTTGCAAACCGGCTTGCTCTTTAGGTATTGTTTCTTAATTGCCATGGTACCAAAAAATTTAATTCCAGTACAAAACAATACATAAAACTACTTATTTACAATTAGTTACCATCGATTTATCAAATTGATAAAATGCGGCTAACAATAGGGTTACTTTTGTCAAATAAGATTATGGATTTTTACCAATTATTATTTTGACATCCAACGTTTTAGAAGTGTAGCAATGACATCTACTTCCTCCTCGGTATTGTAAAAATGGAAGCTCAATCGTACCCCTCCGCCACGAAGGGAGGCCACTATATTTTCCTCCGAAAGTTTATTGAAAAGTTTCTCATCTCCCTTTATGCTGAAGATGGTACTATGCTGATTTCTTTGGCTCACAAAGGGTTGAAGCAGTCCTAGTTCAGAGAATGACGTCATGGCTTTTTTGGACAATTTTTCGAGTTGGGCCTGGACATTTTCCTGACCGATCTCGTCCAAAAAATTAAGGGCAAACTCCAAACTTCCAAAATTGAAGGAATCCAAATGACCGGGCTCCAAATACTTGCAGAAAGGAATACTGTCCCTTTTAGAGGCATCATTGTTCACGGAGCCGTTGCCGATTCCCTTCAGTTCAAATTGATCCTTGATGCCATCCTTCACTAAGAAAAAGCCGTTGCCATAACCTGCCAAAAGCCATTTATAGGCACTGGCGCCAAGAATATCCACACCCGATTCCTCAAAATGGAAGGGTTCCATGCCACAAAACTGCGTACCATCCGCAATGACCATCAAATCGGGAAAGTCCTTTTTCAACTGTTTTAAAAAGTCAAAATCGATTCGCACCCCATTTACCCATTGCACCAAGCTCAGTGCCAGCACATCGATGTTCCCTCCTTTTACCTTCTCGTAAATCCGCTCTTCCATGTGCCCATCAATGTCCACATACTCCCGTTTAAAGTTTCGGGTCTCGAATGGCCAGTTTACCGATGGATAATCATTGTGGAGCAACAATACCGTTTTGTCCTTGGACAAACCTTCCAGCAATAGATTGAGTCCCAAACTAAAATTTGGCACCAAGGCCACATTCTCGGGTTTACAGTGAAAAAACCTTCCGACCGTTTTTTTGATCTCGGGCATATGCGCAAATCCCTTGTTCTTCATCTCACTGCCCCCAATAAGAAAATCGAGGTCATGGCCTTGTCGCCATTCCATCAGATCTTCACTCAACAGTCCGGCAGAGGCCGTGTTTGCATAGATACATTGGTTTAAAACAGGGAATTTTTTTCTGAGGTTCTGCATTACCGGGTATTTGGATACAATTCAATTATATTTGTTGTTAAAGATAGCCATTCCATGTTGTCATTTGGAAAAAAGAAAAAAACGGAATTGGACCTGGAGCAGCACGAACTTTTGGAAAATGCCCATAAACGCATCAAACAAAAGAAACGACTGTTCTCCCACTTTGTGATTTTTTTGATCGGTAGTGTTTTTTTGATCCTGATCAACAAGATCCTGAAGTATGGGGAAGCGTATGATTGGTTCATTTGGGCCATTACCTTTTGGGCCTTTTTGTTCGTGATCCACGCCTTCAATGTTTTTGTGACGCACAAGTTCATGGGACAGGACTGGGAACGCCAACAACGGGAAAAATTGGTGGCCTTGCAGAAGAAACGCATTGCTGAAATCCAAAAAGAAATCGAAACCGAATTTCCACTTTCCAACATCAATAAAAAAAAAGATCAATGAAGCGATTGATCATTATCGCCGCAGCCGCGGAGAACAATGCCCTGGGAAAGGACAACGACCTCGTATGGCACCTTCCGGACGATTTTAAGCGATTTAAGGTCCTAACCTCTGGCCATAAGATCATCATGGGCCGAAAAACGTTGGAAAGCTTTCCAAAGCCGCTCCCCAACCGTGAACATATTGCCATTACGCGTGACAAGGACTACGAACCCAAATTTCCATGCACCATCGTCCATTCACTGCAACAAGCTATGGACATGGTACATGATGGGGAAACAGCCTTCATTATCGGTGGCGGTGAAATCTACAAACAGTCCATGGAAATTGCCACGGACATTGAACTTACCCGCGTCCACGAAACGTTCGAGGCGGATGCTTTTTTTCCTGAGATTGATGAAAAGGAATGGAAATTGGTCAACGAGGAGCATCATCCAAAGGATGATAGGCACCAGTATAGTTTTACCTACCTAACCTACAAAAGGAAATAGTACTCAAAACTCAAGATGGGACACTTCAATATTTGGGCCATCCACAAAACTTTTCAGGATGTCCACATTCTTGTTGGTGTACAAGGCATGCTTCGGATGGTTAGTTTCCGGAGCCAATAACCCGTTTTGTTCCAAGATGGCTTTGGTTTGTCTGGCAACAGCTTCCCCAGAATCGATGATGGTAATATCATCGGGCAACATTTCTTTCAGCACAGGAATCAAATAGGGATAATGGGTACATCCCAAAACGAGGCAATCGATATGTTGTTGAAGCATGGGATCTAAAAACTTCTTCAATAGTTCCCACATTTCCGGTGATTGCACTTTATTCGCTTCAATCAGTTCCACAAGTCCTTTTCCCTCTTGTTCCAAAACGGTAATCCCTTCTGCGAACAGTTTGGACGTATTATGGAACAAACTGCTGGACAAGGTCCCTTTGGTGGCCAAAACGCCCACTTTTTTCGTCTTGGTATGCAGTGCTGCGGGTTTTATGGCCGGTTCTATCCCTATGAAGGGCACAGGGTAATGCTCCCGTAAATAATCAATGGCATTGGTGGTGGCCGTATTGCAGGCCACGATAATAATCTTACATCCCCGATTTAGAAGTAGCTCGGTGTTCTTGACACTTAGTTGGAGGATCTCTTCCTTGGATTTTTCACCATAGGGTGCATTGGCACTATCGGCAAGGTATAGGGTGCTTTCATGTGGAAGCATTTTTACCACTTCTTTCCAAATGGAGGTTCCCCCTACCCCTGAATCAAAAATACCGATGGGATTATGCATACCTAAAAATAGAGACAAAAAAATTCATGGAACAAAAAAACCGCTTTATCTGTGGAAAAGCGGTTTTTGAATTTTGTAAAAAGTATGGTCTTAGAATCCCAATTCTTTCTTCACGTCTGGCAAAAGGTCTTTTCCCTTGGCCACGATCAAGCTCAAACCTGGGCTGGCATCGATCACGTAATCAAAACCTTGGGCTGCAGCTACTTTTTCGATGGCTGCTTTGGCCTTTTCAGAAATGGGGGCAAACAATTCCTGTTGTTTTTGTTGCATGGCCTGCATGGCAGCATTTCTGGCATCGTCAATGTTTTTCTCAAAACCTTGAAGCTCCTGGGCCCTCTTTTGGTTTTCTTCCTCTGTCTTGGAAGTAGCCTCGTTGGAGTACTGGGTATATTTGTTCTGAAGTTCCGTTAGGGAACCTTGGATATCCGCTGAGTAGGTTTCCTGCAATTTTTTCAATTCGGCCTGCGCAGCCTTCATCTCCGGCATTTCAGACAACAACTGTTGTACATTGATGTGTGCAATCTTGCTCTGCGCATTTACAAAACCCGTAGCCGCGACAAACAAAACTAGGGCTACAGCAATCCTTTTAACATTTTTCATGATTCTCTTAGTTACTTATTTTGATTTTAAATTTAGTGCTTCAATATTTAATTCTGTATTGAATCCTTTTCCTGTTCCTGCGCACTTTTTCGCTCTTCCAACTTGGCTTGGCGTTTGGCCTCGCGCTCTTCCAATAATTTCTGTCTTCGTGCCTCGTAGGCCTTCTTGCGTTCCTCCCTTAGTTTTAACTGTTCTGTCCGCCGGTCCTCAGCTGCCTTGGTATTGGCCTGCTGTATGGAATCGGTTCGCTCCTGTCTTTCTTGGAGGGCCGCACTTATTTCCTCATCCGCTTCTTCCTCATCGGCCTTGAACTGCTCCAAACGGTTTTTTTGGTCCTGTTTTTTATTGGAGGCACTCACCTTCCGGGTCCGTGCTATTTCCCTTAAAACCAAGTCACTGATATCGTGCCGTTTTTCGGAGTACAACATTACAACATCTGCCGATTTATCAAAAATAAAATCGTATCTTTTATTGGTCCCGATTTTTTGTACCTCGTTGAAAACTTGGTCTTGGATCGGCTGTACCAATAGTTGTTTCTGCAATACCAAATCTCCCTGTGGCCCAAAACGGTCCTGTTGGTAGTCCAACATTTCCTTTTCCAATATCTGGATTTCCTCTTCGCGTTCGGCAATGAGTTCATCCGTCAAGAGCACTTTTTCGGCCATCAGATCCTTTTTCATCTGCTCGATGGCACTCTGCTTGATCTCTATCTCCTGTTTCCACTTTAGGGCCTTTAAGTTCAATTGCTCCGTTGCGTCCCTGTACTCCTCCACATTCTCCAGGATATATTCCATGTCCACATATCCTATGCGCACCCCTCTTGAAGTTTGGGAAAACCCATAAAAGGACGACATCAAAACAACTAATGACAAAAGAACTTTAGTATTCATCTTTGATTCCGCATTTTATATAGAAAATATCGTGCCAAAATAACCAAATTATTCAAAATGAGTTATTTATAAATTATTAAGACACTATTTTCAATTGATTAAAACTGCTGCCCGATGATGAAGTGCGTTTGCCATCCACTTGGTCCTGTAGATCCTGGCCTGGCATCACTATCGAAACCATAACCAAAATCAATTCCCAAGAGTCCGAATGCCGGCATAAAAATACGTAGCCCCACTCCGGCAGATCTTTTTAACTCAAACGGATTATATTCATTAAAATTGTTGAAGGCATTACCAGCTTCTAAAAATGACAGGGCATAAATGGAAGCCGAGGGTTTTAAGGTTAGCGGATAACGGAGTTCCATAGAGAATTTATTGTAAATGGTCCCCCCATCCTGTTGAAGTCTACCTGTAATGGCATTGGTGACATAAGGTGTCAATGATTGGTTTTGGTATCCACGTAATTGGATCACGTCCCTACCGTCCAAAGTAAAGTTACCAAGACCATCACCCCCCACATAAAAACGCTCAAAAGGAACATCCCCGATATCGTGGTTGTAGGCCCCTAAGAAACCGAACTCTGCATTGGTCCGTAGTACCAGTTTATCCACCAATGTGGTATACCAGTCTCCTTTGAACTTGATCTTGTAATATTCCAACAATTTAAATCGCTCCTCTTCCATGCTCTCCAAATCTTGACTTAACTGCTGGTATTCCAATTGTTCCTCTATTGTATCTGGGTTAGGCCCAATTTCATATAGTCTTTCTGTCGTAGCATTGATATCCTCTTTCAACTGCTTGAAATCCTTGGAACTGAACAAAGAATAGGGTGGTGTAAATTTGGCGGTGAGCTCAAAATTGGAACCTGTCATTGGGAATATCCTGCTAGGCCCCTGGGAGCTTCTTGAGATTCCAAGGGTATAGCTCAAAGAATTGGAGCTACCATTACCAAAATTGAACAGACCACTGTTATAATCATTAAAATCATACAACTGATAACTTACCGCATGGGAAATGGTGAAGAAATCATCAGGCCATTGTACCCTTTTGGCCAATCCTGCGGAAACCCCGGTAATGGCAAATCCCCTTGACTTATCAACATCAAGTCTACCACTATTATTGTAACCTGTGGCGAATTGCTGTGTTCTGGAAAGCGACAGGTTGAACCTTACCGGTTTCTTACCTCCCAACCATGGTTCGGAAAAATTTAGACTGTATACCCTAAAGGTTCTACTGGCCTGCAAACGAAGGGCAAACGTCTGCCCATCACCCATGGGCACAGGTTTGTATGCCTCTCCATTAAAAATATTCTTCAAAGAGAAATTACTAAAGGAAAGTCCCAAAGTACCGATGAAACCACCCCCACCAAAACCACCTTGCAATTCTATCTGGCTGGAACCAGATTCTACCAAGCTGTATTCAATATCCACAGTTCCTTCATTAGGGTTAGGGTTTTCAATGTTGGGCACGATCTGTTCGGCATCAAAAAACCCAAGTTGCCCCAATTCCCTGATGGTCCTTACAATATTTTCCTTGCTATATTTTTGGCCGGGACGTGTTCTCAACTCCCTAAAGATCACGTGGTCATTGGTCTTATCATTTCCTTTTACCGTCACGTGGTCCAAATAGGTTTCCTTACCCTCTATGATCCTGATCTCAAAATCGATGGTATCATTTACTGCGGAGACTTCAACGGGATTAATACTGGAGAACAGGTAACCATTGTTTTGATACAGGTTGGTCAAGTCCACAGCGTCTGGCTTGGAATCGTCCGCTACGCGTTCCTTTAACAATACCCCATTATAGGTATCCCCTTTTTTGATGCCCAATACTTGGCTCAACTGCCTATCGGTGTAAACGGAATTCCCCACAAAATCAATATTACCGAAGTAGTATTTGTCGCCCTCTTCCACTTTAATGGTCAGGTCGATGTTGTGCTCATCCACTTTTACGAAGGTATCGGAAAGCACCCTGGCATCCCTGTAGCCCCTTTCGGCATAGGTATCCACCAAATTGGATAGATCTTCGTCAAAATCGGCCGCAATGAATTTTGATTTTTTCCAGAAACGGAACAATTTTTTCTTCTTGGTATTCTTCAAGGCTTTGCGCAACCTTTTATTGGAAAGTTGCTCATTCCCTTCAAAGGTGATCTTTCTGATCTTTACCTTATCCCCTTTGTTCACATTGACCACCATATTCTGGACATTGGTTCCAGAAGTATCGGCTGCCGTGGCTATATTGACCTTGGCATTGAGGTACCCTTGTTTTTTGTACTTGTTCTGAAGGTAGTTTTTGGTATTGGCGATCAAACTTTCGGTAATCTTCTTCCCTTTTTTAAGGTCTGTATCGTTGATGATGTCCTCTACCTTTCGCTTTTTAATGCCGTATACCGTAACCTTGTTCAAGGTGGGGCGTTCCAGAATATGGAGCTCGAGGAAAATCTTATCATCCTCGATCTTGGTATAGTACATCTCCACATTGCTGAAGAGTTCCAAGCTCCACAACTTTTTAATAACGGCACTGATCTCGTCCCCTGGAACTTTTATGGGCTGGCCTACCCTTAGACCCGTGTAGGTCTTAACGGTCTGCTCGTTATAACTTTGCAGTCCCGTGACCGTTAATCCGCCCAAAATATATTCCTTGCCGTCCTCAAATGAAGTTTCTTGGGCAAATCCTGTTCCGGACAAGAGTAAAAATGCTGCGGAAAGAAAAATTCTGAGATAAACCGGTATCAGGTTATCAATACCTTTAGTTAAGTTGTTCGCTAGTTTTTCCAAATCGTCGTTCTCTATTTTGGTAACTTAATATGGCCTCTACCAAATGCTGCTCGTTAAAATCGGGCCAAAATACATCAATAAAATATAATTCGGCGTATGCAATCTGCCAGAGTAAAAAATTACTGATCCTACATTCGCCACTGGTGCGTATAAGTAGGTCAACATCAGGCAAAAAGTGCGCGTAAAGATGTGTATTTATAACTTGTTCGTCAATATTTTCGGGCGAAATTATGTTATTTTTAACTTTGACCGCAATCTCCCGAACCGCCGATGTTATCTCTTCCCGAGAGCCATAACTCAATGCCAGGGTAACGGTCATCCCCGTATTTTTTGATGTTTTGGCAATGACTTCGGAAAGTTCTTTGTGGACCTTTTCGGGCAGGGTTTCCATTTTACCGATGGCCCTTAACCTTATATTGTTCTTTTTCAGGTTTTTGAGCTCCTTTTTCAGAGCGGTAACCAAAAGTTTCATCAAAGTGTCCACTTCAATTTTGGGTCTGTTCCAATTTTCTGTGGAGAATGCATAGAGGGTAAGGTATTGTATTTCAAGCTTCACGCAGGCTTCCACGGTACGTTTTACCGCTTCGGCACCATTTTCATGGCCGAACACACGAAGCTTGCCCCGTTGTTTGGCCCACCTACCATTACCGTCCATGATAATGGCCAAATGTTTTGGAAGTTTGTCCTTGTTTAGGTCCTCTAGCGTATGCATTATTTATTGAAAACAATCCTGGCAGGGCTTGCGTCCAAAGGTATACGTCAATGTAAAACCTGTGAACACATACCAGTCATCGCTCAATATGTTCCCAAACCTGAACTGCTCATAATTGGAACCTTCTGGGTTACTTGCGTCCAAATTGTCCGTAAAAGTATACCTGGCCCCAATTTCGGCCCCCAAGATGAGGAACTGACTTAACCGGCATTTTGCCCCAACCGTCATTGGAATTGCAAAACTACCGTCTTTTTGGTTAATATCCTGCACTTGGAGGGCATCAAAATAATTAAAATCGTACCTAAAGTAGGTCAAACCCGTGTATAGATAGGGTGTAAAGGCGGGTCCGAGCTTGTGAAGGTTGTATTCCACGAAGTTGATTTCCAATCCTGCGGAGAACTCCAATATCGAATTGTCCATCACATAGGCCCGCTGCTGGCGGGATTGCATGCTGGATTTGGTATCGTCTGCGGTAAATTGCCCATAGAGCACACTGCCCCTCCAAGCGTACCGTTTTCCCTTGTTCCATTTAAAGATGCCACCAAAGGCAGGGCCCGAGGGCAAAATGTAGTTGGTCCTTCCCACATCGCCCACCATATTGGCACCTCCGGCAAACAAACCAATCTCATAGGTCTGTGCGCTGACCTTGATCACACAGCATAGAAATACAGCCAAAACTATCCGCATACTAACCAAAAAATTCAAGTTTTAAGAGTAAAGGAAGGTCAATAGATACAATGTTAGATTTGTTCTCCCTTGTAAAACAGTTTTTCTCTCCATTTATTGTTCGCCCCAAGTTCAATTGCGTTTATCTTCCCCCCAAAGCAATTTATTGCGAAGCGTTTTTAAGAAGCTTTCCGATTTATATTCGATCATTTTGATGGTAAAATTCGATTTTTTGATGCGTATTTCCTTGCCGTTCGGAATGTCGGCAATCCTGGAATCCAAGGAGACCAAATGGGTCTTTTCCCTACCTGAAACCTTTAACCTGATCTGGGTATCATCTGAAATGACCAAAGGGCGGGCATTCAGATTGTGCGGAGCAATGGGTGTAAGTACAAGGGATTTTGCCGTGGGCGCAATCACCGGTCCCCCACAACTGAGGGAATATCCGGTAGAACCTGTAGGTGTGGACACGATAAGGCCATCGGACCAATAAGAGGTCAGGTATTCATCGTTCAGCCACGTCTCAACGGTGATCATGGAGGTGGTATCCTTCCGGCTTACGGTCACTTCGTTCAATGCAAAATTGAGTCCTTTGAATTCATCCAGATCGGAATTCAGTTCCACCTCTACCAAGGTGCGCTCCTCAATAGTATAGTGCCCGGCCACAAATTCCGTGACCAGCTTGCGCACGTTTTCTTTTTTAAAGGTGGACAAAAAGCCCAATCGGCCGGTGTTGACCCCAACAATTGGAATGCCGTAATCTTTAATATAGGTCACCGCACGCAACATGGTACCATCCCCTCCAAAGCTCACGAACATATCAAAACTGGAGTCCAGTCCTTTTGATGACGTAAATACTCCTTCAATATGGTCTTTTGTTACTTCGGAAACAAGTTTGTTGAAATTCTCCTCAACATAAATGGTGGCATCCAACTTTTCGAGTTCCTCCAAAAGCTCCTGCACACAACACTTATCCTCTTCCTGAAAAGATTGACCGTAGATGGCTACCTTCATGCTATACGTTGAGATATTTTTCCAGATAGTCCGATCGTTGTTTCAAATCTTCGAGGAACTGATCGTCACTATTCCCGAAAACGATGGTGTAGTTGTACCTTCTAAAGGTTTGGGCCACCTCGTTCATGCTCTGGGTACCGATCTTAAGGGTAATCTGTACCACATCATTTTCAGAATCGGTGATGAAGGCCCCCAACAGCCGGGCATTGTTGCTTTCCACGATTTGGGCAATCTCACTAAAGGAATAATCTTTTATACCAGTGGAAACAACCAAAATGGCCCCAGGTTCTTTAAAAAATGGGGTATCGATAAAAACACTTACGATATCTTCCAGATCATAGTATCCCAAAATCAACTGGTTCTCGTCCACAACGGGCAAAATATTGGCCTCGTTCCGGGAGAACATCTCCAGTACATCCAACCAAGCTGTTTCCTTAGTCACAAAGAAATTATCCAATTCGTACCGGAAGTCCTCTATGGATTTTTCTGGCTCGAAACAGGGCAGGTCATTCTCCGACAAAAGTCCAAGGTAAACCCCGTTTTCGGTAACGGCCACATGGGAGTATGTGGTCTCCTCAAAAAATTTGATTACCTCCTTCAAGGTTTCGGAAACCTCGAAAACGGGCACTGTGGTTATAATTTGGTCTTGGATGTACATAACGCTGTTATTAGGTGCAAAATACTAATTTTAAATGGCAAAAGGCGTGCCTAATTCCTATTTTTGCCAATCTAAAAAAGATCTCCATGACAAAGTTGAGCGTCAACATAAATAAACTGGCAACATTACGGAATTCTCGTGGCGGCAACGTGCCCAACCTCATCACATCCACCCAGGACATTGAATCTTTCGGGGCTGAGGGCATCACTATTCACCCAAGACCCGATGAGCGACACATTCGTTATCAAGATGCCAGGGACCTCAAAAAAATCGTCACTACGGAATTCAACATTGAAGGGAACCCAGTCCCCAAATTCATCGATTTGGTCCTCGAGGTAAAACCCACTCAGGTCACCTTGGTGCCCGATGCAGAGGATGCCATCACCTCCAATGCAGGATGGGACACCATTAAACACAAGGATTTTTTGATAGATGTGATCAACACCTTCAAGGAAAATGGCATACGGACTTCCATTTTCGTGGATCCAGACCCCAAAATGGTAGAAGCTGCCGCCTTGACCGGTACCGACCGGGTCGAGTTATATACCGAAAGCTACGCGCATGAATTTGCCATAGGTAACAAGGAAACTGCGGTAGAACCCTTTGTAAAAGCTGCCGAAGCGGCCAACAAAGTTGGACTTGGCCTTAACGCGGGACATGATCTGAGCTTGGACAACATCCAATTTTTCAAGCAGCACATCCCCAACCTGCTGGAGGTCTCCATTGGCCATGCACTCATCTGCGAGTCCCTTTATCTGGGACTGGAAAACGTCATCAACCTGTACTTACATAGATTGAAATAATGGAAATATTACATTCAAAAATATTGGGCGAAGGACAACCTTTTATCATCCTACATGGCTTTTTGGGCATGTCGGATAACTGGAAGACACTTGGCTCCCAATACGCCGAAAATGGTTTTCAGGTACATTTGATTGACCAACGGAACCATGGCAAAAGTTTCCATTCCCCCGATTTTGATTACGAATTGCTTTCCCAAGATGTCATCGACTATATGGACCACCATCATTTGGAATCGGCCCTAGTACTTGGGCATTCCATGGGTGGAAAAACGGCCATGCATTTGGCCACCTCCCATCCGGAAAGGGTCACCAAACTCATCGTTGCCGATATTGCACCCAAGTTTTATCCCCCACATCATCAGGATATCGTAAACGCTCTGGACAAATTGGATTTTGATCATATTTCTAGTAGAACGGAAGCGGACGAACAACTCTCCCAGTACCTAAGAAGTTTTAGCATACGTCAGTTTTTGCTCAAAAATCTATACTGGGTGGAACAGGGCAAATTAGGGTTCCGTTTCAATTTTGATGTCCTCAAGAACAAAATGGAAGAAATTGGGGACAACATCGGTCCTTTGGCCATTTACGAAGGCCCTACCCTCTTTTTAAGGGGCGATCGGTCCGAATATATCATGCCTAACGATTATCCGGAAATCAAAAAACACTTCCCCAATACGCAGATTGAAACCATTGACAAGGCCGGACATTGGTTGCATGCAGAAAACCCAAAACAGTTTTTTGAAAAGAGCTTCGCTTTTCTAAATTCTTAAAATTTTACCCTTTTTATTATGCATGCATAATTTTTTTGTCCATTTAATTGCCTGTATAACAAATTTGATATAGATTTGGTTTATTGTGATTTTACCATAAAAGTTAACATAAACTAACTCTAACAGATTTTCGATATGAAAAAGTTTTATGCCTTACTCCCTTTCTTAGGCTTATTCTTGATAGCATGTGAAGACGATACCACCCCAATTGACAACACGACAGAGCCCGTTGAATATACTTCCGGAACCGCGGATTTTTCCAATTACGTAGCAGTTGGAAATTCCCTTACCGCAGGATTTTCGGACAATGCCCTTTTTATTGCCGGCCAGGAAGCCTCTTTCCCCAATATGTTGGCTACCAATTTTGCATTGGTAGGAGGAGGCTCTTTTGACATTCCCTTTATGGCGGATAATTTGGGAGGGATGACCCTGCAAGGCACCCCTATCGCCGGAAACAGGCTTATTTTGGCCTTTACCGCGGACGGCCCCGCACCCGTTGCAGTATCAGGTCAGGGATCCACCGAAGTGTCCAGCAAATTGTCCGGATCTTTCAACAACATGGGAGTACCAGGGGCGAAGAGTTATGAATTATTGGCTCCAGGTTATGGTAGCGTGGCCGGAGTGGCCATGGGCACTGCAAATCCATATTTCGCGAGATTTTCTTCTTCCGAATCGGCCACCGTAATCGGTGATGCCGCTGCCCAAGGGGCAACTTTCTTTACGTTATGGGCTGGATCCAATGATGTTCTATTGTATGCCACAGGTGGAGGAGCAGGAACTGACCAAACCGGAAATTTGGACCCCAGCACGTATTCAAGGGCCGATATTACTGATCCAAATGTGTATGCAAGTGTAATGAGCGGTATTGTGCAGACCTTGACGGCCAATGGCGCAAATGGTGCCATTGCCAACATCCCATATGTAACCGACCTTCCCTATTTTTCCACTGTACCATACAATCCCATTCCATTGGATGCTGAAACCGCTGCTTACCTGAACAGTATGGCTGCTTACGGAGCCTATAATGCAGGGTTGGCACAATTACAGGCGTTGAACATCATAACTGCTGAAGAATTGGCTAAAAGAACCATTTCCTTTTCTGCTGGTGAAGGCAATGCCGTGGTCATCATGGATGAGGATCTTACTGACCTTACTGGCTATAACCCAGCCTTGATTAATATGAGACAGGCGACGGCCGATGACCTTTTGGTGCTTACCTCGAGTTCCTTTATCGGTACCTTGGCCGATCCGAACAATCCTACATCCATCAACGGCGTGGCTGTTCCATTGGCAGACAAATGGGTATTGACCCCTGAAGAACAGTTGATGGTCAAAACGGCAACAGATGCTTACAACGTAACCATCTCAGCACTAGCTTCTGCTTATGACCTTGCTTTTGTCGATGTCAACACGCTCTTGGGCACTATCAATTCCTCTGGTGTCCAATTAACCGATGGCAGTGTAGTGACCAGTGATTTTGCCACAGGTGGAGGATTTTCATTGGACGGTGTGCACCCAGCTCCTAGGGGTTATGCAATTGTCGCCAATGCATTTACAACTGCAATCAATACAAAATTTGGGTCCAACTTACCGATGGTCAACCCATTGGATTATACTGGGCTCTATATTAACTAGACAAACATTATTTCATTATCTTAAGGGCACCGTAGGCACGGTGCCTTTTTTATTTCGCTAAACCCTAAAAACAGGATTATGAAACTTATAATACGATTATTGTTGAATGCCCTCGCCGTCGTTATTTTATCCTACGTGCTCCCAGGAGTGGGTGTGGATTCCATGGTCACGGCCATTATCGTTGCGGTGGTATTGAGCTTGCTCAACTTTTTGGTGAAACCCATACTGGTCATTTTAACGCTACCGATCACCATTCTCACCTTGGGGCTTTTTCTACTGGTAATCAACGCCGTCATCATCCTATTCGCCGCAAAATTGATTGATGGTTTTCAGGTCGTCAACTTCTGGTGGGCCATTATTTTCAGTTTGTTGTTGTCCATTTTACAGGCCATTTTGCATTCTATTTTGAAGGAAGACCAATAGAATTCGTTTGGTTTGAAATTCAAGGGTTTAAAAAGTTGCTGTCAAACTAAAAATGCATTACTTTTGCATCCCATTTTTGAACAGCAAATTAGGTAGGAGATGAACATTACTAAAGAGCAGATTGACGATCTTAATGCAGTTGTAAAAGTCGCCATAAGCAAAGAAGACTATCAGGATAAGGTAGAGAAAATCCTTAACGATTACAGAAAGCAGGCCAATATCCCTGGTTTTAGAAAAGGTCAGGTTCCCATGGGACTGATCAAAAAACAGTATGGAAAGGCCGTATTGGTAGATGAGGTGAACAAACTGCTTCAGGACAATCTGAACAAATACCTTACCGAGGAAAAATTGGATGTTTTGGGCAACCCGCTCCCCAAGCAACCCGAAAATTTTGATTGGGACAATGATAATCTCGATTTCGAATTTGAATTGGGATTGGCCCCCAACTTCGAGGTGCAGTTGAAGACCAAAAAAGCCGTGACCCAATACAAGATCGTGGCCGATAAAAAAATGATCGACGATCAGGTAGAGCGCATCCAAAAACAATATGGAAAGTTGGTATCCAAAACCGAAGTGGGCAAAGCCGACGAGGTTACCGGAACTTTTGTGAACGAGGCCGAGGACATCAACAACAAGACCACCATTGAAGTAGATAAAGTAAAAGCCAAAAAAGCTGTGGATGCCTTGGTAGGAAAAAAAGTGGGTGACACCGTTACCCTTTCCACCAAAGGACTTTTTAAGGAAGATTACCTTTTATCCAGCGCATTGGGCATCAGCCGTGATAAGGCGGATAATCTAAACGCCGAAGTTACCTTCACTATTGAGGAAATCAATGAAAGACAACCAGCTCCATTGGATCAAGAGTTGTTCGATAAATTGTTCGGCAAGGACAACGTAAAGTCTGCCAAAGAGTTGAAAGACCGTATCAAGGAAGATTCCGAGAAACAGTTTGAGCAGCAATCCGATCAAAAGTTATTGAATGACATCACCGAGAGATTGATCGATGATACCAAATTCGAACTACCGGCAGAGTTTTTGAAAAAATGGATCCAGGTGAGCGGGGAGCAAATGCTTTCGGATGATGAAGCCAATGAAGAGTTCGAAAGATCGGAAAAAGGTCTTCGTTATCAATTGATCGAAGGTAAGATCATTCAAGAGAACAACCTTCAAGTGCAGTTTGATGAGCTTAAGGAATTTGCCAAAGGATTCATCAAATCCCAAATGGCACAGTACGGACATATGGACCCCAAAGAGGAGGAATTGGAGAATATTGCCGTTCGGGTGATGAGCAACCAAGATGAGGTAAAACGACTTTCAGAACAGTTGATGAGCCAAAAATTGTTGGACCTTTACAAAGAGAAGGCCAACCTAAAGGTGAAGGAAGTATCTTATGACGACTTCATCAAGGAGGCATACAGCTAGTCTGCTAAAAGAAAAATAAGTATCTTTACGGTGCCGAAAAGCTATTTTTTCGGCACCTTTTTTTTAAGATAAATCGAGTAATATCCTATGGATTACGGAAAAGAATTTAGAAAATATGCTACCCAGCATCACGGTATAAACAGCATGCACTATGACCAGATCATGAGCAGCATGTACCCTATGAACATGACCCCCAACATCATCGAGGAACGACAATTGAATGCCGTTGCCATGGATGTTTTCTCCCGATTGATGATGGACCGAATCATTTTCATGGGAACGGGAATCAACGATCAAGTGGCCAATATTGTCCAGGCCCAGTTGCTCTTTTTGGAAAGCGCAGATGCCTCCAAGGACATCCAGATCTATATCAATTCCCCTGGCGGAAGTGTGTATGCTGGATTGGGCATTTACGATACCATGCAGTTCATCAAGCCAGATGTGGCCACCATTTGTACCGGTATAGCCGCCTCTATGGCAGCTGTACTGCTCTGCGCGGGACAAAAGGGCAAAAGAAGTGGATTGCCCCACTCAAGGGTGATGATCCACCAACCGCTTTCAGGTGCCCAAGGCCAGGCCAGTGATATTGAAATCGCAGCCAAAGAAGTATTGAAGATCAAAGACGAATTGTATGAGATCATCTCCAAACATTCTGGCCAGACTTTTGAGAAAGTCTATGACGACAGTGACCGTGATTATTGGATGAAGGCGGAAGAGGCCAAGAAATACGGGATGATCGATGAAATTTTGATAAGAGAAAAATCTTAATTCACAGCAATTAATTAAGAAACAACCACTTAGCGCAGAACAAATCCAATATTTTTGCGTTATTAATGGTTGAATAGTTGAGAAATATGGCAAAGGAAAACTTGGAATGTTCTTTTTGTGGTAGAAAAAAGCCGGAAACCAATTTATTGATTGCCGGCCTTGATGCGCATATTTGCGACAGATGTATAGAACAGGCCCATAGCATTGTAGCGGAAGAATCCAAACAATCCAAAAACCACGACCTGTCATCCGAACTGGAACTAAAAAAACCTGTGGAGATCCGTGATTTCTTGGACACATTTGTTATTGGTCAGGAAAGGACCAAAAAAGTAATGTCGGTAGCGGTGTACAACCACTACAAAAGACTTTTACAGCCAAAGGGCAAGGATGACGAAGTAGAGATCCAAAAGAGCAATATCATCATGGTAGGTCAGACCGGTACGGGCAAGACCCTTATCGCCAAGACCATCGCCAGGATGCTCAATGTACCCTTGGCCATTGTGGATGCCACTGTACTCACCGAAGCCGGTTATGTTGGGGAAGATGTGGAAAGCATCCTCACCCGTTTGTTACAGGCTGCTGATTACAACTTGGAAAAGGCCGAAAGAGGTATTGTGTTCATCGATGAGATAGACAAGATCGCCCGTAAGAGCGATAACCCTTCCATTACCCGAGATGTTTCAGGTGAAGGGGTACAGCAAGGGTTGTTGAAACTGTTGGAAGGTACCGTAGTGAATGTTCCACCCAAGGGTGGGCGTAAACATCCCGACCAAAAATTCATCGAGGTGAATACCGAAAACATTCTTTTTGTGGCCGGTGGTGCTTTTGATGGTATTGAACGCATCATCACCAAGCGCTTGAACATGCAAGCCGTTGGTTATAGTGCGTCCAAAGCGGAGGACAAGTTGGACAATGACAATATTTTGCAGTACATCATCCCAAAAGACCTTAAGGAATTTGGATTGATACCTGAAATCATCGGGCGACTTCCTGTGCTCACCCATATGAATCCTTTAGACGCAAAAACGTTACGCGCCATCTTGACCGAACCCAAGAATGCCATCATCAAACAATATGAAAAACTTTTTGCCATGGATGGTATTACGTTTACCATCACAGAACAGGCATTGAGCTATATTGTGGATAAGGCAGTGGAATACAAACTTGGCGCCCGGGGACTCCGTTCCCTTTGCGAAGCGGTTTTCACCGATGCGATGTTCACATTGCCCAGCAGTGATGAAACCGAATTCAAGGTTACAAAGGCCTACGCGGAAGAAAAGTTGTCTTACGAAACGATAAAAAAACTAAAAGTGGTCTCTTAATCAGACCACTTTTTTTGTGACTTGTTCCAAAAGCTCCAAACAGACTTCTGAAATTATTTTCTCGTCGGAATAGAGCATGTGTCCAAAGCTAGGCGCTATTTTAAAATCGACACCTACTTGTTGGGACCATTTCATGTCCGGCTTGTTGGCATCACATTCCCCGTACAGCAGATTGAGGCGGGTATCCGGCCTTTGTTCCTCCAATCGAATTCGTGTAGCCGAAATAGCCGTCAATGATTTCACTGGCAAACCTTTCAAGGCTGCCTTATAGGCAATGGTACCACCTGTACTGAAAGCCAGATAATGCGCCGGCACGGTTTCCTTTTTGAGCAAATTGGCAACCGCGGTATCAATACCTCCTTCCACAAAGGCGCGGTGAACATTTTCTTCTGAAGAAATGGGAACATCTATATTGCCCAATTGCTGGCAATCATGGAAAACAATATCATAGTATTGTTGGAGATATCCAAAATAGGATGCTATCCAAAGTCCTTTTTTTGCTCCCCACATGTCGGAGACAACAACAAGTTTTTCTGCCATAATCTTAATGGTTTAGTGTTTACAAGATTTGCGAGGGGAATTTCAACATTAAACCGGGGAAAACCGTTTTTATTTGTTCAAAAGGGAACTTTATACGATAAAGGGTCAACATTTACGAAAACGTTTTCGTAAATGTAAAAAACACACATCATACCCTTTGTTCCATATTCATCCGAAGCAATTCATCAATATATCCACGCTCGTTGGAAAGCCGGGGAATCTTGTGCTGCCCACCCAATTTGTTCTTGGATTTGAGCCAGTCATGGAACAAATTTTTGCGGGCGACATGCACTTTTGGCATTTTTAAAGTGATATTGTTATACCGCTTGGCCTCGTAGTCAGAATTAAGGGATTTTAAGGCGTTGTCCAGCACTTCGGTGAAATAGGCTACATCCTCTGGTGGCTTTCTGAACTCGATAATCCATTCATGTGCCCCCTTCTCTTTGCCCGTCATAAAAATAGGTGCCGCGGTATAATCCATGATTTCCGCATCCGTCTTCTGGCATATTTGCCGGAGGGCTTCCTCGGCATTTTCAATGATCAATTCTTCTCCAAAAACATTGATATGGTGCTTGGTCCTTCCGGTAATCCTAATCCGATAGGGATTTTTGGAGGTAAACCGAACGGTGTCCCCTATTTTATATCGCCATAATCCGGCATTGGTGGTAATCACCATGGCATAATTGACTCCAAGTTCCACTTCCCATAATGGGATGGCCCTCTCCTCTCCTCCATGGGAATCCAAAGGGATAAACTCATAAAAAATACCATAGTCCAACATCAACAAAAGTTCATCCGAGTTATTACGGTCCTGAATCCCAAAAAATCCTTCCGATGCATTATAGGTTTCATAAAAATTGAACTTTTTTCTGGGGAGCAGTTTCTTGTATTGATTCTTATACGGGGTAAAACTGACCCCTCCATGAAAATAGACCTCCAAATTTTCCCAAACCTCGAACAAATGGTTCTTACCCGTTTTCTCCAAAACTTGGTTGAGCAAAACCAACATCCAAGATGGAACGCCCGCCAAGCTGGTCACATTCTCCCGAATACTCTCCTCTATAATGGCCTCCAGCTTCGATTCCCATTCAGTCATAAGGGAAACCTTGTTACTGGGTGTACTACTGTATTCGGCCCAAAGCGGCATGTTATCGATCAAAATGGCGGACAAATCCCCAAAAAAGGTACCATTGTCCTCATAAAGTTCCTTGCTCCCACCCAATCGTAAACTCTTTCCGGTGAAAAGTTGGGAGTTTTCATTGTTGTTCAAGTACAGGCACAACAGATCCTTGCTGGATTTATAGTGGCAATCCTCCAATGCTTCATTGCTTACCGGGATAAACTTGCTCTTGGCATTGGTGGTACCGCTACTTTTGGCAAACCATTTTATGGTGGTGGGCCAAAACAGGTTCTGTTCCCCACGTCGGGTCCGCTCAATCATTGGGGCCACATCCTCGTAACCTACAATGGGGATACGGTTCCTGAATTCCTCGTATTTGGGGAGATCTTTGAACCCGTATTGCTTCCCTATCATGGTCTCTTGGGAAAAATCGAGCAAATGCCTTAGCACCTCATCCTGAACGTCCAAGGGATATTTTAGAAAAAGCTCTATCTGGTGGTAGCGCTTTCTCAGTAACCAAGAAGCAATGGAGTTGAATAATTGTATTGGCATTTTAGGTATATTTAACCAAGAAATTTAGTCGGGTGCAACAGCTAAAATAGCTTTTCTGGCATTCATTTTCAAATTAGAAACAAACAATCATTCCAACATGTTGTACGAAGGAGTCCTCCGCAAAATGCAAACCGAAAACGGCCATCCCATCCAATACTTTATGACCTTGGGAAGCGACTTTTTGAACCTCAACCAAATGCTGGACAGGGAACTCCAAATCGATTTCATCAAATTTCAATGTCTTAATTGTGGAGAGGACAAGCCTATCTACAGACAAGGATTCTGCAAATCATGCTTCTATGAAACACCCTTGGCAGGGGATTGGATCATGAAACCGGAACTGAGCACGGCCCATCTGGACCAGGAAGACCGTAACCTGGAGTATGAGAAAAAAATGCAACTGCAGCCCCATATCGTATATCTGGCCAATTCCAGCAACATAAAAGTAGGTGTGACAAGAAAATCTCAGGTACCCACCCGATGGATCGATCAAGGTGCCCATGAAGCTATAGAAATTGTGGAAGTGCCCAACCGTTATTTGGCAGGCATTACCGAAGTAGCCTTAAAAGACCATGTGAGCGATAAAACAAGTTGGCAAAAAATGCTCACCAATCGCATTGAGGATGTAGATCTAGTGGAATGGCGTGACAAACTGAAACCATTCATCCCCGATGAAGTGGCCGATTATTTTATAGAAAACAATGGGGAGACGCATCTGGAATTTCCCGTACATCAATATCCTGAAAAAGTAAAAAGCCTCAATCTGGACAAAACCCCTAGTTATAAAGGAGTGCTAAAGGGCATTAAAGGACAGTACCTTATTTTTGAAGACAGTACGGTCTTTAACGTACGGGGTAATGAAGGCTATTATGTGGGAATTGATTTTAACTAAAGACTATTCGTAAAGAATTAGGTATATATGAGCAAAACGATTGGACTTAGGGAAGCTATTTCCATCGGCATTGGCGGAATGGTGGGTGGCGGTATTTTCGCGGTCCTTGGGTTGGCGGTTTCCCTGGCCAAGGGAGGCACACCGATCGCTTTTCTCTTTGCCGGGATCATTGCGTTGCTCACTTCGTACAGCTATGTAAAACTCTCCTTGGCCTATCCCGATCGTGGAGGTACCGTAAAGTTCATCAACCAAGGTTTTGGCCAGACCATTTTTAGCGGTGGCATCAATAATCTGCTCTGGCTGAGTTATATCATCATGTTGTCCCTATACGCCTCGGCATTTGGTTCCTATGCACCCAACCTGTACGCCATCACTGGTGGACCAATGGACTTTCATATCTATGCTACCTTTATCATTGTATTGGCATCGGGCATCAACTATTACAGTATTAAAGTGGTGGGGGCCATAGAGTCCTATGCCGTCATTATCAAGCTGATTATTTTGATTGCCTTTATTGGTGTCGGCATTTATGGGTTGATAGGCAATGCAAATCTGGAACAACTCTCACCTGCCAATTGGGAAACACCCATCAAACTTTTGACCGGGGGAATGGTCATTTTTGTGGCTTATGAAGGTTTTGAGCTCATTGCCAATGCGGCACCCGATATGGAAGACCCAGAAAAGAACATTCCGCGTGCCTATTACATTTCCATCATTTTTGTGATTTTACTCTACATCATCATCGCAGTGGTTACCGTAGGATCACTTCCCTTTAAAGAAATTGCCACGGCCCAGGATTATGTGTTGGCCGAAGCGGCCAAACCCATGTTGGGACAAGTGGGCTTTACCATCATTACCATTGCGGCCCTTATCTCAACGTTTTCGGCCATCAATGCCTCCCTCTATGGCGGGAGCCGTGTAAGCTATGAAATTGCTGAGGACGATGAATTGCCCAATGAATTCACCTCTCAACTCTGGAACCAACCCATTGGACTTTTGATCACCACCATTCTTACCTTGACTTTGACCAATACCTTGGAACTGGAAAGTATTTCCACCGCAGGTAGCGTTGGATTCCTTTTGATCTTTGCCATCGTAAATCTTGTGGGATTCAAATTGTCCAAGGAAACCAAAAGTAACAGGACCATTGCCTTGGCAGGATTTATCCTCTGCTCCATTGCCATGCTAGCATTGTTACAACAACAATTCGGTTCCAATATCATGGGGGTAATCGTGGCTGTATCCTTAATTGGCTTTTGTTTTGCCGTGGAGGCCATCTACAAATGGATGGAACGACGTAAGAAATAGATTCCGATACCCTTTGATTTTCAGTAACTTTTTGTGAAAATTTGCTCAAAATAGCTTTATTTTAAGGAAGTTATCTTTCCAAATTATGGAATTTGATAACCTGCCAAACCAAAACCGACCGCATGAAAAACTTTCCCAATGCCTTTGTCATTCTTCTTGGGGTGATTTTCTTTTCCTGGTTGTTCACCTATGTTGTTCCACAGGGCAGTTATGAAAGATTTTTGGAGGAGGAAACCGGAATTACACGGGTAGTTAACAATTCCTATCATTCTGTTGATGCGGAAAGACCCGGGTTTTTTGATCTTTTGGTCTCCATTCCCGAAGGACTGGAAAAAGGGGCTGACCTAATCGTCCTAATTTTTTTGATCGGTGGTTGTTTCTATATTATTGAAAAAACAGGTGCCCTCACTGAAGGACTTGCCAAATTGGTGGTATTGCTTAATGGCAAGGAATCCTATGCCCTCATTATTTTAACCACATTGTTTACCGCTGGGGGCGTCTCCATTGGTATGCAAGAAGAAGTGGTCGCCTTGGCCCCTGTATTGATTTTGTTCGGAAAAAGTTTGGGCTATAATACCCTCACCATGCTCTTTGCAAGTTATGGCTCCACGGTGGTGGGCAGCTCGTTCAGTCCTTCCAATCCTTTTGCGGTTCTTATTGCGCAGAAAGAAGCAGCAATCCCTTTATTGTCCGGGGGAACCTTTCGTATGGCCGTACTTTTAGTGGCATTTTTAGTATGGTTGGTCTATCTTTTGCGTTATGCCCAAAAAAACCGGATTGAGAAAATCTTGATGAATCCCACACATCAAAAAATGGGGGTTCGGCATAGCGCCATATTGTGGTTGCTTTGCCTGACCTTTGTAATCGTAATTCTAGGAATCCTTTATTTGGAATGGGGCTTTAATGAAATGTCGGCCTGCTTCTTTGCCTTGGGCATTCTAGCGGCACTACTTGCCAAAATGAATCTGAACAAAACCACTGAAACCTATATTGACGGTATGAAGGAAATGCTTTTTGCAGCCCTCATCATGGGATTGGCAAACAGCATTTCCATTATTTTGACAGATGGCATGATCATGGATACCATTGTATATGGATTGTTCGGGCCTTTGCAAAACTTTTCCCCGGCAACCTCGGGTATTCTAATGATGGTCTCCCATTCACTGCTCCACTTTCCGGTGCCCAGTTATTCAGGGCAAGCGGTTCTTACCATGCCCATTTTGGTGCCTTTGTCCGATTTAATAGGTCTCTCGCGACAGACTTGTGTCTTGGCCTACCAATACGGTGCTGTGATGGCCGATATGATCATTCCCACCAACGGTGCCCTCATGGCTGTTTTGGCCATCGGCAATGTTCCTTATAACAAATGGTTTAAATTTGCCATCATACCAACCTCGCTCATGCTTTTGATCGGTGCCATTGCCATAATCATAGCGGTTGTCATCGGCTATCGATAAAAGCAAATGCGAATGCTACCAAAGAATTGAACATGCTTAAATTTTTTAGGAAAATAAGAAAAGGTCTTGTTGAAGAAAGAAAGATCAGCAACTATATCCTTTATGCCATTGGTGAAATAGTGCTAGTAGTCATCGGTATTTTGATTGCCCTTGCCATAGACAACGCCAACGAACAACACATCAAAAGGGAAAAAGAACAGGTATATCTGGTCGGACTGAAAAAGGAATTCGAGACGAGCCAGACCAAACTCAAGAATCTTATTGCCGTCAACAAAAAAAGCTACGAAGATTCCAAAAAAATCATTGGTTTCATGCAAGATCAGGAGAATCTTCCCAATGAAGAGGAGCTGTCCAACTTGTTGTACAATGCCCTCGCTTTTGATATTTCCTATAACCCCAACAATTCGTTGTTGGAAGAGATGATCAATTCGGGTAGTTTAAAGGATCTGTCGAACCCAAATCTCCGGGTTTTGCTCACCAATTGGATTTCCAATATTGAAGATATTACCAAACAAGAAGCAATGCTGGATCATGAACGAGATCAGATCATTACTATGTTCCGAAGGAACGGGAACAGCATCAAGACCATTTATGACCTTACGGGGGTTTCGGGTGACTTGGGACTGCCCGTCGGCAAGGAACAACTGAGCAACCTTCACCTTTTGCAATCCACCGAATTTGAGAACAATCTGTTGATGTTCATCCTCACCAGTATTACAACGGAAACCTTGCATTACACCCCATTGATGCAGAGCATGAACGAAATCCTAGCCACTATCAACGGCGAGATCAAGGAATAAAAAAGGGCGATGTTTATCGCCCTTTTAATTTTAGTTCACAGTATCTTTTTTCTTTTTCCCCAGCAAACCGCCCAAAACGGATTTTGCTGTATTCTTTACGTCTTCTTCCTTGGTTGTGGTCTTGGCTGTATCGGTTTTGGTTTCCTTTTGACCCCCCAGCAAATTACCCAAGGCCTCTTTTACCTCAGAAGATTTGGTGGCCGTGGTATCGCCCTCATCCTTTTTGAACACATCGGACAAGAGATCCTTGGCCGTATCCTTACCCTTGTTCACCAATTTTTGCTTTTGGATTTCCACCAATTTGGTGGTCAAGGTCTTTACACTAGAGGTAAGGTCGGTACTCACCGTGGGATTGGTAAAACTGCCACCAATGTTTGCCGTTACCGGAACGGTCACCTCTTGCAGGCTTTGATCGTTCATTTGGGCAATCAGCTTGTTTACTTCCGTGCCCAAATATTTGGCTGGAACATCCAAGGTTGCCGTGTACTGCATTTGTTTATCAAAGGTATGGCTACCCGCTACGTTGATGCCGATGTCCTTATATTTTAGCGTAAACGGTTTCACCTTTACGGAACCATTGTCAAAACTCAAGGCGGTCTTAAGTCCGTTCAAATCAATTTCCTTGGTGTTTAAAAAATTCAGTTTGCTGTCCAAGGCCGAAACCAATGGTGCTTTTTCGGTATCTAATTTTGGTGAAAGCAGTTCCGCCAATAAATTCCCTGAAATGGTGGCCAAATTGGGCGTAAAGTCGTCTTTCAGGTTACCTGCAATTTTAATATCGGAATTCAACTTACCCTGCAATGCACTGGCCAAAGGCGTCAATACTTTGAAGAGTTCCAATCCGGCAAAAGATTCCCCTATGTTGAAATTGCTCATCCCCAGATCCACATCAAAAGTGGAATTGGCCTCCTTGGTAGAAACCGAACCGTTCAGACCCAAGGTTCCGCCAAACAAATCGGAGGTCAGGTTCTTTACCGTAGCCGTCTCATCTTTGATCACTAAAGTACCCTTCACATTTTTCAGCTTTAGGTCATCATACAACACCGTATTGGCGGCAGCCTCCACCGTACAATCCAAAAACGAAGGGATCTTGATGCGCTCCTCTCCAGTAGTAGGCGTCTCGGTTTGCGTCTGGCCCTCTTCAACCGTATCCT
Source organism: Flagellimonas aequoris (assembly GCF_003584165.1). Lineage (GTDB taxonomy): Bacteria > Bacteroidota > Bacteroidia > Flavobacteriales > Flavobacteriaceae > Flagellimonas > Flagellimonas aequoris. Next base: position 272,969 of record NZ_QXFJ01000008.1, on the reverse strand, counting down.
CCATCATAAAATCGTTCAGGGCGAATTGGTTAGAGGTCAGTTTGAAATTCCCCTCCACATTTTCATTGTTGAACATAAAGCCCAACAAATTGGTCAGGGTTCCCGTGGCGTTGAAATCCGTACTGCCCGTTTTCCCCTCAAAAGAATTCAAGGTAACGGTTTGTGGATTAAAAGTCATGGCAGCATTGCTGATGGCCACCGGATTCTTCATTTCCTCGGAAGTATACTCAAACCCAGTCAATTGCATAGTCCCGGCGGTCTTGGTATTCTGGTACTGTTTTTTTTCCAACGATGCCATATCGAAACTGGTGGTCACATCCGCATTCAACATACCCTTCAAATTGAAATCTTCGGGCATTGGATAGGCACTGGAAAGGTTGGCCAAATTGATCTTGCCATCCATGTGCGCGTTCACTTTGGTATTGCCCATCAATTCCCTGATCTTGGCATTCATGTTGAATTTGTCCTGATCAATGGTGAAAGACAATTTATTGATGTTCACATAGGTATCCTCGGTGATACCCGTTTCGTTGTTGATCTCGGTATCGATATACACGTTACGAACCGCTTTGGGCAAATCCGGATATTTGAACGAGGCATTGTCCGAATTGATGGCAATTTTGAAGGTAGGAATGTGTTCATCGTCAACGATACCTTTAAACTGACCGTTCACCTCAAAATTTCCGGTAGTTTCAACGGTTTCAATGTTTTTGGAATAGGCTTCGGGAATTACGGCCAAAAAGTTTTTGAAATCCGAAGACGGTGTCTTGAAAGTGATATCCACCTCTTGGTTGTCATCATTTAGTTTTACGAAGCCATCAAAAACCAAGGGCAATTGATTCACCATCGCCTTGTTCTCCAAAAAGGAATATTTGCTCTCGGCCAGATCAATATCGATCAAGGCATCTAAGTTGATCTTGTTCTTGTTCAGATACAAAGTGCTGTCCATCTCAAAGGAAACCAAGGCATCGGTCATGGTCTTCAATTGGGATTTTTCCAGGGACAGATCTCCGGTACCGGAGTGGTTCATTTCGGAAATGGCCAAACGCATTCCACTTGAAAGATCATGGTACACAATTTCCGAATTGGTGATGCTATAGGAATCCATGGCCAAGGTGAAATTGTCATCGGATGTTTCCGTAGTCTCTGTTGGAACACTTTCATCCGCTTTGGCGATATCGTAATTGGCATTCTCGCTTGAATCCACCTTAATGTTCACTTTAGCATGGTCCACATTCAATTTTTGAAGGACGATGGGCTCATCAGCAGATTTGAACAATTCCTTGATGGACATGGTGAGTTCTATATCGCCTGCATAAAACAACGTGTCCCCTTCAAAAGGTGCTTTGTTGACGAGAGAAAGATTAGTAAGTTCCAAATTGGCATTCGGGAAACTCTTGAGCAAGCTCAGGCTGGCATCTTCAAAATCGAAGGTGGCGTTGATGCTATTGTTGACTTTGTCCTTGATGATTTGTTCAATCTTTCCTTGAAGGAACAATGGAAGTGCAATGATCAGGACGAGTAGGATAAGTAGGGTTATACCGGCAATCTTTAGGACTTTTTTCTTCATACTTAGATGTTTTACAACAAATTAAAGGAGAAGTTGTCAATCCAAAGAAATTTCCTCCCCTATTTTTAAGTTAAATCTTTTACGCATGAGATATACGAAAAAATAGAGGAAAGGGGTGTCCAACACCGCAATTATGATCTTAAAAATGACCCCGCTGACCAACAAACCATAAAATTTATCCCAAGGCAATACCCCAAAAAGACATAATAGGGTAATTACCGTTAGGGTATCTATAAACTGGGAAGAAAAGGTGGAAAAGTTGTTCCGAAGCCACAGCATCCGGCCATCTGTCACCTTTTTCCAATAATGATAGATTTTTATATCGATATACTGTGCGGCCAAATAGGCCAGCATAGAGGCCAAAACACCCAAGGGGGACAAGCCGAATACCTTGGTGAAGGTGACATCATCCACTGGGGAACTGGGAATAGCTTCCGAAAAATTGGCCAACAAAATGATGCCCATGGAGAAAAAAGAGGCAAAAATACCTGCCGTGACCACCTGATTGGCTTTTTTCTGCCCGTACACCTCCGAGACCAAATCCGTAATCAAGAAAGTAACCGGATAAGGTAAAATCCCGACCGAAAGCTCAAACAACGGCGCACCAAAAACGGTGACTTCCCCAAAGGGGTTCCAGTGAAAAAACTTCTGGAAAATAAGGTTGGACACCACTAACGAAGTAATGAACAGAGCCCCTAGGTAGAGGTAAATGGAAAACGCAGCTCTTTTGTCCCTTTGCGTCATCCTTTCTATTTAATATTCAAACTAAACGGCATTTTGGCCTGTATTCCTTCCTGTTTGCTCAAATCCTTAAACTCCTTCAACATCTTGTATGCCTCTGTGCCAATTTCTTCTTGGATAAGTTCCTGCCCTATTTTGGCTTTCACTCCTCCCAAATTTTCCATAAAGCGCTCAAAGTCGGTCTTGTACTTGGGGTATTGCCGTATGCCATAGGATTCTAGTCCGGCCATTTCGGCCGCAGCGGCAATGGCATCGTCCAAATTCCCTAGTTCGTCCACCAAACCGTTGGCTTTCGCATCGATACCGCTCCACACCCTACCTTGGGCCAAGGAATCCACTTGGGCAACGGTCATGTTACGCCCTTGGGCCACACGCTCCAAAAAGGTGCCGTACGTTTCCTCGATGCTTTCCAAGACCACCTTCCGGAACGAATCGCTCATGGGTTCAAAAAGGGAATAATCCACCGAGTTTTTGTTGGTCCCCACTTGCTCCGCGTTGATGCCTACATTCTTGGCCAGTTCGTTTACGTTGGGAATGGTTCCGAACACCCCAATGGAACCGGTAATGGTAGTGGGTTCGGCAAAGATTTTATCACCGCCCACCCCAATATAATAGCCTCCCGATGCGGCCACGTTTCCAAAGGAAACGACCACAGGCTTTACCGCCTTGGCCAGTTGCATTTCCCTCCAAATGATATCGGAGACCAACGCACTGCCCCCAGGGGAATCCACTCGGAACACAATGGCTTTAACATTTTCGTTCTTGGCTGCTTTTTTTAGGGCATCCACAATAAGCCCTTGGCCTATTTGATCTTTTCCGCCTTCCCCGAAAAATATTTCTCCCTGTGCATAGATTACGGCCACTTTATCGGTACCGGTCTGTATTTTTTGCCTATTGGACTTTTGAACATAATCCGTTAGCGACACATAGTTCAACTCTTCGTCTTCCCCAACCCCTACTTTTTCCTTGAGCAATCCTTCGTACTGGTCAAAGTGCAAGGTGCCATCCAGTAATCCCGATGCCACGGCCAGCTTTGGGGTCCTTCCGCCCAATGTATCGGCTATGATATTCAAATCTGCTTTGGAAATGTTCCTTGATGCCGATAAGTCGTCCAGCATCACGTCCCAAATGGAGGTGAGCAGTTCCTTGAGTTGGGTACGGTTCTCCTCGCTCATGGTATTGGACAAAAAGGGCTCCACGGCACTTTTGTACTTCCCATGGCGGATGACTTCCATCTTTATACCCGTTTTTTCCTGAAGGTCTTTATAATATAACACTTCAGTGGCCAAACCTTTAAAATCCAATGCCCCGACGGGATTCATATAGACCTCATCTGCCACACTGGCCAAGTAGTAATCCTTTTGGGAATAAAAATCGGAATGTGCCATGATAAACTTCCCGGATGCCTTAAAGTCGAGCAAAGCTTCCCTGATTTCCCTGGTCTGGGCCATCCCGGCCTGTAAAAAACTGGTGGTAATGCTGATTCCCTCGATATCATCATCTTCCTTGGCCACCTTTATGGCGTGTATGATCTCGTCCAAACCGATATCCGCTGCCCAAAGCGCGGCAAAAGGATCGGCCTCGTCCTTTCCCGTATAATCCAAAATGGGCATCATCAATCCGATTTCCAAAATGGAATTCTTTTTCACCACCACCCCGTCATCGGAATTGCCCATCAAAATCAAAAAGATAAAGAACATTCCCATGATAATCGCAAATGCCACCAAACTTCCCAAAATGGAAGCCAACAGGTTTCTCAAAAAGTTCATCCAACAAAATTTATTACGTTCCAAATATAACCATTGTAGTATTGTTTTGTTTACTTTGTTCCTTCGATTATGGGCAAAAAGCACAAGGTATATTTATCACTCGGAAGCAATTTGGGCAATCGGCTTGCCAACCTGCAAAAAGCAATATTCCAGATACAACGGCAGGTTGGAAAAGTGTTGGATATTTCCTCGGTGTATGAAAACCCCGCCGTTGGTTTTGAGGGTGACGAATTCCTGAATATTTGTGTTTCTGTCCTAACGCCGCTAGATCCAAAAGCACTGCTCGACAACCTGTTGGGCATAGAACAAGATTTTGGACGTGTTCGTTCCCAAGGTGACGGTTACAGTTCCCGGACCTTGGACATTGATATCATTTATTACGGTCAAGAAATCATCAACACGGGAGACTTGGTAATTCCGCATCCGCAGATGCAAAACCGCAATTTTGTCTTGAAACCGCTATCGGATATTGCCCCTCAGTTTTATCATCCCATTTTTGAGAAAGATACTCGAAATCTGCTCCAGGAATGCAGGGACAAAAGTAAATTGACCAAAACGAAGCACAAGCTTTTTAAAGATCGTGTCGGGCTTTTTTCGCAGCTGCAACTGATTTCCATTGAAGGGAACATCGGTGCCGGAAAGACCACTCTTTCTACCATGATCGCCAACGATTTCAATGCCAAATTGATTTTGGAGCGATTTGCGGACAACCCTTTTTTATCCAAATTCTATGAGGATCAGTCGCGCTACGCCTTTCCTTTGGAAATGTCCTTTCTGGCCGATCGTTACCAACAGTTTATGGACGATACCTCCCAATTTGACTTGTTCAAGAATTTTATGGTGAGCGATTATGACATCTTCAAATCGCTGATCTTTGCCAAGGTGACCTTGCAGCGTGAAGAATACAACCTGTACCGAAAAGTTTTCAACTTTATGTACAAGGAGGTGAAAAAACCGGAAATCTATCTTTACCTCTACCAGAACACGGAACGCTTGTTGGCCAATATCAAGAAAAGAGGTCGGGACTACGAGCAAAACATTGACCCTGAGTACCTGGAAAAAATCAATAGGGGTTATTTGGATTTTATCAAAAGCCACCAAGACCAGAATAGCCTGATCATTGACATTAGCGAAATGGATTTTGTACACCATCCCGCCGACTACGAATCCATTTTGGAAAAGTTGGAGGACAACATTCTTTCCTCAAACTTTTAAGAGAATTTTCACAAAATATTTGGATATAACGATTGGTTTTATTTTCTTAGAGCCCTCAAAATACGAGACTAACTAACTCAAACTTTATATAGAGCCCTGTACATCAGGGCTTTTTTTATTTTTGGGCATGGAGTTTGCACCATACATCCCACACTACTATCCCTGCACTTACCGAAATATTGAGGGAATGCTTGGTCCCCAACTGCGGAATTTCCAAAACAGCATCACTGGCCGATACTACCTCTTGGGACACTCCCTTGACCTCATTTCCAAAGATCAAGGCCACCGTTGTGTTGGCGTCCACATGAAAATCGTTGAGCATGATGGCATTCTCCGCCTGCTCCACCGAAATAGTCTTTATCCCCGCTTGTTTCAATTCCTGTAACAGTTCCAAGGTATCCTTTCGGTATTCCCAATCCACACTCTCCGTGGCGCCAAGGGCCGTTTTCCGGATATCTTTATGGGGAGGGGTGGCCGTGATGCCACAGAGATAAATCTTTTGCACCAAAAAGGCATCTGCGGTTCGAAACACCGAACCAATATTGTTCAGGCTGCGGATGTTGTCCAAGATTACAATGATGGGGGTCTTTTCCGCTTCTTTGAAACCGGCCACGTCCAACCGCTCCAACTCACTATTTTCAAGTTTTCGATTCATTTTTTTAACCATTGGGGCCAAAATATCAACAAAAATTTTGGGAACCTGATGAAAGCGATATATTCGTCTTCCACCCTATTTTGGGACAAAAATAAAAGAATAAAATCGCCTACAAATTGTCATTCCTGTGAAAACAGGAATCCACTCAGGCAAGATTGAATAGATTCCGCATCAAGTGCGGGAATGACAAACTGTTCTAAAATTCTGTTTGAACGCAACTATGTAGTTGATTATGGAGCCTATAATTTTCAAATAAATCGCTTTGGCAGCCAATAAAAAGACAAAGAAGGTAACCCCGTTGATGCAACAGTACAATACCATCAAGACCAAACATCCTGATGCGTTGTTACTCTTTCGTGTGGGAGATTTTTATGAAACCTTCGGGGACGATGCCATTAAGGCCGCCAAAATATTGGGGATTATCCTGACCCATCGGAACAATGGTGGCGACAAAACGGAATTGGCCGGATTTCCGCACCATTCCCTCAACACCTATTTGCCGAAGCTCGTAAAGGCCGGGCAACGGGTGGCCATCTGCGACCAGTTGGAAGACCCCAAGATGACCAAGAGCATCGTAAAACGTGGGGTAACTGAATTGGTGACCCCCGGGGTGGCCCTCAACGACGACATCCTGACCGCCAAGAGCAATAATTTTTTAAGTGCCGTTCATTTTGGAAGGAACAAGTTGGGCATCTCCCTTTTGGACATTTCCACGGGGGAATTTTTGACTTCGGAAGGATCTGTGGAACAAGTGGACAAACTCCTTCAAAATTTTGCACCCAATGAAGTGCTGGTCTCTAAAAACCATAAAAAGGAATTTTCAGAATATTTCGGCAACCAATACCACAGCTTCTTTACAGAAGATTGGATCTTTCAGGAAGATTATGCATTGGAAAGCCTGAACAACCATTTCGGCACCAAAACCCTTAAGGGTTTTGGCATAGACCATCTCAACCATGGCATCATCGCCTCCGGGGCCGTATTGCATTACCTGTCGGAAACCCAACATAGCCGCCTGCAACACATCAACCAGATCCAACGTATTGCCGAGGAGGAATATGTGTGGATGGACCGGTTCACTATCCGAAACTTGGAACTGTACCATTCCCCCCATCAAAATGCGGTGACCTTGTTGGACATTATCGACAACACGCTATCGCCTATGGGTGGACGTTTGTTGAAACGCTGGTTGGCCCTTCCTTTGAAAAATCTGGAGAAAATTCAGCAGCGCCATCAAGTGGTGGCCCATTTGAAGGAACATGGTGATCAATTGGATAAGATGCAACATTGGATCAAGCAAATGGGCGATCTGGAACGTCTCATTTCCAAATTGGCGACCGGAAAAATCAACCCGAAGGAAGTCATCCAACTCAAAAATTCCCTGGAAGCCATCGTGCCTATAAAATCAGCGGCACAGGACAGCACCAACCCCTCGCTGCAAAATATTGGGGATCGCTTGGATGCCTGTGAAGCCCTTCGCTCCAAGATCAAAGAAGTTTTGAACGAGGAAGCTCCTGTGAATATTGCCAAGGGCAACACCGTTGCCCAAGGCTATTCCGAGGAATTGGACGAATTGCGCAACCTTGCCTTTTCAGGGAAGGATTATCTGGACAAAATGTTGGAGCGTGAAACCGAACTTACGGGAATTACCTCGCTCAAAATTGATTCCAATAATGTGTTCGGTTATTATATTGAGGTGCGAAACACCCACAAGGACAAGGTTCCTGAAAGTTGGATCCGCAAACAGACCTTGGTGAACGCGGAACGCTATATCACCGAGGAACTCAAGGAATATGAAGCCAAGATTTTGGGGGCCGAAGAGCGCATCCTGCACTTGGAACAACAATTGTTTGAACGTCTATTGGTGTGGATGCAGGAATTCATCACCCCAGTACAACAAAATGCCCATTTGATCGCGCAATTGGATTGCCTTTGTGGATTTGCGCAACTCGCCAGTGAAAATAATTATGTACAGCCCGTTATGGATGAGTCCACGGAACTGGACATTACGGAAGGCAGGCACCCTGTTATTGAAAAACAGTTGCCCTTGGGCGAGGAGTACGTGACCAATGATGTATTATTGAATCGTGACGACCAACAGATCATCATGATCACGGGACCGAACATGAGTGGTAAATCGGCCTTATTGCGGCAAACGGCATTGATCGTACTTTTGGCCCAAATGGGAAGTTTTGTCCCCGCTTCAGAGGCCAAAATTGGTGTTATCGACAAGATTTTTACCCGTGTGGGCGCCAGCGACAACATTTCGATGGGAGAATCGACTTTTATGGTGGAAATGAACGAGACGGCTTCCATTCTCAACAACCTTTCTGAACGCAGTTTGGTGTTGTTGGATGAAATCGGTCGCGGTACCAGCACCTATGATGGCATTTCCATTGCTTGGGCCATTTCCGAGTACTTGCACGAACACCCGGCCAGGGCCAAAACGCTTTTTGCGACGCATTACCACGAACTGAATGAAATGACCACCACCTTTACGCGAATCAAGAACTACAATGTTTCGGTCAAGGAATTGGAAGACAATGTGCTTTTCCTTCGGAAATTGGTACCGGGGGGCAGCGAGCACAGTTTTGGGATCCATGTGGCCAAAATGGCCGGCATGCCCCAACAGGTCATCCAAAAGGCAAACAAAATCCTGAAAAAACTGGAAAAATCACATTCCAGTGAAGAGATTTCAGATAAGCTCCAAGCTTCCCAAAACGAGATGCAGTTGAGTTTTTTCAACCTGGACGACCCGCTGTTGGAAGAAATCAAGGAAGAAATCCTGCATTTGGACATCGACACCCTTACCCCTGTGGAAGCCTTGATGAAACTCAACGAAATCAAACGATTGTTGAGTAAAAAGAAGAAGGCGACCTCTTAATTTACCCGATTGAATTCCTCTTTTTCCAGATTGCGTGATTTTTTGTTCGCATTTCCTCCAAAACTTCTGGAATAGGTCAAACGAAAAATACGGGTAAAGGCTGATTCATCACGATACCTCGACCGTGTGTCAATATCAAAAACAATGGGGGTCATCCCACTGAGATGGGTATGGATATCCAAACTTCGGAACACATCGGAAACGCTGAACTGCAGGGTCCCCCAATCGTTTTTGAACTGCTTCGAAATTCCAAAGTTCATCACCCCGAACCCTTTCGTGGAATTGGTGCCGTTGTAGTGATCAAAATTGTACCAACCCGACAATTCCACATCCATTTGCCAAGGCAATTTGATGCTTTGGTTAAAGTTGAGACTCTGGTAGAAATAGGTCTTTGAAGCTGGATTGGGGCTGTACGAAATTTTATAATCCCGAATGGCCGAAGTGGAGGACACATTGAGCCTGGCCCAAGATGCCCACTGTACGGGAATGTTCAAAAAGAGACCTATACTTTTCTGATAATCCGCATTTTGTGGTGAAACTACCAAGATATCATTCTGGGGTGTGGACGTCAACTGGTACCGAATGATGGGGTCAATTTCCTTTTGAAGTGACAGCCCCATGGAAAACCCATTTTTTACATATTCCAATTGCAACGTATTGGTGATACCGGGCCGTAACATGGGATTGCCCGTAAAAATGGCCGTGGGATCATTGTAGTACAGACTCGTGACCAAATCGGAATAAGCGGGCCTACTGATACGACGATGGTAATTCAGGTTGAGTTGGCGATTTTCAGAAAGTTGGTATTGGTAAGAAACCGACGGAAAGAATTGACGAATGGTGAAATCTTCCTCAGAAGTGGACAACGACCGTCTCCAATCCTCGTAGCGCAAACCTAAGTCGACCTTCGATTTTTCATGAAGTTGCACATGAAACTGCGAGTACACTGCCCACAGGGTTTCATCACTCTCGATGAGACTTTGGGACCGGGGGTCCACGATCCATTCGCCTTCCACTTGGGTCTCGATCTTACTATCGTTGGTGTTATCGGAATAACTGCCCTTGAACCCAAACTCACCTTCCAATTTATCATTGAAGGTATGGCTGTAATCCAACTTGAGCACCCCTAACTGGATGGTCGATTCACTAAAACCTCGATTCCCATCCGTGAAAATTTCGTTTTCCGGATTGTAGGGCTCATCGTTTTCATCAAAATACTTGCTAGTTGTGCTGGCCGGATTATCATTGGTATAATTGAGGTAACTCAAATCCACAGCTAAACTGGAATCGTCGGTTAGTTTGTCAATCAGATATACCGAGGAAATCAGATTCGTCTTCGTAGAGGTACCTTCGGAAACCAAGTGCGACCTAAAATAATCCTGACCTTCAATGATTCGTTGATTGTTCACATCGGACATGGATCGGTTCCTGGAAAAATTCAAGGTGAGTTCCCCACCGAGCTCCACCTTGGGTGACATTTGATAACCCATTCCCAAATTCACATTATGGGCATTGTTATTATTGTTGAAATAAGTGGAAAAAATGGCTTGACTGGGAGCGCCGAGTATAGGTTGAAAACTCGTTCCCGATCCCTCAAATCCGTTTTTGCCATGATCGTGGAACAGGGAATAGTTGGCATTCAGATGCATTTTTTCCGTTCCGAAGGAATAGCCCAACGAGGTACTTGCCTTTTCCCAATAGCCATACCCCAAACTGGCGCTGTAGTTCCACTGGCTGCCCTCGTTCATTCCTTTTTTAAAGATAATATTGATGATGCCCGCTCCCCCATCCGCATCGTATTTGGCCGAAGGAGAGGTGACAAGCTCCACCTTTTCAATGTTGTCCGCCAAGGTGCTCTCCAAAAGGGCCATCACATCTTCCATGGACATGGATACCCTTCGACCGTTGAACAATACGGTAACGCCACTTTGGCCATTCAGGGAAAACTGGTCGTCCCGTCGGTCCAAAATCACCCCAGGCAACCGTTCCAACAGTTGCAAGGCATTGCTTCCCTTGGTCATCACACTGCTCTGTACATTGATCACCTGGCCTTCCGGGGTGCGTTGTACCCAATCCCTTCGTGCTGCCAACACCACCTCATCCAATTCATTCACATTTTCCGTCAATACCAATGTCCCCAGTTGCAATGACGGTGAACCAGAATTCAAATGAAAAGGTTCTGAATAATAATCCGCAAAACCAAGATAAGTGACCCGCACCCGAAATGGACCTACTCCAGTTGGCTCCAAAGAAAAATAACCTGCATCGTCAGTTATGGCACCGGTAACCAAAGTGGTATCCACTGCCTGATACAACACCACATTGGCAAAAGGAATCGGATTATCCCGTTCATCACTCACCTTACCGCGAACTTGCGCCAAAACTTGGGAGATTCCAGCAATCAACATAAGACTCACCCAAAAATTTTTACCAGTTAAAACCTTGACTTTCATTTGCTTTGAATTGATTTCTGCCAAATGAAGGCTGCTTTGCCATACCAACATAATTGGATTGACCGAAGGTGGTACTTAGTTGACTTCCCGCGTCTTTTCCCAGATAATGATGTAAAATGCCTTTCGTCAATTATTTGCGGCAGGTCGTCAATTTGGCTCGGGCACATAATCAAAAAAAGTAACTTGTACCGATTTATGAATTAGTTGATGGATTTCAACCGACTGAAAAAGATTGCCTTGCGACTCAAACTGTACCATATCCCCTTTTGGTTGGGGTATCATTTGGTATGGTTGACCATCAATGTGGGCAGTCTTTCCGAAGTTTGGGAGTATCTGCTCCACAGCGACTCTTCCGTCAAATTCTATTTTTATGTGATCTTTCAGATCATCGGGGTATACTTCAACCTGTACTATCTGATTCCGAAGTTGTTGTATGTCGGTCGTTATACCAGTTATATTTTTTCGGTATTGGCCACCATTTTGGTCTGCAACGCCTTTATCGTGAGCGGATATTTTTTGGCCACCTTTCTTTCCGGAAAGACGTTGTTCGAGCTGTTCGGGGTGTATCCGTACCAATTCACCACCATCTATTTTGTGTGGGCCCTGCCATCCACTGTGGCCAGTATGACCTTGGGCATGAGCATCAAATTGGGCAAGAATTGGCTCCAAGCGGAGAAAAGACGGTTGCGATTGGAAAAAGAACACCTGGAAACGGAGCTCAAGTACCTCAAATCGCAGATCAATCCGCATTTTTTGTTCAACACCATCAATTCTATTTTTGCGTTGATCCACAAAAACCCGGATCTGGCCTCGGAATCGCTAGCCAATTTTTCGGACATGCTGCGCTTTCAATTGTATGAATGTAATGACGAGCAGATTCCATTGGAAAAGGAACTTCGCTTTATTGAAAATTTCATCGACCTGGAAAAACTGCGGTTAGATCCCGAACATACCGAGCTGCAGTTCGATATTCTGGACCAGACGCTGCATCAAAAATCGATTGCTCCCTTTATCCTGATCCCCTTTGTGGAAAATGCGTTCAAACATGTTTCCAAAGGAAAGGGGCAACCCAATTTTATACGGATGATGCTCAAAGTGACCGACGCTTACCTCAAATTGCATATTGAAAACAGTAAAGGTCCTAATGGACTTGGTCATGAGGATGAACGGCCCAAAGGCATCGGGCTGACCAACGTGGAACGCAGGTTGCATTTATTGTATCCCGAATCGTATTCGTTACATATTGATGATCAAAAAGATAGATTTTCCGTACTATTGAAGCTGGAATGGCAAAAAAACTGAAGTGCATAATCGTGGATGATGAACCGCTCGCCCGGGAGGTGCTGCAGGAATACGTGCAGGTCATCGACCATTTGGAACTGGTATGCACGGTGGAAAATGCTCTGGAATTGGACCAAATGTTGGAGAAACAGGCCATAGACCTCATCTTTTTGGACATCCAGATGCCGTATCTGACGGGTTTGGATTTTCTAAAAGTCCGCCACGACCTGCCCATGGTCATCATCACCACGGCTTTCCCCAATTATGCGTTGGATGGGTTTCGGTTCGATGTGATCGATTACCTGTTGAAACCTATCACCTTCAACCGTTTTTTTAAGGCGGTGACCAAGGCAGTGCGGTACCATTCCTTTAAATCGGGCACCCAGGAACCTACCGAGGCAATAACCGAACAACCTTATTTTTTTGTAAAGTGCGACGGACGGTATCAAAAAATATATACTTCGGAAATCCTTTTTGTAAAGGCCTTGGAGAATTATGTATTGATCCACACCTCTTCGGACAAGTACATGAGCCTCATGCCGTTAAAGACCATTGAGGAAAACCTAGATACGGAAGCCTTTATACGGGTACACAAGTCGTACATCGTGCCCATATCCAAAATACGGTCATTGGAAAACCACGAATTGATCTTGGAAGAGGGCCATAAAATTCCCGTAAGCCGAAATTATGCCAAGCAGGTACAGGACAAGGTGCTGAAGGACAAGGTCATCAAGCGGAAAGAGCCCTAAAGGGCTCCCTATTTGGCTTTTCAAGAAAGGGTATGAAGTAAAATTTGGTCGTTTTTCCTCTTTATATTTTTTTTGAAAACACTTTACATTTTAAAGAATTGTATTAAATTTGCATCCGCGCTTGGAAAAAGTGCAGGGTTCTTTAAAATGCGAAAATAGCTCAGTTGGTAGAGCATCACCTTGCCAAGGTGGAGGTCGCGGGTTCGAATCCCGTTTTTCGCTCAAAACGCTGCTTGCAGCGTTTTTTTGTTTCAAGTCCAGGCTCGAGTGGTGGAATTGGTAGACACGCCGGACTTAAAATCCTGTGGCCTTTTTGGCCGTGCGGGTTCAAGTCCCGCCTCGAGTACGGTTAAGCCGAGAGTAATTCTCGGCTTTTTTATTTCAACCCACCAGATGTTATCATAATGATGGATTAACATCCTTGGCTTCAAAGCTATCCACACAACCATACACCGAAGGAATTACATACAAGAGAGCAACTAAAAATATCACTCCCCGGAGTACTTCGTGTGGATGTTCCAACATAAATATCCTTACCTCAACGGGATATATGAACTCCAAAACCATCCTTGTAATCCATACCAAGGCCATTATGGCCGCAAACACAGTGGTATGCCGGGAAGGTCCGGTTCTTGAAAAGTAGATGGAGAGCAACCCGAATGCCAATAAAAAACTGCAAATCGCATAGGTGGCCAAATAATAAAAATGGTCCCGAATGGCGGGTTGCATGGATTGTGGCACGGACTCTTCATAACCCATGGCAGGGATAAAAATATGCCCTATACCAATGAACAAGGTAATGGCTCCCCCTATCAGCAAAGGAGTTTTTACGAATAACGTCTGTTTTCTGTCAAGATTCATCTTTAGTATTTTTAGGTCGAAAATAGTAACGATGCCCCTCGAAGAAATTGACTTGGGTTAGGAAATGACCCTGGCCCTGATCCGGCTCAGACTTTCGGGGTGGATCCCCAAATATTTGGCAATCTTATGGATGGGAATATTTTCGATTACCTCTGGTCTGTTTTTTAAAAGTTCCCTATAGTTTTCCTCTGCTGAATTGGTCAAAAGCTCTTTTTCCTTTCGCAACTTTTCCATAAGGACCTTTTCTTTGATGTACCTTCCCAGCTTATTCGCGATCAAGGAATCTTCATACCTCTTTTTTACATCGGCCTTAAAAAAATAAGCCACCTCACATTCGCTGAGAGTAGACACCTCAATATCCGAAGGCGTATCCAAAACGAAAGAATTATACGCGGTTACAAAGTTGCCGGGAAAAACAAAATCTATTATCCGTTCCTCCCCATCTTTTTGAACGCTGCATTGAACAATCCCCTTTCTCAAAAAATATCCCTTGGTTTCAATTTGGCCATAGCGCGTCAACACATGGTTACGGGGAAAACTTGCGCGGTGTATGGGAAAGGGCAATCCCAAATCTTGGTCACCATCACTATTCTCTCCTGCCAGTTGCTCGATAAGGGTTTCAATATCCATCTCTATACTTTTGCCGTTCAACCCTTCAATATAGGTAAAAGCATTAGATTATCCCTATTCATTTAATTCTCATACCGCATCTTATACGACTCCCACTGGTAACCCATCTGCACCCTTCGGTAGGCATAAATGTACTCGCCATCGGTACGCACGTTGATAATGCCTGGTAGGATTTTCTTAAACCTACGCCTCGCCACCGTATTGGAGGCCGATAAGGAAAAATCCAAGTCGCCTAAAGTAGTGGGTTCAATAATGTTGGAGGCCGCCACATGCTCCGCATCCTCATCATCCACGAACAATGCCGATAAGGCCGTGGAAAACAACAAGGGTTCCTCCCCGCGGACCGCCCTACCGATCGCCCCTAAAAATTTGGCCCTGGGGTGACCATGGTCGGGCACCTCTCCTGAAGACACCACGGTAACCATCGGGTTTACCGCCTTGAACAGGTTGGGGTCAAACTCATGGCTGCCGTGATGGGGCGCCTTGAACACATGCGCATTCACGTTCAGGGCACCATCGGGTTGGGACAATAAGAGTCCGCTCCCCTCTATGTTCAGGTCGCCAGAGAAAAAAGTACGGACATGGTTATAGGACATCCGGAACACCAAGGAATGCCCGTTGATGGTATGCGACTTGCCCCCGAACCATTCAAAAGCTCCATTAGGTTTAAGGATAGGCCCCAAAATCTCCACACGGATGTTCGGGTCGCCAATGTTCAGGATACCTGTGGATTTGTCCAGCCGATGGTAGTTGATACCTCTGACCTTGATGGCATCGACCCATTTTTTAAAGGTTCCCTTCAAATTAAATCCATTCAGGTCGGCCAAGGTACTATGTTTGGTTACCAGTTCGCCGTTCACTTCGTTGCCCAAGTCGGTATTGAAACCGGAATCGAACAGCCCGATACCATTATGATAGATGTTGTTCACCGTTATTTGCGGATGTTCGATAAGGGGAATGAGCCCTTCCACATGATCGGCATCGGCATGGCTCAGGAACATATGGTCTATGGTCACGGTATTGCCGGGGATGTCCAAACGGTACTTCCAAATGATGAACCCCAAGGCACGATCGCGAAGGCCACCGTCTACCAAGATTTTGGTATCGTTGGGCGTCACCACAAAGGCAGCATCGCCTTGGCCCACGTCCAAAAAATACATTTCGAGGCTTCTTTTGTTTACCAAAGATGGATTTTTGATTTCCCCATCCCTTCCCCTGTAATTGATTCGGGTATAGCCTGCGGTCGGGGCATTGCCTTGGAGTGGTTCCACCTCGTCCCCATAGATGAGCACATAGCTTTTGCGTTCCCCCTGATCTTGAAAATAAAAGCGTTGGGTCTTGTTCCCCAAGAATTGTAAAGCCATAGGATGCAGTTTTAATTGGCGGGGAACCATTTCTTTTAAAAATAAGGAATTTTCCTATACTCTCCTAAGTTTGCACATTACCAAATGGTAAATGAAAAAAGGGGAAGCCTGTCAATTGTCAAGAAGCTTTCATCAAATGGTTGGCTACATCCATCAATTATAATCTTATCCGTTCACAGCCCCCACTACCTTAGACTTCCAAACTTTAAAATCATGAGACTGAACAGACTACTCGGCCTGACTTTTCTTTTTTTAGGATTGACCCTTACGTCTTGCTCCATTGAGGATGGCAAGGATGGCGTCAACGGCATTGATGGATTGGATGGCAAAGATGGTGCCAACGGACAGGATGGCGTCCCTGGACAAGATGGAGCACCCGGACAGGACGGCTCCAATGGTGAAGATGGGGTTGGACTGGATGAATTGACAAAGTATGGTTTTGTCACTCTTGATTTGAGTGGTAAAAGGCCAGATGGGATTGCCTTTGAGGACTCTACCATTTTTCGCTTTACCCCAATAAATGCCTCAAGCTACCCAAACTACAATATTGTGGAAGCTACCCAAAATGGAGATGATGTACAGTACTTCTTTAACTTCCGCCGGTTTTACAGCTCTCCTGACGATACGTACAATACCACTTTTATGGACTGGGAAGTTACCGTAGACAACCCAGACCAAGCAACTGAGAACATAATATCAGTTGTGCTTGTCTTGAATAGATATGGTATTGTCGGTCCTGACAATAAGTACTTTGTGATACAGGATAAGTATGAAACCGGCGGTGACGGGGTTTCGGAAATCGTGATTCCAGATATGACCTTTGACCCGAATAGTGGCAACCATCTCACTTTCTCTTATTCCTTTACAGTTGAAGGTGCCAATAATGATTCTGGGAACTTTTTAAATGTTTCCGGAACAGTGGATGTAAACCTTCTTGAAGAAATACAATAATTAACGATCACTCTAAAATAACCACTATGAAAACAAGAAAACTATTAAGAATTACCGTGCTTACCATGAGCTTGGTCATGCTATCCTGCTCCGGTGATGACGGGAAAGATGGTATGGATGGTATAGATGGCGTCAATGGGACCAATGGGACCAATGGGCAAGATGGTGCCAATGGAACAAATGGAATCGGTTTTGAAGAACTGACAAAATATGGGCACGCCACCCTCCAATTGAACGGAAACCGACCTGATGGGGTCACCATTGATTATTCCACCATTTTTAAGTTCACACAAACCAATGGAGAGACCTATTCCAGCAATATTTTATATATGGAAAAAGATGTCGTATTACAGTTTACCCGCTTTTATAGCTCCCCAGATGACTATTTCAATGGCAATTTCATCCATTTTTATATCCAAATCTCAAATTTTGGGGAAACCACCCAGGCCATCAATTATTCCGAAGTACAAGTCCAAGGCCATCCGGTAATCGGCACAGATAATAAATACTTCATTTTGGACGACCTCTATGAGTCCAACACCAATGGAACTTCAGAAATTGAATATACCGATTTCAATTTTAACCCGGAGGACAACCACCTTACCTTCAATTATTCCTTTTTTGTTGATGCCTCAGCAAACGACTCCACACATCCACTTCATGTAAAAGGCAGTGCCGATGTATATCTTTTGGAGGAAGTACAATAAAGTAATGGGCAATAAAAAAAGGCCGCTACTTAAGTGGCGGCCTTTTGTTTATGGTCAAATTCCACTTACGTAATCAAATTCCCGTTATCATCCCATTCGGCGGTGACACCACGTTTACTTTGGTCCACACACTTGGCCAGCCATTCTTCCTCATAGGCAACACCATGTTGGGCCAAAACATCATCGGGGACCCCGTCCCATACATTGGGCATGTTGCCCTTGTAACCAATCTCCTCGATACCAATCTTGGTGGTGTAAAAGCCGGTCATGGTCAAGTTCCTCACCAAGGAAAAGAAGTTCACTTCAAAAGGTCTCTCATTTCCTGGAATCTCTGGGTCATAATAGGCAATGGGATCCAAAATACTTTTTTGTTGTTCCTCGGTACAATCCTTGAACTCTTTAGCGAACTCTGTATTGCACTTGTGATCCAACCACATCAACCCACCGCGCAGATCGGGTTGGTAACGTGGATTGTCCTTGGCCATGAACTCAATGAATCCTACTACATCGGCATCGCTGGCCGCCTTGAACTCTTCACTCCCCGGTAAAATAAGATCACACAAAATAGTAAGTGTGGCCATTTCATGAGGGTTCAGGAATTCTTCTTCCTGTAGTTCAGCGATCAGCTCCTCTTCCAAAGGAACCCTGCCCGGATAGGTCATTTTTGGGGACTCCACCAATTCCTCGGTCTCAGCACTGGGCTTACACCCATGTAAGGCCAATCCCCCGGCAACAGAACCTAATACGATCGATTTTAAACTCTTTCTCCTATCCATCACTTATATGTTTTGTTGTTTCAACTGGTCAACGATATATTCAGAAGCCCGCATGGAAAGGGCCAAAATCGTCCAAGTACAATTCTTGTCCGCTTGGGATACAAAAGGCCCTGCGTCCACGATGAATACGTTATCCACATCGTGCAACTGTTGGTATTTGTTGGTTACCGAAGTCTTGGGGTCGTCACCCATACGGGTCGTACCCACTTCATGGATGATGTTACCCGGATTGTGAAGGCCATAATTCGTTTCCTTGCTCGGCTTCTTGCCCAACGGCTCCCCGCCCATATTGATCAGGATTTCCTCAAAAGTGTCCTGCATGTGCTTGGCCTGATTGATCTCATACTGTGACCATTTATAATTGAAGCGCAATACTGGGATACCAAATTCATCCACGGTGGTAGGATCGATCTCGCAGTAGTTTTCCTTTCTTGCAATAGATTCACCCCTTCCGGCCATACCCACCACGGCTCCATAATATTTCTTGGCATCGCTTCTCAGCACATCACCATAACCTCCCACCTTGGTCCCAAAGAACTTATTGAATTCGTTCACGTTGAACCCAAAACCATAACTAGGCATACCCATGCCGCCCCACACCTCAATGTGGTAGCCTCGTGGGAAATCCAGCTTGGAATTGTCGCCCCACCATGGGGAGTATACGTGCATACCCCCAACACCGTCCTCATTATAGGAGACTTTTCGGTTCATCAAATCGGGAATAAATCCAGCGCGGTCGGCCCCAGTGGAATCGTGGAGGTACTTCCCTACCACGTCACTACTGTTCCCCAATCCGTTGGGGTGTTGTTTGCTCTTGGAGTTCAATAGAATCCTAGCAGAACTACAGGCGGATGCACCAAGCACCACCACTTTACCCTTCAGTTTGTATTCCTTCCTATCCTCTTTGTTGATATAGGATACCCCTGTTGCCTTTCCTTCGGCATCAGTGGTGACCTCTCGTACCATACAGTTCACAAAAAGATCTACCTGCCCCCCGTTCTTTTGGGCTGGGAATATCAAACAGGTTCCAGCTGAGAAATCGGCATACACCTGACAGGCTCGGTTACACTGTCCACAGTAAAAACATACCCCACGGTAATCGTTGAGCTTTTTGGTCAACATGGAAAGCCTTGCAGGGTAAACGGGAACATTGCTTTTCCTTGCTCCTTTGATGTAGAACAACTCGTGCAACCTTGGTTTTGGAGGTGGTAAGAAGAAACCATCAGGATCGTTGGGGAGGCCTTCATTGGTACCGAAAACCCCGATCAGTTTGTCCACCTTATCGTAATACGGTTTAATATCGTCATAACTGATAGGCCAGTTGTCTCCGTGCCCATCAATGTCCTTGTGCTTGAAATCCTTAGGGCCGAAACGTAGGGAAATCCTTCCCCAGTGGTTGGTCCTACCCCCAAGCATACGGGAACGGAACCATTCAAACTGGCTCCCATCCTTTTGGGTATAAGGCTCACCCTCAATATCCCATCCCCCATAGGCGGCATCAAAGTCGCCAAAAGGTCTAAAACGGGTACTGGCACCCCTTCTTGGACTTTCGTATGGCCATTTCAACTGGGTCTGGTGCTCAGGAAGGGCCGGGTCAAAAAAGGGCCCTGCCTCCACAACGGCGACCTTCAAACCTGCTTCGGACAGCACCTTGGTGGCCATCCCGCCCCCTGCTCCCGATCCCACAATAATGGCATCGTAAACAGTGGAATTTTCAATAATCTGCATTGGTTAAACTGGTTTTATTAGTAAGTAGTTATTTGACAGTGACTTAAAACATATGGTTTGATGCCTTGAAAAACCAAACCTTCAAAAAACAAGGCCCAACAGAACCTTATAGGTTTTAAAGATACTTTTAAAATGGACAAAAAAAGAAACCTTCCTGTAATTTTTCATTTAACATAATTTGAACAAGCCCATATCAACTGCAACTCGGTAAAATACCCGATATTTGAAAATACAGGAATCAAACCAACTTAAAACGATCATTCCAAAATGGGAAAACATCTTACGCTACTAGCTCTTTTATTACTGACATACAATGGATTATTGGCCCAAAAAGGCAATACTTCCACCTTAAAGATTAAGGACATCATGCAGGGGGACAACTTTGTAGGGCATCTACCTTCCGGCCACTATTGGTCTTCCGATGGCATGACACTATATTTTGACTGGAACCCCGATGGCGCCATGAGTGATTCGCTCTATGCTTATTCGATAGGGAAAAAGGATATTAAAAAAGTGGATTTCTTATCGGCGAATGCCCTACCCTCCTCCAGGATTACTTATAACCAACAAAAAACAAAAGCTGTTTACTCCAAAAATGGGGATATTTTCCTGTTGGATGTGGCTACTTACAAGTCCACTCCCATTACCAAGACACAGGAAAGGGAAAACAACCCGCATTTTACCGATAATGGAAAAGGGATAGCCTATACCAAGGACAATGAGCTTTTTGTTTGGGACACGGCCACCGGAACCACGGAGCAAATGACCCACTTTGTAAAGGCAAATGACAAGGAACCTAAGCGGGATTCCAAGGATGAATTTCTGTATCAGGACCAATTGGGGCTTTTTGATGTGCTGCGCGAACGTAAAGCAAAAAAAGACGCTGGCGAGGAGATCAACAAAAAATTGGAAGCGTTGGGGCCATTGGTCCTGGAAACCGGTGGAAAATCCGTGATTGGGTTGGAAATGGCCCCTTCGGGAAAATACATTACCTATATCTTGATGGAAAGGCCCAAAAGCAAGGGAACCATTGTACCTCATTATGTAACTGAATCAGGGTATACCGAAGACCAAAATACCCGTTCCAAGGTTGGCGATGAGCCCACCAAGTATGAAATGTTTGTGTACAATTTGGACAAACGCGAAAGTTATCCCGTAGTCCTTGATAATTTGGAAGGCTTGGATTATGTACCTGAATACACTAAGGATTATCCAGACAAGCCCTATAAAAATGAAGATAGGATAGGTTTTATCAACGGACCCATATGGAACCCTGAAGGTTCCAAGGCCATCTTGGACATTCAAGCCAATGATTATAAAGATCGCTGGATTGTATTGCTCGACCCAGAAACAGGCAAAGTGGAGCAATTGGATCGTCAACATGACGAGGCATGGATCGCCGGGCCCGGTATAAGTGGATGGGGAGGTGGATCCCTTGGTTGGATGCCCAATGGCAAAGAGTTTTGGTTCATGTCCGAAAAAACGGGATATGCACATGTGTACACCATGGACATCAATTCCAAAAAAGGCAAGGCATTGACCTCTGGCGAATTTGAAATCTACGATCCGTTCATATCCAAGGATGAGTCCAGATGGTATTTTAGTTCGAACAAGACCCATCCCGGTGATCGACAATTTTACACCATGCCCTTAAAAGGAGGGAAATGGGAGCAGTTGACCAACAGGGTCGGAAACAATGATGTGGTACTTTCTCCTGACGAAACCCAGTTGGCCATACTGTATTCCTACTCCAATAAGCCTACGGAATTGTACCTTCAGGAAAACCCTGTGTATGCCAAAAGACAGACCCAAGCGGTACAACTGACCCATTCAACCACCAAGGATTTCGAGGGATATGAATGGAAAGACCCCGAAATCATCACTTTTCAGGCCGAAGATGGCGCCGAGGTGCATGCAAGACTCTATCAACCCGAAACATCAGTAAAAAACAAGGCAGCCGTAATTTTTGTTCACGGGGCCGGTTATTTACAGAATGCCCACAAGTGGTGGAGTTCCTATTTTAGGGAATATATGTTCCACAATCTCTTGGTGGACAATGGATATACCGTTTTGGACATCGATTACCGCGGAAGTGCCGGTTATGGGCGGGATTGGCGTACCGGAATCTACCGCCATATGGGCGGGAAAGATCTTTCCGACCAAGTGGACGGTGCCAAAATGCTAGTGGACAAATACGGCATCGACACGGATAAAATTGGTATCTATGGAGGTTCCTACGGCGGGTTCATCACGTTGATGGGCATGTTCAATGCTCCTGATACTTTCAGCGCTGGTGGGGCCATTAGGTCCGTTGGGGATTGGGCCGCATACAACCATGGCTATACGGCCCGCATCCTGAATACTCCCGCAACGGATAGTTTGGCCTACAGAAGAAGCTCTCCCATCTATTTTGCAGATGGCCTAAAAGGAAAACTTTTAATTCTTCACGGCATGGTGGACGATAATGTCCATTTTCAGGATATGGTCAGGCTTTCGCAACGATTGATCGAACTGGGTAAGGAAAATTGGGAAATGGCCGTTTACCCCGTGGAGCGACATGGTTTTGTGGAACCCAGTAGTTGGACGGATGAATACACCCGTATTTTCAACCTGTTCCAAGAGGCACTTCTAGATAAAAAATAATGTATGAAGGTAGAAAAGGCTTCATCTGGAATTTGAACAAAAAAACATATCTTCCCGTTTGAAAATTAACTAACAAACGGGATGAAAGCATTGTTCAAGGCACTCGGCCCTGGCCTATTGTTCGCCAGTATGGCCATTGGCACATCGCATTTGGTGTTGTCTACCAAGGCAGGTGCCCAATATGGTTGGATTATGGTCATCCCCATACTTTTGGCCAATCTGTTCAAGTATCCCTTTTTTGAGTTTGGCATCCGATATACCACGGTCACCGAAAAAAGCCTGATCCAAGGGTATTTGAATTTGGGCAAAACCTATTTGTGGATCTATGCCTTTGTTACCCTAATCTCCACCTTTACCATTTTGGCAGCGCTCTACGTGGTCACCGCAGGATTGTTCATGAATCTGTTCCATATCACCAGCTTCGGTGCCGGTACCATTTCACTAGGACTGTTTGTTTTTATCAGTTTGTTGTTGATCGTGGGAAAGTATCGCTTTTTGGAAGAATCGTTGAAAGCCGTCATCACCATTCTTTTTGTTGCCCTGTTGATTACCACCATCATGGTTTTGCAAAAAGGCGCCGTTCCCGGATCGGAAACCTACCAACGCCCTGAAATTTTCAACGAGGCCGGCATTTTGTTCCTCATAGGTTTGGTGGGATGGATGCCCACCGCGGTGGAAGCTTCGGGCTGGGTAAGCATGTGGGGCATAGAGAATTTAAAGACCATGAAAAACAAACCAACGCTGAAGATTGCCATCCAGGAATTCAACGTAGGCTACATTTTAACAGCGTTATTAGCTGTATTCTTCATGATCATCGGTTGGATGACCCTTTATGGTACCGGAACGGAATTGAGCGGCAATGCGGTTGTGTTCGCGGATCAATTGGTAAATCTATTTACCACCCATATTGGCAATTGGGCCTACTTTTTTATTGCCGTGGCAGCGTTTGCCACCATGTTCAGTACCTGTATGACGGCCCATGATGCCATCTCCAGGGTAAGTGTGGACATTCTTCAAAAACTCTACCCGAAAAAGTCCCTGTTCCAAAACAAAAATGCCTTTGCCATCATGGTGATTGTCATGACTTTGATCAACTGGATGGTCATTACCCTGTTCAGTGCCAACATGGGAGATCTTGTGGCATTGGCCACTTTTGTTTCGTTTGTATTGGCTCCATTGTTGGGTTGGATGAACTTAAAAACGGTGATGGGCAACGATATCCCCTTGAAACACAAACCTAAACTGGGACTAAGAATCCTTACCTATAGCGGCATGGTGTTCCTTTCTTTATTTGCGCTGTACTATTGCTGGATGCTTTTGGTATAATTTAGTCAAAAAGTACATTGTCGTTGAGCACCACAATCAAGGAACGTTGGTTCTGTTTATGCAGAGTCTCAATACAGAACACCCCGTTGGTACAGTTGTTCAAGATTTTCTCCTCTCCATACCCAATGGAATACAAAATACTGGTAGCAGACACGCCTTGTCCTACCAAATATCTCTTTATGGCATCAGAACGTCCTTGGGTAAGTTTAAAGTTAGTACTACTACCTCCCCTACTGTCCGTATAGGTTTCAATCCTGAGTTGGGCATCTGGAAAGGCATTCATGAAGGACACCACCTTGTCCAATTGCGAATCGATTTCAGGCGTGAGTTGGGTGGAACTGTTGCCAAAATAAAACTTATCCATCTTTACCACTTTTTGCCCTTCCTTTTCTTCTACCAAATCATCATACAGCGATAATTCAACATTGTATGCATCCGTATTGGCCAATTCTTGTAAATCTTCTTCCGTAAATTGTTTCTTATAGGTCGAATAGCGTTCCGAAGTACTCTCAAGGGTTACTGCACTGGTCCATGGAATTTCCAAACGGTAATTTCCCTCTTCATCGGAATAGGTCTCGGACAATAGCTCACCATTGGTGCCTTTTAGTCTTACAACTGCTTTGGCAACAGCCTCATTGCGACCATAGGGTTTTACCACCTTGCCTTTGAAGGTAATGGTCTTCAGTCCAGGTTTTTCATCCACTTTAAATCCATAAAGATCATCCTTGCCTTTTCCTCCTGGACGATTGGAAGCAAAATATCCCAACAACCCTTCCCCCTCGTTACGAATCACAAAACCGAAATCATCAAATTCAGTATTGATTCCCTTACCAAGGTTGATGGGAATACCAAAACCCTCACTCTCTATGTTCGCCTTATAAATATCCATTCCCCCAAGACCATAAAACACATCCGAGGCAAAATAGAAGCTATCCTCAAAAATATAGGGGGCAACCTCGTTTCCAGGGGAATTGATCCTAGGCCCCAAATTGATGGGAGCCGACATAATTTGCCCATTCGAAGTATATACATAATAAATATCGGTACCTCCATAGCCACCTTCAAAATCAGCCGAAAAATAAAGCTTACCGTTGGTGTCATCATAAAACGGATAGTAAAACGAGGTGCTCAAATCCTTTAGGAGCAGCTGAAACCCTCCATCAATGGCCTGCATGCCTATAGCCAAAGCATTCTTTCCTTTGGAATCAAAAACCAATTCGGCATCTTCCGTATTTGACGACACATAGAATACTTTATTCAGTTTATTCGAATAATAGGGTGTTGCCTGGTGGAATTTTGATTTGGCGATTTTATGAAAGGGTTGAATACTGGTCACCTGTCCATTGGGTTGGATCTTAGATTCATATATTTTGAAATAGCCTTCATTTCCAGGCGCATACATGTATCGCTTATCTTGGTCGCGACCACTTGAAAACAGCAACTTGGTATTATAAAATGAAGGTGCAAAGTCGGTTTGTGGGCTATTTGAAGCGAGATTAAAGAATTTATAGGTCACACTATCCTTAGACTCATTTTGAAGCATTTGTTCGTTAAAATCCATATTTTCCATGAGTTCTTTCGGAAAACTGGCCGCAACAGTGGACAGAAAAGCCTCTTTACGTTCTTTATCGGATGTTTTGGATAGACTCTGCAACATTTTATTATAATGATGACCATCCATCAACGTATCCTTTTTGAACAGTTCGAGATAGGCCTCAGAAGCCTTTTTAAAATTTTTTACCTTGAAATATGAATCCGCTAGGTTCAAAAACTGCTTTTCGGATAGGGTTCCATTGACCAGTTCTTGCTCATAAGCAACGATAGCTTTTTGATATTCATATTGAAAGAAGAACGCATCACCTTTTGACTTCCTTGCCTGAGCGGAACAAAGAACCATTCCTATTAGGAATGCCAAAAACGCCAATCGTATGTTGTTTGCTTTGTTCATATTAGAAAAATCTAGGAGAATCTATCTGCTTTCCTTTGATATTTGTATCCTTCGTTTTGTTTTTGGATCTGTTACCTGAACCAAAACCTCCCCTACCAATATAGAATTTTAAAATTGCCTCATGTGATCCACCACTGTACTCCCCTAACCCATTGGTATTATAATCATAAGAGTAACCTACGAATATAGCATTGGAAATCTGTAGTCCTGCCAAGCCACTCACCGCGTTATCAAAACGATACGAACCACCTATGGTCAGGGCGTCCAAAAATTGAAAATTCGCCGATAGGTTCACGGTAACAGGAGCACCTTGCAGGTAGTTCAATAGAAAAGCAGGTTTAAACTTGGTCCGGTCGCCCAGCTGAAAAACATATCCTCCTATGGCATTAAACTGCATATTGTCCTCCACAATGGTAGCTACTTCATCATTATATAAGGCATTGGTCAAGAAATTGGGCACCGACAGTCCCAAATACCAATCCTCCTCATGATACATAAACAATCCAGCTCCTACAGTGGGATAGAATTTTCCGTATCCTCCTTCCAAAAGAGCCGGATCGGAACCCAGTTCAAACGTTCCTTTGGAATAGTCTATCTTCAAGGCAGCTCCTCCTGCATTAATCCCAAAAGACAACTTGGTTTTTCCAGAAAGTTGAACCTGATAGGAATAAGCGACATCAAAATACGTTTGTTCGGATGGTCCAAGTTGGTCGCTCACCACATTTAATCCCAAACCCATTTTTTCATTATCGAACGGAATATTAACTCCCCCTCGAATAGTGGTGGGGGCACCAGGAACGTCAATCCATTGCGCCCTATACAAGCCTATCAATTCAAAACTTTCCACAGTACCTACATAGGCTGGATTGAAACTTCCTATATTGTACATATACTGGGTGTACTGGGGTTCTTTTTGAGCAAGCATATATCCGTTGCCCATCAAAAGCAACAATAATAAGATTCGATATGTTGGCAAACTAAACTTGTTCGGCATACTCCTATCTAACAATTTGAATCCAACCTTTTTGCACATTGGCACCATCCCCGTTCACATCTAAAATATAGAAATAGGTTCCTTTCGGCAAGTCGCCATTCTTACCTGTCCCATCCCATGAACTATCGTAACCATCCATTTGGAAAACGCTATTCCCATACCTATCGAAAACTTCAAAGGTGTTCTGTGGAAACAAATCGTGCCTCACCAATATCAAACGGTCATTGATTCCATCTCCGTTGGGTGAAAAGATATTGCAAATGGTTCCTGGATATCTACATTGACTTCTTTCCGTTTGGACAGTTACTGTTGCCACATTATTGGTTTCGTCCCTATCCAAAGGAAAACTGGAGTCAAGAGTTGCGATATTCTGCAATTGACCATCCACAAGGGCCGTCACCACAATTTCCAAGGTTGCCGTTTCAACAGTTGCAGCCATTTCATTTATGGCCCACTCCCCAGTAATAGGATCGTACTCTCCCAAAGTGGCCTGGTGGCTTACATATTCAA
This sequence comes from Flagellimonas aequoris, assembly GCF_003584165.1. Lineage (GTDB taxonomy): Bacteria > Bacteroidota > Bacteroidia > Flavobacteriales > Flavobacteriaceae > Flagellimonas > Flagellimonas aequoris. Next base: position 245,214 of record NZ_QXFJ01000008.1, on the reverse strand, counting down.
AAGTGACATCCAATAAATCCGAAACTACAATATCCGTTGCCGACTTTAGATCTACATTCTGTAAAGTGATGATAAAAGTTATTTCCTCCCCAACCAAATAAGGCCTCTCTTGCATCAAGACCTTTGTTAAGGCTAAATCTATAGCTTCATTGGAGACACAATCCTCCACAGTCACCGTTACCTGCGAAGTCGTATTCGTACAAGGTGCCTCGGCTCCGTTGGTCGTATAAGTGAACACATAATCCCCACTTGGCAATCCATTAAAATCCACTACGTTTTCGGCTCCTATGGTCAATGCTCCGTTGGAAGGATCTGTCTGTATTGTCCAATCACCCGGATCTTGTCCAATCAAAGCATCATCCAGATCCAATGTATTGGGCCCTTCGTTGCTCGATACGTTACAAACTATTATCCCATCTATTGGAACCCCTGCTATAGGTGTATTGTTGATTGTAGCTACCACCTCCACTCTTTCAGAAGCACATCCATTTGCGGTGGCCGTTACATAGTAAGAAGTTGTCTCATCCAAATCAGGCGTTTCAAAAGAATCCCCCGTACCCACTTGGTTTCCATCAGTTGCAGCATCAAACCAAGTATATGTAATATTGCTATCATCCTCTACTGAAGCCACTGCAGATAGAGTCAATATTCCCGGCCCACAATTGGAGGCAGGTGCAGTACTATCAATGACAGGAGTAAAATTACGTACAATCGTGATGGGTAAAATTGGACTTGAACATCCATTGACATCATCATAAAAGAAACCATAATATGTTCCTGGTTCAACCACTTGGCTACTGGTCAAATGTGCAGTTGTTTCCAAAGGATCGGCATCCACACTCCACACCAAGGAGGTGCCCGCAGGAGCTACAGTACTGGTTACATAATCATTCAAATCTACATCCACAACATCGCAGAACACCGTTGGTTCCGAACCATCCAGTATCGGTGCCGTATTTCCCGCATTACAAGGTTCATCATCCAAAATGGTCACCGTTGCCGAAGCATTGTTGGTGTCTATCGTATAAGAAGTACCATTGGCCACAATATTAAGGATGACCGTCTCAGTTCCTTCAGAGAATGCGTCATCAATCGGTATAACATCAATCGTTGAAGATCCAATGCCAAAGACACTGAGATTGACATCGACCATATTTGGTATGGATTGAAAATCTGAACCACTTGTAGCAGTACTTAACGGATCAATACTTAAAAAAACCTGAACAGCGGAAAGGGGAACCCCTCCGCTAATCGATATAGTAAACCCCCCGGGGTCCGGGCCAGCCTCACTGGCACTTGCATCACTTGCAGTAATGGCTGCTGTTTGCCCAAAACCGAGTCCAAGCCCAAAAAACGTAAAAAAGAAAAACAGTACTCTACCACGACCAAGTGTGGTCAATGGTACTATTGAGGTTTTTACAAATTTGGATAGCATTGTCTATTCAGTCCGTTTCAGTTGCGTTCGTTTGCCTAGTTGCGGTTGGTTTGTTGGGGACAGTCAATATTACAAAAAAGACTAGGAACAGCCACAACCATCGGTTCAAATCTTTGTTTAATCGGATAAACTGTTTGTCCGTATTTACGAAATTACGGCAGAGCTGGTTTCGGCCTCTGGACTGATCTTTTTTACCAATCCTTGAAGTACTTTACCTGGACCTACCTCAACAAAGGAAGAAGCCCCATCCTTTACCATTTGCTGCACGCTTTGGGTCCATTTTACGGGGGCGGTCAATTGTAGGATCAGGTTCTTTTTGATTTCGTCCGCAGTAGATACGGCCGTAGTGGTCACGTTTTGGTAAATGGGGCAGTTTGGCGTACTGAACTGGGTGGTTTCGATAGCTGCCGCCAACTCTTCCCTTGCGGGTTCCATCAACGGGGAATGAAAGGCACCCCCAACAGGCAATAACAGGGCGCGTTTGGCCCCAGCTTCCTTTAATTTTTCACAGGCAATGTTCACGGCATCCACTTCACCGGAAATCACCAATTGACCTGGACAGTTGTAGTTTGCAGGCACCACAATACCTTCAACTTCAGCACATATTTTCTCCACAATTTCATCATCCAATCCCAAAACGGCCGCCATGGTGCTGGGTTTGATCTCACAGGCCTTTTGCATGGCCAAAGCACGTTGGGAAACCAATTGAAGTCCATCCTCAAAATTAAGGGTACCGTTGGCCACCAAGGCAGAAAATTCACCCAAGGAATGTCCGGCCACCATATCAGGCTTGAACGAGTCGCCAAGTACCTTGCTCATGATCACGGAATGTAAAAAGATGGCAGGTTGGGTAACCTTGGTCTGTTTCAAATCCTCGGCAGTACCTTCGAACATGATATCGGTGATGGAAAAGCCCAAGATTTCATTGGCCTGTTCAAAAAGTTCCTGCGCCACCGAATGGTTCTCGTACAGGTCCAATCCCATACCTACAAATTGTGCTCCTTGCCCTGGAAAAATATATGCATTCATCTTAGTCGAGTTTTTTGAGTGGGACAAAAATAGGGAATATTATCCGATGTGTTTTGGATACTTGGATGGTTAGATTTTTGGACCGTTGGACTATTGGATTATTAGATTTTTGGACAGTTGGAGGTTGGACGATTCATTCTTCTTTGAACCAGCTGGAATATTTTACATAGTTGTTGGCAATCCGGTCTATTTCCCCGGCACTAAGCTCGGGACTGATATCCTTGATCTTCTTGGCGGGCATTCCAGCATAAATGCTGTTGGCCTCTACATGGGTTCCCTTCGTCACCACGGCCCCCGCGGCGATGATGGAATTGCTCTCCACTACACAATCGTCCATAATGATACTTCCCATGCCCACCAACACATTGTCCTTAATAGTACATCCATGCACAATGGCATTGTGCCCAATGGATACGTTGTTTCCAATCGTGGTCGGTGATTTTAGATAGGTGCAATGGATCACGGCACCATCCTGAACGTTTACCTTATTGCCCATTTTTATAAAATGGACATCGCCACGCACCACGGCATTGAACCACACACTGCATTGGTCGCCCATGGTAACTTCACCCACAATAGTGGCATTCTCGGCTATAAAACAATCTTTTCCCATTACCGGGGATATGTCCCTCACGGATTTAATGATCATATCTTTTTAATTTGAATCAATTCAATTATACTACTTTACGGACATCTAAATTGTTCCTTCGACTCCGCTCAGGGACCTGCTCGATATGGCCGCTAGTGGATTTTGTCTTTTTATATCTCGCTTCTCATGCTAAAGCCGTCAATTCGAGTGAAATTCCGGGGGAATTTTGTATCGAGAATCGGTTTTGGGCTTGAAATGCTGGTTCTCGATACAATTTTTCTCTTGAAAAATTACTCGAACTGACAAATTACGGTCAAAATGCTGAACGGTCATATTCATCTATTGAAAATACGACAATAGTTCGGCTTTTTTGGAGGCGGATACAGAGAGTTCCTTCCCGTTGGACAAGATGACACTGCCTCCTTTGCCCTTTTTGTACTTGACCACTTCGGATACATTGACCAGATACGATTTATGGATCCTGGCAAAGGGATAGGGTTGCAGGGCATCCTCAAAATATTTCAGGGTCTTGCTCACCACAATTTTTTTCTTTTCCAGATAGATTTCCGTGTAGTTATCATCGGCCTTGCAAAAATAGATTTCGCCTACCTCCAACACCTGAAAGCCATCTTGCTGTGGTAAGGTAATCTTTCCTTCGGCCTTAATGGGCCTTGCTTTGAGTACCTGGCCTTCCAAGGCATTTTCCTTTTCTTTAATGGCCCGTACATACTCCACAGCTTTGACCAATTCATCAATATTGATGGGTTTCATCAGATAATAAGCGGCATGATGGTTTAGGGCATCCATGGCATATTGGTTATAGGCCGTGACAAAAATGGTCTCGAACGAACGGTCCGGAATTTTTTCCAATAGGTCAAAAGCATTCCCAAAGGGCATTTCCACATCCAAGAACACCAAATCGGGTTCCTGGTTTTGGATCAATGACAATCCTTGTTCAATATTGGCTGCTTCCCCGAGGAGTATTACGCCTTCGCAATACTTGGCCAAATAGTTCCGAAGGATTTCACGACTATTGGCCTCGTCTTCCACGATGATTGCCTTGAGTTCCATCATTGCTTCTTCAGTTTAAGGGACACTTTGGTCCCGGTATGGTCTTCATTTAGGTCGGAAATGGAAACATCCACCCGGTTTTTGTACATATCGTTCAAAATCTCGATGCGCTTTTTGATATTCCCCATCCCTTTGGACTTTTGTTTCTTTTGATTACTGGTCTTCAGTTCTGCGGACTTTTTTCTGCCGATGCCGTTGTCCTCAATAGTAATTTCTAACATGTCGTTCGTCACCGGAAGCACCTTGATTTTTAAAAATCCTTTTTCTTCCTTGTAGCGCAAGCCGTGCCAGATGGCATTTTCAATATAAGGCTGGAGCAGCATGGGCGGAATCTGAAATGCCTCCACATCCACTGCGGGGTCCACCACCACCTCATAATCGAATTTATCCGCAAAGCGGGAATGTTCCAACTTCACATAAAGCTCTAACAACTCAAGTTCCTTCGACAAGGGAATAAAATCTTCCTCGGAATTTTCGAGTACGCTGCGCATGAGCACCGAAAACTCACTTAAAAAACGGTTGGCACTGCGTTCGTCACTTTTGGCGATATAATTGTTCACGGAGTTGAGCGCATTAAAGATGAAGTGTGGATTCATCTGGGTTCGCAGCGATTTTAATGCCAACAGGTTATTGGCCAATTTTTGCTGCTTATCACTACGGTAGTACAAAAATGCGGTCAGCGACATCATTGCAATCCCAAAGATGAGCGAATAAATGATCCATTTTTGGCGCTTGCTGGTCTCCTCGTACAATTGTTGTTCGGTAACGGCCAGACTGTACTTGCTCTGTGCCAGTTCGCGTTCCTGCTCCAAACTTGAAATTCGGTTTTGGGTATTGGCAATTTCCCTATTGAAACGGGATGCCCTTGAAATTTCCTGCTCCTTTCTTACGTACAAACTATCCACAACGGCTACATAATCCTGATAGGACTCCAAGGCCTTGGTGAAATCACCCTTGTTTCGGTATACTTCGGAAAGTTTACGGGTCGCATCTTTTTGGATGACCAAATCATCATCCTTATCGGCTTCCACAATACTTTTTTCGAGATAGGGAATGGCCTCATCCAACTTGTCTTGGGCAATATATGCACTGGCTATTTTATAGTTGATCCTTTGCGAAGTAATGGTATCCGCTCCAGATACGTCCTTACTTTCCCGAGGTACGCTTGGAGGGGAAAGTTGCTTGAGTTCGCTCAAACTTTTCTTCCGTTGTTGGATCTCGTCATTGTACCGACTCTTCTGATTGTAGAAATCGGCCACGCGTTCACTCTCTTGGATCATACGTTCCGGAGCCACTTTTTTGGACAGATCCAACGAATTTCGATAATACCCTTCTGCCTCTACCTCCCTATCCTCACTGGCAAAGGCATCTGCCATTTTAGAGTTCAGGTCGATGATCTTGGGCGAAATCTGGTTCTTTTCGGCAATCACTAAACCTTGTTTGTAATACCCTTGGGCCTCCTTTATTTTTCCCGATGCTTTGTTGGCATCCCCCAAAGCCTCAAAAAGTTCCACCCGTTGGTAGGGCACCATGCTTTTTTCTTCAATCAAGGGGGTAAGGGTCCTGATGGCCATTTCGTTTTGCCCGTTCAAGGTGTATGCCTGCCCCAACAATAATTTGGTCCGGTTGGATTCCGTGGCCGAAAGAGCATCTTTAAAATTATCGATGGACAGATCGTATTGTTTGTGATAAAGGTAGATTTCTCCCAAAATCCTCAGCGATTGGGCGAGTTCCCTTTTATTGCCCGAAGTACCCAAAGGCTCCATGGACTGGGCCACAAAATCGATGCTCTTTTCCAGACTGGTTTTTTTATAAAAGTTGGCAGAATCCAAAAGTCGTTGGTGGTCCATCGCCACACTCCTTGTTTTGGATGCCGAGCTTTCCCTCTTTTTGGAAATTCCACTCGCATATCCTTCCACCAGAACATCCACATTTTCATTCGAAGTGATCCTATGACGCACGGTTTCGATCTCTGGACTTTCAAAAATGAGCATATCCCCAATGGATGCCTTGATCTTGAACTCCCCCAAACTATTGGTCTTGGTATATTTTCCCCTATCCGTAGACACTTCAACACCAGAAATGGGCACATAGTTCTCCTTGCCCTTTACGGAACCCTTGATTTCAACCTCACCACTGGTTTGCCCTACTTGGGACACGGCGGTCAGGGTGGTCATCAACAAACAGATAAATATGTAAGCCCTTTTCATCATAATTGAAGTAAACTTAGTTCATCCCAAGCGTATTAAAAAATGCATTTTTGGTGAATTTGGGTCAATAACACCTCAATTTTACCACTTTACAAAGTCATCCGGTTCGTTGGCTCATTCCAAATGCCACTTAGCTCATTCTCGGTTTTTATTGCAAAAAGATGCCCATACTTTTAAGCCATCATTTAAAAACATTGCATCATGAAACATTTGAATAAAGTATTGGGAACAGCATTCGCCCTTATGGCCACAGGTGCCAGCTACGGTTGCAACCTCAAAGCACAGGAAAAAGAAAATACGGTATTGGTGACCCAATCCATTGTGGAAAAACCAAGCAAGCATTTTGTAAAAATCGCTTTGTTGCTCGATACCAGTAACAGTATGGATGGACTCATCAACCAAGCAAAAGCGCAATTGTGGGATATTGTGAACGAGTTTACCCACGCCAAATGTGGCAACGATACCCGACCCATGCTTCAAATTGCCCTTTATGAATATGGAAATGATAATCTTTCTTCCCGTGAAGGGTACATTAGACAGGTATTGGGATTTTCGGACGACTTGGATGAAATCTCAGAAAAACTATTCTCCCTGACCACTAATGGCGGAGAGGAATACTGCGGAGAGGTCATCCAAACTTCTCTGAAACAATTGGATTGGGGCAAGAATGCCGATGATCTTAAAATGATCTTTATTGCAGGGAATGAACCCTTCACACAAGGCAAATTGAATTACAGGGATGCTGCGGCCAATGCCAAGGAAAAGGACGTGATCGTAAACACTATTTTCTGTGGCAATTTTCAGCAAGGCATCAGCACCGAATGGAAAAATGGTGCCTCATTGACCGGAGGAGAATATATGGCCATTGACCATAACCAACAGATTGTGCACATCAACACCCCTTATGACGATGTCATCATCAAATTGAATTCCAAATTGAACAACACCTATATCTCCTATGGTGCCATGGGGTATGAAAAGAAAGCACAACAAAGTGCTCAAGACCTCAATGCCGCTGAGTTGGAAGAAGTAGTGGTAGTAAAACGTGCGGTGAGTAAAAGTTCCAGGCTTTACAAAAACTCCCAATGGGATTTAGTGGATGCCGTGGAAGATGACGAAGCCGTACTATCCAAATTGGATGACAAAGACCTACCCAAAGAGTTGCAGGGCAAATCCAAAAGTGAGATCAAAGCCTATGTTGACGATAAAAAAGCGGAGCGTGAAAAAATTCAAAAGGAAATCCAAGAATTGAATGCGAAACGTGAGGCTTATATCGCCCAAAGCCAAAAAGAAGAAAAGGGAGCATTGGAAAATGCCATGTTATCGGCCATCAAGAGCCAAGCATCCAAGAAAAATATGAAGTGGGATTAATGCAGTTTTAGTTGGTTGGTTGGAAATGGCTCATCCTTAGTGGTGGGCCATTTTTAATTGTTGGCGGCAGGACAATAACAATCATATCGTTTGCCATCATCGCTCTGACCAAAATCGTAGCCCAAGGTAATCTGGTGGAACCCGCCATTATCAAAACGGATATCCCCGGATTGGTAGGAATAATTGTAGGAAAACAAGAAACGATTCACATTGACACCGATGATTGGCGTGAACAACTGCAAACGCTGCTCGCCAAAAGTTCCGTTGGATTGGTACTGTGCCCCATCAAAACTTCTTCGGTAGGAAAGTCCGGCCCAAATGGTCCCGAAACTTACATCCTTGTATACCTTGGCGTTCAGGTCAACCGTCTTTTCCTTGGTATAATCAGTCATCTGAAACAAGATGGAAGGCTCCACCCTAGTTTTTTTTCCAAATACATAACCTGCGGAAAGCAAATACCTTCTAATGTTGTCGATTTCAACTGCACTATATAGGTCGCGTCCGCTTCCCAAGACATTGAGGATTGCTGCATGGGCATAAAACTCGAACAGATTGTAGGATGCTCCCAAATCCACATTGAAATAGCTAGCGGTATTTTTTACCCCTGTCACTACGGGATCAGGAATCACAGACCTGAATTCCGTTTCGTCCAAACTGCTCAAAATCACTCCGGCACTAAGTCCGAACGAGAGTTGGTTCAACGTCCTGAAATCGCCCCCTAATTGCAAATGATGCGCATAGGTTCCTTTAAACCCGGTTTGGGAATGGTACCCATTGGAATCATTGAAAAGAATGGCGCCAATACCGCTGCGCTCCCCTACCCTTGAGTTGATGTTGAACGTTTGGAGACTGGGAGCCTCGTCCACATTGAACCATTGCTTTCTGGCCGTAAGACGAATCTTGGTCCCCTCAGCAATACCCGCCATGGATGGATAGACCAAATAATAGTTATCCGCCAGGTAGTCAAAATATACGGGGATTCCCTCCTGCGCCTTGGCCATAAAACCAAAGAACAGGGCAATAATGATTGAGGTTGTACTGCGTCTCATGTGACGATCTGGGCTAATGGTTGTGATTTAAAAATAATCAAACATTTAGATAACGGTTTGCAAAGGACATTATTATAATATTTTGCTGCACATCTCAACTATTGGTATTTTTGTATCAAATTAGACCGATGAAAGAATATAATATCACCGTAATAGCCACCAATAATCCTAAGATCATCAAATTGGAGGCCAACCATTTTTTGGTGAAGGGCAATTACGAATACAAGAATATAGACGAGGCCAAAAATTCTCCCTTGGCACAGCAACTTTTTTACCTTCCGTTCATTAAAACAGTGTACATCGCCAGCAATTTTGTGGCTTTGGAAAGGTACGATATCGTGACCTGGGAAGATGTAAAGGCCGATGTGGCCCAACAATTGGTAGAATACCTGAATGCCGGGGAACCAGTGGTGAACGAAGAGGATGTGCAAAAAAAGCAACCCGTTACCGTTTATGCCGAAGTTACCCCTAACCCTTCGGTGATGAAGTTCGTCTGCAACAAGCGCATTGTGCCTTCCACTTACGAGTTCAAGAACATCGATGAGGCCAAGGATGCTCCATTGGCCAAGGAACTTTTCCATCTTCCTTTTGTGAAAGAGGTGTTCATGGATGAAAACTATGTTTCGGTAACCAAGTACGATGTGGCCGATTGGGATGAAATCAATATGCAACTGCGCGAATTTATTCGCGACTTTTTAGCCGATGGAAAGGATGTGGTCACTGCCGAGGCCCTTCAAAAAAAGGAGGAAACCAAACAACAGGAAAAAGCCAACCTCAGCTATGATGACATCTCCCAACAAATCATCGATATTTTGGAGGAATATGTGAAACCCGCCGTTGCCAGTGATGGTGGAAATATTCAGTTTCAATCCTATGAAGAGGAAAGCGGAACGGTTAGTGTGATCCTACAGGGAGCCTGTAGCGGTTGTCCTTCCTCCACCTTTACCCTTAAAAACGGAATCGAGACGATGCTGAAGAACATGATGGGCGATAAAATCCGTGAAGTAGTGGCCCTGAACGGCTAATTTTAAGATGTTCCGTTGCCATTTTCCGGTCAAATTTTGTTAAATTGAAGAAATTTAAAAATCATTGACCATGGCAGTTTTAAAAGTAATCGAAGTATTGGCTAATTCCGATAAAAGCTGGGAAGACGCAGCAAAAAATGCATTGGAACAAGCCACAAAATCAGTAAAGAACATTCGTTCCATCTATATCAACGAGCAGAGTGCTACCGTCAAGGATGGGAAGATCGACGACTACAGGGTGAACGTTAAGATCACCTTTGAAGTGCAGTAACATCGCAATACAAAAAGTGCGTCCCTCGGGACGCTTTTTTTATACCCAAAAGTGAAGAAATGTCCCTTAAATTTCCATTCTTCCTCCTAATTTTGATGGTCGCCCTAGGCTGTAACCCAAAATCCAACAAAGTGACCCACGAATACACCAACTCCCTAATCCACGAAACCAGTCCTTATTTATTGCAACATGCCCATAATCCAGTGGATTGGGAAGCATGGCACCCTGAGGTTCTGGAACGGGCCAAGAAGCAGGACAAACTGCTGCTCATCAGTATAGGATATGCCGCCTGCCATTGGTGCCACGTGATGGAAAAAGAATGTTTTGAAAATCCCGAAGTGGCCAAAGTGATGAACGAACATTTCATCAATATCAAAATCGATCGTGAGGAAAGGCCAGATGTGGACCAAATCTATATGGATGCCATCCAGATGATCTCCGGCAATGGCGGTTGGCCCTTGAATATTGTGGCCCTGCCCGATGGCCGTCCGTTTTGGGGCGCCACCTACGTACCCAAAGAAAATTGGATGAGATCGCTTGAACAGTTGGCACAACTTTACAAGAAGGACAAACCTCGTATCACCCAATATGCCACAGACCTTGGTAATGGGTTACACGCCATCAATTTGGTGGAGCATAATAAAGAAAGTGACCTTTTCAACTTGGAACAATTGGATGCATCTGTCCACAACTGGTCCCTATATTTTGATACCTTTTTGGGCGGACATAAACGGGCACCTAAGTTCATGATGCCCAACAATTGGGAGTTTCTGTTGCACTATGCCACGACCAGAAATCGCAAGGACATTATGGAATTTGTGGACACTACCCTCACCCGAATGGCCTATGGAGGCATTTTTGACCACGTGGGCGGAGGATTCTCGCGTTATGCGGTGGATACCAAATGGCACGTTCCCCATTTTGAAAAAATGCTCTACGACAACGGGCAATTGATCAGTCTGTATGCCAAGGCCTACGCCGTCACCAAAAATGAACTGTACAAAAAGGTAGTGGAGCAGACCATAGCTTTTACACAGGAGGAACTGTTGGATGAAAACGGAGGGTTTTATTCCTCTTTGGACGCCGATAGTCTTGATAAAACCGGAGAACTCAAGGAAGGCGCCTATTACGTATGGACGAAGGAAGAATTGGAACGATTACTGGGTGACGATCTTGATATTTTTCAGGATTATTTCAATATCAATTCCTATGGGCTTTGGGAAGATGGAAATTATGTACTCATCCGGGATAAAACCGATGGAGAATTAGCCCAAAAACATGGCATTTCCATTTCGGAATTACAGAAAAAAATGAAGGCTGACTTGGCCATCTTAAAAAAGGAAAGAAGCAAACGTCCCAAACCTAGATTGGACGATAAAATCCTTACTTCTTGGAATGCCTTGATGCTGAAAGGACTTGTAGATGCCTATCGCTATTTGGGAAACGATGAATATTTAAGCTTGGCTTTGAAAAATGCCAGCTTTATTCAAAGGGAAATGGTAAAAAAAGATCATTCGCTCTATCGAAACCATAAAGAGGGAAAAAGTACCATCAATGCCTTTTTGGAAGATTATGCCACCTTGATTGACGCATATATTTCCCTTTACGAGGTCACTTTTGATGAGCAATGGCTCTCAAATGCCAAAAGGTTGACCAATTATGCCCATCAACATTTTTTTGACGCAGATTCGGGCATGTATTTCTTTACTTCGGATGAGGACCACTCTTTAATCCGAAGAAGCATTGAGACCAACGACAATGTCATCTCTTCTTCCAATTCCATCATGGCCAACAATCTTTTTAAGATGGACAAACTTTATCATGGGGGGGGCTATGGTGCTATTGCCACTCAAATGCTTAAAAACGTGCAGCAGGATTTTGACAAAAGGGCACAAGGCTTTGCCAATTGGTTGAACCTAGTGTTGTACCTCAACCAAGATTTTTATGAGATAGCCCTAGTGGGACCAGATTTTAAAACTATGGGACAAACAATAGGAGCCATCTATATCCCCAACAGTATTTTGGCCGGCTCTGTAAGCGAAAGCAGCCTCGAACTGCTTCAAAATCGGGAGGTTCCAGGTAAAACGTTAGCCTATGTTTGTATTGAAGGAGCCTGCAAGCTTCCCGTTTCAACCACAAAAGACGTATTGGAACGGATCAAGCTTCCCTGACAACATTAACATTTGTTTGCGTTCCAAATTTTTTATTTAAAAGATTATTGACTAGGTTGTCCACAAAACAGAAATCCTTATGAAACAACTGGAAAACTACCAAGAATATATTGACAAAGCGGTGATGTGGGGAATTGGTGTATTGCCAAACCTTGTCATGGCCATTATCATCTTTTTTGTTGGGTTTTGGGTCATCAAATTTATCAATAAGATGGTGAGGCGCTTTTTTGCAAAGAAGGACTACGACGAAACCTTGGAATCCTTTCTGCAGAGCTTTATCAGTATTACACTTAAGGCTTTGCTGTTTGTATTGGTAGTCACCCAATTGGGCGTAAAGACCTCTTCCCTAGTTGCCATTATAGGTGCCGCCGGTCTGGCCATTGGCCTGGCCCTTCAAGGCTCATTGGCCAACTTTGCGGGTGGTGTCCTCATCCTGATTTTTAAGCCCTTTAAGGTAGGAGATTTTATTTCGGCCCAAGGTATTGATGGTACCGTAAAGGAGATTTCCATTTTCAATACCAAGTTGAGCACTTTTGGTAATCAGATAGCCATTCTTCCCAATGGGCAATTGTCCAACGGGAACATCATTAATTATAATATGGAAAGTACCCGTCGTGATAAAATTGATGTCGGGATCGGGTATGGCTCCAATATTAAGCAAGCCAAAGAAATCCTTTTGGAAATCTGTGCGGAAAATCCAAATATCAACACCGAACCGGCTCCCGAAGTTTACGTAGGGGCACTGGGGGATAGTTCCGTGGATCTAACCTTGCGTTTTTGGGCGAACAATGATGTATTCTGGCCTGCACATTTTTATGTGATCGAACAAACCAAGCTGCGCTTTGATGCAGCTGGAATCGAAATCCCATTTCCACAGAGGGTCATGCACCAAGCGGCAAAGGGCTAGGATTTCTTTTTGGTCTGAAGGACAAAATCCTTTAAGTAATAGGGTTCAAAATAGGCTACGTCCTCAAAATCCTTATGCAGGAATTTATGGTAGGCCAGGGATGCCATTTCCTTTGCTGAAGGGACCACAGAGGTGTCAAAATTAAAGTTCGGGGCATGCAGGACCTGTTGGCACTTTTCCGCTCCGCTGCCCACAACATGCACTTTGGAAAACGAGGAATAATCCTCAAAGGAATTCTCATCAATGATTTCGGCACGGGTTTCCCTAATTTCTTGGTATCGATGATCAAACACACAGGAATACACCTCCATTCTTCTGGCATCCAAAACAGGAATGACAACCTCTCCTTCCTTCAAACTGGTCTGATGGGCCATACTTTCCAGGGTGGGAATGGAAATCAAAGGTAGATCCAAGGAAAAACAAAGTCCTTTTGCGGAGGAAACCCCAATACGCAGCCCGGTGTAGGAACCGGGACCCTTGCTTATAGCAATGGCATCGAGGTCCGAAAATGACAAAGAAGCCTCTTGCAAGGCTTCTTTGATAAATAGGTGCAATTGTTCCGAATGCGAATAATCTGCTGCATTGTTCTCCTTAAGACAGAGAATCTCGTTGTTCTTTGAGACACTTACGGAGCAATTGGTCGTTGCTGTTTCTAAGTTTAGTATAATGGCCATAGCGGCCACAAAGATACTAGTTTAATGAAATGGGCAAACCAAAGTAGAACTCCAATATTTTGAGTCGGAAAATATAATCGTACTTGGTACGGATCACATCTGCCTTGGCATTGTCTACCCTAGCCTGTGCTTGACTAAAGTCGAAAGCGTTCATCAAACCATTGTCGTAACGTTCCTTGGCATAATCATAAGCCAGTGTGCGAGCTTCCAAAGATTTCAAAGCGGCCTCATAGGCTTTTTCAAAAGTACTTACATCTACATAGGCCTGTTGAATGGTATTTTCCAAAGCCAGCTTATCCTGTTCAAACTGTACTTTTGCTTTTTCCAAGCTAATCTGGGAACGTTTCACATTGTTGCGTGTGCTCCATCCGTTAAATATGGGAACATTCAACTGTGCCCCGTAGCTGATACCATCAAAAATCCATAACTGATCCGTAAAGTTTGGTGTATACACGCCACCGTTTCCATCAGGAATTTGAGTGACATCCGAGTATCTACTTCCGTATTGGAAGAAGGCTCCCAATGTAGGCAAATATGCTCCCTTGGCAATTTTTAAGTCTTGTTCGGCTAGGTCCACGTTGGATTCAGAAAGCTTGATATCGTTCCTGAAGGTCAAGGCCTTGTCAAAAATCACTTTTGCGGAATTTTTCAAGATATCCGATGGTGGAATGGCAAACTCTTCCTCGGCAATATCAAAGTTTTCATAATCCGTGATTTGCAGCAATTGGGCCAGATTCACACGTGCGATCAACACATTGCCCTCACCATTCACAATTTGCTGTTGTTGGTTGGCGGCAGTGGCCTCAATCTCCAACAAATCCCCTTGAGGCAGCACTCCTGATGCCACCAGTTCCCTGGTCTTTTTCAAATCTTGTTCGGTAACGGCATACTGTGCCTTAAAGGTCTTGAGCTGTTCCTTTCCAGAAAGGACCAGTAAATAGGCATTGGCCACATTCAACCGAATATCGTCCTTGAGATTGTCCAAACGATATTGGTTGGAGATAGCGTTCATTTTCGCCCGATTCAACTGGTGAATATTCCTTAAACCATTGAACAAGGTTACGTTGGAACTTATGCTTGCATTCACGTTGAAAGCCGTACTGTTCGTGGGCAAGTTGTTCGTTGGGTTAATGGAGAAACCGGTATTACTTGATACCGAAGTAGAACCATTTAAATTGGGAAGCAGATCCCCGATTGCATCGGATTTATCGATTTTGGCATTCTCCAGATCCAGTTCAAACTGCTCTATGGTCAAATTGTGTTCCACTGCATATTCCACGCATTCCTGAAGCGTCCATTTGCGCATTTGCGCCGTGGACACGCAGACCGTGAACAACAGTAGGAGTATCGTTATGCTATTTTTCATTCGTTTTTTGATTTTGGTTCTTAAATGTTGGTCAGCCATTATTAATTATCCTCTGACTTTTTCTCGAGCTTGTTCCAAACTTTGATCTTGGAGTTTTCATCGATTCCTGAGACCACTTCCACATCGATACCATCACTAACCCCCAATTCAAGGTCTTTCCTTTCGAACTTGTTCTCCCCAACCTCAACTTCTACATATGGTTTTTCTGTTTCCTTGTCGAACTGTAGCAAAGCTTCCTTAATGGCCAGTACATCCTTCCTCTCTTCCAAAACGATGGAGGCGTTGGCACTGTAGCCGGCCCTCACATAGGAAGTGGTATCGGTCAAGGCCAAATCTCCTTCAATCTTGAACTGAACAGCACCTTCTTCCTCTACACCTTTTGGCGCGATGAACTTTAAATTGGCCTCGAACTTTTGTTCTTCCAGTGCTCCCAAGCTAATCTGTAAAGGCATTCCAACATGGAGTTTTCCAACCTCGGCTTCGTCCACTTCCCCTTCAAAGATCATTTTACCCATATCGGCAATAGTGGCAATGGTAGTACCATCGTTAAAGTTGTTACTCTGGATTACCTGATCCCCTTCCTTTACCGGAATTTCCAAAATGGTTCCGGAAACAGTAGCCCTAATATTGGTATTGGCACTGGCCGAGCCACCGGCAGATCCCTTTTGAATAATCTGGTAATCGGCCTGGGCATTCTTCAATTCTTGGGTGGCTTGATCAAAGGTCAACTTCAGATTATTGAAATCCTGACTGGAAATCACGCCCTTATCGAACAACACTTTATTCCTATCATATTCGATCTTGGCATTGCTCAGGGCCAATTCGGCATTACGGACCCTACCTGCAGCCTGGTTCAAGGATTGTTCGTTGGGAACCACTTTGATCACGGCGATAAGGTCTCCGGCCTTAACCTTTACCCCTTCCTCCAAAATGATCTTGTCTATAATACCGGATATTTGGGGTTTGATATTGATCTCGTCTTCTGGAATGACCTTTCCCGTAACAATTACCTTGTTCACAATATCCTTGCGGACCGCGGTTTCGGTCTTGTAGAGTTCAACGGGTGTACTGTTCTGCTTTAGAAAGTATACCATGGCGGCCAAAATTCCAATGACCGCTACTCCAATCAATCCGTACTTTACATACTTGTTCATTATCGTTTATTTGATTCGTTATTTATTTGTGTTGATTATTCTTCTCTCAATGCTTCAATGGGCCGTACCCTAACGGCGCGGTTGGCCGGCAATAGTCCTATCAGTACGCTCAGTCCCACCATCAGCACAAAAGAGACGAGAAACTGCGGTACACTGATCATGGGTTTCACAAAGGGGAAATTATCCCCACTGCCCCACATGGAATCCATTATGGACAATATACCAACTGAAATTGCAAAGCCTACCAATCCAGCAAATGCGGTAAGCACAATGGCCTCTACCACAATCTGGCGTTTCACAATCTTGGGAGTCGCTCCCAAGGCTCTTCGCACCCCAATCTCTTTGGTCCTTTCCTTAACGGTAATCAATAAAATGTTGCTGATCGCGATTACCCCTGCCAACAGTGTAAAGATTCCAACGAAGAAGGAGAAACCTTGAAGCACAGTAGTAAAGGCTGTAATGTTGTTGAAAATCTCGGACATATCAAAACTACCGATAGCCCTTTCATCGTCTGGATGGATATCGTACTTGGCCTTCAAGATGTCCTTGATCTGTTTTTCGACCACAGGAACGGGTGTATTCTCCTGTACCGCAATGGCCATCCATCCCATTTGGTCGCCTGAATTGAATGCCTTTTGAAAAGTGGTGAAGGGAATGAACACTGCATTTTCCCCATCAATATTGATGTTGTTATTGGGTTTGTAGATGCCCACCACGGTAAAATACACTCCATTGATCCTGATATTTTCCCCAATGGCCTTTTCGCCTTTTTCAAACAAAAGCTTGTAGGTTTCCTCTCCGATGACGCATACTTTTTTGGAGTGGTCCATATCGGTCTGGTTCAGGAACCTGCCTTCTACCAATTTCTTTTTGGTGATATTGTCTATTTCCGGATAATCCCCATAAACAGCGGAACCACTTGTTTGTCCATTACGATAAACGGTAACCGTTCCCCTATGGCTTGCCAATTCAATCCTAGGTGCCAGTACTTCAATTTCGGGAATCTGTTTTTTCAAGATTTCAGCATCCTCGATCTTGTACCGTATCCTCCTACCTCTTTCAAACCCCTTATAGGGTTCCGAGGTTTGCTGCCCCCATACAAACAGGCTGTTGGAAGCCGTTCCTGCAAATATTTTATTAAAACCATTGCTCATCCCATTGGCAGATCCCAAGAGCAGTACCAAAATGATCATGGCGAATATCACACCCAGCATGGTCAAGAAGGTCCTGAACATGTTCTTGCCCAGTGTATGAAAAATTTCAATCCATAAATCCCTATCAAATAACCACATAACTATTTATCACTTAGTGCAACAATGGGTTTAACATTCGCGGCTTTCATGGCCGGGATCAATCCCGCCAGTACGCCTGCAACAATCAATATAATGGTAGCCGTTACCACTGTAGAAAGATTTACCGATGGATTGCTAAAGGCCGGTGTCTGGAACATTGGACCCAATGCCGCAAGTATGATCCATGCAAATAATAGTCCTACAAAACCTGAAATGGCAGTAATGAAAACGGACTCCAGCAAAACCAGGTTCACAATTTGTCTGGGCCTTGCCCCCAAAGCCTTTCGCACCCCTATTTCCTTGGTTCGCTCCTTAATGGTGAAGACCATAATGTTCCCGATGCCTACAATACCTGCAACAAGGATCAAAAACCCAACCCCAATGCCTATTCCTTTTAATACTGCAGTAAAACTGCTAATGTTCTCAAAAGCCTCTGCATAGTTGAACACATACAGACCTGCTTGATCATCAGGATCTATCTTGTGCCTTCTCTTCATCAAATCCTCCAATCTACCTGAAAACTCCAATGCCTTGGCAAGGTCATAGGTAGGATTATAGGTGAGGGCAATCATGTTAATGTCATTCGTGTTGCCATAAATACGCTGATAGGTGCTTATTGGTGCATAGATTCTTCTTTCGGCATTATCATCCCCGTCATCGGTAAATATTCCGATTACCCTAAAGGGTAAATTGTTCAGCTCCACAAATTGACCTAGGGGATCCTCGTTCTTAAAAAGGTCTTCCGCAACCTTTCTTCCGATTACGGCCACTTTTGCCTTATTGATGACGTCTGCCTCATTTACATATCTACCGGCAACAACCAATGTCTTTTCAATGGCCTGATGGTCGGGATGTGTCGCCTGAACGGAATAGGATCCTGTTTCACTTTTGTACCTTGCAGTAGCATTGGCATAGTACCGAGCACTTATATATTCGACATCATCAGGAAAACTCTTCTTGATATACTCGAGATCGTCATTTTTCAATTGGATACGTCGGCCTGCTTCAAATCCTCCATAGGCCTTGGACGTGGTTCCAGGACGCACAAAGATGGAATTGGTTGCATCATCGTTGAACTGGTTGGTAAAACCATTCTGCATTCCGTTGACTGAAGCCAATAGCATCACCAAGATAAAGATGGCCCATCCTACGGAGAACCCAGTCAGGAAGGTCCGTAGCTTGTTCGTCTTAATCGTGTTGAAAATTTCCTGCCAAACGTCCCGATCAAACATATTGCCCTGCCCTTACTTGTTCTATTTTCTTGTCCTCCACGATCACACCATCCTTTAGGTGTACGATGCGTTTGCACATGTGTGCAATATCCTCTTCGTGGGTCACCACCAAAATGGTATTGCCTTCGTCGTTGATTTTTTGGATAAGGTCCATCACCTCATAGGACGTTTTACTGTCCAAGGCTCCCGTTGGCTCATCCGCGAGAAGTACTTTGGGTTCAGCCGCCATGGCCCTGGCTATGGCCACCCTTTGCTTTTGTCCCCCGGACAACTCACTCGGATGGTGGGTAGCCCATGGCTTAAGACCTACCCTGTCCAAATATTGCATGGCCTTTTCCTGACGCTCCTTTCTAGGTACTTTTTGATAGTACAGCGGAAGGGCCACGTTCTCCAAGGCGCTTTTGTAATTGATCAGGTTGAAGGATTGGAAAATGAAACCCAGGAACTTGTTCCTGTACTGCGCAGCTTTGGTTTCACTGAGGTTTTTGATAGGTACTCCATCCAAGGTATATTCTCCGGAATCGGCCCCGTCCAACATTCCCAAAATGTTCAACAAGGTGGATTTTCCAGATCCTGAAGACCCCATAATGGCCACTAGCTCCCCTTCTTCCACTTTAAAATTTATCCCCTTTAAAACATGAAGGGAATTGCTTCCCATTTTATAGGATTTGTGAAGATCTTTGATTTCTATCATGATTGGTTATGTTAGCTATCTTTTTTAACCTCTTGCCTGTTAGACCTACAAGTTGTTAAATTGTTACAGCAATTGTTTAAATTTTTTGTTAAATGATTGATTAAAGGCCTATTCTTCCGCGACTGCGTTCCAAACTTTTATCTTATCGGTGGCTGCTAGGCCTGATTTTATCTCCACAAAGATGCCATCGCTTACCCCCAATTCCACATCGCGACGTTCAAATTGTTGGTCGGACGTTTCGACCTCCACAAAAGGTTTTTTGGTATCCCCATCAAACTGTACCAAGGCTTCCTTAACAGCCAAAACACTATCGGCACGGGCCAAAATAATGGAGGCATTGGCACTAAGTCCAGCACGGATAAAGGTGGTATCGCTTTTTTTCAACGACCCTTTGATCTCAAACTGGATAGCTCCATTTTCCTCTTTGCCTTTTGGAGCGATATAATCCAAGATGGCATCAAAGACCTTATCCTCTATGGCCCCTACGGTAATCTCCAAGGGAAGGTCTTCCTTGATTCGCCCTACCTCAGATTCATCCACCTTACC
This sequence comes from Flagellimonas aequoris, assembly GCF_003584165.1. GTDB lineage: Bacteria > Bacteroidota > Bacteroidia > Flavobacteriales > Flavobacteriaceae > Flagellimonas > Flagellimonas aequoris. The sequence goes on along the minus strand of NZ_QXFJ01000008.1, from coordinate 225,128 downwards.
TTCAAAAATCATTTTGTTTACATCGGCAATGGCGGCAATGGTGGTTCCTTCATTAAAGTTGTTGCTCTCTATGACCTGGTTACCCACTTCCACGGGTACCTCCAGTACCATTCCACTCACGGTTGCCCTGATCATGGTATTGGCTGCGTTGCTAAATCCACTGGTTGTTCCCGTTTTCACGATATCATATCGTTTATTGGCGGCAGCATAGGCCTGCTTGGCCTGATCATAGGTTACTTGGGCCCTCTCCATATCGGTTTTGGAGATTACCCCTTTTCCAAATAGAGTGGTTTGTCGTTCCAGATTTCGCATTTGATCGTCCAGGCTGATCTTGGCTTCATCAATGGCATTTTTGGCATCGTTAAGGGCCGAAAGGTTAGGGACCACTTTAATCTTGGCCAACAGGTCTCCAGATTTCACAAAATCCCCTCCTTCCACGAATATTTCCTCTATCACCCCTGATATATTGGGTTTGATCAATACTTCTTCCAAAGGAAGAATACTGCCAGTGGCCACTGCTTTTTTAACAATGGTCTGTGTAGATGGTGTTTCGGTCTGATATATTACCGGGTCTTCAGCGTTCTTCTGATAGAGATAATACATGGAGCCACCGAACACGATTACGATGAGCAACAGGATGGCTATGGTTACCGACTTTTTCATTTTGGTATGTTATTATTTTGATTGATTTCTATTTATTCTGTTCTTAATGCTTCAATGGGCCTGACCCTAATGGCACTCTGAGCCGGAATGAATCCGGCCAACAACCCAGAAACCATTAAAATGGTCAATGCCCCGGTCACTACCCCGACACTTACACTGGGGCTCATGAACATATCCACAGATCCTACGCTATCCAAAAGGGAATTGATGCCGAAAATGACCAAGGATCCGAAGATGATGCCCACCATGCCCGATATCAGGGTCAAAAAGATGGATTCCATCAAAATCTGTTTCTTTATGGACCAAGGTTGTTCCCCCAAAGCCCTTCTAATCCCAATTTCCTTGGTACGTTCCTTCACAACTATTAACATGATATTACTCACCCCGATAATTCCGGATAGCAACACCATAATCCCAACAATGTAGGCCACGGCCTTCAAGGCACCAAAAAGACTTTCCACCCTATTGTATTGTTCGTACAGATCAAAATAACCGACAGCCCGAGTATCCTCTGGATGCACTTTGTGCCTTTCCTTCATTACGCTCACAATCTTGTCCTTCAACACGGAAATGGAACTACCGTCATTGGCAGTGATGGCCATCCATCCCACATCCTCTCCTCTGTTAAAGGCTTGCGAAAAGGAAGTAAAGGGCACAAAAATCTCTTTTTGACCTTCTTCCCCTCCACCGCTATTGTTCTTTTTGTAGGTTCCGATGACCATAAAATTCACTCCTTGTATTTTGATGTAGGTGCCCAACGGATCTTCATCCTTATCATACAGATCGTTTTTGACCCCTAGCCCAATGATGGCCACTTTTCTTTTTTCGTTGATGTCGTTGTAGTTCAAAAACCTTCCCGAAGTAACCGCCATGGGATCTTGGTTGATGATTTCCGGATAATCGCCATACACATTGTATGCCCCGGTCCGAATGCCTCGCACCACATTGTTGTTGCCCCCAAAACCGCCCAATTGGTTCCTCGGGGAAATAAACCGAAGGTTCGGCACATTGTCTCGAATGGCCTGTACATCATTGATCTTAAACTCAAATCGTCTCCCTTGGGGCAACCCCTCATAGGCTCGGGTAGTGGCACGCGTCCACATGAACATGGTATTGGTTGCAATATCGCCAAAGTCTTTTTTGATTCCGTTTTCAAGTCCCTTTCCAGCAGCCAAGAGTACGATCAGGATAAAGATGCCCCAACAGACCCCAAAGGCCGTAAAAATGGTGCGCCACACATTGCTTGTGAGGACTTCCAGTATTTCCCGCCATCTATCTCTATTGAACATCTTGACTTGCTTAGATATATTTATTCGTCCCGAAGGGATTCTATCACTTTTACTTTTGCTGCCCGGTAGGCAGGGACAAATCCTGCCAGGGTTCCCGCAGCGATCAGCACGAGTACCGTGGAGAAGGCCACGTTGAAATTCACAGAAGGATTCAATACATAATCTACCTCAATATTGGGTCCTACGAGTTCCAATAAGGCCATACTAAAAATCAGCCCAGCAAAACCCGAAATGGCCGTCACGAAAATAGCTTCGTGCAGGATCATCCCGATAATGGACCAAGGCTTGGCCCCCAGCGCCTTTCTAATACCGATTTCACGGGTGCGTTCCTTCACTACGATCATCATGATGTTACTGACACCTACCACCCCGGCAATAATGGTACAAATCCCCACAAACCAGAAAAAGAGCTTGATGTTGTTGGTGAGACCATAATACCTTTTGGCTTCTTCCATGGCACTCCATACCTCCATGGCACTGGTATCGTCTGGAGCCACAGTATGCACTTGTTGCAGATATTCCCTGAGCCCATTTTTGAAATTGATGGCTTGGGCAACAGCTTGGTCAAAGTTTTCTACAGGGGGAAGGGTAAAGGACATGTTGTTCACCCGGTTGCCTCCATTAAAGGCCTTTTGTGCTGTGGTAATAGGGATATAAATGCGCTCTTCCTCACGATCTTCCATTTCTTTGTAAACGCCGATGACCTTGAAGGGTATTCCCGACACATCGATGAACTCCCCAATGGGCGTCTCCACTTCGTTGAAAACATCCTTTTTGATCTTATTGCCAATGATGGCCACCTTGCCTGCACTTGCTTCATCTTGGTAGTTGATGAACCGCCCTTCTATCATTGAGGCATTCTCTATAAACTGAAAATCGGCCGCCACTCCCTGAACGCTATAAATAAGGGCCTCTTTTCCATAATTGACCGTTACCCCGCGCACAAAGGCGCGAGACGAACCATATTCAATATCACTTTTGAAGATGGCAGAGGCGTTATCGAAGTTTTCATTGACCAGTTGAATGGGTCTTCCGGGATTGAGCCCTTTGTACTCTTTTGAGGTTACGCCTGGCCATACCCAAACACTGGTAGAGGCATCTTCCTTGAACTCCTGTTCAATGCCGTTGCGCATACCTTGCCCAAAACCCAAAAGAATAACGAGTATGAAGATACCAGAGGCTACGGAAAGCCCGGTCAAAAAAGTACGGAGTTTGTTCTTTCGGATGGTGTCAAATATTTCTTGCCACCGCTCAAGGTCGAACATAGGTTAGCGATTTTGATTGATGAAATACGCAAGCGTACAACTATTAGATGAAATAAACCGCAAAATGTTACACCTAATGAGAAAAAAAATGGATTTGGGGCCTATCCCCTCATTTTTCTGTAGATGAAATAGAACAGGGCGGCAATCAAAACATAGGGCACGGCCATTAAGTAAACTATCCCGTTATTTATGCCTTCAGCAGTGCCTCCATCCGCTTCGCTCTCCACCACTGCACGGCACATGGCACATTGAGCATCCATCACCGATGGAAACACCAACAATACAACAAGAACCAACAACAGTTTAACTTTCATAACGCATCAATATTGATAGTAGGGAGAAATCATGATATAGACAATCACCCCCGTAACGGCAACATACAGCCAAATCGGGAATGTATACTTGGCCCAAAGCCTGTGGCTTTCAAAATCATCCAAATATACCTTCGAGTATGTGATAAGCACTAAGGGAATAACGGAAATGGACAATACAATGTGCGTCAAAAGAATGAAATAATAAATATATTTCAAGAAACCCTCCCCTCCATAAATAGTCGTTTCAGATGTCATGTGGTACGCCACATACATAATCAGGAACAAAGCCGACAAGACGATGTTTGTGGTCATCAACTTTTGATGCAGGGATTGTCTTCCATTTTTAATGGCCACTACCGCAGCAACCAACAATATGGCCGTAATCCCATTGATGGCCGCATATATGGGCGGTAGAAAAGATAAGGGTTTTGCATTGGGTATCTTATAACCGAACAGCAATGCCACAACCAAAGGTATCGCAATGGATATCACCGTTATCCACTTGTTGAACCGTTTTTCCTTTAAAGAAATTTCCTCGGTCATTCTGCCAATAATTTTTTAATGTCCTCTTTTAATATGGTAATCTGCTGGGTCTCGCCCTCATCGTTTACCCCTTGTTTCTCCGTAATGGTTCCCCTGTAATAAATTAGTGGGTTGCCGAACTCATCCTCACGGGAACGAATATACCCATTTTTATCCACCAATGCGAACATCCCAGAATGTTCAAATCCTCCGGGGGCATCCCCATTTTCACTGGCGAAAATGTAAAACCCTTCTTGGGCCAGATTGTAAATGGCATCTTGATCACCTGTCATCAAATGCCAATCCTTATCGGTGATGCCATATTTCTCCGTATACTTTTTAAGGACCGAGGGAGTGTCATACCTTGGGTTTATAGTAAAGGAGGCTACCCCAAAATCATCATGGTCTTTGAAGGTTTTCTCAACTTCTACCAAGTTTTTGGTCATAATGGGGCAAATGGTCGGGCAAGTGGTAAAGAAAAATTCCACCACATAGACTTTGCCGAGATAATCCTTGTTGGTGATCATGACACTGTCTTGGTCCAAAAAGGAAAATTCAGGTACCTTTCGCCTTTTCCCCTCATTCACAATAAAGGCCAATGGCCTGTGCTGCATTCCCACACTCATTCGGTCATTCTCCACTATGGTACCGCCCTTTATCCGTTTGGTGATTTCATGGACCGCAAAACTCCCGAAAATCAGGATGATGGCGGATACCCAAACGTAGGTGTACTTTTTTTTCTTATTTGCTCCTGTCGGCATTGTTCTTTTTTAAAGCGAGGCGGTATTCTGCCAAGATGATCTTGACGTCATCCACCATTTTATTGTTAAGCTCTGCTACGGAAGAAGTATCGAAACCAAATTTGACTCCTTCGTCCTCATCATCATTCCTTCCCCTTAAGCTCAAATCCTTATCGATGATGAACACATAAGGAGAGGAAAGGTCCCCGGCCAGTTCCAGGTCGGTTCCAAGCCCTTTGAAATAGGATCGTATCTCCCCTTCGGAACCATAGGCAAAATGCCATTTGTCCACATCGGAAATTTCACCGAGTTCCTTTTTCAATTCCTGCGCCTCGGTTTCACTTCCCTTGGGAACGACCATCACCACCTGAAAATCGTTGAACTCCCCAAAGCGCTTGTATATTTTTTGGTTCAGGTTGAAGGCATTCCCCTTTTTATCATCCAAGTTGCTTCCCAAAAAACCCAATATAGTAATCTTGTCCTTCAGCTGCACCTGACTATCCATTTCGGAAATATCAGGAATCTTTTCTTTCAGGATGGGCAGTTTTCCAAAGTGATTGATCCCCGATGCAAAGAATAGATAGGCCACTACCGGGAACACGAACAGAATAAATAAAACAACCTTTTTTTTCATGAAATCCTAAACCGTACAAAAATAAAAAAAGACGGTTGGAAAACCGTCTTTTATTGCTGTTAATACTTTCTTAGAAGTTCCAAGTGAGGAATCCGTCCTTGTATACATTGTAGATATAATCCGCTTCGAAAAGCAAGATAAAGATCAAATAGCATATCAAGAAAACAGGTGTCCAAACGATAACCCTTCTCAAGGAATTCTTTTCATCACGCAAGTGCATAAAGTCCCAAGCAATATAATAGGCCTTTACCAAGGTAAGGATGATGAAGATCCAGTTCAGTACTTTCATTCCCAAAATATGGCTATGGGTCAATGCCCTTGGCTTGGTGATACCCAAGGCTACCTCAACAGTGGTCACAATGGAAAGGAATATCAATACACCCCATATTTTTTGGGTGTTCGACTTAAATTTTAAAAGTCCTCTAAAAATTTCGAGTTTATGATCGTGTGCCATGAAAAATCAATGTTTTAAACCAAGTAAAAGAATGTAAATACGAATACCCAAACCAAATCCACAAAGTGCCAGTAAAGACCAACTTTCTCTACCATTTCATAATGGCCCCTGCGCTCATAGGTACCCAAAATCACATTAAAGAAGATGATGATGTTGATGATAACCCCTGAGAATACGTGGAATCCGTGGAATCCTGTTATAAAGAAGAAGAAATCGGCAAACAATCGGTGACCGTATTCGTTGTGGATAAGGTTGGCACCTTCCACCACCTGAACGGCATGGGAAAGCTGCGTCAAAGATTGTGCCCTATCCAGAACGGTCTTGTGACCTTCCTCATTCAATTGTTCAGTTCGGATAACAATGTTCGGATTGGCCTTGAAACCTTCTACTACCTCATTCAATGAAAAGGAAGTTTTGTACCCTTCACTAACAAACCAAATCCCGTCGTTCTTTTCATGTTTTACCCTTTCTTCCGGCAACGTCTTGGCGAAATCGGCCAAAGATAACCTTGCCCCACTTTCGGCATCCACAAACTGTAGGATCTTTCCAGCCTTGGTCTCTACGGCACCATGGTCTCCCCTGATAAAAGTTGACCATTCCCATGCTTGGGACCCAACGAAGATAAGACCACCAATAATGGTAAGGAACATATAGAGGATGACCCTGTTCTGTTTCATTTTGTGCCCAGCGTCCACAGCCAATACCATGGTTACGGAAGACATGATCAGAATAAAGGTCATAAAGGCCACATAGTACATCGGAAAGTTACCGTGGAAAAAGGGTACGTGTGTGAACACCTCATCGGCAATAGGCCAAAGTTCAATGAACTTGAACCTTGAAAAGCCATATGCCACCAAAAATCCAGAAAAGGTAAGTGCATCAGACATGATAAAGAACCACATCATCATTTTTCCATAGCTAGCGCCCAGAGGTTGATTACCACCTCCCCAAACGCTGTCTTCAGTACCGGTTGTTACCGTTGCATCCATATAAAAGGTCGTTTTATTAAAACTTTCACAAATTTACACCTTTTGACGTATTCGAAAAGATAAAGTTGAAGTAAAACTACTTCAACCTAAATTTATTTCATGAAATACATGAACACGATCAAATACACCCAAATAAAATCCAAAAAATGCCAAAACGTGGCACCCAATTCCATCCCCAACATTTTCTGGGCCGTATATTTTCCCCTCAACTGTTGCACCATCACCACCAAAAGGGTGATCAAACCCGCTACAACGTGGGCAATATGAACGGCTGCAAGCAAAAACACATAGGACATTTTGATATTACTGGTCGGTCCTGTAAAGTAATATCCGTTCTCCAACATTTGGGAAAAACCCATAAACTGTAACACAATGAAGGTGATACCCAATACCAAAGTGGTCACCAGAAAAACAGTCGCTTGTTTCTGATTGCTTTTTTTAACGGCCCTCCTGGCCAATATATAGGCAATACTGCTCACAATGATGATTGCCGTGCTCACGAAAAAAGCCTGTGGGAGTTGCAGGTCACTGATCCAATCATCTCGCTTACTACTCACGATATAGGCACTGGTCCAACCGGCAAAGCCCATGGTCAAACTCACAATTCCGAACCAGAGCATCATCTTTTTTGCCCTGATTACTTTCTCTTCTTCTGTTCCTTGGGTCAAATCCATATCAACTGACAAACTTATCTATAACGTATATTACTTGAATCAATGAAATGTAGGTCACACTGGCCAGCATGAGCTTTCTTGCCGATATGTTGTCCCTTTTTTCATATAGCCTAAAGGCAAAGAACAACATGACCAATCCGGCCAAAAGTACAATGGCCGCTGCCACAACGGACAATTGCAAACGACCTGTGATCCCGAAAATGGGAATGATGGAAATCACGATCATCCAAAACGTATAAAATATGATCTGAATGGCCGTTCCCTTATCCTTATTTCCTGTTGGGAGCATTTTAAATCCGGCCCTTTTGTAGTCTTCGTCTAACATCCATCCCAATGCCCAAAAGTGGGGAAATTGCCAAAAGAATTGAATCATGAAAAGGGTTCCCGGCTCTATTCCAAAATCGTCCGTGGCGGCTACCCAACCCAACATAAAAGGTATGGCCCCTGGAAAAGCCCCTACAAAAACCGAAAGCGGTGTCTTGGTCTTCAACGGAGTGTATACACTGGTATACAAAAAAATGGAAATGGCCCCTAACATGGCGGTCTTTGGACTTAGTGCCAAAAGGGAAAGAACTCCTAGAACCGTTAACGTTACCGCAATGGTCAAGGCGGCTTTTACCGACATTCTCCCCGATGGGATAGGACGGTTCCTGGTCCGTTTCATCAAGGCATCCAAGTCTTTTTCTATGACTTGGTTATAGGCATTGGATGCCCCTACCATGCAATAACCACCAAAGGTGAGCAGCAATACGGAAACCAAATTGATTTGGTAGGCTCCCAAAAAATATCCCGCTATGGATGAGAACACCACACTGATGGCCAACTTAGCCTTAGTGATTTCCTTGAAATCAGTAAAAATCAAGGAAAGGGTATTGTTTTTAACGGAACCTACTGCAGATTTCATCCACTATGTTAATTGGCTGGCAAAGATAACGCCAGTGTCCATCTTTTGCAACCCAAGAAAAGGTTTTATGACTCTTGAACAGCATATTGAACAAATAAAAACCATAAAAAAAGCCCTGACGTTCACATCAGGGCTTTTTCCATTCCCGCCTCAACAGGAATCATGTGCTTCTTTTACTGAAGCTTGAAGGTAATCGGAATACTGAAAGGTACTTTTACCGGTCTTCCCCTTTGCTTACCTGGGGTCATTTTAGGTAATTTTTCAATAATCCTTCTTGCTTCGGCTTCCAAGTTCTTATCCGGTCCACGCATTCTGATATCCCCGATACTTCCATCTTTCTGGATGACGAAGATTACGCTTACCCTACCTTGAACACCCATTTCTTGGGCAATCTCTGGATAACGGAAATTTTTACGGATATGCTCCTGCATCATTTCCTGGAAACAGGCCTTTTTATCTTTTGCTCCTTCGCAACCTGGAAAAACGGGTACATCCTCGATTACGGCAAATGGAACCGAAATATCTTCTTCTACCTCTTCTACCTCTACCTCTTCGATCTCAACCACTTCTTCTTCCTGGCTGGTTTCGGTAGACTCGATTACGGTTTCTTCCACTTCCTCTTCATCTTCTACTACCTCGATTACCTCTGGTGCAGCTGGTGGCGGTGGCGGTGGTGGCGTTTTGATCTGCTCCGTCATAGGCACTTCCTCATCCAACTGATCTTCCACATTCAAGGCAATGTCATAGTCATTTGCCTTATCGTATTTCTTCCACTCCATAGCGTAGTAGACCAAAGCCAAAACAGCTGCCATCCCTACTACAAAGTAAAGGGAGCTGTTCCGTCCTACATTCGCTTTTGGATTCTTTTTTAGTTCCATCCTTTCAAAAATTTAGTGTTCGCTAATTTAATTATTTATTGGTTAAATAAACAATTAAAATTTCCATTTTAACGGCTTTTCCTTAGAAAAAAGCCATCGAATTAATCCAATTCCTGTTAATGCTCCCAAAGAATTTGCCAAAACGTCGCCGATTTCGGCCATTCGGTCCGTGGTGAACATATACTGTAAAACCTCAATAAGTATGCCATAGGATATAGCTGTTACCAGCACCATTATGGTGGCCTTCCCCAACGGGATATTACCCTTTGTCCGTTCCCTAAAACACAGGCTACCCAAAAATGCGAACCCAGTATAGAACACAAAATGCGTTATTTTATCCGCATAGGGAATATCTATACCACCAGTATCCAAGTGAAGGGTAGAGAAAGAAAATAAGCTGAGCATTGTAATAAACACCGCCCAGCCTATGAACAATAATGTATATCGGTATGCTTTAAGCACCGATCAATGCCTTATAATCTTCGGCGCTCAAAAGATCGGCTACCTCGGATTCATCGCTTATTTTGATCTTGATCATCCAACCATCACCATACGGGTCGGAGTTTACTTTCTCCGGTTCATCTTCCAATGCCTCATTGAACTCGATGATTTCCCCGGTCAACGGTAAAAAAAGATCGGAAACTGTTTTCACGGCCTCCACGGTTCCAAAAACCTCTTCCTTGTCCAAGGTCTCATCCAAGGTCTCCACCTCAACATAAACGATATCCCCCAATTCTCCTTGGGCAAAATCCGTAATGCCAACAGTGGCAATATCCCCATCGATCTTGACCCATTCGTGGTCCTTGGTGTACTTTAATTCTGATGGTATGTTCATTATTATATGTTTGAATTAGTCGCTGGACAAATGTAACAGATTGCGGATTGCTTTTCAAACAATACCTTCAATTAAATTGAAGGAAAAATGATTTGGGGGCCTCCTAATTACCAAAGTTGTACCGCAACGTGAACCCTGCATTGATGGTCGTTTGCGGAAACGCCGTGGAAACGGCAAACTTGGAAAAGGAATGATCGTAGAAGAACAAGGCGTTCAAACTTTTGCTCAGGGCGTAATCAGCCGTGAACTTCATGGATATCAATTTTTGCCCGGAAGTAATCTGGTTGTTGTCGATATCCAAGTTTCGGATGATGGTAATGTTATCACGTAAGGATAGGTCGGCCTTCAGGTTCAAATCTCCCTTCAATCGTGTTTTTTCACCACCGATATTGGTCACGAACTTCACATCTTTAAAACGATACCCCAATCCAAGGGTGTATTCCTTTCCATTGATCTCGGTCAACAAGTTATTGTCAAAACTCAAGGATAGAGTCCGATCGGTCCTCACCTCTGCCAAAAAGCTAAAAGAGTTCACCATCTCAAAATCTACCCGCACCAACGGGTTAAACTGGTCCGTAAGCACTACGTTGTTGATCAAGGTTTCAGGTAGCACATCCCCGGTCTCGGCATCGAACTGGGTGTTCTGGCGCTCCAAATTGGTTTGGAACTGGTTGATACTGTATGCGGCACGATACCCATGGCTCAACGAGAATCGCTTGAATTTCTTTTTGAACCATCGGTTCTTCATTAACCCCGTGTACTTGATGTTCCAGTTCGGAATCGGGATTTCCCTAAAGGCATCCAGGTTCACCCGGTTCACATCCTGACCGGTATAGGCGGCAAAGAAAGCAGGCAACAATACCTCTTGTTGGGTTTTTCCATATCGCTCAGGAAAACCATCCTCATCCAATTCGCCGGGATTTTGGCCCCGATCGGAAACCAATCTATTGGCAATGGTAATCCTGTTCTCTTTGAACTGTTCAAACGTCTTGGAATCAAATTGGTCGCTCTTATTGAAAATGGTACCGATCATGACCGTGGAAATACTGAAATTCCCCATCTCGTTGACCAACCCATCCTCAAAATTGATCCACTTTTCTGGACTATAATTTTCCTGCGAAGTGTTGGTGTACTGCCTGTCCGCGCTCAAATCAATGGTGATGTCCTGAGTGGGCTGGGCCGTAGCGGTAACGTTGAGTTGTCTACGTGTGTTTTGAATGAATTGGGAATTGTACTCAGGATAACTTGTCAACCAACCATTACGTGCCGCCTCGTAGCGCACGTCGGACTGACTACCAAAAACAAATCCCAAAGTGGGCCTTGCCGTTCCGATGAATCCTACCGATTGGGTATAACCGGGCAACACCGTACCATTGTTCTCGCTATAATTAACATTCACCCTTTTTACCATCGTCAGTACATCCACCAAAGTATTGAATCCTTTGCTGGTCTTTCTTGGGCCATTTTCCTCTGTCCCATTGGCCGGATTACCTGCTTTGTCCCTTCTGATGGGTGGCTGGTTGGCCGTTACCTTACCGTCCTTTTTCTTCAACCCCAGAAAATCGTACAGGCGTTGCATACTCAGGTTGGCCGTCAGGTTATGGGTGTTGGCGTTTTGTACAATATTGATGTTCTCTCCTGCCACCTCGATCAAGGCATCCCCCCCACGCTGCCAATCAAAATTACTGGTGTAGGTATATTGGGCATTGATGAAATTCAGGAACGGAATCTTGCTGAATGGCAACTCGTAGTTCAACTGCATCTGTTGGGCATGGCGATTGGGTTCCCCGATATCAAAGAAACCGTCCCAAAGGTCCAAGGCTTGGTTGATGCCCGAATCGGGATCATCATCCACATTGAAATAGTTTCGCACAATGTTGTTGTTCGAAGCCGTAAGGTTCACCCTCAACGATTTGGTAATACTATAATTCAAGGCATATTGCCAATTGAAAAGGTAGTTGCGCTGTTGCAACAACGGCAACTCCAAAGATTCGACACCAGGCTCCAATACATCCCTAAAACGTTGTTGATTAAAGGAACGGTTGTAATTGGCATTGACGGAAATACTGGTCGGAAGCACATTGAAGTTCAAATCCTTCAACCATTGCCAGTACCTGCTCATGAAAAGGGAATCCTTTTTGGCAAACGGTGCTACATTGGACGGTTTAAAGTTATAGTTGTACACCGCTCCGGTGGTCACATTCTGATCCCGTAGGTCGGCTACTTCAAAATCACGGTGATTGGTCTCGTTGTACGAATAGTTGAAGGTGAAGTTCTCAATGTCAAAGAATTCTTCTTTTGCATCTTCTCCCCTATTTTTCCTGACTCCGATCAAGTTGATGCTGGTTCTTTTGGTGTAATCCTCAGCCTGTTTTTTTATGGTTTCCGCTTCCTCTGCAGTGGACGCAGCGGCAATGCGGTCATCCAGTTTCAAATCGTCATAGACGGGATCGAACTCTGGCGTGATCAAGGTTTCGGAAATTCCATAATTGAAGGGCAATTGCAGGTTCCACTTTTTGGGGAACAATTGGCCCACGTTCACATTGGTCACCACATCATAGGAAATGGCATCTTCCCTAGATCGTTCGTTCGGGGTTTGATCGATGGAACCAAAACCGGAGGTACTTTTGCTACCAGTGGCCGTAACATTGGCGAAATCGGCCATATTGGCGTCCAAGGCCGCGATGGCTGCCCATCCCCCCTTATTGTCCAAGCCCGCCAAACGCAATTCGTTGAACCAAACCTCCCCTCGTGCAGGCACATCGTCAATGTTCTTTACACCGACCATCATGGCGCGAATGCTTCCCAAAGATGGGTTACCCCTTATTCCTATTCGGATGGTCCCCAAGGTCCTCGGTGCAAATTCATCCACAAGTACCGCTTCGCCGTCCACAATTTCATAATAGTTGATATCGGTCAACGTTTGGTCAGAAATACCTCTGGACTTCACTTTGTTCAAGTCACTCAAGGCAATATCGATCTCGTTGACGGCAGGCCAGATTTCGTCCGCGGAAGAAGCTCCGTATGACGTAAACTGTAACGGTAATTCAATCTGATAAAAGTTCTCGGAAAAATCCGTTCCTACCCGAAGGAACCCGACCAATGGGGTATCACTGTCGGAATAATCCCCGTTCAATATTTTTTCGGCGTGCATGAACATTTTGAGGCGTTCGTACTGCCTCACATCAATGTTCACACTTTTGAACACCCCCCTGGCATCCTGCGATTCCAAATTTTCCACCACAAAAGACAAGGATTGTTCATTCTGGCGGATAATGGTATTGTTATTGTTCAACTGTTCCCTGACCACTCCCGGAGGCAATACATACGGAATGGGTTGTCTACCATAGTTCTCCTCAATGTTCACCGTGTTCACGTCCGTTACGGTACCATCATCGGTAGGATCATTGTCCACATCGGGTTGAAGAGAACTGGTATAGGTCCTCCAATCGCCTCGGACCAAATCCAAGGTAGCAAAACGGAGTACCACATCATTGGTGAAGCCTGTCAGGTACATCCTCATAAAACTAATGGACCTAAAATCGGCAATACCTCCTACCGCATCGGTAAAATCGCTCAAAGGAATCTTGTACTGTATCCATCTTCTGTTCAACTGGGTACCGTTGGGCAAGGTTGGGGTGAGCCCTTCACGAATATCGGTCACATACTTATCGTTGATGGTCGTGTTCGGTTTGATCTGGATCCGGTATTCGTAGTAGCTGTTCACCGTGTTCATGGTTAGGTCCCTATCGATATCTTCCACATCAGGAAGCGTGGTAGAACCCCTATTGGTGTTGGTCACGGCAACCGGCGAGTTACCCTGCGTATTGTTGAAATCGAGATAACGTTCCAAAATGGTTCCTTCCCGGTTCAAATAATATTGATAGTTGTCCAGTGCCGGGTCGTTAGCAGGACCGTTATAAATGGCCTGTTCCTCTGCATCGTTAAGCCCATCCAAACCTGCATCCTGTGCTGTTCTGTTGGCCTCATCTGCATCAAACGCATATACCAATGATTGTGTGGAAGGCACCTGGCCCCAGATGGTTTCCCTTGGCACCTCGTTATTGGTGGTTGCCGGAAGTCCATTCTCGTATTGCTTACGGCCATCCTTCAAAATATCCTCTGAAATATTACCCAAGTTCAATACCAGTTCCCCGGCATTGGCACCCACAGCTTGCCCATCCACATAGGGATCCAAAACCCAAAACTGGACAAACTCCACATTCGATTGCTCAAAGTTGGTACTGCTCAAAGGTCGCATGATCCCTGCCCATTTGTTATCGGCCGTTTCCGTTTCAAAACTTGGATTGGCATTGTAAGGTCCTTTTTGATTGGGATAATAGGCAATGTCCAAGGTACTCTGAACCTGGGTCTGGCCTTGGGCAATGTCGGTCTCGGTAAAAACCTCATCTATAAATACCCTTCGGGTAGCGTTCAAGGAAATATCGTTGTCCGACAATCCGGTAGGTCTCTGGTTGGTATAAAAAATAGGGTCGATGGTATACCACGACATTTTGGCCCTTTCGTACCCCACATCGATTCCTGTTCTGTCCTGTAAAAATTCCACTGGCGGGCTCGCCAAGGTCCATCCCAAGGAGGAACGGATATCGATCAAGGCCTGTGCTCCTTCAAAATCATCCAGATAGGTTGTGGTCTCGCCTCGAAAATCAGCATTCTTCGGTGAGTTCGGCTGTAAAAATGCCACCTCTCCCCGCAACGAAAGATTAGAAGGCACATCGGTATCGATATTGGGTAACTTATTTGCCAAACGGGTCAAGAACGGGATTTCAGTACTGAAGTTTCCGTTCAGACCAAAAATGGTATTGTTCACGGGCTCCACCCCATAATTGGATTTTTGGGTAAGGGGTCGTTCGTTCAGGTTGAGCAAGGTACCTCCCAACACAAAGTTTTCATTGAACTGGTGTTCCACGTTCACCCCGGCGAATCGTCTTGTCTGTTGTCCGAAAACCGCATTGTTTTCCACAGAAATGTTGATTGGGGTATCCGAAGCGGCCAAACTGGGGTCCAAAATCTGGACCGTTCCTGCCTGATAGTTCACGGTATAGTCGATGCCTTCCTGTAATTGCCTTCCTCCTGCGGTTACGCGAACAGAACCTTGGGGCACATTGAAGGCCCCGATCGGAATGCCGTTATTGCCCGAAGACTTGTATCGCCCTTTAATCTGAAAACGGTTCTTTTCTGCATTTTGAAGGGAAGCCGCCTTTGTTTTGGCATACATATTTCTAAACACGTAGCGTCTCTGGTTGGCATTATACCCTTGGTCGTTTTCCACATCGTAGGTACCACCTCCAAGTAAATCGAAAAGGAATTCCCCAAAAGGTTCCACTTTGGTAAAGATGATGCGTCCCGACTGGGAATCTACCGTTATGCCTTCATAATAATCGAAGAATCCATCACCTCCTGGTTGGATGTCATTATAGGAATTCAGACGGTCCAAATTGAAGACCCGAAGCAAAATCTGGTCCTCCAATCCGGATGGCCAGCCAATGTTTTGGTCCACTGGCGTAATGTAGTTCCTTGGCGTAGGATCGGAATACAAAATGTTCAACCTAAAATCCTCTTGGCTCAATTGATAGGCTCCCGTGGAATAAATGTTCTTCATCATCAAATCCCAAATAGGATCGTCAACATTGGTAATGTTGCTCTTCAACAGCTTCAATACCAATGTATTGTTCTCAATAATGGGATTTACTCCACTAGAAACCGTGGTCGCATCGATGCCACCGTTGGCAAACTCTCCCACTTGGTATACCTGTCCGTTAAAAGTGTACTGAAAGGCAACGCCCAACACCTCATCGTTGCTCAAACTCTGGCTCAAGGAAATATATCCCAACTGGGGATCAAAGTCATAGTCCCTACCCGCTTCCAATTTCCGGGCATTTTCAAGAATGGCGTAGTCAAACCCTTGATTTACGGGATACCCTGGAACATTGAAACCGGATTCCACAGTGGCAATATCCCTGATAGATTGCGTCAACGCGCCACCAGCACCAATTTGGTTCGGATCATAGGCATTGGCAGGGTTTTGAGGCAGACCGGATGCAATGGCAGAGGGGTTGAAAAATCCCGCTGGATCTCCATTATTTCTCCCGATACGGGTATTGTCTTCATTGGCCTCACCCAAATCCTGAATGGCGACCACATTCCTAACGTTCTGCGTCTGTTGATTCCGGTTGGTCACCCAGACCTCCAAACGGGTAATCTGTACCTGACTTTGGATAAAAGGATAATTTTCGAGGGCACGATCGTAATTGTCCCTAAAATAATGGGCCAGGAAAAAGTGCCTATCCTCGTCATAATCCAACGCGGTCATGGAAAAATCCTTTACCTGTCCACCACCTTGTGCCACAACCGTATTGTTCTGGGAGCGCTGTTCCGAAAAGACGGCTGTAACAGTCGTTTTTCCAAATTGCAATTGGGTCTTCACCCCAAAAAGACTTTGAGCTCCGGTAATCAAGGAACTGTTGAGGGGCATGTTCACGTTACCAATCTCAATTTTTTGGAGAATATCATCTTCCGTTGGGGTATAGTCCAGCTTTACCAAATTCTGAAAATCGAAAGTGGCCTCTGTATCATAATTGGCGGTCACCTGTAGACGCTCCCCCACTTTCCCTAACAGACTTAAGCTGATGCGCTGATCAAAATCGAAGGAAAGATTGGTCCTGTTGCGGGGTGAAAGGGCCGGGTTGTCATTCTTTTGCCACAAAACACCGAGATCCATGGCCACGGAACCTTGGGGAATCACTTCAATCGTATTTCCACCAAAAATGGATTCGAAGAAATTGCTATTGACGTAGAAATTGGGCAACAGGTTCTTTCTAGCTTCCTCACTGCCTTCCTTCTTGCCGGCATAAGCATCCGACTTTTGCTTGAAATAAGATTTCATCTGCTCCTTGCGCACCAAATCATAATACTGCTCTGGGGTAAGGATGATGGGGTAATTGATATTATAATCCCCAACACTTTCCGTGTAGATGTAACGGTCGGTCTTGGGATCGTAGGTGTACTTGGCAATAATGCTGTCGGGGTTATCTAAAATAAGGCGGCCAAGCTCAACTCCGGTCTGTACGGAATCCTGAGCCTGATCGGTAGTTTCCTGACCCGTGACAATGGCCACGGTCAAAAAACAGACCATAAAGAAAATGTACTTAAAACGTGTTGGTTTAAGTATTGGTTTTGCCCCTCTTTTCAAACTAGTTACAAATTTTTCAGCGCCAGTTTTATAATGTTCTCTACGCTAAGTGAAGTGTCTTGGGCAACAACCTTGTCCACCACCTTTTCAGATTGCTTTCTGGTGAAACCAAGAACCTCTAATGCAGATAACGCTTCTTCTTTATTTGTATTGTTTGATTGTATTGAAACTTCTCCTATGTCATAGACTTTCAAAATCTTGTCCTTTAAGTCCAAGATCACACGTTGGGCCGTCTTGGCCCCGATGCCCTTTACCGCTTGTATTGTGGCCACATCACCACTGGCGATGGCATCCCTGACATCGGTTGGAGAAAGGGATGATAACATGGTACGCGCGGTACTGGAACCCACCCCGGAAACAGAGATCAGCAAACGGAACACTTCCCGCTCCGAACGCTCCGCAAATCCAAATAAGGTATGGGAATCTTCCTTGACCAATAAATGGGTATACATATGAATGTTTTCCTGATCCTTGAGCAAGGAAAAGGTGTGTAGGGAAATGTTCAGAAAATACCCTACTCCATTGCATTCCACAATGACGTAGGTTGGGTTTTTCTCGACCAGTTTTCCTCTTAGATGTTCTATCATCAGGTTTTTGGATTGATTATTTATGGGATTGGGATTTACTCCTCACCCATTCGAGCCTTTCTCCTTTTTTCCCTTTCTTGGGCATCAATAACCGCCACAGCGGCCATGTTCACCATTTCATCCACACTGGCACCCAATTGCAAGATATGCGCCGCACGAGGCAGACCTACCATGATCGGGCCAATGGAATCGGCATTGTTCAACCCTTTGAGCAATTTATAAGTGATATTGGCAGATTCCAAATTCGGGAAAATCAGGGTGTTTACCTTTTTCCCTGAAATTTTGGAAAACGGGAAATTGTTATTCGCAAGGTCGGAGCTCAAGGCGAAATCGGTCTGGATTTCCCCATCGACCACCAACTCTGGGTTACGTTCGTGCAAAATACGCACCGCTTCCCTAACTTTTTGGGCATGTGGGTGTGCTGATGACCCAAAATTGGCATAGGACAACATGGCCACCACAGGATCAAAACCAAAGGTTTTGGCTACATTGGCCGTCATTTGGGCAATTTCTGCCAATTGTTCGGCATCAGGATCTATGTTGATGGACGTATCCGCCAAAAACAAAGGTCCCCTAGCTGTAATCATAATATTGACGGTAGAGGCATTCTTCACATCCTTGGCCCTTCCCAATACCTCAAAAACGGGACGAAGCACACGTGGATATGATCGGGAATATCCTGAAATCAATCCATCTGCGTCACCTTCCTGCAACATCATGGCACCAAAATAATTGCGTTTGCCCATATTCACCCTTGCACTGTATTGGGTCTCGCCTTTGCGCTTTCTTGATTCCCAAAGTTTCATGGCATATCGGACACGCATTTCTTTGGACTCTTCAGACCTCGGGTCGATAATCGGCACTTCCGCATCAAAATCCAGTTCTTTTTTCAAGCCTTCAATCGTCTCCTTATGACCCAAAAGTATGGGCTGGGCAATGCCTTCGTCGTGCACGATTTGGGCTGCTTTCAACACATCCAATAGCTCAGCTTCCGCAAAAACAATCCGCTTTGGATTGAGTTTGGCCCTGTTGTGCATCAACCTTACCACTTTGTTATCATTTCCGGAGCGTTGGTGAAGCTCTTCCTCATATTTTTCCCAATCCTGAATCGGTGCTTTGGCCACACCACTTTCCATAGCGGCTCTTGCCACAGCGGGCGGAATTTTGGTAATCAAACGGGGATCAAAAGGTTTTGGAATGATATAATCCTTACCAAACGTCAATCGTGTGGTATCGTAGGCAATATTTACCTGTTCCGGTACGGATTCCCGGGTCAAATCGGCCAAGGCCCTCACGGCTGCCATTTTCATTTCTTCATTGATCTTGGTAGCACGAACATCGAGTGCCCCTCTAAAAATGAATGGGAAGCCGAGCACGTTGTTCACTTGGTTCGGATGGTCGGAACGGCCCGTTGCCATAATGATGTCCTTTCTGGTCTTACAAGCCAATTCGTATTCAATTTCCGGATCAGGATTGGCCATGGCAAAAACAATAGGATCCTTGGCCATCACATTCAACATTTTCGGAGTAACCACATTGGCGATGGAAAGTCCGATGAACACATCGGCATCTTTCATGGCTTCTTCCAGGGTATCAATTTTTCGGTCGGTGGCGAATTCCAATTTCTCAACGCTGAGATTGGGCCTATCACTTCGGATGACACCTTTACTGTCCAACATCACGATGTTTTCGGCACTCGCACCAAAAGCCTTATAAAGTCGGGTACAGGAAACCGCTGCAGCACCTGCCCCACTCACCACTATTTTTACTTCTTCAATTTTTTTATTGGCTATTTCCAATGCATTCAACAGGGCAGCCGCAGAAATAATGGCTGTACCATGCTGATCATCGTGCATCACGGGAATATCGAGTTCTTCCTTCAGGCGTCTTTCTATTTCGAAGGCTTCCGGGGCTTTGATGTCCTCCAAGTTGATGCCCCCAAAAGTCGGCGCAATAGTCTTGACGGTCTCGATGAACTTTTCAACATCTTCCGTATCCAATTCAATATCGATTCCATCGATATCGGCAAAGATCTTAAAGAGCAGGCTTTTTCCTTCCATTACTGGTTTGGACGCTTCGGGACCTATATTCCCCAATCCCAATACCGCGGTACCATTGGATATAACGGCCACAATATTCCCTTTGGCGGTGTACTTGTACACGTCGTCCTTGTTTTTTTCAATTTCCAAACAGGGCTCCGCAACTCCCGGTGAATAGGCCAAAGCCAGATCACGTTGGGTAGAATAGGGTTTGGTAGGTACAATCTTGATTTTTCCCGGTTGGGGCTTTGCATGATAAAGTAATGCCTCTCGTCTTTGTTTTTCCTTGCTCATAAGTTAGCCAATGAATTGGTAAAGTTAGGGCATTCCGAGTTTTTTAGGGAACATTCCTTCCATCAATTATTTATAGAATGTTACCCAAATGGGAATAAAGCCATTACCTATAGATATTCATCTGATATCTTGAAAGTTATAAGTCTATTTCAGGATTGTTTGTGTCTTTGGGCATATTCAACCGCGTGGCCAACAGTCCCGCGATCACAAAAAATGCACCTGCAAAGAGCATGGCATTTACTGAATTGCCACCCAACAGGTTTTTGAAAATAGGTCCGAAAGTCAAGGTTTGGATACCCATGGGAATCACAATCATCATGTTCAAAATTCCCATGTAAACTCCCCTGCGTTCCTGGGGAACAATTTTGGAAACCATGCTATAGGGAATTCCCATCATGGCCGCCCATCCAATTCCGAACAACACCATCGGGAAGAGTACATAGACCGGATCCGAAATATGTGGAATGGCAATCAAGGCAATAGCGGTACCAAAAAGACTCAGGGCATAGATTTTCTTTCCTCCAAATCGAAGGGTCAGTGGCACCAGTATCAATGCCACTACAGCAGTCACCACATTATAAGTGGTACTCATTTTGGCTGCCTGCGCCGCCGCTTCGGAGGTATCATACCCCATGGTAACCCTGAACAAGGGCGTTATAAACTGCCAATACACAAAAAGGGCATACCATTGGAACAGGTACACGGCAGAAAGCCTCCACATAAATCGTGGCATTTCTTTTACTGCGTGGCTAATCTCCACAAAAGGCATTTTAAACCGTTCGGCAAAAGGCAGGGACCTATGTTTGTTGATCTCTTCCAACTCCGCATCCGTGGGTGGAATTTCCGGGGTTTTTAATACGGACCATGAAATAGTTGCAATGGATAGGAACGAGCCTATAAAAAACGAATAGTACAACCATTTTGGAATGGTCCCTTCAATATCCTGACCCCCACCAAACCAATCTTGGAACAAAAAGAGCGAGGCATTGGCCAACAGGATGCCCGCACCAACAAATAAACTCTGCATTTGATACCCCATGCTCAACTGTTCATCGGGCAACTTATCCCCCACAAACGCACGGTAAGGCTCCATGGCCATGTTGTTGCCCACATCCAGAATCCAAAGGAGACCAACGGCAAACCAAAGGGCGGGACTCAACGGGAAAGCAAAAAGGCATAAACTCCCCATAAGGGCCCCGATTAAAAAGAAGGGTTTTCTTCTACCCCACCTCGGGGACCAGGTCTTGTCCGAAATGGCTCCTATCAATGGTTGTATGACCAATCCGGTCACGGGTCCGGCAATATTCAAAATAGGGAGAATTTCCTCTTTGGCACCAAGGAATAGAAATATGGGATTTATGGCACTTTGCTGTAATCCAAAGCTATATTGGATTCCAAGAAACCCAACGTTCATGTTGAAGATTTGCCAAAAACTAAGTTTAGGCTTAATTCTGTTGAGCATAGTCTGAGTTTGGTTAATTTTCGCTTTAAAGCATTCCAAAATAGGAATTCATCAAAATATTGATGTCAATATAGTATTTTTCATTATTTCAACTACTTAAATTTGAAAACAAACCAACAGAAAATCCCCATTATTCCTTCAAAAATTCAATATTTCTTTTTAACCCCTCCCATTTGGTTCTTTTTACCGCCGACTTCTTGAAAATCTCTCGAAAAACTTCTTCGGTAATTTCTTCCCAATCCTTTTTTGAATAATTGAGTAAGTCCCGATTTGGGTTGAATAAAGGTTCTTGATGCGGTTTGGAAAATCGGTTCCAGGGGCACACATCCTGGCACACATCACAACCGAACATCCAATCGTCCATTTTTCCTTGAAACTCGGAGGGTATTTCATTTTTCAATTCGATGGTAAAATAGGAAATACATTTACTACCATCCACTACATAAGGCTCCACAATGGCCTGGGTAGGGCATGCATCGATACAGGCAGTACAAGTTCCACAATGGTCGGTAACCCGCGTATCATATTCCAATTCAAGATCCACAATGAGTTCGGCTATAAAGTAAAAAGACCCTACCTGTTGGGTCAATAGATTGCTGTTTTTCCCTATCCAACCCAAACCACTTTTGGCGGCCCATGCTTTGTCCAAAATAGGCGCCGAATCCACAAAAGCACGTCCGTGCACTTCCCCGATTTCCTCTTGGATAAACTGGAGCAGTTGTTTGAGCTTGTCCTTTATCACAAAGTGATAATCGGTTCCGTAAGCGTATTTGGAAATTTTATACGATTTTGGATTTTGCTTTTCAGACGGGTAATAATTCAACAGTAGGGAAATGACCGATTTGGAGTCTTCCACCAATTTGGTGGGATCCAGTCTTTTGTCGAAATGGTTTTCCATATACCCCATTTCGCCATGCATGTTTTGGTTGAGCCATTTTTCCAATCGAGGCGCTTCCGTTTCTAAAAAACCTGCCTTGGAAATACCACACGACAAAAAACCGAGGCGTTTGGCCTCGGTCTTGATCTGCTGTGTCCATTGGGCGGTGTTCATGCCCTAAAGTTAGCGGATATTCGGATGAACTAAAAATACATTCAGTTCACTTCTTTTATATACCCCCAACCTTCCTTCTGTTTCATCACGATTTCAAAAATCCCGTCGGGAACAGAGCCCACTCCGGGAATCAAATCATCGTTGACCATCTTATGGCGTTTCATGGTCTGCTCACAGACCACTACCGATACATTGCTCCTTTTTACCATTTCGGCCAAGGTTTCCCCAGCTACGGAAGCCTTTCTATCCACCATTTTAATGGCACCACTGTAAATGACCATTTCAAATTGGGAGTCGGGATAGGCTTCGGCCATCAATCGCAAATGCTTTGCCGCTGTTCGGTGTACATCTGGGTTAGCGCTGGTTACATCAAACACTACTTTGATGGGTTCTTGCTGTGCCAGGATAATTCCTGACACCAACATGAATAGGAATACGATCAACTTTCTCATATCCTAGACAATATTTCCAGCGAAAATGTATCCACAACCTTCCTCCTGGGCCCTTCCCAAAGCCCATACCCCAGAGGGTACGATCTGGATTCCGGGCAACACGGCAGCCTTCCACTCCTCGTATACTTCACCAGGATCCTTATCTGCGGCCTGCGCCGCAAAATTGCTATAGACATTCAACGCCAAATTGCAAACACAGAACATGGCTCCCCTACCGATCATATCCTTGATGCCCTGAATCATGGGTAGCGGAAAATCCCCCTCTTGAGGTTCATAATAAGGATTTCTGTCGTAAACGGTACCGTCCGATTTTTTAACATGGAACATTTCCCCTAAGGGATACTTTTTCCATAAATCATCCTGCAAAGCAATTGGTATGGCATCGTGTCTTAGTACCGTCATAGCGGTAACATCATTGTCCGGGGATCCCATTTCGTTGTTTGATAAATAATAGGCCCAGTTCCAAATAATCGGAAATCCCTTGTGGGGGTAGGATCCATCGTACACTACACGGTGGTTCCCTTTAATGGTTTTCATCCAAGCCTCTGCATCATTCATTATTGAATGTGAAAAATCTGCCATTCCTGCCAGCGCAGGATTGGAAAAAGCCGATAATGTGGATGCAGTGGCACCCAGCATCATCGCTCCCATAAACTTTCTTCGCGATGTTGCATTTGTTGTTTCCATTATTAATTGTGTTTATTTGGTTTTCTTGAGCTGATACTCCTTTTGGTAGAATTCCATAATGGGTTGGAATGGTCCCAGCTGATGCTGTTCCTCTGAGAAAGGATCCACGTAGGGACCGTAGGGAGTGGAGACAGGCTTTTTGACAAGATCTGGAAAGTCGGCTTCCCTATTGGCCTTAGTAGGCCGAAGCTGTTGGTTGATGAATCCGGCCACGTCATAGGCCTCTTCATCCGTCAAAATTGGATTTTCGTATGTAGTGCCAAAGGGCATATTGCCCTTTATGAATTCTGCAGCGGTAATCACACGTGTCATACCGGCTCCGTTATTATAGGAATCCGGTCCCCACAGGGGCGGGTACAGATATAAGTCGCTATCGGCCAATTTTTGGCCTTGGCCATCCGCTCCATGGCAAACGGTGCATTGCTGCTCGAATACTTTTTTACCATGGTCCAAGTCCACGGCACGATTGGGAAGTTCAAGTTTCACAAAACCTTGACCTTCAATTTTTCCGTCGGATGGTGCTGTTTTTCCCAACCAATCCATATAGGCAACCAAGGCTACCATAGCCTCGTTGTCCTCTGGCATCTTTCTGCCGTTCATGCTACGTTCCATGCAGCCATTGATTCTTTCCTGAATCGTTCCAATCTTGTCCTCACGACCTCGATACTGTGGAAAGCGTTTTACCACACCAATTACAGGGGCAGCAAAAAGCTGGGTTCCCCCATTCAAATGGCAACTGGCACAGGCTAGGTTATTGCCTGCAAATATTTGATTGCTGTCGGTTTGTTTGGGACCTATGTGAAGTGGAGTGTTCCTGAAAATTTCATACCCTTGTTTGATCAGATCATTTTCGGCAGAAGCGGTTAGTTGGCTCACATCATATTCACCATAAACAATACTTTCCGGTACCGTTTTCTCGGGAAGTAATCCATCCAAGGCACCAAAACGCAACATCAATATGGCAAAGGACAGCAAAATAATCATCCCCATTCCAATACCGACCTTAAGGCACAGCCTTTTGATCTGTACCGATAGGATTTGGAAATCCCCGCAATGCGGTGCGTTGGTATTTTTTATTGGTTCACCCATAAGGCAACAAGGTAACGACCATCATTCAAAAGAAATTCAGTTCTAAACTTAAAATTGGGGGCTAGTACCTTGTTCTTTTATCGTGGAATAGTCAGAAATTAATTTCAAAAACACCTAACCCGCTGATTAACAAAGTACTATGTAAGATACAAAAAAGATTTGGATTTTTTAACATTTTGGAAGCCTACCCAAAATAAAGGAAGCTTTTAAAAAAGCCCTCCTTGCACACCTCCTTTGATCCTTCCCAAGTGCTTGTACGCCAATTCGGTAACCTCTCTCCCGCGCGGGGTTCGCATGATGAATCCTTGTTGGATCAAAAAAGGTTCATAGACTTCTTCAATGGTCTCGGCACTTTCCGATACTGCCGTAGCCAAAGTGGTAATACCCACAGGACCACCTTTAAACTTATCGATGATGGTGGTCAAAATCTTATTGTCCATTTCATCCAAACCATGGGCATCCACGTTCAAGGCCTTGAGGCCAAATTGGGAAATGTCCAAGTCGATACTGCCATTCCCCTTGATCTGGGCAAAATCCCTCACCCGTCGCAACAAGGCATTGCAAATCCTCGGGGTTCCTCGACTTCTTCCCGCAATTTCGATAGCGGCTTCCTGTGAAATGGGGACTTTCAAAATTTCGGCACTCCGTTCCACAATGGTGGACAACAATTCGGTGTTGTAATATTCCAATCGACTTTGGATACCAAATCTTGCCCGCATCGGAGCCGTTAACAAACCTGAACGTGTGGTGGCACCTATCAAGGTGAACGGATTCAGGTTAATCTGTACAGTACGGGCATTGGGTCCCGTTTCGATCATGATATCAATCTTGTAGTCCTCCATGGCGGAATACAGGTATTCTTCCACAATGGGGCTCAAGCGATGAATTTCGTCAATGAACAACACATCCCGTTCATCGAGATTGGTCAACAAACCTGCCAAATCTCCTGGTTTATCCAATACTGGGCCAGAGGTCACTTTGATGTTCACACCAAGCTCATTGGCCAAAATATGGGCCAAGGTGGTCTTTCCCAATCCGGGAGGACCATGAAAAAGGGTATGGTCCAAGGCCTCTCCGCGAAGATTGGCCGCCTGCACAAATACCTTTAAATTTTCCAATACCTGTGCCTGTCCAGTGAAGTCGTCGAACGAAATGGGGCGTAACGCCCTTTCAATATCGAGTTCCTCTTGACTGAAATTTTCGGCTGTCGGGTCTAAATGTTCGTTCATCGCTTAACAAATATAGTCGAAAACGACATGGCAGGAAATAATCTTCCCATATAGAAAATTGGCAAATCAATTAACCAAGTTCATTCCATCTTCTTGATGAGTTGCGAGGTATCCAAAAACTCAAGAACCGTGATTTGCGGTGTTCCATAGAGGTATACTTTGGAATTTCCTTTAACACTGAGTTCAAGGTCTCGAAAGGCATACACCCAAGCACTGGGATCATTCTCCATGGTGAGTATCAGATTGCCTACCTCCATTTTCTCTCCTTTAAATTTAGCATCTCCCATCAGTTTCACCTGAATCCTGTCCGATGTGCCTTCAATGGCCAAGGTGGCATTATCTTCCATATCCACCAGACCGGTTTCATTCACGGCATATACATAAGCCTCTGCCCTATGACCCATGCTGATGTTCAACGAATCCACATCCACATTAAAATTGCCATTGCTTGTATCCTCCAAGTTGATGTCCATTACGGCTGCATTGGCCTTGATATCCAATTTGGTGTGGTTGAATCCATCCACGAACAACTCATCACTTTCAATAATATCCTTGGACACCATACTACCATCCTTTACGGTGATGGCCTTCAAATCGGTATAGTTGATGGTGATGTCGAACTGCTTCTTTGCCGTAACATCATAGTATGAACTGATGATCAACGTACTATCCTGCACATTGAACTTTAAGATGTCAATGAGGTTGTCGTCGGCCACAATACGGTATCCGGGGCCAAAGGATTTTTCCAAAACGATATCCAGGTTATCGTTGAGCACAATGGCGTTGAACGGGGGCAGTTCCTCGCTCACCTCGGTCACAATTCGACTTCCCTTGATCCTAGGTTTACGCTGGGCGATGGACAGCAGGGGTGAAATCACAAAAAGTAGGAGCAGTATCTTTTTCACGGTTCTCTATTTTGGGGTACGGTTTCCTAAAGATATTATAATTAGTACAATTCTGTACATATCAGCTTGCTACAAACAAAAAAGCCCATCCTAAAGGATGGGCCTTGTATAAGGTTCAACACATTAATGGTTGAGTTCTTCTTCATTTTCTTGCAAGGGGACGTTCTGTGGAACGAAATCCTGTCCTGCAATGATGTACTCCCCATTTTCATAGGTCTTACTGTAATCGTAAGCCCAACGGTACACGTGAGGAATTTCCCCAGGCCAGTTTCCGTGGATATGCTCTTGTGGAGCGGTCCATTCCAAAGTATTGGAGCCCCAAGGGTTTACCGGTCCTTTCTTACCGTAGAATATGCTACTGATAAAGTTGTACACGAATATCAACTGGGCCAATCCTGCGATGATGGCAAAAACGGTCATCAATACCTGTACGTTCGTCAATTCATCGAACATTGGGAAAGCGGTGTTCTCATAGTAACGTCTTGGCACACCTGCCATACCTACAAAGTGCATCGGGAAGAAAACCCCATAAGCACAGATGGCGGTAATCCAGAAATGGACATATCCCAAGTTCTTGTTCATCATTCTGCCATAGAACATTTTTGGGAACCAGTGATAGATACCCGCAAACATTCCGTAAAGGGCAGAAATACCCATTACCAAGTGGAAGTGGGCCACTACGAAATAGGTATCATGCACGTTGATGTCCAATGTACTGTCACCCAAAATAATACCTGTTAGACCACCCGTGATGAAGGTAGAAACCAATCCAATCGAGAACAGCATAGCTGGGTTCAATTGTAGGTTTCCTTTCCAAAGTGTGGTGATGTAGTTAAATGCTTTTACTGCTGATGGAATCGCGATCAACAAGGTCGTAAAGGTAAATACCGATCCCAAGAACGGGTTCATACCGGATACGAACATGTGGTGACCCCATACGATGGTGGACAAGAACGCAATGGCCAAGATAGAGGCAACCATCGCCCTATAACCAAAAATCGGTTTTCTTGCGTTGGTGGACATTACTTCGGAAGTAATACCCAAAGCTGGCAACAATACGATGTATACCTCGGGGTGTCCCAAGAACCAGAACAAGTGCTCATATAGTACCGGTGAACCTCCCTGATAGTGCAACACTTCTCCTTGAATAAAGATATCCGAAAGGAAGAAAGAGGTACCGAAGCTTCTATCCATAAGCAACAACAAAGCTGCTGACAAAAGTACTGGGAAAGAAACCACACCGATGATAGCGGTAACGAAAAAGGCCCAAATCGTCAATGGCAAACGGGTCATGGACATTCCCTTGGTCCTTAGGTTGATTACCGTAACGATATAGTTCAACGAACCCAAAAGGGACGATGCGATAAAGATGGCCATGGATACCAACCAAAGGGTCATACCCAATCCTGAACCGGGCTGTGCCATAGGTAATGCACTCAATGGTGGATAGATGGTCCAACCAGCAGCGGCAGGTCCTGCTTCCACAAACAAAGAACAGATCATGATCACACTGGAAACAAAGAACATCCAGTAAGACACCATGTTCATAAAGCCCGATGCCATATCCCTGGCACCGATCTGCAATGGAATAAGCAGGTTACTAAAGGTACCGCTCAATCCCTGTGTCAATACGAAGAATACCATCAAGGTACCGTGAATGGTCACCAATGCCAAATAAATATCGGCATCCATAACACCATCTGGGGCCCATTTGCCCAAAACGGCCTTGAAGATACCGAAAGATTCTCCCGGCCATGCCAATTGCATTCTAAACAACAATGACATTGCAATACCAACGAATCCCATGATAAGACCTGTAATCAGATATTGCTTGGATATCATCTTGTGGTCCTGACTGAAGATATATTTGGTTACAAAGGTCTCCTTATGATGATGCCCGTGATCTTCGTGTCCGTGTTCGTGTTCAGTAGCTGACATAATCTCTTTTAAATTTTGTTTTGGTTCTTTTCCTAGCCTGTATTATTCTGCGGGTGCCATGCTTGCCTTAAAGGTCTTCTGCTCCGCCATCCATTTATTGAATTCCTCCTCGGTCTCCACTATGATCTTCATTTGCATGTTGTAGTGCGACTTTCCACAAATCTTATTACAAAGCAAAAGGTAATCGAATTCCCATGGGTCCGAGTTGGGTAATCCCTGTGCAGCCTTTTTGGCCCTGATCTCGTTGGTTCTTTTTACTTTTTCCACCACATCTGGGTTCAAACGCATTTCCTCTGTAGTAACGGTAGGGGTAAACGAGAATTGGGTGATCATACCGGGAACACAGTTCATCTGTGCCCTAAAGTGTGGCATATAGGCTGAGTGCAATACGTCTTGCGACCTCATTTTGAAATTGATTTTTCTGCCGACGGGCAAATGCAATTCCTTTACAATGACATCATCATCACCATTGGGATCGGATTCATCTATACCCAAAACGTTGGCCCTATCGATATCAATCAAACGAACGTTGGCATCCCCAAGTACATTGTCGGCACCTGAATAACGAGCCGTCCAGTTAAACTGCTGTGCATATAGTTCCACTACCATGGGGTCATCATCCTCATTAAAATCCATGATGTTGCTCCAAGTGTACAATCCCCAAAGGATTAAACCTGCCAAGACAATAACCGGGATAATGGTCCAGATGAACTCCAAACGGTCGTTGTCCGCAAAGAAAAGTGCCTTTCTGCCTTTTTCTC
Source organism: Flagellimonas aequoris (assembly GCF_003584165.1). Lineage (GTDB taxonomy): Bacteria > Bacteroidota > Bacteroidia > Flavobacteriales > Flavobacteriaceae > Flagellimonas > Flagellimonas aequoris. Next base: position 195,260 of record NZ_QXFJ01000008.1, on the reverse strand, counting down.
CCCTGTACTTGAATCCGAAGTAATGCAACAAAGCTTGCGTGATGGTCTGCACAAAGAAAATGATCGCAAAGGAAATCCACATCAATTGGTCATACTCACCACCGTGTTCCGAGGCAGCTTCCGGCAACAACATTTTACCATAGCTCACAAAACTAAAAATGGTGATTCCGTAGATGAAAATCAGGAACCCGAACAAAAGATAGCCGTTGTTTTTATTATCGGAATCGTTCGCAATCTCGGCGTACTCTGTTTTGGCTTGTGACAATTCGAAAATCTTGGTCATTTGCCAAATCGCAATCGCCACCAATACCAGAACAGTCAATGTTAATAATGCAGTCATCGTTTATCTATCTAAGACTTAAATCGTATTAATAATGAAAATGTCTACTTTCTTCAATGAATGGGTTTCGTTTGGGCTGCAATGGAGCCTTGGTCAAGGTGGTGAACACCCAGAACACGAACAAACCACCAAAGAACAGGATACCTCCAATCTCAGGCAATCCAATATACCATTGATCACCAACAGTAGCAGGCATTATCATGTTGAAAATATCCAAATAATGGCCCAACAATACCACGATACCGGCCATTACCACAAACCAGTTCACCCTTTTGTAATCACTGTTCATGAGCACCAACAATGGGAACACGAAGTTCATGACCAACATTCCGAAAAATGGCAATTTGTAATCTTGGAACCTTGCGATATAGTAGGTCACCTCTTCAGGGATGTCCGCATACCAGATCAACATGAACTGTGAGAACCATAGGTAGGTCCAGAAGATGCTGATCCCGAACATGAACTTGGCCAAATCGTGGACATGGCTATCGTTTACATTTTCCAAATATCCTTTAGACTTCAAATAGATGGTAACCATGGCAATCACAGTAATGCCCGACACGAACATACTGGCAAACACATACCATCCAAAAAGGGTACTGAACCAGTGTGGGTCCACACTCATGATCCAATCCCAAGACATCATGGACTCGGTTACCAAGTAGAATACCAAGAAAGCTGCAGACCATCTAAAATTCTTTACAAAGTTGCTATTGTCATCCGACTCATCCTGGGCCAAGGACAATTTCCTGGAATACTCCCTGTAGAAAATCCATCCACCCAAGAAGATGGCCGCCCTGATCAAAAAGAAGGTAGGGTTCAAATACCCTGCCTTGCCCTGCAACAATTCATCATGTGCCACGGTTTCAGGGTCCATCCACACAAACAAATGATTAAAATGTAATGCAGAAAGCAACAAAATCACAAAAACTATGATTCCACCAGGAACCAAGTACCCGGTGATTCCTTCCATCACACGGAACAATAAAGGGGACCAACCCGCTTGGGCTGCCCTTTGGATGGCATAGAATGCCAACACTCCCAATGCTATCATAAAGAAGAAGAAAGCCGCAACATACAGGGCAGACCAAGGTCTGTTCTGCAATTGGTGCAACAAATGCGTGTCATGTGAAGCGTCGTGTCCTTCTTCTTGGGAAGCCTGCGCACCATGGCCCTGCTCCTCTCCGTGGCTCTCCGCGGCTGCTTCCGCGTGGCCTCCTCCATGTCCTTCGTCATGTACCGCTACCATGGCCTTGGCCTCTTCCACTGTTGATGGGGCGGATACAAAACCTATTACCAAGAAAATTGCCCCAAGGGCCATGGCAATGAAAGATCCTATTCTAAGTCTGTTTGAAAAGGTGTACATAGTTTGCTCTTATCCAATTATTTTGTTAGGTCTTCCTTTAATTTCATCACATATTCGGACACCTGCCACATCTCTTTTTCGTTGGCGAACTGAGAGGCGTAGGAGCCCATGGAATTCAATCCGTAGTAGATGGTGTGGTAAGCCGTACCCACGGTAATGTTACGGGCCACATCATCATAACTGGGAACACCCAATATTTTTTCACGTTTTACAAGATTGCCCTGTCCGTCTCCCTTTGCACCATGGCAAATGGCGCAGTAGATATCGTACAGTTCCTTTCCTTTGGCCAGGTCGGTTTCCATTTGAAGGGAATCCAATGGACTTGGGTTCAATCTTGCCAATTCTTTTCCTTCCGGAGTGTTTTCGAACTCATAGGGCATGTATCCTCTGGAAATGGTTCCTTCCACGGGCAGCATGGCCTCTGTTCCATCGGGGAACAAGCCATTGTCCACACCTTCATAGGTTTCATATCCCACGGGTTCGTACATGTTCGGCATGTATTGGTAGTTTGGTCTGTTCTTATCGGCACAGGATGCCACGAGCAGTACCAAGACCAAAGCAACACTTATTTTACCTAATTGCTTCATATTATTAAGACTCCTTTTCTGTAACTTTTACTTCTACCGCTCCTGTTTCCCACAAAAGATCGGCAAGTTCCTTTTCATTGTCGTGCACTCCTATTTCCATTAAAAAATGATCATCGGTAGTACGTTTATCTGGGTTCTCCGCTTTTTTGAAGGGCCACATCCTACTTCTCAAATAGAAAGTGATCACCATCAAGTGGGCCGCAAAGAATACCGTTAACTCGAACATGATCGGTACAAAGGCCGGCATATTCTGCAAATAGCTGAAACTTGGTTTACCACCGATATCCTGTGGCCAATCCTCGATCATGATATAGTTCATCATGACCACGGCAACCGTAAGTCCCAAACAGCCATACATAAAAGAGGTAATCGCGATACGGGTGCCCGCCAATCCCATGGCCTTGTCCAGACCGTGCACTGGAAACGGGGTGTACACTTCCTCTATATGATGGTGCTCTGCCCTAACTTTTTTTACGGCATGCATCAACACATCGTCATCGTTGTAAAGTGCCTGAATAACTTTTGATGCCATAATTACTGTTTATCGTCATTTAATTTTTTTGCCTGTCCGGCCCAATCGTCACGTTGCGCCCTTCCTGGGAACGAACCGGTGATGGAATCCAACAGGTCATATTCTTTCTCGGTCATTCTGCTTACTTGGGCAAAGGTGTAGATTCCGATTTGGTTCAACGCCTGCTCCATTTGAGGACCGATGCCTTTTACCTTCTTCAGATCGTCCGCAGTTTCAGTCTCTGGGTCGAATTTACCAATGGCCTCCAATAAAGTAGATACATGCTCTTCATTGGCCTCAACTTTAGGAACTTCTACCACGGCAGTTTTTCCTTTCACTGCAGGCATTTCATATAAAGGCTTGCCTGCCTCGCGTAATTTTTTGTACTTCTCACCAGAAGCCTTCAAGATGGATTTTACTTCCGCCTGAGCAATTACAGGGAACGTTCTGGAATACAATAGGAACAATACAAAGAAGAATCCGATGGTTCCCACGAAGATTCCGATATCCACAAAAGTTGGGGAGAACATGGTCCAAGAAGATGGCAGGTAATCCCTGTGCAAAGAGGTCACGATGATCACGAAACGTTCGAACCACATCCCGATGTTCACCACAATGGAGATGAAGAAAGAGAACATGATGCTGGTACGCAATTTCTTGAACCACATGAACTGTGGGGAGAACACGTTACAGGTCATCATGGACCAGTATGCCCACCAGTAAGGACCTGTAGCCCTGTTCAAGAAGGCGTATTGTTCGTACTCCACTCCGGAATACCAAGCCATGAAGAGCTCCGTGATATAGGCACATCCCACGATGGAACCTGTGATCATGATCACGATGTTCATCAACTCAATATGCTGTACAGTGATATATGCTTCCAAGTTACACACCTTACGCATAATGATCAAAAGGGTGTTTACCATGGCAAATCCAGAGAAAATCGCACCGGCAACAAAGTACGGTGGGAAAATCGTGGTGTGCCATCCTGGAATTACAGAAGTGGCAAAGTCAAAGGATACGATGGTGTGTACGGAAAGTACCAAAGGTGTTGCCAAACCTGCCAATACCAAGGAAACTTCCTCAAAACGCTGCCAATCCTTGGCACGTCCTGTCCAACCAAAGCTCAATATGCCATATATCTTTTTCTGGAAAGGTTTTACCGCCCTGTCACGGATCATGGCAAAGTCAGGCAAAAGCCCTGTCCACCAGAACACCAAGGATACGGATAAATAGGTTGAGATCGCAAATACGTCCCAAAGCAATGGCGAGTTAAAGTTCACCCAAAGGGACCCGAACTGGTTCGGGATAGGAAGTACCCAATAGCCCAACCATGGACGACCCATGTGGATGATCGGGAACAAACCGGCCTGAACAACGGAGAAAATGGTCATCGCTTCCGCAGAACGGTTGATCGCCATTCTCCATTTCTGTCTGAACAGCAAAAGTACCGCGGAAATCAGGGTTCCTGCGTGACCGATACCCACCCACCACACAAAGTTGGTGATGTCCCAGGCCCAGTTAACGGTTCGGTTAAGACCCCAAACCCCAATACCCGTGGAAACGGTATAAATGATACATCCTAGACCCCAAAGGAATGCCACAAGCGCAATGGTGAAAACAATCCACCACTGTTTGTTGGCCCTTCCCTCAACCGGACGGGCAATGTCCACTGATACATCGTGGTATCCTTTGTCTCCGACAACTAAGGGCTTTCGAATAGGTGCTTCGTAATGCGACGCCATAATTTATCTTCTAGTTACTTCTTTTTTATTTGATTAAGCCTCGTGGGTGTTTCTTACCTTAACATGATAGAACACATTGGGTTTTGTTCCCACATGCTCCAATAGGTGGTACATTCTATCATCTTCCTTCAACTTGGCCACTTTGCTTTCTTTATCGTTGACATCCCCAAAGACCATGGCACCTGTGCTACAAGCGGCGGAACATGCTGTTTGGAACTCTCCGTCCTTGATGACCCTTCCATCCCTCTTGGCATCCAAGATGGTCTTTTGGGTCATTTGGATACACATAGAGCATTTTTCCATAACACCTCGGGAGCGAACATTCACATCTGGGTTGATAACCATTTTACCCAAATCGTTGTTCATATTGAAGTTGAACTCGTCATTGTTGTTGTACAAGAACCAGTTGAACCTACGTACTTTATAAGGGCAGTTGTTGGCACAGTATCTAGTACCCACGCAACGGTTGTAGGCCATATGGTTCTGACCTTGCCTACTGTGTGATGTTGCCGCAACCGGACAAACCGTTTCACAAGGAGCGTGGTTACAGTGCTGGCACATTACCGGCTGGAAGGCCACCTGTGGATTGGCAGATGCATCTTCCATCTCCCTGAATCCGCCCAAGGAGCCTTTTTCTCCCCAAAGGCCGTCCATGCTTTCCTTTTTCTCGTTGTCTTCCTCAAAAGTCTCTTCGGAAGAGTAATATCTATCGATGCGCAACCAGTGCATATCACGGGAACGACGCATTTCTCTTTTACCTACCACAGGAACGTTGTTCTCTGCATGACAAGCGATCACACAAGCCCCACATCCTGTACAAGCATTCAAATCGATGGAAAGGTTGAAGTGGTGTCCAATGGAACGATCAAAAGATTCCCAAAGATCGGCGTCAGGTGACGTAACAGGAATTTCTTGATGGTTCAAAGAAACCTCCGCCATGTGGTTCCACTCGTGATGGTCTTTGGTATTGAAGATTTCCAAGGTGGTTTCCTTGATGATATCCCCCCTACCCATCAACGTTTTGTGTGATTGGATACAGGCAAACTCATGAACACCTGCAGCTTTTTCAACCGTGACGGATTGCACATTGGCAAAATTTCCATACAGTGTATAGGCATTTACACCAGTGGCCATTTCATCCTGCATACCGGCTTTCTTGCCATATCCGAAAGAAAGACCAACGGTACCCACCGCCTGACCTGGCTGCACGATTACTGGAACATTTTCCAGCACCTTACCGTCCACGGTCAATTTGGCATAGTCACCATTGAGGCCTCCGTCCGCTACAATTTCATTTTCAAAGCCCCACTTTTCAGCATCGGCTTTGGATACGGTCACATAATTGTCCCAAGACACCCTGGAAATAGGATCGGGAAACTCTTGCAACCATGGGTTGTTGGCCTGACGACCATCCCCCATACCGGTTTTGGAATACAAAACCAACTCGGTTCCGGCACTTGTGGCATTTACCAAAGAGCGAATGGCAGAAGCAATCGGCACCACAGTAGTCTCTTCCCCTTCCGTTGTATCGGCGGAAACCACTTCGGCAGTTTCTTCACCTTCAACAGCTGGAGCCATGAAAACACCATCTTGTAAAGCTTTGTTCCAAGAACCGCCCTGAAGGATATCGGTACTCCATGTTTCCTTGATGTAATCGTAATAGGTTTTCTCACTGCCCATCCAGCCCAACAAGGCTGTTTGGAACTGTTTGGTGTCGAACAACTCGCGGATTGCGGGTTGCATCAAACTATATTGTCCTTTCTTGAACTGTGCGTCACCCCAAGACTCCAAATAGTGGGAAGCAGCCCCAACATAGTTGGCAGCTTGTGCCGTTTCATCATTATTGAATGAAAAGGCAACGGACAAATCCACTTTTTCAAGTCCAGAGACAAACTCTTCTGAATTGGGAAGGGTGTACACTGGGTTCACACCATCCATAAGCAATGCCCCAACGCGACCTGCATTCATATCGGCAACCAACTTGGTTACCTTGGCAGTGTCCCCTTGACGGATATATTTTGGGCTTTCGGGATCGAAAGCCTCGCTGGCCAACAATTTGTTGATGGCCAACACCACGGTCTGCGCATTTACATCGTTCAGACCAGTGACCACAACAGCTTTGCTTCCTGCTTTTTTAATTTCTGCGGCTACTTTTTCAACGGCTTCATCAACATCGGAAGTACCACCTCCCACATTACTGCCATTCAATTTGCCGTACAATTTGGCCAAGGCTATTTTTTGTTGGGTAGGCGTCATTGGATAACGCTTGTCCGCATTGGCACCTGACAAGGACATGTTGGACTCCAACTGGATGTGTCTTGACATTTTACCATGCTTGGGCACCCTGCCTTTGGCATAGCCTCCTTCATAACCTCCACCTTGCCAATCTCCAAGAAAATCAGCTCCGAAGGAAACGATCAATTCGGCCTTTTCAAAGTCGTAATCGGCCAAGGCGCGTTCGCCATAAGCCGTTTGGTATGCGTTAAGGGCAGCATCCTCAGAAATGGCATCATAAACCACATGGTTCACATTTTCACCATAAGCCGCCTTAAACTCAGCAATCAATTTATCCGTAGAGGGGCTCGCATAGGTCTGGGTCAACAAGACCACTTGCTTATTGGAACCTTTCAAACTGTTCAATTTGGCCCTCACCGTGCCATCAAGGACCTTCCATTCGATAGGTTCCCCTTTTGCCAATGGCCCTTGAACTCTTTTACTGTCATATAGGGAAAGTACGGAAGCCTGCACCCTGGCATTGGCACTTCCATTGACCTTGGCATCGGTATTGTTCTCGATCTTAATCGGCCTTCCTTCCCTGGTCTTCACCAAAATGCTGGCAAAGTCAAATCCATCGGCAATGGTGGTGGCGTAGTAGTTGGCCACACCGGGAACAATTCGGTCCGGTTGCACCACATAAGGAATGGATTTGTGTACAGGCCCCTCACATGCCGCTACGGTAGCAGCCGCTGTACTGAAGCCCACATATTTCAAAAAGTCCCTTCTGGATGTATTAGATGAGGACAGGTTTTCCTTGTCGCCCAAAAACTCATCAACGGGAATCTGTTCTGTAAACTCGTTGTGTCTTAGCGCCTCAACAATGGAATCGTTCGGATTCAACTCCGCTTCACTTTTCCAATATTTCTTGTTTGATGCCATACGATATATCTGAGATTATCTGCTTTTTAATTCTTAATAGTGACACTTACCACATTCGATACCACCCATCATGGCCGCGGTCAATTGCTCCACGCCATATTTTTTGGACAGTTCTTCGTGAATGGCTTCGTAGTATTCATTGCCCTCGATCTTCACGTTGGTGGTACGGTGACAATTGATACACCATCCCATGGTAAGCGGAGCAAATTGCTCAACGATTTCCATTTCCTCTACCGGACCGTGGCAAGTTTGACAGGCCACACCCGCCACAGAAACGTGCTGTGAGTGGTTGAAGTAGGCAAAATCGGGTAGATTGTGGATCCTTACCCATTCCACAGGCTGTGTCTCACCTGTATATTTTTGATTTTCCTCATCCCATCCAACGGCCTTATACAATTTCTTGATCTCGCCTGTATAGAAATCATTGGTATGCCCGGCAGCCAAATCCTCAGCAGAAGGCCCTTCAGGGTTTCCTGCATATTGGTAAATCGATTTGTGGCAGTTCATACATACGTTCAACGAAGGGATACCTGAAGTTTTGGATACCCTTGCGGATGAGTGGCAATATTTACATTCAATCTTGTTGTCCCCGGCGTGCACCTTGTGAGAGAAGTGAATCGGCTGAACAGGGGCGTAACCCTGGTCTACACCCACCTGCATCATATAGCCGTAAGCAAAATAGGCACTTGCCAATAAAAGGAAAATCGTGGTCACCAACACCAAGAACTGGTTTTGGGCAAACGCCTTCCAAATGGGCAATCTTTTTTCTTTTTCTTTATCCAGAACAACCCCATTGGCTTCGGCGATGCGACGCAAGGTCTTGTTCACCAATATCAACATCACCACCAACAATCCAAAGACAAGGGCCAAAGCCCCTAAGATCATCTCATTGGAAATCCCTCCTGAAGCATCACCAGAACCAGCACCAGTATCAGCAGCGGTTGCCGTAGCGGCAGCCGGAGTTGCCGGAGGCGCGGCGGTATAGGCCAAAATATTGTCGATATCTTCATTGGACAGTGTAGGGAAAGGCGTCATGGCCGCTTGATTAAACTCCGCATAGAGCGCAGTGGCATAAGCATCGCCAGAGGCAATCACCCCGGGACTGTTCTTTACCCAAGCATAGATCCATTCACGATCCAATCCGGCATCGTCCGCCAAACGTTGTTCCACATTGGCCAACGCAGGACCGGTCATCTTACGGTCAAGCGCGTGACAAGCGGCACAGTTTTGGTTGAAGAGCTGTTTTCCTTTTACAGGATCACCCCCACCCGTTTCAGCGGCGGCTGTTTCTTCCTGTGCATAAAAAGATGTGGAGAAAAGTAGGAGAGATAAACCTAAAACTTTAGAAAATAGATGGCGGTATAAAACCTTTTTCATATTTACGAAATTTCTATCGAAATCCTTGGCACGATTCTTTCTATTGAAATTGAGAACAATAGCTTTTTACACTACCAAGAGTGGCAACAAAAGTAAGACATACAGGCATTTTTTAAAATGTTAAGGTATTTATAACATCTAATTTATAAAGATTCTAAATAAACTGGCCCGATCAGGTTTAAAACAGAATAAATTACATTTGCACGAACAGATAATCCAAAAGTACCGGAACAACATGAAAACTCCCGTATTTACTGCTATTTTGCTAGGTTTGTCCCTTCATCTTTCCGCGCAGGAGGGCAAGGTGATCATCCAGCAGGACCCAAAAATTGATGAACTGTTAAAATTATATACCGATGTAAATTCCAAATCGGGATTTTACCAGATCCAAGTTGGTTTTGGGGACTATCAAAAGGCCCAAAATCTGAAATCACAGGTTGAGATCGATTTTCCGGATTGGTATTCCAAAATAGAATTTGAATCGCCCACCTATCGTGTTCGATTGGGCAAGTTCAAGACCAAATTGGAAGCGGAACGAAAATATCTGGAAGTACGAAAGAAATATCCGGATGCCATGCTCCTAAAACCGGAGAGCGAATCCAAGTCATAAAAAAATCCCGCCAAAAGCGGGATTTTCTTTTTTTGATGATTTCCTGATTACAGCTTTTTCTTCACTGCAACCTCTTGGAAGGCCTCAACAATATCACCTTCCCTTATGTCATTATAATTTTTGATCTGCAATCCACAGTCATATCCTTTGGCCACTTCCTTCACATCGTCCTTAAATCGTTTCAAGGAAGCCAACTCGCCTGTGTAGACCACCACTCCGTCGCGGATCAACCTTATTTGCGAATTTCGGAAAATCTTGCCGCTTGTCACCATACAACCTGCAATGGTACCGACCTTGGAAATCTTGAAGGTTTCCCTGATCTCGGCATTACCCGTGATTTCCTCTTTGATCTCTGGGGACAACATACCTTCCATGGCGTCCTTAAGGTCATTGATGGCATCGTAGATGATGGAATACGTTCTGATATCGATTTCTTCCTTATCCGCAACCTGACGGGCGTTGCCCATAGGTCTTACGTTAAATCCTATGATGATGGCATCAGAGGCACTGGCCAACAATACGTCCGATTCGGTAATGGCACCCACCCCTTTGTGGATGATGTTCACCTGAATCTCCGCGGTTGAAAGTTTTTGGAACGAATCGGTCAAGGCCTCCACGGAACCGTCCACATCACCTTTCAGGATAATGTTCAACTCCTTGAAGTCTCCCAAAGCAATTCGTCTTCCAATCTCATCTAGGGTAATGTGACGTTGCGTCCTTACCGACTGCTCACGTTGCAATTGGGAACGCTTGGCGGCAATTTGCTTGGCTTCACGCTCATCTTCCAACACGTTGAACCTATCACCAGCTTGTGGTGCACCGTCCAATCCCAAAATAGATATGGGGGTTGAAGGTCCGGCTTTCTTAATGCTTTTTCCTCTTTCATCCTGCATGGCTTTTACCTTACCACTGCAGGTTCCGGCCAACACATAATCCCCGATGTTCAATGTACCCGATTGTACCAAGACCGTGGAAACATATCCTCGACCTTTGTCCAAAAAGGCTTCCACAACGGTACCGGAAGCAAGTTTGTCGGGATTTGCCTGGAGCTCCAACAATTCAGCTTCAAGCAATACTTTTTCCAACAATTCCTTCACGCCCTGACCCGTTTTGGCAGAAATATCATGGGACTGGATCTTGCCTCCCCAATCTTCGACCAAAAGGTTCATTTGGGCAAGTCCTTCCTTAATTTTATCCGGATTTGCCGTTGGCTTATCCACTTTGTTGATTGCGAACACTATAGGAACCCCAGCAGCTTGCGCGTGGCTGATAGCTTCCTTGGTCTGCGGCATGATGTCATCATCCGCAGCGATTACAATGATCGCGATATCCGTTACCTGTGCTCCACGGGCACGCATTGCGGTAAACGCTTCGTGACCCGGTGTATCGAGGAACGTTATTTTCTGGCCGCCTTCCAAGGTAACCCCATATGCACCAATGTGCTGTGTGATCCCCCCGCTTTCGCCGGCAATTACATTCTCTTCCCTAATATAGTCCAACAAAGAGGTCTTACCGTGGTCAACGTGACCCATTACGGTAACGATGGGAGCCCTTGGTTTCAAATCTTCAGCGGCATCCACTTCTTCTTCGATGGATTCTTCAATCTCAGCAGTAACAAATTCTACCTCATAACCAAATTCATCGGCCACTATGGAAAGCGTTTCTGCATCCAAACGTTGGTTCATGGTCACCATGATTCCCAGGGACATACAGGCAGATATGATCTTTGTGGTGGGCACATCCATCATGGCAGCTACCTCGTTCACAGTCACGAACTCGGTAACCTTGAGGATTTTGCTTTCCAATTCCTGCTGTTCCAGGTCTTTTTCCGTTTGTTGACGGTGCTGGTCCCTTTTCTCCCTACGATATTTGGCCCCTTTGCCCTTGCTGGCCTTGCCTTGGAGTTTTTCCAAGGTTTCCCTTACCTGCTTTTGTACTTCTTCCTCGGTAGGCTCCACTTTAGGGGCTGCAGTACGCTGACCGCCTTTTCTACCTATACCATTTCCACCGCCCGGTCTGTTAGGACGTCCGTTTCCGGATTGTGGTCCTCCATTTTTAACAATACGTTTTCTACGCTTTCTCCTATCCGCACCTGCATCCGAAGAACCTCCATTGGACTTTTGGTTCTCCTCTTTCTTCTTCTTTGGTTTTTCGAATTGGGAAAGGTCTATTTTATCACCAGTGATCTTAGGCCCGGAAAGTTTTTGGTATTGGGTCTTTATGGTACCTGACTCTTTGGGTTGTTCCTCCGCCTTCTCTTCCTTCACGTCTTGTTTCAGCTCAACCTTCTTCTCCTCTACCTTCTTGGCCTCTACTTCTTTGGGGGGTTCCTCAACAGGGGTAGGAGCGGGCTTGGGTTCTTCGACCGCTTGTTTTGGTTCTTCCTCTTTGGGTTGACTTGGCTTCTCGTCCAAATCTATTTTACCAACGGTCTTGGGACCGGCAAGCTCGGCCTTGGCCTTGATCACTTGCTGCTCCGCATTGCGTTTTTCCCTTGCAATCCTTCGCTCTTCCTGTTCCTGTTCCATTTGGACACGGATAGCTTCTTTTTCCTTCCTTTTCTCCTCACCAACTTCTTTGGAAGCTACTTTTTTACTCTTATCCGTTTGGAACTCATCCAACAGGACCTGATACACCTCATCTGAAATTTTTGTGGTAGGACGTGCCTCTACCTCATGGCCCTCAGAGGCCAGGTAGTCCACCGCCCTTTCCAGTGAAATGTTCAATTCCCTAAGAACTTTATTAAGTCGTATCGTTGGATTTTCTGCCATAAATTAATTTCCTTGCCCTAAAATTCGCTGCTAATATAAGTCTAATCTTCAAATTCTTCCTTCAGGATGCGAATCACATCCAGGATTGTTTCTTCTTCCAAATCGGTTCGCTTGGCCAAGTCGGTCACATCTTGTTCCAAAACACTACGTGCGGTATCCAAACCGATCTTCTTGAGTTCCTCGATCACCCAGCTTTCAATTTCATCTGAAAACTCGGTCAATTCCACATCTTCCTCAACACCTTCACGGAACACATCTATTTCGTAACCAGTCAATTGGCCTGCCAATCGAATGTTATGCCCACCCCTACCGATAGCCTTGGAAACTTCCTCTGGCTTAAGATATACCTGGGCGGTTTTTTTCTCTTCGTTCAATTTTACCGATGAAACCTTCGCAGGGCTCAATGCCCTGGTGATCATCAATTGTGGATTATTGGTCCAGTTGATCACATCGATGTTTTCATTACCCAACTCGCGGACAATTCCATGGATACGCGACCCCTTCATCCCCACACAGGCACCTACCGGATCGATCCTATCATCATAGGAATCCACGGCCACCTTGGCTTTTTCACCTGGTATACGAACCGCTTTTTTAATGGTGATCAATCCATCGAACACTTCCGGGATTTCCTGGAAGAACAATTGCTCCAAGAAAATAGGTGAAGTCCTCGACATGATAATGGTCGGCTTGTTCCCTTTCAATTCAACACTTTCAATGATTCCACGAACATTGTCGCCTTTACGGAAAAAGTCGGATGGAATCTGTTTTTCCTTTGGAAGGATAATTTCATTACCCTCATCGTCCAACAAGATCACGGCCTTGTGACGGATGTGGTGTACCTCAGCGGTATAGATCTCACCTTCAAGGTCTTTGAATTGCTTGTAGATGGTGGTATTATCGTGCTCATGGATTTTGGAGATCAGGTTTTGGCGCAAGGCCAAAATGGCCCTTCTACCCAAATCGATAAGTTTCACTTCTTCGGAAACGTCCTCTCCCACCTCAAAATCCGGCTCGATCCTTCTGGCCTCGGTAAGGGATATTTCTTCATTGGGATCTTCCACTTCCCCATCTTCTACAACCACTCGGTTTCTCCATATCTCCAAATCCCCTTTATCCGGGTTGATGATGATATCAAAATTGTCGTCAGAACCAAACTTCTTCTTGAGGGCACTTCGGAACACTTCTTCCAAAATGGCCATAAGGGTCACCCTGTCTATAAACTTATCGTCCTTGAACTCCGAAAAGGATTCGATGAGCGCTAGGTTTTCCATTTTTCTACTACGATTAAAATTTTAATATAACTTTTGCTTCTTGGATATCAGAAAAAGCAATTTCCTGCTTTTTCTGTACTGTTACCTTTCCCTTACCGGTGGGTTTGGGCTCACGTGCCTTCCACTCCAAGGTAATACTATTTTCAGAGGCATCCACCAAAGTCCCTTCCAATTCTTGACCCGTGGTGCGCACCTTTATCTGTCGTCCAATATTCTTTGTATACTGACGGGGAAACCGCATAGGGGAAGCCGCTCCCGCGGAGGCCACTTCGAGTGAAAAATCCTCTTCCTCTCGGTCGAGGTTGTGCTCAATGGCCCTGCTAACATCCATACAATCCTGAAGACTCACTCCTTTATCACCGTCCAAAACTACCTTTATGGTATTGTCCCCACCTACGGTAAAATCAATCAAAAACAAAGAAGGACGTTCCTCCAAGGCCTTGTTCAACAACGATTCCACTTTTTCCTTCAACATAAGAAATCAGCAATAAAAGAGGGGACTCAAAGTCCCCTCATGAATACTTCTATATCCGTTCAGTGGTGCAAATATACGACAAATATTCCTGTAACTGCAAGTATGTGGTACACAAAACATTTGATACGACTTTATTCATGATGCATTTGGTCTAGACTGCCTCAAAATTACTTGCCTTTCCAATGACACTCCAAGCAAAATTTTAGAAGGACAAGCAAGTTTCAGACTTGACAAATTTACCCATTAACACGGCTATTTACCCATTTCACAACAAATATTTTCAGTAAAGGATACTGGGGTTAGCTTTGTACGCAAATCAACAAGGAGCATGACCTCAATTTTGTTCGGCAAGGGAAAATCACCCAAAATTTCCAATGGCCATAGGGCACTTTTGGTGTTCTTTTTATGGGGAACCTTCCTCTCTTTTTCACAGACCATCCTTTGGAGTGAAAACTTTACCTATGCCAACAATACCCAAAGTGGTACGGCCACGGGACCATCTGCCTCCAATTGGACAACCGACCGGGGAAATAGTTTGTCCGTTCGAAACAATTCCCTCCGTGGAAGAAATTTAGGCAGTATGGGAACTTGGCAGGTCAATTCTATTGATATCTCAGGATATTCCTTTATCAGTTTTCACATGGATACTTGGGCAAATACACCCAGCGAAATGGATAATGGTCAGGATTATTTTAGAGGAGAGTACCGCATTGATGGAGGGTCTTGGCAACAATTTGTCAATGCATCGGGATCCAACTCGGACCCCTTAAATTCCTCCTACACCGTTAACCTATCCACAGCAGGAAACACTTCACTTGAAATCAGGGTTCGGATGTACAATAATGATGGGGCGGAACAATATTTTATTGACAATGTTACCGTGGAAGGAGTTTCTGGCATCTGTAACGGGGAAATCGACTTTGAGTTTTACGACAGTGGCCCTTCAGGAAGTACTGTGGACAACATTCCTACCTCTGGTGCATTGGGTACCGGCACCTATACCAGTTTTGATGTTGACGCCCTCCAAAACCAAGAAGATCCAGGCGATACCGATTACTTCAGTATTCGATACGATGGTTATATCCAAATTGATGCCGCAGGATCATACACTTTCTACACTTCTTCTGATGACGGTTCCAAGCTTTATATCGATGGTACCCAAGTTGTAGATAACGATGGGGCCCACGGCACACAGGAAAGGTCGGGATCCATTTCCTTGACCGCCGGTCTTCACACTATAAGGGTGCTTTTCTTTGAAAATGGTGGCGGTGAAACCTTAACCGTGCAATACCAAGGGCCTTCCATTTCCAAGCAAAATATTCCATTCTCCATATTATACTCCAATTGTTCTCAACCCGACTTGGATAATGATGGGGTTCCGGACAGCACAGATGTTGACGATGACAATGATGGTATTTTGGATACGGATGAATGCGGGGGAGCAACGGGCAGTGCGTATGTGCAGACCGCCACGAACGTTCAATATTTCAACAATGTTTCCAACGCCCAGGGAAACCCGGGCACCACATATGCTGCCAACTCGGTTTCAACCTACCAAGGTCAATCCATTTTATTATTACAGTTTGCCCAGGTGATACCCATAGGCACTAACGTCAGTGTTTTCTTGGCTGCGGACCCCAATGCAAATAATGGCAGTGGCAGCACGGACATGCAGATTCAATATACCAACGGGAATTGGTTGGCAAGCGCTGGAGGTATTCCTTCGGGATCTATAACTGAAATTACTTTTACGGTTTCAACCAGCAATTTTCAATCCTTTAGGGTGATGGCATACCAAACTGGGGCAAGAGTCTATGGGGCCAGCTACAGTGGTTCTTTTGATTGCTCCACTGTGGATACGGACGGCGATGGAATTCCTAATTACCAAGATTTGGATAGTGATGGCGACGGTATCCCCGATAATGTAGAGGCGCAGACTTCAACAGGTTATACGTCACCTTCGGGAACTGATTCCGACAATGACGGATTGGACAACGCTTACGAAACTGGTGGCATAGCCTACGTGGATACCGATGGGGACGGCACGCCAGACTTCCTCGACACGGATAGTGACAACGATGGCACCAACGATACCACCGAAGCTGCATTGACCCTCTCAGGAAGTGACTCGGACAATGATGGATTAGACAACAATATCGATACTACCTCTGGTTATGGTGACCCTGGCGGTACCATTGACGATCCCACCACCACAAGTGGTGCAACTTTGATGCTTCCTGATTCGGACGCGGATTTAGGTTCCGGAGGGGATTTGGATTTCAGGGACGATACCGTCAATTCCGACCAACCACCTTCCATTGCCGCTACAGGAGATCAGGTTTTCTGTCCTGGCAGTACCATCCCGGTTGTGGAAAGCGTCAGTATTACAGATCCGGATAGCAGTACCTTAGATGCAGTATTCATTCAGATTACCTCTAATTACAACAATACAGGAGACCTTTTAAGCTTAACAGGCACTCACCCCAACATCACCGCAAGTTGGGATGTTTCAGAAGGTAGATTGACCTTGACCGGACCAACAACCTTGGCTGAATTTGAGGCAGCCATCAGTGCGGTTGTTTTTCAAACCACTGCAACAGTAACTTCTGGGGAAACTCGTAGTTTTTCCATTGTGATGGATGAAGCCAACTATTTGGCGTCGACAGGACACTATTATGAGTATGTACCCTCATTGGGAATTACCTGGACATCGGCAAGGGATGCCGCTGCTTTACGCACCTTTTATGGCCTTCAAGGATATTTGGCCACTATTTCCATTCAAGACGAATCCGATCTTCTGGGTTCACAGGCTCCCGGTGCCGGTTGGATCGGAGCCAGTGATGCCGCTTTGGAAGGGGATTGGTATTGGGTAACGGGCCCCGAGGCCGGAACATTGTTCTGGAGAGGTAATGCCGGCGGAACTGCTTTTGCCTATGAGTTCTGGAACGCAGGCGAACCCAATAACAGTGGTGATGAGGACTATGCGCACATTACCGCACCAGGGGTAGGCTTACCAGGGTCTTGGAACGACCTTTCCAATACAGGTGCTGCCAGTGGTGATTATCAACCAAAGGGGTATTTGGTGGAATATGGTGGCATGCCAGGAGATCCACCATACCCAAACCTTGCGGCAACAACGACCATAACCGTGGATCCAACAGCACCAACAGCAAGTGCTCCAGCTCCATTGACCGTGTATTGCACCGGGGATATTCCAGTAGCGGATGTGACCGTAATCACCGATGAAGCCGATAATTGCGATCCAAGCCCGACCGTTACTTTCATCAGTGATGTGAGCGATGGAGGGTCCAATCCAGAAATTATCACCAGAACTTATAGGATTACCGATGCCTCTGGTAATACTTTTGATGTGGAACAGACCATCACAGTAGATCCTTTCACCATCGATACACAACCTGCAGATCAAAATATAATTGTGGGCAACAATGGAAGTTTTTCCGTTTCCACCACTGGAATTGACACCTACCAATGGGAAGTGAGCACCGACGGGGGCAGTAATTTTGTTCCGTTGGCGGATGGTACCGATTATAGTGGGACCTCAACTGCAAACCTCACTATTAACAGTCCGGATTTGGATAAAAACGGATATATCTTCCGTGTTTTGGTTTCCAATTCCACGGCAAGCTGTACCGCATTGACCTCAACCCAAGCCACTTTGAACTTAAAGGTTGGAACAGTCATCACCAATAGAAAAGTCACCTATCGGGTAAACAAGAACTAACAAAAAAGGGAGCTGCTTTAGCTCCCTTTTTTGTTCTTCACTTTTTCTCAAAAACGCCCACCATCTGACCTTCAAACAGTGTTTGGATTTCTGAAAGTATTTCGGGATCATCAATGGTTGAGGGTACATTGTATTCCTTTCCATCGGCAATGGCCCTAATAATCTTTCTAAGTATTTTTCCTGAACGTGTCTTGGGTAAGCGTTCGGCCACCAACACTTTTTTAAGTGATGCCACAGGACCTATTTCTTTCCGTACATCGTTTACGACTTCGGACTGTAGTTGAAAATGTTCAATTTCCGAACCCGCTTTGAGTACTGCAAGCGCCAGAGGTATCTGACCTTTAAGGTCATCCTCTATTCCCACCACACAACATTCGGCCACATCGGGGTGCTTGGCCACCACTTCTTCCATTTCCGCAGTGGACAAACGGTGTCCGGCCACATTGATGATATCATCTACCCGTCCTGTGATGAACACATATCCCGCCTCATCAATATATCCCCCATCACCAGAGAAATAATAGCCTTCAAATCGTTCCAAGTAGCCTTTCACGAATCGTTCCGTATCCCCCCAAAGGTTGGGCAAGGTTCCCGGGGGCAAGGGTAATTTTATGGCCACGTAGCCTTCTTCGCCTTGATCAGCTTGAGTGCCATCTTCCCGAAGAATTTGGACATCATACCCACAAACCGGTTTGGTGGCCGATCCCGGTTTTACCTCAAAATGACTTTCAACCCCCATCATGTTAGCCACAATGGGCCATCCTGTTTCGGTTTGCCACCAGTGATCGATCACGGGTACGTTCAATTTTTCTCCTGCCCATTCGAGGGTACTCACATCGCATCGTTCCCCGGCCAAGAAGAGATACCGTAATCCCGTCATATCAAACTGCTTGATAAATTCCCCATGGGGATCTTCTTTCTTAATGGCACGAATAGCCGTGGGGGCCGTGAACATGACATTGACCTCGTGATCACTGATCACCCTCCAAAAAGTGGAGGCATCGGGTGTTCGAACGGGTTTCCCCTCAAAAAGGACCGTGGTACAGCCATAGATCAAGGGGGCGTACACAATATAACTGTGCCCCACGACCCATCCCACATCGCTGGCCGCCCAAAAGACCTCACGGGGGTTGACCCCGTAAATATGTTTCATACTATAATGCATGGCCACGGCGTGCCCTCCATTGTCACGAACGATTCCCTTAGGCTTGCCCGTTGTCCCCGAGGTATACAAAATGTACAACGGATCGGTAGCGTCCACTTCAGTCCAGCGAACAGGATCGGCAATCTTCATCAAGGTGGCATAATCAATATCGTTTTCTCCATCAGGGCGAACCGCTCCCAATTTTCGGTTGAATACGATTACATGTTCCGGGGAATGGGTCGCCATTTTAATGGCTTCATCAACCATGGGTTTATAGGGAATGATACGGTCTACCTCGATGCCTGAAGTCGCCGTGATGATGAGTTTTGGTTTGGCATCGTCAATCCTGATGGCCAACTCATGCGGGGCAAAACCACCGAATACCACGGAGTGTACCGCACCAAGCCTTGCGCAGGCCAACATGGATACCACCGCCTGCGGGATCATGGGCATGTAAATGATTACCGTGTCCCCTTTTTCCACTCCCAAGCGCTGCATCCCTCCAGCCAATCGGCTTACCATGTCCCTCAATTCCAGATAGGTATATTTCGCAATCGATTGCGTGACCGGGGAATCGTAAATCAGTGCAATGTCGTCTCCCCGACCGTTTTCAATATGGGCATCAAGGGCCAAATAAGAGGTGTTCAACTTTCCTCCTTTGAACCATCGGTAAAATCCATTAGCATCCTTACTGATTGCCCGAGTTGGTTTTTGAAACCAACTGATCTGCGAAGCTTGATCCATCCAGAAATTTTCCGGATCTTTTGTGGATCTTTTGAACTCCTGTTCATAAGTAATCTGCGCCATTGTTCATGTAGTTTGTTTAATCTGTTTGTGCATGTAATCACCATAACAGAACTACCTGATTTCAAAGTAGTTCTAAAGGTAAATACCTGCCTAATGTACAGATTAATCCCCTGTGGAACGATTTTTATTTTGCTAAATTGATATAGGTCAACAACTCTTCTTCAACAACCGATACTTAACAAATGGAACACTTTGGATTTGCACTTCTCCTTCTTCTTGGAACCCCAATCTTAAAAGCCCTTTGACCTTAGTTCTGGTTTGGGGCAGCAAAATGGTGATGGAATCGAGTCCCATTTCATTAAAAGCTTTCTTGATGATCTTGGTATAAATGGACTTACCCAAGCCCCAATGGTCAGGATGTAGCACCATGGCCAAATCAGCCTCCCCGTTTTCAGGTTGCAGTCCGCCCCAACCCACAAAAGCATCATCCACATAAAAAGCCCAGGGACCATAACCGAATTCTGCCCATAATTGTTCCTTTATTTCAACAAATTTTTCCAAATCCTCTTTTGTGAAATCCCCTTGGAACAACGGCATTTGTCTTCGCACCAATTCATGGTTCATCAATAGGAGCAGATCAGCAATATCGACTTCGTGAAGTCGCTTGAATTCAATCTTCATTTGAATGGATTAACTTTCCATTGGTTCGGATTGGCCTTCATCCATTACAAAATCCTGTTACCTTTATACCATGATCAACCTTGGGAAACCCAAAACCAAATACTACTTAAAACGAATACTGCCCTTCGGAATTATCTGGCTGGCTTTGAGTTGGTTTGTGCTCCTTATCGAGTCCATGGCCACCGACTACGAAAACAAACGTCCCGAAACGGATATTACAGTGGACTGGGCCATTTTTCTATTTGCCTCCTTTGCCGTTTTCATGGTAGGAATTGCTATGGGAACCGTAGAAGTACTTTGGTTGGGAAAGCAGTTTAAATCGAAAAGTTTTGGCCGTAAGATCCTTTATAAAATGGGGTTTTACCTATTGTTCATGCTGGTCATCAATTGCATTACTTTTCCACTAGCGGCCAGTATAGAGATGGGCACCTCTATTTTGGACAGTGGGGTTTGGGACAAATTTTCCCATTACATCGTGAGTTCCACCTTTTTGAGCACCATGGTATCCCTTTCCTTCAGCATTTTTGTTTCCTTGTTGTATTCTGGGATCAGTGAGCATTTGGGACATGATGTTTTACTCAATTTCTTTTCCGGAAAATACTACCTACCAAAAGCCGAAACCCGAATCTTCATGTTTCTCGACATGAAGTCTTCCACTTCGTTAGCCGAGCAATTAGGTCATCAAACCTATTTTGAGTTTTTACGGGATTATTATAACCAACTTTCGGATGCCATTATTCAATTTAAGGGTGAAGTCTACCAATACGTTGGGGATGAAATCGTGATTTCTTGGAAAAAAGAGGAGGGTGTTTCGCATCAAAATTGCATCCAATGTTTTTACGCCATGAAAGAGCGTCTAAAGAAAAAGTATGGTCAATTCGAAAAAAAATACGGTGTGATCCCTTCCTTTCGGGCAGGTATGCATATGGGGCAGGTGACCACGGGAGAAATCGGGGCACTTAAAAAGGAAATCTTCTTTACGGGTGATGTATTAAATGTAACGGCCCGTATACAGAAGCTTTGCAAAACTTACGGTAAAGAATTACTTCTTTCGGGTCAGCTGAAAGATGTACTGGATGAAAATGGGCCCATCAATTTTGAACCCATGGGCACAATGGAACTGGAAGGCAGAAAGGAACCAGCGGCACTGTTTTATCCAGTTCACCTCTAAAACACTAAAATGAGTTCCCGTTTCCGGCTTGCCGTCTTCATCATTGTTAATAAAATTGCAAATTTGAAGGTGAATTTCACCAATGCCAGGGTGGTTTGGTATTTTCGCAGTCGCGATACAGTTCAAGTATGATGGTTTGGATCATTTTCCTGTTGGGAATACTTGCCTTTTTGGCCCTCGATTTGGGCGTTTTCAACAAAAATGCCCACATTATCAGCGTTAAGGAAGCATCCATGTGGACCAGTATTTGGGTCACCCTGTCCCTCCTGTTTTCCTTTGTGATCTATTGGCTTTACAGTACGGGCAAAATTGACAACCCGGATCAGTTAAAACCTATGGGGGCCAGCATGAAATACCTCACGGGTTACCTCATTGAACTATCTCTCAGCATTGACAACATTTTTGTAATTGCCGTAATTTTCGGTTCGTTCCGGATTCCACAGAAATACCAGCACAGGGTCTTGTTTTGGGGTATTTTGGGTGCCATCATCTTTAGGGCCTTCATGATTTTCTTCGGAGTTGCCCTGATCAAAAAATTTAGCTTTACCACCTATATTTTTGGGGCATTCCTGATTTTTACAGCCATACGGATGGTCGTTTCCAAGGAAAAGCCTTTCAATCCGAAAAAATCCTTTGTCTACAGAAACTTGCGAAAGGTGATGCCGATCACTTCCCATATGCAGGGACAAAAATTCTTTATCAAAATAAAGCATATTACGGCGGCCACTCCACTTTTTATTGCGTTGGTAGTCATTGAGTTCACAGATATTTTGTTTGCCCTGGACAGCGTTCCGGCCATTTTGGCCATTACTTCCGACCCTTTTTTGGTCTTCAGTTCCAATATTTTTGCCATTTTAGGCCTAAGGTCTATGTACTTTTTCTTGGCCAATATGCTGAACAGGTTCCATCACCTGAAATACAGTTTGGTGGCCATTCTAAGTTTTGTGGGCATCAAACTCATCTTGGCCCATAACTATACATTTCCCGAGTGGGCGTCCCTTGGGTTTATTGGAATTTCCCTTTTAATTGGGATTTTGGTTTCCTTTTTGGATAAGAATTCCAAGGACAGTCATTAACTCAAAATGAATTAACAATAAAAAACCTCCCCATCTTGCGAAGGGGAGGTTTTTGTTGGCCTACTAGGACTCGAACCTAGAATGACTGAACCAAAATCAGTAGTGTTGCCAATTACACCATAGGCCAGTACCACATCAAAGCCAAAATTGTTTCAGCTTTTGAGCGTGCAAATTTATAACAAACTTTGGTATCAGCAAATATTTTGACAAGAATACACCCTAATTTTCTTCCTTGTCCATGTTAAAGGTTTTTGAAAAATGACCTGCCTTCTCTGCTATATTTACTAAATTCGCCCCAACTCGGTTAACAACCAACTCTTATGTTCGCAAAAGACTTCAAAAAATGGGATACCATCGTCGGGTGGATTTCCTTCGCAATTGCCTTTGCTGTTTATGCCCTGACCGTTGAACCCACAGGAAGTTTTTGGGATGCCGGGGAATACATTTCCACCGCTGCCAAGCTACAGGTTGGTCACCCACCTGGCGCTCCGCTCCTTCAGATGATCGGTGCCTTTTTTTCCATTTTTGCCTTTGGGGACGAAACCAAGATTGCTCTCATGGTCAATGCGGTTTCCATCGTATCCAGTGCCTTTGCCGTACTGTTTACCTTTTGGTCCATTACCAATTTGGCACAAAAACTCATCAATTCCGATAAGCCGTTGTCCAACAACAAGGCCATTGCCGTTTTGGGAAGTGGGCTTGTGGGTGCATTGGCCTTCACCTTTTCAGACAGTTTTTGGTTCAACGCCGTGGAGACCGAGGTATATGCCATGGCCAGTTTGATCATGGCCCTTTTGCTCTGGCTGGGATTGAAATGGGTAGATAATCTGGACGACCCAAGAGGCCACCGTTGGTTGTTGCTTATCTGCTTTTTGGTGGGACTTACCTTCGGGATCCAGTTTATGGGCTTTTTGGCCATCCCTACCGTTGGCCTGCTTTATTATTTTAAAAGATACAAGACCACCACCGTCAAGAATTTTCTTTTGGCGAATTTGATCGTAGTGGTCATCTTGATATTGGTCTACAAATTTTCGCTCACCTATGTGTTGAAATTGTTCGGTTGGAGCGAGGTTTTCTTCATCAACGAAATTGGCCTTCCCTTCAATTCAGGGACCATTATCATGGGATTGCTTTTTGTGGCCGCCTTCTATTTTGGGTTGCGCTATACCCGAAAACACAAGTTTTACTCGGGCAACCTCATCATCATGTGTTTAATGTTCCTCATCCTTGGGTTTTCTTCATGGATGATGCTGCCCATCAGGGCCAACGCCAAGACTGTGGTGAACGAGAACAACCCTGCTGATGCAAGGGCCCTTTTGGCCTACTACAACAGGGAACAATATCCTGGGGTGGACAGTCCCATTTATGGCGCGTATTATTCCGATGCCTTTGCCCCATCCGGTGAGGACAGGGATGACAGCCCCAAATATGAAAAAGACCTGAAACTGGGCAAGTACGTGATCGTCAACCATTACAAAGGTGCAGTGCCAGGCCCTAACCCAAAGCATGTGGGCCTTTTACCACGGATGTGGAGCGACCAACATGCCGAAAACTACATGAAATACTTTGGGGTACTCAATTTCAGGATCAAATCGGAATACATTTCCAACAATGATCTAAGGGATGCAGTGAACCAGTTTAAGGCTGCATACACCAAAGGTGAACTGGACTCCGAGCAATATATCCGCTTTTTGCGGGAATTCGGGGAATATATTGAAGTGGAGCCCCCAACGTTATGGCAGAACATCCAATATATGTTCGATTTTCAGTTTGGGTATATGTACATGCGGTACTTCATGTGGAACTTTGTAGGGAAGCAGAACGACATCCAAGGCAAGTACGATGAAAATGGCAACTGGCTCAGTGGCGTCGGTTTTATTGATGGTCTACGATTGGGTAGTCAAAAGAATCTTCCCAGCGATTGGAAGAACAATAAAGGACGTAACACCTATTTTTTCCTGCCCCTTATCTTAGGCATCTTGGGCATCGTTTTTCAAATTTCGAAGAACCCCAAACAATTTTGGGCCCTCTTTGTGTTCTTTATGTTCACGGGATTGGCCATTCAATTCTACACCAACCCCTATATCTTCCAGCCCCGTGAAAGGGATTATTCCCTAGTAGGGTCCTTCTATGTATTCTGCATTTGGATCGGTCTTGGGGTATATGGATTGTATGAAGAGTTCAAAAAACTGATTCCTGCCAAGATTGCGGCACCGGCCATTACTACTTTATGTCTGCTGGCGGTTCCTTTTTTGATGGCGTTCCAAAACTGGGACGATCATGACCGTTCCGGCAAATATACAGCTCCCTCCACCGCAAAGGCCTATCTGGATTCCTGTCAGGAAGATGCCGGGGCCATCTTGTTCACCATTGGCGACAACGATACCTTTCCACTCTGGTATGCCCAAGAGATCGAGAACTACAGAACCGATGTCCGCATCGTAAATACTAGTCTATTCGCCACGGATTGGTATATAGACCAGATGAAACGTAAGGCGTATGAAAGCGACCCGATTCCTTCGCAGTTAACACATGATAAATATCGATACGGAACCCGGGATGCCGTCTATTCTACCAAAGCGGATGATGTTTTCAGAAAACCGATTTCGGAAAGCAGATGGTCCATCAACGATTTTGTGAGCTGGATCGGGAGCGACAATCCCGAGACCAAATTCGGGTTTGTGTTGGAGAAAAGAGGAGCAGACTTGGAACAATATCCCGAAAGTACCTTGGATATTGTGTACTACCCCACCAACAAGATCCGTATTCCGGTGAACAAAAAGAACGTCATTGAAAGTGGGTTGGTCAAGGAGAAAGATTCTGCACTTATTGTGGATTATATAGACATTGACCTACCACAAAGTGCTTTGCCCAAGAACAGGATATTGATGCTGGATGTCATCGCCAACAACGATTGGAAACGACCCATTTATTTCTCCGGTGGAAGTTTTGATAGCTCGGAATACATTTGGATGAAGGACTATCTACAATTGGATGGCCTCGTATACAAGCTGGTGCCCATCAAGACCCCGAACAAGAATTCGTTTGAAATGGGCCGTATCGATTCCGACCTCATGTACGACATTGTAAAAAATTGGGACTGGGGCAATTCCGGAAGCGACAAGATCTATCACGATCCGCAGACCCGTTCCCAAGGACTTTCGTTCCGAAGCAATTTGGCCAGGTTGATGGAAACCTTGATCGAAGAGAACAAAATAGACAAGGCCAAGGACGTCATCGACATCGCCATGACCAATATGCCGGTAGAACACTATTATTTCTATGCCTTTGTGGAACCTTTTGTAGATGGCTACTACAAGGTAGGTGAGACTGAAAAGGCCAGGGAATTGTATGGCAAGCTCAAAAAAATCTATCAGGAACATTTGGAGTACTATTCCAGCATTCCTTTGGATGAGCAATATGAGAAGATTGACGACATCCTATCCGACATGCAGGCCTACCGAAGGAACATCGATATCCTTATCGACAACAAGGATAGGGAATTTGCCGAATCCGAAACGGTAATCTTCAACGAGTACATAGACAAGTTCTCCCAATTTGTGGATGACGGGAAAGAGGAACTACTGGAAGAACCTTCACCCATTAATCCGGATTTGGAAGATTCCATTCCATTGGATACCATTGGGAACATGGGGGATTCGGTTGTGCCGCAAGAACAGAACTAAAAAAAGCGAGGTGAAAACCTCGCTTTTTTTATTAAATATATTCGTTTAAGATGCCTATCAACGTATTGGCGTCCTGTTCGCCGCTCTGCCGCCAGACCATCTCTCCTTTTTTATAGATCATTAGTGTGGGTAGCCCTTTTATGCGAAGGGCTTGGGAAAGTTCCTTGTTTTTGTCCACATCAATTTTTATCACTTTTCCCTTATCGCCGAGAGCAGCAGCTACATCGCGTAATACGGGGTGCATGGACGTGGATTGCTCGTTCCATTCTGCATAAAAGTCCAACAACACAGGGACCTTTAAATCTATGAGTTCACCAAACTTGGACATGTATTCTATAGGTTTGTAGTCAAAAGTAAGAAAAAATGTTAAAGTTTAACATTAAGTGAACGCTTTACGGTATTGACCTTAGTTAAATTCACGTTAAACCTTCATTATAAAAAATGCCCTGGGTTTACCCGTTCAGAACCGCGGATAAAAATTCATCCCCCATCGAGAAAGCTTAACCCTCCCGTTTTTCCGTTTCACCTTTTTTGGCCATCCCGATTGTTGCGATGTGACCTAACATTGCTTCAAATTTAAAACACACATCATGAAAAAAATACTAGTGGCAATTATGCTGTTCTCTTTTGCCCTTGGCTTTTCGCAAGAAGACGATAAGTACACCGAAATCTTGGAAAAACAAATCGAGACCCTTCAGCTGACCGGTGAAAAGAAAGAAGCCTTTATCGAAATCAGCGACAAGTACTACGAAAAGATCAAGGCCACCCAAGAAAGCGAAGGCTCCAGAATGTCCAAGTTCAAAGAACTAAAAGCGATCCAGGACAGTAAAAACGAAGAAATGAAAGCACTTTTGAGCGAAGACGAATTTGAAGCTTTTAAGGAACTCCAGAAGGA
This sequence comes from Flagellimonas aequoris, assembly GCF_003584165.1. Taxonomy (GTDB): domain Bacteria; phylum Bacteroidota; class Bacteroidia; order Flavobacteriales; family Flavobacteriaceae; genus Flagellimonas; species Flagellimonas aequoris. The sequence continues at coordinate 167,906 of NZ_QXFJ01000008.1, read as the reverse complement.
AAACCGAAGCGCACTCAAAGATCGTTTCAAGCAAAAGAACAAATCATAAAAAGCAACTTTTTCATTCTTAATCCCAGGCTTTCCCGGTCAACCGTTGTGGATTGGGGAAGCCTTTGTACTTTTAAAAAATGAAAATGATCAAAACCGAAAAAAGGGTATTGTTGTTGACCTCTGTTTTAGTGGCCATTGCCTTGAACGTCCACAGGCTGTTTGTGCTATTGCCGGGTGAAGCAAGGAACATTGGCCTGCCTTGGGTATTTAACGCACCTGAACTGGCCTACCAGACCCTTTTCCAATTCGGTTTCTGTATTTTCTTTGGCTATCTGAATTTGGCCTGGCTCAATTGGAATGGGGATAAGGGTAACAAACACCTATTGAAAAACCTTCTTTCCAATGCCGTGTTTTTCGCCGTGCTTTTGGCGATTGGTTCCGCCTCCCAAAAGTTGTTTTTCCAGAATGTGACCAATGTAAGGCTCTTTCGTTTGGGGTACTTTTTTAGGTTGGTCACCAGTTTGGGATTGATTGCCATTTTGGTCAAGATCGTTTTGCTCAACAGAATTCAAAAACGAAAGGAACAGGAGAACGAGCAATTGAAAACGGCCTATTTTGATGCGGAGATCAAAAACCTAAAGGCCCAGATCAACCCTCATTTTTTGTTCAATGCCCTGAGCAGTCTTTCGGCTTTGGTCAGGGAAAATCCGCAAAAGGCCCAAGATTATATTACCCACCTTTCCAAGGTGTTCCGATATTCCCTTGGCAACCACCAAGAGCAATTGATTGGTCTGGACAAAGAGTTGGAATTGTTGGATTCGAACATCCAATTGTTGAAAATGAGATTCGAGGAGGCCCTTCAGGTCCATATTGATGTCCCAAGGACCCAAGGCATCCGATTGCCCCACATGTCCTTGCAACCCTTGTTGGAAAATGCAGTAAAGCACAACTATGTTTCGAAGGAGATTCCCCTGCGTATCGATATTTTTCAGGAAAATGGGGCCTTGCATTTTAGGAACACCCTTAATGAAGCCGTATACAAAGAACCATCCACGGGAATTGGCTTGTTGAACTTGAACGAACGCTACAATATCTTGATGGGCCATTCCATTGAGATTGAAAAAACAGAAGATCATTTTACCGTAAAACTTCCCTTAAATCCTTGATCACATGTCCATAAACATCGCCATTATTGAAGACGAACCGGCCATTGCCAGAAATCTAGAGTTTACCCTTAAAGAGCTAAATCCGGAAATCCAGGTGTTGAACAAAATGGACAGTGTGAAAAGTTCCGTGGATTGGTTGCAGGAAAACATGGATGCCTGTGATCTACTTTTTATGGACATTCGATTAACGGATGGACTCTCGTTCGACATCTTCAAGATCATAAAGCCCTCCGTTCCTGTCATATTCATTACCGCCTATGATCATTACGCATTGGAGGCCTTTAAAGTAAATGGGCTGGACTATATCCTAAAACCGTTTGAAAGGGATGAAGTGGCCAATGCCCTCCAGAAATTCAGGGATACTCGGGGCATTAAATCAACCGGCAACGACAAAATCCAAGAACTGTTGAACTACCTCCAGACCAATGAGAACAAATCCTATCGCGAAGCCTATTTGGTACACTTCCAAAATAAATTGATCCCCCTACCCGTGGAAAAAATCCATTGGTTCTTTACCGAACAGGAAGTGGTTTATGCCCATACTTCGGATGGCAAAAAATACATCATCGACTCCACATTGGACAAAATATTGGCCGAGATTTCACCAAAACTATTTTATAGGGCCAACCGCCAATTTATAGTGCAACGTTGGGCAGTAAAGGACATTGATTTTTACTTCAACGGCAGATTGATCATCAATGTGGAACCCAGACCCCATGAAAAAATCATTGTAAGCAAGGCCAAAGCTCCTGAATTCAAGAAGTGGTTGGATGAATGATCAATATATCGGTTCTTGAACCAACACCACGAGTTCTTTCCTCCTTGGACTGGTTTCCAACACGGTATGCATGCGATCCATTTGATTTAGGGTAAAGGTGTTCATGCAACCATCATCCGTATAGTCCATATAATTTTCGGTCATTTCCAATTCGGTGCAGGTGATTTTATCCACCGGGCAACCATAACTGGGTTCGGCCGATAAAGGTGTATCGAGACAATAGTCATCATAGGTACAGTCCCCATCGCCCCAAATATGTCTTAAACCCAACCAATGGCCAACTTCGTGGGTGGTGGTTCTTCCCAAATCGTATGGAGCGATCAAATCGGGAAAATTGCCCTTTTCGCTGGAACCAAAATATTTATACCCGATCACGATTCCATCTGTATTGTCGGGTCCATTGTCCACATTCAACCCGGGCAGATCGGACTCATCCGGAAACTGGGCATAACCCAACAAATCCCTACTGGCAAATCCACCAAAATTTACGGTCCAAATGTTGAAATATTTTTCGGGATCCCAAATGGTGAACGGTTTCAAGCTGGTTTCAATCGGATTCCTTAAAAATCCCTTGGGCCATTCGGAACGCCCCCCATCCACACGATCAATACCCGGTTCCTCCAAAGCGCTACCGTTCGGGTCTTCGGTGGCCAGAAAAAACTCTATCAAGGTATCTGCACCGGCTTCATTTTCGTTGAACCCATTGCTTCCAATCCTCCTTCTAAAATCCTCATTGAGTACTTCAATTTGCGATTGGATCTGGGCATAACTGATGTTCGCGCCAGATCCAACAGCTTCCCCGTTATGCACCACGTGCACCACAACGGGTATTTTATAAATGGTCTGGTATTCTGTTACATTCCCATTGAAATCTTCCGAATCGCTAGAACATGCGGAGAGCAACAGCAATAAAGATGTGGTTACAAAAAGTCTTTTCATGATTGTTGTTTTGCTCCAAAAATATTTCCAATCCTATAGGATTGGCCATGAAAAATTCCTTCAAAGAGGGTATTCGGGGGGCAAGCCTGCAAAATTAAAGGTTGAACCAAAATGCCAATTTGTTAACCGACCTTAAAGGAAATTTCAACACTAACATTCTCAGCCTCACCTACTTTGCCCTCATACACCTTTTCATTTTGAACCAACTTCGCCCCAAAAAGAAATCATGGACAACAATTTTCGTGCTGGATTTGGGGGTATTGTATTCTTGTTCTTATTGGCATTGGTGGTAGTGGAGATCATTTGGAGTTGGCGCAAGGACAAAAAGGCGTACAACACTAAGGACACGTTGGCCAATCTGGCCATTTTTATCGGGTTTCAATTATCGAAGGTCCTTTTTTTTGGATTTCAATACACGATTATGGGCTACCTATCCCAGTTTTCATTGTTCCATTTGAAGAGTACCCCTTTGGTGTTCCTGATCAGTTTTGTGGCCGTGGACTTTGTATACTACTGGTACCACAGGTTATCGCACAAAATAAAATTGCTGTGGGCGTTCCATTTGGTACACCATTCCAGCCTGTTCATGAACCTTACGGTATCCTATAGATTGAATTGGCTCAGTGCCCTGCTCACCCCTTTTGTGGTAGCCCCCCTCATACTAATCGGACTTCCTTTTGAATTCATTGCAGCTTCCTTTGGGCTCAACCTGCTCTATCAGTTCTTTCTCCATACCGAAGCCGTGGGCAAGTTGGGTTTTATAGAAGGCATACTGGCCACTCCGTCGGCGCATCGGGTACACCATGGATCCAATGAGCAATATATCGACAAAAACTTCGGGGGCGTATTTATGATATGGGATCGATGGTTCGGCACTTATCAACCTGAAACCATTAAGGCCACTTATGGCGTGACCACAGGCTTTATCAGCAACAATCCGTTTGTGCTGGTCTTCAAGGGGTTCGTGGATTATTTCAAAGGAAAAATGGACTACAAGGGATAACAACAGGCTCACCCCCAGAATTGGCAGGTTCGCCTTTTTTCTGCCCCCTTGACCCTAAGGACATAAGTAGTTTAGCCAAAAAATAACAACAAAAAGAAAATTAATCTTAAACCTTTAAAAATCATGAAACATCTAATCTTACCCAAAACAACAATGAAAAGAAACAACCCCATTATGCTTGGATTGGCCGTATTGACCCTGACCTTTGCATCATGTAGTGATGATGATGACTCCAATGATGGCACCGAAACTTCCATTACAGAGGAAGAAGCTGCCGAAGCCATCGCCATGGCCGTATCCCCGGAATCCGGAGGAATGGTGGAACAGACCAATCAGGCCATTTACACAATGGAGGAAGACAACTCCGCTTCTAACAAAGCAGAGGATTACGAATGTGGTGTGGAATATGGTTCTTCCTATAACATTTCCGGTCAGTCAGCTAATGTTACCTATAGCGCCAGTTTGATATGGAGCTGGATCATTGACTGTGGAACGGGGATTATTCCTTCTGCAGCCGATTTTGACCTTACTGGAACCTCCAGCTACGATGGCCCAAGGATATCTTCGGAAGCCAGCACCAGTGCGAGTATCAATATCCAAAACTTGGATGATGCCGAATCCAGCTACGTGGTAAATGAAACATTCACCATGGCAGGGTCACAAGAATCCTTTGTACGCAACGAAAATGCTTTCACCAGCACCATTGAGTTTACCACCGCGGATCTTACCATCTTGAAGGCCAATTATAATGTGGCCTCGGGAACAGTTTACGCCAGCTTCGTAGGCAAAGCTTCCAATGGAAATACATACGATTATTCCGGCACCTTGGTATTCACCGGAAACCAGACTGCAACACTAACCATGGGTAGTGGGAACACCTACAACTTGGCTTGGTAGTGTAGGTTCCATAATTCTAGAAGAAAGCCCCTTTTAAGGGGCTTTTTATGTTTCTTGAGTATTGAAATTATGGTTTGGCGCCAAAATCATCCTCAAAAGAGATTTCTCCTTCGGCATTTTTAAGTTGAACGAATTGAATGGAACCTGTTCCCTCGAAAATGTAGCCAAGCCCCATGATATTGCCCAGATCCTCTTTAAAAAGCTCGCTATAGGTTTCCTCTCCATTTATAAAAATGGTAGCTTTTTTATCCTTGACCCGTATTTCCAAATCGTTCCAATCATAAAGATCAGCCCCCAATTTGGAGAGGTTGTTATCCTTCCCTGATCTATAAATTTCGCCCAACTTATAACTGGCACCGGTCTCACATCCTTTTCCGACCATCCCTACCGAGAAAATATTCTCTGTGGTGACAAGGATCACATTCATCCAAGGACAATTGGAATCTAGGGCATGGTCTGATCTCAACCTCGTCCGAAAGGTAAAGTTATCGGAGGAAACCCCATACTCATCACTATGTGAAATTCGGGACATGAAATGGCGGGATGTATCCACACCCCTTTTTTTAAGCAGGTCCATAGGCAAGTGCAACATACTATCCGCTATAAAGGATTCCCCTTTAAAATCGATGTAACGGTCATCCGCCTCTGTATAATATACGTGGGGCTCCCAACCGTCACTGATGATATGCACCGGTTGGGTGGCAATTACGTCGTCATTGGCAATCAATTTGGCCCTGTGGTAACCGCTTTCATAATAAATAGACGTGTAAACGGATTTGTTGGGATCGATTCTTTCACGCCGAAAAGCATTCCAAGATTGTTGGATAAAAAAGCTATCGGCCTGTACATGGCTCAGGTCATAGTTGAAGATAAACGTGTTCGGAACCCCTTTTGTTACGGTCTTGTTTGCGGTAAAGGTAACAGGGCCATCAATTTTTACGGTACTGGCCCCACTTTTTCCAAAGGAAAATGCCAAAACCACCACTAGGACCACCACAATGCCTGCAGCCACATAAAGTGGCGTTTTGCTCTTAGGCGGGTTCTTGTCCTCCGTAGCAATCGGTTTTTTATGTTGAAGCTTGAAGTCCTGCCAGTTTTTGTATCCCAGCACCTGTACAAGTGCATTCAAAGTCGCTAATTGGGGTTGGGTCTTGTACCCTCCTTTCCATACCCGTTTTAAGGTGGAAAGACTGATGTAGTACCCCGTATGTTCTTCAATATAAGAAGAAAGTTGCTCCAGGTCCTTTTGGGTATAACCGTGCCCGTTGCCGAAAGAAAACTTCTCTTCCAGCAATTTTTTGCACAGGGCAATATGGTCATTTTCGATGTTCTCCATTTGACAAGTCAAGATATCAATAAAAGCTGAAAATGATAAGGAAATTAACTCGTGACCGACTTTTGACCGAGGATTAAACCGCTTTTGCTACCCTTCGTGATTTTTACGGACCGTAGTTTTGGTGTTGAATCAAATCAGAAAACAAAATGAAGCAATTTTCTTTTAGCCCTACATGGGCAATTATGTTATTTCTGTCCTTTACTATGATGGGGCAATCGAACAAGAAATTGACCGATCCCGATAGCTGGGAGGTACAGAACCGAGACGTCTTCTTTGACATGGGTGTCATTCATTTGGATGATCGCCCAGGTGATGGGGTTCTATGGCTGAAGGGTTCCGACTTCCATAACGGCACCATTGAACTGGACATCAAAGGGAAAGACAAAACGCAGGGAAGTTTTGTTGGCTTGGCGTTCAACGGAAAAAACGATTCCATCTTTGATGCCGTCTATTTTAGGCCCTTCAATTTTAATGACCCCGAAAAACAGGACCATATGATGCAATACATTGCCATGCCCCATTTGGACTGGAAAAAATTACGGGAAGAGCATCCTGGAAAATACGAGAACACCATCTCCCCTGCTCCGCAGCCGAATGATTGGTTTCATGTCACCCTTAACATCAACTACCCAGAAGTGAAGGTGTATGTGAACCATTCCATGACCCCATCGCTTGTTGTGGAACAAATCAATCTGAGTGGCCATGGAAAAATTGGTCTATGGGTCGGGGAAAGCAGCGAAGGCTGGTTCAAGAACATCTCCATAAAAGAAAACAAAATGAATTCCCTTACCCATATTTTGATGGACGTAGGACATAACCCAGTGTTCTGGAACGACCCAAAATCCATGAGCATGGAAAATGAAAAAATCGGTAGGGTCTATATGATGTCCGAAGAATTGATGAAGACGGCCAACAACGTCCATGCACAGGTCGATTATGCCTACGGCGAACTCAGTGACGACCTTCTTGCGAACACGGATATCCTGTTCATCCATATCCCGAAGAAACAATACACTGAAAACGAGGTAAGGGCAATCCATCGGTTTATTGATGGGGGTGGAGGCTTGTTCCTCATCATGGATAGTGATTACTGGTCTTCCTTGAATGACACCAACGTGAATGACATCATTGCTCCATATGGAATCCAATATGGGGATGCCATACCCGACAAACTGCCCGGAGGTCACACCATAAAAAGTGAGGTTACCCGTAAACCCTTAAAAATTTCCTATCACGAAGCAAGAAAAGTATTGGGTGGGACCCCATTTTGTTATGGGGATGAACTGGGCAAGGCCTATTCCTTTGGAGCTTATGCGAAAACCATGAAAGGCGGCAAATTGGTTGTCATGGGGGATGCCATGACCGCCCTATACATGACCAGCTGGCAAGGGGTTGACGATTACCAATGCCAAGATTTTATGCAAGACGTCTTTAATTGGCTTAAATAGCCGTTGCAAATTCCATTGCTGGAATAGTTTAGAAGTTAAGCCAAGCCCTTTTTCTTAAGGGTAATCACAGAGATTTCGGGCCAGATACCAAATCGGCCGGGGTAGCCGATAAAGCCAAACCCTCGATTCACATTGATGAACTGGCCCAATTCTTTGTAAATGCCAGCCCAATACTTGTAGCGCCATTTGGCAGGACTCCATTTCACCCACCCCGGAATCTCCACGCCAAACTGCATGCCGTGGGTATGTCCGCTCAAGGTCAAATGGAAATGGTAGTCATCATCCAAAACCACATCTTCCCAATGGGAAGGATCATGGCTCAACAATATTTTAAAGTCATCATGGGCAATGCCCTCTTTCGCCTTTTGCAGGTCGCCAGCTTTTTTAAAGCCTCCACGGCCCCAGTTTTCAACTCCTAACAGAGCAATTTTTTGGCCATCTTTTTCCAGATAACGGTTGGAGTTCAAGATAAGGTCAAAGCCCATATCCTTTTGCATCGCTTTGAGGTTCTCTAGATTCTGCTCCTTGGCTTCTTCGGTATCCCAAGAGGCATAATCCCCATAATCATGGTTGCCCAAAATGGAGAATACCCCATCCTTGGCATCCAAACGGGCAAAAACCTCTTTCCAGGGTTCAAGTTCTTCCGATCGGTTGTTAACAATATCACCTGTGAAGAAAATCACGTCACTCTTTTGATCATTGATCAAATCCACACCGTAGGCTACTTTATTGTAATCGTCAAAACTACCACTGTGCACATCCGAAATCTGGGTAATCCGATAGTTATGAAAAGCATCGGGCAGGTCGTCAAATTCCAATTCGTATTTCAACACTTGATAATTGTATTTGCCTCGGTACATACCATACAACATGGCACCGAATGGCAAAGAGGCCAAACCAAGGGCCAACCCGCTGATGAATTTTCTTCGGGAAGGGAAATGGCTTGCATCGGCATTGGACATGCCTACAACTTTATTGTATCCAAATCCGACCAAACGAACAATATCTTCCAACAAAAGGAAAAATCCCAACACCAAGGCCATCAAAAAGAAGGCGGCAAAGATACCACCGGCCACAGCTGCCGATCCTTTAAATCCATCTCCGGGTACGTAGGCAATTACCTTTACGGTCAAGAAAATGAGTGCCGCCAAAAACAACACGATATAGGTCCAGTGCAACAAGGGACTTTTGAACAAGGTCCGGAATGCCTGAAACCCATAGGTGGCCAACACCACATAAAGGATAGCGAGGATTACAAATCGAGACATACAATCTTTTTTGCAAAATTATGGGTAATGAACTAGAATCTAGGGCTTTTTAGTATTATTTAACGGCTTGGACAATCTTTCGGACGGTTTCCACATTGGTGGAAGCAAAGGCATCCTCCACCAAATGTTTGGTGGAATTCATACTGATCTTCCCCTGAAGGGCAATAGTGTTTCCAAAGGAAGTTCCTGAACAATGAATGGCACGAAGCCCTATCTCCTTGAACAATAAGGCATTGTTAGGAGAAACTCCTCCCCCGGCCATGATGGTCATGCTGGTATGTTTTTGCCAAGCTTCCAAAAGCTGAAGTCCTTGCTCCGCAGATGGGAATTGTCCTGAGGTCAAAACCGTATCCACACCTATTTCTTCCAAAACCTCCAAACTTTCCATGGATTGGGCCACCCAATCAAAAGCACGGTGAAACGTAAAATGCATCGGTTTGGAAAGTTCCACCAATGCCCTGGTCCGTTCCACATCCACCGAAAAATTTTCTTTCAAAATCCCGGAAACTATCCCATCCACCCCTAGTTGCTTGCAAGCCAAAATATCGGCCTTCATCACCTCGAATTCGGTATCGGAATAGGTGAAATGTCCACTTCGTGGACGCAACAAAACATGGACGGGAATCGACAACCGTTCCTTGACCAAACGAATGAGTCCCATGGAAGGGGTAATGCCCCCCACCCCAAGTTCAGAACAGAGTTCGATTCGGTCCGCCCCGGCCTCTTGCGCATTTATGGCGGATTCCAAAGAATTGGCACAAACTTCTACGAGCATATTGCTATATTTAACCTCCTTAAAAGTAAACATCCCCTGCATGAAACGACGCAATTTCCTTAAAAATTCCAGCCTTACCGCCGCTGGCTTGGTTTCCGCTTCGGCCGTGGCCGCCTGCAGAACCGAAAATAAACCCGAAGAAGCCCCAGCTGTGGCCACAACCTCGGTCGACCCCATAAAACCCATAGTGGTCTGCACCTGGAACTTTTTAAATGCCACGGACAAGGCCTGGGAAGTATTGAAATCGGGCGGAACCTCCTTGGATGCCGTGGAACAGGGCGTGATGGTGGAAGAGGCCGATGAGACCAACGAGACCGTGGGCAAAGGTGGCAGACCCGACCGTGATGGCCATGTAACCCTCGATGCCTGCATCATGGACAAGGATGGTAACTGTGGTTCCGTGGTGTACCTGCAGAACATTGTGCACCCTGTTTCCGTGGCCAGAAAGGTGATGGAAGAGACCCCACATATTATTTTGGCAGGAAAAGGTGCAGAGAAATTCGCTTATGAACAGGGCTTCAAAAAAGAGGACCTGTTTACCGAAAGCACCCGAAAACAATACGAGGAATGGTTGAAAACCTCCAAATACGAGACCACTATCAACATAGAAAACCACGACACCATCGGGATGTTGGCCATTGATGCCAACGGCGACCTATCCGGGGCCTGTACCACCAGCGGCATGGCTTACAAAGTGGGTGGCCGTGTGGGCGATTCCCCCATCATCGGAGCGGGACTGTATGTGGACAATGAAGTGGGTGGCGCCACTGCCACGGGCGTAGGTGAAGAGGTCATCCGTACCGTGGGTAGCTTTTTGATCGTGGAGTTGATGCGTCAAGGTAAAAGCCCACAAGAGGCCTGTGAGGAAGGCGTAAAACGCATCATGAAGAAAAATGAAGGCCGAAAGGATTTCCAGATTGGGTTCCTGGCCATCAATAAGAATGGGGAAACGGGCGGGTATTGTGTGCATCCCGGTTTCACCTATCGCGAATACAGTGAAAATGGCCATGTGAATAGGGAAGTGAAGAGCTTTTATAGTTAGAACCAAGACCGCTGCGCTGTTAGACATTGGAACGCTTCGCTCCTAGACATTAGAACCACGATGTCCTGGCTCCTGATTTTTGAATCTTGGTTCTTGTTTCTTGTTGCTTTCCAACATCAATTCGTACTTTTAATCCCCCACCTTTTTTTTTGCAAATAGTTTATTGAACATTGATACTAGAATAACATGTCCGAACAAAAACGACTCTTTTTACTCGATGCCTACGCTTTAATTTTCCGTGGATATTACGCTCTGATCAAAAACCCGAGGATCAATTCCAAAGGAATGGACACTTCCGCCATCATGGGGTTCATGAATTCCCTTTTGGATGTGATCAAGCGTGAACAACCCGACCATTTGGCTGTGGCCTTCGATAAAGGAGGCAGTGTGGAACGCACCGAGCTGTTTGAGGACTATAAAGCCAATCGGGATGAAACCCCGGACGCTATCCGGATTGCCGTCCCCTACATTCAACAAATTTTAAAGGCCATGAAGATTCCCGTGGTGGAACTGCCCGGATATGAAGCGGACGACCTCATCGGTACCTTGGCCAAACAGGCCGAAAAAGAGGGATACAAAGTATTCATGGTGACCCCCGATAAGGATTTTGGACAATTGGTCAGCGAAAATATCTTCATGTACCGCCCTGCTAGGATGGGCAACGGTATCGAAATTTGGGGTATCCCAGAAGTGCAAAAACGCTTTGGTGTGCAACGTCCCGAACAGGTGATCGATTATTTGGGGATGATGGGTGATGCCAGTGATAATATTCCCGGGCTCCCCGGTGTGGGCGACAAGACGGCCAAAAAATTCTTGGAGGATTTTGGTTCGCTGGAAGGGTTGTTGGCCAATACGGACAAGTTGAAAGGCAAGATGAAGGAGAAGGTGGAAGAAAGCGCCGAATTAGGAAGGCTATCCCGAAAATTGGCCGAGATCAAAACGGACTGCGACGTGCAATTCCACGCCGAGGATTACGAAATGTGTCCGCCCGATGCCGAAGAAGTGCAAAAAATCTTTGAAGAACTGGAATTCCGACGGTTGAAGGAACAGTTCCTCAAATTGTTTTCAGGGGAAACGGAACCTGGAGCCCCGGTGACCAGTACCGAAACAGCCAAACAAGAGGCCAAGGTAGCCGGAAGCGGGCAGTTTACCCTTTTTGGTGGCGACCCCGCGGAAGCCGCGGCCACCATCAAGGATGTGAACAGCCGCAAGACCATTGCCGATGTGCCCCATTCTTATCAATCCGTACAAGCGGGAATGGCCATGGAACTCTTTTTGGAGAACCTGATGAAGCAGTCTTCCGTTTGTTTTGATACGGAAACCACTTCCATCAATCCGTTGGAAGCGGAATTGGTGGGTATTGCCTTCAGTTGGGCAGCAGGCAAAGGATTTTATGTGCCCTTTCCCGAAGGGAAAAACGATGCCATGCCCCTGATTGAAAAGTTGCGCCCCTTCTTCGAATCGGAAAACATCGAGAAAATTGGCCAAAACCTGAAATACGATATTAAGGTGATGCAGAACTATGACGTGGAAGTAAAGGGCAAGCTGTTCGATACGATGTTGGCCCATTACCTCATCAACCCCGACATGCGCCACAACATGGACGTGCTTTCGGAAACCTATCTCAACTACACCCCTATTTCCATCACCGAACTCATAGGCAAAAAGGGCAAGAACCAATTGAACATGCGGCAGGTGCCGTTGGACAAACAGACCGAATATGCGGTGGAGGACGCCGATGTCACTTTTCAGTTGGCACAACATTTTGCTCCTGAACTGAAGGAAACGGAAACCGATACATTGTTCACGGATATTGAAGTGCCCTTGCTCCGAGTGTTGGCAGACATGGAACGGGAAGGCATCAATCTGGATGAAGATTATCTGAAAGACCTTTCCAAACAGTTGGATACCGACATTCAGGATTTGGAGAAGAAAATTTACGAACAGGCAGGCGAAGAATTCAACATTGCATCCCCAAAACAGTTGGGCGACATTTTATTTGAAAAATTAAAGTTGGTGGACAAGCCCAAAAAGACAAAAACAGGCCAATATTCCACAGCCGAGGATGTGCTTTCCTACCTCGCCAAGGACCACGAGATCATACAAAATGTGCTGGACTACCGCGGACTCAGCAAATTGAAGAGCACCTATGTGGACGCCCTACCCAACGAGGTGCAAAAACACAGTGGCAGGGTACACACGGACTACATGCAAACCGTGGCCGCCACGGGCCGTTTGAGCAGCAACAACCCCAACCTGCAGAACATCCCTATCCGCACGGAACGGGGAAGACAGGTGCGTAAGGCCTTTATCCCACGGGATGAAAACTACCTGTTGCTTTCTGCAGATTACTCCCAGATAGAACTGCGCATCATCGCTGCTTTGAGTGAAGAGGACACCATGATCTCGGCCTTTAAAAATGGGGAGGACATCCACGCGTCCACAGCATCCAAAGTGTTCAATGTACCAATTGACCAAGTGACCCGAGAACAGCGTAGCAATGCCAAAACGGTGAACTTCGGGATCATTTACGGGGTGTCCGCCTTTGGGTTGAGCAACCAAACGGATTTGAGTCGCACCGAGGCCAAGGACCTTATCGACACCTATTACAAAACTTATCCGAAGTTGCGCAACTACATCAGTGAGCAGATAGATTTTGCCCGCGATCACGGTTATGTGCAAACGGTGTTGGGCCGAAGAAGGTATTTAAAGGACATCAACGCGGGCAACCAGGTGGTGCGCGGGGCCGCGGAACGCAACGCGGTGAACGCCCCCATTCAGGGTAGTGCGGCGGACATCATCAAAATTGCGATGATCAACATCCATAACAAACTTTCCGAAGGAAAATACAAGACCAAAATGTTGTTGCAGGTACACGATGAATTGGTGTTCGATTGCTACAAACCTGAACTGGAGGAAATGAAAAAACTCATCAAGACCGAAATGGAACATGCCTATACCCTAGCAGTACCGTTGGAAGTGGAAGTGGGCGTGGGCGAGAATTGGTTGGAGGCGCATTAGAGAATTATAATAAGTGACTTACCATTGATTTGAGATTATTTAAAGTGACTCTTGAAAGATTTGGACAGGATATAAATATATTATACTGATTGGTAATGTAATATTTGTAAAATAAATAATCAATGCTCTTTGATTCAGGAATTGTTTTTTCAAAATGCTCACCATGTAGTAATGAATAAAAATCGGTGACTTTTAAATTTATTGGGCTAATAGTCATTGAGAATGAATTGACTTCATCTGGCTGATTTTTATTAATTGAATTAATTTTCCTATCCAAATAACTATTTGAAAAATAGCCTATAACCTCATCTTTATTGGGAACAGTGGAATCCCTATAACGACTTTTGTCATACATAGCCTTTTGATAATTCTCGCTTTTCTTTTCTAGATTAAAAATGGTTCCAAAAACATCTGGATAGAATTCGTGCAGAATAATAAAATACAACGTCAAGATTGTTTCAAAGAAACTTGAACTATCACCTTCGTATAAATTAATGTTGGGTATTTTATCCACAATACTACTCAAGTTGGTACTATTTCTAATACTTCTGAGAATTTGAAACTTATTAAGTACCTTTTTCAGTCTTCTTGGATTAGTAAATTCTATAATATGAAAAAAGTTAGAAATTGCGATTGGCCACTTATGAGATATTTTTGGATTGTCAATATTAGTGTCTGAAAAATATTTACCAATTAGCCTATCAATATTATTACCCTGTGGCATTGAAAATGAAACATCAAAAATCTTCTCTAGATATTCGTTGGCTTTTACAACTTCATTGTATTTTGATTTAACAGCTTCATTTATTGCTTTTTTGTCAACTCCGCAAAAGAAAATTGTCCTTTGTCCGTATGTGAAGAACAATTTCAATGCAGATAAAAGATTTAGGACATTTTGTGGTTCACACCTATCTAAATCATCAATAAATACTATACTGAATTCCTTATTAGTCTGAGCCTTTATCCTGTCCTCAAACCGCACAAATTCTGTCTTAAATTCTTTTTTAAGTTGAAGAAAGGTTTTTTCTTTTTCAGATTCCAATTCTTCAGTCAAAGTCTTACCATCAATAGATAGTCCGGGAAATGAAATACGAATGGATTTCGTGAAACCTTTTAATAATTTTTCAGCAACCCCAATCAATTCTCCCGCCATTTCTTCTCTGGCACTAGTAGTCTCCGAAATTAAAAACTCAAGGAGAGAAAGAGACAAGTTATTATCTGTCTCAAACTCCCAAGTATCAAAAAAGAAGGTGTTGAAGTCTTGTTTTAATTCTTTTTGGAGATACTTCATTAAAGTACTTTTGCCGCTACCCCATTCCCCATAAAGTGCAAACATTTTTATCTCAGAAAATTGCTCCTGATTTCCTTTGAGAAACAGCTTAATCAAATCTCCCTTCTCCATAATTCCCAAATAGTCATTCTCCTTTGTTAGATTTTCAATAGGGAGATTGTTTAAAAGCCTCAAGTCCATATTATTTCTATTTTCTTAAATGTAGGAAAACTTCTTCAACCACAATATTTCAAATATTAGTTGCCAATTAATTCCTAACTTCATTCATTTCAAAAAATAAAATTGAAACCCTACAAAACCATACTTCCCATCATCGTGGTATCGCAGTTCTGCTGCACCTCGCTTTGGTTTGCCGGGAATGGGGTCATGCATGACCTCATCACAAATTTTGGTTTGGCCGAAAGTGCCTTGGGCCATTTAACCTCGGCGGTACAATTTGGTTTTATTTTGGGCACCCTCATTTTTGCCGTGCTGTCCATTGCAGATAGGTTCTCCCCTTCCAAAGTGTTTTTATGCTGCGCCTTATTGGGAGCCATTTTCAATTTGGGCACCATTTGGGAAGGCAACAGTTTGGGCAGTATTTTGACATTTCGGTTTTTTACGGGTTTTTTCCTTGCCGGGATCTATCCCGTAGGGATGAAAATTGCCGCCGATTACTTTGAAAAAGGTCTTGGTAAGTCGTTGGGCTATTTGGTCGGGGCCCTGGTGGTGGGCACAGCATTTCCCCATTTGTTAAAAGACATGACCACGGCATTTCCTTGGAAATATGTATTAATCGGTACTTCCTCCTTGGCCGTATTGGGCGGTGTTTTAATGGTAAGTCTGGTCCCCGATGGCCCATACCGAAAACCAGGTCAAAAAATCTATTTATCCGCTTTTCTACAAGTGTTCCGAAATCCTAATTTCCGTTCCGCGGCTTTCGGATACTTCGGCCACATGTGGGAACTGTACGCCTTTTGGGCCTTTGTGCCGGTAATGCTAAAAACCTACAGTACCATCCATCCCGAGGTAGCCTTCAACATACCCTTGCTATCCTTTCTCATCATTGCAACGGGGGGTTTGGCCTGTGTACTGGGAGGGTATTTGGCCCAAGCTTTGGGCACTAAAAGGGTTGCCTTTTTGGCACTGATGCTTTCTTGTGGCTGTTGTTTGATTTCTCCCTTGGTTTTTGCCCAAGGGGAAGCGATTCTTTTTGTAGCGTTCCTGCTCCTTTGGGGTATGGTGGTCATCGCTGACTCCCCCTTGTTTTCCACCTTGGTGGCCCAAAATGCCCAACCCGAAATAAAAGGTACCGCACTCACCATTGTAAACTGTATCGGTTTTGCCATCACCATTGTCAGCATCCAATTACTTACCGGAATAAAAGAAGTGACTACATCAAATTCCGTTTACATGCTATTGGCCCTGGGACCCATTCTGGGGTTGATGGTTTTATCGAAAAAAAAGCCAACAAAGTGGTATCTTTAATCCTCGCACCACAAACTAAACAACACTTAAAATGAAAACACTACAATTCCTCTCCTTGCTCTTTGCCACCCTTGTTTTGACCAACTGTGGCAGTCCTGAACCAGAAACTACCGAAAATCCGGAATCGACAGAAACCATTGCCCAAACCCGCGAATTTTATCAGCTTAAAGTGTATTCCTTCAGTTCAGAAAACCAGATAGCCACCACGGACGACTATCTCCAACATGCCTATATGCCCGCCGTAAAAAAACAGGGCATTGACAATATCGGGGTGTTTAAATTCCTCACGAATGAGAAGGACACCGTACCAAAAACCTATGTGCTCACCCCATTCCAATCCATGGAGCAATTTTTGGCGTTGGAGAACCAACTCAACGCAGATGCTGAATATGTGCAAGCAGGCAGTGCCTATATCGATGCGCCATATGACAACCCACCGTATGACCATATTGAGTCCACCCTGTTACAGGCCTTTACCGATATGCCCATGATGCAAACGCCCAAGTTGGACGGCCCACGCTCAGAGCGCATATACGAACTGCGCAGTTATGAATCTCCCACAGAAAAATTGTACTGGAACAAAGTGGATATGTTCAATGCAGGCGGAGAGGTGACGCTTTTTGACCGATTGGGTTTCAATGCCGTGTTTTATGGCGAAGTAATTTCAGGATCCAGAATGCCCAATTTGATGTACATGACCACTCACGCTGATATGGCGACCAGGGATAAAAATTGGGAGGCTTTTGTGGATTCCCCGGAATGGAAGGCCCTTACTGCCATGCCCAAGTATGAGAACAACGTTTCCCATGCCGACATTTGGTTTTTGTACCCCACAGCGTATTCGGATTATTGATGGAAACACCCAGAATTGAACTCCTTTATTTTACCAGTAAAACCTGCGGGGTCTGCAAAGTCTTGAAGCCAAAGTTGCTGGAGGCCATCCAAGAAAACTTCCCAAAAGTGGACATTCGCGTGGTGGATGTGGAAGAGGAAATCGAATTTACGGGACAGTCCATGGTCTTTACCTTACCTGTCGTGATTCTAAAGGCCGATGACAAGGAAATGTACCGTTTTGCACGAAGTTTCTCTGTTTATGAAGTATTGGACAAATTAAAACGACTAAGCGGGGAGTAAATAAAGAACAACATGATCGACACCTTAAAATGGCTCTTTAAAAGAGACCTGGAAAAACTGAAAACCGAATTGCAACAATATCAATCCGAAGCACATATCTGGATTGTTGAAAAATCCATTTCAAATTCGGCTGGTAATTTATGTTTGCACCTCGTGGGCAATCTCAATGCCTTTATTGGGGCAGGATTGGCCAAAACGTCCTATGTTCGGCAGCGGGATTTGGAATTTTCCTCAACCAACATTCCGCTGTCCACGCTACTGCAGCAAATTGATGACACGATCGTAGTGGTTGAAAACGGACTCAACAACGTGACCCAAGAACAATTGTCGGGTGATTTTCCCATTGTCATTTGGGATAAGCCAACTGGAATGGAGCACACATTGATCCTGTTAGCCACTCACTTGAATTATCACCTAGGGCAGATCAATTATCACAGGAGATTATTGGACTAAAATTCAAGTTTTCATCCAAATTAACCTATTGTTTTACAGCTGTTTAATATGCTTTTATAAATTTATTTAGCGCCCCTAAAATTTCCATCAACGGATCGAACAATTTTATACCTTCATTCGAAAATTCATTACGTATAAAATGATTCATCCAGATACAGAATTACGCTTTATCAGCAACGAAATTGGGTATGGTGTGGTGGCCACCAAGTTCATTCCGGCAGGTACCATTACCTGGGTACTCGACGAATTGGACCGCGAGTTCACTCCCATGGAGCTGCAACAAATGGCCCCTATTTACCAAAACATTTTGGACACCTACACCTTTCGCAACAACAAGGGGAATTATATCCTTTGTTGGGACAACGGCCGGTATGTGAACCACAGTTTCAATTCCAATTGTTTGACCACCGCTTACGATTTTGAGATTGCCATCCGCGACATACAGACCGGGGAGCAACTCACTGACGATTATGGCTACTTGAACATTCCTATTCCATTCAGGGCCGTGGATGAAGGCACGCGCCGAAAAGTGGTCTACCCCGATGATTTGTTGAAATACTACAAGGTATGGGACAACAAGATCAAGAAAGTGTTCGGCACCATCACCAAACTACAACAACCCCTACGCCCTATCTTGAATGAATGGCTTTGGGAAAAAATTGAGGACATTACTTCAGGCAAAGAGGAAATGGATTCCATTTTGACCAATTTCTATAATGGAAATGTAACAGTATAAGATTCCCATTTCGTACCATCTCTTCAACTCTGGGTAAAACATGCCACCCTACTTTTCTATTTTTTACCAAAATAGTTAACTGGTTAATTATAATATATTATATTTGTAAACTGGTTAACTATTTAACATCGCCTAAATGGAAAAGGATTTTTTAAAGGAATTGGGATATTTGGGAGTTACGGCACGCATCAAACGGCTTAGCGATACCCTGTTCTACAGCATCAAAGAACTTTATGACCACCAAGGAATTGATATAGAACCCAGTTGGCACTTGGTGCTTTTGGCCCTAAAACAGGAAAATCAGGTTACCATGATTGACCTGGCCAAATGGCTCAACCTCTCCAAACCTGCCATTACCAAAATGGTCAATAAAATGCAGCGGATGGGGTATGTGGATTTTGCTTCGGACCAAAATGATCAACGAAAAAAAATAGTCCAACTTTCAGCAAAGGCCAAAAAGGAACTCCCCAAATTCGAAAAGATTTGGAACGCAGGCCAAAAAACGGTGGAACAAATGCTGGAAAACAACCCCATGTTCCTAGAAGCTCTGTCCGATTTTGAAAAACAACAATCCGAGCAAAGTTTTAGTACAAGGGCCATAAAAAGACTAAACCCATGAAAAGTTATATAGGCAATACACCTTTAATAAAATTGCAACGGATCACCGACAGTTCCTGCGCCGATATTTACGTAAAATTTGAAGGAGCCAACCCCACGGGCAGCATGAAGGACCGAATGGCCCTTTCCATGATCGAGGGTGCAGAACGCAGGGGCGAACTAAAACCAGGTGGCAAAGTGGTGGAATATACTGGCGGAAGTACGGGCAGTTCACTGGCCATGATCTGTGCCATGCGAGGCTACAAGGCACATTTTGTCTCTTCGAACGGATTTGCCAAAGAAAAACTACAGACCATGCGGGCCTTTGGAGCCACAGTGGAAATCATCCATGCTGAAAATGGTGTTCTAACGGCGCAGATTATCAACCAAATGATAGCCAGGGCCAAAGAGTTGATCTCCGAACCCGATGTTTTTTGGCCCGACCAAGTGAACAATCCCGATAATAAATTGGGTTATCACCTCATGGGAATGGAAATCATCAATGACCTGGGCACACCAATAGACGAATTTGTAATGGCTGCAGGCGGTGGGGGTTGTATTTCGGGCAATGCGGAAATTTTAAAGGAACATACCCCTACCCTTCGTGTAACGGCGGTGGAGCCCTTTTATGTTAGGAACGTGTCCGGGGGTGACACCACTGGAAAACACAAATTGGAAGGCATCGGACTTTCCTTTGTCCCCTCCATTCTGAGAAAAGACCTGATTGATGATGTAATTCCTGTAAAAGATGAGGATGCTTATAAAATGGCCCGCGAATTGGCTACCAAGGAAGGTATTTTTGGAGGAATCACTTCAGGAGCGAATGTATGGGCAGCCGTTCAGAGGGCCAAAGCTTTGGGTCCGGGGAAAAAAATTGTGACCGTGATCATCGACTCTGGGCTGAGATACCTTAATGGTGATTTATTTGTGTGATGGGTCAGTATCCAAATTTTGATCTTCATCTTCGGATTGGCGTCTAATTCGTTGTATTTTAGGGCAAATAACTACCAACCTGATACCATTATGAAAATCCTTTGCATTTTTTTCACTCTATTGTTCGGGTTGACGGTCCAAGGACAGAACAAGATTGCTTATACGTTGCGTCATTCTCCCAGCAACCACACCATTGAAATAGAGATTACTTTCCCTCCCATATCGGCCGAAGAGGTGGCACTGGTAATTCCCAGAAGTGCACCTGGCACTTATAGCTTGACCAACTACCAAGCTTTTGTGGACCACGTTTTAGGATATACTGAATCGGGAAAGACCTTGGACGGCCAATTGGGGATAGGTTCGTTTTTCACGTTTGAAGGAAAAGAGGAAATGCTCGCCAAAGTCAGCTATCAGGTAGACCTTGAAAAAATGGAAACTCAATTATTGGACGGAGGCGCCAGTTCAAAATCCAGAACAGATTATTTGGGAGTGTTGGGCTATTCCGTCTTTGGATTTGTGGAAGGTCTGGAAACCCAACCGATTTCCTTGACTCTAAAAACAGATGCCACATGGCCCATTTTCAGCACCTTGGCTCCTACCTTGCATCGTCCCATGGGTTCAGCAACTTTTGAAATAGAAGATTTCGGTATCCTGGCCGATGCGCAGTTCATGTTGGGCAACGCTGCTCGAATCTATCAAGTAGAAGGCTCGCCCATCCCTCTTTTTGTAGCCATTTATAGCGAAACGGAAGTCGATCTCGAAGAGATTGGAAGAAGAGGGTTATTGGCCTTGAACGGGCTCAAAGAATATTTTGGTTATATCCCCATGCCTCACTATACCATTTATCAGGAATTCATACATCCTATTTCGGACCGACATGACTATGGTTTTTCTATGGAGCATTTAAATAGTATGACGTTCACGGGAGATCTTTCGCGTGCTGTAAAAAACTATGACGCCAATGCCAATATTGGGGGCATCGTGCACCACATGGGCCATTCGTGGGTTCCCCTTCGCTCTTACGGAACGGGGTATCGCCCCTTCGCTTGGCAGCTTGCCCCTTTGATCGAGACCATTTGGTTAAACGAGGGATTTACATGGTACATTTCGTATTACCATATACTCCAAAACCCAAAGATCTTGGAGTTTTTTAATCGTAATATGGATGAGGCCCCGAATTTTATCAAAGAAAAATCGCTTAAAGATCTATCCCTGCTCGGGTCTTCCCAATATGCCGCGGATTTTAGGATTGGAAGGAACCTATTTTCCCGTGGTGCCCTTTTTGCCCACGATCTGGATATGCAGATCCAAAAGGAAACCGAAGGGAAAAAATCGTTCAAGGATGCTATTTTGGGATTATTGCATTGGACGGAGACCCACCAACGCGCATTTGAATATGATGAAATAGAACCCATAATGTCCAAGGCCACAGGGGTTGACCTCAGTGATGTTTGGAACCAATGGCAAGAACCTAGAGAGAAATAAGATGACCTATTGCACTAGGTAAAAAATCAAATGAAGGAAGCTTTACTGAATATCATGCCAAAAGACAAGGTAGAAGCACTGCTCTCCATTAGTCAAGTGAAAAACTTAAAAGCGGGTGAATATTTTATTCGGGCAGGGGACGTCCCCAAAAATTTTGCCTTCGTCCTTTCTGGTTTTTTCAGGTATGTATACATCAATAACAAGGGAGATGAATTCACCAAAGGACTTATTATGGAGCTTGATTTCATTAGTTCCTATTCGGCCATGATCTCGCGTTCCCCTTCCCATTTTTTCATTGAGGCCATGGAAGATGCGGTGATTTTGAACATTCCTTACCAAAAATGGCTTGTTCTACAGGAAACGGATGTGTTTTGGATCAAATTTTTGCTCAAATCCATTGAAAAAGGATTTTCCAAAAAGGAAAAAAGGGAAAGGGACCTGTTATTGTTGAATGCGGAAACCCGTTATCTTGATTTTCTGAAAGAATTCCCCGGTATTGATAAAAGGATCAGCCAGGCCATCATTGCCTCCTACCTTGGCATCAAACCTGAAAGTTTGAGCCGAATCCGAAAAAATCTATCCACTTAACATACATCAATGCCCCAATAGTTTTGAGGTTATACTTTGGTCCCATAATCTTAAAATAGTATAACATGAAACTATCTGGCAACACCATTTTGATTACGGGCGGTGGCTCGGGTCTAGGACTGGAAATGAGCAAACGGTTCATCCAAAACAACAACAAGGTCATTATTTGTGGACGCTCACAGCAAAGACTGAACGAAGCCAAACAACAGCTTCCCGAGTTGGAGATCATTCCATGCGACCTGTCGGACAGGTACCAATGCAAAGCATTGGCCGATTGGATCATTGAAAAACATCCTGACCTCAACGTTCTCATCAATAATGCCGCCATTGTACACAAGGTTGATTTCCTTGCCACAGAAGGTATTATCGAAATGGCCGAACAGGAAATGGAAACCAACTTTATGGCTCCCATTAGATTGACCCATTTCTTGTTCCCACAACTACAAAGAAACAGAGATGCACATATCATCAATATCACCACTGGTTTAATATACACTCCCCGAGCGGACTATCCTTTTTACAATGCCACCAAGGCCGCCCTCCATTCCTTTACGCAGGTGTTCCGAAAGAAATCGGAAAACTCCAATGTTCAAACTGTCGAGGTCATGTTTCCCGCTGTCAGGACTCCTTGGCATAAAGGAAGCCCACCAAAAATTGCCATAGCTACCGACAAGGCTGTTGAGGAGATGCTAGCCGGGCTTGAAAAAGGAATTCCTGAAATTAGGGTGGCAGGATCAAAATTGCTTTATACCATCTCAAGAATAGCCCCAAAGTTCGCTTTCAAAAAAGTGAATGGCCTCCAAAAAGACTGATCCAAAACTTATCATCCCAAGAAATGTATAAGATCAAATCAGGATAGTGGGCTTCTGTAGGGAGAATCCTCCCCATAAATTGAAGGTCGGTCCATTTCCATCACATTTCATTGTATATTAGGGGAAATAACCACCAACCTTTTCCTCTATGAAAACACGCTTGCTACTTCTCGCTGGACTTTTCTTCATTTTCCCATCAGGTCAGGCCCAACAAAAGGGCAATGCCAAAGTGTTGGATGCCATGACCACACAAGGCATGAAGGATTGGCAAATACCTGGTCTTGCCACTGTGGTGGTGAAGAACGGGGAAGTGGTCTTTAAAAAAGCCTATGGTTTTAAACAATTGGACAACCAGGCTCCTGTCGATGAGCATACCCTCTTCAACATGGCTAGTACCACGAAGGCCATTGTATGCCAGGCATTGGGTATTTTGGTAGATCAAGGAAAACTGAATTGGACTGATAAGGTGCGGGACCATTTGCCTTATTTTAAACTTTCGGATTCGTACCTTACCGAAGAAGCCCGTGTACAGGATCTTTTGACCCATAATCTGGGCATCCAGCAGGCAGATTTGCTATGGGCCTTGGACAGCACTTCCACGAAAGAAACCATTGAACGCTTTGCCCTTTCCAAAAAAACATATCCGGTGCGGGGCGGTTTTGATTACAATAATGTGATGTATGCCATTGCAGGGGAGGTAATCCAAGCAGTAAGTGGACAACATTGGACCGATTTTGTCAAAGAAAATATCTTCAAACCTGTTGGTATGGCTGACGCCGAGGCCAAGGCCAGTGAAATTTTCAAAAAAGGCAACTACACCACTCCTTATCTCAATGACCTGGATGATGGCATTGTTCAAGTAGATTATAACCTTTCGGACCAGATTGGGGCGGCCGGTATGATCTGGGCCAGCCTATCGGATGTTACCAATTATCTGCAATATTTGGTGAACGATGGCGTAGTAGGGAAAGACACTATTTTGAGCAGGTCTACTTTCGACTACCTGTTTAAACCCCATGCCTTTGTAACCGATGCTATGTTCTACCCTACCCAACAATTGACCCATCCGCATTGGAAAACCTATGGTTTGGGATGGTTCCAGCACGATTACCGTGGTGAAAAGCTTGATTTCCACACGGGGAGCATCGGGGGACTTATTGCCATTTGTGGAATCATGCGCGATAAAGATGTGGCCGTTTATGTGTTTGCTAACCTGGATCATGCCGAGTTGCGGCACGCCATTCTGTACAAGGCCATGGACCTTTTCGCTTTTGATGACAATAGTCGGGATTGGCACAAAGAAGTGTTCCAACTCTATTCCAAGTTCAAGGAACAGGAAAAGCAGTATTATGAAAAATTACGCAACGATCGTGTAAAGGGAACCAGTACCACATTACCCCTTGAAGCCTATGAAGGGGAATATACACATGCCATGCTGGGCACCGCCAAGGTGACGAAATCGGACAATGGGCTTGATATCGATTTCAACAATTTTTTGAATGTACCCACGTACCACTGGCAGTACAACACTTTCATGTCCACCAAGGAAAACCCCTATCGCGCAGAGATTGATTTCAATTTTCAGATAGGGTCGGATGGCAAAGTGTCATCCTTTGATGCCTTTGGGGAAACTTTTGAAAAGAAGAACTAAAAAAGGCGCCTCGTCGGCACCTTTTTCATTCCTTTTTCATAGTATTTAATTGCCAAAGCTGTTGGCCAATCGTGGTCTTGGGCTTTTGCTCCTTATAAACAAATCCGTAAGCGGTTTAAAGTGTCGCTTCCACTGAAATGGAGCAAAATCGAACCACAATTTAACTTCCAGGGCCTCTCCACCTTTCGCTTGGAAGCCGTTCTCCACGATAAAATCCAAGCGTTCAAATTGGTTGGCGGATTCCTCTACCCCATCCTGATAAATGAACTGGTTACCCCATCCTGCCAAATAAAAGCGTAGGGTGGTGTAGTTTCCTTCGGGTAAGGAAAGAACGCTTTTGGAACGCAAGAAGCTTCCAGAAGGAATTCCCTTTAGGGAAACAGGGTTCTGACCAGGAAAATCGATTATAAAGTGCTCATTACCATGTTCATCCAATGCGGAGAACTTGATAATGTTAAGGGACATTTCAGAAACTTTGAGGGCTTCGGCAGCCTCATTTTTCAAGATCAACTCGGCCCCCTTCTCTGGGGAGGCATACCAATCCGCCATTACATTTGGGGTATAAGGCGCTGTTGACCATAACGTTGGATAAAAGCTCATTTTTTTCATAGCTGTATAGTTTAACGTATACAGGGACAAAGTTGCAGCAGTTTTCCTACCCCTACTTCCAATAGATTGACCAGTTTCTATGCTCCATTACCCTAACAACCTTATTTTAAGATTTTTTTTGGTTAAAATGACATAATTCATCAAAAATTGCATCAAAACTCAATGTCATAAAGGCCCATTATATCCAAAAAGACCATATAAAGAATATGCGCTACAAACTTAAGTCAGCTTTTACCTGTGCTAAAAAGAGTATCTTTCATTTTGTAAAGTCAAGCAATGAAAATCAACTATATTTTTCTGTTATTGGCGTTGGTAGCCGAGATTGTGGGTACCATTGGAGGATTTGGTTCCTCGGTCTTCTTTGTTCCCATCGGTAATTTTTACTTTGATTTTTATTCCGTCCTGGGGATGACGGCGATTTTCCACCTATCCAGTAACCTAAGTAAGATATGGCTCTTTAAAAAGGGATTGGACAAAAAGTTGTTGCTTTATATCGGGCTACCTTCAGTGGTTTTTGTGATTTTAGGCGGATTTATGTCAAAATGGGTAAACAGTGGTGCCCTAGAAATAGTTTTGGGGGTTTTCTTGGTGGTCTTCAGCCTTTTATTTCTCATAAAAAGTGAAATAATCGTATTTCCAAATAAAAAGAATGCCATTATTGGAGGCACCTTATCCGGGTTTTCCGCAGGACTTTTGGGTACCGGGGGTGCCATTCGAGGACTTACCATGGCCGCCTTCAATCTGGAAAAAAATGCCTTTATCGCCACTTCGGCCTTTATCGACTTTATGATCGATTTCTCCCGAACTTTTGTATACTACGAAAATGGCTATATCGGAAAACTGGAACTCACCTACCTCCCTTTCCTATTTGTCATCGGTTTGGTGGGCACCTATCTGGGCAAACGGATATTGTACCACATTCCCCAGGATAAATTCAGGAACCTAAGCTTGTTGTTCATTCTTCTTATCGGTTTGGCCACCATTGCCAAGTTGGCTTTTGACCACTGGGGTCAACTTTCCTCGTAATTATCCCCGATTTGGTCCAACACCTTTAAAAAAATCTCGAATTCGGAAGAATCGATTTGTTTCACGGCCAATTTTCGCAACTGCATGGCCGAAGGAAGGGTCAAGTCCAAGATTTTTTGCCCTTCTGTTGTCAAGGCCAATTTAAAACGCTTTTGGTCTCCCTCAAATCGGGTTTTGGTAATCCAGCCCTTGCGTTCCAAGCCACCGATGACCCGTGAAGTAGTGGCCCGATTACGGAAATTACTCTTTACAATATCCCTTTGGCTGGCTTCTTCACCCAGCTGATGGATTTGGTATAAAATCACCCATTGCTCAATGGTGATATCCACCCCAAGTGCATCAAAAGCAAGCAGATAGGCCTTTTGAATTTTTCGGAGTACCAGGTCCAAGTGTAGACCCATCCCCTGTATTTCATCGATTCGATTGAGCATTTTTCCAACAATTGCCACAAAAATAGCAATTCAGTTTTTGATGGGCTTAATGGCATTCTGACCACAACCATCAATTTTAACCTAAAATTTAATCCACGAAAGCGTTTTCGTATCCAAAAATAGTTATTTTTGTTGCATCAACAACAAAATTGACTGAACAACAAAAAGATAGCACATTATGCAAACATCGACCCTAAACAAATCAGCGGATACCTCACAAGATTTCATGCCCATCAACGGCACGGATTATATTGAATTGTATGTGGGCAATTCCAAGCAGGCGGCCCACTTTTACAAGACCGCTTTTGGATTTCAATCCTTGGCCTATGCCGGATTGCAAACCGGACTCAAGGACCGTGAAAGTTATGTGGTGGTACAGGACAAAATCCGTTTGGTACTGACCTCCCCGTTAAAAAGTGGCACCGAAATCGGGAAACATATTGACAAACATGGTGATGGTGTTAAAGTAGTTGCCCTTTGGGTAGACGATGCTACCTATGCCTATAACGCAGCCATGGAGCGCGGGGCCAAATCCTATATGGAGCCCAAGGTTGAGGAAGATGAAACTGGAAAAGTGGTACGTTCGGGCATCTACACCTATGGTGAAACGGTTCACATTTTTGTCGAACGAAAAGATTACAATGGCACTTTTTTGCCAGGTTTCAAAAAATGGGAAACCCCGGATTACAATCCAACTTCCACAGGACTCATGTATGTAGATCACATGGTAGGCAACGTAGGTTGGAACAAGATGGACCATTGGGTGGGCTTTTACGAAGATGTGCTTGGGTTCCGAAATATCCTATCTTTTGACGACAAGGACATTTCCACAGAATACACCGCTTTGATGAGCAAGGTGATGAGCAACGGGAACGGTCGTATCAAATTCCCGATCAACGAACCTGCCGAAGGAAAGAAAAAATCCCAGGTTGAGGAATACCTTGATTTTTATGAGGGTGAAGGCGTGCAGCACGTTGCCGTGGCCACCGATGACATCATCAAAACTGTTCGCGATTTAAGAAGTCGCGGTGTGGAATTCCTTCAGGTTCCTGCCACCTATTACGATGCCGTGACCGACCGTGTTGGGGAAATCGATGAGGATATCGCCCCGTTGAGGGAACTGGGTATCTTGGTAGATCGTGATGACGAAGGCTACCTGCTTCAGATTTTCACCAAGCCGGTGGAGCCACGTCCAACCATGTTCTTCGAAATCATCCAAAGAAAGGGTGCACAATCGTTTGGAAAAGGTAACTTTAAGGCACTGTTCGAAGCTATTGAACGTGAACAGGAATTACGAGGCACGTTACATTAATAGTTGTAAATTTTAAGTGTTGAATGTTGAGTAATTGGTTTTACTTAAAACTTGGCACTTATAACTAAACACTCATCCCATGCCTATATATCACAAACTCGGGAAAATTCCGCATAAACGGCATACCCAGTTCGAAAAACCGAACGGAGGACTCTATTATGAACAGCTTTTCGGCACTATCGGTTTCGATGGCATGTCGTCCCTGTCCTATCACGTCCATCGCCCTACGCAGGTAAAGGAAATTGGGAAGGCTATTGACATGTCGCCCAAAATTGCGGTGGAAAAGAACATCACCAGTAGAAAACTTATTGGGTTCGATGTGCAGCCTAAGGATGATTTTTTGGAAGCCCGCGAGCCTCTTTTGGTGAACAACGATGTGCACATTGGCTTGGCTGCGCCTAAAAAATCCATCACGGATTATTTTTACAAGAATGCCGATGCCGATGAGATGCTCTTCATCCACAAAGGGTCTGGAACCCTGAAAACCTTTTTGGGCAACATTCCTTTTGAATATGGGGATTACCTTATCATTCCCCGTGGGATGATCTACCAAATCGAATTTGATACCGAGGATAACCGTATCCTGTATGCGGAATCCTTTCATCCCATCTATACCCCAAAACGGTACCGAAACTGGTTCGGGCAGTTGTTGGAGCATTCCCCTTATTGTGAGCGAGACTATAAATTGCCGCAAGACCTTCAGACCTTTGATGAAAAAGGAGAGTTTTTGATGAAAATCAAAAAACAGGGCATGTTGCACCAATTGGTGTATGCCAGCCATCCTTTTGATGTGGTAGGTTGGGACGGATATAATTTTCCCTACGGATTTTCCATTCACAATTTTGAACCCATTACAGGTCGTGTGCATCAACCGCCACCAGTACACCAAACATTTGAAACGAGTGCCTTTGTGGTATGTTCATTCTGCCCAAGGTTATACGACTACCACCCGAAAGCGATTCCAGCTCCCTATAACCATTCCAATATAGACTCGGACGAGGTATTGTATTATGTGGATGGGGACTTTATGAGCCGCACCGGGATTGGCCCCGGGTATATTTCGTTACACCCGGCGGGTATTCCACATGGGCCGCATCCAGGCACCTATGAGGCCAGCATTGGCAAAAAGAGTACGGAGGAATTGGCAGTGATGATCGATACCTTCAAACCGTTGATGGTCACTGAAAATGCACTTAAAATTGATGATGGCAAATATTACAAATCTTGGTTGGAGTAAAATCCATGCTGTCATTCCTGCGGAAGCAGGAATCCATAAAAGAAAAGATTCCCGTTTTCACGGGAATGACATAAAAACGTATTCATGATCATAAACATCCCTGAAAACTCAGACTTTTCCATCCATAATATTCCCTTCGGGATTTTTTCCACCGAAGACAGAAGTCCACGCATTGGCGTGGCCGTTGGGGAACATATCCTAGATTTGGCCGCCGTGGCGGAACTCGATGTGTTCGAATTCAACACGGCCGTTTTGGAAAAGGATACCCTCAATGATTTTATTTCCCTCGGAAAGGAAATCACCAATCGGGTGCGGAAAAAAATCCAATATTGGCTGAAGGATGACCATTCACCCTTGGCTGGAAAACCCGAGCTTTTTGTAAAGCAATCCGAAGCCCAGATGCACATGCCCGTTTCGGTGGGGGACTATACCGATTTTTACTCCAGCATAGAACACGCCACCAATGTGGGCAAGATGTTCCGCGACCCCGAAAATGCCCTTTTGCCCAACTGGAAACATATTCCTGTGGGCTACCATGGTAGGGCGAGTTCCATTATTGTGAGTGGACAACCTATCCATCGACCCAAAGGACAAACCTTGCCCAACAATGCGGACGCTCCGGTATTCGGACCCACGCAACGATTGGATTTTGAGCTGGAAATAGGTTTTATCTGCGGAAAGGATACCCAATTGGGTGATTCCATCCCCACTGAGGAGGCCGAGGATTACATCTTTGGGTTGGTCTTGTTCAACGATTGGTCCGCACGCGACATCCAAAAATGGGAATATGTGCCGCTTGGACCTTTCTTGGCGAAGAATTTCGCCTCTTCCATTTCGCCTTGGGTGGTGACCTTGGAGGCCTTGAAACCTTTTCAAGTGGCAGGTCCAACACAAGAACCAAAAGTATTGCCGTATTTGGCTTATGAAGGTGACAAAAACTACGACATCAACCTGGAAGTGGGCATCACTCCCGATGGAAGCGAAGAAACCACCGTTTGCCATAGTAATTTCAAGTATATGTACTGGAACATGGCACAACAGTTGGCACATCATACCGTGAATGGCTGTAATATCCATGTGGGTGATATGATGGCTTCAGGTACCATTTCGGGCAAGGAAGACGATTCCTTTGGTTCCATGTTGGAGCTGGCCTGGATGGGCACCAAACCCGTAAAAATGAAGGACGGTTCGGAACGTAAGTTTATCAACGATGGGGATACGGTAACCCTTCGCGGTTTCGCCCAAAATGGCGATATTAGGGTCGGTTTCGGGGAAGTTTCCACGAAAGTGCTTCCTGTGAAATAATTCAAAAAGATTCCCGCTGGAGTTTATGCTGAGCAAAGCGAAGTGCGGGAATGACATAACAGTACTCATGATCAAAACCGTAGACCCAACCCAAGTAAGCCAACCTGAACTGCACAGCATTTTGCTCACGGCAGTAGCCCCACGCCCCATCTGCTTTGCCAGTACTATCGACAAAGATGGGAACGTGAATCTGAGCCCGTTCAGTTTTTTCAATGTGTTCAGTTCCAATCCACCCATCATGATCTTTTCGCCTTCGCGAAGCGGCAGGGACAATTCCTTGAAACACACCCATGAAAACGTATTGGAAGTCCCCGAGGTGGTCATCAACATTGTGAACCACAACATGGCGGAACAGATGTCGCTTTCCAGTACGGCCTATGCCAAAGGGGTAAACGAATTTCAAAAGGCGGGCTTTACCGAAGTCCCCAGTGAAAAGGTACGACCTCCCCGCGTGGCAGAATCCCCCGTTTCTTTTGAGTGTACGGTGCAAGAGGTCATCGAATTGGCCCAAACACCCGGAGCAGGAAACCTCATCATAGCCAAGGTGGAGCTTATCCATGTGGACGATGCCTATTTTACCGATGGCATTCTGGACACCGAAAAATTAGACCTTGTGGGCCGTATGGGCGGTAATTGGTACATCCGGGCCATCAAGGATTCGTTGTTTGAAATCCCGAAACCGCTACGTACTCATGGCATTGGGGTGGATGCTTTGCCAAAAGGCATTCGGGAAAGCGAAGTGCTTACCGGCAACAATCTGGGACGATTGGGCAATGTGGAAAGCCTGCCCTCTGCCCTAGAAATTGACATCGCCAGTGTAGCGGAGCATGCCAAACACCTTTCCAAAAAAGAAATTCATGTATTGGCAAAACGTATTTTGGAAGAAGGGGACACCGATAAGGCTATGGCGTTATTGTTATTTGGGGAGCATAAGTAACGACCCTAAAGATTCGAATGTCAATGTAATCAGGCGAGGTGATTTGATATTTGTTTTTACGTTTCAATAAAACAAGTTGGCGTAACTTGTTAAGGTTATCTGCCAAACTTATACATCAAGAAACCACTATTTTAAAACCATCCACACATCATGAAAAAAGTACAATACAAAAAAGACATTAAGGCATCTGCTGAAAAGGTTTACAACACCATGCTTGGTATGGACACTATTGAAACCTACGAGCAATGGACGTCAGAATTTAACCCTACCTCCACATATGAAGGAAGCTGGGAAAAGGGATCAAAAATATACTTTGTGGGAACGGATGAAAACGGAAAAAGAGGTGGAATGGTGTCTGAAATTGCGGACAATGTTCCCTTCCAGTTTGTTTCCATCCGTCATTATGGAATATTGGATGGTGATACTGAAATTACGGAAGGTCCTGAGGTTGAAAAATGGGCAGGCAGCCTGGAAAATTATACTTTACAGGAGCATAACGGCGTAACCACGTTGACCGTAGAGACGGATGTAGCGAACGACTACCTTGATTATTTTAACACAACTTGGCCAAAGGCGTTGAACAAGCTAAAGGAGCTTGCTGAAAAATAAAATCTAGGAAGAGATTTGGAAAAAGCCATGGCGTATTTGTTGTTTGGGGAGGGATTGTAAGATTTCAAATAAATAATACCTCATTTTTTTCCAATTTGAGGTTCCTTTAAAGCAATTAAATTCTATGAATAAGGAACACATAATATCTGAACTGATTAGAACCACTTCAGAAAATGATGGCAAACCATTGAGTATGGATAGGTTCCGTGAAGAAACTGGAATTAGAAAAGAAGATTGGTATGGAATCTTTTGGACAAAATGGAGTGACGCTCAAATTGCAGCAGGATTAGAGCCAAATCAATTTGGAGAATCAGCAATCAATTTAGATGAAATTCTCTTACGAATTGTAGAACTTACAAGACAATTAGGTAGAATTCCCACCAAACCTGAATTTCAAATAACTAAACGTTCTGATTCTACTTTTCCAAGCGTCGTTACTATTAGAAAACGTCTTGGAAACAAAGATGAAATAGTCAAAGCAATTCATGATTTTTGTTTAAAATACAATGAATGGGATGATGTTCTAAAAATCTGTAATGAATACATAGATAATATACCTGAAGAGCCAGAAATCTATACCCCTGACAATTCATTATTATCTGGCCATGTATATCTTCTAAAACATGGCAAGGAATACAAAATTGGACGAAGTACGGATGCTGCAAAACGTTATAAAGAAATAAAAATTCAAATGCCCTTCAAGACCGAAGAAATACACGTAATTGAGACAGATGATACGGTAGGAATTGAAGCATATTGGCATAAAAGGTTTGCCAAAAAAAGATTAGAAGGAGAATGGTTTGCATTGAACAATAATGATATAAAAGCCTTTAAACGAAGACGATTCATGTAAAATAGAATATGTACAACAGCAAAGTGGCGGAAAATAATCAAAAGAAATGCGTGAATACCTTCTATACTGGCAGTAAAATGTTTATTAAGCTTACTAGCTTAATAAGCCAAGCATTAAAATGAAAAATGAAAAAAAACATCGAATCCATCTTTAAGGCCCATTTGGAGCCCAAAGAGGTTTATAAGGGAGGAAAGAACATTCCGCCCTCCGATAAAAAAATCTATAAATTGTCCTCCAATGAGAACCCCTTGGGTGCATCACCCAAAGCGGTTGCGGCCATGAAAGCGGCCTTGGAACATATCGACATCTACCCCGACCAAACCGACATGCGCCTACGGGAAGCTTTGGTGAAGGATTTTGATGGAAAATTAAGTGCCGAGCAATTCCTATGCGGCAATAGCGGTTCCGAAATCATTGATATCATCTTGAGGGCCTTTATTAATGAAGGGGACGAGGTCATCTATTCCAACCCCTGTTTTTTGCCCTACTCCGTTTTTTCAAGATGGTACGGGGCGAAGACCATCGACATTCCTTTGCTTTCCCCCAACTACGATTTGGATGTGGAAGGGATTTTGAACGCCATTACGGAGCATACCAAGATCATTTTCCTCACCAGTCCGAACAACCCAACAGGTACCTATATTCCCAAATCCTTGTTGGACGACTTTTTGGAAAGGGTTCCCAAGAACATTCTCATCGTTTTTGATGAAGTGTACCGTCACTTTGCGGATGCGGAGGATTATGTGACCGCCCTACCCTATGTTTTGGCGGGACATAATGTACTTGGTCTAAACAGCTTTTCCAAAACCTATGGTTTGGCAGGTCAGCGTATCGGCTATGCCTACACCACCCCAACCATTGCCAACTATATTCGGTTGATCCAAAAACCTTTTCTGTTGCCCTTGACTTCTATTGAGGCGGCCATTGGTGCTTTGAACGATTCAGAGTTTATAGAGAAAACCGTGCAAACCGTTCTGGATGGCAGAAAATATCTCGCCCAGGCATTTGATAACATCGGCATCAAATACTGGCCAAGTCAAGCCAACTTTTTTATCATCGACCCTCCATTGCCTGAAATGGAATTCACGGATCGGATGATGGAAGAAGGTATTATGGTGCGGCCCGTTTCGCAATTTGGCGCCCCGGGAAAAGTACGCATTACCATAGGTAACCAAGAAGCCAATGAAGCTTGTGTAAAAGCTTTACTGAAAATAAAATCTTGAACCGCGAGTTCGTTTTTAATTATCTCCTTTCAAAGACCAAGGTTACCTGACCAAAATCTTCGTCTTCTCCCGTAACCACCAATCTGTCTTTGGTTACAGTTACTGTTGATTCCACTTCTCCATCTTCATCAAAGGTCACTAAAGTATTTCCATCAAGGGTATAGGTGCCCGAAGTGGTCTCGACGCCGTCGCAAGTAATGAAAAAACTACTTTCGCTGGCCTCAAAATAAATACCTGTAGTTGCTGTTGAATATCCGCCATCTGCTGTGAAGGTAACAGTAGATGCGAAGCAGTCCAATTCATCCAACAAATTATCGGAAGCAGTACCGTCGTCATTCAAGTCTACAGCCTCACCCATGTTAAACTCAATGGCATCCCAAGTACCTACAATGGAAGAACCATCTGATTCTCCATCGTCTGAAGAACAGGAAATTATTAGGGCCGAAGCCAACAAAAGCATATAAAATCTTTGTTTCATGATACCAGTTTTAGTTATGTATAAAACAACGAACAAAGATTATTTGTAGTATTTCGACTACGTGATTTTACAATACAAATCGATACGTAGCTTTCAACAAAAAGATATTGTGCGGTTTTTGTCCAAAAATATTGTCTCCCAAGCTAG
The DNA here is from genome assembly GCF_003584165.1 of Flagellimonas aequoris. Taxonomy (GTDB): domain Bacteria; phylum Bacteroidota; class Bacteroidia; order Flavobacteriales; family Flavobacteriaceae; genus Flagellimonas; species Flagellimonas aequoris. The sequence goes on along the minus strand of NZ_QXFJ01000008.1, from coordinate 132,928 downwards.
GTAAAAGTCCATCTGCCGGATTTCCGGATTGAGTAACGTCCTGGGACCACACCAAAAAGATTTCGGACCCTGGAATATACTCCCATCGAATCACCAAATTGGAACGGAACTGGACAAAGGAGAAATCCGGGTCATCAAAACTAAAATCCGTTACACCATCCAGGTTTTCATCAATGGAATAGGTTCCATCTGCAAAGGAAGTCTGTGCATCCGAATATTGCATAAAACGGTCTTCGAACCCTTTTGCCAATGGATCGGACACGTGTTTGAACTCGCCATACCTTCCTCTGGAAATAAAGGGCTGTCCCCAATATTGGATAGTCAAGTTAGGGTTGATGGTATAGTTTAAACGGAAGGACATGCTCAAGGTACGCTGGTCTATTTTTCCATTGAGATACCTTGGAGAGCCGTTCACATCATCAAAATTGTCAATGAATTGCATACGGTCATGATTGATTTCCAACGATGGATAGGCCGAAATCCTGAGGGCATTTATGGGTTGATACACAAACCCTCCCTCCATATAATAGGACTTGAAAGAATTGTCGATCGCCTTTCTTCCATTATGGAAAAAGGAGAACCTGATCTTCTTTCGATTGTCCGTGTTGATGCTGTTCCAAAAACTCATCCAAGGGGAATTCCTCAACCTAGGTCCACCCCGTAATGCAAAATTGGAATAGTCCACCACGGCATAATTGAACCCTGCATTGGTAAACCAGTTTCCCTTCCAGTTTTGCCAGCTGTTGGTATTGAACTGCATATAATTGTGGTTGCCTCCAAAATCCCAAGCGGTCCAGTGGTTGTAATTGATGCCCACCTGCCTAAAAGTCTTGTCCGGTTTCAGGGTCTGGTACCCTATCCAAGTGTAATGGCGGATATCGTCTGCCTGACGTTGAAAACCGATATCGTTCAATTCCAGTTCCGGAGATCTGAAGGTTGCCCCAGATTCAAATTTCCAATGGCCGTTCCCTATTTTCCCAATCTGAAGGTTTCCCCCGGAACCTGTAAGTGAGGTTCGGGTGGTGTCCACCGACACATGATCGGCATCTACCCTATTGAACAAATGCGTGATGGATTGCTGGGTATTGGTGATGGCTTCCATACTACCCTTAACATGACTCATTGTAATATTACCCCCAACATACCAATCCCGATTGTTCCACTGGTGCTTAAAGTCCAATCCCCCTGTAAAAGCGGCATCATGTAAAAAGTTGAGCTCTTGTGGAAGGGTTTCCCTATTGACGGCCGTAAAAATTCCGCCGATATACGAATTGCGTTCGTTAAAATCCTTTTGTAACCTACCCACAAAATAATTGGTGAGGGGTTCCACCATTTCTTTTCTTCTATCCCCTTCTCCATTGATGATGGTGGCCTGCCTTTGGGCCGTCACACTTTCGAGAACCCCAATGGCCCATCCGTTTTTGGTCTTCCCACTGAACTTGGCCGCTCCAATGAGCGGGGTATTGTTCGGTTGATCTACATATTCACCATCGTCCGTGCTGGGATATCCTTGGGGACTACGACCAATTCGTCTTGAATAAAAGATATTATCCGAACCAAAGGTGTTGCCTGCCTCCGATTGCGAAATACTGAAATCGAAGATGTTCTTGTTCTCCACAAAGAAAGGTCGTCTTTCCTGAAAGAAAATCTGAAACCCGTCCAGTGCAATGGCCGAAGGATCAGCATCTACTTGACCAAAATCGGGGTGCACGGTAAGGTCCAAGGTAAGGTCATTGGTGATACCGATCTTGGCATCCAACCCTCCCGTAATATCATTGTCGCTCCCATCCCTAAAGGGATTTCCAGCCTCTGCCTCATACGTTTCCATTTTGGCCACGGTGTAGGGTTGAATCTCCAATTGCTTTTGGGGCTCTATGTTCTTCAATCCGTGAAGCTCCCCAAACTCACTGATGAAACCAGCCACATCCCTTGGCAAACGTTGCCAAACGGAACGTTCCTCATCCCTAAAATAGCGCCTCATCACCTGCAGCCCCCAAACTTGGTCTTCTTCATTACCGAACTTAATCTGACTCAAAGGAATTCTCATTTCGGCAGTCCAACCTTCATCATCAACATTGGTGGCCACGTACCAAATGGGGTTCCAGCTGTCATCTTCATTGGAACCGTTGTTGGATTCCAACACATCGCCCTTTACACCGGCCGCGCTAACGATGAAGCCAAAACCGGTTCGTTTATCGTGATAACTATCGATAAAGACCCCGATCCAATCCCCTTCAAATCCGTCTCTTCTGGACAACCGCTTTACAATCTTGTCAGGTTCGGAATCGTAACAACGTATACCTATATATAAAGACTTTTGACCATAAACAATTTTAAATTTAGTCTGATGGCTCGGTGGTGTATTTTCATCCGGACGCTGCTCTATAAAATCATCACCCCACTCCACAAGGTTCCAAGCGGCATCATCCAAAACCCCATCGATTACAGGATGGTCCTCTTCACCCAAAGGTTGGGTCATGTATATCTTTTTGGGCACTTCCACCTGGGTAGAATCTTGGGCGTGGAGAAAAAAGGAAAATAAAAATAGAGCAAGAAAAAGACGTGCTTGTTTCACTTGGTTAGTTTTTTGATTGGATTGATACTGTAAAGACCTCCCTTTTTGGGAACAGTTACAGTTCATTTTGTTTTTAAGCTTTTTTTAACAAAAAGAAAGTGAAATTTGCATCGCTTCGGGACTGGGTAAATTAAAATTTAAAAAAGCCAAAAAATATTCCCGAGCAACCGTTTGTAATTCAATCTAATAATTGTACATTTGCAGCCCGTTTATCGGGATAGGTTATTAAATCAATAATATTCGAGAAGTGGATACATTAAGTTATAAGACTATTTCCGCCAATAAATCTACCGTTGACAAGCAATGGTTATTGGTTGATGCTGAAGGACAGACCTTGGGAAGATTGGCGTCTAAAGTAGCCAAATTGCTTAGGGGGAAATACAAGACCAACTATACCCCCCATGTTGACTGTGGAGACAATGTTATTGTCATCAATGCCGAGAAAATTACCATGACCGGCAACAAGTGGGATGACAAAGTATATTTGAGATATACCGGCTATCCAGGAGGACAACGTTCCGCTGGTGCCAAAGAAGTATTGAACAAACATCCTGAGCGTATCATCGAAAGTTCTGTAAAAGGTATGTTGCCAAAAAACAAGCTTGGTGCAGAAATTTTCAGAAACCTTAAAGTATACGCTGGTGCCGAACACGGACAAGAGGCACAAAAACCAAAGGCAATAAACTTAAACGACTACAAATAATGGAAGTGGTTCACAAGATAGGGAGAAGAAAAACTGCCGTAGCAAGAGTATACGTTTCCGAAGGTTCCGGTAACATCACCGTGAACAAAAGAAATTTGAACGATTACTTTACCACGGCAACATTGCAATACAAAGTGAAGCAGCCTTTCGCTTTGACCGAAACCGAAGACAACTACGATGTAAAAGTAAATGTTTACGGTGGTGGTATCACAGGTCAGGCAGAAGCTGTTCGTTTGGCTTTGTCCAGGGCCATGTGCGAGATCAATGAGGAAAACAGAGGTGTCCTTAAGCCAGAAGGCCTATTGACAAGGGACCCAAGAATGGTGGAAAGGAAGAAATTCGGTCAGAAGAAAGCCCGTAAGAAATTCCAGTTCTCCAAACGTTAATATTTTTCGGTGCGTTTGCACCCATACAATAAGTTCATTGAAAACCCTGGAAACAAATTTCAGGGTTAAATTTTTAACCAAGTTGTCGTTGTTCCAAAAAGGAAAAGTATCGACTTTTTGGAATTTAGTTTAGCATCTAAATGCATCGGGCGAACCAAAAGTGACCACCAGTGCATTGCTACTACAACGGAACGTAAACTAAGTACTAAAATGGCAAGTAAAATTGAAGTAAAAGATTTACTCGAAGCAGGTGTACACTTTGGACACCTAACAAGAAAGTGGAATCCCAACATGGCTCCTTACATCTACATGGAGCGTAACGGAATCCACGTAATCAACCTCTACAAAACGGTTGCAAAGCTTGAGGAAGCCAACGAAGCCCTCAGTAAAATTGCTGCCTCTGGAAGAAAAATCCTTTTTGTAGCTACCAAAAAACAAGCTAAGGACATTGTTGCGGACAAAGTTTCCAAAATCAACATGCCCTACATCACTGAAAGATGGCCAGGCGGTATGTTGACCAACTTTGTGACCATCCGTAAGGCCGTTAAGAAAATGGCTTCCATCGACAGGATGAAAAAAGACGGTACCTTCAACACCCTTTCCAAAAAAGAAAGACTACAGGTAGACCGTTTGCGTGCCAAGTTGGAAAAGAACTTGGGTTCCATTGCTGATATGACCCGTTTGCCTGGTGCCCTTTTCATCGTGGACACCATGCGTGAGCACATCGCCGTAAAAGAAGCCCAAAAATTGAACATTCCGATTTTTGCCATGGTCGATACCAATTCCGACCCAAGGCCAATCGATTATGTAATCCCATCCAATGACGATGCCAGCAAATCTATAGAAGCCATCTTGGAAGAGGTGACCAAGGCCGTTGCCGCTGGTTTGGCAGAACGCAAAAACGACAAGAACAACGATAAGGAAGACGAGGAAGAAGATGTAATGGACGCTAAAGCCGTTATGATCGATGATGAGGATGACGATGCTACCGAAGCCAAGAAAGCCAAAAAGGCCAAGCCTGTTGCTGCTGCACCCAAAAAGGTAAAGGCCGATGAGCTTACCAAAATTGAAGGTATCGGACCAAAAGCTGAAGAAGCCCTTATTGGAAAAGGGGTTGCCACATATGCCGAGCTTGCCAAGACCGCTCCTGAAAAAATCAAGGAAATCTTGACCGAGGCCAGCTCAACCATGGCACACCTAGATCCAACTTCCTGGCCAAAGCAAGCCAAATTGGCTGCCGCTGGTAAGTGGGATGAATTGAAAGAATGGCAAGACAGCGTTAAAGGAGGAGTTGAATAAACTAATCCTGATTTAACATTGTCCTAAAACAAAACACTTGAATAGTGTTTTACTTTACATAAATTTTTAAAAAGCATAAAAAAATGGCACAGATTACCGCCGCAGAAGTAAATAAACTAAGACAGACCACAGGGGCTGGAATGATGGATTGTAAAAAAGCTTTGGTTGAGGCTGAAGGCGATTTTGAAAAAGCGATCGAGATCCTTCGTAAAAAAGGCCAGAAAGTAGCCGCCAACAGAGCTGATAGGGATTCCTCTGAAGGTGCTGCCATTGCAAAAGTAAGTGCAGACAACACCCAGGGTGTCGTTATTTCGTTGAACTGCGAAACCGACTTCGTTGCCAAAAACGAGAGCTTTGTGAAATTGGCCAACGACTTGGCTGATCTTGCCCTAGGTTTTGACAGCAAGGATGCTTTCCTTGCCGCTTCTTTTGAAGGAATGACCGTTGCCGACAAATTGACCGAGCAAACCGGTGTCATCGGTGAAAAAATCGAAATCGGAAGCTTCGAGAAATTGAGTGCTCCTTTCGTGGGATCTTATATTCACGCTGGTAACAAAATTGCCACTTTGGTAGGGATGTCCGCTAATGTTGATGGTGTGGCCGAAGCTGCCAAGGATGTAGCCATGCAGGCTGCCGCCATGAACCCGGTTGCCCTTAATGAAGAAGGTGTGGATCAATCCATCATCGATAAGGAAATCGAAATTGCGAAAGACCAATTGCGTCAAGAAGGTAAGCCTGAGGCCATGTTGGATAATATCGCCAAAGGTAAATTGAACCGTTTCTTCAAGGACAATACCTTGGTAAACCAAGATTTCATCAAGGACAGCAAGCAAAGTGTTGCCCAATATGTAAAATCTGTTGATTCCAGCTTGCAAGTAACTGGATTCAAAAGAGTAGCTTTGGGATAATCCATTTGCAGTACAGATAAAAAAAGGCCCCATAAAATGGGGCCTTTTTTATGCTTAAGTTTTTCCTCTTTACTTAGACTTAATCATGATGTCCCCATTAAAGGTCTTGAACAGAAATTCAGGGCCACCCCCATTGATCTTTCCCTTCACCCACTGCTCCAATTTCACCTTGTAACTGCCAGAAGACTGTTTTTTGTCTACCACCGGTTTGTTCTCCGAAATGGCCATATCAAAATCCGTATAAACATCTCCCATATCCGATTTGGCCTTAACATTTGCCTTAATGGAATTGGGAAAGGTCACCTCAACGTTTCCATTGAAACTGCTGAAAGCCATGTCAGACATATTTCCCATGCTTTTAAAATCCACTTTTACGGGGCCGTTGGTCGTATTCGCGGTTACGGCTCCTTCCACATTTTGAAGGGTAATACCCCCGTTCACATTGCTGATCTCCAAATCACCGGACACTCCCTGCACAGCGATGTCCCCATTGTTTACCGTGCTCAACTTCAACGAAAAATTGTAGGGCACCTTGATGTCGAAATCGGCCTCTTTGCTCCACATCTCATTGTTGATCCTTACCACATTGTTCTTTTCCTCGGCACTGATGTTAAGCCCGGAACCCCCAATGCGTTTCATACCGTTTTTCTCCTTACTGGATGATTTTCCATCTTCCATTACCGAAACTTTCACAATCACCTCCTTACCTTCATAACCGGCCACGGTAATCGACCCACTGATTTGGTCAAGTTCCAATTTTCCTGCTTGCCCCGGATTGCTCAAAGGAATGGCAAACAAATCGATTTCCTTTTCCTGTGCAGACAACAAACCCGTAAATAATACAAGGGCAATAACAACTATAGTTTTAATCTTCTTCATGACTTTATATTTTTTTGATGAATACATTTCCGTTCAACGTTTCAAAATCAAATTCTACTTGACCGCTTCCGATTTGGACCACTGGCCTCGACTCAAACTTGAATTTGGGCTTATCCCCATCACCTTCATTTTTGCTCGTTTTTACAAATTGTTTGTTGATGTCAAAATCGGTGAACATTTCCCCGTTCATACTTTTAAAGGAAATATTGGCCGAGAGGGATTGCTGATACGAAATATTGATATCCCCGTTCAGCGCATAATACCGAGAGGCTACCTTGGGATTTTGGGCATACGAAATATCCACGTCCCCGTTGATACAGCTCACTTTTGTCTTCCCCGTAATGTTGGTCAAAACAATACCTCCATTGATGTTGTCGGCCTCCATGGACTCTCCGTTTGTATTCTTGACCAAGATATCCCCATCGTTGACGGTACTCACATTGATCTTGACGGAGTTCGGGACCTTTAGGGTAAAGTTCAACTTGTGCTCATAAGGAATGTCATCATTATTGTTGCACCAATTGTACCGCAATTTATCCTTATCGAATTGTATGTAAGGAGCGTCAGGATGCAGAATGACGCGGTTTGACTCTTCAATGACTTTGAGTTGAAGCTCCTTTTTACCCAATTCCAGGTCCTCCGTGTTTTTTGCGGAAATGATGCGCTCCACTTCCAGGACCACCTCATTGCCGTTATATCCCTCTACGTTCACGGATCCGAAAACATTTTTCACCACTAAGGTGTTATTTACATTATTGGCAAGGGGGACACTTTTTTTTATAACCTCCTTAAATTCCTTTTTCTGTGCCGTGGCACCCAACATCCCTACCCCCAAGGACAGACATGTCATAAAAAATAACCGTTTCATCATTTTAAAAATTTAGACTGTTCGTAATTTGATTTGTGCCCAAAGGGCAGATTGATAAATAAACTATATAATGGATTCAATACTCCTTTCAATTCTCTTCTTGACCGTGGTGTCCAACTGTTTTTCCTTCAGCAACTGTTTGAAGGGTTCTATGGAAGCCTTTTCCTGAAGGGCCACCATTAAATTGGCCAAGGTTATCTGCAAAATGGGCGATTCCTGGTTTGGAATAGACTGCACCAATCCCTGGCGAACCTCTGGTTTGTTAACATAATTGGTCAAGGATTCTATGGCGGCCAACCTCACATTCACGTTGGGGTCACTATTGAGCGTTTTCAAAAGTGCTTTGATTACAATGTCGTCGGCGTTCTCAAACTTATTGGCCTCGCTCACCCCTTGCAACCGCTGGTTGGCCGAAGGTTGATCCAACAAGGTCAAAACCAGTTTTTGCCGAACTTCTTCCGTCTCGTTGTTAGCGGCCATGGTTTGTATAGGAATCGTTTCCCCTTCGGGTCGCAAAAAATATCCGATACCCAACCCCATCAGCAGTAGAAAAACTCCGATGACCCATTGCGGTCTAAAAATTCCCGAAAGCAGGGTAATTATGCTTTGTTTCGGCTCACTGCTTTTCTTTTGGTCCATTTCAGCGGACAACATGTCAAAAAAGGCCTTGTCCATGTTTTCCGAAGGTTCGGGAGCTTGCATAGTTTGTAACAGTTCCCAAGCTTTCAATAGCTCATCATACTTTTCTCGATACTCCACATGTTCCCTAAGGAACCTTTCAAAATCCTTTGCCTCCGCATCCGACATATTCCCGGACATAAAGTCCATGGCTTGTATTTCAAACTTTTTTTCGTCCATCATCTCGTTTCCAGTTGTAAAAAAATCGTTTTCAAATCCTTCAAGGCCCGGTGGACCCTAACCTTGGCCGCTCCCTCGGTGCAACCCAATATTTCACCGATCTCTTGGAACTTCAATTCCCTGTATTTGCTCAGTAGAAGTATCTCCCTTTTATCGCTGGACAAGAGTCCAAGTGCTCGGTTCAACAACAAAGAATCACCTTGGTGGTCCATTGCCTCATTCAAATAATCTCCCGTCCCTTTTTCCACATCCTCTGGAGAAATTCCCCATGAAACACCTTCGCGGGACACTTTTTTATGGTGGTCATAATTCACGTTGCGCGCCATACTAAACATCCACGCTGTAAAGGGACCCTCGCCGGAATAGGATTGCCTGTATTTCAAAATCCGGACAAAAACATTCTGAACAAGGTCCTCACTTACCGAAGGGTTGTTTCCCATATTATAGAAAAAACCAAACAGCTTTTTTTTATGCCGCTCGTAGAGCAGGCCCAACTTGTCCAAGTCGCCACTTTTCACTTTCACCATTAAGGCATTATCGGTCAGCGTTTGCAATGTGTTCTTTTTTAGGCCGGTTGTAGGATATACCGTTGTTTTTGAAAAAGGTTACAGAATGTATGGAATTTTTATCCATTCGAATCTAGGGCCATCCCATTTTTCAATGGTTTCCCATAATTTTTTTTGATTATTTTTGTCCGGACTTCAAGAAACCTTCAATGCGATACAAGAGAATTTTATTAAAACTGAGTGGAGAAGCCTTGATGGGCAAAAAACAATACGGAATCGACGGAGACCGTTTGGCCGAATATGCCGATGAAATCAAAGGTGTTGTGGACAAAGGCATTGAAGTAGCCATCGTTATCGGCGGAGGCAACATTTTTAGAGGGCTTGCCGGTGCCAGCCAAGGCATGGACCGCGTTCAAGGCGACCATATGGGAATGTTGGCGACCGTAATCAATGGGTTGGCATTACAGAGTGCTTTGGAACTCAAAGGCATCCAAACCCGCTTGCAATCCGCCATCAAGATCAACGAAGTAGCCGAACCTTTTATTAGAAGAAGGGCCATACGCCATTTGGAAAAAGGCAGGGTAGTAATTTTTGGAGGTGGAACAGGAAATCCCTATTTCACAACGGATTCAGCTGCCGTGTTGAGGGCCATCGAAATCAATGCAGATGTAATCCTAAAGGGAACCAGGGTTGATGGGATTTACACTTCAGACCCTGAAAAAGACAAAAATGCCACCAAGTTTGACTCCCTTTCCTTCCAAGAGGTACTTTCCAAAGGTTTGAAGGTGATGGACACCACAGCCTTTACCCTTAGTCAGGAAAACGAACTGCCCATTGTGGTCTTCGATATGAACACCAAGGGTAATTTAATGAAGATCGTATCCGGAGAGAATATTGGAACCGTGGTCAATGTTTAAGTTGACCTATTTGATATTGTTATAAAATTTAAGAGCATGGACGAAGAAGTAAAATTTGTACTTGATAGCGCAAAAGAGAGCATGGATGGCGGCATTGCCCACTTGGAAAAAGCCTTTATAAAGATTCGTGCCGGGAAAGCCAGCCCCATAATGCTATCATCCGTAATGGTTGATTATTATGGTTCCCAAACACCACTTTCGCAAGTATCCAATATCAATACCCCGGATGCCCGTACCATTTCGGTACAGCCTTGGGAAAAAAGCTTGATCGGGGAAATAGAAACGGCCATCATGAACGCCAATTTAGGGTTCAACCCCATGAACAATGGTGAAACGGTCATCATCAGTGTACCGCCCCTTACCGAGGAACGCAGGGTTCAATTGGTGAAGCAGGCCAAGGCCGAGGCAGAAGATGCCAAAGTAAGTATCCGAAGTGCCAGACAAGAAGCCAATAAGGAACTGAAATCTCTTGAAATTTCCGAAGACCTGCTAAAAAATGCAGAGGTCGATGTGCAGGAACTCACCGATACCTACATCAAAAAAGTAGACTCTCTCCTCTCCGTTAAAGAGGGCGAGATCATGAAGGTTTAAAACTTGATCATTGATAAGCTGCTTTCCTAGGAACACAGCCGATGATTTTTTACCTTTGCGCCCAATTAAACCAAAATGGTAGCAAAGCTCACAAAAGGTTTTTGGACCAAGGTCGCACGCATTATTCTTCGAAATAGGATTTTGATCCTAGTTGGCATAGTCGCCATTACTGTTTTCTTGGCCTTGCAATGGAAAAACATCAAGTTTTCGAACACGGAGGCCAACATTTTGCCCGACGACCATCCCGCAACCATCCAATACAACGCCTTCACCAAAATATTCGGGGAAGAAGGCAATGCCATTGTATTGGCCGTGAGGGATACCGCTTTGTTCACTCCCAAGAATTTCAACCGTTGGAACCGATTGGCCAAGCAGTTGGATGCCCTTCCTGAAATTGATTTTGTGGTTTCCCTGGAAAACTTGAAGGTCTTGGAGAAGGATGACAAAACCCAAGCGTTTGTCATGGAACCCTTCATCAAAACCCCGCCAAAGACCAAAACGGAAATCGATTCCCTAAAAAACCACCTTTTCAACGAATTACCTTTTTATGACAATCTGGTCTATAACCCCAAAAGTGGTACCATACAGACCATTGCCTATTTGGACAAGGACATCCTGAACACTGCCGTTAGGAACGAGTTTATATTGAACGACCTTGGCGACTTGGTAAAAACCTTTGAGGAGGACACCCAGTTGGATGTAAGGGTATCGGGCATGCCTTATATCAGAACCTGGAACACGAAATCCATTGTGGATGAAATCGGGATTTTCATCGGGGCCGCCCTTTTGGTTACTTCGTTGATCTTCTTCTTTTTCTTCAGGAGTTTCAGGGCCACCTTTATTTCGATGTGCATCGTAATCATTGGGGTAATGTGGGCTTTCGGAATATTGGGTCTACTACAATACGAGATTACCATTCTTACGGCATTGATTCCTCCATTGATCATTGTAATCGGGATTCCCAACTGCATATTCCTCATAAACAAATATCAGCAAGAGGTAAAGAAACATGGCAATCAAGCCTTGTCATTGCAACGGGTCATTTCCAAGATCGGTAATGCCACTTTGATGACCAACATTACCACCGCTTCGGGTTTTGCCACCTTTATTATTTTGGACAGTGACCTATTGAGAGAATTCGGCATTGTGGCTTCCATCAACATCATAGGAATCTTTGTGCTTTCCTTGTTGATTATCCCGATCATTTACAGTTTTATGGCACTTCCGAAGACGAAGCACCTAAAACACCTTAACAAAAAGTGGATCGACTTTTTTGTGCACAGGATGGAGCGTATCGTTCGGGACCACAGAATCGCCGTCTATATGGTCACCGTTGGGGTTTTGGTCTTGAGCGTCATCGGTATTTACCAAATGAAGATTACCGGAAGTAGGATCGAAGACTTGCCGAAGAACACCCAATTTTATAAGGACATCCAATTTTTTGAGGAAGAGTTCGATGGTATCATGCCCATGGAGATTGTGGTGGATACCGAACGAAAAAACGGTGTAATCAAGCCTACGACCCTTAAACGGATGGACCAGTTGGGAACTGTTATTGATGAAATTCCAGAATTGTCCCGACCTATTTCCATCGTAGATTTGATAAAATATTCGAAGCAAGCCTTTTACAACGGCATCCCAAAATATTACCAACTACCCACAAGCCAAGAGAATACCTTCATCATGGATGCGGCCAGAAAGTCATCCACTGACGGTAATCTTCTGGAGAGTTTTGTGGACAGTACGGGACAGATTGCCCGATTGACCACCTATATGCAGGATGTTCCCATCGACCGGATGGAGGAAATCGAAAAGGATGTACAGGAAGCCATCACCAAATCCTTCCCTCCGGATAGGTACAATGTGTACATGACCGGTAAAGCGTTGCTGTTCTTGAAGGGTACCAAGTACTTGGTGAAAAATCTTGTAATGTCCCTCGCTCTGGCCATTGCCCTTATTTCGTTGTTCATGGCCTATTTGTTCCGTTCGTTTCGGATGGTCATCATTTCCTTGGTGCCCAATTTATTGCCACTTTTGATCACTGCAGGGCTCATGGGCTATTTAGGTATACCCATCAAACCTTCAACCATTTTGGTGTTCAGCATTGCCTTCGGGATTTCGGTAGATGACACCATACACTTTTTGGCAAAATACAGGCAAGAACTGGCCACACACAAATGGCACATCAAAAGGTCGGTCTATGCCGCACTACGGGAAACCGGGGTGAGCATGTTCTATACATCGATTGTATTGTTTTTTGGTTTCTCTGTATTCATTCTCTCCAGTTTTGGGGGAACCAAAGCGCTGGGAGGTCTGGTTTCAGCTACCTTGCTTTTTGCCATGTTATCCAATCTGATCTTGTTGCCTTCCTTGCTCCTTTCACTGGAAAGAAGCATCGCAAACAAGGAGGTGCTGAAAAAACCACAGATCGACATCCTGCCCCAAGAAGAGGACAATCCCAAGGACAATTAGTGCGAAAGGGCCATAAATTACGCCCTTGCATTGCCATCGTTTTTGACCAAAAACCTATCTTTACCGACTAAATTACGATAGCCTTACAATGAAGTCTTATTCCATAAAAGAATTGCTAGAAAAGCAGCCCGTAGGAGATTCCGTAGAAGTAAATGGATGGGTAAAAACATTTAGGAGCAACCGATTTATAGCCTTGAACGACGGTTCAACCATACATAATTTGCAGTGTGTAGTGGATTTTGAAAATCTGGATGAAGCAGTGCTTAAACAAATCACTACAGGCTCTGCCCTAAAAATTTCCGGAACCTTGGTGGAAAGTCAAGGAAAGGGACAGACCGTGGAGATCCAAACCGAGGATGTTTTTGTTCACGGTAGTGCAGACCCGGAAACCTACCCTATTCAACCCAAAAAACACTCTTTGGAGTTCTTGAGGGAAAAGGCACATTTAAGGGTGAGGACCAACACTTTTGCCGCGGTGATGCGGGTGCGTTCGGCTTTGGCCTTCGCCATCCACAGCTATTTTCAACAAAATGGGTTTTACTACATGCATGCACCGATCATTACCGGCTCCGATGCCGAAGGTGCCGGTGAAATGTTCCGGGTGACAAGCTTGGATGCCAAAAACCCGCCTTTGGACGAGAGTGGCAACGTGGATTATTCCGAGGACTTTTTCGGAAAGGAGACCAACCTAACCGTTTCAGGACAATTGGAAGCCGAGACCTATGCCATGGCATTGGGGAAAGTATATACCTTCGGTCCCACGTTTAGGGCCGAAAACTCAAATACCTCCCGCCACTTGGCCGAATTTTGGATGATCGAGCCCGAAGTGGCCTTCAACGACCTGGATGCCAACATGGATTTGGCCGAGGATTTCATCAAGTCGATCATCCAATATGTTTTGGATCATTGCAAGGACGACCTAGAGTTTTTGGAAGGCCGTTTGTTGGACGAGGAAAAATCCAAGCCACAAACCGAGCGTTCCGAAATGACCTTGTTGGAAAAACTTAAATTTGTGGTCGAAAACAACTTTAAACGGGTTTCCTATACCGAGGCAATCGACATCTTGAGGAACAGCAAGCCCAACAAGAAGAAAAAATTCCAATACCCTATTGATGAATGGGGTGCCGACCTACAAAGTGAACATGAACGCTTTTTAGTAGAAAAACACTTTAAATGTCCTGTGATTCTTTTTGATTACCCTGCCAAGATCAAGGCCTTTTACATGCGATTGAACGAGGACGGCAAAACCGTTCGTGCCATGGACGTACTTTTCCCCGGCATTGGGGAAATTGTGGGTGGATCTCAACGTGAAGAACGTTTGGAGGTACTGCAACAAAAAATCAAGGACCTTGGCATTGACGATAAAGAACTTTGGTGGTACCTGGACCTACGCAGATTTGGCACGGCCGTACACAGTGGATTTGGGCTCGGTTTTGAGCGCATGGTGCAATTCGCCACGGGGATGGGCAACATTAGGGACGTGATCCCTTACCCCAGAACCCCACAGAATGCGGAGTTTTAAATTGAATTTATAACTTTACGGTAAGGAAGATTCCAATTCCATCCTTATGCTAAAACAACATCTACAGTTTAAGCTTTCCCAGAAACTGTCTCCACAGCAGATTCAGCTCATGAAGCTCATTCAATTGCCTACACAGGCCTTTGAACAGCGTTTAAAGCAAGAGTTGGAAGAGAATCCTGCGCTTGAAAGTGGAAAGGCGGAGAGTGAGACCGTGGATGATGTTTATGATGATACTTACGACGATTCGGGAGACAATGAGACCATTGAAGCGGAGGACATCAACATTGATGACTATCTGAGCGATGACGAAATCCCCGATTACCGTACCCAAGCCAACAACTATAGCTCGGAAGATGAGGAAAAAAGCATTCCTTATGCGGCCGGGATTTCCTTCAACCAGCATTTGATCAACCAACTCAATACGTTTTATCTGGATGACGAGGAATGGGCCATTGCCGAATTTTTGGTAGGAAGTGTGGATGAAAGCGGGTATATCAGAAGACCTATTTCCGACATCATGGATGACCTTGCCTTTACCCAAAACATCTACGTGGATGAAAGCAAGATCGAGTCCGTGCTCAAAATTGTACAGGAACTGGATCCACCAGGTGTGGGAGCGCGTTCGTTGGATGAATGCCTTATCATCCAACTGAAAAGAAAAGAACGAAAGCCCTCTGTAGAACTGGCCATAAACATCTTGGAAAAATCCTTTGAGCAGTTCACCAAAAAGCATTACGACAAGCTTATTCAAAAACACCATGTGACCGAGGAGGAACTCAAGGATGCCATATCAGAAATTGAAAGGCTGAACCCAAAACCGGGAGGTTCCTATTCCGGAGGCACAAGGATGATCGAGCATATCGTTCCGGATTTTTCCATCAGAATTGTGGACGGGGAACTGGAACTCTCCTTAAATGGCAGGAACGCCCCGGAACTCCATGTTTCCAGGGAATACAGCAACATGTTGGAAGGGTACAAGAATTCCAAGGAAAAATCCAAGTCGCAAAAAGATACGGTACTGTTCATCAAACAGAAATTGGATGCGGCCAAGTGGTTCATTGATGCCATCAGACAGCGACAACAAACGCTGTACATTACCATGAAGACCATCATGGACTATCAGGAGGAATATTTTCTGACCGGGGATGAGCGTAAACTGCGACCCATGATTCTGAAGGACATTGCGGACAAAATCGACATGGACGTATCCACCGTTTCCCGCGTGGCCAATAGCAAATATGTGGATACCCCATACGGCACCAAATTGATCAAGGACTTTTTCTCGGAAGCCATGAAAAACGAGCAAGGGGAAGATGTATCCACCAAGGAGATCAAAAAGATATTGGAGACCGTTATTGGCGATGAACAGAAGAAAAAACCATTAACGGACGATAAATTGGCAAAAATCCTAAAGGAAAGAGGCTATCCCATTGCAAGGCGTACCGTTGCCAAATATAGAGAACAGCTGGGCATTCCCGTAGCCAGGCTAAGAAAGCAGATCTGATGCGCCATGTCTTCAATATCATCTCGTATCTCTTTCATCCCCTTTTTATCCCCATTGGAGGCACCGTACTTTACTTTGTAATGGCCCCTTACAGCTCTTTGGAAATGGAGAGCGGGAACATTCTTCCCATATTCATTCTAACGGTCATCATTCCAATCATTTTTTTTCTGATCTTGAAGAATCTGGGGGTCATCAGTTCCATTTTTTTACCCACGCTCCATGAACGTAAATACCCGCTGTATATCAGCTGTATCATATTTTTGATGATCTTATATAAGGTTATACCGAATAACTACGTAAACGAGCTCTTTTACTTCTTTACCGGTCTATTGACCGCTACCGGAGCATGCCTTATTCTCCTATTCTTCAAGTTCAAGACAAGCATGCACCTTTTGGGCATGGGAAGCATCTTAACCTTCATGATTGCGTTGAGCATTCATTTTGAGAAGAACATCACCCTTGCCATAAGTTTGTTTACCTTGTTCACGGGGTTGGTGGCCACATCCAGACTTTATCTGAAGGTCCACAACAAAAATGAGCTTTTAATAGGGTTTTTGATGGGATGCTGTTCTCAGTTGATCATCCTTAAATATTGGCTATAGGATATAGAAGATGACACCTATCCGTAGAGCCCTAATGTCAATGGATTCTCCAGTATCTAGAGCCGTACCATCTTTTAGTAGTGGATTAAGGGCATAATAAACATGAATGTTCCAGGTATTGTAACCGAAATTCACCATGAGCCCATATTGAAGCTTTTCAATGTCATCATTGGCGAATCCGGTAGTTCCTTCATCGGTCACCACCCGCGACCTTCCTGAAAAAACATACCCCAATTTGGCACCGGCATAAATACGCCAAAATTTGTACTCTTCGGCCGTTGATGTCCTCCATCTGAGCTCAAAGGGAAACTCCACGGCATGGGTCTCCAATTTACTGCGCTTAAAATCTGAGGTATTCATTACCTCATAGAGGAAAGTGTTGACATTTTGGGATACTACCATATTTGAGTAATAGGAATTGACCGCATACCCAACTCCAAGTCCTACGCCAAAATTCCTCCGCTGGTTTAAGGGGATATCCTTGATAATGCCAAACTGGAGGTTATAGGAAAGGTTCCGCTGCACCACTCCCTCCGGTTTCCCCAAGAGTACATTATATCCAAATCCTGCATAAAACTGATCTTCCAAATACCTTGAAAAATCTTCCTGACCGGTTGTTGTCTCATCTGTTTGGGAATGTGCACAGAACGTGAGCAGTCCCACGCCAAGCATCAAAAATCGCCTTATAACCTTATCCATTATATTCTTTATAAACAAAAAACGCTCCAAATTAAGAATTTGGAGCGTTTCCCACTAAATCTAAGCTATTGCCTACTGTAGATTGTTAAAAGCATCTCCCTCATAAGTAGTATAATTCACTTTTAGGGCATTCACTTTCCTCAATTCTTGTTTTATATCGGTGATAAGACCCATATTGGCATTCTTATCGACCTTTAATGCAGTAGTCAATACGTTTTGAAGTTCTTGAGGTTTTTTTGCACGCTCTGCCAAAATAAAGGACCCAACTTCGTCCACATTGGCAAATTTATCATTCAACTGGATTTTTGGTTCAGAACCAAAAACCTTTTGATATTCTTGGGTAGGTTTTCCCACGTAGATATAGATTACGCGGTCCTTCTTTTCCAATTTCTTTACCTCCGTTGCGTTGGGAAGCGTGTTTTCAACCATTAACGAACTGTCTTTCATCGTGGTCACGGTCATAAAAAAGAACAGCAACATGAACACGATATCCGGCAAAGATGCTGTGGATACCGCTGGCAAATCCCCGTCCTTCTTTTTTGTAAACTTAGCCATACTAAATTCTAGTTTTAATTGGTTGATGTTTCTGCTTCCGAAAGCTTCTGTGGGAACATATCCTGGATACGCTTCACTTTGTCTTTCAACTCATCTCTAATGGCAGAAGGGGTTTCAGGGTTGAGGTACTCGGCTTCCATTTTGGTGAAGTCGCGATTATATAGCCTTTGGGCCTCGCGGTTCCTCAAATCATTATAGGCACCTACCAATTCGTTCTGAACGGTAATATAAGTACTGTACTTGGTTTCCCTGTCATTCTTCAAAGAGATGATCGCTTTTGTTGGATTATCCGATGAGGATTGATCCTTCTTCCCTTTACAGAAAGTACAGGAACCATCTGCGTTGTTTTCAAGAAATGCAATGGCAGCCTTTCTCAAATCCTTCAATTCCATCAAATTATCCTCTACCAGCAATTGACCATTTTTATTGATGTTCACCGTAAAAATGTTCTTTTGCTTAATCACTACATCTGTATCTGGCGGTTCGATCGGCGGTAACATACGATCCAGACCTGCATCCGTTTCAATGGTGGTGGTCACCAAGAAAAAGATAAGCAAGAGGAAAGCGATGTCCGCCATGGAACCGGCATTGACTTCCGGCGCTGCTTTTCTTCTAGGCATAATTCAACTTTTACTTTACAAACATTTTCTTCAATCCTGGGAAAACCATTAGAACCACCGCTACTACGGTTAGGATGAAGAATACATTCAATCCCATTCCAATGTTTTTCACAGTTCCTTCGGTGGTCGTAATACCTCTGCTTGCCATTTCCTCAACAACAGGGGCGTTGTCGGAAGAAAGTCCATAGGAAACGGCCACCACAATGGCCAATCCACCAAGGGCGAACAAGGTTTTCTTAAGGCTTCCCGGAGTGGAAAGCAATTTTGTCAATCCAAAGAACAGTGACGCCACTACGGCTATGGCCAACAAAATGTACATGATGATGAACATGAAGTTCATTGACCCACTGCTGATTGCAGCCGGATCATCCGCTGATGGCAATGAAAACCATAGAACAGCAGAAATCAGTCCGATTGCAATGAGTGCTATTTTTACTATTTTATTCATGTTTCCCGATAGTTTTTAGTTCCGTAATTATTTCTTGTGTGCTGCCAACATATCAATCAAAGATATAGAGGCATCTTCCATGTCATTTACGATACTATCGATCTTAGCAATGATGTAGTTGTAGAAAATCTGAAGGATGATGGCAACGATCAAACCGAATACCGTGGTCAACAAGGCCACCTGGATATCACCAGCGATCAAAGAGGCACTCAAGTTACCAACAGCGGCGATTTTCTGGAAGGCCTGGATCATACCGATTACCGTACCCATGAACCCAAGCATAGGGGCCACAGCGATAAACAAGGACAACCAAGATACGTTTTTCTCCAATTGGCCCATTTGTACACCACCGTAGGCAACAACTGCTTTTTCAGCAGATTCCAAACCTTCGGAAGATCTGTCCAATCCTTGGTAGAAGATAGAAGCAACAGGTCCTTTTGTATTTCTGCAAACCTCTTTGGCCGCTTCAACACCTCCGGAAGCCAAGGCATCTTCAACCTGTTGTTTCAATTTGGCAGTGTTCGTGGTAGCCAAATTCAAATAAATGATTCTTTCAATGGCAACTGCCAATCCCAAGATCAAACAAAGAAGTACGATTCCCATGAAGGCAGGCCCCCCTTGGATAAACTGTTCTTTCAATACCTGGGTGAAACCTTTGCTGGCTTCAGCTTCTTCTTGCAACATTGCTGCAGATGCAGTTGTAGTTCCCATCACAAACATTCCGGCAGCAGCCAGAGTAAAGGATATTTTTTTCATTTTACTTAAAACTTAAATTTAGTTAGTTAATAATGTTAAAGATATAAAAATTTTGCAATTGAAAAACTAAAATACCTTGCAGAGAGGAAGGGATTCGAACCCTCGATACACTTTTGGTGTATACACACTTTCCAGGCGTGCGCCTTCGACCACTCGGCCACCTCTCTATTCCTTCATTTAGGCCGACCAATAAACAAAAAAATAATCAGTTATAGAAATTTGAGGCGTTAATTTTACACCATTTCACCACGGAGCGGTGTCTCGAAAATTGTCTTGAACAATGTATCGGGAACGCCCGTCCCCAATAGGTACATGGCTTTGGTCACAGCCGCCTCGGTTGTAATATCCTTGCCATTAACCAGTTGCATTTCCTTGAGCTTTTCGCTGGTCTCATAATGCCCCATAAAAACACTACCTCCAGAGCACTGGGTCACGTTAATGATGTGTAAACCTTTTTTTACTGCGGATTTCAATTCTTGCAGGAACCATCCATCCATGGGGGCATTTCCGGCACCATAAGTTTCCAGAACTAGTGCCTTCAATTGAGGTATGTTCAACACCGCTTTCAACACTTCTTGGTTGATCCCGGGAAACAATTTGAGAATCGCCACCCGATCATCCATTTGTTTGTGCACCAATAGAGACTTGTTCTTGGCCTGCTTTTTTAACAGATAGTTGTGGTGCACTTTTAAATGTACCCCCGATTCCACCAAAGGTGGATAGTTCAAGGAAGCAAAAGCCTCAAAATGTTCAGCATTGATTTTGGTGGTTCGGTTGCCCCGATACAATTTGTATTCAAAATAGAGTCCTACTTCTTGCACCACCGGTTTGCCGTTTTCCTGAAGCGACGCAATCTCTATGGAAGTGATCAGATTCTCCTTGGCATCGGTCCTAAGATCCCCGATGGGCAATTGCGATCCTGTAAAAATGACCGGTTTGTCTAGGTTTTCCAACATAAAACTCAATGCGGATGCCGAATAGCTCATCGTATCACTTCCGTGAAGCACCACAAAACCATCATGACCCGCATAATGTTCCTCGATGATGGAAGCGATCAAGGACCAATAACTAGGGTTCATATTGGAGGAGTCGATAGGATTTTTAAAGGACACTCCACTTAAGGTACAATCCAATTGGTTCAGTTCCGGAATGTTCTTGATGAGTTCATCAAAATTGAAGGCCCGCAGGGCACCTGTTTCATAATCCTTGACCATCCCAATGGTACCCCCGGTATAAATAAGCAGTATGTTCGGTTTCTTTTTCATGGCTAAATACCAAAAACTTCTTTTGAATTATCGGTCGTGATGCTTGCAATTTCTTCTGAAGGCCTACCATATATAAAGGATAGCTTTTCCAGCACTTGAACGACATAATAACTTTCATTGCGCTTGCCGCGATACGGTACCGGGGCCAAATAGGGCGAATCGGTCTCCAAGACAATGTGTTTCAAATTGATTTGATCCAAAAACTGGTCAATTTTTCCATTTTTAAAGGTGGCCACTCCCCCAATGCCCAATTTCATGTTATAGGATATGGCCTGATGGGCCTGTTCCAAGGTTCCGGTAAAGCAATGAAAAATCCCGAAAAGGTCATCGCTTTTTTCCTGTTCCAAAATCTCGAAGATTTCATCAAAGGCATCGCGGCAATGGATTACGATGGGCAATTGGTGTTTTTTGGCCAAACGTATCTGGAACACAAACGCTTCTTGCTGCTGTTTCAAAAAAGTCTTGTCCCAATACAGGTCGATACCGATTTCCCCCACGGCATAGAATTTTCGTTTGGAGAGCCATTCTTCCACCAAAGCCAGTTCTTCCTTAAAGTTTTCCTTGACATGGGTGGGGTGCAATCCCATCATCAAAAACACATTTTGGGGATAGTTGGACTCCAGTTCCAACATGGCCTGGGTGTAAGTGGAGTCAATAGCCGGGATAAAAAAACGTTCCACTCCTGCATCCAATGCCCGTTGCATCATGGCATCTCGGTCTTCGTCAAAAGCCTCACTATATAAATGGGTATGGGTATCGGTTATGATCATTTCAGATTTTATGTCATTCCTCGAAAGAGGGAATCTTTATTCTTAATTTCTTTCTTTATCAGTCATGGAATCCTCTCTGTTTTTATAAAACTCCATGGCTTTCAAATAATTTAGGGCACCTTGTTTCGTCTGGTCATAAATAAATCCGTTCAATTCAGGATGATGTTCCCCTATCCATGAAACCAGATTTTCACGATTGGCAATCCACAAGGAGTCATTAAAATCAATGTATTCTACAATATCGATACTATAAATGGCTCCTTCTTTAAACCTGATGACCTCCTTTGAAACAAAAGGCCTCCCTTGTAAAAACATAATTCTATCGCACTCCTTGGAGATTTTCAAATGGAGTTCCTCCCCCTCTTCTTTAATATCCAAAATCTGGTACTTTGGATTAAATACAGAATCCCATTGAATTAGGTTACGATACCGCTCGTTGGTAAAAGTTCTTGTGTTGTCCATTTCATTAAACCTTATGCTGTCATAGAACATCCCAGTCACTTTTGAATAATCAGAATCGTTCATTGCCTGGTAATACTTTTCAACCAAGGCCACCTTGTCCATTTTCTTTGACTCTTGGTTGCAAGACACCAACAAGGACACACAAAGGAGCATGATGGTTATCTTCTTAAAAGCTAAATCTGTCATAACACAAAAATAGTTTTATCTTAGTTGTCCCAAAACTTTCATATCCAATAAAACATTTTGAGGTCCTTCGACTGCGCTCAGGACGACAAAGTACAATATACCACATGACATCACTCAAAAAGTTCCTGAAATCCAAAGACTATATTAAGGTGCCGCTCGTGTTCACCGAAACCAACCATTTTGAAATCGTAGCCAAGATCAATGGGGTTTCAGGCAAGTTCATTTTGGATACAGGAGCTTCCAACACCTGCGTGGGCATCGATAAAATCGAGTTTTTTAAAATGGCCTCCGAAGCTACCGACATCAAAGCGGCTGGAGCAGGTGCCACCGAAATGGAAACCCTTATCTCCTCCAAAAACAAGATCCAGATCGGGGATTGGAAAAAGAGCAAGCTTAAAATCGTATTATTTGACCTCGTGCACGTGAACCAAGCCTTGGTGTCCCATAACGCTTTGCCCGTGGATGGCATCATCGGTGCCGATGTCCTTAAAAAAGGAAAGGCCGTGATCGATTACAATAAAAAATGCCTCTACTTGAAAAAGTAAAGGTATTTATTCGTTTGATTCAAACCGAACCTTGTGCGGAATCTAAGAGTACTTGGAACCGCCCTGACCATTCATCTAAATTACGATTCATTTCATCAAAAATTACCATTTTCCATTACAGAACTTCGGAACTTTGGTGTATTCAAACTTGAACTAGAATCCCGATCCAAAATGAAAAAAAGCCTACTTACCCCCTGTCTAATGGCCTTACTTTTTATCAGCTGTAGCCCAGACGAAGAAGTCTTTGTGAACCCTCCTGAAGAGACACTGCTCCAAGATAGATTGACTTTACTTTACGGAGATTTGGAAGCTTTAAAACTACCCAATTCCTATGATTTGGGAAATATTCCGTCCGACCCAAACAATCCATTAACAGAACCCAAGGTTGTATTGGGAAAATTGCTTTTCCATGAAACTGGTTTGGCACAAAACCCTACAAAATCTGAAGGGAGGGGCACTTATTCCTGCGCTGCATGCCATCATGCCAATGCAGGTTTCCAAAGTGGGATGCAACAGGGCATTGGGGAAGGTGGCTTTGGCTTTGGCCAAATTGGGGAATCCAGGACCATTTCCTCTGACTATCTTCCTACTGAAATTGATGTTCAGCCCATCCTTTCTCCCACCATATTAAACACCGCTTACCAAGATGTGATGCTTTGGAACGGTCAATTTGGGGGTACTAAAACCAATACTGGAACGGAAAATAGCTGGACCGAAGGCACACCTAAGGCCGTCAACCATTTAGGGTTCGAAGGTTTGGAATCCCAGGCCATTGCGGGTATGGGAGTGCACCGTTTAACATGTGATAAGGAACTGCTGGATTCTATGGGCTATATTCCCTATTTTGATGCCGCATTTCCGGATGTGGATGAAACCGAAAAATACTCTGCTACCTATGCCGGTCTGGCGATTGCCGCATATGAACGTACCGTTTTGGCCACCGAGGCACCCTTTCAGCAATGGTTGAACGGTAACAATTCGGCCATGACGGAAGATGAGATGAAAGGTGCTATTTTATTCTTTGGAAAAGCAAATTGCTATGCATGTCACAATGGACCGGGGCTAAACAGTACCACTTTTCATGCCTTGGGTATGTTGGATTTTTCTGAAGACCAGGTTTTTGGCGTGGTGGATGAGACCATTAAAAGAGGGAGGGGAGGTTTTACCTTGAACTCGGATGATGATTATAAGTTTAAGACCCCCACACTATATAATTTGAAAGATGTTAAATTTTTTGGACATGGCGGAAGTTTTACATCTGTGAAGGAAGTTATCGATTATAAAAACAAGGGGATAGTTGAAAATAGTGCTATTGGTACCACCAACATATCGCCTTTGTTCGTTCCACTGGGATTAACCGATGAGGAAATAGACCAGTTAACGACATTTATCGAAAATGCACTTCATGATCCGGACCTAGATCGGTTTGCTCCTGCTTCACTTCCAAGTGGTAATTGTTTCCCGGTTGCGGACAACCAATCCAAAACCGATATGGGATGTAACTAATAAAAAGAACACCATAAAAAAAGGCCCATCCAAAAATTTGGATGGGCCTTTTTTTTATAATTGGACATTGGAAACTTAGAGTTCCAAAGCTCTTTTCACATTTCCGTCCATCAACAATTCTTCTGGACTTTCCAAAGCTTCCTTAACGGCTACCAAGAACCCAACAGACTCACGCCCGTCAATAATCCTGTGGTCATAGGAAAGGGCCACGTACATGATAGGTGCAATGGCAATGGCACCGTCCCTTACAATAGGACGTTCCACAATATTGTGCATGCCCAAAATACCACTTTGTGGTGGGTTGATGATCGGTGTACTCAACATGGAACCGAACACCCCTCCATTGGAAATGGTGAAGGTACCACCGGTCAT
Source organism: Flagellimonas aequoris (assembly GCF_003584165.1). Lineage (GTDB taxonomy): Bacteria > Bacteroidota > Bacteroidia > Flavobacteriales > Flavobacteriaceae > Flagellimonas > Flagellimonas aequoris. Next base: position 108,154 of record NZ_QXFJ01000008.1, on the reverse strand, counting down.
TTCATCCACAGTGATCTGTCCGTCCCTCGCACGAAGGGCCAATCGTTTCACTTCGGCCTCTACACCACGGAAGGTTAGGTTTTCTGCATTTCGGATTACGGGCACCATCAGCCCTTTGGGACCGGAAACCGCAATACTGATATCGCAGAAATCATAAGTGATCATTTCCTTTCCATCGATCATGGAATTTACGGCAGGGTACATTTGCAATGCCCTGATCACCGCTTTGGTGAAGAAGGACATAAAGCCAAGTCCAACACCATGTTTGTCCTTGAACTGATCTTTGTATTTGGAACGCAGTTCAAAAATAGGGGACATATCCACTTCATTGAAAGTGGTCAACATGGCGGTCTCATTTTTGGCGGCCACCAAACGTTCGGCCACTTTTCTGCGCAACATGGACAATTTGGAACGGGTCTCACCACGGTTACCACCAGTTGGGGTTCCCATGGAAGGAACTGCCTGAACGGCATCTTCCTTGGTGATGCGACCATCCCTTCCGGTGCCCGAAACAGAGGAAGGCTCTATCCCTTTTTCATCCAATATCTTTTTGGCAGCAGGCGAGGGTGCCCCTGAAGCATAGGTTTCTTTCTTAGGCTCTTCCTTTTTTGGTTCCGCTTTTGGCTCCTCTTTTTTCTCCGCTTTGGGAGCGGCACCATCAGGTTTTGGCGCACTGGTGTCGATAAGGCAAACCACCTCACCAACGGCCACGGCATCCCCTACCTCGGCTTTAAGGGTAATAATTCCGCTTTCCTCCGCAGGAAGCTCCAAAGTTGCCTTGTCCGAGTCCACCTCGGCAATGGCCTGGTCCTTCTCCACATAGTCACCATCCTCTACCAACCATTCGGCGATTTCAACCTCTGTAATGGATTCCCCTGGTGAGGGAACTTTCATTTCTAAAACCATGCTATTATAGTTTATACTTGTATTATCGAATTAACATATTGTCCTTACTCTTGTCGAAAACATACTCCAACACCTGGGCATGTCGTCTTTTGGAACGCACCGCGCTACCTGCGGCAGGAGCTCCGTAAAATCTTCGGGATGCCACCCTGAATTGCTTGGCTTCATCCAAATGCATCAACATATGGCCCCAAGCGCCCATGTTCCTTGGTTCTTCCTGTGCCCAAACGATGTCGTCCGCATTCTTGTATTTTTTGATGATGTCCCTCATTTCGTCCGCCGGCAACGGGAACAATTGTTCCACCCTTACCAAGGCTACGTCATCTCTGTTCAATTCTTCTTTTTTATCCAAAAGATCATAATAGAACTTACCGGTACAGAACACCAACGTTTTTACTTTGGACACCTTGGCTTCCGCATCATCAATGACCATTTGGAAGCTTCCGTTGGCCATTTCCTCTTTGGTGGATACCACCTTGGGATGCCTCAAGAGACTTTTAGGCGTGAAGACTACCAATGGTTTCCTGAACCCAGCCTTCATTTGTCTACGGAACAAGTGGAACAGGTTGGCCGGCGTGGTTACATCGGCTACAAACATGTTGTCCTTGGCACAAAGTTGCAAATATCTTTCCATACGTGCCGAAGAGTGCTCCGCTCCCTGACCTTCATAACCATGTGGCAACAATAACACCAATCCGTTCTGCAATTTCCATTTATCCTCCGCGGCTGATAGGTATTGGTCGATGATGATCTGGGCACCATTACTAAAATCTCCAAACTGGGCTTCCCAAATGGTCAACGTCTTGGGGCTGGCCATGGCGTATCCATAATCAAAGCCCATAACGGCATATTCGGAAAGTAGGGAATTGTAGATATGGAACTTACCATTTTGATTGGAACCCAATTCGTTCAATAAGGTAATTTCCTCTTCGTGCATTTCGGTCTTGATCACAGCATGGCGGTGGGAGAAGGTTCCCCTTTCCACATCCTGACCTGACATGCGCACATCGTACCCTTCTTCGATCAACGATCCATAGGCCAATAGTTCCCCCATGGCCCAATCGAGGTTGTTGTCCTCAAAATACATGGCATGACGGGCCTCGACCAAACGTTCCAATTTTCTCAAGAATTTTTTCCCTTCGGGAAGTGCGGTGATGCTCTTGGCAATCTCATCCAATTTCTTAAGATCGTAAGTGGTATCCATAGGAGAAAGCATTACCTCTTCGGTCACTTGCTGAAATCCTTCCCACTCATCTTGCATAAATGGAGTAATCCTGGTCTTTTCTATTTTACGGGAATCCAAAAGATCTTCTTCCAAGCTCGTTTTGTAATCCTCTTCCAATCGACTTACATAATCCTTGTCGATAATGCCTTCGGCCAATAACTTTTGTGCATAGATATCCCTTGGATTATCATGCTTGGAGATGGCCTTGTACAACAACGGCTGGGTGAATTTAGGTTCATCCCCTTCGTTGTGACCATATTTTCGGTATCCCAAAAGATCAAGGAACACATCACGTTGGTACCTCATCCTATACTCCAACGCAAAGGTGGCTGCATGAACCACGGCCTCTGCATCATCGGCATTCACGTGAAGTACGGGCGACAAGGTCACTTTCCCCACATCGGTACAATAGGTAGAGGAACGTGCATCCAAATAGTTGGTGGTAAACCCGATCTGGTTGTTCACCACTATATGAATGGTTCCACCGGTATGGTAACCGTCCAAACGGGCCATTTGTATGACTTCATAGACCACACCCTGACCCGCAAATGCGGCATCCCCGTGTACCAAAATAGGAAGTACTTCAGAGACATTATCAATATGGTCATGGTCTTGTTTTGCTCGAGCAATACCTTCCACAACCGAATTCACGGTTTCTAAGTGGGAAGGGTTGGGTGCAATGTTCATGTTGACCATTTTCCCGGAATCGGTCTCCCGCATGGAGGTCCAACCCAAGTGGTATTTTACGTCCCCATCAAAGATGGTTTCTTCGTAATCCTTACCATCGAACTCGCTAAAAATATCTTTTGGCGACTTTCCAAAGATGTTGGTCAACACGTTCAAACGTCCGCGGTGGGCCATACCCATCACAAACTGCTTCACCCCTTGATCGGCCGCTTTTTCAATAATCACATCCAAGGCCGGGATCAAGGTTTCGTTCCCTTCCAACGAAAAGCGTTTTTGCCCCACATATTTGGTATGCAAAAAGCTTTCAAAGGAAACGGCCTCATTCAATTTTCGGAGGATGTTCTTTTTCTCATCCGCGGTAAAATTGGGATGGTTGTCGTTCACATTCAACCAATCTTGGATCCATTGGATACGTTCCGGGGTGCGGATGTACATGTACTCCACACCTATGGAATTGCAATAAATGCTCTCCAAGTGGGTGATGATCTCCTTCAAGGTTGAAGGACCGATGCCCAAAATCTTTCCAGCATCGAACACCGTGTTCATATCCTCTTGGGTAAGGCCAAAATTGGCCATCTCCAAGGTGGGCTCATATTTTCTACGCTCCCTTACCGGATTGGTCTTGGTAAAAAGGTGTCCCCGGGTGCGGTAACCGTCAATAAGGCGGATGACCTGAAACTCCTTTTGAAGGGTTTCGGGCATTTCCACCTGCTTGCCATTGGTAAGCACGACCATCCCGGTCTTCTCGGATTCGATCCCCAAATCGTCCAAGGAGCTTTCGAGACCGAAATCAAATCCTTGAAAAAAAGCCCTCCAACTGGGCTCAATACTATCTGGGTTCGTTAGGTATTTATCGTACAGCTCCGCAAAAAACGATGTGTGCGCAGCATTTAAAAATGAATATTTGTCCATTCTTTCTATTTCTCCAAAACTTTATGGAAAATTTTGTCAAAAATACGGGTTTTACCATTCATACAAATGGCTTTTAACCAAATATTACCCAAAAATTACAACTCTGTTACAGAACTAACGGGAAAGCCAGAATAATGAAATTTTTAACTCAAATCCGCCTCATAAACTAAAAAAAACATAACTTGGTTTCCACCAAAAAACCAACCTAACATGTCCGAACTTAAAAATCGATATCTTTCCCTTGATGTTTTCAGGGGTTTGGACGTCGCCTTGATGATCGTGGTCAACTCACCCGGAAATGGAGCCACCACTTTTGCTCCTCTCAACCATGCCAGTTGGAATGGTTTTACCCTGACCGACCTTGTATTCCCCACCTTTCTATTTGTAGTGGGAAACTCCATGAGCTTTAGCATGAAAAAATACGAGAGCATGGGTAGTGGTGCCGTTTTCAAAAAGGTATTCAAACGTACCGCCATTATTTTCTTGTTGGGATTTTTAATGTATTGGTTCCCGTTTTTTGACGATGGACATCTGAAACCCTTTGCGGAAACCCGAATTTTTGGTGTGTTGCAGCGCATTGCCCTGTGTTACATGTTTGCCTCGATCATACTCCATTTTGTCAAGTCGAAGACTGCCATATGGCTGAGCCTTATCTTTCTGGTGGCCTACCATCTCATCCTCATCGGTTTTGGCGACCTGACCCTTACCGGGAACGCCGTATTGAAATTGGATGAATGGCTCATCGGCCCCAAACATATGTACCACGGCGAAGGAATGGCTTTTGACCCCGAGGGACTCTTGAGCACGCTCCCTGCTATTGTGAACGTGATTATCGGTTTCTTGGCCGGGAAGTACATCCAAAAGAACGGTCAGAACTTTGAAACCATCGCCAAATTGATGATGGTAGGTTTTGCACTGGTCTTTGCCGGTTTGGCCTGGGACCTCTTATTACCTATCAATAAAAAATTATGGACCAGTTCCTTTGTGTTGCTCACCTGTGGGATAGATTTGGTTGCCATTGCCACCCTGATCTATTTCCTGGACATGAAAAAAACCAAGGGATGGAGCTACTTTTTTGAAGTGTTCGGCAAAAACACCCTCTTCATCTATCTGTTATCGGAATTGTTCGTGATCACCCTATTTTCCATTGATGTGAATGGTTCCTCGCTTTACCTATGGATCGCCGAAAATGTGTTCATATCATGGTCAGGAGGCTATATGGGATCCCTGTTGTTTGCCCTCTGGATCATGCTCACCTGCTGGGCAGTGGGGTACTTTATGGACAAGAAGGGTATCTATGTAAAAGTGTAAAAGATCAGCATCAGCTGCTGTATTTGGCCTTGTACCAAACTTTTTGCCATTCCCGTTTCAACAACAAAAAGGCTACTTCAGCGGCAACATCCACTGCGTCGGAAGGGGCAATCTTTTTTACTTCATTTTCTGAAATATCCACCACATACAATAGGTTGAGATATTCGGAAAACTTTTCCACTATAAGAAAATAGATTTTTTCGTGCAGGAGGCTCTTCAGTTCAGTTGGCGTTACATCCATGGAAATCTGGATAGGTACATTGGCAAGGTCAAAATCCTTTTTAAGCTGGAGCAACAACTTTTTGTACAATTGTTCCCGCTGGACCACCTCGAGCAACTCCAAACTAGTATTGTAATTGGATAGCATATTGTATTTACGTCCAAAAGGGACGTTTGGGATTTACTCCCCTTTGAAAATTTGGCCTTCCTTCATTACAAAGGACACATTCTTCAGGGTACTCACATCGTCCTTCGGATTTCCTTCAACAGCTATGATATCTGCCAAAAAGCCTTCCTTCAATTGACCAAGGTTATCCCCCATTCCCAACAAAGTAGCATTGGTGATGGTTGCAGATTTGATGGCTTCCATGACCGGCATCCCTGCCTCGACCATATACACAAACTCCCTTGCATTTTCACCGTGTGGGTATACTCCTGCATCGGTTCCGAAAGCGATCGGCACCCCTTTTTTATAGGCCTTGGCAAACATGGCTTGTATCTTGGGCCCGATTTCCCTTGCTTTTTTGGCAACCACTTCCGGGTAATACCCAGGTTTGTTGCCATTTTCGGCGGCTTCTTTTCCCGCGGTAATGGTTGGCACCAAATACGTATGGTGCTCCACCATCATATCCATGGTCTCTTCACTCATCAAAGTACCGTGTTCTATGGTGTTTATCCCTCCCAAAATGGCCCTTTTGATTCCTTCATCGCCATGGGCATGGGCCGCGGTCAAAAAATTATAATCTTTGGCCGTTTCGGTTATTCCTTTTATTTCTTCCAACGTAAACTGTGGATTCTGACCGCTTTTTGCAACACTCAAAACACCGCCAGTGGCCGTAATCTTGATGACATCGGCACCGTCTTTATAACGTTGTCTCACCGCTTTTCTGGCATCATCAACCGAATTGACCACTCCTTCTTTTGGACCAGGATCTCCCATTAATTCTTTCTTCATACCATTAGTTGGATCAGCATGTCCACCGGTAGTACCGATGGCCTTTCCGGCCGTAAAAATCCTAGGTCCCACAATAGTGCCTTTGTTAATGGCATTCCTAAGCGAAATATTCACTCCGCTTCCACCAAGGTCACGAACGGTAGTAAACCCTGCCATCAATGTTTTTTTGGCATAAATGGTTGAATTGAAAGCCACATCGGCTTCATTCAAAGTGAATTTTTGAATATAGGCACCTGGATTGGATTCGGATTCAATATGAACGTGCATATCTATAAATCCTGGCATTACGGTTTTGTTTTTCAAATCGACCACCAAATCTTTTGAACCTCCGGATTTGTATCCATTTTCAATGGATTTTATGGAATTACCAGAAATCACAATGGTTTTTTCCGTCAATATTTTTCCAGTTTGTACATCAACGATATTCCCACATTGCAGATAGGTTTCTTGGGCAAATAATACGGTTGTAAAAAGAGAAATGGAAAGGGTAATCAGTTTTTTCACGGTCGGGGGTTATTTAAGTTTTCCCGAATGTACGCATTGCCTTTAAAATTTGCATAAAATAGTTGGGCGAACGACATAAAAAAGCCCGTCTACAGACGGGCTTTCTTTTGTTTAAGTTATTTGTTTCAACTTCTGACTTTCTTTTCCCAGTCCCAGGCAGTTTTCATAGCTTCATCCAAAGTGGCTTTAGCCTTCCAACCCAAAACTTGGTTGGCTTTAGTAGTATCGGCATACGCCTGAATCACATCACCAGGTCTTCTGTCCACAACCTTGTAATTGAGTTTTTGTCCCGATACTTTTTCAAAACTTCGGATTACTTCCAAAACGGAGCTTCCTTTGCCCGTTCCCAAGTTGAACACTTCGTAGTTGGATGCATTTTTACCATCCAACAAACGCTGCAATGCTTTCACATGGGCCTTTGCGAGGTCCACCACATAAATATAATCGCGGATACAGGTACCATCTTCCGTTGGATAATCATCACCAAAAACAGAAAGTCGCTCCCTAAGGCCTATACCTGTTTGGGTAATGAATGGAATCAAATTTTGAGGGATTCCAAGTGGCAATTCACCAATGTTAATTGATGGATGTGCACCGAATGGGTTAAAATATCGGAGCGCGATGGCCTTTAAATCAGGGTTCACCCTGCAGGTATCCCGAATAATCTCTTCCCCTATCTGTTTGGTGTTGCCATAGGGTGATTCTGCCGGTTTCACAGGAGCATCCTCGGTAATGGGCATTACATCTGCCTGTCCGTATACTGTACATGAAGAACTGAAGATGAAGTTTCCTTCACCTTTTTTCTCCAATTCTTGAAGGATATAGACCAAGACTCCCAAGTTGTTCTCATAGTACAAAAGCGGTTTTTCCACACTTTCGCCCACAGCTTTGGAAGCAGCAAAATGGATCACGCCCCCTATATCATACTTTCCAAAAAATTCTTGGACCTTCAATTTATCCCGAAGGTCAAATTCCTCGAAAATGGGTCTCTTGCCCGTAATGGCCTCAATACCGTCCAAAACATCAATGGAGGAGTTGGAAAGGTTGTCTACCACCACAACATCAAAACCTTCGTTCAGTAATTCAACAACTGTGTGCGAGCCTATGAAACCAAGGCCTCCCGTTACTAGTATTTTCATTTTATTGTTTTACAAAGTCGATGACCAATTTAGTGATGAAAGCTATCTGCTCATCATCCAACTCGGTATGCATGGGCAATGAAATCACTTCCTTGACCAATTGGTTGGTCACCGGAAAATCCGCTTCATTGTACCTACTATCCGCATAGGCTTTTTGCTTATGTAGGGGAACAGGATAGTACACCCCACAAGGAACGTTGTTTTCATTTAAATGTTTTACCAGGGCATCCCTTTTTCCGTTCAAAATCTTTAAGGTATATTGATGGAAAACATGGCAATCGCAGGTGCTAGGCTGAATACCACAGGCGCATGAAATCTTGGGCGTCACTATGTGTTCTTGCCCTTGGAAGGCCTTTGTATATTTAGCGGCAGATTGCCAACGTTGTTTATTGTATCCATCCAATTTGGGAAGTTTAGCCTTGAGCACTGCTGCCTGAATGGAATCCAATCGAGAGTTTACCCCTACCACATCATGATAATACCGTTCATACATCCCATGGTTCACAATACCACGGATGGTGTGGGCCAAATCATCATCATTGGTAAAAATAGCACCCCCGTCTCCGTAACAACCTAAATTTTTTGATGGAAAGAAAGAGGTAGAAGCGACATGACCAATGGTACCCGCCTTTTGTTTTTCGCCATTTTTGGAAGTATACGTTGCCCCGATGGCCTGTGCATTGTCCTCGATGACAAAAAGATCGTGCTTTTTGGCCAATTCCATGATGGCATCCATATTGGCACATTGCCCGAACAAGTGTACGGGAACAATGGCTTTGGTTTTTGGGGTAATAGCTCTTTCAATCGCAGCAACGTCTATATTGAAGGTATCGGGTTCCACGTCCACCAAAACAGGGGTCAGGTTCAGTAGGGCAATTACTTCAACCGTGGCGGCAAAGGTAAAATCGGCCGTAATGACCTCATCACCAGGCTGAAGCCCCAATCCCATCATACAGATTTGCAAAGCATCCGTGCCATTGGCACAGGGAATCACATGTTTTACCCCCAAATAATCTTGCAGCTCCTTTTGGAATGCATGCACATAAGGGCCATTGATGAATGCCGAGGTTTCCAAAATCTCAGCTATGGAATCGTTCACCTCTTTTTTTATGCCTTCATATTGACCATTGAGGTCAACCATCTGTATTTTTTTCATCGGAATTGATTATGCGGCAAAATTAAGAAATTAAGATACCATAATGGCCTCTTGTGGAAAGAATGTATTTTAGCAAAAATTGATGCCTTTGCGTTTTTTGTACAACATTTTGGTCAATCTTGCCTGGACCGGGCTTCATGTGCTCGCATTGTTCCAACCCAAGATAAAATTGTTCGTGTCCGGAAGGAAGGAGACATTTTCCCTTCTCGAGGGAAAACTTTTCCCAAACACCAAAACTGTTTGGATGCACGTGGCCTCACTCGGTGAATTTGAACAAGGCCTCCCGATACTGGAACGCCTGCGCTCCCAACACCCAAATCATCAAATTGTACTTACCTTTTTCTCTCCTTCGGGATACGAGGTGAAAAAGAACACTCCTATTGCGGATGTAGTGGCCTATCTCCCCATGGATACCATGTCCAATACCACACGATTCCTTGACTTGGTGAAACCAGAACTTGTTATTTTTGTGAAATATGAGATTTGGCCCAACTATCTTCACCAGTTAAAAAAGAGAGGCATTCCCACTTTTCTTGTCTCGGCCATCTTTTCCAAAAGGCAAGTATATTTCAAATTTTACGGCGGGTTTATGCGAAACAGCCTAAAGACCTTTTCCCACTTTTTTGTCCAAGACGAGAACTCCAAAATCCTCTTGCAATCCATCGGTTTTGAAAATATTACCGTTGGCGGTGATACCCGACTGGATCGTGTTTCCGAAATTTTGAAAAGGGACAACCGATTAGAGTTCATGGAGCGCTTCAAGAACGGGCAATTTTGTTTGGTGGCCGGAAGCACTTGGCCCGAAGATGAGAAAATTTTGATTGATTACATCAATTCGGTCCAGGAACCTATCAAATTTGTCATTGCACCACACGAAATCAAGCCTGCCCATGTAGAAAAAATCACCAGCACCCTTCAAAAAAAAGTGGTGTGTTATTCCGATATGGAAGATAAAAATCTAAAAGATTTTGATGTGCTTATTATCGACACCATTGGCATCTTGACCAAAGTGTATAGCTATGCGGATTTCGCTTATGTTGGGGGGGGCTTTGCCACAGGGTTACACAATACCATGGAACCCGCCGTTTTTGGAATCCCCATCATCATCGGTCCACAATACCATGGCTTTAAGGAAGCGGAAGACTTGGTGGCCAGAGGAGGTATTGTTTCCATATCCGATCAAACAGCGTTCAATGAACTGATGCGGTTGTTTGTTGAAAATCCCGCAATCGCCAAAGAAAAAGGCACAATCAATTCCTCCTACATCAACGCCAATGTTGGGGCAGCCGATCGCATTCTGGATCATATTTCCCAATTTTTATAAAATTTGGTTAGCTTTAACAAATTTCAACCAACATGGACAAACGTATTTTCAGAATTTCATTGACCGCTGCCCTTGCGGGTTTTTTGTTCGGGTTTGACACGGTGGTCATCTCCGGGGCCAACCAACCCATTAAGGAACTTTGGAACACCAATTGGTTTTTGGGCGATTCCATTTTCACCTTCCACGGAATTTTTATCATGTCCATGGCCTTGTGGGGCACCGTTTTGGGATCGCTCTTTGGAGGCATCCCTACCGACCGTTTGGGAAGAAAAAACACCTTGTTTTGGATTGGGGTTCTCTATTTTGTATCTGCTGTTGGTTCGGCCTTGGCGCCAGAGGCCTATAGTTTTTCGCTTTTTAGGTTTATTGGCGGTGTAGGAGTTGGGGCCTCGTCCGTTGCGGCACCGGTCTACATTTCAGAGATATCCACAGCCGAAACCAGAGGAAGGTTGACCGCCATGTACCAGTTCAATATTGTATTCGGTATCCTCATCGCCTTTATATCCAACTATCTTATAGGAATTGTTTTTGAAGAAAATGTGGCTTGGCGATGGATGCTCGGTGTGGAAGGCATACCTGCCTTGATCTATACATTAATGGTACTGAAAATCCCCAACAGTCCACGATGGCTGTTGATGAAGGAACGTGCCGATGCCATTGTAATGGAATCCATAACCCTCTTGGGCATTGAAAAGGAGAGAGCCACCGTTTATCTTTCCGAAATCAAAGTAGCACTATACGACACTGCTGAAAAACATAAGGAAAACCTGTTTTCCGGCAAGTATAACAAATCTTTGTTACTGGCCTTTTTGATTGCTTTTTTCAATCAATTGTCCGGGATTAACTTTGTACTGTACTATGCTCCCGAAATTTTGGAGCGTGCGGGACTTGCTTCTGGGGAATCCCTTTTTAGTTCCATATCCATTGGTGTCATCAACCTCATCTTCACCTTTGTGGGTATTGCTTTGATTGATAAGTTGGGCCGGAAACAATTGATGTACATCGGATCCATCGGATATATTTTGAGTTTATCGATGGTCGGTTGGTGTTTCTATTCCGGGGCCAGTTCTGTTTTGCTGCTCATCTTTATATTGATTTTCATCGCCTCACACGCTGTGGGGCAAGGCGCGGTAATATGGGTGTTCATCTCGGAAATTTTCCCTAATAAGGTGCGCTCATACGGACAAGCCTGGGGAACGGGCACCCACTGGGTATTTGCAGCCCTAATCACTTTACTCACGCCCACTTTTTTAGACTCTGAAATCGGCGTTTTTAAAGAAAATCCATGGCCTATTTTCATTTTCTTTGCCCTTATGATGGTGCTCCAATTGTTATGGGTGGCCTTTATGATGCCAGAGACTAAAGGAATCAGCTTGGAAGAATTGGGTAAATTGCTCAGCAAGAAAAAACAAAAACCCAATTAATTGGTTTACAGCACATGCCATAAATCCATCCGTTAATCGAATATCGGGTTGATCCGTTGCAGGGAACAACAAATAATTCCGTACATTGATAGAAATTACACTATTATGGCAAATGAAGCTTCTTTTGGGGATAAGCTAATGGTCAGTTTTTTGCGGGTGATGGTCTTTGTACTGATCATTATCTTGATTGCGATTCCCGTGTGCATCCTATTGGACTTTTTGGGTGTGATGGACGCCTTGGGCTTCGCCTAAAAAATAACGTCCTGTTCACCCATGGATTTTGTAATTACCTTCACGTAGTTATCTATCGTTTTTTCAATATTTGAGGGTTCGGTCACATCTACCTCGCCCCTCCATATCAACTCTCTTTCCTTGCCCACACATATGCAGTATAGGGAAGTCTCTGCATGGTATATGTTGAAGCTATCGTAGTACTCCGGATCGTAGTAAATGTCTTGATGCTCCAAATAATCGTTGCTGAAGCGCACGAACATTTTATCAATATTATTCAGATGTTCCTTAAAGGTCCTTCTATTTTCCGTACCCACCACCTTGGTGAACAAAATAGCATCGAAACCTTTGTCCAAAAGCTGTTGCTCCACCTCCTCGATTTCCTTTTCGGACCTTTGCGATGAGGTGAACTCCACATCAAATAGATCAATGCTGCGCATGGCATCCACACCCTGTTCTTTCAATTCGTCCACAAACTTGGTCTCAAACTCCATTCTGGCATTATCATCCTGGACCATGCCCACTACCAACACTTGGTATGCATCAAAAAGCACAATGTCAGGGTTCTTCCATGTGCCAACGAGTCTGGTAGAGGAACATCCCATGAGGAGAAACAGACTTAATATGAACGATTTAGATTTCATTAGAGTGGATTTAGTGGTTCATGCGCAGCAAAGATCTAATTTCTTGATTAATGTGTTGCGAAGGTTGCCTGTCTTTTCTCAAGCTGCCTTCTCAGGTCTTCAACGGTATTGGCCATGGACTTTTCAAAATCATCAGAACTGGATTTGGCAAAGATTCTTGGACCCGGTGCACTAAGCTCGATCTCGCATACTTTGCCTTCTCCGGATTTATCGTTCTCTGTTTTAAAAAGCACGTTGGCCTTGATCAACCAACTGTATTTTGTTTCCAAACCTTCCAGTTTTTTCATCAACAACTGTGTCAATGATTCACTGGTCATCATTTTCTGATATTGAACATGTACTTCCATGATAATTGTTTTAATATATACTAAAGCTAATACTACATAATTTGATATTAAATGACTATTGTCAGTTTAAGATCCAATCATTATCCCAAGGAAAATGGTTGTCCCGTACTTTGCAGCACGGAAAACCAAAACTCACCTTCCAGATTTATCTTTTTCCTTTTCTTGGTGACTTCGGAAATGGGCACGTAGACATATTTGTTGTTCACCTTGCTGGCCACAAACTTGGTCTTGCCCGCCATTGCCCCGTGCACGGCGTGATAGGCCAATCTGCTACAGTAAACACTATCGCTGGAGTTGGCCGGTGCACATCGCACAATATAACTGGGGTCGATATATTTTATGGTCACCGGGGTTTCCTTGCCTTTAAAGTAGGCTGCTATTTTTTCCTTTAGGAAAACACCTATATCCTCATGTTTAATGTTCCCCGAAGCATCCTTGATTTCCTGTCTATGCTCGAACAATTGCTGTCCTGCCCCTTCGGCAACCACGATCACAGCGTGTTTTTTCTGCAGTAAACGTTGTTCCAAAATTTTGAGAAATCCGTTCTCCCCTTCCAAACCAAAGTTCATTTCGGGGACCAGAACAAAGTTTACTACAGGCATGGCCAAAGCAGCCGAAGCTGCTATAAAACCACTATCGCGCCCCATCAATTTAATGATGGAAATGCCATTGTACGCCCCAGTGGCCTCGTTGTGCGCGTCCCTCAAAATAGGGCTGGCGACATCAAAAGCGGTTTCAAATCCAAAGGATTCATCAATAAGGTCAATGTCGTTGTCTATGGTCTTTGGAATGCCCACCACACTGATCTCGGCATTTCTTCTTGAGATTTCCTCCCCAAGGGCATTCACTCCTTTCAAGGTTCCGTCACCCCCAATGGCAAACAACATATCCACATGGTTTTCTTGAAGGGTATCGACCATAACTCCCACATCTTGGGCACCTCTTGATGACCCCAAAAAAGTTCCCCCAAATTGATGGATGTCCCTCACCTTTTCAGGAGTAAGCTCGACAAAACCATGTCCCTTGGCAGGATTGAGCCCTTCATACCCATAGGGTATGCCTATGATTCTTTTTACTCCGTAGAAGTAATGCAGGGCCATCACCACACCACGAATCACATTGTTGATTCCCGGACATAATCCCCCGCAGGTAACAATGGCTGCCGTGGTCTTGTTGGATTCAAAAAAAATATGCTGCCGAGGACCTGCCTGCTCCATGCATATTGGGGTTGTCCCCGTATTGAGACAATGGTTATATTGCTCAAGGGATAAATCAAAGACCAATCTATCCGTTTCACTTACAAAGTTGAACAGATGATCACCTTTGGTTGTGCTCAGTTTTAATGGGGATTCGTATTGGGATGCTCCCAACCGCTCTATTTCAAATTGATTTGTATCGCTCACTATGTTTTATGTTACAGGTGTTCGGTCAATGCATGATGCGAATCGATCAATGGTCCACCGTTAAGAATTTCTTCGGAGGCTTGGCTCGCAAACTTGTCAAAGTTAATATGAAATGAATGAGCCAATTGGATTGCCTTGCTCACATAGGCCCCTTTTTGCAACCAAGTGTTCATCGGGTCCAAGATTTCGGAAGGTACCCCCGGACAATACTTGGGCATGTGCAACCCAAAAATCGGATGTGTTTCATAATCCACATCATCCAATTTGCCTTCGAGAATGGCAGAGATCATGCCTCGGGTATATTTCAGTTTGATCCTGGAACCTACCCCGTAAGGACCACCACTCCATCCTGTATTGAGCAACCAAACATTCACTCCTGCCTCCGTCATTTTGCTGCTCAGCATCTCCGCATAAACCGTTGGATGCAAAGGCATAAAGGGTTCCCCAAAACACGCTGAAAACGAAGGCACGGGCTCATTGATACCTGCCTCGGTTCCAGCAACTTTGGCGGTATAGCCAGAAATAAAATGGTACGCCGCCTGACCGGGTGTCAATTTTGAAACCGGTGGCAATACCCCAAAGGCATCACAGGTCAGGAAGAATATATTTTTTGGGTTTGATGCATAGGATGGCACCTGGATGTTATCAATATGGTCGATGGGATAACTCACCCTTGTATTTTGGGTGATGGTACTATCGAAGTAATCCACTTCCTTGGTTCCCTTTTTAAACACTATGTTCTCCAATAGGGCCCCAGGTCGGATGGCCCTAAAAATATCGGGCTCCTTTTCTTCGGTCAGATCGATTACTTTGGCATAGCATCCACCTTCAAAATTGAAAATGATATTTTCCTTGGCCCAACCGTGCTCGTCATCCCCGATGAGTTTTCGGTCCGGATCTGCTGAGAGTGTGGTCTTTCCTGTTCCCGATAGTCCAAAGAAAATGGCAGTATCGCCATCCTCCCCTACATTGGCGGAGCAGTGCATGGGAAGTACTTCTTTTTCCACAGGAAGAATAAGGTTAAGGGCTGAGAATATACCTTTTTTCATTTCACCGGTATAGGCAGAACCTGCCACTAAGGCAATCTTCTTGGTAAAATTCAAAATGGAGAAGTTACCACTCAAGATACCAAAATCGGAAGGGTTTGGAGCCTCATACCCAGGCGCGCACAATACCAACCATTCTTCTTCAAAGTTATCCAACTCATTTTCCTCCAATCGCAAGAACATATTCTTGATGAAATAGTTGGACCAAGGATACTCGGTTATGGTCCTTACATTCATCCGATATTTTGGATCCGCACACACAAAGGCATCCCTTACGTATACCTCCTTGCCCCCTAAATACTTGGCGACCTCGTTATAAAGCTTATCAAAGTTTTCTGGTGAAACGGGCTTGTTTATCCTTCCCCACCAGACCTTGTCCGCGGTATAATCATCCTTTACCAAAAAACGGTCTTTGGGAGAGCGTCCCGTGAATTTTCCCGTATTCACGCAAAGTGTACCGTTTTCGGTCTCGACGCCCATACCCTTTTCCAAGGTTATCTTCTGTAAGGTTTCAGCGTCCAGGTTCCAATGGGCCGTCACATTGTGCAATCCATACTTGCCTAGGTCTTTGGTTGTATCCATGTTTTTTTGTTTTTCAGTGGTTAAGAAACTCCATAGCATGGAGTCAAACATTAAATCGATATAAAGAAAGAGGAGGGCCCTTGCCCCCTCTTACTTAACATAATCAATGAACTTGTTGTCTTCTACCGATATACCCAACGGATTTATAACAATCCCCAAATTGATCCGCAGTGGCAGCATACTTTCTCCATCGGGTCAATCCAAGGCCAGTACCGGAACTTCCGAGTGAAGGGTCAACAATTTTGTCAAACGTCCTTCGGATGGAGTGCTTCTCATGGTATGGTTTCTTGGCAATATGGTCAATAGGTCAATATTCTTTTCTTTGATGTAGTCCAAAATACCTTCTTCCACATCTTGGTTTTTATTGAAGGTATGCTCGGCATAAAAATGCTCCAAGTAGTACTCCAAGAGGTTCTCCGTATTCTCTTCAACAGCCTCTTCGGCATAAACGGATTCCTTGTAAATGGTCAGTACATGTACCCGAGAGTCAAAGGTCCTTGCTATGTCCAAAAGGGTTTTCAACACATCTTTGTCATCAATTTTTTCACCTCCCAAGACCAATGCTATATCCTTGGGTTCCTTTATGCTGCATCCATATGGAACGGAAATAACCGGACAATTGGCCTGAAGAACCAATTTTGAAGTATTTGTAATGGCCTCATCCGTAATCTTATCGCCCATCGTACCCATCATGATCAAATCGGCATTGCTTTTCTCTTGGGCGGACAGAATGGTTTTGATAACATCACCTGTCTCTGTGGCAAAACTTGGTGTCACTTTCAACCTTACGCTGATGGATTCCAACACCTTACCAAAATCCTTGATTAGCTTTTCCTCATCGCTGGGATCAATGGGCATACTGCTCACATAAAGGGCAAAAATTTCTATGGAACGTTCCGTACCGACAAAGTTGGTCACGTACTCCAACGCATTCAAGGAAGCCTCCGAAAAATCAAAGGGAACCAATATTTTTTTTAAACTGCTCATACCTATTTATTTAATTATTCCATAACTCCTATTTCAAAAATAGAGTCGACCCACGACCTAAAATATGACAGGAGTCAGGTTTTGAACTTTTGCATGATATTAGCAAATATTCTTCCTTTTTAAAAGCAAGGCGGGTTATTTTTTTGTCCCCATATTGGTTATATTTAAAAACTTCAAAAAATTGTAGCCCCAATTATGGATATAGTAATAGGAATCGACATAGGTGGTACCCAAACCAAAATGGGACTTGTGGACCAAAATGGTGAATGCCATGACAAGATTATTTTCAGAACCAAGGATTATCCGGATTTGGACAAGTATTTGGACAAGATCAAGGAAACTTCGGAGGAACTCATCAAGAACTTTGGGAAGCCCGTCAATGTTTTAGGATGTGGTATCGGCGCGCCCAATGCATCCAGTAAAAATGGTACCATTGAAAATGCAAGTAACCTCGCCTGGAAAGGAAGCGTGCCCTTAGTCGAAAAGCTCAAACAGCGAATGGATATGCCCATCCGGATAATGAACGATGCCAGTGCGGCCGCCTTGGGCGAAATGCTCTTTGGCTGTGCGAAGAACATGACGGATTTTATCGTGATAACCCTGGGTACAGGATTTGGTGCCGGCATTGTGGCCAATGGACGGTTGATCGACGGTTTTGATGGCTTTGCTGGAGAACTGGGCCATGTTGATATGACCATGGGTGATGGAAGGCTCACAGGACTTGGGGTTCGTGGTGGTCTGGAAGCCTACGTATCCGCAACGGGACTTAAACGGACCATTATGTACATGCAGAGCAAATACCTCTCCGAAAGTAGGTTTCGTAGTATTGCGTACAACGACCTACATGGAGAGGACATCACCAAGGCAGCGGAAGAAGGGGATGAAATTGCCTTGATGGCCTTTGACTATACCGCTAGGATCATGGCACAGGCCCTTGCCAACTTTACGGCCTTTACCCAACCCGAGGCTTTTATCCTTATGGGCGGACTCACCAATAGTGGTAAATGGATCATGGATCCCTTGAAGGAATACTTTGAAAAGTTCCTATTGCAAGTCTACAAGGGAAAAGTGAAATTGATCCTTTCCGGTATGGAAGGAAAAACGGCCGCTATCTGTGGCGCAGCAGCCTTGATTTGGGAAAATCACAAAAATCAACCTAATTGATTAAAATATCCGCATTTTAAATACCTGATTATTATCATGTTTTTTGATTTCAGGCCTAGCTACCTTTAACCTAGTTAAATAGTAAAAGTCATGAAACCAAAAAAGAACCCAAATGCCGAAATAGGACGCAATAGTAGTCTTTATTTCATGTTAGGCCTTACTTCGGTATTGTTTGTAACATGGCAATCCTTAGAAGTAAAGGTCTATGAAAAGGAATCCAAAGCTTCAGAAATTGTGCAGGTAATGGACGAGCTTAAGGAAGATGTTCCTATCACAGAAATGATAAGAACCACCCCACCTCCACCCCCACCATCCGCACCGGATGTGATTGAGATTGTGGAAGACGTGGAAGAAGTGGAAGAAACCGTGATCGAGAGTACCGAGAGTAGTCAGGACACCTACATTGAAGATGCCATTGTAAAAGTGGACGATGTTGATGTAGAGGAAGTGGAAGAGGAAATCGTGGTACCCTTTGCCATTATCGAGTACGTGCCCGTTTTCCCTGGATGCGAGATTTACCAAACCCAAGAAGAACGTAAGGAATGCTTCAACCAAAAGGTGCAAGAGCATATCAAGGAAAACTTTACATACCCTCCCTCTGCCTTGGAAATGCAGATTACAGGTAGAGTTTATGTACAATTCGTGATCGATGCCCAAGGAAGGGTGACCGGTATACAGAAAAGAGGTCCCGATAGGTTGTTGGAAGATGAGGCCGCCCGAATCATATCTTCCCTACCTAAAGTGAAACCTGGGCAACAACGCGGTAAAGCCGTAAGTGTAAAATACAGCATACCGATTAACTTCATCATGAAGCAGTAAGGGTTGACTGGCAGATGAAGCGGAAAAGGTCCAAATATAATTTGGACCTTTTTTATGCTTTGAACCAACCTGTTTCTTTATAGTCTTGGGATTTTGAAGCTCGTTCCCTGTTCTTTGCAACGAGGTGGGTCTCATCAAACTTTCGGGCCCTGTATCCCAACAAGTGGAAAAATGATTTGGCAAAAAAACGCGCTACCCTTTGGTCAACGACTAAAGTATCCTTTACCTTGGACTTCCATTTCACCCCGGGCAATCTAACCAACAAATGATCCACTTTGAACCTTCTCAATTCTTTGGATATCCATAAAAGAACTTTGGGAATAGGTCGAATAAAATAAAATCCTTCATTGCCCTGCTCTTGGTAAAGGGGCATGAAGATTTGTCGCCGTTTCCTTGTTTTCAACTCTTCCCCATGCACCAAGGCAATACTTTTCCCTTTGGGAATCTCCTGAAAATTCACAAATCCGGGGAGCATTTTAAAATCACTTTGTGGGCTAATAAGGTGTTGGTGATAGATTTCGTAAAACCTATGGGGCACTCCATCAATAGCTGAAATAGCCCCTTTCAATTTCTTTTTCTCCTTTTCCGAAATGGCTACGGTTTCGGTGAGGGCCAAAGAATATCGGATAAAATCGATACAGTTTTGGATGGCCTTGCCATCATTGTGCTGCCCACTTTCAAAACCTAGGGACACATAACCCAGTTCGTTGATGTAACTGAGGAGCGCCCCTTCCAAATATTCCTCGATTCCCAAAATAATGGGCAAAGGATAGTGAGACGCATACTTCCTGTTCAACAGACTGTCGTTCATGACCATAAACGGGGTAGTGTCACTGGAAGTGGTATGAAGGTCCAAAAAATAAAAAGGGGGCTTTCCATTTTCCAAAATATCCCGGAGCAGATTGTAAAGGTGCTTCAATTCATCTTCTTCCGCATGCTGAACCTGCCTCTCATCCATAATGGTGCTTATCCGCTCCGGAAACCAAATCCTGTTCAGGTCTTCCTGCTGGTATCGCATACTTCGCTCCAAGGCCCCCAGATTCCCTGTAATGGCATATACCTCTCCATGAATGGGAATATGTTTGGACCGTATTTCTTTAAAAACATGCCGAAGGGCGAACACTCCCGCGGGTTCATTTCCGTGGATGCCTCCAAAAAAGACCACGGTAGGCCCTCTCGATTTGCCCTGTAAATGGTCGAGAACGCGATCTACCTCCATGGTTTCATCCAGTGCTATACTATGAACTTTTGACATACTTACAGATCTACTTTGCTGATGATGCCTACTATGTGGTTTTCCACACACACCGGAAGACATCCTATTTGATGGTCCTTCATCAATTTTTTAGCGGTTTCTATTTCTGTTTTGGGCTGTACAGTGATGACCTCCTTGATCATAATGTCCGATACTTTGGCTTCATGCTTATCCAGTTTTTCCAATTTTTCGATATGGCTCCATGTGAGCAAACCTACTAATTCCCCTTTGCCATTTTCCACGGGAAGGTGGTGAATGTTGTTCCACTGCATGATGGCCACGGCCAGATTGGCATAATCGTCCTCGTAGAGTTTCATGAGTTTGGTGCTCATGATCTGGCTTACCCAATGAAATGTTTCTTTGGTCTGGGCCATCCCTTCGATGGGCTTCCATTCATGCACGGGGAGTCGGGTCTCCTGATTCTTGTGCATCGCCTTGGTCAATTGTACGATGGCGCTGTCCAATTTCATTTGGTTCCGAAGGCCTCTGAAATTCTTGATCTGCCATTCAGCTCCCGTACCATTTCTGATCCTTGCCTCGATTACCCCCAGCAGTCTACTGATATCCTTTTCATCGATATCGAACTTTCTTAAACCAGCATAGGCAATCGGTAAAAGTTCCTCCTTGGCCAGTTTTTTTGCCGTTACGGCTCTGCCTAGCCACGAGAACATGGCCTGCCTTCCGTTCATGGCCGCCCTCAAAAAATTAAGTTTGGCCTCCCTAAAATCCATAATGGACGGCATATCATCAAACTGTTGGGGCCTTCCGGCCATCAGCCCCACCCAAAAGGCAAAATTGGCCATCTCATCAATAACGGTCGGGCCAGAGGGTATGTACCGATTCTCGATCCTCAAGTGTGGCTTTCCATTTCCAACACCATAGCAGGGACGGTTCCAGCGGTATATGGTACTATTGAAGAGATGTAACGCCTCCAACTTGGGCACTCTACCCTCTTTTAAAAGTTCCGTGGAATAGGGTTCAATGGGTTTGGTAAGCAATATGCGGTGTGTGGATATGTCCTGCTTGAAAATTTCGGCTGCGGAATCCTTTTGCCAATGTTCACCAAAGCCCACGCGGGCCACTTGTTCTTTTACCGCTTTGGTCCATTTTCGGGTATCCAGACTTTGTTGGAACAGGGCAATACGGGTCTCTCGCCAAAGTTCTCTTCCTAAAAGCAGGGGTGAATTACAACAGACCCCTAGCACGGGACCCGAAATGGCCTGTGCCCAATTGTAACTTTTAATGAAATCTTCCGGGGCAATCTGCAAATGCAACTGAAAACTGGTATTACAGGCCTCAAAAAGAACCGAATCATGGTGAAGCGACAATTCATCCACCCCCTTGATCCGCACGGAAAAATCGTCCCCTCTCCAAGCCTTCAAAATATCATTGATTCGATAATATCGCGGTATAGGGGTCATAAAATCCATCCCCAGTTCATCCTTGCTTATGGTGGGAAGAATGCCCGTCAACAATATTTTGGCACCCACAGCGGAGGCCTTTGCATTGGCTTTGTTCAATAGTCCTTCCAACTGTTGTTGTACAAAATGGAAGCATTTCTTTTCCAGGACAACGGGGTCAAGATTGGCCTCCAGATTATAGCTGGCCAATTCGGTGGTAAAATGGGGATCGTTCAACGCCTCTATGACCTCCAAAGATCTTGGAGCAGGACGGTAGTCTTGGTTGATCAGGCACATTTCCTGCTCGGCACCGATTCGGACCACATCATTTTCTATGAGTCCTTCTTGGATCATAAGTTCCAAGGCCTTGATATCGTCAATCAAATGCCGTACAAAGGCTTTGCGCTCCTTCTCATCAAACTGGCTTGCAACTATATGTTCTCCCATGGGAATAGCATTTGGACTTCTTTTGCAATTCTATAAATTTACAATCTCCCATATCCTGAAAATATGATAGTTGTCAGCCAACTAGCCCAATAAGTGGCCCGTTTTGGCCTGACACTGACATTTGTCATATTTTGAAAGAACTCCCCAAGGTAATTTTGGACTATAATGTAAAGGTATGCACCAATGTGTGAATTAGTTCAAAAATACAATGTGCCTGGTCCTCGGTACACCAGCTACCCCACGGTTCCTTATTGGGACCTGGACAGTTTTTCCGGAAAAAAATGGCAATCCTCTGTTTTGAGGGCCTTTGAGGAAAATCCTAGTGAAGGAATCAGCATCTATATACACCTCCCCTTTTGTGAAAGTATGTGCACCTTTTGTGGGTGCCATAAACGCATCACCAAAAGACACGAGGTGGAAGTTCCCTATATAAAGGCCGTTTTAAAGGAATGGCAATTGTATGTGGACCTTATGGAGTCCAAGCCCGTGATCAAGGAATTGCATTTGGGGGGCGGCACTCCCACATTTTTCTCTCCCGAGCATTTAAAAATGTTAGTCGAGGGCATTCTTCAATTGGGCAAAAAGGCCAATGACATTGAGTTTAGTTTTGAAGGACACCCCAACAATACTACCAAAGCCCATTTGCAGGCTTTGTACGAAGTCGGTTTCAGAAGGGTCTGTTTTGGCGTTCAGGATTACAACCTAACGGTACAACGGGCCATCAACAGGATTCAACCCTTCGAGAATGTGAAGAACGTAACGGAATGGGCCAGACAGATTGGGTATACCTCTGTCGGCCATGACATCATTTACGGATTACCTTTTCAAAATTGTGATGATGTAGAGCAAACCATCATCAAGACCAATGCACTAAAACCCGATCGTATTGCGTTTTATAGTTATGCCCACGTGCCCTGGTTAAAAGGAAACGGACAAAGGGGTTACAACGAATCGGACCTTCCTTCCTCTGTGGAGAAAAAGGCCCAGTATGAAATGGGCAAGAGAATGCTCACCGAATTTGGTTATAAGGATGTGGGCATGGACCATTTTGCATTGCCCACAGATGACCTCTACAAGGCATTGGTGAACGGCACCCTACACCGAAACTTTATGGGCTATACCCCTTCCAAGACCCGGTTGATGATCGGCCTTGGGGTATCCAGCATCAGTGATAGCTGGTATGGGTTTGCCCAAAACGTGAAGAATGTGGAAGAGTACGAAGATTTGGTGGCGCATGGAGTTATTCCTATTTTTAGGGGACATATTTTGAGTTCCGAGGATCAGGTCCTGAGAAAGCATATCCTCAACATCATGTGCCAATTCAACACCACATGGAGCGAGGAGGAAGAGCAAGTGGCCGATTTTCAAAAAATTCGAGACAATCTATCCGAATTGCAAACCGATGGGTTGGTCGAAATTGAGGACAGCACAATCAGGGTGACCGAAAAAGGCAGGCCTTTTGTGAGGAACATCAGTATGGCATTTGATTTAAAATTGCATAGAAAAAAACCAGATACCCGAATATTTTCCATGACCGTTTAACCTAAAAAACAAAAAAGATGAAAAGTATAATTGTACCCGTTGATTTTTCAAATCAATCCGAAAAGGCACTAAAAGTTGCCGCCTCACTGGCTAAAGAGCATGGGGCCGAACTATTGGTGTTGCACATGCTGGAGCTTTCGCCCGCCATTATGGGTGAATCGGGCTATATTTCCCAAGAACAGGTGGTACATCTTATCAAAATCGGAGAAAAAAGATTCACCGACTTTTTGAACAAACCCTATTTGAAGGACATCAAGGTAACCCCGGTGATCAAACACTACAAAGTCTTCAGCGAAGTGAACGAAATTGCCGAAAAACACAAAGCAGACCTCATTGTAATGGGATCTCATGGCGCCGATGGCCTTCAGGAAATCTTTATCGGTTCCAATACCGAAAGGGTGGTAAGGACTTCCGATGTCCCTGTTTTGGTCATCAAAGGCGACGTTGAGGATTTTCAACCCAGGACCTTTGTATTTGCGAGCGATTTTGAGGAAGAAAGCCTTCCTGCCTTAAAAAAGGCCAAAGAAATGTCGGACTTGCTCAAGTCAAAATTCCATTTGGTCTACATCAACACCCCAGGGGATGAATTTTTGAGTACTGGCGATGCCTATGACAAAATTTCCAAATTTTTGGATGCAGCCGGCATGGGATTGCAAGTAGAAATTTACAATGACTACACCGTTGAAAAGGGAGTACTCAACTATTGTGACAAGGTTTCCGCCGATCTTATCGGAATCCCTACCCACGGTAGAAGAGGCCTTTCGCATTTCTTCATGGGCAGCATTGGAGAGGACATAGCAAACCATTCCGAAGCTCCCGTGATCACGTTTAAAATCTAATGGATTGCATTTTTGATTGGTTTCATGTAATTCAAGAAAGGGGACAATTTTTTGGAATTGTCCCCTTTTTTTATGCTTTTGGTTGATGTTTAACCGTTGAACCTTTCGAAAGCTGCTTTCTCCAATGCTTCCCTATGGTTAGGATGTGCTATGGATGTAAGGGCCTTGGCCCGTTGTTGTAGGCTCTTGCCATACAAGTCCACCACCCCATATTCTGTAGCTACATAATGCACGTGGGCCCGTGTGGTTGTCACCCCGGCACCTTGTTGCAGAAACGGTGCAATCTTGGAAACTCCTTTATTGGTGATGGAAGGCATGGCGATAATGGGCTTGCCACCTTTGGAAAGCGATGCCCCCCGTATAAAGTCCATTTGGCCCCCAACACCGGAGAATTGTTTAAACCCTATCGTATCAGCGCAAACCTGACCGGTAAGGTCAATTTCGATGGCACTGTTGATGGCCGTAACCTTTGGATTTTTTCGGATAACCGCCGTATCATTCGTGTAGGCAGCCTCCTTGAAATCGCAAAGGGGATTGTCATCAATAAAATCATAAAGTTTCCGAGATCCTACGGCAAAACAGCTTACGATCTTGCCCTGTTTTACCTTTTTCTCTTCCCCTGTGATGACCCCCTGTTCAATGAGCGGCAGGATACCATCGGAGAACATTTCGGTATGGATACCCAATCTTTTATGATTTTCCAAGTTGGAAAGTACCGCATTGGGAATATTACCGATTCCCATTTGAAGGGTAGCGCCATCCTCAATCAAAGAGGCCACGTGGTACCCGATCTGTCTTTCCACTTCGGAAATTTCCGTGGGTTCATGCTCATGGATAGGATGATCCACCTCAACGGCATAGTTGATATGGCTGATATGGATGATACCATCGCCATGCGTCCTTGGCACTTTCGGGTTGATTTGTGCCACGACCGTCTTAGCCATTTCAATGGCAGGAAGGGTAACATCCACGGACACGCCCAAGGAGCAATATCCGTGCTTATCCGGTGGTGAAACCTGGATAAATGCCACATCCAAAGGAATGATGTTCCTACGGAACAACAAATGGATCTCGCTCAAAAAAATAGGAACATAATCCCCGCGAAATTGGTTTACGAACTTGCGCACATTTCCCCCAACAAATAGACTGTTGAGACGAAAACTGGTGTTACAGGGCGCTTGCGTATATCTGGCCTCTCCTTCGGTGTGGATGGATACAATTTCAATATCGTCGATTTCCGTGTGTCTGTCACAAAGAGCATCTATAATAACATTCGGGGTCATGGCCGCCCCTTGAAAAAATACTCTGTCTCCTGATTTTACTACACGTACCGCTTCTTCAGCTGTTGTTATTTTCACTTTGGATATATAGATTTTAGGGTTGATGGCATTCTATGGTCGCTGTTACAGAACCTGTGGACATTGGTTTTGGGGACACATAGGGAATCCCAAGACCAAGTCCCCGTACAATAAACAAAATACCAATGAGCACCACAAATACGGGAATCAATTTTTGGATCTTAAATTTGATGGAATTGCTAAACATTCCTTTGGAATAGACCACTAAGGACATCAATGGGACCGTTCCCAATCCGAACAGAACCATATAAAGACCTCCCTGTAATGGCCCTCCCAATGCAATGGCTCCCAAGAGGGCCATGTACACGAGCCCACAGGGCAAAAAGCCATTTAGAAAACCGATGGTCAAAAAGGCATCGGGGGTCTTTTTCTTAAGTTCACCCCCAAGTTTGGATTTCACTTTTCCCAATATGGAATAAATGGGAGTCAAAATTTTATGGCCGTTCAAATATTTACTGGGGATGAGGACCAACAAAATCATGAGCACTCCTATGCCTATGGACAGTTTTTGCTGCATCCCGAAAAGGGACAGCCCCTTACCAAGGAACCCGAACAGTATTCCGATAATGCCGTAGGCCAACAATCTTCCCGCGTGGTAAATTGAAAGCTGAACTGTTTTCTTTGCCACGTTTTCATGGTCCAGGGGCAGCATAAAAGCAATAGGGCCGCACATGCCCAAGCAGTGCAAGCTTCCCAATAATCCCAATACCAACGCGGAGGTCAACATAATCAATAGGTCAGTTTCTCTTTATGTAAAAAGGGCTTACCTTCGTATTGCCAGTTTATGGTAATGTCCCAGCGACCGTCTACCAAGCGATTGTCAGGTATGAGCAAATGTGTATTGGACAAACTTATAGGAAAGTTGGAATCCAAGTGCTTGTTAGACGGTCTATATAGGGACACTGTTCCTGTTATCTTTTTGGGGTCGAAGCGCTCCGGAAAGGAAATCAACAAACCTTCATCCGTTTTTTCAACCTTTAGGTTGGCGTTCATTTCGGTAGCCGATTCCGAGGCATCTATCTGTTTTTGATAGGATAGTTCCTCCTTGTAATATTCCTCCGTCACCAAATCGTGATTGGCCCTATCATCGGTGCTCATCCTGATTACAAAAAATAGGATGAAGCCTATAAAGCCGATAAATGCCAACACGATGCCTGTTCCCCAATTTATTTTCATTTCATTATTTTTTAATTGTAACTCCGTGGTGCCAAAAACTGGGTCACCGTGGTTTCAATAAGTTTATCACCACTGTACACTCCTATTTTCAACTTGTCCTTGTCCCCAGTTAATGCCGATGCATTGATCTCAATAAACAACGTTCCTTCTGACAGTTGCTCTGCAGGAACGGTAAACTTGTCCTGGGACACCATCTTGATCTCTCCACTATGCGACATCAACTTGAAAGATACATCCGGAATGTCCTTGGTGGTCTTGTTCACCAATTTGTAGGTGTACACATTACTGATGATATTGTTGTCCTTTCTTTCATACAACTGACCCGGCAACCTCAACACGTTGGCCTCCACCTCGTTCCTAAGGAAAAGCATCCCGATCAATATGCCTACCAATACAACAAGTACAGCGGTATACCCCTTCATACGAGCGGTAAACTTGAACTTGTCCTTTTTGGTAATCTCATCCTCACTCGCGTAGCGAATAAGTCCCCTTGGTTTGTTGATGCTGTCCATGATATGGTCGCACTCATCGATACAGGCCGTACAGTTCACACATTCCAATTGTGTTCCATTCCTAATATCGATACCCGTTGGGCACACATGTACGCACTGGAAACAATCGATACAATCTCCATAGCCTAAAGCCTCACGGTCTTCATTCTTTCTAAACTTCTTTCGGCCGTTTTCTGCCTCGCCCCGTTTATGGTCGTAGGCCACTACTATGGATTTGTTGTCCAAAAGCACCCCTTGCAATCTACCATAAGGGCAGGCTATGATACAAACCTGCTCCCTAAACCACGCAAAGATGAAGTAGAACACCCCGGTAAAAATCAATAAAGGAACCATAGTACCAAGGTGCGCCATGGGACCGTCGGTGATGTAAGCGAGTAATTTATCGCTACCGATCAAATAGGCCAAAAATACGTTTGCAATGAAAAAGGAAATGATGAAAAATATAATCCATTTCAGCACTCTTTTCCTGATCTTTTCGCCATTCCATGGGGCTTTGGCCAATCGCATTTGGGCACCGCGATCGCCATCAATCCAATATTCGATACGGCGAAAGACCATTTCCAAAAAGATGGTCTGGGGACACATCCATCCGCAAAATATACGGCCGTAGGCCACTGTGAACAGTGCAATAAAAATAACCCCGATGATCATGGAAATCACCACCAAGTGGAAATCTTGGGGCCAGAATGGAAATCCAAAGATATTGAAGCGGCGCTCCAATACATTGAACATCAAAAACTGATGGCCCTTGATCTTGATAAAGGGAGCTGTTATCAAAAAAATCAGTAAGAAGTAACTAACGTACTTCCGGTAATCATAATACCGTCCACTGGGTTTTTTTGGAAAAATCCACGCCCTTTTACCTTCTTCTGTGATTGTGCCTATGGAATCCCTAAAGTTCTCTTCCATTGCATTTTTTGGTTTATAAAAATAAATTGTAGGCCATGTCCTCTGTGGACTAGTTCATGGCCACTGTTGTTGAATCTGAAACCTGTTCCGTTGGTGGTGTTTCAGACTCGGTTCCCTCAGGCTGTTGTGGTGCATCTGGGTCAACCCAAATATCCCCTTGTGGTTCCTTTGGATTGGCAGGTGTGGTACCTCCCAGTGTTAGCACATAACTGGCCACTTGGGCTATTTCGGCTGGTTTAATGCTTTGTTTCCAGGCAATCATACCCTTACCGTCACGACCCCCTTCGGAAATGGTGTGGAAGACATTTTTGATGCCGCCTCCCAAAATCCAATATTCATCGGTAAGGTTAGGACCAATACCCCCGCCACCATCGGCCATATGGCATGCCGCACAATTGCTTTGGAATATTTTTTCACCGGCACTCAAATCCGATTCATCCGAAAGGAACTCCACCGTATTGACATCCACAAGGTCCTTGGCCGTTTTCTTATACTCTTCAATGGCTTGCTGGGCTGCGGCCACTTCTTGTTCATATTCCAGTTTTTGGTCATAGTCCCCAATAATATGGAAACGCACCAAATAGACCACGGCAAAGATGATCGTGCCATAAAAAAGGTATACCCACCACGGAGGGAGGACGTTGTCCAACTCCCGGATTCCATCGTAGTTGTGATCGAGGATGATCTCTCCTTCACGTTCTATGGAACGGCTACGGGTAAGACGGCTCATGGCATTCTTGGCCCACGTCCACTCGTATTTTTTGTTCTTGGCAGCAAGGTATTTTTCCTTTCCTTCTTCGGAAAGGGTCTGGAACATGATGTTCTCAATGGAACTCAGAATCAGTTCAATGGCAATCAAGATCATCAAGACCAAAAGCATAAAAAACTGCGTAATGGGGTATTCGATGATTGCTGGTTTTTCACCAGAGTCTATAAAGTATTCCATCAATCCGAAGATCAAAAAGAATAATACGGGTACGCGTATCCACCAGGGTGTTCTTGTGCTCATAGTCTTATAGTTTGTTTTGTTGATCGTTGTCGTCCAAAGGCAGCTCTTCCATCTCCTTGATGTGTTCCTTGGTGGCGGTCAGTACCCACCAGCCCAATAGAACAAAAAATACAAAGAAGATTAGCAGGGAAATCATGGGATAGTTTGCTACCCCGTCAATGGTTTCCATATGGTTCTTTACAAATTTCAACATGGTTATTTGTTTTGAGATAGTGTTTCTTCAGTATTCTTGATCTTGATATCCGTACCCAATCGTTGTAGATAAGCAATAAGGGATACGATTTCACGATCGCGCATTTCCACAAAATCCTGACCGTTCTCCGCAGCGAATTTTTTATCCGCTTCGTAGGTTTTTACAAACTCGGGGTCGGAGTACAGGTTTTTCTCGATCTGTTCCGCTTGTGCCGCCATGTTTTCAGGCGCATTGGCTATATCCTCCTCTGTGTAGGGAACACCCAATTTTACCATGGTTTCCATCTTGGCCTGAACGCCACTGCGATCGTGCCTATCCCTTACCAACCACTTATAGGATGGCATAATGGATCCGGCAGAAGTACTTTGTGGGTCGTACATGTGGTTCAAGTGCCAGTTATCGGAATACTTACCACCTACCCTTAACAAATCGGGTCCGGTACGTTTACTTCCCCACAGGAATGGGTGGTCGTAAACAAACTCGCCTGCTTTGGCATATTCACCGTAACGTTCCACTTCACTACGGAAAGGTCTGATCATTTGGGAGTGACATCCCACACATCCTTCCCTGATATACAAGTCACGTCCTTCCAGTTCCAATGGCGTATAAGGTTTTACACTGGAAATGGTCGGTATGTTCGATTTCACCAAAATGGTCGGAATGATCTGTACAATACCGCCGATCAATATGGCGATGGTAGCCAAAATGGTCAACTGAACCGGTTTTCTTTCCAACCAGTTGTGGAAGGTCTCACCGGCCACACGTCTTTTGGATACCCTTGTCAACGCAGGTGCTTCGGCCAATTCGTCCTCTACCCTGCTACCTGCCCTGATGGTCATGACCACATTATACAGCAGTACAAACATTCCAAGGATATAAAGGCTACCCCCAATGGCCCTCATCCAGTACATCGGGATAATCTGGGACACGGTTTCCAAGAAGTTTCCGTATACCAAGGTGCCATCTGGGTTAAAATCTTTCCACATCAAGGCTTGGGTAAACCCAGCCACGTACATAGGCAATGTATAGAGGACAATACCCAAGGTGCCTATCCAGAAGTGGAAGTTGGCCAATCCTTTGGAGTGAAGGTCGGTCTTGAACATTCTTGGCACCAACCAATAGATCATACCAAAGGTCAAGAAACCATTCCAAGCTAGTGCCCCCACGTGAACGTGGGCAATGATCCAGTCACTGAAGTGGGCAATGGCATTCACATTTTTAAGGGAAAGCATTGGTCCTTCAAAGGTTGCCATACCATAACCGGTGATGGCCACAACCATAAATTTCAAGGTGGCATCACTACGTACTTTGTCCCAAACACCCCTCAGTGTCAATAGACCGTTGATCATACCACCCCAAGAAGGAGCGATCAACATCACGGAGAACACCACACCGAGGTTCTGGGCCCAATCAGGCAAAGCTGAATACAACAAGTGGTGCGGACCTGCCCAGATATAGATGAAAATCAAGGACCAGAAGTGCACAATGGACAACCTATAGGAGTAAATGGGCCTATTGGCCGCTTTGGGCACGTAATAGTACATCAGTCCCAAAAAGGGCGTGGTCAAGAAAAACGCCACCGCGTTATGCCCGTACCACCATTGCACCAAGGCATCCTGTACCCCAGCATAAACCGAATAACTTTTCAAGGCCGATACAGGCAACTCCAAACTGTTGAAAATATGGAGTACCGCTACGGTAACAAAGGTTGCCAGATAGAACCAAATGGCCACATATAGGTGTCTTTGCCTCCTTTTTAAGATGGTTCCGATCATGTTCCAGCCGAAAACCACCCAGACTACGGCTATGGCCAAGTCAATGGGCCATTCCAATTCTGCATATTCCTTGGAGGTCGTGTAACCCAAGGGCAGAGTAAGGGCCGCAGCCACAATAATCAACTGCCAGCCCCAAAAATTGATATTGCTCAGCACATCACTGAACATTCGGGCCTTGAGCAGACGTTGTAGGGAGTAATAGACCCCTGCAAAAATGGCGTTACCCACAAATGCGAAGATCACCGCATTGGTGTGCAATGGACGCAAACGTCCAAAACTCAACCACGGAATACCCTCTGTAACATTGGGGAATAAAAACATGAAGGCCAACAAAAGACCTACCGACATACCCACTACGCCCCAAAGAATTGTGGCGTATAAGAACTTTTGCACGATTTTGTTATCGTAGCGGAACTGTTGTATTTCCATATTTATTGGTTTGTACTATTCTTGTTTGATTTTTGATTATTCTGGTCTGATTTATCCTTGTCCTTGACAATCTCGTCTTCAAAAAGCATGCGAACGGAAGGTGTGTACGTATCATCGTACTGTCCGCTTTTTACCGACAGGACAAAGGCCGCAAAAAAAGCTACGGCCACAGTGACGCTAATGGCCAACAACACATAAATAACACTCATACCTACCTTAATTTGAGGGTAAAACTACTGTTATGCTCTACTGCAAAAAATGACATTTATCAGATTTCAATATTTTTTAATCCCTTACCTAAATAATTTGTCGCCACGGTCGTGAACACCACTATACTGATGGAACTCAATGGCATCAATATAGCCGCAATGACCGGTTGTAACTGCCCGGTAACGGCAAAGTACAATCCAACTACATTATAGCAGAGTGACAATAAAAAACTCATCTTTATGACCTTCACGGAACTTTTGGACAACTTGATGAACTTGGGCAACAACTTCATTTTCGTGGCATCCAAAATACCGTCGCAAGCTGGGGAAAACACATTGATGTTCTCCGAGACCGCAATACCCACATCGCTCTGCGCCAAAGCCCCTGCATCGTTCAGTCCATCGCCAACCATCAATACGGTATGTGCTCTTTGAAGCTCCTTGATGTACTCGAGCTTATCCTCAGGTTTTTGATTGAAGGCCATTTCGGTCTTCTCCGGCAAAATCTGCTGTAAAAGTTGCCGCTCCCCATCATTGTCCCCAGAAAGCACTCCCAAATCCATGTCGGTGCCCAACTCTCCGAAAATGCCGCCAATTCCTTCCCGGTAGGTGTTCTTAAAAACAAACCGCCCCTTTACATCCTCATCGGCACTTACATAAACCGCGGTACTGGTCATGGAAGGGGATGCCTCTTTCCCTACATAGGCCGCCGAACCTACTTTAATGGAATGCTGCTTTGCCCTTCCTTCAATCCCCTTCCCTGTATGTTCCTGGAATTCATCCAAGGTCATAATGGCATTGGATTTTAAAATATCATATAAGGAACGGCTCAACGGATGGTTGGATGCCCTCAGTGTGGTCTTCAACAAGGCTGTTTCTTCTTCTGTGAGTTCCATGCCCTCGTAGACAATGGCATCTTTCTGATTGGTAGTGAGTGTTCCGGTCTTATCAAAAATGGCGGTATCGATTTTGGCCAACCGCTCTATGACATTGGCATTTTTTAGGTAGAACTTGTGCTTACCAAAAATGCGGAGCATGTTGCCCAATGTGAACGGGGCCGCCAATGCAATGGCACATGGACAGGCTATGATCAAAACAGAGGTAAACACGTTCAGGGCCATACCGGGAAGGTAAATCAACCAAAAAACAGTGGCCAGGGTTGCAATCGTTAAAACTGCAATGGTAAAGCGTTTTCCTATACTGTCCGTCAGCGATTGGAAATGGCTCACCTTGTCCTTGGAGAAAATGGAATTGCCCCACAATTGGGTCAGATAACTTTGGGAGACGGATTTGAGCACTTCCACTTCCAACACATCACCCAATTGTTTTCCTCCCGCAAACAACTTTTCCCCCGATTCCCTAAAAACAGCTTCGGATTCACCAGTCACAAAACTGTAATCGATTTCCGCATGGCCCTTGATCAAAATGGCATCCACAGGGATGATCTCGTGACTGCGGATTAAAATACGGTCGCCGACCTCAACATTATAAATCTGGACGTTTTCCTCTTCCCCGGAACTTTTGAGTCTTGTAACCGCAATGGGAAAATAGGATTTATAGTCGCGCTCAAAGGAAAGGTAGGCATAAGTACGTTGTTGAAAGAATTTCCCCAACAAAAGAAAGAACACCAATCCGGTGAGGCTGTCAAAAAAGCCAGAGCCCAAGTTGAACACAATATCAATGGTGCTACGCAGAAAAAGGGTAAGGATTCCCAACGCTATGGGTACATCAATGTTCAACAATTTGGAACGAAGCCCTTTATATGCCGAAATAAAATAATCCTGGCCCGCATAGAATACCACGGGAAGGGAAAAGGCGAACATCAACCAACGGAAGACCACTTTGTATTGGTCCAGCCAAAATTCCTGTACCTCAAAATATTCCGGAAAAGAAAACAACATCACATTGCCAAAGGCAAATCCGGCCACTCCCAATTTATAGATCAGGGAACGATCCACCTTTTTGTCCTTCTTATTGTATTCCTCCAAGGAGATATAGGGTTCATACCCAATGCTTCCCAAAAGTAGCACCAAGGCCTTTAAAGAAAATTCTTCGGTTTTATACGTAACCCGAATGGTCTTTTGGGGAAAATCGACTTGGGAGACGGTAATGGCAGGATGCAGACGGTTCAGATTTTCCAACACCCAGATACAGGAACTACAATGAATGGTGGGAATACTCAAACTTATCACCTGTACGCCTTCTTCATTAAACTCCACCAACTGTTCCACAATTTCTTGGTTGTCCAAAAAATCGTACTTTTTCCGGATTTCATTGGGTGTGGTTCCTGCCTTGGCCTCTATTTCATAATAGGTAGCCAGACCATTGGATGTAAAAATCTCGTAAACGGTCTTGCAACCGTTGCAACAAAAATCCTTATCATCAAACCGAACCCCATGGTTTCCGCAATCATCTCCACAGTGATAACAGGTTGAGTCTGCCATTATACATTTGCTTTACCTGACGCAAATTTGAGATAGTCTGCTCCTTAAAAATATGATATTTATCAGTAAATTGTGGACACATATCCCTTAATTTTGTTCAATCAGGTAAACTAAACAGTATGGAAAGCAGATGTGAAAATTGTATCATTAGACAATTTAACTCCCTTCGTGCCATGAGCAAGGAAGAGTTGAAGCACGTGTCTGATTCCAAGATCACAAAGACCATTAAAAAAGGGGAACCTCTCTTTGAAGAAGGAGACAAACTCAACGGTGTCTATTGTGTGAGAAATGGAATTTCCAAGCTTTCCAAACTGAGTGCCAACGGTAAGGACCAAATCGTGAAATTGGCCACCAAGGGCGAAGTGCTGGGCCAACGTTCGGTGATTGCCGAAGAGAGTACCAACCTATCCGCCATTGCCGTTCAGGACATGGAGGTATGCTTTATTCCAAAAGAAAGCATTACCAACACCCTGCAGAAAAACCCCAATTTTACTTTGGAAGTTCTGCGCCATATGGCCCACGATCTTAAAGAAGCCGATGACGTGATCGTGAACATTTCCCAAAAAACGGTAAAACAACGCATTGCCGAAGCCTTTCTTTACCTAAAGAACAATTTTGGCGAGGACGAGGATGGTTTTTTGGCCCTTACCCTCTCTAGGGAAGACATTTCCAACGTTGTGGGCACCGCCACCGAATCCGCCATCCGTATCATTTCCGAGTTCAAGAAGAAAGGACTCATCCATACTTCCGGTAAGAAAATCGGTATTAAAGATGAGCGCAAGTTGATGGAAATGGTAGAAGGTTTTTAAGCCCACATCCCCAAACCTGACAATTGTCATAGAATCCCCCTATCCATAGGTTTAATTTTATCGCATCATATTCTTAGTCAGATGCAAAAGATTTTAATACCTACGGATTTTTCGGAAAATGCATGGAATGCCATCGACTACGCCATGCAATTGTTCCGCAACAAACGTTGTACTTTTTATCTGCTCAATACCTACACCCCAGTGATTCCAAGTAGCCGTTTTATGGCGAAAATGGTGGATGGCGTTCGTATTGTTGATGCGGTGAGGGAGACTTCTGAACGAGGATTACAGAAAACCGTGGTCCGGATAAAAAGCAAGTATGGTAATCCCAACCATACTTTTGAGACCATTTCATCATTCAACCTATTGATGGAAGAGGTAAAGGACATTGTGGAAACCTTGGGTATCCATTTGGTGGTTACCGGAACCAAGGGAGCTTCAGGTGTGGACGAGGTTTTTATGGGGAGCAATACGGTGCGTATCATAAAAAGCACCAAAAAATGCCCTATTCTCGCCATACCCTATAATTTTGAATATGTGACTCCATCGGAGATTGCATTCGCCACCGATTTTAATAGGTTCTATACCACTTCGGAACTTTCCCCTTTATTGGAAATGGCTAAAATGTTCAAGGCCACCATACGGATCGTGCATGTACAATATGGCATTAAGGCGCTTTCAGAATTACAGCAGTTCAACCTGAACATGTTGCGAAGGTACCTGGGCGATGTGGAACACTACGTGCACACCGTTTCCGAACTTAACTCTGTGTCCCACACTTTGGAGATGTTTTCAAAGGAACTTGACATCCATTTGCTGGCCCTGTTGAACTATCAGCACAGCTACATGGAAAAAATGACCCGCGAGCCCATCATCAAAAGAACCGCGTTCCACACGCAGATTCCCTTGTTGGTGATCCCGGAATTGGGCATGGAAGGCATTAGTGTCGAGGAAGAACAGGAAGAGGAACAAAAGATGGAATCACATCATTAATTAACTCTCCCTTCCTATCTTTAAGCCCGGATCCGAAATTCCCAGATCCGGGCTTAATTTTCATATATGACCAAACAAGACCTCATCGAATGCCACGATCGGATAAAACCGTTTATCCACAACACCCCTGTACTTACCTCCCGTTTGATCAATGACATGACAGGCACCCACTTCTTCTTTAAGTGTGAAAACTTCCAACGAATGGGGGCCTTTAAAATGCGGGGAGCAGCCAATGCCATTATGCAATTGTCCGAAGAACAAAAACGAAACGGAGTGGTGACCCATTCCTCGGGAAATTTCGCACAGGCCCTTTCCCTTGCAGCGCAAGGTCTGGGGGTGAAAGCTTACATCGTAATGCCCAATACCGCTCCCCAAGTGAAAAAAGACGCCGTCAGGGGCTATGGAGGATTTGTCATCGAATGTGAACCTACCTTGGAGGCGCGTGAACGTGAATCCAAACAAATCGAGGAAAAGTACGGGGCAACCTTCATACATCCATCCAACGATGACCAAGTTATTTTGGGACAAGGAACGGCTTGCATGGAATTGTTGGAGGCATATCCCGACCTGGACTTTGTGGTGACCCCTGTGGGTGGAGGCGGACTGATTGCCGGAACGGCCCTTGCCGCACACTATTTTGGAAAACAGTGCAAGACCATTGGTGGAGAGCCTTTGGAAGTGGACGATGCCTATAGATCCCTGTTGAGCGGTAAAATAGAAACCAATGAAACCACAAATACGATCGCGGATGGGTTAAAAACCCAATTGGGAGATAGAAACTTTCCCATAATCCAACAACATGTGGGGGAGATCATACGGGTGAAAGAAGCTGAAATCGTTACCGCCATGCGGATTCTTTGGGAGCGGTTAAAGATTGTATGTGAACCTTCCAGTGCTGTTGCTTTTGCCGCTGTATTAAATCAAAAGGAAAAGTTCAAAGGAAAAAAAACAGGTATCATCATTTCGGGTGGAAACGTGGATTTGGCCCATTTGCCCTTTTAAAAAAAGATTATTATTTCTGGAAGTGCATAATGAAAGTGGTACCCACATCTTTCTTACTTTTCACCTCTATCCTTCCGTTCATGGCTTCCACTTGCGTCTTGACCAAATAAAGCCCTAACCCCTTACCCTCTGTGGCGCCGCTCAATCTTCCATACATATCAAAGATTTTTCGCTCCCTTTCCGGTGTCAATTCTATTCCAACCCCGTTGTCCGACACCGTTAATATCACTTCGGAATCGGTTTCTTCCGTGGAAAGTTCTATGGAAGGTTTTTCCTCTTCCTTGGAATAGTGCAGTGCATTTAGAATCAGATTATAAAGTATGTTGTTGAGATAGCTTCTGATACCCATGATTCCCTCGGCCCTAGAAAAATTCGTTTGGATCACGGCTTCTTTCTTCTCGATCTCGTCGGCTAAAAGGCCATCCACATCCTTCATCACCTCTTTTAACTTGACTTCCTTGAAATTTTCCTTGTCCACCCTTTTTAAGGACAAGGATAGGTTCAAATCCTTTATGGTCTGGTCCAGTGCCTCGGTGGTATTCTCAATTTTCTTCATGATGTCGTCATTCATGTCATGGGTACCCCAATCATAAATTTTGGACAACATCAATAGATTCGAAATCGGTCCTCTCAAATTATGCGATATGATCCTAACAAAGTTCTGCAACTCATTGTTCTGTTGGACAATCTGCTGATTGGAAAGCACATCCTTGGTAATGTCCTGTGTGGTCCCCGACATCCGGTATGGAACA
Organism: Flagellimonas aequoris; assembly: GCF_003584165.1. Classification (GTDB taxonomy): domain Bacteria; phylum Bacteroidota; class Bacteroidia; order Flavobacteriales; family Flavobacteriaceae; genus Flagellimonas; species Flagellimonas aequoris. The sequence continues at coordinate 70,119 of NZ_QXFJ01000008.1, read as the reverse complement.
CCGTTCATATCATAAAACGCCCTTCCTATCTGGTGTACATAACGCACCTCCCCATTGTTGACCACTACCCTGTGCACAATGTCATGCATTTCTTTTTCATTGATGCATTTTTCCACATCCTCATTGAACGCTTGCTGGTCCTCTGGATGGATGATGTTCATCAAAGCTTCGAAAGTGGCTTCAAATTTTCCCGGAATCTGGCCAAAAATATGGAACAACTGGTCTGACCATGTGATTTCATCCCTCACCATATCCCAGTTCCAATGACCAAGGTTGGTAATCTCTTGGGCCTCTCGATACCGCTGCTCACTTTCCTCAAGTTGATGGATATTATTGACTTCTTGGGTCACATCCTTTTGCCAAATAAAACATCCAATAACGTTTCCTACATGGTCCATAAAGGGTTGAAAGGAAAACTCATGGACAACGGTGCTATTGTCTCGCAAAAAAGTATGCTCCGAAGTGGTCGCGTACCTGTTAAGTGCTTTTTCGCAACCTACCCTACATGGGTTGAAGAATATTCCCTTTTCATAGATTTCAGAGAGATCCATTCCTTTCAGGGCCTCTCCTAGATGTTCGTCCCTAAGTCTTTGCTCAAATGAGGCGTTATAGGCCGTAAGTCTATAGTCCCTATCCATAGACCATACAACATCACCTCTATCCTCAACAATTTCTACCTTGTTATGAATAAGTATCTGCTTCTCTTTCACTACTTAAGTTGTTGTATATCAGCTTAAAATTGTAGCAATATAGAAAATTATGGTTCGCTATTTAAAGGAACCCTGCAAATAATCCTCCAAATGCTCTATCTGCAAAGGCTTGGTAATGAATTCCTTAACGTATTTTTTGTATTTTTTGGCCTCCTCCTTGTCCGCATCGGATTCAGAAGATGTTACGAGCAAGACCTCATTGGTCTCCGGAAAATCCTCGAGCATCATGAATTCCAAAAATTCAAAACCGCTCATTTCTGGCATGTTGATATCCAATAGGATCAAGGTTTTTGTGTTGGGATTATCCCTAAAACGAAGATCATCCAAGGCCAATTCCGGATTGGTAAAGCTCTTTACCCTTTCTTCCAATCCCATTCTTCTAAAATGGATTGCATTCACCGTGTTTACGAGGTCTTCGTCATCGACCAAATAAATTTCCTTGTACATAGTGTCTGGCAATAATAAATTAAGTTAGTTTTTAGTTTGAGTTCGTTAAATAACGATAAAAAAATCGATAGTTGACAGAAAGTACAACTCCAAATTCAAAATTTTATTGCAAGATTGAATTGGTCAAACAGTCTCTAATTCCAGTATCCCCAAAGCCATCTTGGGAATGTTTTTGATTGTAAATAAATGAACGTCAGCATGATTCTCCTGAACGCTGATAAGGAATCATGCTGCTTTTAAAGATATTTATTTTTTTTCATAAAATTATATAGATAATTCAATATTTTTCGTTTTTACTTCCTCATATTGCGAATATCCAAATTCATCCTTGGGTTCTTGTAGGAATATTTGATACCTGTCCTTTACTTTCAAGAATATCTCAAAAACCTGCTAGGTCCTATCATAGGATTGTCAAAAAACCAAGTTTCCCATACCTCATTTTAATATTTAAAAAACTTATTTTCAATTGTTTAAATCCAATATTTAAAAAATGTGCAATAAAAGCATCGCACTCAACATGTTTGAATTAATTCAAATTAAAGTAATCTTTAGCTTACATATGTTGAAGAAAATAAATTTAAAATCCGAACATATCATATATGCTTTGCTTTTGGTATACTATTGCGTATATGTTCAAGTTTAAATTGTAAAAAACCTTCAGGTAATTGGCACCAATATCATTCTTCCAATGGATGCCTTCTCCAAACAGGTCCTCAAATTACTTCAGGTATCGGGAGGGAAACAGTTCATAGGCGATCAATCCCAGGCATAACTTTGGGCATAAAAAAAGCTCCCATAAAAGGAGCTCTATTCTTTTGTGCGGATGACAGGAATCGAACCTGCACACCTTGCGGCACTAGATCCTAAGTCTAGCGTGTCTACCAGTTCCACCACATCCGCGTAAAGGAGTGCAAATATAAATCAATTTTCCGATTTGCAAATGCACTACCTTTAAAAACTTGTTTTTTGTACTTTTAGTGTCCTTTTTAACACATTTATGGAAGACATCAACAACTACATCAACTCCAACAAGGACAGATTCATCAACGAACTTATCGATTTGCTAAAAATCCCCTCCATCAGTGCAGATACCGCTTATTCCCACGATGTGCTGGAAACTGCCAAGGCCGTTGAAAAATCCTTGATCAACGCGGGTTGCGACAATGCCGAGATTTGTGAGACCAAGGGCTATCCCGTGGTCTATGCCGATAAGATCATCGACCCCAATTTACCCACTGTACTGGTCTACGGCCATTACGATGTACAGCCACCGGACCCCATGAACCTTTGGGACTCCCCTCCGTTTGAACCCGTCATCAAAAAAACAGAAAAACACCCTGATGGGGCCATTTTTGCCCGTGGCGCCTGTGACGATAAAGGTCAGTTTTTCATGCACGTGAAGGCGGTGGAATTCATGATCAAAAACAACCAATTGCCCTGTAATGTCAAGTTTATGATCGAGGGTGAGGAAGAGGTCGGCAGCGATAGTTTGGCCGGCTTCCTGGAAGCAAACAAGGAAAAACTCAAAAATGATATCATTTTGATCTCCGATACCGGAATGATTTCCAACCAAAATCCTTCCATCACTACCGGTTTGCGTGGCCTGAGCTACGTGGAAGTGGAGGTTACCGGGGCCAACCGTGACCTGCATTCCGGAATTTATGGCGGGGCGGCACCCAACCCCATCAACGTATTGGCCAAAATGATTGCTGCCCTTCACGATGAGAACAACCATATTACCATTCCTGGGTTTTATGACAAGGTAGAAATCATTTCCGATGAAGAACGTGCTGAAATGGCCAAGGCTCCCTTCGACCTAGAGGAATACAAAAAGGCTTTGGACATTGGAGATGTACATGGGGAAAAAGGGTATACCACCACGGAACGTTTCGGTATACGGCCCACGTTGGATGTAAACGGTATTTGGGGCGGCTATACCGGAGAAGGTGCCAAAACTGTTATTGCCAGTAAGGCCTATGCCAAAATTTCCATGCGATTGGTCCCCAACCAAGATTGGCACGAAATCACGGACCTGTTCACCAAGCACTTCACTTCACTTGCACCCAAAAGTGTAAAAGTAAAAGTGACCCCCCATCACGGTGGGCAAGCCTACGTGACCCCTATTGAAAGTGATGGCTACCAAGCGGCAGCCAAAGCCATTGAAAAAACATTTGGAAAAAGTCCTGTGCCTCAACGCACTGGAGGCAGTATTCCGATTGTGGCCCTATTTGAAAAGGTATTGGAAAGCAAGACCATTCTATTGGGATTCGGGTTGGACAGTGATGCCATCCATTCGCCCAACGAGCATTTTGGGGTATGGAATTTCTTGAAAGGGATCGAGACCATCCCTTATTTTTATAAATATTATGCGGAGATGAAAGCCTAGAGCTTCTTCACGTATTTGGTTAGGATGACGATTTGTTGACCGTCTACCTTGCCTTCAATATATTTGGCATTTTCGCGATCCAGGGAAATCCGTCTCACGGCGGTTCCCTGTTTTGCGACCATGCTAGATCCCTTCACCTTCAGGTCTTTGATGAGCACCACGTTGTCGCCGTTTTCCAAAACAACCCCATTGGAATCACGATGCACCACCATATCCGCGGCATCCTGACCTTCGCCGGTTGCCTTGGCCCAGGCCAAGACTTCATCATCCAAATACATCATGTCCAACAGATCTTGTGGCCATCCTTCGGATTTTAATCGATTCAACATACGCCAAGCCACTACCTTCACAGCATCTTGCTCGCTCCACATGCTATCGTTCAAACAACGCCAATGGTTGGAGTCCACGGTATCAGGGTTTTCAATCTGACTTAAACAGGTAGCACAGGCCAACACGCTGCCATCCAAACCTCCGGTGGACACTGGTGGCACTTCATATACCTTCAAATCTTCCGTAGCGCCACAAAGTTCACATTGGTTACCACTCCTGTTCTGTAAATCTTCCAATAATCCCATGATGTTGTATTTGACCGCAAACTTAACATTTTTGGAAAGTAAAACATCCCAATATCAATTTTAACAAACTCTACATTTGTAGAATTAAAATTTTTATTCTATGTTTGTAGAGCAAATTAAAAACACCACAGATGCAGTTGTCAAAAGCAGAGGAAGAATTGATGAACATTGTTTGGATGTTGAAAAAGGCCTACATGAAAGACCTTTTGGACGCTTATCCGGAACCCAAACCGGCCACCACTACGGTAGCGACCCTTTTAAAACGGATGGCAGACAAAGGCTTTGTTGCCTACAACACTATAGGAAGAAGTAGGGAGTACTATCCTTTGGTGAAAAAGCAGGATTACTTTTCCAAACACGTGAACGGGCTCATCAAAAACTTTTTTAATGACAGCGCCAGCCAATTTGCTTCCTTCTTCGCCAAAGAAACGAACTTGAGCAAAGCTGAATTGGAAGAATTGAGAAAATTGATAGACAACGAAATCAAAAAGAAATAACTATGTTGGTCTTCCTGTTAAAATCTACCGCATGCCTAGCCATTTTCCTGGCCTTTTACAAACTGGTACTGGAAAAGGAAAGCATACACCAATTTAAGCGATTCTTCCTTTTAGCAGCGTTGATCGCCTCCTTTTTGATCCCAGCTGTAGTCTTTACCGAATATGTCGAAGTCGCACAACAAAACACTTTCACCTCTACTCCGATCACAGAAATTTCAAATGCAGTAACCGGGCAAGTAGCTGCAGAGGAACCCATTCTTGATTGGGAAATTGGATTGTGGATGGTTTATGTTTTGGGTGTTATCGGATTTGGTTTTCGATTTTTAAGGAACTTGGCTCAGATTACGTTACGTATCCGCAAGAATCCCAAGTTCAAGGAAAATTTTATTACCAGGGTACTCTTGAGACAATCCCTTCCTCCCCATACATTTTTCAACTATATCTTTTTGAACCAAAGGCAATTTGAGGAAAAACATATTCCGCAGGAAGTGCTTTTACATGAAGAAACCCATGCCAAGCAACGGCATAGTCTGGATATCTTGCTCATTGAATTGGCCCAGGTCATGTTGTGGTTCAACCCGATCATCTACTTGTTTAAATCGTCCATTAAGCTGAACCACGAATTTTTGGCGGACAGGGCGGTAATCAATGGGAATGACGACCATTCCCAATATCAAAATACCATCCTATCGTACTTATCACACGGTAGCTTTGAACAACATCAGTCGACCGGCATTGCCAATGCCATTAATTATTCATCAATCAAAAAACGGTTTACAGTCATGAAAACAAACACATCAAGAAAATCATTTGTATTGAGGAGCCTGCTCGTGCTTCCGCTTACGGCCCTATTATTATTCGGGTTTAGCGAAACAGAGATAGTCCCCATGGTAAAAAATGCGAGTTCGGAAACGTCCATTTATCCAAAGTCCAGCCATCTAAATACAGTCGAAGGTTTGTCCCCAAGATCAATAGAGCTGGCTGGTTTAGTGATAGATTCAGAAACCTTATTACCCTTGGAAAATGCGACTATATTGGGGACCGATGGGCAAATTCTCTCCAAAACCGACAACCGAGGTTATTATACGGTCGAGCTGGAAGTTTCAAACCCAGGGGAGATTTATTTTGATTTCTCCGTGGCCAAAGAAGGTTACAATTCAATTGCGCAAAAGGAACACTGGGGAGATCTACAGGGCAACATTAGTTCCGCCATGTATTTTGCCATGCGACAAAAGAAGTCAAGTGCAAAAGAACTTTCTTCCTTGGTAACAAATCCAAAGAATCTCGATTACGAAACGATTCTAACGAGCTATAACCGAGTCAAAGAGGATTTCGAGTTTCATAAAAAGATGGACGAGGCCAAAAGGGGCAATCAAAATGTTTTTATGCAGGTGGAGGGCCAATACTATCTGGTGGGCGATAGTTGGATCAAACTAAATTCCAAGGATGATTTGGTCATGGTCGATGGCAAAACCATCCTACCAGCCTTCAAATTGAATAAAACCATCAAAAGAAATCAAATAACTGGCATGACACCCTTGGAAGCAGGCCAAGGAGCGGACTTTGCCATATACACGGTGTCTGCCCAAAAAGCCATCGATTTCATCGAAATCTTTATCAATAATAACGGTAAGTTATTGTTTCAAGGGAACATCGTTCCTTTGGAGGATTTAAAGCAAACGCTTTCCAAAGTCAACGAACATCTTTCCTTTGATCAACGCAAAAAAATGGTTCGTTCGGTCATACACGTAGAAGCCAAAACGCCAAAAGATGTCATCCAGCAGGTGAATAAGATCTTTGCGGAATATGGTGCTGCCACCATCAACATTGTAGGTCCAGAAACTTCCCTACAATCCAGTGCCTCGCGTGAGGAAATGAAGGAATACAATACCTTGGCCAAAAAGTACAATGAAATGGACCGTAACCATATGTACATTCAAAAGCAAGAGGTGATGCGGTTAAAGGAAATCTATGGCAAAATGTCTAAAAAACAACGGGAAGATGCAGAACCCTTCCCCAACTTTCCACCACCACCTCCAGCACCTGCTGCACCTGAACCTCCTAGCAATGCTCCTGCAACAGAAGTAACCGTTCATTCTCCTTCTGGCGTTGTGCCGGTTCATGAACCAACTTCCACCCTACCTGCTCCTCCACCTCCACCAGAGCCTAAATCTCCTATGGAGCACATCAAGGAAATGGCAGCGAAAGGAGCCACCTTCATGCATAATGGAAAAGAAATAACCGCCAAGGAAGCCATCCAGGTGCTGGAAAACAATAAGAGCATTAATATTGATACCAGAGGATCGGATAGTGGTAAACCTATCGTGAAACTCTCTACATCACCCATTGTGATAGAAAACTAGACCTCCAAAAACTCTCATAATGTTAAAAGCCCCTTAATTGGGGCTTTTTATGTAACAATATTTCCAAAATCACGTTCTAATATCCTATCAATCAAAGAGAACACGATTATGCTACAACGTTTTTTTATTTTTTGCTCCGGAGCCGATACTGAAATTTTGAAAACCTGCTCCAACGGGGAACAGAACAAATATGCCGGGATTGGCGCCACTGTATTCTTCACTGCTGTTATGGCATTCATTGCCAGCGGTTATGCCCTTTACACGGTGTTTGACAATATCTACACGTCCATCTTTTTTGGGTTGATATGGGGACTTTTGATCTTCAATCTGGACCGATATATTGTTTCCACCATTAAAAAGAGGGACAATTTTAAAAACGAGCTGCTCCAAGCCGCTCCACGTATTGTGTTGGCTTTGATCATTGCCGTGGTCATCTCCAAACCGTTGGAAATGAAAATCTTTGAGAAGGAAATCAACCAAGTGTTGTTGGAAGAGAAGAACTCCATGACCTTGAACAACAAGGAGCAATTGGCCCTTCAATACACCCCAAAAATTCAAAGTCTTAACCAGGAGATTGCCAATCTGAAAGGAGAAATCGCTACCAAAGAAGCCGAAACCAACGCCTTGTACGATACCTATATTTCCGAGGCCGAAGGCACTGCCGGAACTGGCCTTTTGGGCAAAGGACCCGTTTACAAGGAAAAGCGTGATAAACACGATGCCGCTTTGGCGGAACTCAACACCTTGAAAGAAACCAATGCCACCAAAATAGCAGGCCTTGAAGCCCAAATTGCGGCTTTGGAAACGGATTATAACTCGGCGGTGACCAACTCCCAACCCATCATCGATGGTTTTGACGGACTCATGGCGCGCATCAACGCCTTGGGCAAATTACCTTGGTTCCCTTCCTTCTTTATCTTTTTATTGTTCTTGGCCATCGAAACGGCCCCCATCATTGCCAAACTGTTGGCACCAAAAGGGGAATACGACTTCAAGTTTGAAGAGCAAGAAAGTGTGGTGGCCACTTGGGTAACACAAAAAGTGGAACAACGCAAACTGTTATTGGCCACCGATGGTGAAATCAATCAACAGATTTACGCGGACATCAAAAATGAGGAAGAACTGTACCGTTACAAAAAACAAAAAGCAGAGGAATTGTTACGCTTGCAGGCCGACTCCTTCCACAATGTGCAGGTAAAGGGCTTATAGCCAAATTTGAGCCCAAAGCCCAATTATATTACAAGGATGTTCATCCATTGGCGATGGAATTTTAACCGGAAAAACCCTAACTTCACTTATCTGTCGATATCATTCATTGAAACGAATCATATCTTTAACGTTAGCATACATTGCAACAACATGCTGAAAAAAATTGCATCTTCTAAAACCAATTATTTGTCAATTCTTGTTCATGTTATTGGAGCACTAACTCTTTATGCAGTAATAACTATATCTATTTTTCTGCTTTTTTATTTCTTATTGGACGAAGGGTTCGGGAGTGACCCCAATAGAACTAGTAGATTTTCAACTTTCATGGTATTTTACTTTCCGCTAATTTGTATATCTTCTCTAATAATTCTTCGGGTAGTTGAAAAAGCTAAACAGACGCAGTTCGAAAAAGCTAAAACATATCTTATAACCCTTATTATTTCTACAGCACTATATCTCTACTTTTGGTTGAAATAAAATAAATAAAAGCACGTATGCTAACAATGGCTATAATTCATTGTTCCCTCCTGCCTTGAACTAAATTTTTACTTTTAAGAAAACTAATAACCAAAGGGAATGAATTTCGTCACGCGGCCCTAGCTTGCCAGAAAATCGCACCGGCCCATGCCTTCGCTCACCAGTCGCCAGCCACAACGAAATCAAAACCGAGACCGATAAGTGTAATTCTTTTTTTGGCTTCAAGTAAATCATCAGTACATCCCCTGGGGCAGAAAATAAAAAAGGATCATTTGGGGCACTAATCCACAATCCCCATTTTTTTAAGGAGGAAGGAGGCATTCATGTTCTGGCAGATGCCTTCCTTAAAACGGTAGTCAAAATAGAGTTCCCCGTTTACGATCTGGGCATCAAAATAATGGTTTTCCACTTGTGGGAGTTTATCGGCCAAGGTGCATAGGCTCAAATCGTGGGTGGCGACCAAGCCAGTGGCTCCAGAGCGTACCAATTTTTCCACAAATTTTTTGGAGCCTTCGGCCTTGTCCACACTATTGGTACCTTTCAAAATCTCATCCAAGACCACAAAACAATTGCCTTTTTCCAGCTCCTCCACAATGTATTTCAACCGCTTCAACTCCGCATAGAAATACGAGGTTTCATCCGCGAGGGAATCCGAGGAACGCATACTGGTCAACAATCGGACAGGTTTGTATTGTACCTCTTTTCCTTTAACGGGCAAGCCCATGTTGGCCATCACGATCTGCAGGGCCACCGCACGCAAAAAAGTGCTTTTCCCGGCCATATTGGCCCCGGTCACAATACTAAATCGGCCTTCATCCAAGGAAAAGTCATTAAGCACGTTCTTTTGGGGATCTACCAAGGGATGACCCACAGCTTTAGCTAGTAAGGTCATCGGGCCCTCAGTGATGTGGGGATAGGTATGATCGGGATGATTAAAAGCATAATTGCCCAAGGAATTATAGGCATCAAAATAGGCAATGGCCTGGAACCAACTTTCCACTTGTTTGCCATATTTACCGATCCAGTCTTCCACTTGGTACGCAAAATAAAGGCTCCACAGAGCAAGACCCTGACCGAACATTAAAATCAGCAAATTGTTCTGCTGGTCCAACATGGCCATATGCCTGGTGAACTTCTTCAATATCTTGGAGGTCTTTTCACCGTCCAAAATCAATTTTTGTTGTAGATCACGAAGCAGTTCCGAAGCAAACTCCTTTTCCTCCAGTTCGGAAATCAATTTTTGATATTGTTCAATAGTTTCCTGGGCTTTGGACACATCGGAGGAGAAGCGCAAAATATTCTTGCCGTACCGTCCCACGATTCCGATTCCAATAAAATACCAGTACAGCACCAAAGCTTCGGGAATCCACCCTGAAACAGCAGCAATGATGAGGCCGATAGAACCCAGGGCAAATGCCGGGGCCACGTATTTTATCCATTGGGGTACGAAGACCACATGTTCCTTCAACCACTTGGAAACCACATGGTGGGGTACTTCGGGATGGGTGCCCCCTGCCAGTGCCGAAAACCGTTGGCGCCATTCGGGCATCTGGGCCAATTCTTGAACGGCTTCCTGTTTTTTGGCAATATCCTTTGGATATCCATCCAATAAAAGACCTGCAAAAACTTGGCTCCCCTGTTTCAATGCGGTTCTGTTGGCATATTGATAAAAGGAACCGCGACCAAAAAGATCCAGATCTTGGGCATACGGATGCTCGGGCACCAAAAACTCCTTTCCATCCGACAAATGATGAAAACGACGGGCCGCTACTTCCAATTCTGTGTTGTTGATGGAAATCAATCGCTCTACATACCCTTTTTGCCATTTTAGGTCACTGTACCTAGAAACGAGGTATAAAAATCCCGCCAAACCCAAAGGGAAAATCCAATAGACCCAACTGGTCGTCCACAGAAAATACATCGCCAAACCCGTAGCCACAAAAACGAGCAGTCGCAATGAAGCCAATAGGGCCAATTGCTTTTTTAACCGTTTGAGTTCTTCGTTATGCTTGTCCCGTTGCTGGGTATAAAAAGTCGTAATCCCGTCCATTCAGATTTACTGTAGGTCTTTCAATTCTTGTTGTAGTTTTTTGGTAAGGCTGGCAACCACCAGTTCATAGGAGTGGTCCACCAATTCCCTGATCAGTTGGGGAGGCAATTGTTCCACGTACAAAGTATTCCAATGCACTTTGCTCATGTGGTAGCCCGGGGTAATGATCCCATCATAGGTGTCACGCAATTCTTCGGACCGTTCAGGATCACACTTGAGGTTGCATTGGGAAGGTACGCGCTCCAAGGGCACCAAAGCGAACATTTTCCCCATGACCTTAAAGACCAAAGTCTCCGTATCAAAAGGAAACTCTTCCGTTACGCCTTTTTTTACGATGCAATACTCCCTCAGTTCCTCCACGTTCATGGTCAGATGCCTTCAGAATCGTACACGATGACCTTCTCCCACAAATCCTCACACTCCTCTATAAAAATCAAATGGGGTGGCTCTACTTGATAGGCCGCCTGTGCCTCTGCAGAATCAAAGGTGAGCACCAAGGAATAGGTAAAGGAGTCGTCCACCACAGCTCGAATGGCTTTGGGCGGTTTGCCAATAAATTTGGTCTTTGCATATTGGGAATTATCCAGAAACTTCTTCAACGAAGCCTCGAACTTGGCCCTATCGTCCTGATTGTCTGGGTTTTTGAACCAGAAATACACCACATGGGCGAACGTATGATCGAATTCGGTCATATTATCTTTGTTTTGTGCAACACTGATGGTGCTCACCACACCCATCAAAAGCAAGGTTATAATTTTGATTTTCATGGTTGTTTATTCTTCTATAAATTGTTTTTCCCTATTCGATATTTCCAAGGCGGAGTAGTCCAGTTTCCACCCGATGGTCTCCACAATCTTCTCCACCACAAAAACGGCCTGCAAAGCTTCCTTCCGAGCTGTTTCCATCAAACCGCTTTCGGGTATTTTTTGTTTGATGTGTTCCTTGGCTTCTTGATTCAGTTTGGTTAAATCAGTAGGCGAAAAACTGTTGAAAATACCGTTTTTGATGTCGTAAAATTGAAGGTCCGGCTCAATGGACAAGACTTCCGGTTGCGGAAAATGGCTTAAAATGATCTTGCGCTTGTCGTTGTCTGCTTTCAATTCCAATTTATTCAGATCGTAACCGATATGCGCCTTTGCCTTGATCACGATCAACGCTTTCTTTTTGCTTTTGAACAGGCTCATAAAGCTGTCCTTGGTATTCTCGTAATGATAGATTTCGGCAAAATCCCCTTCCACAGAAACCAACTTGCATACGCTGCGGATCTTGTTCAAGATTACGGTGGACTGTTGCTCGGTGATTTCCTTGCTCTTCTTCTTCCTAAAAAAGGAGTAGACCCAATACATCAATATTGCGCCCAAAATCAGTCCCAGAATGCTATCGAATACTTCGCCCATATCAATTGCCTATTTCACCCAAATGGGTAAACTTGAATCCTTTGTCATATTTCAGTCCGTAGCCCATGGCCCTATCCAATGCGGAATGCGAAAACAGGATAATCCCGACGAGCTGGCATAAAGGTATTGAAAAGTAGACACCTGCCAAGTAGACCAAAATGGCCAATCCCTTATGATGAAACAGATTGTAGGTGAAGGCGCCTATCTTGTTGTTGAAAAGATAGCCGACCATGCCAATATCCGGGGCCAAGATCAGCACCAGAAACCACCACCAAGCGTAGTCCAATTGGTTGAACAGATAAATACCCAACACAAACATGAGGATTTCCTCCAATTTTAGAACGGTCTTCATTTTTCTTCGATTTTATAGAGTACGGGGCGACTGGGACTGGCATCGTTTTCGAACGGTGCCACCTGAAGGTTTAAAAAATAGGTGCCGTCCTTAACCTTGTTCGGCACATAGATCAGTTCCGTGATGGTGGCCTTTTCCCGAGGTTTTCCTTTCATGGTCCAAAAGGCATTATGGCACAAAAGTGCCCCACCGTCCCGTTCCTTGTCCACCGAAGGCAGGTCGATCAATAAGTGCTCCACCCCTTTTTTTACCAAATAACGAGCCGCTTCTTCCAATAGGTAAGGCGGATTGGTATCGGAATAGTTTCGGGAGCGTTTTTCTTTGGTGTTGGGCAACGTTCTGATGACCACGGCTTCCCTTTTTTTGTTGCCCAAGGCATATTTCAACTGCTTTTCGGAAATGACAAAATCCTCCCCCATTTGTTCGGGGGCCACGGTGATCACTTCGGCCAAAAAGAAGAATTTTTTCAGTTTTTGGTTGATGGAATGGAACCCTTCAGTGATGTGGCCCAAACATTCCGTGTGCGTTACATGCGAATGCGGATTAAAATAAATATCGTTGAAATTGGTGGAGGCCCCTTCGGTGACCTTGCCTACAAATCCCTCCTCGGCATGGGGCTCAATTTGGGGTGGGCCCAAATACCACGCATTGATGTTGTTCTCCCTTCCCGAAAGTGCAATGGAGATGTCCAACGGTTTGGAAAGGTCTATCTTGTAATTTTTGGAAAGGTATTTTAGGGTTGCAATCATGTAAACTGGACTTGTTGCATTAATTAACTCAATTCCGTTGAGAAATGCAATTAATTTGTCTTTTTGGTGGAATTGTCAGTTCGAGTGAAATTCCATAGGAATTTTGTATCGAGAACTGTTTACTTGAAATGTTGGTTCTCGATACAATTTTTCTAACGAAAAATCACTCGAACTGACAAATTTCAAGTATAATGTACAACAGGTATTTATTTCAAATAACTCTTTTTGATATAAATCCAGTAACTTCACAATTAGGTCAGATATGATTCATTTTAAAACAAATCATGTCTGAGAATGTTGTAAACAATTAAAAAATGTATAGTGTAGAAGAATTAGATTTCAAAGATGGTGGCAGAGAAGAAGAACAAAAGAGAACAAGATCAATCTTTGAAGATATAAAAATTCGGGCTGAGAAAAACTTACCATTATTGGAAAGAGAAAAAGATTTCTTCTGTCTTGGTTTAACTGCTTCTATTGTAAAAGAAGATGGAAAACTTAAAGGTTACTCCATTTGCGAAAACTATATTTTTAAAAGCCTTTATTTAACTTATTACAGTGGTGCTTTTGGTGAAGGGAAATTCATTAAAGCGCGAAAAGCTAATCTTTATGAAGTTTCCGATAGTGAAAAAAAATCGGACTTTAACTATTTGAAAATAGTAGAAAATAAATGGTTAAATCAAATTCAAAAAGAAAATCATAAAGAAGAACTATTACTGAAATTATCCATTGAAACAAGAAATGAGCTCAAAAAGTTAAAAAAAGAAACAGGCAGATTGTTTTTTAGAAAATCCAAAGAAAAATACGCTTTCCGAAAAGCAAAAATTATTCTTCATTCAAAATATCTATATATTCTTATAAAGAAAATTAAGCAAGACAGTGATGAAGCTGACTTCTTATTTGATTTTTGCGGCGAACAAATTGAAATAGATTATTATACTTTAGTCCATATAATTAATCGACATTATGCGAAAATAATTAAGGGTAATCCAGATAAGTCATATCATGTTGAGGAATTCGAACCAAAAGGACTTCATTTGAGATTAAAAAAAATCATGACAGCAATAAATAGCTCAGGAATTATAACTAAACCTGAAATGGAAAAAATATCATTTGAATACCTCAATAAAACTTATCGAGTATGGATTAAAAAGAGAGTTAAGCAAGAAAAAGGAATTGGAAATGTTGATTTTTATAGACTAGAAACATTTTTCCCGTTGGAGGATGAAAAAGAACTTGAGGAATTGAAAAACGATTATTTAGTTTCGAAAATTAATAATGAAATCCAACTTTATCATAAAAGTAAATAACTGATTACAACAAAGTGTATAGATTTTCACTTCGGAAAATCACTCGCATTGTAACAAATCATACACAAACCAGTAAATGCACCCTAAAAAAGGAGGTGTCAAATCGAACAACGCTATTCCAAAAAAAACAAATCTGCCGCAATTCCATCCGCTAAAAACTTGCCTTGCTTAGTGGTGCGTAAAAGGGCATCTTCCCAAAACAGCAATTGCTGTTCAATGAATTTTTCCGATTGTTGCTCCAAATAGTTCGCGTAATCCGATCCAAATTCCTTAGTAATCTTCTCCTTGGATACCCCCCAAATGGTCCGGAGGCCCGTCATCACATATTCGTTGTACCGATCGGTCACGGTCAAGGTTTCCTTTTCACTTGGTAAAATCCCTTGTTGGATCTGTTTGATGTAGATGGAATTGTTTCGGATGTTCCAAGCGCGGAATAGTCCATCATAGGAATGGGCAGACGGACCAATGCCCAAATACTTTTTGCCCTGCCAATAGGCGGTATTGTTCTTGGAAAAATAGCCCGATTTCCCAAAGTTGGAAATCTCATAGTTCACAAAACCTTGTTCTTCCAACACATCCACCAATATATGAAACTGCTCCTGCGCCTGACCGTCATCCACTTGAGGCACGGTTCCTTTTTGGATCAATTTTTCCAATGCCGTTTTGGGTTCCACCGTTAAGGCGTAGCTAGAGATATGGGGCAAACCGAAATCCAAGGCTTTTTGGATGTTGGCCTTCCATCGATCATGACCCATCCCCGGAATCCCATAGATCAGGTCGATGGTGATGTTATCAAAATGTTTTACGGCTTCCTCAATACAATTTTCGGCCTCTTGGGCATTGTGGGCTCGGTTCATCAAGGTCAGATCTTCCTCAAAAAAAGATTGGATGCCGATGCTGAGACGGTTCACTGGACTTTTGGATAGTTGGATGATTCGATTTTTGGATAGGTCATCAGGGTTGGCCTCCAAGGTGATTTCTGGGTTTTCGATTACTTTGTAATGGTCATACACGGCTTGGATCAATCGTTCCAATTCCTGCAACTCCAAAACCGAAGGGGTGCCTCCACCAAAATAAATGGTTTCGATGACCTCATCGCCCAACTCGCTTTTTCTCATTTCCATTTCCCGGACCAAGGCATCCACCATCGCGTCCTTCTTCTTCATTTGGGTGGAAAAATGAAAATCGCAATAATGGCAAGCTTGCTTACAAAAGGGGATATGGATGTAAATACCGCTCATTCAGTTAACAATTATCAATATACAACTAGCAATTGGCAATTTACAATGATCATTTGACCCTTTTGGTGGTTTTGAGAATGGAGAACATAATCTTGGAAAGTTCATCCGCATCAACCATTAACTTGTGGGCAATTTCCTTGGAAATATACTCGGAATCCTTCAACAAGGACAACCAATATTTTACCTCCAAGCTTTCTTTATAGGCAATGGAAATCTTCGCGGAAAAATCCGCGTTGGAGATGGCCCCATTCGCTTCGGATATATTGGCCCCAATGGAAGTGCCAGAACGAAGCAACTGTTTGGACAAAATGTATTCCTTGTTCGCGTGAATGATGGATTTGTACAGTTTGATAATTTTCAAAGCAAAGTCATATGACTTTTTCAATAATGGGTTCTCGGCTTGCATAAAGTAGGTTTTGGGATTCTAGAAGAAATTAATTGGTTAATGTAAACTGTTCATTGCTTATTGTTAATTGGTCATTGACCATTGTTCATTGTTTATTGATTTTACCAGGGTTCTGTTTAATGAACGCCTCCCAACCGGTGTAGCTTTTGCCCAATTCCACCTTACCTTCATTATAAAAATGACAAACGGCCGCGGCAAGTCCATCGGTGCTGTCCAAATTTTTTGGCAATGACTTCAATTTCAATACACTCTGAAGCATTTTGGCCACTTGTTCCTTGCTGGCATTTCCATTGCCGGTAATGGCCATTTTAATCTTTTTGGGCATGTATTCCGTGATGGGTATCTGTCTGGAAAGTCCGGCCGCCATGGCCACACCTTGGGCACGACCCAACTTCAACATCGATTGGACGTTTTTGCCATAAAAAGGGGCTTCAATGGCAATTTCATCAGGATGGAAGGTATCGATGAGCTCAATCGTCCGTTCAAAGATGAGCTTGAGCTTGGTATAGGGATCGTCGTATTTTTTGAGCATCAATTCGTTCATCTGCACAAAGTGCATCTGTTTGTTGATGACCTTGATGATTCCAAAACCCATAATGGTCGTTCCGGGGTCTATTCCCAATATGATCTTTTCCGTAGCCAAATGTCAAGGAGTATTTAAAACCAGTGGAAGCCTAAACCGAAGGCTTACCGGGTTACCGCGTTTCAGGGCGGGTGCCACTGTGGTCAAATCGTTCAAACGCTCGGATATCTTATGGTTGAAATCTGAAATTTCATTGAGCACATCGGTTTTTTCCTCCACGTTCAACACGGAGATAAAACCGTGTTCGTCCACCAAAAAATCGATATAGACCGTGTCGTGCAATTCGTGGTCCACCTCAAAGGTAAGTCCGGCCAAGGCCTTGGAAAAGAAATCCAACATCACGCTTTCAAAACATTCCTTTTGCGCCTGTTTGGTCGCCGTTTCATCACAATTGTCAAAATGCGGGTATTGGTCCACATCGTTCCAATCAATGGCCATAAGTTCCTCATTGACCAGTTTTTGGGTCTTTTCCTCTTTGGACTCAAAGAGCTCGCAACTGCAAAGCAGACCAAAAAGAAAGAATAAGAACAAAAGCTTCCGCATAACAGCCCCGAGAATTTGGCTGAAATTACGATATTTTGAAGAAATCAGTTGCCCGCGTAGTGTATTTCCTCCTTGATTTCGGATATGCGCTTGATCGCACGTTCCTTGATGAAGGGGGTTAGATCGGGATACATTTCCAACAAGGATTCGTAATACTGCAATCGGGTTTTGGAATCTTTGTAATATTCATCGGCCAAGATACATACCTGATAATAGTTACGAGGGTTCTCCTTGTTTTCTTCCCATGCTTTTTTGTAGTAGTCCATCGACTCCTTGGTCTTGTCCTGCAAGCGGGCAATTCGGCCCAAATCGGCATACTCGTTCTCAAAGGTTTGGGTGCGCTCTTCTATTGATTTTTTGATGTAGTACTGGGCACTGTCCAATTCCTTTTCCTGAAGGTACACCTGCCCCATACCGGAATAGGCATCGGCCAAAGACCAGGGATCTAGGGCCAACATACGATACGCTTGAATGGCTTTTTCCGCATCGTAATTGCGGTAATAACTGAATGCCATGCGCTCCAAAATAAAAGGCCGGTCCTCTCCAAGTTCAATCAATCTTTCGAACCATGGAATGGCCTGTTTGTATTGCCCGTTGTTGTAATAGGCCTGTGCCTTTAAATTGATCATGGAAATATCGTCCTCATAAAATTTAAGCCCTTGATCCACATAGACCAATGCGGAGTCCCGAATTTCTTGACCCACAAAATATTTGCCCAAAGCGTAGAGACTGCGCAAATGGGTACTGTCCCTATCGACTGCTTTCCGGAAAGCGGTATTGGCCTCGTCCTGATTTTTTATCGATTCATAGGCTCTGCCCAGATAATAAAAGTACTCGGGGTTTTCCTGTCCTTTGGCAACCAAATCATGGAAAGCCTCCAAAGCGGGTTGGTAGCTTTTGGTCTTGAGCAAAAGTTTGCCCAGTTCAAAACGGGTAATGTCCATAGTAGGGTTCTTGGCCAAGGTAGCCTGGTATTGCGCGATGGCCTTGTCAAAATTCCCAATGGCATTGTAGGCCCGTGCAATCTGAAGACTCGATGTGTCATTCCCAATTTTGGCATACTCGTTTATGGCCGCGGTGTGATTGCCCAAGGCATACAGACTATCCGCAATGGACAAAGCCGATGACTGTGCACCGGCTTTGAAAGAGAACAACATCAAAAAGATTCCGTAATACGGTTTAAGTTTTCTATACATCATTAATGAGATACTCGAATCAATTTATTGGGAAGCCCTAGGTATTGAAATTTCAATACATCATTTTCTGCCACGGCAAGGGAGAAGTAGCCATCAAAATCGGAGACTGCCCCTTTTTCAGTACCTTGAATAGAAATATTAACCCCTGGCAGACCCATTGATTCACTGTCCATGACCGTACCTTTGAAATAAGTGCTGCCATTTTCAGTCAATAAACCTCCATTTACTTGCATATAATCCTTTGGCTTGTTACTCGACATTTCATTGGTTTGACTTTGCAACTTAAACGTTATGGGGATTGAAAATGGAACTTTCACAATCTTTCCATCTTGTTTACCCGGTATCATTTTGGGCAATCTTTTAATGATTCGTTCGGCTTCTGCCTCCAAAAGTGGGCTTGGACCTCTCTTTTTAATATCAACAATTTCTCCTTCACCATTTATGGTGAACATGATGGCCACCCTTCCTTGAATTCCTTGCTCCTGTGCCTCTTGAGGATAATTGAAATGCTTACGGATATGGTTTCGCATACTTTCATAAAAGCAAGCCTTTCTATCTGAAGCATTTTCGCAACCGGGAAAAACAGGGACTTCATCAATTGTTGCAAAGGGAATCATTTCTTCATTCCTTTTATTACTAGGTATGTCTTCATTATTGTCTTGTAGTTTAAATGTTATTGGAATGGAAAACGGCACCTTTACAGGCTCCCCATTTTGCTTCCCTGGTTTCATTTGGGGCAATTTTGCCAGAATCCGTTCGGTTTCCTTTTCTAACAGTTCGTGGGGACCTCTCATTTTTATATCCACAATATTTCCTTTTGGATCTATTCTAAAAATAGTGCTAACCCTGCCTTGAATCCCCTGTTCCTGTGCTGCTTCGGGATAGTGGAAATTCTTTCTGATATGTTCCTGTATTTTTTCATTGAAACAAGCTCTTTTATCCTCAGCATCTTCACAGCCAGGAAAAACAGGTACCTCATCCACAACTGCAAACGGGACCTCTTCTATTGCTTTTAACGAAACACTGGAATCTATTTCTTCGGTATTTTCTTCTTTCCCCGTTTCACAGGAAGTATATACCAACATCCCCAATATCAGAGGCAACAACAATACATACTTTAACTGCCAAACGGCCTTTGAACGCTTTTTTTGTAACATGACTATTCGTTTTTTGATTAGTGACTTATTGAAAAATTGATTAACAAAACTGATATGCTGTGTCTTAAACGCTTCGGATAACAGCATTTCAAAATGCTCCCTTTTATTGTCCTTTACCACCTGGGCATCGGCAATGAACTCGTGCAATTCTGCCATCCGGTTTTGGTATACATAGGTCAATGGATTGAACCAAAACACGATCCTGGCAAGCTCAAAAAAGAGCAGGTCGAGAGTGTGCCTTTGTTTTACATGCACCAATTCATGCGCAATGATGTTGGCTTCCTTTTCCTTTTGGATTTCTGTCCCCAAAAAGATGTTCCGGAAAAAGGAGAAGGCCAAAGTGCTACTTTTCACAATGATCTTGTCATATTCAGGAAACTGTTGAATGGTTCCCGAACGCTTTAATCTTCCAATCTGATGTAGTTTATGGGCAAACCAAAGGATGGACAAAATACTTCCAAAAGCCAAGACACCATAATACCAAGGAATACTGGACCAAAAAGAGGTTTCTACACCTTCGGGCGTAAGAACCACCCCATCCAATTGCGTTAGGAATATGGTGACATTGCCCAGTTCTTGGGGCATGGTGGTTTTTAACATCTCAAACTTTACCCAGGGCAACACTAGGGACAATACAAAAGTGGTCAGCAGATACAGCCTGTTCCATTGGAAAAAAGTTTCTTTCTTTAGAAAGAGGTCATAGGTCAACAAAAAGACCAACTGAAAGGCAAGGGTTTCCAAGATATAGGTGATCATTTCTCCTCTTCTTTAATGTTTTTCATGATTTCTTCCAGTTCTTTTAAGCTGATGTCGTTTTTCTTCATAAAAAAAGACACCATGCTTTGGAACGAACCTTGAAAATATCCATCGACCAAGGTGTTGAGTCGTTGGTTGCTGTACTCTTCCTTTTTCACCAAAGGAAAATATACATGCCCCTTCCCTACTTTTTCATGGGAAACAAACCCCTTATCCTCCAAAATCCGAATAATGGTAGAGATGGTGTTATACGCCGGTTTGGGTTCCGGCAATTCGTCCAATAGGGAGGCTACATTGGCCTTTTGCAATGTCCAGAGCAATTGCATAACCTCTTCTTCTGCTTTGGTGAGCTGTTTCATTTCAACTAACTTTTTAGTTCAACACGAAACAAATATAACTAAATATTTAGTTTAAACTAATTTTTTAGTTAAAAAGTGAATAAAAAATCCGCCAAGGTATATTCCCCAGCGGATTCTTGTTTAAAATGAAACCGTGACTTTCCCTCGCAAATAAAAGGGTGTTCCCGGTGTAAAATGGATTTCCTCCACAGCCGTTGGTTCATTAAAAAGGCGGCTTTCCGTGGCAAATTGGGTTTCGTTCCATTCCGTGTCGAATAGATTCTCCACAATCAAACCAAACGTCCAATTCCTCAGACTGTAGTTCAAAGTGGCATCGGTAACAAAATATCCTTCCGCTACGATGGAATTGTCCTCATTCGCAGGCCTGTCATCCACATACCGATAGCTGATTCCACCTGAAAACCCTTCATTGTTGTTCCCGAGTGTAACACCTCCCACCATGGTAAAGTCCGGCGCCAATGGGATGTAATCCTCACCTTTTGCTTCTTCGGTACTGCGACCTTGGGTGAAATTAGCGTCGGTGTAGAGGTAAATCCAATCCGAGGGTTGGTACCTGGCCCCCACCTCAATACCCAATCTTCTGGTCTTGCCGCTAGGTTCCACTACCCCAGCATCACCCACGTATACAAATTCCTGATCTAGGAACAAACTCCATAAAGTAGCGTTCAAAACCAATTTGTCCGCTGGTCTAATGATGGTCCCCAAATCGATGCCGTAAGCCGCTGGGAGAATGTCCTTCCCGTTATTGGCCACTACCACCCTGGTATCATTGGAATGGAACCCGATTCCCGTTTTCAAGAAAATCTGGGTATTCTCCGTTGGACTGTAGATGGTATTGAACTTGGGGCTGAAGGCCACTTTTTCATCACTCTGGTTATCATAAACCGTGCTGAGTTTATTCAGATAATCGAACTT
The DNA here is from genome assembly GCF_003584165.1 of Flagellimonas aequoris. Taxonomy (GTDB): domain Bacteria; phylum Bacteroidota; class Bacteroidia; order Flavobacteriales; family Flavobacteriaceae; genus Flagellimonas; species Flagellimonas aequoris. The sequence continues at coordinate 48,444 of NZ_QXFJ01000008.1, read as the reverse complement.
GAAATAATCCAACCGAACCGCAGGCTCCAAAGTAAACTTGCCCGATTTAAAGACTGCCCCTGCAAAGCCGTAGGTATTCACTTCATCCACATCGCCGTAGGCCAAACGCTCCAACAGTTCCTGTCGGTTTCTGGTATGCGAGAGTTCCATATCATCCACGTTATCATATCGAAAACCGATACCTGCATTGTACTTAAAACGGAGTTCGCCCAATTGTGCGGAATTGTCTTGGAACACGGTTTTTGCACCCATCAAAATTCGATTTTCCTTTTGCCTGATCTGATCCCCGTTCACTGGATCTTCCAAGAAAAAGGTAAAGTTGGAATAGAGTTCAAAATCATAATGGGACACAAAGGCCATGGTATGTAGCGATTTACCAGTACCTAGATTCTTGTTATGGTCTAGTATGAAATTAGTTCTACTGGTTTGTCCCCCTTCGGTATCATCAATCCCGCCAAAACGACCTATCAATCCTTGGTCAATGGCCCTTTGTGGAATCTGCCCTGATGCATCCCATTTACTGGAAAAATGTGATGCGGTCAACAGCAACTCCTGATCACCGGGCAAGGCATATCGGTACCTACCCATGATATTGAGACGGTTAAAATTTTGGGGGGAATCGAAAGCTCCATCGGTCAAGTACAGTTCCGAAGCCAAATAGGCTGTACTCTTCCCTTGGTCCAACACATTGAACATCCCCATAAACCTTCGGGTATTGAACTGGCCGACTTCTGTGGAAAGCATGCTTTTGTCCAAACGCTTCCGCAATCGGAGGTCCACATACCCCGCCGTGTTGAAATCTCCCTGCTCCATATAATACGGTCCTTTGCCAAAGTTTACGTTTTCAATGGTCTCGGGAATCACAAAGTGAAGATCGGCATAGCCTTGCCCATGGGCATGGGAGACCATGTTTACCGGCATTCCGTCCACACTGATGGCCACATCGGTACCGTGGTCCACATCAAAACCCCGTAAAAAGAGTTGTTCGGCCTTTCCTCCCCCTGCGTGTTGGCCAATGATCAGGCCAGGGACTTTTCTCAGGATTTCCTGTGATGATTTCACGGGATTGGTCTTCACGTCCACATCCACCACCCTGCTCAGGGCATCCACTTTGGCCACCAGCACCACTTGATCTAAAGAAATGGAACCTTCCTTGAGCACAATGGTCACTGGATTGTTCAAATCCGATGGGGTAATCACCTTGGTGAGGGTCTCAAATCCCAATCGGGAAAAATAAATGGTATCGTTTACTGATGTTTGGTCCAAAACAAAATGTCCCGTACCGTCAGAATGGCTATGTTGGCCATTGGTCTTGTTGAAAATGCCCACATCCTCCAATGCTGAGCCAGCTTCATCGACCACTTGTCCTTTTAAATTTTGCGCAGCAATCGTGCCCATGCAAAGCATGGACAGAGCCGCCATAAAATATTTCATGTCGTTGTCTTTAAAAATTGATTTGTAAAAAACTAGTATCTGTCTAGCGCGTTAGAAAAGTTCATTTGAATGTCATGCTGAACAAGTTTCAGCATCTCATAACCAATATCTTTTTCGTAATGTGACCCTGAAACAAGTCCAGGGGGTTTCAGAACTCTTCTGGTAAATCAGCTAAGATTAATTCAGCTGTGTCGGGGAGGTGGTGTGGTCACACCTTCATACCCAACGGAAGTCTTGTTGTAGTACACCCAATGGGTTTTGGTATTCGTGGAAAGTATATGCCCAAATACAATATCCTGTCTTTCAACAAAATGTTTATCAAACTTAAAACTAATGGTGTCTTGTGATTCCTGTTCGTCCTGCTGATTGGCTTGCAACAACTCTTTCAAGGCCTCCAATGCCTCGTGGGAGTGTCCGGCCATGGCTTCCAAGGATGAATAATCCACTTCTTCCTGTTCGGCAAAAAAACTATGGTGGTGCGTCTTTGGCCCCATGAAGTGGGACACCTCATGCAATCCTTCCAACACCAGACCGTTAAAAAGTCCAATGGCATAGAAAGTGCAAAGTAAAGCGCATCCTACCTGTGCAAACCTTGATTTCCGATATGTTTTTGTCGTTTTCAAAACCTATGGGCTATCTTCTTCAAATCTACTTACGAAATTTGAAAGTGAAGGGTTTTAATTTTACTTGTTTGTAACATTTGTGGGCTACATTTGTCTAACAGGAAAAGAAAGCCATGGACATTGCCTTGTTGATTTTGGGATTTCTGTTGATGCTGGTCGGCATTTTGGGCAGTTTTTTGCCCGTGTTACCCGGACCACCCATTAGTTGGGTTGGGTTGCTCCTCCTCTATTTGACCCAAGCCGTTCCTGATAATTGGTGGGTGCTTGGCGTTACCTTTGTAATAGCCATTACCATTACTATTTTGGATTATGTAATCCCTGCCATGGGTACCAAACGCTTTGGGGGAAGCAAGGCCGGCATGTGGGGTACCATTATAGGCCTACTTGTTGCCATTTTTGTCCCTCTATTCGGTCCTTTCGGGATTATCATCTGGCCCTTTATTGGAGCTTTAGTAGGCGAGTTGTTGAACAAGGCCAATCAAAAAACCGCCCTGAAGGCGGCTTTTGGTTCTTTTTTGGGCTTTTTAACGGGTACCTTTATGAAACTGGTTTTGACCGTCATGTATGCCATTTTCTATGTCTACATTGCCGTAAAATACGCCAGCGAACTCTTTACCTTTAGTTAGTCCAACCACTCTACTTTTTCAGCAATGGGCGTACGGCTCGATGGTTCCACTTCGCCATCATAGTAACCCATGTATAGAAATCCAAGACATTTTTCACCTTCGTTCAGATCAAAGAATTCACCCATAAACTTAATCAATCCTGGGGAAGCCCAATAACAGCCGATTCCCAGTTCGGTACAGCACAACCACATGTTTTGCACAGCCATGGCCGTAGCTGCAATTTCTTCCCATTCGGGCAGACTTTCCATAGGATCCCGTTGCATGCAAATGGCAATCGCAGCAGCGGAACGAACCGCATTGTCTTCCAATTTTGCAATGGTGACCTGCTTCGGTTTAGAATCCACTGCCTGATATTTTTGGGAAAGGAAGGCACCCATTTCATTCTTTTTCTTGCCTGTCAACACCTTAAAGCGCCAAGGCTCCGTTTTCTTATGGGTCGGGGCCCAATTGGCGGCCTCCACAATTTTCTCCAACGTTTCCTTGGAAATAGGTTTATCGTTGTATTGAACAGGAAAAATGCTCCTTCTTTTCGCTATAAGATCAAAAATCATACTTATTAAAATTAAATAGTAAATAATATGTCAGTTCGAGTTTTTCCTTTAGAAAAAGTATCAAAAACTGAATTTGTCCGTAATTCTCGATACTATTTTCTTCATTTCACTTCAAAAATCACTCGAATTGACAAATTCAAAGGTACTGCCCAAAAACATGTTGTCATAATTTCAAGAGCAAATCCATACAGTTTTTTAACGCAGGATTGCGATTGTCAGCTTTCCATACCATTGACAATACTGCCCTTTGCCTGATCTGTTTCATCTCGATGAACTTTACCTCCATCTGAAATCCATGTTGCAATGTGGTGGGCACAATGGCAATACCCAATTTGTTCTCCACCAACTTAAAAATGGTCTGTGCATGAACTGATTTATGGGACACTTTCGGCACAAAACCACTGTCCTCACAAATACTCAACACCGTATCGTAATACTCAGGGCTGTAATCTTGGGCGAAGAGTATAAAATCCTCATGAACCAATTGATCAATACTCTTAAAGTTTTTGTCATCAATAAGGTGGTCTTTTGGTAACACCAATGAAAAAGTATCTTCAAAGACGGGTTTTACTTCCAAACCTTTTGGCACTCGCGACATCCGAACAAAACCCAGATCCAGCCGATCGGAAAGAATGGCATTGATCTGTGCCCGGTTGGACAATTCTTCCAAAGTAGTGTGCACCAAGGGGTATTTTTCCTTCAATCCTACTAAAAGTTCAGGAACCACGTTCTGCATGGCCGATCCCAAAAATCCGATCCGTACTTCACCCATATGACCATGACCGATCAGTTTCAATTGTTTTTTGGTCTGGTCCAGATGGTTCAGGATGAATTCCACTTCCTTTTTCAAAAACTCCCCGGCCGGGGTCAAACGTACCTTCTTTTTATCCCTCACAAAAAGTTGGGTCTGTAAGATTTCTTCCATCTGCTTGATTTGGGTACTCAATCCTGGCTGAGAAATGAAGAGCTTTTCTGCAGCTTTTCTATAGTGCAATTCTTCAGCTACAGCCAAAAAGTAGATGAAATGTCGGAGTTCTATTTGATAATTCATACTTATTAAATAATACAAAAATAAGTATTGGTAATTATCATATGCAAGTGCTAATTTTATATCAAAAGATATCCCATGTCGCACATCAAGACATTTCAATATGGTGAGGACCACCTGACTGCTGGCTTGGCACTTGGTCTGGCAGATGGCACCGTAAAAGGAATTTTATCCGACACCTGCCTCAAAAAAGTCAACACCAGCCACCAAAGGGTACAACGCATTGTGGAAAAAGGCCATACGGTCTATGGAATCAACACCGGTTTTGGCCCCTTGTGCAACACCAAAATTTCGAAGGAAGACACCAAAATCCTTCAATCCAACATACTTCAGAGCCATAGTGTGGGAGTAGGTACACCCATTGCCAACCAATTGGCCAAGATCATGCTGATCCTAAAGATCCATGCTTTGGCCAAAGGCTTTTCGGGCATTGCTGAAACCACTTTACAACGCATGTTGTGGCATTTGGAACATGATGCGATTCCAGTGGTTCCCAGTCAGGGTTCAGTAGGGGCTTCGGGCGATTTGGCTCCGCTGTCCCATTTGTTCCTCCCCTTGATTGGGTTGGGCAAAGTGGAATACCAAGGAAAGACCATCACAACCCAAGAGCTTTTCCAAAAGACTGGATTACAACCTTTGGAATTGGGACCCAAAGAAGGATTGGCCTTGATCAACGGCACACAATTCATTGCCGCCCACGGGGTAGTAGTGCTTCATAAACTACAGCATTGCCTAAAACATGCCGACATCATCGGCACCATGATGATCGAGGGGCTTCAAGGATCTTTGAAACCGTTTTACGAGGAACTGCACCAACTCCGTCCTTTTAAAGGTAACCAACATGTGGCGGGCAGGATCCGTACCTTGCTCCAAGGTTCCGAAATATTAGAAGACCACATCGATTGTGAACGGGTACAGGACCCCTACTCCCTTCGCTGTATTCCACAGGTGCATGGAGCATCACGAAATACATGGTTGCATCTAAAAGAATTGTTAGAAATTGAACTGAATTCCGTAACCGACAACCCTGTCATCATTGATGACGAACTCACCATAAGCGGGGGGAATTTTCACGGTCAGCCTTTGGCCATGGCTTTGGATTATGCCGCTTTGGCCGCATCGGAAATAGGGAATATTTCAGACCGTCGCATTTACTTGGCACTGGAAGGGAATAGTCCAGGAGTTCCCAAGTTGTTGATGAAGGACACCGGCATCAATTCCGGCTATATGATCCTGCAATACACTTCGGCCGCTTTGGCCAGTGAAAATAAGAGCCTATGTTTCCCTGCCAGTGCAGATAGCATCCCCACATCCTTGGGACAAGAGGACCATGTGAGCATGGGTTCCATCAGTGGACGAAAGGCCCTGCAAATCATTGAAAACGTTGAAAAAATATTGGCCATTGAACTGTTGACGGCTGCCCAAGCCTTTGAGTACCGCAAACCTTTAAAATCAGGGATTGTGTTGGACGAAATCCATACCTTCCTAAGAACCAAAGTCGCTTTTGCCGAGCACGATAGAGTATTTGCCAATGATATCGAGAAAGGAATCGAAATCATCCAAAACAACGACATCATTCATTTGGTGGAAGATGTAATGCAGGAAAAAAATCTGCATTGGAACACGCCCCACCTGGAAGCATTTGAAATCTATTAGTATGAAACCACTTTTGATCGGACCTTTTTCCCAATTGTTGCCCATGACAGGTTTGCCCTTGAAAGGGGCTTTGAAGGATGAACAATTGCTCCTAATTGAAAACGGGGGCATTGTGGTTTCCGAAGGAAAAATATTGGTCATCGGCATTTTTGATGACTTGAAATCGAACGAAGTCGACATCCATCACATAGAAGGCAAGACCGTTTGCCTCCCCGGATTTGTAGACTCCCACACCCATATCTGCTTCGCAGGAAATCGCGCTCGGGATTACGCGTTCAGAAATGCCGGAAAGTCCTATTTGGAAATTGCCAAGGCAGGTGGAGGCATTTGGGACACGGTGACCCAAACCCGAAAAGCGATCCAAGAGGAATTGGTTACGGGAATCGTTTCCAGAAGCAAAACACACCTTCGGAACGGCATTACCACCATTGAAGTGAAAAGTGGGTATGGCCTTTCTGTGGAAGAGGAACTGAAAATGCTTCGAGCTATTAAACAGGCCAATGAAAAGGTAGGGGCCACCTTGGTGCCGACTTGCTTGGCAGCCCATATGAAACCCAAAGATTGGAATCATCAGACGGAATATCTTGAAGAAATAAGCGCAACCCTGTTTCCCTTCCTAAAAGCTGAAAACCTAGCCTATCGCATCGATGCCTTTGTGGAAGAGAGTGCTTTTTCCCCCGAAGAAATCAAACCCTATTTCCAAAAAGCAAAAGCTATGGGATTTGATATTACTGTGCATGCCGATCAGTTTACCACAGGAGGAAGTCAGGTTGCGGTTGATTTTGGAGCGATAAGCGCCGACCATTTGGAAGCCAGCACCGAAAAGGAAATACAGCTTTTGGCAAAAAGCGATACCATCGCCACTGCATTGCCCGGCGCTACGCTTGGTTTGGGTTGTGCCTACACCCCGGCCCGAAGAATTTTGGATGCCGGCGGGGCATTGTCCATCGCCAGCGACCACAACCCAGGCTCCGCCCCCATGGGTAACCTGTTGACCCAGTCCAGCATCTTGGGTACGTTCGAAAAACTGTCCAACACTGAAGTTTTGGCTGGTATCACGTTTAGGGCTGCTGCTGCATTACGTTTATCAGATAGAGGAAAATTGGAACCAGGAACTTGGGCTGATTTCGCCATTTTCCCAACGGATAATTACCAAGAAATCACTTATTACCAAGGGCAAATGAAACCCAGTGAAGTCTGGAAAAAAGGAGAACCCATCCATCAAAACGATTGAGCATGACCACAACATTAACCGATTTTCAAGTACAGATATTACAGGGAATCCCAGAACAGCTTCCTGCAAAAAGGCCCTATCCCCAAAACGGGAGCCCGGCACCAAAACGGAAAGATATCCTCTCCAAAGAAGAGAAGAAATTGGCGGTGCAAAATGCGCTGCGTTATTTTCCGAAAAAATGGCATGCGGAACTCGCCCATGAATTCGCCGATGAGCTAAAAACGTATGGAAGGATCTACATGTACCGCTTTAAACCGGAGTATGATATGTATGCCCGGCCTATTTCGGAATATCCTGCCAAAACCCATCAGGCGGCGGCCATTATGCTGATGATCCAGAACAATTTGAACCCAGCGGTGGCACAACATCCAGAAGAACTCATCACCTATGGAGGCAATGGGGCCGTTTTTCAAAATTGGGCGCAATACCTGTTGACCATGAAATATTTGGCGACCATGACGGAGGAACAAACCCTGCACATGTACTCCGGGCATCCGATGGGATTGTTCCCTTCATCCAAGGAAGCCCCTAGGGTGGTGGTCACCAATGGGATGATGATCCCCAACTATTCCAAACCTGATGACTGGGAAAAATTCAACGCCCTGGGTGTTACCCAATACGGACAGATGACTGCCGGCTCCTACATGTACATAGGTCCGCAGGGCATTGTGCACGGAACAGCCATTACTGTGATGAACGCTTTCCGAAAAGTGCTGGACAAAAAGGATTCCCCAAAGGGGAAAGTGTTCCTGACCGCAGGATTGGGCGGCATGAGCGGAGCGCAACCCAAAGCTGGCAACATTGCCGGCTGCATTACTGTTTGTGCCGAAGTGAATCCAGAAGCGGCCAAAAAAAGGCACGAACAAGGTTGGGTGGATGAACTTTTGGTAGATTTAAATTTATTGATGGTAAGGGTAAAAGAGGCCGTTGCCAAACAAGAAACCGTATCCTTGGCCTACATTGGCAATGTGGTGGATGTTTGGGAGCATTTTTACGAAGAGAACATTTTTGTACATCTAGGTTCCGATCAGACTTCCTTGCACAATCCTTGGGCAGGTGGATATTATCCCGTTGGGCTTTCGTTTGAAGAAGCGAATGTCTTGATGGTCGAAAATCCCGAAGCGTTCAAGGAAAAAGTACAGGAATCCCTCCGTAGACAAATCAACGCCATCAACAAACACACGGCCAAAGGCACCTACTTTTTTGATTATGGGAATGCCTTTTTGTTGGAAGTTTCCCGTGCCGGTGGCAATGTGATGGCGGAGAACAACATCGATTTTAGATACCCTTCCTATGTACAGGATATTTTAGGGCCCATGTGTTTTGATTATGGCTTTGGACCGTTCAGGTGGGTATGTACTTCGGGCAATCCAAAAGACCTTCAAAAAACCGATGCCATTGCATTGGCGGTCATGAGAGAAATCAAGGCCGAGACACCTGAAGAAATCCAACAACAGATGCAGGACAACATCAAATGGATCTCCGAAGCGGAGCAGAACAAATTGGTGGTGGGTTCACAGGCCCGTATCCTTTATGCCGATGCCGAAGGACGAAGCAAGATTGCCGATGCCTTCAATACGGCCATTGCCAAAGGCGAAATCAGCGCACCCGTGGTTTTGGGTCGCGATCATCACGACGTAAGCGGAACCGATTCCCCTTTTCGGGAGACCAGCAATATTTACGATGGCAGCAAGTTCACCGCGGACATGGCCATCCACAATGTAATCGGTGACAGCTTTAGGGGTGCTACCTGGGTATCCATCCACAATGGTGGTGGTGTAGGTTGGGGTGAAGTCATCAACGGGGGCTTTGGCATGGTGCTCGATGGTTCCGAAGAAGCTTCCAACCGCTTGAAAAAGATGTTGTTCTACGATGTGAACAATGGTATATCCCGAAGAAGTTGGGCCAGAAACAAAGAAGCCTTGTTTGCCATTCAACGAGAAATGGACCGCACTCCAAATTTAAGGGTAACTTTGCCAAATCTGGTGGAACCGAATATACTGGACGACCTTTTTTAATGTGATGAAACACTACGAACCCCCAAAAAAGAACCTCTGGACAGGACGCCTTTCCAACAAGTGGCTGTACCTCCACGAAAAAGTGCATTGCACTCCATTGACCGAAATTCCCGAAGCCCAGAAAAAATCCATTGCCCTATTGGGCTATGCCTGTGATGCTGGGGTGCACCGTAATCAAGGTAGGGTCGGCGCGGTCGATGGTCCGGATGCCATAAAAAGTAGCTTTGGAAAAATGCCCAACCATTTGGCCAGTCATGTTTTGTTGCATGATGTTGGTTCCATCACCTGCTCCAATAGCGATATGGAAGCGTCCCAAGACCAACTTGCCGAAGCCGTTGCCACTCTTTTGGAGAAAAAGCAATTTCCTATTGTGCTGGGTGGCGGACACGATATGGCCTATGGACATTATTGTGGCATCAAAAAGTATCTGGATGGAAAAAAAGAAGGCCAGACCATCGGCATCATTAATTTTGATGCCCATTTCGATCTTCGGAAAAATACGGAACAGAGCAATTCGGGCACCCCATTTTATCAGATTGCCCAAGATTGTCAAAAAGAAGGTATCGATTTTAATTACCTCTGCCTCGGTATCCGAAAAGATGCCAATGACCGCAATCTTTTTCAAACCGCCCGGGATCTGGATGTTACTTATGTCATGAACGACACCTTTCAAGTTCCACTGTTACAAGAAATCAACACTTGGATCAATGCCTTTGCCAAAAACGTAGACTATGTGTATGTGACCATTGATCTTGACGGGTTTTCCTCGGCGTTTGCACCAGGGGTCAGTGCTGCTTCACCAATGGGTTTTACCCCGCACATTGTTTTGGAATGCCTAAAGACCATTATGTCCACCGGTAAACTGATCAGTTTGGATATTGCCGAGATGAACCCTAAGTATGATATTGATGGGCAAACAGCCAAACTGGCCGCTTCTTTGGTGCACCATGTAGCGCATACGGTTTCAGGGAGTTGACATTACCTCGAATCGTCATTCTGAGATTTCTCACACTCTACCGATACTTAATCGGTATTCGGTTCGAAATGACAATAAGGAAATCTATGATTCCAGAACAAAAACAATAAAAAGAGTAACACGTCATTTCGAAATGAGGAGCTTAGCTACGATTGAGAAATCCAATTGTCATTCTGAACAGAGTGAAGAATCTAATGCAAGGAATGGTTTGACACGAATGGCACTAATTCCCGCTAATCTACAGATGTCACCTCGAGCGCAGTCGAGAGGTCTTACTGTCTAGGTCTCGACTGCGCTCGACCTGGCAACTTTTATAATCTATTTGGAAAAGATTCCGCTCCAGAGCGGAATTTGTTCAACCACCAATTTTGAACTAAGTTCAAAATTGGGTTTCACAAACAAAAAAAGCCTTCCAAATGGAAAGCCTTTCATTGGCAAGCATCGCTTCGATGCTTCAACCTGATTCCAATCGCTGGGATTGAAATCCAACACAACAGGACAAAGATAGTAAAGGTTTTGGATTCACCAATTTGTTTCCATCAGAATAAAATGGATATCAAACAGCCTTGATGACATAAGTGACCACTCCCCAAATCAATAAATCACTGTCCTTGGAGACTTTTATGGGTTTGTAATTTTCATTTTCGGGCATCAATGTCATGGCATTCTTTTCAATATGCAATCGTTTTACCGTGAACTCTCCATCCAAAAAGCAAACGGCTATTTTGCCATGCTCCGCCTCCAAGCTCCGGTCTATCACCAAAAGATCCCCATCATCGAGCCCAGCCCCGATCATCGATTTTCCACTCACCCTTGCATAGAAGGTTGCCTCCTTGTTTTTGATGAGTGTTTGATCAAGACTGATTCGCTTTTCCTTAAAATCATCTGCTGGTGAAGGAAATCCTGCAGAAACGGCATTGTTGGACAGAGGAACGTCCATTTCCCCTTTCTCATCTGGAGAAAAAAAATTAAGTGATTCCGTATTCATCGGTTTTTTAGGGGTCATTTCACCGTAATAATTTCATTGATGTTTGTCGTGTACCTTGGCGAAAGGTGTTCTTGGCGCATCTTCCAGGTTCTTTCCAAATCTTGGTTGGCAATCTTCATCTTATAACCCCCATATTTATCATTGATACCATCCATCACCTCCATGATTTTATGGTGTTTTGGATTTTCGGACAGAAACAAATCCAATTGCCTTTCATTGGTAGGTACCAAACCCGATACGATCACCCCGGCCCTCTTGTATTTGATTCCTGGCCTAAATATGGAAATTGCAGCCTTAACTGCATAGCTGCTTATGGTCAAGCTCGAATCCGTGGCGTATGGCAATGTAACGATAACACTGCTTCTGTCCTGTGGTTCGTCCTTTTTATGTCTGTCGCTTCGCAAAAGCACCACAATATGGTTGCAACTACTGCCCTGGTTCCGCAATTTTTCGGCACAGCTGCTGGCAAAGGTGGAGATACGCTCTTTGATATTTTCGATATCGGAATATGTGCTCTCAAAACTTCTTGTGGTGGCAATGGCCCTTTTGTCCCGGGTATCATCATCCAAATCCAATGTTGGGATGCCCTGTAAATCCTTTTTCAACCTCAACCCTATGATTGCCATTTGTTTTCTCACCCATTCATCTGATAATTGGGTAAAGTCATAGGCGGTTTTTACATTTTGGGTCTGTACCCGTTTCAAATTTCCGTGCCCAATCCCCCAAACCGTCTCGATCTTGGTCCATTTTAGTGCTTTTATGCGTCTTTCTTCGGATTGGATCACATATACTCCCCCTGTTTTGGCCCTCAACTTTTTGGCAATTTTATTGGCAACCTTTGCCAAGGCTTTTGTGGGTGCTATTCCTATGCTGATGGGAATGCCCGTGCATTTTTGAACGGTCCGTTGGATTTCCCTTCCGTACGCATCAAAATCATAATTCTTGAAACCATCAAACTTTAAAAAAGCCTCATCCACACTATACACCTCCATGTCGGGTGTGAATGTGCCCAAAATGTTCATCACCCGCGTACTCATGTCACCATACAAGGGATAATTGGAGGAAAACACCTTGATGCCATGGTCCTCACAAAACTTTCGGTATTTGAAGGCAGGGGCGGCCATGGGCAGGCCCAATTCTTTGGCCTCATCACTTCGCGAGATGAAACAGCCATCATTATTGGACAAAATGGCCACGGGGACATTGTTGAACTGAGGTTGAAAGGCCCGTTCACAAGAAGCATAGAAGTTATTACAATCCACCAAGGCAAACATGCTCCAAAGTACTCGATTTTTCCTAAATTACATAGGAAATTTGTTGTAATGAAGATACGAATCAAAGGCAATTCGGTGCGTTTTCGACTGACCCAGAGTGAAGTGAAACAGTTATCCGAAACCGGATCGGTACAAGAGACCACCGAATTTGGCGCACAAACTTTTCAATATCGGGTACAGTTGATGAAAGGGATACAAAATCTAGAAGCATCCTACACCCAAAACGAAATAGTGTTATCCATCCCTGAAACGGACGGCAAGGATTGGTTCCAGAAGGAAATCGTTGGTTTTGAACATGAAATGCCCCTTCCTGAAGGGAAAAAACTCCATCTACTCGTGGAAAAAGACTTTGCCTGCCTAGAGAATACTTCCGAAGACCAATCTGACAATTACCCCAACCCAAAATTGCAATGCTAAGCCAAACCCATGGATAAAGACATCAAACGGAACGTTTCACTGACCGGTGATATCCAATTTACTGGATTGCGCCTTAAGGAACCCATGCATACCGCCGCTGGACTTTTGGGGGTGACGGAAGCACTTCGGCATAGTTTTAAGGAGATGGGCATTGCCAAATCCATAAAGGCCTTGCTTGAAATGAACCAAGAGGACGGGTTTCGATGTCCGAGTTGTGCTTGGCCGGTGCCAGAACATCCTTCCAAAATTGCCGAATATTGTGAAAATGGTGCCAAGGCCTTGGCAGATGAAGCCACCAAGGAGCATATTGGGACAGATTTCTTTGCCCAACATTCCGTGGAAGAATTATCCCAGCTCTCGGATTACGAACTGAACAAATTAGGACGGGTCGTGGAACCTTTGGTACTGAAACCAAACAGTCTGCATTATGAACCGATTGCGTGGCAAGAGGCTTTTGAGCTGATTTCCGATGAGCTGCACCAACTCAACGATCCCAATGAGGCCATTTTTTATACTTCCGGAAGATCCAGCAACGAGGCAGCCTTTCTTTACGGCATGTTCGCGCGAGCCTTTGGCACCAACAACATGCCGGATTGCTCTAATATGTGCCACGAATCATCAGGTGTGGCCCTTTCCGAAACCTTGGGTATTGGCAAAGGCTCCGTGACCTTGGATGACCTTTACGGCGCAGAAGTCATTTTGGTGGTGGGGCAAAATCCCGGTACCAACCATCCCAGAATGCTATCGGCACTAGAAAAATGCAAACGAAACGGAGGGAAAATTGTCAGCATCAATCCTTTGGCCGAAACCGGTTTGGTTCATTTTAAAAATCCGCAGAGCGTATCGGATATGTTGGGAAGCGGACAAGCGATGGCCGACATCCATTTGCCTGTTAAGATCAATGAGGATATTGCTTTAGCCAAACTTATTCTGAAAAAATTGGTCGCCTTGGATGCTAAAAATTCGAATGTTCTAGATCATGAATTCATCGTGGACCATGTGGATGGATATGATGCCCTTTTACAGGATTTGGCAAGATATGACATGGAGTCCTTGCAGCGCAGAACCGGGGTTTCCATGCGAAAAATTGACCATGTAGTGCAATTATTGACGGCAAATTCGAGAATCATTGTTTGCTGGGCCATGGGGCTCACCCAACACAAAAATGCAGTGCAGTGCATTCAGGAATACGTAAACATTCTGTTATTGAAGGGTGCCATTGGAAAACCCTTTGCAGGAACTTGCCCAGTTCGAGGACACAGTAATGTGCAGGGCGATCGCTCGGTAGGTATCATGCACTACGTGAACAAAACCTTGAACGAAAAAATACGAGAACACCTTCAATTTGAACCACCCACCGAACCGGGATACGACACGGTAAATGCTATTAAGGCCATGCACGATGGCAACGCAAAAGTCTTTATATGTTTGGGAGGCAACTTCTTGATGGCCGCATCGGACACCCAATACACGGCCAAAGCCCTGCAAAATTGCAGTTTGACCGTGCAGGTCAGCACCAAACTGAACCGGAGCCATTTGGTCTCTGGAAAAACTGCCCTGCTTTTACCCACTTTTGGTCGTTCCGAAAAAGACGAAAAGAACGGTTCCTTTCAATTTTTGACCATGGAAAGCAGTACGGGCAAGGTGCGCCAAAGCAAGGGATTGTTGAAACCAGCTTCGGAACACATCAAAAGTGAACCTGAAATCATTGCCTTATTGGCCCACACCTATTTTCGGGGCAACCATCCTGTGGATTGGTTTACCATGGGACAGGATTATAATCTCATCCGAAGTTACATAGACAAAGTGGTGAAGGGTTTTGACAATACCAGTGAACGTTCCAAAGGTTTTGGCTATTACCTGCCCAACAATGTGAGGGAGCGAGATTTCCGGATGTTGCCCAACGGAAAGGCACAACTCACCTTCAACACCTTGCCGGACCATCAGCTCAAAAAGGATGAATTATTGTTGATGACGATTCGGTCACACGACCAATTCAATACCACCATTTACGGTTTGAACGATCGTTATCGGGGCATCCACAATGAACGCCGGGTTGTTTTTATGAATCAGGAGGATATGGACAAAAGAAAATTGCAAAAACTGGATGTAGTCAACCTGCACAGCCTTTACGATGGCATCAAACGCACCGCTGAACAATTTTTGGTCGTCCCTTACGACATTCCCAAAGGGAACATGGCGGCCTATTTTCCGGAAACAAACATGTTGGTTCCGTATAACCATTTTGCGGACAAGAGTCACACCCCTATCAGTAAATCGATCAAGGTTACTGTGGAGAAAATAGCCTAACCTGTTATTTGAAAGCCGGAATTCCAGTAATGTCAGCCCCTGTAATCAATAGGTGGATGTCGTGGGTACCTTCGTAAGTGATCACGCTTTCAAGGTTCATCATATGGCGCATGATGCTATATTCGCCTGTGATGCCCATACCGCCCAACATCTGTCTTGCTTCGCGGGCAATCTTGATGGCCATTTCCACATTGTTCCGCTTGGCCATAGAAATTTGGGCCGTTGTTGCCTTTCCTTCATTCTTTAACTGACCCAATCGAAAAGCCAACAATTGGGCTTTGGTGATTTCCGTAATCATTTCGGCCAATTTTTTCTGCTGCAGTTGAAAGGCTGCGATCGGTTTCCCGAACTGAATGCGTTCCTTGGCATATCGAAGGGCAGTATCATAACAATCCATGGCTGCACCAATGGCTCCCCAAGCAATTCCATATCGAGCGGAATCCAAACATCCTAGCGGGGCACCAAGGCCACTTTTACCGGGAAGAAGATTTTCCTTGGGCACTTTTACGTTATCGAATATCAATTCTCCTGTGGCAGATGCGCGTAACGACCACTTGTTGTGCGTTTCCGGAGTGGAGAAGCCTTCCATTCCACGTTCCACGATCAAACCGTGGATCCTTCCTTCCTCATTCTTGGCCCAGACCACCGCAACATCAGCAAAAGGCGAGTTGGAGATCCAAAGTTTGGCACCGTTCAAAAGGTAATGGTCGCCCATATCCTTGAACTTGGTTTCCATTCCGCCGGGGTTGGACCCATGGTTGGGTTCGGTAAGTCCAAAACAGCCCATCCATTCCCCAGAAGCCAATTTGGGTAAATATTTTTGCCTTTGCTCTTCGGAACCGTAGGCATAAATGGGATACATGACCAAGGAGGATTGTACCGATGCCGTGGAGCGCACCCCACTATCACCACGCTCAATTTCCTGCATGATCAACCCATAACTGATCTGATCTAAACCAGCCCCTCCGTATTGTTCGGGAATGTACGGACCAAAAGCACCGATCTCTGCCAATCCACCAATAATTTGTTTGGGAAATTCGGCCTTTTGGGCAAATTCCTCAATGATGGGGGATATGTCCCTTTTTACCCACTGTCGGGCCGCATCGCGCACCAGTTTGTGTTCTTCGGAAAAAAGATCATCGAGATTGTAGTAATCCGGGGCTTCAAATAGATCGGGCTTCATATATTATCATTTAATATGTCATTCCTGTAAAAGCAGGAATCTTAATTTTATAATGAGGTCCTCATTGTGCTTCGACTGCGCTCAGCACTCATGCGGAGTGTCCGCCAAATATAATAACGAAATATAACATTTCATTTCAGTATTGTTACATTTTTAAATAAAATGCTTCGGTCAGTTTAATGTATGTATCCGTATACTGATGGCGTTCCGTTTCAATGATAAGTTCATCAATCTGCACTTCCCCTTTTTCAAAACCGAACTCCATCAAACTTCTCTTGTATTCCACTTGGGCATTTCCCTTTACCCTTGTGATACATTGGGGATACAATTGATTTCGACTGGCCAAATCCAACATGTTACCTTCTTCCTTAAAGGGAACAATGACCGAAAAACGCCCATGTTCCGAAAGGAGTTTGGCAACACCCTCCATCAATTCATCAAATGGGAGGGAACTGTTCTGTCTAGCTTGGTCTCTCGACACATCACCACTAGCAACTTCTTCTGAGTAAAAAGGAGGATTGGAAACAATAAGATCGTATTCATCCTCGATCTCATCCACAAATTCATCAAAACCCGCATGGTAACAAAACAAACGGTCCGCCCAAGGCGATCCTTCAAAATTGGAAACACATTGTTCATAGGCCGCCTCATCCAATTCAATGGCATCAATGGTTTCTGCAACCGAACGCTGAGCCAATTGGAGTGCAATGAGTCCGGTTCCCGCACCAACATCCAAAATGGTTTCCGGTTGATGGTCCAAAGAGGTCCAAGCACCCAAAAGCACACCGTCCGTACCCACCTTCATGGCGCATCGGTCTTGATAAACCGTGAATTCTTTAAACTGAAATGGCTTACTCATCTATCCTCCCTGGTTCCCGTGTTTCGGAACCTTTCATATTTTTTAGGGAATCCCCCAATCTGTACCTCATTTCATTGGCCAATTTTTCGATTTCGGCAACTACTTCAGGGTGTTGGGCTGCCACATTGGTAACCTCACTAATGTCACTCTCCAAATCGTACAGTTCAATTTCTTTTAAATCGACCATACGATACTCTCCTGGTTGCCCATCCTTGCCAGGTTCCTGTCCGTCCATGGTGCGGTAGCGATGAGGGAAATATAATTTCCATTTGCCGTAGCGCACCCCGAACATTTCATTCACTCGATAATAAAAAAAGTAGGCCTCTTGAACCGGCTCATCCTGTTCCTCGGTCAAAATTTTCCAAACACTTTTGCCATCAATAGTCTGTTTCGGAAGCGAAGCTTGGGTAAGTTCTGCCAGTGTTGGCAATAAATCAATGGCCATCATAGGGACATCAATCACCCTACCCCCTGCTAATTTTTTGGGATATTTGATGATGCAGGGTTCCCGTTGTCCACCTTCCCAAGCCGTACCTTTACCTTCCCGAAGAGGTAAAGCACTTCCTGCGTGATTGCCATACGACAACCAAGGTCCATTATCGGAAGTAAAGATGACCAACGTGTTTTCCTCCAATCCGTTATCTTTTAATGCCTTCATGATCTGGCCCACAGACCAATCGATTTCCATGATTACATCACCATACAAACCTCTTTCCGATTTTCCCTTGAATTTTTCCGAAACAAAAAGTGGGACATGCGGTTGGGGATGGGGCACATACAAAAAGAAGGGCTTATCCTTATTTCTTTTGATAAAATCCACACTACGCTCCGTAATCTGCGTGGTCAACTGGGATTGATCTTCGAGAATACCGATGACTTTTTCGTTTTCATACAATGGAAGATCGGGAAAGTTGAAAATGGTTCCTTGTTGCGGATGTTTCGGCCACATATCATTGGAATACGGAATGCCGAACCATTCATCGAACCCGTGTCTTGTTGGCAAAAATTGTTTGTGATGACCTAAATGCCATTTTCCATAGATTGCCGTAGCATAGCCTTTTTCCTTCAACATTTCGGCGATAGTGGTTTCTGAAGCATTGATCCCATGAGTATTATCAGGACCCAACGCATTGTGGATGCCGATACGATTAGGATAACATCCGGTTAAAATCCCTGCCCTGGAAGCAGAACAGACCGCTTGCGCGGCATAGTAACTGGTCAATTGCAGTCCTTCGGCGGCCATTTGGTCCAGGTTCGGGGTCTTGATGTTCGGGGAGCCAAAAACCCCAACATCTTGATACCCTTGGTCATCAGTAAAGATCAATACAATATTGGGTGGGGTATCGGGTTTTTCAACTTGTGGCTTGTCTTCGACAATAAGGCCCAAACCAAGGAGCATGGCCAAAATAATAAATCGATACATGAAGAAAGGTTTTGATAAATATAGCCAAAAAGCTTATTTACTCACCCAGGTATAGGTCCACCAACCCTTCGGGTGTCTTCACATGGATGGTTTTGTTCTTGCGGTCCACTTTAGTGATGATCTCATCACTGATAGGGATCAGGAGTTCCTTCCCATCCTTTACCGCCTCAAAAAGCTCTTGGGAAGCGTTGTCATTAATGGATTGTATCACGCCGATATTCCCATGCACCTCATCCATCAAGGTAAAACCGATCACCTCGTGAAAATAAAATTTGTCCCCGGACAATGGCGGCAAAAGAGAAAGTGGCAGGAACAATTCACAACCAATGATCTTGTCCGCAGAGGATTCATCCTTCACCTCTTCAAAGTCGATGCGGAGTAGATCGGATTTGTGCAGTCGACAGCGGTCAATAAAAAATGGAACCAGATTGTTTCCCAAAGAAACAAATACTGATTCCATATTTTCGTAGATATCGGGTTCATCGGTGTCCAATTTAACCAACACCTCACCCTTAAAACTATATTTTGAAACGATTTTGCCTAGGTAGAAGCAATCCTCCTTGCGCATCGTTCTTGGATCTTATTCTTCTTCTTTAGAAGCTTCTTCAGCAGCAGGAGCCTCAGCAGTTTCTTCAACTGGAGCCTCTTCGGTAGCTACTTCTGCAGTTTCCTCGGCAACTTCTTCCACTACTTCTTCAACAGGAGCGGCAGCAGCAATCCTTTTTTCATTGGCTTCTTTCTCAGCTTCCAATGCTTTTGCTTTGGCATCGGCATCAGCTTTGCTCAAACCATCTTTTTTAGCTTGGATCTTGTTGGTTTTCTCATCCAACCAAGCGTTGAATTTTTCCTCAACCTGTTCTTCGGTCAATGCTCCTTTACGAACACCGCCCAACAAGTGGTGCTTCAACAAAACTCCTTTATAAGATAGGATGGCTTTGGCCGTGTCAGTAGGTTGTGCTCCATTCTGCAACCATTTTACGGAACTATCTACATCCAAATCGATGGTAGCAGGATTGGTATTGGGGTTATAGGTTCCCAATTTTTCCAAAAATTTACCGTCTCTTTTTGATCTGGAATCTGCGGCAACCACCCAATAAAATGGTTTACCTTTTTTACCGTGTCTCTGAAGTCTGATTCTAACTGGCATATCACATTAATTTGTAGGGTGCCCGACCCTGGTTATTAATTCTTTTATTTTTCAAAATGTCATTTCCGAGAAATCGGAAATCAATCGCTTGTCTGTTAAGCGGGTGCAAATATACGCTTATTTGTTTATTGCCCCTCAAAAAATCCAAAAAAAGTTAAACGTCCTTAACAGATGACAGCAACATCGTTAAACCTATTATAAACCCCTTCAACTATTTGGTATTCTTCGTATTAATGATAAGTTATTTATAGAAGTTGTCGAGAGTCGACAACCAAGAACCTAAATGAAAAATGAAACTATGAAGTATACCGTAGAAATGTCGAACAAATTGAATGAACTTTTGGAAAGAACCTATGATGCCGAAAAAGGTTTTAAACAGGTCGCTGAAAAGGTTGAAAACAAAGCTCTTAAGGATTTTTTCCTGAACAGTGCGAAACAACGATATGATTTTGGCCAAGAACTGAAAGCAGAGATACGCTCATTTGGGCAGGCCCCGGATAAAGGAGGAAGCACCAAAGGGACTTTGCACCGTTCATGGATAGACTTTAAATCAATGGTCGTGGCCAACACGGAAGAAGCCATGCTGGAAGAAGTTCTTCGCGGCGAAAAAGAAGCCATAGCAACTTACAATGATATCTTACAGGACAAGGACTTTGTATTGCCCCCATCTACCGAAGGTTTATTGATGCGCCATCGAAATGCCATTAGGAAGACTTTGGAAACAACCCATATTTTTGAAACCGCAGTTTCATAAACCCAAGTTTCATATTGAAAAAGAAAAGCTGGAGTAACTCCAGCTTTTTTTAGTTGATAAATCGTAAAAACTCTATTTTACCAAAACGGTCTTCTTCCGTATTTTTATCCATTGCTTTTTTGACCCATACCGATAGCCTATGTATTTGATATTTGATACAGAAACCACTGGTTTGCCCAAACGCTGGGACGCCCCCATCACCGATACCGACAACTGGCCCCGTTGTGTGCAGATTGCTTGGCAATTGCACGACGATCTCGGTAATTTGGTGGAGCATCAGGATTTCCTGATCAAGCCCGATGGATTCAACATTCCATACGAGTCGGAGCAAATTCACGGCATTTCCACCGCACTGGCAGAAGAACAGGGTGTTCCTTTGGAAGAGGTATTGGTCAAGTTCAATGAGGCGTTGTCCCGCACCAAATTTGTGGTGGGTCAGAATGTTGATTTCGATGTCAACATCATGGGATGCGAGTTCCACCGTTACCAAGTGGAAAGTTCATTGACCACATTGCCCGTTCTGGACACTTGTACGGAACATACCGCCGAACTTTGTAAGATTCCCGGTGGTCGTGGGGGTAAGTTCAAGCTGCCCACCTTGACCGAACTCCATGAATTCCTTTTCGGGGAACCCTTTGCCGAGGCACACAATGCTACCGCCGACGTAGAGGCCACTACCCGTTGTTTTCTGGAATTGGTCAGAAAAAGACAGTTTACTGCCAACGAACTGGATGTACAACCCGATTATTTTGAGCGATTCTCCGAGGCCAATCCACAAGAGATCGAACTCATCGGCCTAAAGCACATCAACCTAAAAGCGGCATCCAAAAAAATTGCTGATGCCCTTTGGGCAAAAGACACCGGGGAAATTTCCGCAGAGGAAATCCAAGAGAATATCGAGACCTTGGAAGATGCCCCTTTTGCGCACTTGCATAACCATTCCCAGTTTTCGGTACTTCAGTCCACCATCAACATAAAAGATTTGGTAAAGGCCACTGCTGATAATGGCATGCCCGCCGTTGCCCTTACCGACCACGCCAATATGATGGGGGCTTTTCACTTTGTGAAAGAAATCATGGCGCACAACAAGGGGGTTAAGGAACGTAACAAGGAACGGGAGGAAAAAGGTGAAATACCCACAGAACAAGAGATCACCCCGATCGTGGGTTGCGAATTTTATGTCTGCGAGGACCACACCAATAAAAATGTAAAGGATTACGGTTACCAGATTGTGTTGTTGGCAAAGAACAAGAAGGGCTATCACAACCTGGCTAAAATGTCTTCCATCGCTTATACGGATGGGTTCTATTACGTGCCCCGTATCGATAAAAAAATCGTGGAGCAATACAAGGAAAATGTGATTGCCCTTACCGGAAACCTCTATGGGGAAGTGCCCAACAAAATATTGAACGTAGGTGAAAAGCAGGCTGAAGAAGCCCTATTGTGGTGGAAGGAACAATTTGGGGACGACCTATACGTGGAACTCATGCGCCATGGTCAGGAAGATGAGGATCGGGTAAACCAAGTACTGGTGCAACTGGCCAAGGACCATAACGTTAAAATGGTGGCCACCAATAACACCTATTATTGCGCCAAGGAAGATGCCGAGGCCCACGATATTCTCCTTTGTGTGAAGGATGGCGAAAAACGCTCCACCCCTATTGGTCGTGGACGCGGTTACCGCTACGGTTTGCCCAATCAGGAATATTATTTCAAGTCTTCGGACGAGATGAAGGAGATTTTCAAGGATATTCCGGAAGCTATTTTGAACATCCACGAGATTATCGACAAAGTGGAACCTTATGACCTGGCAAGCGACATCCTACTTCCCAAATTCGATATTCCAGAGGAGTTCAAGGTACAGGAAGATGAAGAAGATGGAGGCAAACGTGGGGAAAATGCTTATTTGAGGCATATCACCTACCAAGGTGCCGAAAAACGATATGGTGAGATTTCGCCTGAAATCAGCGAACGTATCGATTTTGAGTTGGAGACCATCAAAAACTCAGGGTACCCCGGTTATTTCTTGATTGTGGAGGACTTTATCCGCGAAGCCCGGAACATGGATGTTTCGGTAGGTCCGGGAAGAGGTTCGGCCGCGGGATCGGTGGTGGCCTATTGTTTGGGCATCACCAACATAGACCCGATGAAGTACGACCTCCTTTTTGAGCGCTTTCTGAATCCGGATAGGGTATCCATGCCCGATATCGATATCGACTTTGATGACGAAGGCCGGGGTCGTGTGATGGAATACGTGATCAACAAGTACGGGTCCAATCAGGTCGCACAGATCATCACGTATGGTACCATGGCCGCGAAATCGTCCATCCGGGATACGGCAAGGGTTTTGGACCTGCCTTTGAGCGATGCGGATCGTATTGCAAAGTTGATCCCCAACATGTCCAAGCTCAACAAGATTTTTGGGGTTGAGGAATCGGATCTGAAGAAAAAATTCCGTCAGGATGAATTTGAAAAGGTCCAAGAACTGCTCAACATTTCCGAAACCGAAGATTTGGAAGGCCAAACGGTGAACATGGCACGCGTGTTGGAAGGATCCTTGCGAAATACGGGCATCCATGCCTGTGGGGTCATCATCACACCCGATGATATCACCAACTTCGTACCTGTTTCCACGGCCAAAGACTCCGACCTCTACGTAACGCAGTTTGATAACTCCGTGGTGGAAAGTGCCGGACTCCTCAAAATGGATTTCTTGGGACTGAAGACCTTGACGTTGATCAAGGACACGGTGAAAATCGTAAAAGCCAGGACCGGGGTCGAACTCATTCCCGACGATTTTCCGTTGGATGACGAGAAGACCTATGAACTGTTCCAGCGAGGTGACACGGTAGGGATATTCCAATACGAATCCCCTGGGATGCAAAAACACATGAAAAACCTGAAACCTACGGTTTTTGATGATCTTATCGCCATGAATGCCCTCTACCGACCTGGGCCCATGGAATACATCCCCAGCTTTATTGCCCGAAAACATGGCGATGAAGAGATTACCTATGACCTCCCCGACATGGAGGAATACCTAAAAGAAACCTATGGTATTACCGTCTACCAGGAGCAGGTGATGTTGCTCTCCCAAAAGTTGGCCGGTTTCTCCAAAGGTGATGCTGACGTACTCCGAAAGGCCATGGGAAAAAAGATATTTGCCCTGCTTCAAAAATTGAAACCCCAGTTTTTGGACGGTGGTGAAAAGAACGGTCACCCAAGGGATGTATTGGAGAAAATCTGGAAGGATTGGGAAGCCTTTGCCTCTTATGCCTTCAACAAGAGTCACTCCACTTGTTATGCGTACATCGCCTACCAGACGGCTTACTTAAAGGCCCACTACCCTGCCGAATATATGGCTGCGGTACTGTCCAACAACATGAACGACATTAAGCAGGTGACCTTCTTTATGGAAGAATGTAAGCGGATGGGACTACAGGTTTTGGGTCCTGATGTGAACGAATCCTACTATAAATTCGCCGTAAACAAGGACAATGCCGTGCGTTTTGGTATGGGTGCCATAAAAGGTGTTGGGCGTTCCGCCGTGGAAACCATTGTGGAAAACCGGAAAAAAGACGGGGCCTACCGTTCCATTTTCGATTTGGCCAAACGGGTGGACCTACGTTCCGCCAACAAAAAGGCATTTGAAAACCTTGCCTTGGCCGGTGGTTTCGATTCCTTTACGGATACACACCGTGCTCAATATTTTCACGATGAGGGTGACGGCATCACCTTTTTGGAAAAGGCCGTCCGGTATGGTTCCAAATACCAAGAGAACGAAAACTCTTCCCAAGTAAGCCTTTTTGGGGATGCCAGCGAAGTACAAATACCCGAACCCATTGTTCCCCCTTGTGAGGAATGGGGTACCATGGAAAAACTGCGAAGGGAAAAAGAGGTAGTGGGCATCTACATTTCGGGGCATCCTTTGGATGATTTCAAAAAAGAAATCACTGCCTTTTGTAATGCCGATGTTTCGGCTTTTTCCAATTTGGAAGGATTTGTGAACCGTGAGCTCTCCGTGGCCGGGGTCATTACCGATGTACAGCACAGGGTATCCAAAAACGGGAAAGGCTGGGGACTTTTCACTTTGGAGGATTATAACGAGTCGTACGAATTCCGGATTTTTGGGGAGGAATACCTCAAATTCCGCCATTTTCTGATGATCAATTCCTTTGTCTACATCAAGGCCTTTGTGCGTGAGGGTTGGGTAAACCGGGATACGGGGAAAAAAGGTGACCCGCGACTTCAGTTCAACGATTTTAAACAGCTACAGGATGTGATGGATGCGTTTGCCAAAAAGTTGACCATCAAACTGGATATTGACCGATTACAGGAACAACGTATCAAGGCATTGAAGGACACCTTGCGATCATACAAAGGTGAACATCCCCTCAATTTTGAGATCTATGAGATGGAAGAGGAAATCAAGCTCAAACTATCCAGCAGAAAACAAAAGGTAAAGATCAATAGCGAACTGTTATCCGAATTGGAAGCGCATGAAATTCATTATCAGCTCAATTGACCATAACAAATACAAATAGCACCATAATGAAAACGAATGCCCTCACCGTAAGGTACATGCACAATAATTGACTAACTTTGCGTAACAAAAAATAAATAAAATGGCACTAGAAATAACAGATGCAAGTTTTGACGAAGTGGTTTTGAAAAGTGACAAACCTGTTCTTGTCGATTTTTGGGCAGCTTGGTGCGGTCCATGTAGAATGGTAGGCCCGATCATTGAGGAAGTAAGTCAAGAATACGAGGGCAAAGCGGTTGTTGGTAAGGTGGATGTGGATTCACACCAACAGTTTGCGGCCAAGTACGGCGTTCGTAACATTCCTACTGTTCTTGTTTTCAAGGATGGTGAAGTGATCAACCGTCAGGTTGGGGTTTCCCCTAAGAAAGTCTACACAGACGCTATTGACGCGGCATTGTAAAAGTGCCCACGATCATATTTTAAAAAAGGTTTGGCATTGGCCAAGCCTTTTTTATTTTATCTTGTCGCAACAATCTGGGTATGGACGTACGATCGGAATTACATAAGGCACAGCTCTTCAACCATCTGGAACTTTTGGCCAACCAGATTGTGGAGGGATTCATCAGTGGTATCCATAAAAGTCCTTTCCATGGTTTTTCTGCCGAGTTTGCGGAGCACAAAATTTACAATTCGGGCGAAAGCACCAAACACATCGACTGGAAACTTTATGCCAAAACAGACCGACTATACACCAAACGGTATGAGGACGAGACCAACCTGAGGTGCCACATGATCTTGGACAATTCGGCTTCCATGTATTATCCGGAAGTAAAGAATCTTTCCCTGGACAACCTCAACAAAATTGGATATGGGGTGTTGTCCATTGCGGCCTTGATGCAAATCCTTAAAAAGCAACGGGATGCGGTGGGTCTGAGCATCTATTCCGACACCTATGATTTTTATGCTTCGGAAAAGAACAGCGAAAGGCATTTTCAGATGTTGTATTCCAAGTTGAACGAGGTGGCAGCCACTAAAAGTGCCTCGCAATCCACAAAGACCTACACCTTTTTACACCAGATTGCCGAGAAAATCCACAGAAGGAGCATGATCTTCCTTTTTACGGACATGTTCCAAACCGAGACCGAAGAGGAAAAACTGTTTGAGGCCCTGCGTCATTTGAAATACAATAAACATGCTGTGGCCCTGTTCCATTTGATGGACCATGAGCATGAAATCAATTTTGATTTTGGTAATGCACCCAAACGTTTTGTAGATGTGGAAACTGGCCAACAAATCGACCTTTATGCCGAATCCATCCAAAAAACCTACTCTGAAAAAGTATTACAATATCAGCAGGAATTGAAGCTGAAATGTGCCCAGTACAAGATCAAATATGTAGAGGTGGATGTACGGGGCGATTTTTCACAAGTATTGAATTCGTTCATGATCGAAAGGCAAAAATTTGTTTGATTACATTTTTAAAAAAATGTTTTGTCGAATCCGAAATGAGAATGTATATTTGCACTCGCTTTAAAAAAGCAATCTGAACAAGATTTGAATCTGACTGTTGTCGGAGTCTTTAAAAGATAAAATCATTGGTCTGGTAGTTCAGTTGGTTAGAATACCTGCCTGTCACGCAGGGGGTCGCGGGTTCGAGTCCCGTCCAGACCGCAAAAGCCTCATTTTATGAGGCTTTTTTGTTTTATAACATTCTGTTTTTCAGGTATTTATAAAATAAAATGTTAAACAAAAGTTAATTAGCGTGCTGCGTTCGTGCTGCATTTTTGATTCTTTTTTACTTCTTTGCAGCATTTTACAATACTTTTCATTCCGAAAAATTACTCCTTAAAAAGTAGGATAAAATAATCTTGCCATTAAAATGCATTTGCAACAAACTACATTTTTCGCGGTGTTTGGAACCACTTTTTTTCTCCAGTGA
Organism: Flagellimonas aequoris; assembly: GCF_003584165.1. GTDB lineage: Bacteria > Bacteroidota > Bacteroidia > Flavobacteriales > Flavobacteriaceae > Flagellimonas > Flagellimonas aequoris. Next base: position 21,501 of record NZ_QXFJ01000008.1, on the reverse strand, counting down.
GCCGATTAGAAGTGTTATTCGGCTCAAATTATCAAGATTTAGTTGTCAAATGACCCAATGTAATATTTCTTGAACCAACATCTTTCAATTGCAATTGTTTCAAAATACCAATTTAAATTTCACCTCCAACTCCTTTAAACTTCTCAACAAAAGATGAGATCTTTTGAAAGACACTTTGTTTTTTAGTAAGGTATTGAGGATTTAAAGGGCTCATTTTAGGTAATAATGAATTAAGTTCCGTGCCATTTTCACTAGCATATTCCCTTTTTAATGATGCTGTCATATAACGCTTCGCTTCTTCTTCATTTAAATTCTCATCTGCAATCAATTCTGAAGCCTCCGCTTTTTGTTTGCCTTGTGCATAAGCAAAGAAAGCATCGATGATTGTGGCCTTTTCCTTTATTTCATCCAAATCTGTTTCATTGATGAAATCGACTACCAAACTTTCTTTTGCCCTGTTACCCACACTAGCACGGATTATGCGTCTTATTTCTTCTACTAATTCTGCTTTGTTTTTGGTTTTCTTATTATGCTCAAAAATCAATTCCAGAATGTAGTCCAGGTTTATTTCTTGCGACTTTAATAAATCGACTTCAAACACCACTTCATCCCAATCAATATCAGATTCTTCTGCTTCCTTTCCTTTTCGTTCTCGTCGCAACCAATCACGAATATCATTATACGTTGAACGATAATCTTGAATGGTTCGCTCTGCCGGCAATTCAATTTGCTTCATTACCTCAATATCTTCATCTGAAACAAAATAGGTTTCTTTGAATGCTTCCACAGCTTCCGAATCATTTATATCAATATCCTGAAACGCTTTAAGGTTGGTAAACTCATCGTAATTCTGGAGTATATTTTCTACCCGTAAATATTCACCAAAAAGTTTAGAGAATTCCTTTTTGTCCTTCTCTGTTTCAATAGTTTCCGGGTCAGGGAACTTTTCTCTTAGTTCCTTAACCACTTCAATATAACCACGACGTGCATTGCCCGTTGCAATATCTGTAAACCCTTCTAAGTATTCCCTGTAACTCTTCTCCAGCACCACATTTCTTGTACTGCTATCCCCAAAAAGGGTAATGGCATCAATAGTGGCCTGTTCTAAATCCCTAAAGGTTACAATATTTCCAAAGGTTTTTGTGGCATCGTAAATGCGATTGGTACGCGAAAAGGCTTGCATTAAGCCATGATAACGCAAGTTTTTGTCAACAAATAAGGTATTTAGCGTTGGTGCATCAAAGCCTGTTAAAAACATCCCTACTACAATGAGCAAGTCTATTTCTTTATTCTTCACCCGTTTTGCCAGGTCTCTATAATAATTTTGGAACTCTTTGCTTTCAACTCCATAACTTGTTTTGAACATCCTGTTATAATCGTTGATAGCCTGAGTTAAAAACTCTTTGGCACTTATTTCCATTGCCGTTGGTTCAAAGGTCTCGTCAACAATTTCACCAATAGCGTTTTGTTCTTCATTGGCAGCAAAAGAAAATATGGTGGCTGTCCTTAATGGCTTATCATAATCTTGTTGTAGGGTATTTAATTCTTCGTAATAACATTTTGCTGCATCTACACTACTAACGGCAAACATGGCATTAAAACCGCTGTTACCGCCCTTAGTTCTATGCGTTTTTTGTCTGTAATGCTTTAAGATGTATTGTGAAATTTCTTTGATTCGCACAGGATGCAGTAAGGCTTTTTTGTTTTCTGCTGCACTTAGTTTAGTTAAATCCTGTTCTGTTTCTATGCCTTTAAACCGTGGACGGACATCGTTATAATCTACTTTAAACTTTAATACCTTTTCGTCTCTAATGGCATCCGTGATGACATAGGAATGTAGTTCACGACCAAACACACTAGCCGTAGTTTCTGAACCTAACGCATTTTCGGGAAAAATTGGTGTTCCTGTAAACCCAAACTGATAATATTTTTTAAACCTCTTTTTCAGGTTATGTTGTGTACCTATGGTTCTACCATCTTTTTTACTACTAAATTGACTTCGATGTGCTTCATCAAAAATAAAAACGACCTGCTTTTGGTAGATATCCAAATCGTTCTCACTTTTCATAAGATTATTCAATTTTTGAATAGTGGTAACAATAATCTTATTGTCTTTTTTCTCTATATTTCGTTTTAAACCTGCCGTACTATCAGAACCATTTACACTATCCGGTGAGAAGCGTTGGTATTCTTTCATGGTTTGAAAGTCCAAATCTTTACGGTCTACCACAAAGAACACCTTGTCGATAAAATCCAGCTGCGTTGCTAATCTTGCTGCCTTAAAGCTGGTAAGGGTTTTACCCGACCCTGTAGTATGCCAAATGTACCCACCACTCTCTGCTGTTGACCAATTTTTAGCATTAAAGGAGCTTTCAATTTTCCATAGCATCCGCTCTGTAGCTGCGATTTGATAAGGCCTCATGATAAGAAGGGTATCGCTTATATCAAATACAGAATAGTTGAGAAGCACATTCAACAGGGTACGTTTTTCAAAAAACGTAATGGTAAAGTCCTTTAAGTCCTTTATCAAAGCATTATCAGCTTTGGCCCAGTTCATGGTGAAATCGAAACTATTTTTATCACGTTGTACTGTGTTAGCAAAATAACGACTGTCTGTACCATTAGATATGACGAACAGCTGTAAATATTTAAACAGTGAATTTTCGGCATTGAAACTTTCTTTAGTGTAGCGATGTACCTGATTAAAGGCTTCACGAATAGCTACCCCTCGTTTTTTTAGTTCTACTTGTACCAGGGGCAAACCATTAACCAAAATGGTAACATCGTAACGGTTGGCATGCGTACCCTTTTGTTCAAACTGTGAAATGACCTGAACTTTATTACGGGCAATGTTTTTCTTATCTACTATGTAGATATTTTGAATATGCCCATCATCAAACACAAAATCATAGATATAATTATCGTGTATCTTTCTTGATTTATCGGTAAGGCTATCACTTGGTCTATCCAAATACTCTACCACAAAACGCTGCCATTCCTTATCTGTGAATTGCATGTTGTTAAGTTCCTGCAATTGCACACGCACATTAGCCAACATACGTTCTTGATTGTTGATATGAGCCACAAATTCATAGCCTTGGTGTTGCAAATCCTGAACCAGTTCTCTTTCTAAATCTGCCTCTGTTTGATAAGATAGAGGAGTCTCATTTACTTCTGAGAATTTTTTATAGCTATCTAAAACAATAAAGTTGTTGGATTCTGCTATGGTTTTGTAATTCATGGTGGTCGGTGGTTAGTTTTAAGCTTTCGGAAAAGTTAACAATTGTTCGCGGTAGTACTCGTATTGTTTTTGCCTTAGCTCTATTTCTTTGGGTAAACCTTCGGAAATAGAAGTGGTAAGAGTATCAAATTTATCCAAGATGGCAACAATGCGTTCTTGTTCTTCTATTGGAGGTACTGGAATTTGCAGTGATTTTATTATACCTGAATTTATATCTCCTCTTGCTCCTTGTCCTGAATTCTTTAATTTTTCATAATTCAAACTAACCCAATAAAACACATATTTATATAAAGCCTGTTTTGGATTAATTTCCAAACAACAACAGTGTTGGTTAGTAGTTAAGGGTATTTTGTTAATACCTGAACGACCTGCGGTTGCTCCCGAAATAGCAATAATGACACAATTTTCTGGAATCCATTTTGCCCCAGTTTCAGCCAATGCAGTTTCAGTTATCTTTATTTCTGTTGAATAAATATCAATAAACTTTACTTCTTGTGTCCTTAACCACGGTATAGTTCCATTTTCATAATATCTAGGATTACCCGCCTTAGGAGTAGAGCCAGAATATGACTTTATGCACACTTCCCCCAACGTTTTCCATTCCACCTCATTTTCATCATACCCCAACAATTGCTCACGGTAATACGTATACTGTTTTTTACGTGCTGTAAGCTCTGCTGTAAGCTCTGCTGTAAGCTCTGTAAAAGTGTCGAGAATGTCAACTATTTTTTGTTGGATTTCTATTGTTGGGATAGGAATTTGAAGGGATTTCCAATTTGGTTGGGTCAATCCAAATCGAGTTATTCCTTGAGCTTTTAAACGAATTTGTTTTCTAACATTAGTTGAACTAAATAGATAATTTAAAAAAGCAGGGAATAAAACATTTTTATTATTAACCCTTAATCTCATTATATGGTAACTATACACTGCATTATTAAAATCCTCGATTGCCATCGCAGAAAAGCCAATTTCATCTATGAGTTCTGATGAGGGAGTGATAAAAACATCTCCTTCTTTTATGTTACAATCTGTGATTTTTCTTTCACTTGCGGTTACAACCATAGTTGGCGTTGCATTTGATATGTATTGATTTTTGAAAACATCAACAAAGTTCAACAACCTTACTTCCGCTTCATTTACGTTGATTTTCTTGTCTACTCCAATATTTGCAATTTCTACTTCATCCCCTAAAGTTTTCCATTCCACATCAGCACCTCGCAATAATGTATCTATATAACTCATCCCTCAATCTCTTTTACAATAGCATCAATTTCTGAACGAAGGTTCTCTATTTTTATCACAGTTTTAGCGACCTCATCATTTAACACCTCTATATCTATTTTCTCACGGGTATCTTTAGGTTCTACATAACTACTTACAGATAGGTTATAATCATTTTCGGCAATCTTAATATTGTCAAAAGTTGTAGCCACATGAGCAACCTCTTCTTTGCTATCAAACATGCTCATCACCTTTTCAATGTGGGTATCTGTCATCACATTATTGTTGGTTTCTTTCTTAAAGAAATCTTCCCCACTGGCATTGATAAACTGCGTTTTGGTATCGGTTTTATGTTTTGAGAGCACTAAAATATTTACCGCTATGGATGTACCAAAAAATAGGTTAGGTGCTAAAGAGATAACGGTTTCTACGAAGTTGTTATCTACCAAATATTTTCTAATTTTTTGTTCTGCACCACCACGGTAAAAAATACCTGGGAAACACACCAAAGCCGCTCTACCTTTACTTGAAAGATAGCTCAATGCATGTAATACAAATGCAAAGTCTGCTTTTGACTTAGGCGCCAATACTCCTGCAGGCGCAAATCGGTCGTCATTGATTAGGGTTGGATCATCACTACCAATCCATTTTACAGAATACGGCGGATTGGACACAATGGCATCAAACGGTTTTTCATCACCCAATTCTGGATGCCGTAACGTATCGCCATGTACAATATGAAACTTATCGTAGTTGATGTTATGCAGAAACATGTTCATACGTGCCAAGTTATAGGTAGTATGGTTAATTTCCTGCCCATAAAAACCTTCCTGAATAATATGGCTGTCAAAATGTTTTTTGGCCTGTAACAGTAAAGAACCAGATCCCGCCGCAGGATCATAAATCTTGTTCACAGTTGTTTGCCCATGCATTGCCAATTGTGCAATGAGTTTGGACACATTTTGAGGGGTAAAGAACTCTCCGCCAGACTTACCTGCATTGGCAGCATAATTGGAGATTAGAAACTCATAGGCATCACCAAACAGGTCTATTTGATTGTCTTCAAAATTACCAAACTTTAAGCCTTGGACACCCTTTAAAACGGCAGCCAAACGACTGTTTTTATTTTCAACTGTATTTCCCAGACGGTTACTCGTGGTATCAAAATCTGCAAACAGGCCTTTGATGTCGTCTTCTGAAGGAAATCCAATAGCTGAACTTTCTATGGCAGAAAATATAGCCGCTAAATCGGTGTTCAAATTTGGATTATTACTTGCGTTTTTAACCACATTTACAAATAGTTGGCTTGGATAAATAAAGTATCCCTTTGTTTTTATGGCATCTTCTTTTATTTCTGAAGTTATAACGTCATCGGATAAGTTCGGGTACTTTACACTATCATCGCCACCCTCAATATAATTGGTGAAATTTTCACTTATGAAACGGTAGAACAGTGTCCCTAATACGAATTGTTTAAAATCCCATCCATCTACAGAACCACGTACATCGTTGGCTATTTTCCATATTTGATTTTGCAATTCTGCTCTTTGTGCTATGCTTGTCATTTTATGTTGATTTCATTTTGGTCATTATATCATTTTTAAGCCGATCAAAAGCGGCTATATGTATTTCCATGGTGCATGTTCTTGCCACTCCACTATGTAGGGTCTTGGTATCATATATCGCTATTTAGGGCTAAGTTCACATCAACTTTCCATCTGTTATCCACTGCACCCGGTTTAATTTTATCCGATGTATTCAACAGGACAGGGTAAAACCCATACCTTTCCAAATATGCGATAAGTAGATCAGCCAAATCACTCTTTGGGCTTATGAAATCAATCAAAAAACCCAATCGTTGTAAAACACTTTTATTCGGATACCATTGCAGTAAGGAATCCATTTCACTTGGTTCAACTTCTTCTAAAAGCTCCTCGATATTCGCCAACATTCTGTTTATTCCTCCCAGCTTTCTTTGGTGGTATATTAAATCCACAATGGTGAGTAATGGGTCTGAAACATTAAAATATCCAGCATCCGATGTTTTTTGGACAATGTTAGCCTGGGGCCAATTAGAGGCAAGAAAAAAGTTTATGGCTATATTCTTTTTATGAATATCCAACATTCTTGTACCCTGTGTGATGATGTATTCAGCCTGTACTTGTTGGTGGGCCGCTCCATGTATTTGTGCTGCTGAGTATAAACCAATGTAATAGAGCTTATCCAAATGTTCAAATAATTTATTGATATAAAGCTCCAATGGCAAAACCCCCAACTTTGAATATCTTGGTGGTATGATAAGGTAGAATCCTTTTCTTAAAGAGAGGATCTCCCCTTTCTCGGATAAATAGGCCAAATCCGTTGCAATAGCATTTGCGTCCTTCCCTGAATAAGCCATGTATTCATCACGGGAGAAGGAATATTCTTCCAATGACAATCTACTTTTGATAAAATCAGTGAGAAGCATTTAGTAAATTTAGAAGAATATTAGTAATTATTGCTATTGTTCTCCTTTTTTTACTAAAATTTAATCAAACTGTTTTGACTTTATTTTACCATAATTTGTTTTACTTCGGAAAGTAACCTTTGTAATTCCACAAGTTGTCCCGTCAATTTTTCGGGTTGGTTCTGCCCTAAATGAACTTTGATGGCCAACTGGTTAATATTGTTACCTATCCTGCTCAGCTCAACGAAAATTTTTCTTTCATAAGGAGAGACCTTATATCTAGGCAAAGGTTTTCCAGTAATTTTTTTTCGGATATAATCAGCGATTGAAAGCCCGCAAGATTCTGCATTATGAGCTACAATGAGATAATTATCCACTGTAGTTCTAAAACTGATATGAATTGCTTTAAGCTCTCTAATTTCTTTTTTTGGCCGTGCCATAATTTTAGGAATTGAGGAGTATCTTCAACAAGCTTGCGAACAAAGTGAGCAGTTTTTGTATACAAAAACACAACTTGCTTCGTGACCTCCGATTAATAAAATCCATTTTTTATTTTGACTTTGGATCATCAATCTGTTTTTAAGAAGAAATACCCCTTAACCGATCGATAAGCTCGTCGATGTCATTGGGATGAAATAGAACACGTCCGCCAATAGGTATCTTTTTGAGCAATCCCTTTTCCATCCATGAATAAATGGTCGGCCTGGTCACTTTAAATTTCTTGACCAAATCGGCAATCGTCAACATTTCATTTTCAGTTTGATTTTGATTATCCTTATCCTCCAGTTTTGGAGCTAGATTGTTTTTGAGAGATTCTACAGGAACGTACTCCTTTAATCCATCGTCGTCCATGATAAATATGCGCTTCATATTACTGGTATTTGTTGATTTACTTTATTGAACAAACCTAGCAACATTGAACAGCATTTAATCCATTTGCCGTACATCGGTTCGTGTATGGCAAATCAAGAAGCATTCAAAATAAATTTGCAAAGGAATTGAGGTTAAATCCAAAATAGTGATGGTAAGCCTCCTGAGGCTTACCATCACTATTCGATTCTTATGAGGGTGTTGCCAAAAACGATGTTTTTGGCAACTACCGTGGAGATATGGGTAGGGAGAAAAAAAATAAGTTTACGCTGACACTCAGACAAACCCTGATTTTGGTCTTTTTCTCCCTTTCCACAAATATTTTACAGAAATTTCAAGCAATACAAATATTTATATGAATGTATGATCATACAAATGTATATATCTGTCTCGTCCTGAAAAAAGTTGTCACTCAAAGTGATTTAAATGGTAAATGAACCATATTCAAGGCTAGCCTTGAAGATAACAAAACCATCACTTATCTTTAGACAAAGTTCAGTCCACTTATAATTGAAGATTTACAATTCGGCCAATCCTAAACAGAATTATTAATACATGAAGATAGCCTACAACCCAAGATACACAAAAAAGCACCTTTCAATAAGAGTTCCTTGGCATGATAATGCTTGGAATGGCACAATATGTAAAAATGCTAAGAACAATGATGCTTGCCTGGCATTAAAAAATTGTGCCGAAAATAGGAGTGATGAAATTGAAAAAGATTTATCTGGGCAAAAGATTTGTGACATAAGAGATGAAAATAAGCTACCACCCTGCATATCTGAAAGTGCAATGTTTATGGCTGATTTTAATTTTACAAAACAGATTAGACATCCTTATGCCAAAGGATACAATAATTATTATAAACATTTGCTGCCGACTCCCATAGTTTTCCCTAAGTATAGTGCACCCGCTATTCCTTTTAGATGGGGAATGCCCGAGAATGCAGAAGTATTCGCTGAGCAGTATGATCTAGATTATGATTCCCACCGAGAACCTTACCATAAAACCAAAGATGAATCATTGCAATTTACAACAAGTTGGGTACAGGATCTTAAAAATCAGAAGGCTGTTTTTGATTGCTTTTTTGAACATATAAACCCCAATGAATCTTTAAGTTTTTTTTATGCAAAGGAAGTTCCATTTGTTGAAGAAAATAATCGGGTTTTAATTGGTTTGGGGGAAATTGTATCCATAATTCAATCAAAAGCTTTCGACACATCAGAAGATACTGGTTTTATATCAATGCCCTGGGAACATATGGTCAACCATGGCATAAGACCTGATTTTAAAAATGGTTTTATTTTCCCTTACCATGAAGCACTTGAATATCAAAAAGAATATCCCGATTTTGATCCGAAAAGTATTGCAGTAATAATTCCAAATGAATTCAGGTCTGAGTTTTCCTATAAAACAGAGCATGTCTCACATGATTTCGCTATTTATATATTACGAGAATCGATTAAAAAAATAGAGCTTGCCAAAAAATTAGAAATTGGTAATAATTGGGATAATATTTTAGAATGGCTGAGCAAAAAGCTTGCAGCCATTAAAGAACTAAGGGGTGATTATCCTGGACTTGGTGTTGCCCTTACAACAATGGGAATAGAAAGAGGTCATTTTTTGGCCCAGCATATTTTGAATGAAATAGAAAAAGGCCAATGTCCTTGGCAATATCTTGATAAGATATTGGGTGATTTAGAGTTGCTCCCAAAAAAATTGAAAGAAAGTATTTCTATTGAAAATGTAGAAATCTGGAATCTTTTCAAGAAACAACAAACCCGTTTGTCTCTTTTACAATTAATAAGCAGATTTAACCTCAGTGAAAATCAAGCCAAAACCATATTCAATTTAGAACAGAGGAAGAAAAGCTACAAGTATGTTATAGACGAGGAGTTAGTCAAGAATCCATATTTGTTTTATGAAATATCAATTCATTCAATTGAACCAATTAATTATTCAATAATTGATGCTGGTCTAATGCTAAATCGGAATAAGGAACTCAAACCATATGACACTAAACAATTCTCACCATTAAGCAAAGAAAGAATCAAAGCTCTTTCAATTATGGAATTGGAGCGTCAAGCTAACAACGGCCATACATTGTTTCCTGAAGAAGAAATCATTAAAAACATTGGAAACCTACCAATAGAACCTGAATGTGACTTAAATGCGGATTATTTTAATTTAGCATCCGAAATATTTGATGAAAGCATTGTTACCCATTCTACTTCAGACAATAAAAAGGCATATCAATTATCTCGATTTAATGAAACTTCAGAATTAATAAACACTGTAATTAATAAAAGACTAAAAGCCAATAAACACAATTTACAAGAGAATTGGGAAGAATTTCTAGGCGATATAGAATTTAAAACTACGGATGCCGATAAGCGTGCTAAAGAAGAAAAAATAAAGGCCTTGGAGGCAATGGCAAATTCTAGGTTTTCTGTCTTAATAGGTCAGGCTGGCTCTGGTAAAACCACACTTTTGTCAGCATTGGCTTCAATTCCAAAAATCAAACAAGGTAATGTCCTTTTTCTCGCTCCAACTGGAAAAGCTAGGGTGAGAATGGAAGAAAAGGCAAAAAAACACGGTGTAACCGCAAAAACTATTGCTAGTTTTCTATTCAGATCTGGTCGTTTTAGAGGTTCTACACAAACTTTCCATCTTAATGATTCCGATAAAGAATCAGGGTACAAAACAGTTATTATTGATGAGTGTTCCATGCTAACAGAGGAAATGCTGGCTGCTACATTACAACATTTAAAACGAGTTGAAAGGTTAATCTTAGTGGGAGATTATCGGCAATTACCCCCAATTGGTGCGGGAAGACCTTTTTTTGATATTATCACATATATAAAACCCAACAATGTCGATGGAATATTTCCCAAGATTAGCAATTCATATATTGAATTAACAGCTTCTGCAAGACAAGAGGAAAAGGATAACAAAAAAAGGCTCGACACTGATTTCGCAAATTTATTTGGAGGTAATGTTCAAGAAAATAATGCAGACAGTGTTTTTGAGAAAGTGATTAGTGGTAGTAATGATAATATTAAAATATATAATTGGAGCAACGAATCTGATTTTGAAGATTTGTTAATTACAGTTTTAAATGAGGAGTTATCTATATCGGATGAATTGTCGTTCAACAAATCAATTGGTGCTAATGATAAGGGCTTTTTTAATTTTAATCTAGACGGTCATAAATCAGTTGACAAAATAGAGGACTGGCAACTACTTAGTCCGGTAAGGGCTAAAGTTTTTGGAACAAAACAACTAAATCGTGGACTTCATAAAAGATTTAAACAAGATGCTCTTCACTGGGCGTATAATGGAAAAAAGACCCCAAAACCTTTAGGTTTAGAGGAAATAATATATGGAGACAAAGTAATAAATCTGCAGAACCACTCAAGAAGTAAAGGCACATACCCAAATGATGGAATTAACTATATAGCAAATGGGGAGATTGGAGTAACTGTTGGTCGTACAAATTGGAAGAATACAAAGTGGAAAGGAAAGCAGCCTTATCAACTCGAAACAGTGTTTTCCTCCCAAAAAGAATATAAATATCAATTTACAGCAAAAGACTTTGATGATGAGAATGGTAGTTATCTAGAATTGGCATATGCATTAACCATTCATAAAGCACAAGGCAGTCAATTCAAAACTGTTATTTTAGCGATTCCAGAACCTTGTATTTTACTTTCCCGTGAGCTTTTGTATACAGCATTAACGAGGCAAGTAAATAAAGTAATTCTACTATATCAAGGCAATCCTCAGATGCTTTTCAACTATACTAATGATTTTCATTCTGCTAATTTACAACGAATTACGAATCTGTTTTATAAACCTAACATAACAAAATATAAAGATGTTTTGTTTGAAAAGAATCTAATTCACTGCGCTTCAGACGGTAAATTTTTACGTTCAAAATCAGAAGTTATTATATATGAATTGCTTTTGAAAAATGGTTTAGAACCTGAATATGAGTATAGATTGGAAATTGATGGTCATGTAAAACGCCCCGATTTCTTTATTATTGATGATGACAGTGGTGTGGAATATTACTGGGAACATCTTGGAATGTTACATGACGTTGATTATGCTCGAAAGTGGGAGGAAAAACTACGCTGGTATAAATCAAATGACATTTTACCCGTTGAAAATGGAGGAGGTGACAACGGAACCTTGATAATTACCAAAGACGATTCTAAAGGAGGAATATCAGCAAAAGAAATCGCTAAAATAATTGAAGAAAATTTTGGATATCGAATAGGAGACAGTACTCTTTCCGAAATTAAAGAGTTAACAGATATCGTCTTTGAATTAAGAAATACGGTGGAATCATATTTTTCACAACTCAGTGCTCAATTTAAAGATATAAGGGAATCCTCTATAGAAAGTGAAGAAAGAATTAAAGGGATTTATCAGATTTTAGATAAGAATTCGAGCTCTAACAATCTTCAGGAGTATTATAAGGAAGTCAAAAATAGTTTTAATAAATATGATGTTTTAGAAGATAACTCAAAAATGTTCCTTGCATCTGCATTCTTTCTCAAAGAAAAATTTGACAATAATAACATTGAAGATTACTCACCTTTTATCCTACAATTTTCTCGTGCTATTGAAAGTGAATTACTAAATAAGTTATTCATTTCATTTTATGTTAGATTAAATAATATACTTCAGACGGAGCCTGACTTTTTAGAACAAGAGTTTAGCGATAATAAGACTAAAACCTTTGCTAAATCCCTTGCGAAGAAAACTGATAAATTTACTTTGGGATCCATGGTTTTCACACTTGGTTTTATAGTTGATTCAGATGGTAAAACAATTTCAAATTCTAATCTCTTACAAGAATTTAGAAAACATATTATTAATAATACTAATGAGTATTTTTTAAATACAAGTTTTTTAAAAGAATTAAGGTTGTTAACTGATGACTACAGGAATAAGGCCGCTCATATAAGTCGAATTAACAAAAAAGAGAGTGATCTATTTTTAAGTCTAGGCAAGAAGGTTCTAGAACGTATATTGATGGGATTAAACATGGCTAATCAACTTTAAAATGTTAGCTCGAAACCAACCAATATTTGCATTTGAAGAACCCAAAAATCTACTTTCATAAATACTTATAAATCGATAAATGGCAAGATTTAATATTGGAGACTCGGTAATATATGTAAATTCAAACGAAAAGGGAATAGTGACAGAAGTGTCCCCCCCAGCTAGAGGACGCCAATTATATCGTGTCAGTATACATAATGAGATAAAAAACTGCTTAGAAAGCAACTTAATTCCAGATACTGATTTGTCAGACCCCTTCCAGCGTTTACGAAAAGGTATATTTGGTTCATTTCTTGACTTTTCAAGAATTAATACAAGTTTTAAAATACATAATACCAGTAATAATACAATTTCCTCCTTAAAAGCTTCCAACACAATTTTTAAAGCATATCAATTTAAACCTCTTTTAAAGTTTTTGAATTCAGAAAATCATAGAATTCTTGTTGCTGATGAAGTTGGACTAGGTAAAACAATTGAAGCAGGTCATATTATGCTTGAATTAATGGCAAGACGTGAGCTGAAAAATGCATTGATTGTTTGCCCAAAATCGTTACAGGAAAAATGGCAAATGGAACTAAGGGAAAAATTTAATTTTAGTTTTAAAATATATGATTCTTCGAAAGATTTAATATCAGATATTAAGGAACGAAGCGGAGCAATAAAAGCAATTGTCAATTATGAAAAAATTCGTCTGCCCAGGGAGATTGAATCTAAGAAACATACAAAAAGTCAAAACCTATTTGAGGTAATAGATGAAAAGAATTTAAAATTCGACTTCATTCTATGTGATGAGGCGCACCGTTTACGAAATCATACAACGCAGACCTTTAGAGGTGCAAAAAAAATAATGGAAACGGCAAATGCTGTGGTTTTTTTGACGGCAACACCAATAATGATTAGTGAACAAAATCTATTTAATCTTCTTCAGCTATTAGATGAACATAAATATACAGAATATTCAACTTTTCAGAATGAAATAGTGGTGAACGCCCCTTTTGTAAAAGCATTGACTCAGCTAAATAGTCAAGTTTTATTCAGTACGATTTTAAAAGATTTGGAAGATTCCGAGGTATCTCTTTACTATAGCTCAGGCGAGGAATATCGTGTTGAATGGAGAAAACGTTCATGTATAAAGGACTTATTCGATGGTATCCCTTTATACCAAAAGATTGTATCCGATCTAAAAACAAAAGATGATTCACCTGAAACGAGGGTGCAGTTGCAATTTGACATTTCAGATATGAGTGAGCTGAATAAAATCTTTTCACGCACAAGAAAAAAAGAGGTGACACAAGACTGGTCTCAAGCTGTTAGGGAGCCCCATACATTAATTGTTGAATTGTTTCCTGAAGAACGTATAGAATTCGATGCAATTATTGAAAATTACATTGATGAAAAGACTTATATGGACGAGTATGGTAATGAAAGAATGACACAGGGTGGTGCATTGGGGCTGGTTCAAAAAAAACGTCAAGTTGCAAGTAGTGTATATGGATACCTAAATAAAGTTGAGGATTTAGATAATAACTTAGACAACTATGGATCTTTAAGGGATGCTAAGTTTGAGGAATTATTAAAAATAATAAAACAGGTTGTTTACAAGGAGAATAAAAAATTAATCGTTTTTGCGATTTTTAAGAAAACACTAAAATATTTAAATATAAGACTGAAATCAGAAGGTATTCAATCTGCCATTATTCATGGTGGGATTGATGAAAGGACATCTGAGATTGAGAAATTTAAATTCGATGATAATGTTCAGGTTCTTTTATCATCGGAAGTGGGGAGTGAAGGTTTGGATATGCAATTTTGTGATGCGTTGGTTAACTATGATTTACCGTGGAACCCTATGGTTGTTGAGCAAAGAATAGGTCGAATAGATCGATTTGGTCAGAAAGCTTCGATTGTTAACATTTATAATTTGGTTGTAAAGGACTCCATACAGGAAGATATCTATACTAGATTGTTGGATAGGATTGGAATTTTCAGGGGTTGTATTGGAGATTTAGAAGCAATACTGGATAAGGATTTGGATAGAAGTGAAAATATTGGTGTAAGAAATATCCGTGAATGGTTTAAGTCTTTGGAAAAGGAACTTTATTGTACTGAAATATCAAAGGAACATAGAAAAGAAAAAATAGATGCCATTGAACGAGCCATTATCACTGAACAGAAAAATCTTGAATCAATAAGTGAAGGACTAACAGATACGTTGACAAATGACATTTATTTTAAAAATGAGATTGAGAACATTCAAAATAACCATCGCTACGTAACTGAAGAAGAATTAGTTAATTATGTTAAAATACTGATTCGCTCAAAACTAACCACTTGTCAATTGGAAATATTAGATGAGGCAGAGCTAACATATAATTTAATTTTACCAAAAAGCTCACCAAGAGTATTAATAAACTTTTTAAATGAGTTTCAACCACAGGATTCAGAATCCATCATTTCTTTTAAACGTTTTATTAATTCAATTAGAGAGAGGAATTCACTTAAAATTACATTTTCACAAGATGTAGGTTATAGTAATAGTAATATTATTCGGATAAATGCCTATCATCCAATCATTATTGCAGCATTGCAATTTTTTGAATCACAAGATTTAAAAGCGGATAATACATTTCAATTTGCACTAGACAAAGAGGTTCTTAAAAATAATATTGAAAAAGGGGATTATTATCTAGCGATTTATTCCACAACAACAATAAAAAAATGGTATAACCGAGAGCAAAAAACAGAACTCTTATTGCCAATATTATATGATGTACACAAAGGGAAAGTAATTAATGACAAGAATATTTCAGAACAATTCTTGGGTGAATCGCAATTATATGCCACAGCAAATTCGAGTGGGCTAAAAATTCCAGATGATTTAATTTCTGAATTGGAATACATTTTTGCAGAGGAAATTGAATTCATGGAGTCCAAAAATTTACAGGAACAAAAAATGAGATTGGAAACCCATAAAAAAATGCAGATTCAACGGAAATCAGAATTCTACGATAACAAAATAAATAGACAAAAAAATATCATTGAAAATTCAGAGTATAGGCTTAAAACAACATTTAATCAAAAGGAAAGGAAAAATATTGAAAGTATTCTGCCTGCTCAAAGAAAGGTCCTGTCTAATTTTGAAGAGGAAAAAGATAATGTTTTACGTGAATTAAATGCTAGTGAAATATTATCAAAATCTCCCCAATTACTTTCCTTGAACCATATAACGGTTTATTAACATGAGTTTTACCGTTGGCCTTGATTTTGGAACACATCAAACTAAAGTATGCATTGAAGATGCAACTAATCCAGCTCAGAAGACTTACGAATTTGTTGAATTTAACAACCCTTTTGGAAATCCAACAGTTCTATTTCCCTCAATAGTTCAAATTAATGAAGATGACACATTAAGCTATGGTTTTGTAAATGATGAAAGTTGTAAATGGTTGCACAATGAAGGAAAAGAAAAGCCAAAGTTTGAACCGTTAAAAGAGCCCATCTTAGAACTCCCCAAAAAACCAGGAACTCCAATTTTTCCAGATAGACCTATAATTCAAGCTAATTCCTGGAGAGAAAAAATTCAAAGATTATTTAGTAAAATCAATCAAAATGTTGCCCCTGAAATTATAGATTGGAAAAAAGAATGCACCAGAATACAAAACAATTTCAATATAGCCAATAATGAATGGAAAAGGGAATGTGGGATTCTTCAAGAACAATACAATGAAAGATTAATCAAATGGAGTAAGCAGAATGAAAAGATAGAAATAGATTATAAAAATGATTTATCGGAATGGAAGGAAAATCTAGTTGAAAAATTTTACTACAGGTATTTCAAACTTGCAGCGTTTTCAAATTCTGTACAATGGAATCACAAAATAGACTCTGACAAAATATCTGTCTGGTTTATCACCTATATTTTGCTGATTTTGCAAGAAAAGCTAGGTGAAAATTTCTTTGTACAGATGGGAATCCCTAGTGGTACAAATCATGACATTTTGAAAAATCAAACAGAAAAGGCTTATGCTCTTCTGATTACAGCATATAAACTAGTTGAGAAATATAAAACTAAAGAGAATTATTTAAAAGAAAAATATACTAACCTATTAAATTTAACAGAATTACAAACACCTTATTCTGAGGATGATATTTATTTCTATGGTTTAAAAGTAATTCCAGAGGCATATGCTGGTTTATCATCCATTACCCAACAAAAAAGATTGGAATATGGAATGAGTTTATTAGTTGATATTGGGGGTGGGACCACTGATGTAGTGTTTTTTACCATTGGTGAAAATCAACCGGATATTCATACGGTTCATTCATTTCCAAAAGGATTGAATTACATTTTTGAGAATTATATAAAGGAAAACCCCCGATTATCAATTCCGGATGTACAGAAAATATTTCTTGAAAAGAAAGGTGATGAATCATTATTCCAAAACACTATTTCACAATACCATGACCAATTACTAGTTAACGTAAAAAACATGGTATCTAAGATTACAAAATCATTCGAGTCTAGAAGGCCTTCCCACCATCTATCATCTTCAAAATTGATGAATGCTCTTGAAAATAGGCCAGTTGTTTATTGCGGCGGTGGAGCAATTTATAGTAGTATGCAAACTACTTTGCTAAATTTTAACGATATAAGACTCGTAAACGGAAATCTACTGAATATTCCTTTTATCAAAAATCAACACATTGATGAAATTCTATACACTATTTTGGCAACATCATATGGTTTATCTATTCCTTTGGAAAATGATATTATTATAACACCGATTGAAAAAGTATTTGATCACATTGAAGCTCCTAAGACAGACAAAGGGGGGCATTATGATTATGACCATGGATTATCTGATTTTTAATGGAACAATTTCAAGCTGGGTACATATTAGAAGGGGTTAAGTCGGACTTAACTAAATTTTCAAAAGATAAAGTTGATGGTTTACTACAAAGTTTATCTGTATTTGACATTGAGACAAACTTATCCTTGCAACATGAAGAGTCCATTCAATATCCATATTGCTCTGTTTTAAATAATATTTTTACAAGAGGAATACCAACAAAACCTAGCACTTTTATTGAGGATTTTTTCACTGAAAAGTATGATGCTCAATCAATAGACAAAAGTCTAAATTCAAAACAGTTAGGCAATATTAACTACAAATCGAACCTTTCAAAAATTGAGATAAATAATCTATATGAAGCACTTCATCTGATTGACCCAAGAATAAAATTTACTCTAAACAACTACAATACCCAATTATTAGGTAGTGGTTTTGAGAAAGAGTTTCTTTTTGATTACATCTCCCAAGAAAAAATGGTTTTTTTACCCCATTTACTTTTACCACAGAGAAATGTAGATAGTATTGTCCCTAAACACTTAGCTTCAAAATTTCCCAAGCAACAGGTTGATTTTGCCGTAGAAGTGCCCTATCTGAACAGTTTTATATATTCCAAATATGGAAATGAAAAAATAGGTTATAGAAAAAATATAGGTTCAGTAATTGAAATTGATGGACAAAAATTTCACACTTCCTTATCCCAAAAATTACTTGATGATTCCAGAGACGAATCAGTTAATCTTTCAAATTGGGAAACGTTAAGAATAAGGGAATTAGAAGAAAACCAACTCATCAAATGGTTCACAAAGGATAATGCTGAATTATCAGATTATATTCAAACCATAGGTAAAAACTACAATAAAACACTTCATGATACAAAATGGTTGGAATATCTTGAAGTTACGCTTGCACCTTTTGCTATTGCACGCCTTCAAAAAATAATAGTTGAATTACTACTATCAGGAAAGCTTAGTTTGGAAAACGAAGAATGGAATTTAACTGTTTTGGAACGAGATATTCCATGTGCAAACCTAGCCTTCAAAGATTTTCAAAATTGGCTATCGAAGTTATTCAGTTTGTCAAGTGACGAAAACATAAGGCATCTTAAAATGCCAAATATAAACTTGTCCGTGATTTCTACAACTGAATTTCGTAATTCAAAACTTCATCAACAGTTTGATAATGTTACTTTTAACAACTTTTCATTTAAGAACAATACTGATTTGGTTATTGATATTTCGGTTTTAATGGAAACGCCGGACATAGTATACCACCCTCGCCGGGTTAAAGTGACCATAGCTGGCCGGACGAAAGTGACCCACCCCCGCCGGGCCAAAGTGACCCACCTTTAGATTAGATCTATCTGTAAAAAGTCTAAGTGCTTTTTTTGTTAAAAAGCACCATGGCGAACAAGCAGATAGACATGCGAAAAACAAAACTGATTTACAAACTGTACACCTCCGGTACGAGCAAGCGTGGGATAAGCCAACAATTGGGCATATCCCGTGTCACGGTCAGGAAGTACATCGAATTCTTCAGGCGGTACCGTTTTACCGCCTACGAAGTGGAGAAGATGACCCTAGAGGAACTCCACAACCTTTTTAAGGACGGGCAAAAGCGCAAGAGCCAACGTTTGCTGACCTTAAGGCAGTACTTTCCCTATTTTGACAAAGAGCTTCGCAAGACCGGGGTGACCAGACAATTGTTATGGGAAGAATATTATGCCAAGCACCCCGATGGCTTCAAGCTCTCACAGTTCAAGTATTGGTACGCCGAATGGCGCAAGGAGACCTCTCCGGTAATGCACATGGAGCACAAGGCCGGCGACAAGCTCTTTATAGACTTCACGGGAAAGAAACTCCATATTGTTGACAGGGACACCGGTGAACTGAAGGAACTGGAGGTGTTCGTGTGTATACTCGGTAGCAGCCAATACACTTATGTAGAGGCCTGTGCAAGCCAAAAACTGGAGGACTTCATCCGCTGCACCGAGAACGCACTATGGTTCTACGGCGGCGTACCAAAGGCCTTGGTGCCGGACAACCTTAAGTCGGCGGTTACCAAGAGCAGCCGTTACGAGCCCAAGGTCAACGAGGTGTTCGCCGACTTTGCCGAACACTACGAAACGGCAGTACTGCCCACACGTACCTATAGGCCAAGGGACAAGGCCATAGTGGAGAACGCCGTGAAGATAATCTACACCAGGGTGTTCGCCCCTTTACGGAACCAGGTCTTCCATAGCATGACCGATATCAACATCGCGATAAGGGAACTGTTGGAAAAACACAACGCAATGTCGTTCAGGGGAAGGGAATATTCCAGGTGTTCGCTTTTTATGGAGATCGAGAAGGACGAACTGATGCCGTTACCGGCGAAACGCTATGAGGTAAAACGCTATGCCCAGGCCACCGTACACAAGAACAGCCATGTTTATTTTGGGAAGGACAAGCATTATTACAGCGTGCCCTACAGGCATATAGGCAAACAGGTCAAGCTGGTCTATACCGACAGTATCGTCGAGATCTACCATAAGCACGAAAGGTTCGCCGTACATACAAGGAACAGGAAGAAATACGGCTATACCACCTTGGCCGACCATATGCCCTCGCACCATCGTTTCATAAGCGAGTGGAGCAGTGAAAAGTTCATCGATTGGGCAAGCGATATCGGCGGACACTGTAAAGGGTACATCATTGCCATCCTGGAGAAGAAGCAACACCCGGAACAATCCTATAAGTCCTGTCTGGGCGTGCTCCACCTTGCCAAAAAGTACGGAAGGGAACGTCTTGACGGTGCCTGTAGGCGTGCCGCGGAATATGGTGCGTACAATTACAATATGGTCGAGCGCATCCTGAAAAAGGGGTGGGACCAGATCGATGAAGGTATCGACGGGGACATGGAAATGCCCGAGCACAACAACATAAGGGGAGGAAAATACTACGAATAGGAACAATACTTAAAAACAGAACATATGAACGAAAAAACAATGCAATCGATGAAAGAAATGAGGCTCTATGGAATGCACAGGGCCTTCACCACAACAATGGAAACCGGCGGTCCGTCCACCGGTTACACCAACGATGAACTGATCGCCTATCTCGTCCAGAGCGAATGGGACGACCGTCACAACCGTAGGATAGAGCGATTGACCAAGTCCGCAAGGTTCAGGTATACGGCCGTCATGGAAGCTATAGACTACCGACCGTCGCGCCAACTGGACAAGAACCTGGTCCGGCGGCTCGGTTCCTGCGGGTTCATCCAAAAAAGGGAGAACATACTTATTACCGGTAGTACCGGCGTGGGCAAAAGTTACCTGGCATCGGCCATCGGCCACCAGGCCTGTTCCATGGGGTCAAAAACGATGTACTTCAATACTGCGAAGCTCTTTACCCTGCTCAAGACATCAAAGGCAGACGGTTCCTATCCAAAACAGATAAACAAACTTGAAAAACAGGACTTGCTCATCTTGGATGACTTCGGCCTTAAACCATTGGACAACATCAATAGGCATGCACTTATGGAGATCATCGAGGACAGGCACGGCAAAAAATCCACTATAATAGCATCACAATTGCCCGTATCAAAGTGGCACGACATTATCGGGGAGAAAACACTGGCCGATGCCATCCTCGACCGTTTGGTGCATACAGCCCACAGAATAGATATAAAAGGAGAATCAATGAGAAGAAAATTGAAAAATAAAAACTAAGTTTAACCCAAGGATAGATCAAATCTGGGCAGTCCATTTGCCATGGTCAGTTTCATCCGGCGAAGGTGGGTCAGTTTACCCGGCTTATCCA
>NZ_QXFJ01000007.1 GCF_003584165.1 Flagellimonas aequoris | reverse complement strand
GAAGTGGGCATGCAGAACGGGGGGTTGGCCTCGGGGATCGCCAATTCGTTGGGCAAGATTGCCACCATGGGGCTTGCGCCGGCAGTCTTCGGTCCGTTGATGAACATTACCGGGTCCATACTGGCATCCTATTGGCACAAAAGCGCCCCAGAAAAAGTAGTATCCGAAATAAAAAGTTAATCAAAAGAATAGAAGAATTGATTGTTTGAGTTAGTTTAGTTTTTCAAGAAGAGCGTACCGCTTTCCCAAGTACGTTCTTCTTTTTCTCAAACAAAATGATATTTTAAGAACCAACTAACATAACAGCATATGAAAGGGACAAAAAAAGTGATCACGTTCGGGGAAATCATGTTACGATTGGCCCCTCCGGGGTTTTTAAGGTTTTCGCAGGCGAACCGTTTCGATGTGGTCTACGGCGGGGGAGAGTCCAATGTGGCGGTATCCCTGGCCAATTATGGTATCCCCGTGGACTTTGTCACCCGATTGCCCAAGAACGACCTGGGCGAATGCGCCCTGATGGAGATGCGCAAGCGCGGGGTCGGCACCGATAAGATCATTTTCGGCGGTGACCGATTGGGCATCTATTTTTTGGAAACGGGGGCGGTGTCCCGGGGAAGCAAGGTGGTGTACGACCGGGCCCACTCGGCCATGGCGGAGATCCAGAAGGGCATGGTGGACTGGGACAACGTTTTTGAAGGGGCGGGATGGTTCCACTGGACGGGGATCACCCCAGCCATTTCCCAGGGAGCGGCCGATGCCTGTATCGAGGCGGTAAAGGCGGCCAAAAAGCACGGGCTTACCATTTCCACCGACCTGAACTATAGGGCCAAGCTCTGGAAATACGGAGGGGACCGGGAGAAAATCATGACGGAACTGACGTCGTACTGTGACATTATTCTGGGGAACGAGGAAGATGCGGAGAAACATTTCGGGATAAAGCCCGAAGGGCTGGACATCACCACCCAGGGGGAACATGTGAAGGCCGAGGCCTTTCTGTCCGTTTGCCAGCAGATGATGAGAAAGTTCCCCAACGCCAAAAAGGTGATCACCACCCTGAGGGGGTCGCTTTCGGCCTCGCACAACACGTGGGCCGGGGTATTGTATGATGGGAATAATATGTTCACGTCCCCGGAATACCAGATCACGCACATTGTGGACCGTGTAGGGGGAGGGGATTCGTTCATGGGCGGATTGATCTACGGATTGCTCACATGGCCGGATGATGACCGGAAAGCGCTTAACTTTGCGGTGGCCGCCTCGTGCTTGAAGCATACGATTGTGGGCGATGCGAATCTGGTGACCGTTGATGAGGTGGAGAAACTGATGGGAGGCGATGCTTCCGGAAGGGTGGCCAGATAGGGCAAAAGTAAAAAAGGTAAAAGTAAAAGGACAAGGGTAAAAGAAACGATATGGCAAGATATTCAAGGATCGAGGTGGCACGGAAAATGGCGGAAACGGGCATGGTCCCCCTGTTCTACCATCCCGATGTGGAATTGGGAAAACAGGTGTTGAAGGCCTGTTACGATGGCGGTGCAAGGTTGATGGAATTTACGGCGAGAGGGGATTTTGCCCATGAGGTGTTCACCGAACTCAACAAATATGCCTTAAAGGAACTGCCGGGCATGATCATGGGGGTGGGGAGCATCACCGATGCCGCGGCCGCTTCCTTCTACATGCAATTGGGGGCCAACTTTATCGTGACGCCTTCCCTCAGGGAGGACATTGCCGTGACCTGCAACCGGAGAAAGGTCCTGTATAGCCCTGGTTGTGGCAGTCTTACGGAGATCAACCGAGCCGAGGAACTGGGGGTGGAGGTCATCAAACTGTTCCCTGGCTCCACCTATGGTCCCGGGTTCGTGAAGGCCATCAAGGGGCCACAACCCTGGACGAGCATCATGCCCACGGGCGGGGTGGATACCAGCGAGGCCAACCTGAAGGCCTGGTTCTCCGCCGGGGTCACCTGTGTGGGCATGGGATCCCAACTGATCTCCAAGGAAATCCTGGAAAAGAAGGACTTTTCGAAATTGACCCGTACCGTGAGGGAGGTCTTGGAATTGATTCAAAATTTACTAAAATAAACCTCAATAACTTACCTGCAAACTTATTTTAGGAGAATAGTAATCAAATACTTGAGCAACATAGAATTTAGAGGGAAAGTGTAGACTCAATTGTCCATTATCACTTGGTTTCATATTCATTCAACCAACGCTGAAGCCAGTTCGCGATGGAGTTTCCATTCACCGTTTTTCATTCGTTTCAAAATGACAAGAAAGGTATCTTCCAGTTCATGTACCGTTCCATCTTCATCAGTATAGAACATGGAGCTCACCCCAAAATCGTAGGCAATGCTGTCCGAAACAATCACGGTTTCTTTTGGTCTCATGATGATACTATCATATCTGAACTTGTTACCACGTTCTTCACGGAGTTTTCGGTATGCTATCCAATCCTCGCTCCCCGGACCTATTGAAATCATATCGGACGTCGTGAATTTTCCAAGATCGCCATACCTTTTTTCCTTTACGGTTTGTTCAAATGACTTTCGCATTTGTTCAATTTTGGCAAGTTCTTCTGGGATGTTCAATGTATCCGCTTCCGGTTCATTATTGACTTCAGGTTTACAAGAAAGCAATATTGAGATGATTAAAAAGACTGTCAGGTATTTCATAATCGATTGTTTTAATTTCCATTAAAATCTATTGGTATCTCCAACTCGTCAGATCGGCTCCTTGGGGGGCACTTTCCCAAATACGCTCCATGATCTTAGGCACATACATGGTGTTGTACCGCAAGCGACTGATGGCATTGGGCTGGTCGGGATCACCGTTCCAACAATGCTCCGCGCGGTCTCCGTACAACACTTCCCCACTGTAATAGGGGTCGGTGGTACTTTCCAGAAAATCTTCCATCAAATACACGGCGTTGTTCAAATAATAATTGTCCATGTCGCCACAATAGAGATGGATCTTGCCCTTTAGGCTCTCGCCCAATTTGTCCCAATCCCGCTCCAAAATATGGCGCAGGTCATAGTTTTCTTTCCAATATTCGGCCACTTCGTGGTTGATTTCCCCTGTTTTTTTGTCCCAAATACGAACGGGGTAGCCATCCTCACCCTGAGGGGAATAGGTGGCTTCCCAAATATCCCATTGTTGCCCGGATCGGGATTTATCGCCCAAAACCAGTTCCAAATGGTTGCCTTGCCGTAATGTGGATTGGATGTTCCCCAAATAATTGCGATGGGAGGGTACTTCCAGTTTTTTGTGTGGCGAATCGTAGTAATAGGCATTCTTGTCCTCGTAAATGTTGGTGAGGCAATACGCCCTAAAGTCGATAGGGTCGGGGCATGCGGCAAAGCAGCCGTTGTATTCGTCTGGGTATTTGACCTGCACGGCCAAGGCTTCCCAACCACCTGTGGAACCTCCGTACAAGAATCGAGACCATCCTTCGCCCATGCCTTGGAACTGCTTCTCGATATACGGGATGAGTTCGTAGGTAATGGCATCGCCCCACGGTCCCTGACTAGCGGAATTCACCGCGTAGGAGTCATCATAATAGGGGGTGGGGTGCTGGATTTCGATGATCAAAAAACGTGGAAAATCAGGGTCGTTCCAACGTTTGTAAAAATCGTAGGCCTCCTGCTGTTGAATGATGTTGTACCCATCTAAATCGAAACGTGCCGAGTATTCCGGCTTCAAGTTCGGGTCGGGTGGAGTGGTTCGGAATCCGCCAAAATCGCTGGGGAAATGCCCGTGGAAAACCATCAAGGGATATTTGGCTTCGGGATGTTTGTCAAAATCTTTAGGCAACAAAATATGGGCACCCAAATACATGTCCCGGCCATAAAAGGCCGACAATTTTTCCGATTTCATTTTGATGTGTTTGATCCATTCCGTATCCTCGGGCTCGGGGATGGGCGGAATTTCTTGGTCCATGACCACGGATACGTTTTCAACACCGTTACTGCCAACGGTTATTTTGTAGGGTTTGCTATAAAGATTTCCGGGTGAACGGTTCCATTGTTGCCCCTCACCATTGTCCATGGGAAGTTTTACCGTATGGCCTGTGGATAGGTTAAAGGTCTCATACACATGCAGAAGGGCCTGTACATTGTATTCGCCGGGGGGTACATCGGCCAAACTAGGGTAGGGATACCCGAAAACAGTTTCATCAAAATTGATGGGTTCTCCAGGGGTCATATCATCTACGTTAACGCCAAAAATCAGTTGGGTGGACAGTCCATCATTAATCTGGAAGCGGGGCTCCTTGCTATCGTCTGTGGAGAGCATCAAAAGCAGGCGACCATCCTTCTTTTCAGGACTTATTTCCGAAGCAAAACTCACATCGATACTATACTTTGAAGTTGTCTTTTTTTCACAGGAAACGAACAAAAGGGAGCAGCAACAAAATAGGAAAAGGAAATTTTTCATGGCGGTTGGATTTTAGATGAAAAAGATACTTCATTTCCATCACAAACCAATGGAGATGAAGGTTTTATTGAAAGTTTCAGTCTTGGTTGGCCATTCTTGTCCCAAGGGAAGAAAAGAGAGGTGAAGAAGATGGATTTTAATTAAATTTTAATCCTTTATGTTCAGAATATCAACGGATAGCCTCTATTTTTGCAAGCTTCATACACATGGCATGGGTACTATTTTACTGATCGAGGATGAACAGAACGTAGCCGATATTCTTAAAAAGGGCCTCGAAGAGGATGGCTATACCATAATCCATAAGAAAGATGGTGCGAGTGGGATAGAGGCTCTAGGCAAGACCCCTACAAATTTGGTCATTTTGGATATCCTGCTACCTGGGATGAACGGTCTTGAGGTCTGCAAGAATATCCGGGAACTTGGGTACAATGAACTTCCAATTTTAATGTTGACCGCTTTGGGGAGTGTTGAAAATGTGGTACTTGGATTGGATAATGGCGCGGATGATTATCTTACCAAACCCTTTAAACTTATTGAGTTGAAGGCCAGGCTTCGCACGCTGCTGAGAAGAACGGATGCACTGGACAATGCCAAGTTCAAGAATGGTAACCATTACTCTTTTGCAGATATTCACTTGGACGATTACTCAAAAACGGTGACCCGGGGCAATGAACAAATAAATTTTACTTCTACCGAGTATCGATTGTTGTTGATGTTCATGAAAAATCCGAACAAGGTGTTGTCAAGGACAGACCTGTTGGATGAGGTTTGGGGCATCAATTTTGACATTGGGACCAATGTGGTGGATGTGTATGTGAACTATATCCGAAAGAAATTGGAACGAAACGGACAGGATCGGGTCATCCATACCGTTGTGGGCATGGGGTATGCATTAAAGGACAGCAGATGAAGATACATTATCGCATCATCTATTTGTTGATCTCGGTATTCTTTATTTATACCTTGCTCTTCTGTGGATTTATCTATTATTCCATTTCCAATTTTTCCTTCACTGATTTTTACAAGCGTTTGGAAATTAGGGCGGCCACCACGGCAAAAATCCAGTTGGACAACCCGGATAATGCTTCCATCATCAAAGAGATTAGACAGGAATATCTTGAAAAGCTTCCCAACCAAAAAGAATATATTTTTCCGATCAAGGATAATATGATCGTTGTGTCCGATGGACAGGAGAGTCTACCGACCGAATTTGGCAATAAACTTTTAATTCAGGGATTCGGAAGTTTTAGAAAGGGGAGTATCTTCTATTCAGGGATTAAGTATACCACCATAAAGGGAGGTGAATATATTGTGGTGGTTTCTGCTGACAACTATTTTTATTCCCACCATATTGCCTATTTAAGGAACTTGCTGGTCACTTCCTTGTTATATGCCCTTTTATTGATAGTATTGGTATCCATGCTCATTTCAAGGACCTTGGTACGACCTGTTCAGCAAATCATTAAGGAGGTGGAAAAGATCAGTTCGGAGAATCTGCATTTGAGACTTCAACTGCCCAAGTCGAAGGACTCCATCCGGAACTTGGCACAAACCTTCAACGATATGTTGAACAGATTGGAGACCACTTTTGAGACCCAGAAGAATTTTGTGAGCAATGCATCACATGAACTGAACACCCCTTTGACCAGCATTATTGGGGAAGCGGATTATGCCCTGTCCAAAGAAAGGGATGCGGAACAGTATAAAAAGTCGTTGACCGATATCCTTTGTGAAGCTGAAAAGTTGGAACAGAAAACCAAGGCATTGCTATTATTGGCCCAGACAGGTTTTGATGGGAAATCCCAGAAACTGGTGCGCTTGAGAACGGACCAGCTTATTCTGGATGTGAAGGAGACCGTTCAAAAATTGAATGCCAAGTTCAAGATATGTCTTGATTTCAGCCTTTTGCCAGAGAACCATGAAATGTTGAAGGTTAAGGGAAATTTCTATCTCCTTCACTTGGCTTTGACCAATATTGTGGTAAACGGATGCAAGTATTCCAACGGCCAACCCGTATTCATTGCCCTTGGTGCTTCGGATACCCACGTGGTGATCGTGGTAAGGGATTCTGGTATCGGTATTCCGGAGAAAGAGATGGCCTATATATACGACCCCTACTTTAGGGCATCCAATACCACGGATTATGCGGGATATGGTATTGGCTTGCCATTGAGCCGCAACATTATTTTAATGCACAATGGCGAATTGAATGTGACCTCTGTGGAAAACAAGGGAACCTCCGTAAAGATCAACCTTCCCATCTGGAGCGGTCCCCTTTAATTCCATTTTAATCTTTATCAATATTTCTAAGGACTTTCTAATCCCGTTCTAAATCCCTCCTAATGGACCCCATGGTACTTTTGGAAAAAAAGAAATCATGGAGACAAAAAAAGTTCTTATCCCAACCGATTTTTCGGTAAAATCATTGGAATTGGTCCGTAAGACCATCGAAGGTTCTGAAAAGGGGGCTTTGGAAATTGTATTGTTGCACGGTGTTTACCTTTCCAATTCCATTACAGATCTGCTGTTCTTTTCCAAAACAAGAATGATCAAGGAACTACAGACCGATGAATTCACCGAGGCGATCAACGTTCTAAGGAACAAGTATCCCATTAAGTTGGATTCGCTCCATGTGGATCTGATCACTTCAAAGAACAAAGCCTATTTCATGAATTATGTGGAAGCCGCCCGTATTGATGAGATCGTTGTTCCCCAGAAAGATTTTTTGGATTTCAAGAAAGTAAAAGGTTTCAATACGCTTCCATTGTTTGGTGCCTGTGGAATTCCTTGTACCTATCTGGACTTTGAAGGCCAAATGGAAGGTACGGAAATGGGCAAGGCCCAGTTTGCCAATGTATTCTTAACGGGGATAAAATAGCACTCATGAAGCTCTGGCCCATTTATCTATTTTTCAGTGTCCTGTTAGCTTTAAGCAGTTGGATGCTCATGGATACGGAAAGTCCGGAAAGTTTGATTCTTGGAGATTGGGAAGAAGTTTCCTGGAAATATGAAAAACTGAATCATAACAATGTTTTGGATTTTGATATCGATGACTTCCAAAAGCAGGAAATATGCAGGAATCTCATAATCCACAAGGCGGAAACTTGGCGTTTCGGACCCGATAGGACCCTGTCCTTTTTAGAAGGAGGAGTAATCAAGGAAGATTTAAAATGGAACATCAAGGGTCGCGGAAATATCTTGGAACTTCAGCACCAGAATACTATTGTGGAAGACTACCAAGTGGTAGGAATTTCGGAAAACGAACTCGTGGTGCAGTTCAATTTTGATTTACAGGTAAGGGGCATTGTAAAGATGACCTTCAAACGAATACCCCAAAAGCAATATGCTCAGAAAATATAGCAATTATAGAAGCTTTGCGGACAATATTAAGTTGGGTGCGCTTACCGCTTTTTCGGCGGGGATGGTGAACGTAATCTCGGTAATCGTTTTTTTTGCCTTCACGAGCAATGTGACCGGACACTATGCCATTCTAGCCCAAGAGATTGCCAAGGGAAACTGGTACCAGGGTGCCGTTGTACTTGTCTGGATCTTTCTCTTCTTTGCGGGTAATTTCACTTCAAATTGTCTGATCATCCATAACAATACCCCAACAGGCAGGTATGTGGCACATGCCATACCGGTATTCTTGGAAATGGCCTGTTTGATGTTCGTGGGCATCTATCTGCAGTATTTTTATTCGGAAAGCCTCAAGGAAACCGAATTTTTGGTGGCGGCCATGTTGTTTGCCATGGGACTTCAAAACGGACTTACTGCAAGTATTTCCAATGGAAAGGTAAAGACCACCCACCTTACTGGATTGACCACAGATTTGGGAATCGTATTTTCCATGTTCACAAAGAAAGAATTCAGAAACGATAAAAAATTAGTGGAAAAGGCGCAATTGCTTTTGGCCATCATGTTCTCTTACATGGCGGGAGGTATTATCTCCGGACTGCTTTATTATAAAATTGAGAACGTCACTTTTTTAATTATTGGCATGATGTTGAGTGTGGTACTCCTATATGATTATTATAAGCTTCAGGTGACAAAATTTGTGCAAAGAAGAAGACTGTACAATCGCAGATATGCACTAACGGACAGAAAGATTTAGAGTTATTTGGTTGCTGCAATACTGGATGTTGTAGCTAGGTTGGCTGGCCTTATCAAAGAATGGACACCTGTTCCACAAGCTTTGGTAAGGCTTCTTTCTTGCAGGCACCCCCAATTTCTATAGGTTTCTATCCGAATACTCGTTCGGTTCAATATGAATGAGCACATGCCCCAGATTGGGAATTTCCTTTCGAAGATGATCTTTTAGGTTATGGGCGATCCAATGACCTTCTTCCACTGAAATGGAACCATCCACAATGGCATGTAGGTCCACATGGTATTTCATGCCCGATTTTCGGATGAAGCATTTTTCGGTACCCAATACACCATTCACTTCCAAGGATGTTTTTCTGATTTCCAAAATGAGGTCATCGTATTGGTGCTCATCCATGATCTCGCCCAAAGCAGGTCTAAAAATCAAATAACTGTTATAGAGGATGAAGGCTGAAGCCAGAAGTGCCGCCCAATCATCGGCCGTTTCATACCCCTTGCCAAAAATGATGGCTATGGAAATCCCGATAAAGGCCATGACGGAAGTAATGGCATCACTGCGATGGTGCCAAGCATCCGCCTTCAATGAGGAACTGTGCGTTTGTTTACTTTTTCTGATGACGATTTGATACGAGATTTCTTTCCACAGGATGATGGCCCCTAAAATGTAAAGGGTCCATGATTCTGGGGTTTTATGGGGCGTTTGAATGTGCAGGATACTTTCGTAAGCGATAATGGTGGCGGAAGTCACCAAAAAAGCCACGACCACGAAGGTAACCAGGGGTTCGATCTTGCCATGGCCGTAAGGATGATTTTCATCGGCGGGTTTCTTGGCATATTTGAGTCCAAAAAGGACCAAAAGGGAAGAAAAAATATCGGTGGTAGATTCGATGGCATCGGCAATCAGGGCATACGAATTTCCGAAGAAGCCGGCCAAACCTTTGATGAGTGCCAAGCTTGCATTACCAATTATGCTAAAATAGGTGGTGCGTATGGCAGTCTGTTCGTTACTTATGGTATTCACTGGCGTTGATTGCTATGACTGCAAATTAGATAAAAATTTAGGGATAGGGGTCAACGATAAAATAAAAACCCCGGCACTTGATGGCTCTTCAAGGCCGGGGATTCAAAAAACAGAATGGTTAGATATTGAGTTTAAGCTTTGGCTATGGCTGCTTGTGCAGCGGCCACCCTAGCGATAGGCACCCTGTAAGGGGAGCAGCTCACATAGTTCATATCCACGGTTTGGCAGAAACCTACGGAGCTTGGTTCACCACCGTGCTCACCACAGATGCCCACTTTTAATCCAGGATGGGTTTGTCGTCCTCTCTGGGTACCCATTTCTATCAATTGGCCCACGCCTTTTTGGTCCAATACTTCAAAAGGATCCGCTTTTAAAATTCCTTTCTCCAAATAGATGGGCAGGAATTTGCCGGAGTCATCCCTAGAGTATCCAAAAGTCATCTGGGTCAGGTCATTGGTTCCGAAAGAGAAGAAGTCGGCAATTTTGGCGATTTCATCCGCTACCAAAGTGGCCCTTGGAGTTTCTATCATGGTACCCACGGAGTATTCCACAGAATCTTTACGTCTTTTGAAGAGTTCTTGGGCAGTGTTATCGATCACTTCTTTTTGCTGTCTGAATTCTTCAACGG
This sequence comes from Flagellimonas aequoris, assembly GCF_003584165.1. Classification (GTDB taxonomy): domain Bacteria; phylum Bacteroidota; class Bacteroidia; order Flavobacteriales; family Flavobacteriaceae; genus Flagellimonas; species Flagellimonas aequoris. The sequence goes on along the minus strand of NZ_QXFJ01000007.1, from coordinate 206,726 downwards.
TACCCACTAGTGGAACCATAATCTCAGGTTTGGTATCGATGCCTTCTTTTTTCAATTTTAATGCGGCTTCCAAAATGGCCTGGGTCTGCATCTCTGTGATTTCCGGATAGGTATTGCCCAAACGGCAGCCACGGTGTCCCAACATGGGGTTGAACTCTTCCAACTCTGCCACTTTGCTTTTCACGGAAGCCAAGGAAATATGGAGATCATCTGCCAATTCCTTTTGGGTAGCCAATTGGTGGGGCACAAACTCGTGCAACGGGGGATCCAACAACCGCACGGTTACGGGATAACCCTTCATGGCCCGGAAGATGCCTTCAAAGTCACCTCTTTGCATGGGCAGCAATTCCTTCAAAGCTTGTTTACGTCCTTTGATGGTATCGGCCAAGATCATTTCGCGCATGGCCTTGATACGGTCTACTTCAAAGAACATATGCTCGGTTCGGGTCAACCCGATCCCTTTCGCTCCAAAGCTACGTGCTATTTCAGCATCTTTTGGAGTATCGGCATTGGTGCGGACTTCCATTTTTGCGTAGGCATCGGAAAGTTTCATCAATTCGGCAAATTCACCGCTCAACTCGGGTTCCTTGGTGGCCACTTTGCCTTCCAAGATGTTACCGGTAGATCCATTGATGGAAATCCAATCCCCTTCGTGGTATTCGTGATCCCCCACTTTTAGGGTTCTTGTCTTATAATTGATTTTCAAGGCACCTGCACCGGAAACACAACATTTGCCGATACCTCTGGCTACTACGGCTGCGTGGGAGGTCATACCACCGCGGGCGGTCACGATACCTTTGGCCACGTTCATCCCTTCCACATCTTCCGGGGAGGTTTCCACACGTACCAGAATACTGTTTTTGTATTTGTTGGCCTCATCGGCAAAGAATACGATCTGACCGGTTGCCGCACCAGGGGATGCCGGTAAACCTTGGGCGATCACTTCGGCTTCTTCCAAAGCTTCGGGATCGAAGATGGGGTGCAATAGTTCGTTTAGTTTATTGGGCTCTATGCGCATTAGGGCCTTTTTTTCATCAATCAATCCCTCTTTGAGCAGATCCATGGCAATTTTGACCATGGCCGCACCTGTACGTTTTCCGTTACGGGTCTGCAAGATCCAAAGTTTACCTTGTTGAATGGTGAACTCCATATCTTGCATATCCTGATAATGGGTTTCCAATTTATTTTGGTATTCAAAGAGTTCCTTATAGATTTCGGGCATCAGTTCTTCAAGGGAAGGGTATTTTTCTTTACGTTCTTCCTCATCTATCTGTGCAAGCTGTGCCCAACGTTGCGATCCCAATAGGGTAATTTGTTGAGGGGTACGTACACCTGCCACCACATCTTCTCCCTGTGCATTGATAAGGTATTCCCCGTTAAACACGTTTTCCCCGGTTCCGGCATCCCTGGTAAAGCATACGCCGGTACCAGAGTCGTCACCCATGTTTCCAAAGACCATGGCCTGCACGTTCACTGCGGTTCCCCAATCTTCTGGGTAACCGTGCATTTTTCTATAGTAAATGGCCCTGTCCCCGTTCCAGCTATCGAACACGGCAGCCACGGCGCCCCATAGTTGGTCCCATGGGTTGGTAGGGAAGGGTTTTCCTGTTCTTTTCTTTACAATATCCTTAAAGTCATACACAAGGTCCTGAAGATCTTGAACGGTGAACTGGGTATCGTGCTCAATGCGACGTTTGTCCTTTAAATGATCCATGATTTCCTCAAAGGGATCTAGATCATCCTTGGATTCGGGTTTAAGGCCCATTACCACGCTACTGTACATTTGGATAAAACGTCTGTAGGAATCCCATGCGAAACGATCGTTGCCTGTCATTTTAATGACCCCTTTTACCGATTCATCATTGAGCCCCAGATTAAGGACGGTGTCCATCATGCCGGGCATGGATACCCTTGCCCCGGAACGGACCGAAATCAACAGTGGATTTTCATCATCCCCAAATGTGGCCCCCATGGTTTCTTCTATTCGGGTAATGGCTTCCCTTACTTCGGGTTCTATGCGATTGATGACCGCCTCTTTTCCTTCTTGGTTATATTGGGTACAAACTTCCGTAGTAATGGTAAAGCCTGGTGGCACCGGAATTCCGATTCGACTCATTTCAGCTAGGTTGGCTCCTTTGCCCCCTAGTAGCTCCTTCATGTCGCGACTGCCATCGGCCTTTTTATTCCCGAAGGAATAGACGCTGAGTTGGTTTGCTGTAAGTGTTTCCATCTTGATCTTTATTAAGAAGTTGATAAGTGCTAAAATCTGTATGTAAAAGTAGCGGCTAATGCTTGCCCAGAACATGATAAAAATCAGTGTTTTAAGTCTGACAACTTGATAGATCTTATAGAAAGGGAATCCCAAGTCCTTGTTGATGATGGATGGTCTGTAAATGACTACGGAAGTATTGTTTTGGATGAAAAAATGGGTCGGTAAATCGTTAAAAATCAGAAAAATATAAAAAAATATGTAACCTAGGTTACTTAAAATCAATCAGTTAGGAAAATACTGACATTTATCATCTTTTGGAATTTATCCCTGTATGAACTTTGTCCCATCAAAACCGAAATACTATGCAATCACAAGTCAGAAAAAATCAGTTATCATTCAAGGCGGTCATTCTGTTGATGACATTTGGCCTAATTCCAATAGCATTGGCAGCACAAAGCTTCCAACTTAGTAAAAATGAGGGGGAAGTGAAGGTTACGGGAACTTCTACCCTGCATGACTGGGAAGAGGTAGCGGAACAACGCAATGGTTCTATGGCCATTGACCAGTCCGGGGAACTTCCATCCATCAGTTCATTAAGCTTTACCATTGAGGCGGAAAGCCTTAAAAGTGGTCACGACGGAATGGATAAGAACACCTACAAGGCCCTAAGCACAAACAAGTACAAAGAGATTGTTTTTAAAATGGGTGAGGTAAAAAGTATTTCACCTGTAGTTTCAACCACTAACAAATACAAGGTGGTGGCATCTGGCAATTTGACCATTGCAGGCAAGACCAACAAGGTGGACCTACCTTTCACCCTTACGGTGCATGATGGCAAGGCAATCTTGGAAGGAACCAAACCCTTAAAAATGACCGACTTTGGCATTGAGCCTCCCAAGGCCCTTTTGGGAACGATCAAGACCGGGGATGATATAGAAGTGCACTACAATACCATATGGAAATAATAACACAGATCAATAAATAAAATACTCAACTTAAAAATCTATAACAATGAGAAAATATGTAAAACACGGATTATTGGCTGCTGCAATTTTTGCAGGCTTTTGGGGGTATTCCCAAAACCGTCAATTGGATAATTATCGATCTCCCGATAAAAATGGCATCAATGTTTTTGAGAGCCCAAAAGATACCGCCCTTACCTTTGATGGTGTCAAAGTTAGGATCGGGGGTTCATCAACCTTACAGTTCCAAGCTTTGGACCATGAGAATTCAGGTGCCGTGGAATTGATTCCTATCGGTGACAACTTTAACCTGGCCACCGCAAACCTAGATTTGGATGTGGCCTTGGCCAAAGGTGTGCGTATGCACTTAAGGACTTACCTTTCCTCTAGGCACCACCCAGAGCCTTATGTTAAAGGTGGTTATTTCCAAGTGGATAATTTGGATTTCATAAGCCCTGGATTCTTGGAAGAGGCCATGAAATATTTGACCATTAAGGTTGGGCACATGGAAAACAACTATGGTGATGCCCATTTCAGAAGAACCGACAACGCCCAGGCCATCTATAACCCATTTGTGGGTAACTTGATCATGGACGCTTTCACAACCGAGGTAGGTGGTGAGGTGTACTTCAGAAAAAATGGTTTCATCGGTATGTTCGGACTTTCCAATGGTAAATTGAACCAAGCCGTAAACAACCCAGACCAAACAGGAGCTTCTATATTGGCCAAGTTAGGTTATGATAAGCAATTGAACGATGATCTTAGGCTACGTATCACAGGATCCGTGTACAGCACAGGAAAATCTGGACATGTGTACCTATATAGTGCTGACCGTTCAGGTTCCCGATACTATTTGGTAATGGAGAACACAGAAGCTTCTACTTCCAGCAATTTCCGTTCAGGTAGATATGATCCAGGAATGAGCAATGAAATCACTTCCTTTATGATCAACCCTTTTGTGAAATACAAAGGCTTGGAATTCTTTGGAACTTTTGAAACTGCAAACGGTAAGGCCGATGCTGAGGCAGATAAGAGAAATGCCACCCAATTGGCAGGAGAGCTTATCTATAGATTCGGTAATAATGAAAACTTCTACATAGGGGGTCGTTACAACACTGTGAATGCCGAGACTGCAGCAGGTGAGGACATTACCATCGACAGGGTACAATTGGGATTGGGTGCATTTTTGACCAAAAACATCCTTGCCAAGTTTGAATACGTGAACCAAACCTATGATGGATATAGTGATACAAGTATCTTCAACGAAGGTAAATTTAATGGGGTTTTGTTAGAAGCTGTGATCAGCTTCTAAGAACCTTTGGTTTTAATGACGAAAGGCCTGGGACAATTTTGTCCTGGGCCTTCAAACTAAAATCCGTATATTTAATTGACATGTTATCCACAATTCCACATATCACCAAATACCTCTGGGCGATTCCAACATTGCTCCTTTGGTTGACCGATCCTGACCCGGAACGTGAAGCCACGGTAAGGGTGGCCCCTGAAAGTGAGGTGGTCATTTCCGGAACAACAAACGTCAATCAATTTACCTGCAAATATAACCTCCAAGAACTGGAACTGCCCATAAGGTTGACCTATGATGAAAAGGCGCAGCATATTCTATTTAAGAATGCTAGGCTAAAGCTGGCCAATGATTGTTTCGATTGTGGGGGCAAGACCATAAACAAAGACTTTAGGGAGCTTTTGCAAACCAAGAATCATCCAGAAGTGGAACTGAAACTGTTATATGTAGACCCACCGCAACCTGATAGACAGACCATATCCGTGGGCATGGAAATCAGGATAGCTGGAGTGTCCCGCAAATACGAATCCATTTTAAACTGTGAACAAAAAGAGGGTATTTGTGTAAAAGGGACCTTGTCCTTAAAATTGACGGACTTTGGCCTTGAGCCACCCCGCAAGGTTTTGGGAATGATCAAGGTAGACAATGATATTCAGGTGCATATGGCCCTTCAGATGAAAGAAATTTGATTTAACAGGTACTCATGCTTAAAAATCCGTTGTGATGATTGATCCAACGGATTTTTTGGTTTGTGATAATACTGAATCGGTGGTTCTTATAGTTAAGAAATTATGAATAAAGCAGTATATTGTGAAGTATTTGAAACCAAAAATTAACTACAAACTATAATGATGAGCAGAATTTTATTAAAACAGGGAAAAATTGTTTTTTCTTCCCTTTTCGTGGCCTTTTTGGCCTTATCCGTCAATGCACAGGATAAATTTGGGGGATTGGCCCTATATACCGTAAGGGATGATATGGGCGAGGATGCCAAGGCAACCTTGGACAAGGTGGCCGATGCCGGTTATGCCTACGTAGAAGCGGCCGGTTACAATGAAGGAAAGTTCTATGGAATGGCTCCTGAAGATTTCAAAGCGTATTTGGAAAGTAAAGGATTGAAACCCGTTAGTACCCATATGGGTATGGTAACCTTGGACAACGCCGATCAACTGATTGCCGATGTAAAGGCGGCAGGCTTTGAATTTTTTACCATTCCCGTACCCCCAATGGGTATGTTCACTTTTGATTCGGACACAAGGACCATGGGCATGAAGGGTACCATGGAGGACTTTGCCAATGTCTTGACCACCCTAGGGAAGAAGTGCGAGGCAGCTGGGTTGAAATTGTTGTACCACAATCATGATTTTGAGTATAAGGAGAATGCTGATGGGGTAGTTCCTATTGTTTATTTGTTGGAGCATACCGATCCAAAATATGTCAATTTCCAAATGGATTTGTTCTGGGTGACCAAGGCTGGTGCCGATCCAGTAGCCTACTTTGAGAAGTATCCCGGAAGGTTCAAATCATGGCATGTAAAAGATATGGACGAAGAAGGCAAGTTTGCGCCTGTAGGAGAGGGAACCATTGATTTTGGCAGAATTTTGAAGGAAAAGAAAACTGCTGGAATGGTCAAGTATTTTGTGGAGCAGGATAGGACTTGGGACAAAAAGCCTTTGGAAGTAATCGTGATCAGCCATAAAGGCCTTAAAAAGATAGGCTTCGACTAAAAATGACATGATGCTTGACCGGGATTTCTTGAAATCAGACAAGAAACCAAAAAAATATTTTTTACAACGGTTGACATGTGTATCTTTGCACCCGCAAAGTTGGGTCGCGTAGCTCAGCTGGATAGAGCATCTGCCTTCTAAGCAGACGGTCGAAGGTTCGAATCCTTCCGCGATCACTTTAAGAGTTCAAATAAAAACAAAGCCTTGCATATCTTATTGATTTGCAAGGCTTTAATGTTTTAGGAGCCCCATTTGAATTGGTTTGAAATGGTATGTTTTGGTTTGTAATTCGGTTAGTAAATTTTTTTCTTTAAAGTGTTAACCGAATAAGCGTGTAATTAACTATATTACAATCACTTAGTATTTGACTTTCGTAGGTAATTATCGTTCAATTTAACACAAAACCTATGAGAACCCGGTCAACATTTTCAATCAGTTTCTGGATAAGTACTTCCCGAAGAAATGACGACAACGCAAAGATCTATGCCCGAATCACCGTTGATTCGCAAAGGGCAAACATGAGTTTAAAGTATACTATTCCGAAAAGAGATATGGGTTAGTAAGGGGTCGAAGGTTCTGGGGCGAACAAAAGAAGCTCAGGAAATAAATACCTATTTGATGGAAGTTGAAACAGAACTATTTCAATGCTATCGTGAACTTCGGTCTAGAACATCCCATATCACCCCACAGATGGTTAAAGCGCACTATTTTGGAGAAGATGTGAGTGAATTTACTTTAAAGAGTTTGTTTGAGTATCACAACACATACAATGCACATAGTCTTTGCAAGGCTACTCTTGGTCATTACAAGACATGTCAGAAGTACCTGTTGAAGTATATCAACCAACAATATAAATGTGATGACTACAGATTATCACAACTTAATCACCAATTTATAGTTGGATTTGAAACATATTTACGCAAACTACATCCCATAAATCATCATGCTAACCTTTCAAATAATGGTGCGATGAAGCATATTCAACGCTTACGTAAAATGATTAGAATAGCCGTTGATAATGAATGGATTGATAAAGACCCATTTCAAAAGTTTAAAATTAGAATGGAAAGAAAGGAAAGGGAGTTTTTGAACTTACCTGAACTTCAGAAAATTCAAGAATATCATACAGGGATTGAACGGTTACGTATAGTAAAAGACTTGTTTGTTTTTAGTTGCTATACGGGTATTTCTTATTGTGATGTAATGGGTCTTAGCGAAGATAACCTTGTACTTGGCATTGATGGAAAATATTGGATAAGCACAAAAAGGATGAAAACGAAGAATAGTTTTAAGCTTCCATTGGTTGGTCCAGCATTATCTATTATTAAACGATACCAATATCATCCTAAACGAGAACCTGAAAAACTATTCCCTAGAATCTCCAATCAAAAATTGAACAGTTATTTAAAGGAAATCGCGGATGCATGTGACATTCCAAAAAATGTTTCTTTCCATATGGCAAGGCACACTTTTGCAACTACGATTACTTTGAGTAATGGGGTTCCCATAGAGACGGTTTCCAAAATATTAGGACATACAAAATTGGCCACTACCCAAGTTTATGCAAGAGTATTGGATAAGAAAATAAGTGAAGATATGAGTGGTCTAGAAACGATTCTGGATTCGAAATTTTCAGATTCAAATGACAATAGGGAAAAGTTTGGAGATCTTGACTTTTGATTTGTAATTCGGAAAAGCCATTCATAAATGCACATCATAAATTTTGTCCCAAGTCTGAACTTCACCTTCTGTATTTGGTTTCTAATTTGTTTTTGTAGTTAGTGAAGATAAGTCCAATCAACAGCTACAAAGAGACAAAAACCACAGAGTTTATTGATACTCCATACACTAAAAGAAAGGTATTTGGGTTTTCACGCTCGCGTGAAAAAACGAATAGCAAGAGGGTGATGCGCAAATTGCGCCATCACGGTTGTTTTCGAGTCTTCAACAAGTTGAAAACCATTTAATTAAAATATTTTTGGAATACTGTTCAAAATCAGGGGTTACAGTAAACTTTTCCGAAATCTACAGTAAACCCTTCGGGAAGCCCCATAAACACTGGAAATTTTTGACGAAAAAATTGACGCAATTTGACGAAAAAATAAATTGGACCTATGGAAAAGCAATCTAAAGCTTAAAATAACGGAATGGAGATTGGAAATATAAAATTGAGGTCAACAGACCATTGGATTAACTCAAATGATGGGAAGAGTATAGCGGATTAATAGATAAAATTGCCTCGCTCAGTATGGTTAGTTTGGCAAGATTTGGGGCTTGCAGCACTTCACTGCGTTCCGTTCGCTAAATTTTGATTTTTTAATACTCAAGGAATCTTGAGTAGCTTAAGCTTTTCATAAAAGCGCTCAAGTTTTCTAGAACTTTCCGGTCAATTGCCCATCACCCCAAATACCTTTTTGTAGTATTTGATGCTCTTTGTTATAAAAAATGCCAAGTCCATTACGTTTTCCTTGTGAAAAATCACCCAAATAATATTGTCCGCTAGGTCTATAGAATTCTTGACCGTAACCGTTATGCTGTTCATTAACAATTGTTCCGATATGCGCCATTCCAGATTTCCAAGAGTAAGCACCTAAATGATCTCTTTTGCCATTGGTGAAAAATCCAACATAGCTATCTCCATTATCATACTTATAGTATCCAAATCCATTCTGACAGTCACCTACACAGTTTCCCTTTGCTATTTTGTTCTTATAGTTATTGGTTAGTAGGTCTTGGGTCAATTTCCCTTTTTCATATTTACCCGCCTGCAATATTTCACCCCCATTTTTGATGTAGCCATATCCGTTTTGAAAACCCTTTTCCCATTGTCCGATGTAGTAGTTTTTACTGCCGACCCAGGTGTATATACCGAATCCGTCCCTGAAACCATTTACAAAGTTGCCTTGATAATATCCTGAATTATCCTTGTAGAATAAAGTTCCTTGGCCATTGGCCTTGCCATCACTAAAAAAACCTTCAATGGTATATGTCCCAAAATCAGCTTTCCCAAACCCATTAGAACAGTCACCGTTTAAACATGTTGGGGAAATCTCGTTTTTAGTTGCGTTGCTTGCACCTTTGTTGTTTTTGTTTCTGAGCTTAGTAATATCTTGAAGGAATTTCATGGATTTGGACATCAATATGGGATCGCTGAGTTTTGGGAGGTCTTTCAATTTGCTCTGGTTGGATGAATAGGCGATTTCTGGAGTACTTGGCACATTGCTACCTGTTGCCGTGCCATCTGTGTACGTGATGGTCCTGTATTTTACCTCATCGATGATCCATTGATATTTGGTTTCGGTAAAGTTTGATGCCCTAAATTTGGTTCTTTCAATCCAATTGCCACGCTGGTCGTAAACATACTTATATAAAAGGCTTTCCCAAATCTTGGACATGCCCAATTCTTCCTCCAATAACTTTTTGTCATTGTATTTAAAATAACGTATATCCTTTTGATTGTAGGATTCATCTAGTTTTAGTCCATCGTAGGTATATTCACTGGAGTAGAACACCTTGCTTTCTCCATTGTTTGCTTCCGCAAGCTCATAGACGATCACGTATTTTTTGTACTTAAAGATTGCACCGTATTTTAAACCGCCGAGAACAATGTATTGACCTTCATCGTTTTTTACGGTTTCGGGTAGGTCATCCGAAATTATACCAATGGGTGTTTCATAGATATAAAGGGTTTTATCCAAACCTTCTTGTTTACCTAATGGATTGAATTTTTTCTCTATGGTTTTTGACGCATTATTAATGTAATCATAAGTGGTAAGCTTTTCGTAATTATTATCCAGGTAAAGTTTGTCCTCTGTTAAATAACCATCGGGGTTGAACATGAGTTGGTTCTTTTCACTGTACAAATGGGCTCCGATAGCATGATATTTGGTGATGGACATCGCTGTTACCTGCCCATACTTGATGTCAAAATTGCTGAGGTGCAGGTTTTGGGCAGACCCTTGGTAATGAAAAAAGTGGGCAAGAATTATAAATATGGCAAGGGAAAGTCTTTTGGTATTGGTAATGGAATTCATTTTTTTTTGGATTGGTTTTCAGCAAAACTATCTGTATGCCATGCTATGCCGCAATAGGACAATTGCCCTATTGTGGGGATTCTAGGAGGCCCTAATTTTGGCTCTACCAAATTGTGGATCATGCCTAAATTGGAAACATTGCCCTTAGAACATAGAGATAAGACCAAGCTGAGGCGTCAATTATATGGAATGTTGTTATTTCCGGTAGTGGTTATCGGTATATTCTGGTTGTTTCTGTCGTTTATGTTCAATTCAGGTTTTGCAGATGATTCAGTTGGAGTCTACATGATGGTGGCCTTCTCGGTCTTATTTTTTAGCATCATAGCCTATATTATTGCATCCACGGCAATCGATTTAAAACTAGGTTTAAAATCTCGGGTTTCTGGAAAGATCACCGACAAAAGGATGCATTGGGCCACAACGGGAGACAGGCCTGTTTACGGGCACAAAACAAGGACCCGAACTAGAAGGTCATATTATGTTTATATTGATAATGAGGAGTTTTCGGTGGACTATTCTTATTACTCAAAAGCTAGAATCGGAGCAGAGGTGCAGCTGGACCGTGCTCCCAAATCAGGAATCACACTAAATCTTCATGTTTTGGGGCAAGTTGAGGATGCCCATGTTGCTCAAAAGCTTGATGAAGAAGAAAAGTTTCTGGAAAAACACATTCCACATACTCGCTATACCCCAAAAGATTATGAAGCCTTGCATAGGATCTGGAAAACGGAAATAAAAAAGCGTTTGGTAAGGTCCAGTCCATTTATCACTATTGGCCTTTTAATGATCATTAGCGGTTTTTGGAGCTTTGTCGTGCTATTGTTTCCAATCTGGGTCGTACCTCTTTTTCAATTTTATAGATTATATGTGGCCTACCGAAATTATAACAGGAACAAGGAAAGGTCCCATAAACGTGGAGTTCCATCCATCGTCGAAGATAAATTCGCACTGACTTCCAACCGATATGCCAATTCCAATCGAATCATACTTACATCAGGACCACTCTTGGTAAGCTCAACACTGTACGACAAACTCTTTATTGGGGACAAAGTATTGGTTTACAAGACACAATATGGAAATGTGCCGTTGAGCATTGTGCTGCCCAATGGTGAAGAAGTTTATTTGGTATAAAAAACATATTATGTTCGGTAGTGTGCTATTGTTGATTGCGATGCTTGGGCCCATGGTACTTCTGGCAACTTTTCTGTATTATCGTTATCCTAATACAGCTGTGAGCCGTATGAATCAATGCATACCACCGGCAATATCGGCGATTTCAGCATGGGCGCTGTGCACCAGTTGGCTATGGTTCTACCTTTTCAACTTCTATTTGAGTCTACCTGCGTTTCTTTTGGCATTGGCGTTGCACATTTATGCAACCCTGAAAAAATTGAACCCAAAGTTGCAACGCATCAATTCGGCTTTGCTTTTGGCAACATTCGTGATCGGGCTTTTAAGCTTTTTCTATTTTGATATTTGACACATAGCCACCTATTCCCTGTCATTTTACGACAATTGCCCTATTGAGTTCAACGCCATTGGATGCTATGTTTGTTCAAAACTTTAAACCAATAGTATGAAACGTATCAATTTACCCATGTTATCTTTTTCATTGATTCTACTTTGTGCCTCCCCTGTGGCATTTGCACAAAATGTAAAGGATTTTAAGATAAAAATGTTGGGGCCGGCCAATCTCAATTTTAGAAAAAGTCCAAAACGAATCGTCATTTCCGATTTTCAGGTCAATTTTCAAACAGCATTGCAGTTAGAGGACAAGAAAAAAGGAGGCAAAATGTGGCGAGGAGGACTAAAAGGAGATGCAAAGGCGTCGTTGACCTTGGTGCTGGACGGGCTCAATATTGAAGACCTTCAACAACTTACCGATAAACTCTTTGAAGAGTACAAGGCGGACCTTAGGGCAAAAGGATTTGAAATAGCTTCCGTTGATGAGTTATGGAACCATAGCGCCTATGAGAAAAACCGCGAAAAAAGATGGGATTTGAGGTCTGGTCAAGGTGGAGAAAAAGGAGATGAGTTCGGTGACATAGTAATGCGTCCCACAGGACAAAAATTTATCGTGGCAAAGCAAAATATGGAGAACAAGAAAGCTGGGCCATTAAAGCTAGCCAATTACGAGGAGCAGGTCGAAATGAAGGTGTCCAACCAGAAAAATGATTTTATTTTCAACAAGGTAGTGCTAAATGTTATTTCTTTTGATAATGCATTGAGCGAAACCACAAGAGCCTTGAACAGACATGCCGGGTACGCACAGGTAAAGGCAGAGACCGATTTTAAGATTGATGCATCCAGCGTCAACAGGTTTAACATAGGGCAGATGGTGTCCAACCGTGGAGTAGAGGTTGAAGGCGTTCTTGAAAAGCAAAAATTTGATGCCTCACAGGGAGCAGATGTGGACAAGCGAGGAATGGATGCCGGTGTTTTCCGTGTTTGGAGGGTAGAGGACAAGGAGGACGTTAATGTGTCCGTTGTAAAATGCGATCCAGAAAAATATAAGAAGGGAGCAGAACTTGCAATATCATCATTTTTAGATGCCACCATTCAAAAATTGGTGGACAAGGCGAATTAATTTTTTTGTAAAAACTAAGATTATAAAATCAATTGGATTAGTTTTAAGCACCAACCATTCCTTTTAGTTATAATGACCACTTATTACAAATTTCCAATCACCTTTTTATTCTTTTTGATATTCACGTTGCAGTCAATTTTGGCACAGGATATTAAAAAAGAAATCAAAGCACTTAAGGATACTGCCCAGTTGAAGGAGGGCGGCGATAAAGTTTTGGCACTAAAAGATGTTGGCATGAGGTTTCGGTCCGTAAATATGGACAGTGCCCGATATTACATGGATATGGCCTTTCGACAGGCCGAAATTATGGATGATGACCATTTCAGGGCAAGAATATGGGTAGCGTATGGAGTTCTTTCTCAAGATGAGGGTAGGCCCAAAGAGGCGTTGGATTTTCATTTGAAGGCCAAACCGATTTTAGAAAATTCCAAGGATTATTATGTTTTGGGAAGTCTTTACACGAATATCAGCAATGCATATGAGGCACTGTCAGAGTTTGACAAGGCTGTGGATTTTCAATTAAAGGCATTGGAAAACTTTAAGGCTGGAAATGATAGTCTGTGGATTGCTGGGTCATATCTAAATCTTGGAAACAGATTTAAGCTCATTGAAGAACCTGACCTTTCATTGGAGTACTACCTCAAGGCAATGGAAATGTATAAAGTTATGGGTAATCAATATATGTTGATTTCGAGCTATAATAGTGCGGCATCGGCCTATATTGTAAAAAAGGAATACGATACAGCATTTGAATATGCAAAAAAAGCATTCGATGGCTTTGGGTCCATGGGAGCAAGATTGGATCAAGCATATCCAGTGACCAATATGGCCTTGGCAAGCTGGGGGCTTGAAAATTTTGAGGAAGCAGAGCGATATTATATCCAGGCCATTTCGCTTCAAGAGGAAAGAGGTGAGCGTCTGGCGTTATATTTTCTAAGAAATGATCTTGCCAATGTACTTCTCAAACAAGGGAAAAAAATCAAGGCAGAGGAATTGGCTTTAACCACATATCAAGAAGCAGAGCAAATAGATTTTATTCCAGCCATTGATGTGTTGTCGAAAACCTTGTCCTTGATTTATGAAGAAAAACCGGATTTTGAAAAGGCCTATGTTTATCATCAAAAACATAAGGAAGCAAGAGATAGCCTTTATTTTGCTGAAAAAGCAAGCGAAATGTTCAACCTTAAGGAAAAATACGAGTCCGAGCAAAAGGAAAACGAAATCCTTCGCCAACAGAATGCATTGGTCGAGGGTGAGCTAGTCCTGAAAAATAGGAACAGTATGCTTATGGGCAGTGGGGCTCTATTGGCCATACTGCTTATTGTCGGTTTTCTGATTTTCCGTGAACAAAAGGTAAAGGCGAAGAATTTTGCTAGGGAGACCGCTCTGGAAAAGGCCATGGCAGAAGCCCGAGCACAGGAAAACCTTAAGGAACAACGTTTACGTATTGCCAGAGATTTACACGACAATATTGGGTCGCAGCTCACCTACCTCACCTCAATAACCGATTCGGCAAAGCGCGGAATAGATAGGGGAGAAGTATTTTTAATGGAGAAGCTTACCCAGATGAAACAGTTTTCACTCGTCACCATATCTGAGCTTCGGGATACCATTTGGGCCATGAATAAGGATGAAATCAGTTTGGAGGATATCAAGGAGCGGACCCAGCAATTGGCCGCCACTGTTCATGAAGCCACAGATGATAAAATCAATGTGAAAGTTGAGGGGAATCCGGATCATAAGGTGCTCAATGCCTTTGTGGGGATGAATCTTTTTAGAATTATTCAAGAATCCGTGAACAATGCTGTAAAACATTCAGGGAGTGATCAGATTCAGGTAAGGTTTGTCTATGTTGATGAAAAAGTGCAGATTGAAATAGAGGACTTCGGAAAGGGTTTTGATACATCAAAGGAGTCGACAGGGAACGGACTTCATATAATGAGGAACAGGGCCAAAAAAGCTGGCATTTATTTCAATCAAGAAAGTCTAATCGGTAAAGGCACCAAGGTAACGTTACAGGTAAAGACATAATTCTTTCACTTCAAAAAGTATAGGACCATGAGCAAAATCAAACTGGCCATAGTGGACGATAATACGTTCTTGGCTCGTGCCATAAAAGAGAAATTAGAAGATTTTGAGGATTTGGACATCAAGTACATGGTGTACAACGGTGGGGAGTTGCTGTCTAAATTGGAAAAGAACCACAACCTCGATTTGGTACTTATGGATATAGAAATGCCTGTTTTGGACGGTATAGAAACCGTTCGTATCGTAAAACAGAAATATCCCCACATTAAGTTGCTCATGCTTACCGTTTTCGATAATGATGAGAATATTTTCAATGCAATCCAGGCCGGTGCCGATGGGTATTTGCTCAAGGAAATTGAAGGACAAAAGTTGTACAATGCCATTACCGAGACTCTTGGGGGAGGTGCGGCGATGAGCCCTTCCATTGCGGTAAAGACGCTCAAATTATTACGATATCCGG
This sequence comes from Flagellimonas aequoris, assembly GCF_003584165.1. Classification (GTDB taxonomy): domain Bacteria; phylum Bacteroidota; class Bacteroidia; order Flavobacteriales; family Flavobacteriaceae; genus Flagellimonas; species Flagellimonas aequoris. Next base: position 191,413 of record NZ_QXFJ01000007.1, on the reverse strand, counting down.
AAAAACAAGAATCACTATCCGTACAGGAAGATGACGTTTCGTTAAGTTCACGTGAAAAAGAAGTATTGGAACAACTGGCGGAAGGGTTAAGCTATACCGTGATTGCCAATAATCTCTTCCTATCCCCAAGTACGGTAAGGAAGCATATCGAGAATATTTATAGGAAGCTTCAGGTCCACAACAAGTTAGAGGCTGTTCAAAAGGCTAGAAGACAAAGCCTCATATAATATACCTCATACAAACCTTTGAATTTATTCATGGGCATGAATGTAGAAACCCCGATTTTTAGGACAGGTTTAATATTTTATAGTTAATTTTGGGTCCTACGAAATGAGATTGCTCATAGTGGTCTGTAACTCGATTAGTTACATAACATAAGAAAGGAAAAACCCAGTAAACATAGGGGATGACGGTTTAGGTTCGAATCCTTCGGCAATCACATTAAAAATCAAGCCTTCACGTTTTGTGAAGGCTTTTTTATTTCGATACCTTTTATAAATATGGGAGTCGCAATCCAAAGATTGCATGATTTACTCCTTTGTAAAAATCCCGGGCAATTCGTTATAGCATCAAGTGTCCAAACTAAATAGACATTATTTAGCTTGTAACCGTATACGCTTCAATTTACCTGCCTTTAATTTTTTGTTGGTTGCCACTACATTATTGTACATGGATTCCCAATCCATCAGACAAAGACATACCAGTTCGTAATATCTAAAACTCAATCTCATGGTCAACCCGATCTTGTATTGCTTTATTTTTTTTGACGAAATCGTAGAGTCCAAATGGTTCAAAACCAGAGAGTAGGTTTCGATTTTTATCCACTCGTGCAATTTTGACCTCAATGCTCTGAAAGCGTAACCGATGTTCTTTCCAAAGAAATCACCGTAATTTTCAAAAAACTATTGTAGTCTCTCCTGAAATTCGCCTTGGTCCTCAAGAACACTTCCTGAAAAGGGAGTTATGTATTCCGAGGACCCATAGGCCTTACTGAAAAAATGTCTGATGAACCTTAGCTCGGTTTCCAATAATAATCTATCAAAGCAACTTTTCCATCCTGATTATGGACTCCAAACTTTAAAATGTAGAGATTGGTGTCTTCGTTAATGTAATTGATGATAACTATTAATATTAATCCATAAATAATGGTAAAATAATTCTTACATTAATTGAATCTTTTTCATCTATATTTTTTTGGATCCAAATATGGGTGATACATTATTTTGACCAACAAAAAAGCTGTTTAAAATAAGTGAAGAATTACTTGGACAAAAAATCAAAACCACAATCTATACGTTCAAAATAAGTATAGGGAGAAAATATCTATTCGCGAAAGATGGACATATTCCTTGAGTGTCCTTAACTGTTCAAGGCTAACACTAATTTTAATATCAATTTTATGAAAAGATTAGAAAATTTAAAAGGAGCCAAAAGCCTTAGCACATCAGAACAAAAGGCAATCATTGGAGGTGCTGGTGGTGGAGAGACTTGTAGGGAAATTTTTAGTTCAGGAAACTGCTGTCACCCTAGTTGGACCGATCCATGTGGATTTATTGGGGGAGAATACTGTGTTAACGGAGTATGCATCATATGAGTTTTCTTAAATTCTCGTGATTTGAATGCACGGAGTGACCACTCCGTGCTTTTTTATTTGAAGAATAATGGTTTTCTCCCCATTGATATCACCATCGTTATTGTTAATTCTCTGACGAAATACATGTATATCCAATTTTTCTTATCTTAAATAACTGAAATCCAAAGTATTTTTTGAAATCAATAGCAATTCTCCAGACCCATCATTGGGCTTCACTGGTAAGATGTTGGAGATTGATGAAGACAGGTTCTGAAGAATAGGATATTTAAATGTAGATGGGAAAATAAGACAAGTCTTTTTTAATGGAAATCACACAAAACTTAATTCCAAAGATTTGGGTTGTTGGAATGAGATTGAATTTTTGTTCACTTATATATTTGGATCAGTGATTGGTTGAAAGGAATTCATAATTAGTTTTTACTAAGCTACTTATTACCGAAATGGACACTTCTGATTATCTGGATAAAATGTTAATTTAATGAAGTAATACTAACAAAATAGAACATGAAAGAACTAAAAAAAGAGGACATCGAACAGGAGGTGTTCGACCTATATGATGATTACGCCCATAACAAGATCCAACGTCGGGAATTCATTGAAAAATTGGGACTGTATGCAGTTGGAGGAATTACCGTAGCTTCTTTGATGAGCTTTTTAATGCCAAATTATGTGGATACCATGTTGGTGGACAAGAACGACCCCAATCTCGATTCGGGTTACATCACCTACAATTCTCCAAAGGGAGGTGGAGAGATGAAAGCTTTGCTCTCAAAACCCAAGGATGCCAAGGGTAAACTGGGAGGAATTGTGGTGGTTCATGAGAACAGGGGTCTTAACCCGTATATTGAGGATACGGCAAGAAGAGCCGCTTTGGAAGGATTTATCACCATTGCTCCTGATGCACTTACTCCTTTTGGAGGTTATCCGGGCATTGATGATGAAGGGAGGGAAATGCAACGAAAAAGAGATCGCAATGAAATGTTGGAAGACTTTATCGCCGCTTTTGAGTATTTGAAAGCCCATGAGGTTTGCAGTGGTAAAATCGGTGTGGTCGGTTTTTGTTTTGGGGGATGGATATCGAACATGATGGCGGTTAAAATACCTGATTTAGCTGCTGCCGTACCTTTTTATGGTGGTCAACCTACGGAAGATATCGACAAGATCAATGCCCCCTTGATGTTACAGTATGCAGGCTTGGATGAAAGGGTAAATGCCGGATGGCCAGCTTACGAAGCGGCCCTCAAAGAATATGGCAAGGAATATTCTGCTTTCGTCTACCCCAATGTGAACCATGGATTCCATAATACCACAACACCGAGATATGATAAGGAATCAGCCGAATTGGCCTGGAAGCGCACCATGGATTTTTTCAAGGAAAAATTAAGTTGAGGTAGATATGGACAGGAATGGCTTGGGAATGTGTTCATCCATTTTTCCTACCTTTATTAACATGGGTTTTCGTTTATTTTTTTCTCTAGCATTTCTTTTCACCTGTATTGTCCACGGTCAAACAGGAAAGAATGTCATAAGTTTTGTGCAATCTGTTCATATTGAAACAGGTAAAATAGATACCATTCTAAAATTGAACCAACACTTTGAAGCACCCAACTGGCATCCGGATGGCTATTTGATCATGAACAGCAACGGATTTATTTATACCTATGATATTTCCCAAAACAGTATGGAAGTCCTCTATACAGGGTCGGCTGTTGCGTGCAATAACGATCACGGGGTTTCACCAGACGGCAAGTGGTTGGTGGTGAGCAGTAATGACAAGGAAAATCCATCACCAAAATCCTATAAATCTGCAATATTTATACTTCCCATGGAAGGAGGTGCACCAAGAAAGGTTACCGACCAAGTGCCTTCTTATTGGCACGGTTGGAGCCCAGATGGGAATACTCTTGCCTATTGTGCCGAGCGGAACGGTAACTACGATATTTACACCATTGATGTGAACGGGGGAGAAGAAACCCGACTTACCCTTACCGAAGGATTGGACGATGGACCTGAATATTCACCTGATGGTAAATACATCTATTTCAATTCATACCGAACAGGTCATATGCAATTGTGGCGTATGAAAGTGGATGGGAGTGATCCGGAACAATTGACATTTGATGAAAACTCCAACTGGTTTCCCCATGTTTCCCCAGATAATAAATGGGTGGCCTATATTGCTTATACCTCGGATCAAAAGCAGGACCATTTATTTGGAAAGGACGTGAAACTCCGATTGATGAATCTGGAGACTAAAGAAATCAAGGATCTGACACCTGTGTTTTTTGGCGGACAGGGAACCATCAATGTACCATCTTGGAGTCCGGATAGCAAAAAGATAGCCTTTATTGGGTATCAAGTGGAATAGGTTAAATTTTCACCTTTCTATTAATTAGAGTTTACCACATTCTTTGATGAAAGCCTCTTTTCTTCGGGTAGAGACTTCCAATTTAAGGCCATCCTTTAGGGTGGCATATCCATCTTTATGATAAGAAGTCACATAATGTAAGTTGATCAGGTGCGAATTATGGATCCTGAAAAAGTGTTGGCCTTCCAAGAGTTTTTCAAAATGTTTCAAGGTCTTGGATGCCGTATATTTTTTGCCATCAACGGTGAAAATATGGGTGTAGTTGATATCGGCCTGACACCGAACAATATCCTCGATCGACAGAAATGCATAGCCATCATTGGAGGGGATACTGATGCGTTTAGGGTTGTTTTCCGTTGAAATATGCGACAATAGTACCTTGACCCGATCATGGAGTTGAGATTGTTCCACCTTTTCCATAGCTTTTTGAAGAGCCATTTCAAAATCGTCCTTGTCCACTGGTTTTAGGAGATAGTCAATGGCGGAAAACTTGAAAGCCTCAATGGCATAAGCTTCATATGCAGTGGTAAAGATGAGGCTGAAATCACGTTTTGGGAGGGAGGATAACACATCAAACCCTGTTTTTGCATGGAGCTGAACGTCCATAAAAACAATATCGGGATGGATGGAATCCAAACCCTTAATAGCCTCTTCGGCACTGCCAAAACAAGATAGGTCCACTTTGGAACCATACGGTTTTAGTAATGCCACCAAATGGTCAATGCAATGTTGTTCATCATCTACAATGGCTACTTTCATATAAGTTGCGGTTCCATTTAAAAAAAACGTTCATGGGGTATGCTGATTTCAATCCGGGTACCTTTTTGACTACCTAAATCTACAATCTGCAGTTTACCTTTCTTGTTTTGTTGTTTGTTCAGGATTTCCAATCGATTTTCTGTTATGGAAACCCCAAAGGATTTTTTTGAGCTATTTTCTTTTGTTTTTTCATGTATGCCTGTCCCATTGTCTTCTACAGAACACAGGAGCATTTCGTTCTTTTCCCTAATGGAGATCAGTATGTGTCCTTGTCCATCCTTGTCACGAAACCCATGCCAAATGCTGTTTTCTATAAAGGGCTGTAACAGCAATGGGGGAACCAAGGTATTTTCAGCATCAAGTCCTTCATCAACATCAATGACGTATGAAAATTTACCGGGTTGTCTTTTGGCTTCGACCTGAAGATAGAGTTCAAGAAACTTTAAATCCTCTTCCAAAGGTATGGTCTTGGTTTCGGAATTCTCGAGCACCATCCGCATCAACTTTGCAAATTTGGTAAGGTATTCCAGTGCCGTTTCGTTGTCGTTTTTAAGGATATAATCCCCAATGGAATTGAGGGAATTGAATATAAAATGCGGATTCATCTGCGCTCGGAGCGCCTTTAATTCCGTATCGGCTACCAGAGCCCTGAATTCTGCTTCTTTTTTTTGTTCCACGGCATCCCTTCGTCTTTTGTAGAGTACAAATCCGAAAACAGATGCTGCCAACAGACCGCCTCCGCCTAAGAGCGAAGCCGTTTTAATGGTAGATTGTCTATCTATCTCCGCTTGGGCAATGGCCCTTTCTTTTTCAAATTCGAACTCCAACTGACTACGGTTGATCTCTACCCGCCTGTTCTGGTTGTTGAGGCTATCCTTCAACTCAGAAAATTTGGTGTAGGCTTCCAACGCCTTGGAAAATTCTCCTTTGGCTGAATACAGATCGGCAAGTGTGCCCCAAGCTGACTTTTGAAGAAAAATATTTCCTTGAGCTTCGCTTAGTTGTAATGCTTCGTTGGCGTATTGCTCGGCATTATCATAATCCTTGTTGCCCAAATAGGCCATAGATGCATTCGCATAAGCAGTGGGACGAACGAACTCAATTCCATATTGCTCAATAAGGCCGATACTCTTTTCTGCTGATGTCAAAGCGGAGTCCATTTGATTTGCCTGACTATAGACCAAGGATAGGTTGCTGTACAGATTGGCCCTATAGGTTGGGTTGTTTGTCACTTGTTCAAGATTTAAAGCCCTGTTGTAGTAATATATGGCCGAATCCAATTGGTACAGAGAGCCAAAAATATTGGCGATGTTGGCCGTTGCAGTAAGTTCAAGATTTTTATCGTTATGCAATACCTTTCTGAACTGTTCCAAGGCCTTGTCGTATTCTTCCTGCTCATAGTACAGGGTGCCTATACCTCCATAAATGCTCCATCCAAGCGTTTGCAAGTCCTTGTCCTTTCCCATAAGATCCAAGGCTTTGTGATAATATTCCAATGCTTTGTACGGATTGGAGAAGGAATATTGATATACCAAGGCCACACGTTCATATCCCAACAAAAGTCCTTTCCAATATCTCAAGTCCGTTGCCAAGTCTACCGTTTTTTTTGAAAATGACAAGAGTGTAGTATCGGAAGGATTGGCAAAAAGGGCTTGCTTGGTATATTGGTTTCTAAGGTCGATGGTTTCTTTATTGCTGATTGGGCTTGAAGCGATTTTTTGGGAAAGGGAATCTAGTTCTATCTGAAATTGTTGGGCGTATGAATGCACAACAACCAAAAACAACATCAATGTTTTGAGGTATTTCATATCGCAACCCTTTAATCTGGATGAAGGCAAAATGAAAATACACATTTTCGCAAAGAATAAATGAGATACAGCATAAAATAAGAAGGTTCATGCAGATAATCATTTACAGTTTACAGGAATGCAGCCCTTCTTTAATTTCAATCTTCGTAATCATAACCGCAACCAAATGGATACACAAAAGATAACCCAATACTTCACCCGCCCTGAAAGAACCCTTCTGGGCGTTTGCAGCAAATTGGCACTAAAAACAAGCCTGCAACCCGTCGTCATCCGGATTGCCTTCATTGTACTCACCTTATTGTTCATCCCTTTTGGGATAGTGGCCTATTTGGGATTTTATTTGATTTTGAACAAAATGGCGGGCAAGATGGTGACCTTTGCCCTGATAGGGGCGTTGTTGGGTATCCCATTTAGCTACCATTTTCAATCCGATATGGTGCAACAAATGGCTGGGGGCATTACAGGCTACCTTAAAAATTTTGTAACCATTGTGGACCAGGTGGACCGATACGTAGGTAATGGGATGGACATTATTTGGGATGCCCTGATCGGGGTAGTGGTCTTTATGTTGATAGGAGGTGCCATAGGATATTTCATGGATTCCTCCAAGAACAAGAATGGCAACAAAAATGAAGGGTAGAGGATTTTTTTTGGCACTGGCATCCCTATTGGTCCTGTTGGGTTGCTCATCGGATGATTCCGATGATAATGGAAATCAACAAAGCGAATATTACTTCCGGTTTAAGGTGGACGGTTCACAAATATCCTATGACTATCTACCCGAATCCCAAATAAACCTGACGGGGTCCATTCTTTTTGATAGTGGGACAGGAAATTATGTTGCAAGCATTGTTGGAATTGAGAACATTTTTGAAACAAACCCTCTCAATAGAGTGACTCTTTTTTTGAGCGATTCCGCGGACATTGTCACAGGAGTTGACTATACCAATATTGTTGGCGAGGGTGACCGTACCCCTAGCTCCGTTTTCTTGATGAGCTATTATTACGAGCAGGGAAATCTGTACTCAGCAGCATTGAATACAGGACCAACCGCACTTTATGAATTGGCTTCGGTAACCTTTACCGAAATAACAGAGACCAAGATAAGTGGTACTTTTTACGGAACACTTTTGTTGTATGACCTAAGTGGTGGAACCGTAGAATTATTGAATACTTTGGTGGTTTCTGAAGGGGTATTCGCGGTACCGAGATATTGATTCAAAATCAATTGACCTCAAACTGTCTTAAACCCCAAACACACAATTCTTGAATAGGGATTAAAGGTTATTTTAGCATTTTTTCACTATCGGCGAGATATCTTTATTTTGTTCAGTCTTGATTTGAAGACTAATATTGACAAGGCAAATGCAAGGCCAAAGTTTTATTTTCGACACCCTCCCATAGGCTTGTTTTCACCTCCTAAGCGCTTCATAACACTCACCCCTCACCGTAAGTATAAATTTTTGCTTTTCCCAAATTATAAAAAATAAGAGTGTATTTTGCTTAAAATGAGTTTGATATACTTTTGTGATACTCCAAAATTACAACTGTAGAGTAGTAAAAGTTATACATATTACCGAAAGCATACCATTATTACCGTAGGGTGTACCATAACTAAGATAATGATCTAACTTTGGTTGGAGTAAAGCAACAGTACCCATGGAAAAGATCATAAAATTCGACAGCATTTGTGAATATAACAAGCATTATGGGGTAAAAACAGAACACCCTTTGGTCTCTGTGATCGACTTTTCAAAAGTAGAACCCAAAATGCCATCCAAAATGAACTTTGGCTTCTATTTAGTTATGCTGAAGGATGTGAAGTGTGGGGATATGCAATACGGGAAACATTATTATGATTACCAGGAGGGTACATTGGTGTTCATGGGACCTGGCCAAGTGGCCGGTAGATCGCCAAAACCAGAGGAATTGTCAAAAAAGGCGTGCAAAAAGATGAAACCCAAGGGGCATGCCTTGGCATTTCACCCTGATTTGATCAAAGGGACTTCTTTAGGCAGAAATATCAATGACTATAACTTTTTTTCGTACCAAGTGAATGAGGCGTTGCATATTTCAGATTGTGAACGGGAAATTGTGCTGGACTGCTTTTCAAAAATTGGATTTGAACTAAAACAGGCCATTGACAAGCATAGCAAGACACTGATCGTTTCAACGATTGAATTGTTCCTGAACTACTGTTTGCGTTTTTACGACAGACAGTTCATCACAAGGGACAATCAAAATCAAGGAGTCCTCAATAAGTTCGAGGGTTTGCTGAACGATTATTTTACATCGGATAATCCAAAAAACATTGGTCTCCCTTCGGTTGGGTATTTTGCTTCCGAATTCAACTTGTCGTCCAACTATTTTGGGGACCTGGTCAAAAAGGAAACAGGTAAGACCGCACAGGAATATATACAGACAAAATTGATCGATGTGGCCAAGGAGCGCATCTTTGATACCACAAAGTCAGTAAGCCAGATTGCCTATGAACTCGGGTTCAAATACCCGCAGCATTTTACGAGACTGTTCAAACAACGAGTGGGGTATTCCCCGAACGATTATCGTATGCTCAATTAAACAACGAAAGCACATCATCTAGACAAACTTTTGTTCTTGGACATTGACCATATCACGGCCGACCGATCGGTTCGTGACAGGGTTTTTTCATTTAAACATTAAAACAATTTTATCATACCAAGCCTGTATTGGGGTTTGGGTATTTGCATTATCAATCATTATAACCAAAAACAACAACACCATGAAAAAGGAAAATTTACAGACAGTTTTGGCCATATGCGTTATGGCAATCCTTGGGTCGATACTGACATCTTGCGCCGATTCCAACGCTGCGGAACAGAAGGTGGTTGCTATGGCAACACCCTATATTCTCCCATCTACTGAAAAGATTACCAATTGGGATGAGTACATCGGGCGTTTTGAAGCTTCGGAAAGAGTAGAGGTAAGATCTAGGGTAAACGGATACGTGGAATCCGTTAAGTTCAAGGATGGCGACTTTGTAGAAAAGGGTCAAGTGCTTTTTATTGTGGATCAACGCCCATTTTATGCGGCCTTAAAACAAGCGGAGGCCGAAAAATTGCAAGCCGAGGCAGATCTGCAAAGAACTAAAAGTGATTATGATCGTGTTTCGTCCGTACAGGATTCCAGGGCAGTTTCCATGGAAGAGGTAGAACAGCGCAAACAGATTGCGAAATCCTCTGAGGCTAGGTTAATGGCAGCAAACGCTAGGTTGGCCGAAGCGCAATTGAATCTTTCGTACACCACCATAAAAGCACCGATCAGTGGAAAGGTCAGTGAAAAATATGTGGATCCGGGAAACTATATTTCAGGAGGGTCGGCAGATGCCAGCCTTTTGACCACGATCCTTCAAGTGACCCCTATGCACTTTTATTTTGATGCCAGTGAAACGGATTTCTTTGGAAATGCTGGAGCCAGTGATGGAAAAGCTTCAACCGATAAAAAGCAAGTGTTGGTAAAGTTGACCAATGAAACTTCCTATGACAGGGTCGGCTATATGGACTTTGTGGATAACGAAATCCACCAAACCACTGGTACCATTCGAGGAAGGGCAGTTTTTGACAACAAGAACATGGAACTTGAATCAGGGATGTTCGGGCGCATGCGATTGTTGGGACAAGAAACCGAGGTCTTACTGATTCCCGAAGAAGTGATCACTACCAATCAATCACAAAAAATAGTGTATACGGTAGGTGAGGATAATACGGTTCAGGTAAAACCCATCCAGATAGGCAAGTTGTACAACCACAAGTACAGAATTGTTTTGGGTGGTCTGGAATCTAGCGATAAGGTCATCAGTGGTAATTTGCTCAAAGTTCGTCCGGGAATTCAGATCAAACCGGAACAAAAGACCTTCAAGGTTGAACCTGATACCTCTTTGGCAGCCATGTAAGCATCCAATATCCTTTTTGAACAGGCCTGTAAGTATTTCACATTACAAAGCCCTTTTATACAAGCTTGTCCCATTATAGATGGGGCAAGCTAGGGCAGGTCTTTTCAAAATTCAAAAGGAACAACAAATACATAGTAAATCAAAAAACCAATATTTCAATATGAAATTCACGCATAATTTTATAAAAAGGCCCATCCTTTCCATTGTGATTTCCATCATTTTGATGATCCTTGGGGGATTGGCTTATTTCTCGCTTCCGGTGTCACAATATCCGGAAGTGGCTCCCCCTACGGTGGTAGTGACCGCTGCGTATCCAGGGGCGAGCGCGGAGACCATTTCCAAGACCGTCGCCACGCCATTGGAGCAGGAAATCAACGGGGTGGAGGGGATGATCTATATGTTGTCCCAAGCAACCAACGACGGGTTGCTGAACCTCACCATCTCCTTTAAACAAGGGGTTGATGTGGACCAAGCACAGGTACTTGTACAGAACAGAGTGGCCATTGCCGAGCCTAGATTGCCCGAACAGGTAAGACGACTCGGTATCACCACACAGAAGAGTTCTCCGGACCTTATGTTGGTCATCCACATGATTTCTCCTGACAATACGTATGACCAAACCTATCTGGCCAACTATGCCAATTTCCAGATCATCGACAAGATTTCAAGGATTGACGGGGTAGGAAATGTAAGGATGTTTGGTGGGGATCAATATTCGATGAGAATTTGGCTCAACCCAGATAAAATGGCCAGTATGGACATGACGCCCAACGAGGTACTCAGTGCCTTGAGGGCACAGAACGTCCAGGTAGCCGGTGGTACCTTGAACCAACAACCCTTAATGGATCAGAATGCCTTTGAGGTAAACATACAGACCCAGGGTAGGCTCAATACCAAAGAGGAATTTGAGGACATTATTGTTAGAAACGGGGATAGAGGCCAGTTGGTAAGGGTGAAGGACATTGGTCGGGTGGAATTGGGTTCGGCAAGTTATGCCACCAAAGGATATCTGGATAAGTACCCTGCCGTGGCGCTTCCCGTGTTTCAAAGACCGGGAACCAATGCATTGGAAACCGCGGATGCCATTTTAAATACCATGAAGGAAGTTTCCAAAGACTTTCCAAAAGGGGTGGAATATAGAGTTGCCTACAACCCAACGGAATTCATTGCGCAGTCCATTGACGAGGTTGGAGGGACTATCTACGAAGCCATCATCCTTGTAGTGTTGGTAATCATTTTGTTTCTCCAGACGTGGAGGGCCGCCATCATACCAATTTTGGCGATACCCGTATCCCTTATTGGAACTTTTGCAGTGATGCAGGGATTGGGATATTCCCTGAACAACTTGACCCTTTTCGGTCTGGTACTGGCCATTGGTATTGTGGTGGATGATGCTATTGTGGTCGTGGAAAATATGGAGCGGAACCTTCGGGATGGCATGGGCGTTAAAAAAGCGGCAAGAAAGACCATGGATGAAGTAGGAGGAGCCTTGGTGGCCATGGGATTGGTATTGGTTGCTGTGTTCTTGCCAACCATATTCCTAAAAGGAATCAGTGGAGCGTTCTACAGTCAATTTGGTGTTACCGTGGCCGTGGCTACTATGATCTCTGTATTTGTCTCACTTACGTTGAGTCCTGCAATGGCGGCCATCGTCATGAAAAAACATAAGGAAGAAGACCATGAAAAAGTGGCGACAGCAAGGTTCGGTTTTGTTCCCAAGTTCTTTTCTGGCTTTAATAAAGTCATGGATTGGGTATCGTTGAAGTATGGGAATATTACCCAAAAATTTATCGCGAAGCGCAAATGGGTATTGCTCTCTTATGTGGGACTAATCGTGCTAACCGTTTTTGCCTTTAGCCGAATACCTACAGGATTTATTCCGGAACAGGATCAAGGCTATTTCATCAACATTATCCAATTGCCTCCCGGTTCTTCTTTGGAACGGACCGATAAGGTAATGCAAAAGGCCATTGACAGTGTTTTAACCATTGATGGGGTGAAGAATGCCGTGGCTTTCACAGGTTTTGATGCGGCTACCTTTACGAACTCCTCCAATGCCGGGGCCATTTTCACGGCTCTGGAGGATTTTGAGACCCGTAAGAAAAAAGGCATCACCTTTAAGGGATTACAGCAAGAGCTGACCAAAAAGTTGGCTCCTTTTGACGATGCCTTTACCGTGGTGGTGGCTCCTCCTCCGGTTCGCGGAATTGGAAACGCAGGTGGATTCAAAATGATGATCCAAGATCGTGGGGGATTGGGTACGGAGCAGTTGTTGCAGGCTGGGTATCAACTCATGGCGGCAGCCAACCAAGACCCTGCACTCAACAGTGTCTTCACTTTCTTCAATTCGAGTTCACCACAATTGTTCTTTGATCTGGACAAGGAGAAAGCCCAGACCATGGGAGTGCCAATCGAAGAGATTTCCAGTGCCATGGAAGTGTACATGGGTTCTGCCTTTGTGAATGACTTTAACATGCAGGGGAAAACGTTCAGGGTAACGGCACAAGCAGATGGGGAATATCGATATACTCCCCAAGACCTTACCCGGATAAGGGTACGGAACAGGAATGGTGAAATGGTACCCTTGAGTGCTGTAGGCCAGTTAAGGGATATTTCGGGACCAGCACGGGTACCCAGATACAATCTTTACCCGGCATTGGCACTTTCGGGTAACGTTAACCCTGGCTACAGCTCAGGGGAGGCCCTTGAAGCCATGGAACGCTTGGCTGACCAAATCTTGCCCGAGGGAATTGATTATGAATGGACTGAACTGGCCTATCAACAAAAAGAATCAGGAAATACCGCAGGGATTGCCTTTGGGTTGGCCGTCTTGTTTGTGTTCCTCTTGTTGGCAGCACAATATGAAAGTTGGGTACTTCCCTTGGCCGTGATCCTGATTGTACCCATGTGTTTGCTGTCATCCATGACGGGCATTGGATTGGTGGGTATGGACAATAACATCCTTACCCAGATTGGATTAGTGGTCCTTGTGGGATTGGCCAGTAAAAATGCCATCCTAATAGTGGAGTTTGCCAAGCAGTTGGAAGACCAAGGATATCCTTTGGAAAAAGCGGCCATGGAAGCGGCTCGATTAAGACTTCGTCCCATATTAATGACCGCATTTGCCTTCATTTTGGGTGTTGTACCCTTGGTATTGGCATCCGGGGCCGGGGCAGAAATGAGACGCTCCTTGGGAACGGCAGTGTTCAGTGGAATGTTGGGAGTAACCTTTTTTGGTTTACTGTTCACACCGGTTTTTTATGTGCTCTGTAGAAATATTGGGAAAAGAAAAACAAAGGCAATCGAATTAAACTAATAACAGGAATGAAATATTCAAGAACAATTATAAAATCCGTTTTGATCCTTTTTGGGGTGCTCTCTGCCCATGGGCAGGAGATGGATACTTCTAAATGGAGATGGCGGGATACATCCAAAGAGACTGTGGTACTGTATATTGGAAATGATACCATAAGTCAAAATGTATGGCCCATCACACAAGATAAACAGTGGTGGAAATCTTTTGGCTATCCAGCTCTTGATACTTTGGAAAGCAAGGCCCTCGAGCAGAACCTTGATTTAAAAATCGCGTTGGCCAAACTGAACCAGGCCAAGGCCAACAAACATATCGCCATGTCGACTATGTTCCCGACCATTCGGGTGGAACCATCGTTCACGAGACAGGAGTTTTCGGCCAACCGACCCAATCCATTTGGAGGGCAACTGGGACCGGCAACTTTGAGTACCTACCAAGCTCCGGTCACGGCTTCCTATGAATTGGATGTTTTTGGGAAAAATTTCAACAATTTGGAGGCCAATAATCTGCTCTATAAAGCCACGGAAGAAAACCGCAAACAGATAGTATTGGAAGTCACCACCGAAGTGGCCAGTAATTATTTTTTAATGGTCCGTTTGGATGCCGAAATCGACTTGTTGAAGCATACGGAAAAAACTAGACTCGATAATCTGGAGATAGCTTCAACGCGTTACAACGCAGGTCTGGTGAGCCAAATCGATGAACTTAGGGCAAAAACCGAATTGGCTTCGGTACAGGTGCAACTCAAAAACACCCAAAGATTAAGGTCCGAAATAGAACTCATTTTGGCCACGTTGGTCGGGGAGGATGCCAGTACGTTTGAGGTGCCCCATGCCAACATCCAATATCTTCCACCCAATGTTGAATTTTTGAGGAAAGATTCATTGGTGGTTACCAGACCGGATTTACGGGCTTCAAAATTGATGATAGAGTCAGCGGAAAAAATGCTGGTCAATCAAAAGAAACAATTGTTGCCCTCATTCCAATTGAGTGGGGCTTACGGTTATCTTTCCGGAGCTTCGGACAATCTTATAGAAAGGGATAGCAGGACCTGGTTTGCGGGTGTTACGGCTTCTCTTCCTGTATTTGAAGGAGGTAAGAAGCGCGCTGAGATTAAGTTGAGAAAGAGTGAATTGGATGAGGAACATAGAAATTATGAGCAAAACCTGCTTCAATCTTACAAACAGGTAGAAAATGCGTTCTCCAATTTGCATTGGATACGGGAACAGTTGTTGGCGCAACAGGAGTTCGTGGTGGCCGCAAGGGACGCTGCCCTATTGACCAATGAACGATATAGAAAGGGATTGGTAAACTATATTGATGTGGTGGATGCCGAACGTCAGGTCCTTGAAGCGGAGCGCCTTAGTGTCCAACTTTTTGGACAGGAACTTACCGAACGTGTCAATTTGATACGATCCATGGCCCTTGATTCCGGGCGATTGGAAAATTGAGGATGAAAATTGCTGATTGAAAAAGAAAAGAACCCCTGCTACATGCGGGGGTTCCTTTTTATAAGGCCATAAAGACCAAATTGTGTTATTCCGTTTTTTCAAACCATAGGTTTCGTACCCTGCCATCGGAAATCCAAACTCCGGTAATCTTTCCATTTTCACGCTTGAATTTTAATGTGCTCAATGGATATTCACCCTGTAATAAATCCTTGAATTTTTGCGTGAGGGTCAATTCACCAAATCGTATATGAAAGGCATACAACTTACCTTCCCTATAAAAGATGGAATAGGAGGTATGGATCTCGGGACTGTAATAAGCTCCCACATATTCTGCTGCATCGGCATCGGTTAGGGGTTCTTCTTTGAATTTTTTAAAATGAAGTGATCGATTGGAGCCTGGGATGTAGTCAAATTCATTTTCATGGAACTCCAATTTGGTGCCATTTTGGGAATCCAAGGCTTCAAATTTTCCTTCGGCAACAGGAAGAAAAGCGGTTCTGCGGCCCAAAAACAACGTATCGCCATTTATGGTGACTTGCTGTTCTTCATAGGTGTCATCATCCCAATAATCACCTGCATAGGATTCCATGGTCGACTTTGAAATTTTCGCCACCTTCAACTTTTTAAAAGGAGCGGGCTTGCCGAATAGAATACCGGCAATGTCATTGGATTTGCCCCCAGGTCCCGAAGATGAAAAATTGGTGATGATGGCAATACTCGTTTTCTCCTCTGGGAATACCGCTACATTGGAACGGAAACCCCCAATGGAACCGCCATGGGTAATCCGTTTTTTACCATATAGTTTGTCTACATTCACACCAAAAGCGTACTCTAGATAACTTCCATCGTTCAAGGGGTCTAAGGTCTGCATGGTTCGGAATATGTTTTCCCATCCAGGTTGCGGATCATAATAGTTTTTCAGGTATTTTAATAGGTCTGCCGTAGTGGTGTGCATATTGCCAGAACCCACATAACCCCAATACTCCACCGCTCGGATAAAGCCATTTCTTTGGGTATAGTAGGAGGTAGCGTTGTTCGGGACAATCCGATCGTAGCGATCTTCCACATAGGTTTCGTGCATGCCCAAAGGAATGAAAATGTCTTCCTTCATAAAATCCATAAAGGACTTATGGGTCACTTTTTCAATAATGTTGGCCAAGAACATATATCCTGTGTTGCAGTAGAGATACTCGGAACCCGGCTCAAAATTAAGTTCCGTTTGAAGTGCCATGATTCGATCTAGATCTGCATTGGTCCGCGAGTCGTCATTACGCCATCCTGCCAAGGCAAAGAGGGCATGGAGGCTCCGAAGGCCGCTGGTATGGTGCATCATCTGACGGATGGTAATCTTACTGCCAAAAGGAGCAAGTCCATCAATGTATTTGTCGATGGTATCATCAATGGATAGTTTACCCTGTTCCTGCAATAGCACAATACCCAATGCACTGAACTGTTTGGAAACTGAGGCCACATTGAACAAAGTTCCCGTGGAATTGGGTACCAAGTATTCCATACTGGCCAATCCATAGGCTTTGGAGTACACCACCTTATCGCTTTGCATAATGGCTATGGCGCCTCCAGGGTGATTGGGCTTGTTCCATGCTTGGAACAGGTTATCGATTTGCGCTTCTTTTTCCGTATCCAGTTGGCCATATGTAGCGGCCCACAAGAGGAAAAGAAAACAGCTTACTATTTTAGGGTTCCAAATTCTCATCACCTTATTTTTCCAATCCTGTCTGGGCCAAGGTGACCAATAAAGCCAATTGGATGGATTCATCCCCTGGTTCGTCGTTCAAATACCATTCGTGTAGGGAATGGGCGCCGCCACCTTTTCCACCACGACCGATACATACCGATGGAATTCCTTTGGAAACAGGTATGTTGATATTGGTGGAACCACGCCCCAAACTAGGGACAACACCAAAGTACTGGGTTGCGGCCATGGTACGTTGGATCAAGGGTAGGGAACCAGGCAACTCGCCAGAAGGTCTGTCCCCGATCTTAATCAGCTCATAGGTTACTTCCCCCTTAACACCACTGGCATTATACGCTGTAATGGCCTTCTCCACGGAATTTTTCAAGATAGCCTCAATTTCATCCAAATTTTTGGGGTCGATGGCCCGCATATCTATTTCCGCCCAAGATTCAAAGGGAATGGAATTGACAGAAGTACCACCTCCAATTCGACCTACATTGAAACTGGTCTTGGGAATATCCCCGGAAGTGTAGTCCCAAGCTGCTTCGGAAAAAACATCGATGGCCTTACCTAAGGCATGATGTGGATTGGCCAAACCGAAGGCCCCCCAAGAGTGGCCTCCTTTTCCCTTGATTTCCAATTTGTAGCGTTTGGAACCCAGTCCAGCATTGCTGATTCTGCCCATACTGCCACCATCAATGGCAATCCATGAATCGATGTCCAACCCGGATTCGTTGAACATATATTTCATGCCACGAAGGTCACCTAGGCCTTCCTCACCAACAGAACCCACGATCAATACATCTTTTCCGGTTTTGATATCGGCCTTGTTCATGGCCTTCAACATACTGATGAGCATGGCCAAAGCCCTAGTGTCGTCCCCGATTCCGGGGGCTTTGAGCGTATCGCCCACTTTTTGAACGGTCACATCGGTGCCTTCGGGAAAAACCACATCCAAATGGGCATCCACACCCACATATCCTGATTCGCCTGAGGTTCCTTTTCTGAGGCCGATGACGTTTCCGACTTTATCGGTCCAGATACTGTCAATACCAGCTTCTTCCAACATTTTGGCGAATACCTTTCCTTTTTCATCTTCCATGAAAGGAGGTGCCAACACTTCCGTAAGGGTAATGAGGTCCGCTGTGGTCTGGTCCATTTGACCCTTGATAATTTCGAAGGCAGCCTTGACCTTTTTGGCTTTGGTCAATTTTTCAATTTCCTTGGTATACTGCTTTTCAATGGTTGGAGTTTCTTGTGCGTTAAGAATGCAAGTTGCCATTCCTAAGGCAAGAACAAATGCTATTGTAGTTTTTTTCATCATGTTGAGGTGCTATTGTTTACGTAATACTTTTCCTGATTTAATATCCTTGAACTCACCTTCATCCACGGCCAACCCTCCATTCACCAAAACATATTCGATGCCTTCGGAGTATTGATGAGGTTTTTCAAAAGTGGCTTTGTCGATGATGGTCTCTGGATTGAATATAGTGATATCTGCCTTCATCCCTTCCTTGATGAGTCCACGGTCTGTAAGATTGAGGCTCTGGGCTGGCAGATAGGTCATTTTACGTATGGCTTCGGAAAGTTCCAAGGTATGCTTTTCCCTCACATAACGTCCCAATACCCTTGGGAAGGTGCCATACCAACGGGGGTGTGGGTGACCCATACCTGGTTCCACCAAACGCCCGTCCGAACCGATCATGGTCATGGGGTGCTTCATGATGCGCTCCACATCTTCTTCGGCCATGGCATGGTATACACAGGATGCCCCACCGTTCAATTGAGCCTTGATGACCAAGTCCGCCCCATTTTCCACGGAGGGCTCCAAATTGTGTTGTTCACACCAATACTTTAATGTTTTTCCTTCCAGTTCTGGGGCCCACTCTACTTTCGCGAATTGGATTCGGTCCAGATCTGAACCGCCCCGGTCGTTCAAAATATTAAAGACAATCCCATTTTTAATACTGTCACGAAGTACTGGGTCTTCCACCCGTGCCTTGAATTCTTCTTGACCACCAGCCCTTGCCCAACTTGGGATAAGCACCGAAATACTGGTATAACTGGCTGCGTAAGGGTATTGGTCCATTTTTATGTCCAATCCCTTTGCTCTTGCGGAATCTACCATGGCCAAGGTTCGGGCACTCTTTCCCCACATAGGCTTTCCAATGGCTTTGTGATGGGTAAGGATTACGGGAATATCGGCATCCTCGGAAATTTGGATGGCTTCTTGCACAGCATCGAAAAGTCCCAGTCCTTCCTCCCGTAAATGGGATGTATAGATGCCCCCGTATTTGGAGGCCACTTTGGAAAGGTCGATGACTTCATCCACTTTGGAAAAGGCCCCGGGCAAGTATTTCAAGCCAGTGGAAATACCATACGCCCCATCTTTCATAGCACTGTCGATCTCTGCTTCCATAGCTTTGAGTTCTTCGGGAGTAGGAGCCCTATTTTCGAGTCCCATGATATTTCTTCTTACCGTATTATGGCCCACCAAAAAGGCGGCATTCATGCCAATACCCTTTTGTTGAAGACTGTCCATGAAAGGTTTCATGGGGTAGGGCGAGCTACCATCCGGACCGCCTAACGCGGTGGTCACTCCTTGTCTTACATGGCTTTCGCAGGAATTCAGTTCCATAATCGGTTCTAAATGGGCATGCATATCGATAAAACCAGGGGAAACGGCCAATCCTTCGGCATTAATGATGCGAAGCGCCTTGACATTATCCAAATCTCCCATGGCCACGATCATGGAATCTTTGATGGCAATATCGGTCACAACGGGTTCCCCTCCCTTGCCGTCATAAACGGTTCCGTTCAGAATAAGCAGGTCGTATTGCTCGCTGCAGGATGAAAGAATCAACACGGATACCAAAAGAGTCATCGTGCTAACAAAAGGTGGTATTTTATGAATCATAATTACATTTTTATAAGGTCACTTCAGAGGTGTCGATTTCTTTTAGGGAAGCAAGGGCATCCTGCAGTTTTCGGGTTATGGGGCCAAAGTCATCAGGTGCATGAAAGGTATGATTGTCCAATTGAGCAATGGACGCAATTTGAGTTGAAGTCCCTGTGAAAAAGGCCTCTTCCATGGTTGGTATTTCTTCCACGGAAATCCCTCTTTCTACCAGTGGGATATTCAATTCTTGGCAAAGCTTCACAAGTATTTTTCGGGTGATGCCATCCAAAATATGCTCGTTGGCAGGATGGGTGATCACCGTGTCATCTTTGACAAAAAAGATGTTGGTATGCGATCCCTCGGTAATGATGCCATCACGTACTAAAGCAGCTTCACCCGTTCCGGCCAGCATGGCGGCCTCGTTGCTCATGATGTTGCCCAACAAGGAAATGGATTTGATATCACAGCGGTGCCATCTAAAATCGGTTTGCAAAATGGCATGCATGTTCTTTTGGTTGATGTAGGGCAATTGAAAGGGTAGGGCGTACATCATCGCAGTGGCGGGAATACCCTTTGGGTAGGAATGCTTTCGAGGGGCCACACCACGGGTAACCTGCATGTAGATAAGACAGGGCTGGTCCACAAGTTCCGAAGCAATCAATAAGGGTTCGATTTCTTTTTCCAGCTCGGACACCTGATACTCGATACCAATTTTGACCAGATTTTCCTGTAGTCGGTCCAAATGGGCCTTTTTGTAAAAAATGCCGTTTTCGAGTTGTACCATTACCTCATAAATGCCATCCCCGAAGAGGAATCCACGGTCAAATACCGAAATGGTGGCGTTTTCACTGGTTACAATTTCACCGTTCAAATAGACCTTTGCAGGAAAATTACCTTTGGGCAGCATGTTCGTGGGTTGGTTTTGGTCATAAGCTGTGAAGGTAACGGTTATTTCATTAAATTAAAACACTGCAAAGCCGTTAAATGGGTGGTAGTTTTAAGTTTTGGGAATGTGGTAAAAATGGAAGGGAAAATAATTCGAAATTATATGTAGAACCTGTAGTAAAGGCTTATTTTATTATAAAATTCATCATCAGTTGGAGTTTTTATATCGATATGAAGAATATTTTTAAGGTTTCTGTAATCATGATTTTTTTGTTCAGTTGCGGGCAATCAGAGTGTGATGTGGCTGAAAAGATGGCTAGGATCGATTTTAAAAATGACAATTTCAAACTTCATTCAATGGAAACATTTCCTGTTGAAAGCACCTATTTTTATGTGCTAAGGGAAAGATTCAATGTCAAATGGAGGTTTATAAGCCAGGATTCAATGCGATTCTATTATTGTTATGATTCTATAATGTGTGCGTTACTTGATGAAAAGCTTGGAATTGATTTTAGAGAAAATGCAAAATCAATATCCGATAGCCTAGAAAACTTGAGCAATTGGAACAGTTTACCTGAGTTTACAGGCGGTATAAAAGAGCTTCAAAAATTCATTGCAAAAAGATTGACAATTTCAAAAGATGATATGGATATGGATTCTCAAATTGGCCAAAGAATCCAAATTGAATTTGAAATTAACGAAAAAGGGAAAGTGGTTAATCCAGTTATTCGAAAAGGTATCAATAAAAAAATAGATCAAAAAATAATTGATATTGTGGACCAACTTCCTGATTGGACACCTGCATACCAATACGGAAAACCTATTCGAAAGAAATTTTCGTTTGGAATTTACATAGAACTGGAATAATGGAAAGTGAATTTAATCAGGATTTTATCTCGATAACCCATAAAAACGCAGAATCATCTTTTGGCGTTTTTCAAGCAGGCTCCTTTTCCCAGAATAATAAAATCCGACCTATTGGCATTTAAAATTATCATGCCACATTTTTTGAAATTCCCCCAAGTTTTAGCGTACTTCACAAAAAACATACCGTATGACTATTTTTGTGGATATGGATGAGGTGATAGCCGATGCCTATATGGCCCATATCGATATTTACAACCAAGAGTTCAATGCCAATCTACAACTAAAGGATTGTTTTGGTAAAGAAGCCTGGCAGTGCGTTCCCGTTGAGCATCAACAATCCATCAAGTTGCATACGCACAGGGTGGGATTTTTCAAGGATTTGAAGGTAATCCCCGATAGTCAGGAAGTGTTGAGGGAACTGAGCCAAAAACACGAAGTTTTTATTGCTTCGGCCGCCATGGAATTTCCCCAGTCACTTCGTGAAAAATCTGATTGGCTGGATGAATTTTTTCCCTTTATCCCATGGCAAAAACGTATCTTATGCGGTGATAAGTTTATTTTGAAGGGGGACCTCCTCATCGATGACAGGAGTAAAAATCTCAAAAATTTTGATGGATGGACCATTATGTTCACTTCTCCGCACAACACCAATACAACCGATTTTGAAAGGGCCGATACTTGGAAAGATATTGCCGATAAATTATTATAAGATGCAGATGCCCAAGACCATACCAAGCTTATTGCTGTTGATGAGTATTTTTTTGCTCGAGGGTTGTACTGCACAATCGCATTTGGTGCAGGATGAGTTGGAGACCGTAACCAAGGAAGACCTAAAATATTACCTGTACTATCCTGAGGATTATTTTTCTTCCGAAACCGAAGACTTTGGGCTATTGCTCTTCTTGCATGGCGGAGGTGAATCAGGTAGGGCGGTGGAAGAGATCAAGGATACAGGACCTCCAAAACTTTTGGTCGAAGGCAAACAATTTCCTTTTTTGATTTTGGCCCCACAGAACCCCCACGAGAAAAAATGGTGGAACACCCAAGCTGTGATGCAATTGTTGGATTCCGTAGTGGATCACAATCGCGTTGATAAAAAGCGCATCTATTTAACGGGTCTGAGCAGGGGAGGAAGTGCTGCTTGGGAACTGGCCACACAATACCCCGATACCTTTGCTGCCCTCGCCGTTGTCTGTGGTATGGCTCCTTTGCCGTATGCCCATTGGATCGACAAAAAAATGCCCATTTGGGTTTTTCATGGGGAACAGGACGAGGTCATTGATGTGGAGGAATCGGACAAGATGGTGGAAAAGTTGAAGGAAATGGGATACGATGTACGCTATACCAGATATAAAGGTGTTGGCCACAATGCATGGGACAGGGCCTATACCACCGATTCCCTTTACACTTGGATGGCGAAGCAAAAACGTATAAATTGATTTTCATGAAGTACTTGCTTTTATTTTTGGGCCTATTGATGATATTCTCGTGTCGTGAAAAGGCCAAAATAGCAACTGATGTAAATACAAAAGAGGTCGAGGCAAAACCATTGGACACCATTTCCATTAAAGAGCAAAAAACCTTCAAGACCTTTGATGGCCTCGCCGATACCACTTTTGTTAGGTTGGCCGATTTCAGTGATGATTTCGCATATGACCTTCGGTATGCTACTGAAAATAATTTTCTAAAGGCCAAGGTGTATGATTGTGCTGAATGCTACACTCGGGTAAAAACGGCCAAAGCATTGATCGAGGCCAATAAGGAATTCATGCAACACGGAGCCAAGATCAAGTTTTTTGATTGTTACCGTCCCAACTCGGTTCAGTACAAAATGTGGAAAATTGTACCGAATCCACAATACGTTGCCGATCCCGTAAAAGGATCCATCCATAACAAAGGAGGAGCGGTCGATATCACCTTGGTGGATATGGAAGGAAACGAACTGGATATGGGAACCGATTTTGACTTCTTTGGCAAACGTGCCTATCATGATAATTTAGATCTCCCTAAGGAAATATTGGAGAACCGTAAATTACTCAAGGAAACCATGGAAGCCCATGGATTTTGGTCCATCAGGACAGAATGGTGGCACTACAACCTATCCGCAGGCTCCAATGACAAGGTTGCCGATTTTAAATGGGATTGTGAAGATTAACCAAAGAACAAGAAAATGAAAAGTTTCAAGAAATATACATTTTTAATAGTGCTGGTGACCATGAAAATTTCTGCCCAACATGCCATTTTGCCTTTATGGCCCAACAAAATTCCCAATCAAAAGGAAACGGATGAAAAAGAAGATGCAACCTTTAACGATGATGGCATTTTGTGGATTACGAACGTGCAAGAGCCTACCATGGAGGTGTATTTGCCCACCAAAAAGACAGCAACAGGCCAAGCCGTGCTTATATTTCCTGGGGGAGGCTACTATGGGCTTGCCTACGATTGGGAAGGCACTGATATTGCGAAGGCCTTCAATGCCAAGGGAATTGCCGGCATTGTGGTCAAGTATCGGTTGCCATGGTCCAAATCCATCACCAGCAATAAAAATATTGTTCCCTTGCAAGATGCGCAACGCGCCATAAGGATGGTGAGGCAAAATGCAGGCGAGTGGAATATTTCCCCCAATAAAATTGGGATTATGGGTTTTTCGGCCGGTGGGCATTTGGCATCTACTTTGGGCACGCATTACAATGAGAAGGTATATGACAGACAGGACGATATTGATGATTTAAGCGCCCGCCCCGATTTTATGGCTCTGGTCTATCCGGTGATTACGTTGGGAGCGGTAAGCACACATAGCGGTTCTAGAAAATCCTTGGTGGGAGACAACCCTACCCAAGAACAAATAGACTACTTGTCCAATGAAAAACATGTGGACAAGAATACACCAACAACATTTTTGGTGCATGCAGCAGATGACGATGGTGTGTCCGTTGAAAACAGCATTTTATTCTTTAGGGCACTCCGTGAGCAAGGGGTTTCAGCAGCTATGCATATCTACCCAAAAGGAGGCCATGGATTTTCCTTGGCACTGCAAGATCCTGTTCTAAGGAACTGGATCAATCTGTTTTTTGAATGGGTCGAACAGTTGGACTGAACTATACTTTTTCACAAACCAGTACCAATAACGTGTCGTCCATGTTTTTGGTAAAAAAAATGTAGTGGTCCCCACCATCGGCAATCCTATGTTTCTTTCTCAAATCGGCCACGGGAAGGGGAAAGTTTCTGGTGGTAATGTTCGCCTTTGTCACTCCTAATGATTTCAATGTATTCTTGGAGTAGGGAAGCACGGTTTGGATGGCAAACCTTCGTCCCGGAAACTCTGCAAGTTTTGACGAGGTGTACAAATGGGAATGGGGATGCAGTTTTTTTAGTTGATGAGTATTTCCAACGGTTTTAAAAGCGCCCGACTTTAAAATAGCTGCATTGGGTTCATAAAGGTAGGTAAGCGGTTCCCCCAATTCCAAAGGAGCATTTTCTTCTTCAGTGAGGTTAAAGTTGAAGTGGTCTTCCTGTCCTTGATAGAGGTTCACTGTTTTGATGTCAATAGTACCAACATATCCTTTTTCGATAACGAACAACAGTTCTTTCACTTCATTTTGGATAGCCAATACATGTATCTCTTTTACAAATTGGAGTTCAGAAATACCCTGTTTGATATCAAGAAGAGGAGACGTTTTTATCAGAACATTTGATGTCTTTTGTAAAATGTCATCGAGGTGTTGAGTGAGGTCGGGGAGACAATCTTTTAGCAAAAAGACCTTTCCTATTTTATCATTTCGTCTGGATGGGTCTACATAGATCCAATCAAAATTCTCGATTGTTTTTTTCAAAAATTCGATACCGTTCACGGGAACACAATTGATGTTTTTGCTTCCCAATATTTCAAAATTATGGGAAGCAATTTCACTTAATTCGGCATTGATTTCGCAATGGGTTACCTGCTTCATTTTCTTTGAAAAAAAATAGGAATCGACACCAAAACCACCAGTGAGGTCCAACAGCTTTTTTCCAGATACCAGTCGAGATTTGTATTCAGCCGTTGGTTCGGAACTGGTCTGTTCAATGTTCAGTTTATTGGGGTAATAAATACCTTCGACTTTAAACCAAGTTGGGAGTTTGTCCTGACATTTTTTTCGGGATTCGAGTTGCTCGGCGAGTTCCTTTTGGGAAACTCCTTCAAACATGGATTTTTTAAGCAAAACCGACATAATGTCAGTATTCTGATTTTCAAATATAAAATCCTGTACACCAGTATTTAATATTAATTTATTCAAACTGACACTATAAGTTTTTGGTCAATTTTTTCACAAAGGTATTTTCGGCTAAAAACTCTTTTAAAATAACCTTTATTGCGGTATAACCGGGCACGGCAACGACCATTCCCACGACCCCGAAAAGTAGTCCTGCAATGATGATGACCAGAAAGATTTCCAGGGGGTGGGATTTAACGCTTGTGGAAAAAATAAAGGGCTGTGAAAAGAAGTTGTCCACCAGCTGGCCAATGGCCAATCCGATCAAAACATAAAGTGCTTTTGGCAAGATTACGGTGCTGAAATCTTCTCCTAATGAACTCGTCATCGTAAGGGTGATCATGATCACGCCACCAATGATCGGACCCACATAGGGAATGATGTTGAAAAGTGCACATAGGAATGCAATGACAATGGCATTTTCCACCCCCACGATGAGCAGGGCGATCGTATAAATCACAAACAGGATAAAAAGTTGGAGCAGGATTCCGGCAAAATATCGGGAGAGCAAACCATTGATCTTATCGATGGATTTTACAAGGTTACTTTCCTTGTTGTCGGGCACAAAGGTCAAGATGCCGTTTTGGAACAAGTTGCTATCCTTCAAAAAGAAAAAGGAAATGAACAAAACGGAAAACAACCCGACACTGAAACTGCTCAACGCATTGACAAGCGAGTTCAAGAAATTGGGGATAAAACCTAAATCAAGTCCTTTGAGCATGCTTTCTTCAATATGGGCATCCTCAATAAGATTGTTGACACTGCCCGTTGAGGCCCCAAAATATTCCAGCCCCTGTAGGTAAAGTGTGTTCAAATTGGATTTAAGCTCATCAATATCCAATAGGGAAAGATTCTTGCTCTGCTCGGAAATGAGCGGGATAAAAAGCGCTAGTATGCCCATAAAAATGGAGAGCATGAAAAGCATCGTGGCCACCACTGCAAGGGTGTTGGGGAATTTCAACCGTCTCCTGAGAAAAAGGACAATGGGTCTTCCCAAGAGAGCAACTACTGCTGCTATGGCCAAATAGGCCAATACGGATTGTATTTTATAAAGAAAAAGGGCTAGTAATACCACCCCGGCCAATATGGCCACTGCACGCAGTATTCCGTTTGCTATGGTCTTAGCATCCATGTATCAGCTTTTAAAGGCATATTCCACAATATTGGCTCCCATTTGCAAAGCCTTTTGCCTTACGTCTTCAGGATCGTTGTGTACGCTCGGGTCTTCCCAACCATCACCAAGATCACACTCAAAGGTAAAAAGGAGCACCAATCTTCCTTCGACAAAAATACCTAGGGCCTGAGGTCTTTTTCCATCATGCTCATGGATTTTTGGCAAACCTTCCAGAAAGTTGAATCTTTGTGAAAATATAGGATGATCGGCACCCAATTCTTCCAATTGTTTGTCGGGAAAGACCTTTTGCAGTTCCCTCTTGAGGTACGGGGCCATGCCGTAATTGTCATCGATATGTAAAAAACCACCTGAAAGCAGATAGGTCCGAAGGTTCTCGGCCTCTTCGTCCGTAAAATATACATTGCCATGACCCGTCATATGCAGGAATGGATATTTGAATATGGATACGCTGCCCGGCTCGACTGTTTCCGGTTGGGGATTGATTTTGGTCCCGATGTTGGCATTGCAAAACTGGATAAGATTGGGTATGGAGGTCGGGTTGGAATACCAATCGCCACCACCTCCATATTTGAGCACGGCAATTTCCTGTGCCTTGGCCATACCTGATCCAAAAAGCGTTAAAATCAATGCCAAAAGGGTAAGGTGTTTCATGGAGTTACGATTAACCAACTAGTCAAATGTACAGTATTCATGGTAAAAAAAATCATAATTGTCTCATCTACTCTTCTCATGATGTCCTTATTCGCTTTATTGAAGGCATACCCTACTGAAGATATTCATAAGCCTAAAGATAGTGCTGTGGGCTCTTCATCCGTGGTGTTGGAATTGTTCACCAGCCAAGGATGTTCCAGTTGCCCTCCCGCGGATGCACTCTTATGGAAGGTGAAACAGGAGTTCCCGAATGATGTCTTTGCCTTGTCCTATCATGTGGATTATTGGGACTACATAGGTTGGAAGGATCCCTTTGCAAAGCCAGAGTATACCCAAAAGCAACGGGCCTACGGGGAAAAGTTTAGGTCGAGCAGTATCTACACCCCACAAATGGTGATCAATGGGAGGGAACACTTTGTGGGATCCAACCGTGAGGAACTGTATTCCAAAATTGATGCTTATAAAACCAATAGTGCAGAGAATATGATTAAGATTATCAATACTGATGTGGTCAACGGGACAGTAGCATTTTCATATGTAGCAACCGGTAAGATTGATCATAGAATGCTTCGGGTGGTCTTGGTGATTGACGAACGGGTCACTCAGGTGAAAAGAGGCGAGAACAGAAACCGAACCTTAAAGAACAGCAATATAGTGGTGCAGGAAAAGTATATTGAATTGAAACAGTCAAGAGGGGAGTCCTCCATTCAAATTCCGGATATCGTCTCAAAGGACGATGGCCTCACCTTAATGCTGCTTGTGGAGAAGGCCGATCTAGAAATCACTGGGGCTGTCAAAAGGGAGGTATCGGATTAACTATTGATGACGTTTACTGTGGTGCATGCCACGATGGCCGCGGTTTCTGTGCGAAGTCTGTTGTTCCCCAGGGAAATGGGGACAAATCCTTTGGCTTTTGCAGCATCGATTTCTTCTTTGGAGAAATCTCCTTCGGGACCGATCAAGATGGTGATGTCCATATCCGCAATTACCCTACGTTTCAGTTCCATTTTCTCCCCTTCATCGCAATGGGCAATAAACTTTAGACCAGTATTATCGGTTTCCATGAAATCCTTGAAAGACATCGGAGGATTAAGTTTTGGCAATACGGTTTGTAGGGATTGCTTCATGGCGGATTGCAACACCCGTTCCATGCGCTCCAATTTAACCGTTTTTCGTTCGGAGTGATCACAGAAGAGGGGAGTGATTTCATCAATTCCTATTTCTGTTGCCTTCTCGAGAAACCATTCAAACCGATCGTTCATTTTGGTAGGGGCTACGGCCATGTGAAGGCTGTAGCGTTTTGGGACCGATTTGCTCTCGGAGACGATCTTGACCTTGCACCTCTTTTGATCAGGGACCAAAATTTCCGCTTCAAACAGATATCCCTTTCCATTGGTGATATGTACAATGTCCCCTTCGGTTTTCCTGAGGACCCTGGCAATATGTTTGCTTTCTTCGGGAGGAAAAACAAATTGTTTTGTGCTGTTGTCCAACGAAGGGTTATAGAAAAGTTGCATGGTCTTAAGTTTAAGGTTGGTTAGCTGCCGATGGCATAACGGGCTTTGGCCGCGACACTTTGATCCGTAAATTTCCCCTTTTCAAATTTAAGATAACCCACAATTCCGATCATGGCGGCATTATCTGTGCAATACTCAAATTTAGGAATAAAGGTTTGCCAACCTAGGGTTTCCTCCGCTTCCTTCAGTCTTGCCCGGATTCCAGAGTTAGCGGCAACTCCGCCGCCAATGGCTACCTGCTTGATCCCGGTTTGATCCACGGCCATTTGGAGCTTTTCCATCAAAATATCCAAAATGGTATGCTGTACCGATGCACAGATATCGTTGATGTTTTCTTCCACAAATTTGGGGTTCTTTTGGGTTTCCCTTTGCAAAAAGTACAGGATACTTGTTTTTAGGCCACTAAAGCTGAAATTGAGCCCATCTACCTTCGGTTTTGGAAAATCAAAAGCATTGGGATTTCCCAGCTTGGCATACTTATCTACCAAAGGACCACCAGGGTAGGGCAATCCCATCAATTTTGCACTCTTGTCAAAAGCTTCACCCACGGCATCATCCAATGTTTCCCCTAATACTTCCATGGTAAAATGGTCCGTCACTTTTACAATTTGGGTATGTCCGCCGCTTATGGTCATGGCCAAAAATGGAAAGGTGGGCTGGGGCTTATTTTCATCCTCAATAAAATGCGCCAGAATGTGGGCTTCCATATGGTTGACCTCGATCAAAGGAACGTTGAGACCCAATGCCAACGACTTGGCAAAAGAAGTGCCGACAAGCAAGGAGCCCATGAGTCCCGGACCTCGTGTAAAGGCTATGGCGGATAGTTCTTTTTTATCGATATTTGCTTTGGCCAAGGCCTGGTGCACCACGGGAACAATGTTTTGTTGATGTGCCCTAGAAGCCAACTCTGGGACAACACCTCCATATTGCTTGTGGATTTCTTGCGTAGCCACTACATTGCTCAGTACATTTGTATGGCAAAGTACGGCAGCAGAAGTGTCATCGCAGGATGATTCGATCGCAAGAATATATTTTTTTGTAGCTGTCACTGGTTTTGGAACAAAAATTGGTCATCAAAGGTAAAACATAAAGCCCTATCAAAAAACTTCGTAAAATACTGCTGCGCATCCTACTGGCTATTTTGCTGTTCATGGTATTGGGCTCCCTGGTACTTTCCATGCCCGTTGTACAGACCAAGTTGGCCAAATATGCCATGGATTCCGTGAACGAGGAGTTTGGGACCAATATACAGATTGACCGCGTTAGTCTTTCCCTTTTCAATTTGAACACTGGCGTTAAGGGAATTTATGTTGAGGATTATAAAAAGGACACCTTATTCTACATCCACAAACTGACCACTTCCATCTTGAACCTTCGGAACATGGCCAATAACAAAATGGAATTTGGGGACATTGAGGTGGACGGCCTTGTTTTCAATCTAAGGACCTACGAAGGGGAAACGGATACCAATCTGGATGTTTTTGTGGACAAATTGGATGATGGGAAACCTAGGGATCCGGGAACCCCTCCTTTTTTCCTTTCTTCGGATGAGATACAAATCCATAACGGGAAGTTCCGTTTGATCGATGACAACCTTGAAAAGCCAAAAACCTTGGATTTCAATGACGTCTCCATCTTGGCATCCGATTTCCAGATATTGGGACCCGAAGTGACCACAAAAATCGAAGATCTTTCCATGTTGGCGCGTCGTGGTATTCTTTTGAAAAAACTTGCTGCGGATTTTAAGTATACCAAGGAGGAGATGCGCTTCGATTCCCTGCTCATCGACACCGAACAATCGGAACTGAAAGGCAATCTGGTGTTCACCTACGATCGGGAAGATTTTGCCCAGTTTGTGGATCGCGTACAGCTCAATGCCAATTTTACAGAGTCTACGGTAGCTTTGAACGAGGTGAATACTTTTTATAATGAGTTCGGTCAGGATAAAGTGGTCAATTTTACAGGGAATTTCAGCGGGGTACTTAACCAGATCAAGGTGAAGGACTTGTTTTTGAATACGGATAACACCGGGATCAGGGGTGACTTTGAGTTCGATAACATGTTCAGCGATTTGGCCCCTTTTGTGCTGCGTGGCGATATCGACAACCTCACTTCGAGTTATTACCAGTTGAGAGGAATTTTACCGAAAATCTTAGGGGAGAACATTCCGGAGTCCGTACAGAAATTGGGGCAGTTTACGGTTAGGGGGGACGCAGAGGTCACCGAAACCTCCATCGATGCCACGGTGAATCTGAACACGGCAGTGGGTGACAGCTATGTGGATCTGCAGATGACCAATATCCAGACCATAGAGGATGCCTCTTACATTGGTTTTATTTCGTTGATGGATTTTAATTTGGGTGATTTCATCAATGATGACCAACTTGGATTCACCTCTTTGGACATGAACGTGGAGGGTAAGGGATTTGTGGCCGAAAGTCTGAATACCGAGGTTAGGGGAGAGATATACAAGTTGGAATACAACAATTATGAATACAATAAAATAAAGGTTTCCGGTATTTTGAAGGATCAGCTCTTTGATGGGATTCTGTTGTGTAATGATGATAATTTTAGATTCGATTTTAAAGGATTGGCAGATTTTGGGGGAAGGGAGAACAAGTTCAACTTTGTTGCCGCGGTGGATTATGCCGACTTGAAGGAATTGAACTTTATTGACGACAGCATCAGCATCTTCAAAGGCCACGTGAATATGGATATCGAAGGAAACAACTTGGATGACATGGTCGGGCAAATGAACTTTACTAATACCACCTATCAAAATATAAATGACACCTACTACTTTGAGGATTTTACGGTGAACTCCTCCTTCGACAAGGATACCGTGCGCACAGTGGAGATCAATTCACCGGATATCATCACCGGTTATATGAAAGGTAAGTTCAAGGTAGGTGAGTTGGGTAGATTGGTTCAAAACTCCATTGGTAGCATTTACACCAACTACAAACCGTTCGAGATTTCGGATGGCCAACATGTGGATTTCAACTTTAAGATATATAACAAAATTGTGGATGTGTTCTTCCCAGAAGTTGTTTTTGATGCCAATACCTTTATCCGTGGTAGTATTCAGGCGGATGAAAGGGATTTTAAGCTCACCTTTAAATCGCCGAGCATAGAGGCTTTTGGGAATAAGTTCGATAATTTGGAACTGAAAATAGACAACAAAAACCCTCTTTTCAACACATTTCTATCCGTTGAGGACCTTTCCACGGCCTATTACGATATCAAGGATTTCAGTTTGATCAATACCACTCTTAAGGATACCCTTTTCTTTAGAACGGAATTTAAGGGGGGGAGCCAATATAACGATAGCTACAACTTAAACTTTTACCATACCTTCAACGAGAATAACAAATCCGTGATCGGGCTCAAAAAATCCGATGTCAGTTTTAAGGGCAATACGTGGGTGTTGAACCGTGACGGGAATAGCAAGAACAAAGTAATTTTCAACAGCGCTTTGGATAGTATTAAGATCGAAGATCTGGTGATGGACAACAACAATGACGAACAGATTCGGTTACGGGGAGAGATAGCGGATACAACCTATAAGGATTTGGACCTTCAATTTAAATTGGTGTCGTTGAACAAGATTACCCCTGCCATTGACAGCTTGAAGATGAACGGGGCCGTGGACGGTTTCCTCAATATTTTGCAGAAGGACGGCAAATATCTGCCCACATCAAGTCTGAAGATTCAGGATTTTAGTGTCAACGATATCCATTTGGGCGACATGGAGATCGGCATTTTCGGAAACAACGACCTCACCGAGTTTGGAGTGAGCACCTGGTTGAACGACAATGGGAAGGAAAAACTGAGCATCAACGGAAAGGTGACCAACTTCAACAATAAACAGGAATTGAACTTGACGGCCGATTTTACAGATTTTTCGCTGGAACCCTTCAGTCCCTTGGGGGATGGTGTCATTTCCAATATTCGTGGGAAGGTCAATGGTAGCACCCGGATTACTGGCGAAGCGACCAACCCATCCATCAATGGGGAGTTGACCTTGAACGATGCTGGGATTGGAATACCATACCTGAATGTTGATTATGATTTTGCCCCATTTTCCCGCGTGCGTCTGTTCGACCAAACTTTCTATTTTGAGAAGGTGGGACTTTCCGATGTGGCAGAGGGAACCAAGGCCACCTTGGATGGCACCATAAGCCATACCGAATTTTCAAATTGGTATCTGGGCTTGGACGTGGACACCAACAACGACCGCTTTATGATCCTGAATACGGAATATGATGAGGAATCTTTATACTACGGCCAAGGTTTTATCAACGGAACAGGAAGCATTTATGGCCCTACGGATGCGTTGACGATTTCCGTGGATGCCTCCACGGCAAAAGGTACATCATTAAAAATACCCCTGAGCGATGTAACCAGTGTCGGGGATTATTCTTTTATCAATTTCATCAATAAAAAAGAAACCAATTCCTTTGAAGAAGAACGGGTACTGGAAGAATACCAAGGTCTGGAAATGGCGTTTGACCTGGCCGTGACCCCTGATGCCGAAGTGGAAATTGTGGTGGATCGGGCTTCTGGTAGCTCCTTAAAAGGTACAGGGGAAGGTATTCTGTTGATAGAGATCAATACCAATGGCAAGTTCAATATGTACGGGGAATTTGTGGCGGTGACCGGGGAGTACAACTTCAAGTATGGAGGAGTCATTGACAAGAAATTTAAGGTTCGCCCAGGAGGGACTATCCTTTGGGAGCGTGATCCTTTGGCTGCACAGTTGAATCTTGAAGCGGTTTATTCCCTCAATGCCAATCCGGCCCCATTGTTGGACAATGCTGGGTACACGGGAAGAATCCCCACGGAGGTGGTTGTTCGTTTGGATGGAGAACTGGAAAGGCCCAATGTCAATTTTGACATCGATTTCCCGGGAACCAACTCCGTGGTACAATCAGAACTCCAATATCGTTTACAAGACCCCACTGTAAAGGAAAGGAATGCCTTTTTCCTATTGGCACAAGGAACCTTTGTAAACGCACAGACGGGCATCAACCAGCAAGCGGTCACCGGGAATTTGATACAGACCGCCTCAGGCTTGCTCAACTCAATTTTGGGAAGTAATAACGATAAATTCAATCTGGGAGTGTCCTACGAACAAGGACTTTTGGCCCCCAATGCCGATACCCGAACGGAAAACAGAATCGGGGTGACAGTTTCTACCCAAATTTCCGACAAAATCCTGGTGAATGGCAGGGTTGGGGTACCTGTAGGAGGAGTATCGGAAACCGTAGTTGCCGGGGATGTGGAAGTACAGGTGTTGTTGAACGACCAAGGAACCCTGAGTGCAAAGATTTTCAACAGGGAAAATCAGATCCAGCAATTTTTGGCAGAACGGCAAGGGTATACCCAAGGTGTGGGTCTGTCCTATCAAGTGGATTTTGACAGTTTCAAGGAGTTGATGCAAAAGGTCTTCCAAAAGAAAGAGAAAGCAGTACAACCAGCACCTCAAAGACCCACTTCGGAGGTAATGGGGAGAGACAGTCTCATTCGCTTTTCCCAAAAGGCGGACAATATCCCGAACAGGCCCTAGGAGATTTGTATTTTTACACGAATTTCATCTAAATTTTTACGAAAACGTTTGAGGAATACGTTGAAATTAAATAAATTATTAAGCCATTCATAATTTCAATAAAGTTTCCTAGTTTTGACCTCTTAAAATTTTTAATGGCTTCAGAAATTAAGAAAATTGCCGTCTTCACATCAGGTGGGGACTCACCGGGGATGAATGCGGCCATACGTTCAGTGGTTCGTACCTGTGCGTATTTGGAAAAGGAGTGTGTGGGTATCTACAGAGGATACCAGGGAATGATCGAAGGGGATTTTAAGCCCATGGACGCCCGTAGCGTAAACAACATCATAAATAAGGGAGGTACTATATTAAAATCGGCCCGCTGTGAGGAATTCAGGACTCCGGAGGGTAGAAAGAAAGCACACGACCAATTGGTCAAGGAAGGTGTTGATGCTTTTGTGGTCATAGGAGGGAACGGAAGTTTCACAGGTGCCCTAAAGTTCAATGCGGAATATGGCTTTCCTGTGATAGGAATCCCAGGGACCATCGACAATGATATTTTGGGCTCTTCCTATACTATTGGTTTTGATACGGCCATCAATACCGTAGTTGAGGTAATCGATAAGATCAGGGATACCGCCAGTTCCCATAACCGCTTATTTTTTGTGGAAGTAATGGGTCGCGATGTTGGTCATATTGCCTTGAACGCAGGTGTGGGTGCCGGTGCAGAGGAAATTTTGATTCCCGAGCAGAACCTCGGTCTTGAAAGGTTATTGGAGTCCTTGAAGCGAAGTAAGGCTTCTGGCAAGTCGTCCAGCATTGTAATCGTTGCAGAAGGTGATAAGATAGGGAAGAACGTTTTCCAACTCAAGGAATATGTGGAAGAACATTTGCCGATATACGATGTGCGGGTATCCGTTTTGGGCCATATGCAACGTGGAGGAAGCCCAACCTGTTTTGATAGGGTGTTGGCCAGTAGAATGGGAGTGAAAGCCGTGGAAAGCCTTTTGGAAGGCAAATCCAACCTCATGGTGGGTATCCGCGATACCAAAATGGTATTGACCCCATTGGCGGAAGCCATCAAGGCCCATACAGAAATAGACGAAGAACTCATCAGAGTTTCCGATATAATGACAACTTAATGTAAACACTTTAAAAAAGTAAAAATGTCAAATTTGAAAATAGGAATCAACGGATTCGGTAGAATTGGAAGGTTGGTCTTTAGGGCAACCGTTAAAAGAGGCGATGTAGATGTAGTGGCCATCAACGATTTGTTGGACGTGGATCATCTTGCCTACTTGTTGAAGTACGATTCGGTACATGGTTTGTTCGATGGTACCGTAGAAGTGAAAGACGGCCATTTGGTCGTAAATGGTAAAACGATCAGGATTACTGCCGAACGTGATCCCAAGAATTTGAAATGGGACGAAGTTGGTGCTGAGATCGTTGCCGAGTGTACCGGTATCTTCACCACTTTGGAAATGGCCCAGTACCACATAGATGGTGGCGCCAAAAAAGTGGTTATCTCCGCTCCTTCAAAAGATGCCCCCATGTTTGTTATGGGTGTAAACCATAAAGAAGTAAAGCCAACCGATACCATTATTTCCAATGCTTCCTGTACCACCAACTGTTTGGCCCCGATTGCCAAGGTGCTTAACGACGAGTTCGGTATTGCTGAGGCGTTGATGACCACGGTACATGCTACCACTGCCACACAGTTGACCGTTGATGGTCCTTCAAGAAAAGACTTTAGAGGAGGTAGAAGTGCCCTATTGAACATTATTCCTGCTGCCACCGGTGCTGCCAAGGCGGTTACCAAAGTAATCCCATCCTTGGAAGGAAAGCTTACAGGTATGGCCTTTAGGGTTCCTACTGCCGATGTTTCTGTAGTGGATTTGACCGTGAAATTGGAAAAGGAAACTTCTTATGAAGGAATCAAGCAAGCCATGAAAAAAGCCTCTGAAGGTGAATTGGCTGGTATTTTGGGTTATACCGATGAATTGGTAGTGTCCCAAGATTTTGTTGGTGATGTGAGGACTTCCATCTTTGATGCCGATGCTGGTATCGAATTGAATTCCAAGTTCTTCAAGGTAGTTTCCTGGTACGATAACGAGACCGGATACTCCAACAAATTGGTTGAATTGGCATTGCACGCAGCAAGCCTATAATTTAGTATCTTACATTGATGATCCTGAGAAGGGTTTTACCCTTTTCAGGATTTCACATAAAATTTTGACGTATGATTTTGATCGTGGATAGTGGTGCCACTAAATCCGATTGGATAGCCCTAGATGAAAAAGGGGAGCAGTTGTTCTTGACCCAAACTTTAGGATTGAGCCCCGAGGTATTGACCAGGGAGGTCATCGAGGACCGTTTGGCCAATAATTTTGAACTTTCCAAAAACAGGACAGAAGTACGTCAATTGTTTTTCTATGGTGCCGGTTGTGGTACCGATAGAATGAAAAATTTCCTAAAAGCCATTTTTAAGGATTTCTTCCCCAATGCCAAAGCAGAAGTAAGGGAAGATACCTTCGCGGCCATTTATTCCACTACCAAAATTGGCAGGCAGGGCATCGTCTGTATTTTGGGTACAGGGTCTAACTGTAGCTATTATGATGGACACCAACTGATTCAAAAAGTAACCTCTTTGGGCTATATTTTGATGGATGACGGCAGCGGCAATTTCTTCGGAAGAAAGCTGTTGCGCGATTATTACTTCCACAAGATGCCACAAGATCTGGGCATAAAATTCGCTAAGGAATACGATTTGGATGCAGATGTGATCAAGGAGCATCTATACAAACAACCCAACCCGAACACCTATTTGGCAACCTTTGCCCGTTTTATCATTGAGAACAAGGAGCACCCCTACTGTAAGGGTGTTATCGAAAAAGGATTGCAACAGTTCGTGAACAACTACATCATGCAGTTCGAGTTGGCCACCAAGGTCCCCATCAGTTTTGTGGGGAGTATCGCCCATTTTTTACAGGACGAGCTCGAAGCTTGCCTGGAACGCAATGATTTGATTTTGGGTGTCATACGAAGAAGGCCCATAGAAGGTCTCGTGGAATTCCACAAAGAGACTATTTAACGGCAATCATAGAAATCTCCACATTCACGAACTTTGGAAGGTTGGCTACTTCCACGGTTTCCCTGGCTGGTGCCGTCTCGGCATCAAAATAAGTACCGTATACCTCATTGATCTGTGCAAATTGGTGCATATCCTTAATAAAAATAGTGGATTTGACCACGTGCTCAAAAGTCATTCCCGCTTCATCCAAAATAGCTTTCAAGTTTTCCATGGACTGCTTGGTTTCCTTTTTGATGTCCCCTTCCACAAGTTCTCCGGTGGCTGGATCAATTGGAATTTGCCCAGAAATATATAGCGTGTCTTTTATTAATGTAGCCTGATTATAGGGGCCAATAGGAGCTGGTGCTTTGGAAGTATTGATGATTTTTTTCATGTGTTCAAGGTTTCTAGGTTATGGATTTAAGGTAAGTAAAAATATTATCGGTTGCTAAATGGCTGACTTCTGTTTTCCCATTTAAGGTCGCTGAGGATGGAGCTTTTGATCCCAATGAAGAAATACCATCTTTCATACCTTCCGAAAGGTGTCCAATCAAAACTCAGCTTAAAACTTCCCAAATCCCGTTTAAAGGCAAATCGGGTATCCGCAAATCCCTTGTTTTTGAGGTCATATCCGGAGTTGAAGCCGACCTCCCATTTAGGGGAAAGCTGAATGTTCCCTGAAAACATCAGGGAATGGTTGGTGATTTCGCTTTGTCGGTTGCTATTATTATAGGTGGCCACATACGTAAAACGGGCATCCCAAGGTAATTTGGTATTATAAAGGGGTACTTCTTCATTGTCGTCTTCCCCGTCCTTATTAAAATGCCGGTCCCCCGTTCGAGCTCCTTCCACCTCAAAGGGATTTGCCCCATAGTCCGGGGTTTCTTGCTCCTTGTCGTCCTTCTTTTTGGCGCCTCCTTTTTGGAACATCTCACTATTCAAGGAGAATCCGGTATTTAATCTGGCAGAAGTCAATCGGGCCAGCCCACCTCCATTTTTTATATTCAGGGTATTGATCCTTCTTCCGCTATTGTCAATGGCATAGGGATCGAAGGTTGCCGCAAAATTGATGGGTACATTCTTAATGATCTCTGTGGCACCACTCAAGCTCACGGGACTCAATTTTAAGGAATCTGCCTCAAAATTATAACTGGTGGAAAGCGTTAAGTTGCTAAGGATACTTACCTTTTTGGGTTCCGTGGCCGTCGAGTCCTTGTCCCGGACCTTGGCTTCCAAAGTGTTCTGAAGGCTAAAACTGACCGAACTCCCACGCGATAGGGAAGGTCTTCCGTATAGACTTGTTTCAAAAGGAGTGTATTGTACATCTTCACCGTCACCATCAACATAGGTATCATAAAATTGTTCAAATGATGGTGCATAACTATAGCTGATGGAAGGTCGCATCACGTGTCTCAGGGCCTGTATTTTTTTGCCTTCCCCAAAATTCCAAGTACCGTAAAGCGTTGTTCCGATACTGGTGCCCAAACTATATCGATTAAAGCGGTCAAAACCGGGAATGGTATCAGTTACCACCCTCTCTTCGTCTGCATTGTACTGCCTGCGGATGGTCTCCAAGGTCCAAATATCCTCATAGGTGCCGCTAAGACTTACGCTAAAATATTTGGCTAC
This sequence comes from Flagellimonas aequoris, assembly GCF_003584165.1. GTDB lineage: Bacteria > Bacteroidota > Bacteroidia > Flavobacteriales > Flavobacteriaceae > Flagellimonas > Flagellimonas aequoris. The sequence goes on along the minus strand of NZ_QXFJ01000007.1, from coordinate 152,039 downwards.
CTTAAAGTTGGTGGCAATGGGCAACCTATGCCTGGCCCCAACCTTGGCCTCGTCGAACATTTTACTGGTGAAGAAATCTTCCTCCGTAGTGGTGATACTGTTCTGTGCGTTCACATCGTACTGAAAGTTGATGTTCTCGAAAATGCCTTTTTTCACCTCGTCCCTTTTAACAAACGGGTAAATACGTTCCATACTGGCCTGAAAGGTAGGAAGGGACATGTTGATGATCTGTGTCCTGGAGTTTTGGGTATGGCTCAAGGTCAAACTGGTGTTCACAGAAGGATATGCCGGAAAAGTCTTGGAATAACTGATGGATGAGGCAAAGGTGTTCGTTTGCGAATTGTTACGGTTCACCTGGTTCAGTGAGTTGGTGTAATATTGACTACTACCAAGGTTTACCGAAGCTGAAAATCGCGAATTCGGACTGGCTTTTGTATCCTGTGAATGGGATATTCGAATGTTATAGTTACTTGTTCTACTGTAGTCTGTGAACCCTTTCTGACTTCGGATGAGGTTTTCATAACTGATTCTGATACTACCGTTGAACTTGTATCTTTTAGTATAGATGGATTGTCCCATAAGCCCATAACTACCATTGGTATAGTAGTCTCCCGTCACGCTAAGATCTACATAATCACTGATAGGCAAATAATATCCGCCATTTTGGATGAAATAGCCTCGGTTGGGATCGTTACCAAAAGTTGGAAAAATAAGACCAGGAGCCCTTCCCGTTGTTAAGGGGAAATAGGCAAAAGGCAAGGCAACAGGTGTTGGAACATCCACAATGTACATGTTACTGTAACCTGCAATGATTTTCTTCTTAGGTACAAACTTAGCCTTTCGTACCCTAATATAATAGTCAGGATCTACGGTGTCCTTTGATGTGGTCAGTTTACCCTCGCTCAAAAAATACACGGAGTCATTCTCCTTTTTGGTCACTTGGGCGTATACTTTCATGGCATCGCTACCCAATTGACCCAATCCGGCTTGTTGTTCGGTCCTAGAGTTCCAAATCAGGGCCTTTTGTGTATCAAAATTAAAGCGGATGGAATCTGGTCGCACCTCGTTGTCTCCTTGCTTAAAATAAGGCAATTGGGAATAATTGCCCAAAGAATCTTTCATGCGTCCGGCATAGACTTCATTTTTTACGTAATCCATCACGATTACCCCCGCTTTCAGTTCGGTATCCTGATAATAGATTTCCGCCTCGTCGTACAGATAGATCTTGTTGTCCTTTTGGCTCAGTTTGACGTAATCCTTTGCCTTGTACTTGATTTTATCTAACAGTAAAGGCTGCTTTTTGGGGACAGTATCAACTTCAACAGTATCGGTCGCCTTTGTTTTATCGAAGATGTTGGTCGTAAGAATAGGAGCCTGGATTGTATCCCTTGCCGCTTTGATGGGCAAAGGTGTAATCTGGTCTTCCTGAGCACTTAAGATAGCATTGCCACATAGAAGAACAAATAGGAAAACTAGAAGATGTTTATTTGCTTGCAACGTGATAAATCCTATTTTTGTGCTAGTTTGGCCCAGTTTTTGGCCCCAAACTTACATATATTTTTTGGTCTACTTATGTGGGATTACCATATTTTTAACCAATACAGAGCACTATAATCAAGCAGTTCTTATGAATAAAAGTCGGTCAGCATTTTTAGTTTTTCTTCTCTTTGTCCTACCGTTGACATCTTTTACAAAAAATAAAGCTAAGGTGCCGCCGAAAGATAAGTTTGTGGTTGTATTGGATGCTGGACATGGCGGCCATGACCCCGGAAACCTTGGAAATGGATATTTGGAGAAGGATATTGCCTTGGCTATTGTTCTCAAGGCCGGGGAAGAATTGGAGAAAGACCCAAGCATTAAAGTGGTATATACACGGGATGATGACACCTTTGTAGATTTGTTCGTTCGTGGGCAGATTGCCAATCAGGCCAATGCCGATTTATTCGTTTCGGTACATTGTGACTCCCACAATTCGGATGCCAATGGCGCGGGGACCTTTGTTTTGGGATTGCATGCCAACCGACAAAATTTTGAAGTGGCCAAAAAAGAGAACTCCGTAATTTATTTGGAGGATGACTATGCCACTCGCTATGCCGAGTATGATATCAACTCCCCAGAATCCATTATTGGGTTGACTATTATGCAAGAAGAATTTTTGGAACAAAGCATCCAGTTGGGCAAAAAATTGCAGGATAATTTCACCAGCAGGCTCCATAGGAAGGACAGAAAGGTAAAACAGGCCGGTTTTATTGTATTGCACCAAACCTTTATGCCCAGTGTATTGATAGAAACTGGGTTCCTGACCAATAAAAACGAAGGCAGTTATCTGAATTCCAAAAAAGGCCAACAAGAAATGGGCAAGGCCATTGCCGATGCTGTTTTGACCTACAAGGAAGAGGTGGGTAGCGGTACGGTGGCAGGTACCCCGAGCCCAAAGGTAGAGGATACAGAAGTTGCCGTGAATGTTCCCGAGGAGACCAAGAAAGACGAAACCCCGATCAAAGAGGAACCCAAGGCAACACCACCAAAAGAGGAAACAAAAACCGAAACGCAAGTGGTGTCCCCACCCGCTAGTTCAGGAATTGAATACAAGGTACAGATTATGGCAAGTGCCAAAAACATTCCATTGAAGAGTGAAAACTTTAATGGATTGGACCAAATGACCAAGGAGCCCTACAAAAATCTGTTCCGATATATGTATGGTAATGCGAACACATATGACGAGGCCAAAAAGCTTAAGGCGAATGCCGATGCCAAAGGCTATACCACCTCATATATTGTTGCTTATAAAAATGGAAACAGGGTGCCATTGACCGATGCTTTAAAGTAGCCATCAGATCAGTGGTCCTCCTTGTAAAAAATATTCCTAATTTTGTTTAAACTGTAAACCGAATCTTTTGAAACTATCCAGGGAAATCAAGACCGGGATTATCATAGTCGCTGGAATCGTGGCCTTTATCTTTGGGCTGAGCTACTTAAAATCCTCTCCACTTTTTGATAACAACAAAACATTTTACGCCGTATATGATAATGTAGGCGGATTGCAACCTGGCACCCAGGTATCCATCAATGGCTACAACGTCGGCAATGTGACCAGTATCAAGTTTAAGGATGGTTCCGGCAAATTGCTGGTGACCCTTTCCGTGAGCAATGAATTTGATTTTTCTGAAAATAGTGTCGCCGAATTGTTCGATACAGGAATCATTGGAGGAAAAGGGGTACAGATCGTACCAATATTCGACCAAGCGCCAATGGCCAAATCCGGGGACACCCTGCAATCTAAAATAAAACCCGGTATCACGGAACTGGTACAGCAGAAATTGACACCCTTGCAAATGAAGGTAGAAGGGGCCGTTTCCAATGCCGATTCCCTTTTGATGAACGTGAATGAAATCTTGGACGACCCAACCAAAAAACAGCTTCAGGAAACCATAGTTTCGTTGAATGCCTTGGTAAAGTCCTTTAAAGGAAGCGCTGATAATTTAAATGTGTTGCTGGCCAACAACAAAATGCAATTGGACAGCTCCCTGAAAAATGTGAACCGTATCACCTCCAATTTCTCCAAACTCTCAGATTCTTTGGTCAATGCTGACTTGGGTGCTACCCTTGCGGAGTTCCAAGGTACTGTTAGTAAACTCAATGGCATTTTGGCCAAAATCGAAGAAGGGGAAGGCTCATTGGGTAAATTGCACAAAGACGACGCCCTGTATAATAATTTGGCAGCGGCTTCAAGGGAATTGGACTTGTTGCTACAGGACTTCAGGCTAAACCCCAAACGTTACGTGAATGTTTCTGTTTTCGGGAAAAAGCAAAAGGAATATACCCTTCCTGAAAATGATCCGGCCGAACAAAATGAAAATCAGTAGATGGAATACGTGCCCAACATACTCTTTGCCATAGCCCTCATTGTGGGCGTGGGCTACTTTACCCGGAATGTAAAAAAGCTCTCCAGGAACATCAAATTGGGGAAAGATGTGGATGTGAGCGACAACAAACCCCAGCGTTGGCAGAACATGGTTCGGATTGCCTTGGGACAGACCAAAATGGTGGTGCGCCCTGTGGCAGGCATCATGCATATTTTTGTTTATGTAGGGTTCATTATCATCAATATTGAAGTGCTTGAGATCATCCTGGATGGTTTGTTCGGTACCCACAGATTGTTTTCTTCCTTGGGTTCCATATACAATTTTTTGATAGGCTCATTTGAGATTCTGGCTTTCTTGGTCATTGTGGCCGTGGTGGTATTTTGGATACGAAGAAATGTTATCCGGTTGCAACGATTCATCAAACCAGAAATGAAGGGATGGCCCAAAAAGGATGGGAACATGATCCTGTATATCGAATTCGTGTTGATGACGCTCTTTTTGACGATGAATGCAGCGGATTCCCAATTACAGCAAATGGGAGCGGAGCATTATGTGCGGGCAGGTTCATTTCCCATCAGTCAATTTTTGACCCCTTTATTGAGTGGAATGTCCGAATCCGGATTGATGATGGTGGAGCGCACGGCATGGTGGTTACACATCTTGGGCATTTTGGCTTTTTTGAACTATTTGTACTATTCCAAACATCTTCATATTCTTTTGGCCTTCCCGAATACGTATTTTGGAAAAGTTAAGCCGAAAGGGCAGCTCGACAATCTGCAATCCGTGACCAATGAGGTCAAATTGATGATGGATCCCAATGCGGACCCCTTTGCTGCACCTGCTACCACGGATGCTGCAGCAGTGCCGGAGAAATTTGGGGCCTCGGACGTGATGGATCTGAACTGGGTACAATTGCTGAATGCCTATACCTGCACGGAATGTGGACGTTGCACTTCGGAATGCCCTGCCAACCAGACTGGTAAAAAATTGTCTCCAAGAAAGATCATGATGGACACCCGTGATCGTCTGGAGGAAGTAGGTAAGAACATGGATGCCAACAAAGGGGAGTTTAAACCCGATGGAAAACAATTGTTGGACGATTACATCAGTAGGGAAGAGCTTTGGGCGTGCACCACATGCAACGCTTGTGTACAGGCATGCCCTGTTAGTATTGATCCTTTGTCCATCATTGTGGAAATGCGTAGGTATTTGGTCATGGAACAGTCCGCTGCACCAATGGAATTGAACAACATGATGTCCAACATAGAAAACAACGGTGCACCTTGGCCATACAACCAAATGGACCGCTTAAACTGGGTAAACGAATAAATCTAGCACTATGGGTGAACAATTGAAGGTGAAAACCATGCAGGAGTTTATGGCGGAAGGCAAACAACCGGAAATTTTGTTTTGGGTGGGTTCTGCCGGAAGTTATGATGATAGGGCAAAAAAAATATCCAGGGCTTTCGTAAAGTTGTTGAACAAGGCCAATGTTGATTTTGCTGTTTTGGGCCAAGAAGAGAGCTCTACTGGGGATGTGGCCAAAAGAGCAGGCAATGAGTTTTTGTTCCAAATGCAGGCCATGATGAACATTGAATTGCTGAATGGCTATGAAATCAAGAGGATTGTGACCTGCGATCCCCATTCCTTCAATACCCTAAAAAATGAATACCCAGGGTTAGGGGGCACCTATGATGTAATGCACCATACCCAATTTTTGAAAGAACTCTTGGATCAAGGCCGTCTGACCTTACAAGGGGAAACATACAAAGGTAAGCGCATCACCTTTCACGATCCCTGTTATTTGGGTCGGGCCAATACAGTATATGAGGCTCCAAGGGAAGTGCTTGCCAAAACCAATGCGGAACTGGTGGAAATGAAACGCCATAAGACCACCGCGTTGTGCTGCGGTGCAGGCGGGGGACAAATGTTCAAAGAACCCGAAAAGGGAGATATGGACATCAATGTTTTACGAACAAAGGATGCCTTGGAAACCAATCCCAATATCATAGCAACAGGTTGCCCTTATTGTAATACCATGATGACGGACGGTATCAAGGCACATGAAAAAGAAGATAGTGTTACGGTTTTGGACGTAGCCGAATTATTAGCAAACTCCATTTGATATGTTGGTAGAGTTTAACGAATTGCCCAATCATTCCCGAATTTGGATCTATCAATCCAACAGAAGCTTTACGGAATCAGAATTGCAGGATATCCAACAAAGTGTATCGGAATTTTTAAAGCAGTGGACCGCCCATGGTAGTGATTTGCACGCCGGATTCGAGATGAAATACAATAGGTTCATCATCATTGGATTGGACCAGACCAATGCCAGTGCTTCGGGTTGCTCCATCGATGCATCCGTTCATTTCATGCAAACGCTGGAACAGAAATTCCAAGTGGAACTCATGGACCGGATGAACGTTTCCTTCAAACAAGGGGAATACATCGCCTATAAACCCCTGACGGATTTCAAGAAAATGGCAAAGGACAAAGCAGTGTCCGCCAACACCATCGTTTTTAATAATTTGGTGGCCACCAAACAGGAGTATTTGGAAAATTGGGAAGTGCCCGCTAGTGAAAGTTGGCATTCCAGATTTGTTTAGGGAGTTCTTAAATTATCTTAATTTCTGTGCATTCCTCGACCAAATGCAATATTTTTATCAGCAATAAGTTCATGTCTTAGACAAGGTATTTATGCGGATAAACCTCTACTTCTCCCTATTCCTATTCATTTGTATTCAATCTTTTGGTCAAACCGACCCTTTGGTGACCATGGATTCCACAGCGCAAAAGGCTTGGGTGGAAAGCCAATACAATGCCATGTCCCTGCAAGAACGGGTAGGGCAGTTGTTCATGGTCAGTATTGCTTCCAATCAGGATAAAGCTGCTACGGATAAAATCAAGAACCTAGTGAAGCAAGAAGGTATCGGTGGGGTGATATTCTCAAGTGGAACACCAACTGCCCAAGCTAAATTGACCAATGCCTACCAATCCGAGTCCAAGGTTCCCTTACTTATTGGAACCGATGCGGAATGGGGCATGGCCATGCGACTCGATTCCACCTATGCCTTTCCTTGGAACATGACCCTTGGGGCCATTCAGGATAGTACTATTGTGGAAAAGGTGGGTCATCAAATTGGAAAACATGCCAAACGATTGGGGGTGCATATCAATTTTGCTCCCGATCTGGATGTGAACAACAATCCACGAAATCCCATCATTGGGAACCGCTCTTTTGGAGAAGACCCAAAAAATGTATCGCAAAAAGGGATAGCCTTCCTAAAAGGAATGGAAGCCGCCGGGGTGTTGTCCTGTGGCAAGCATTTTCCTGGTCATGGCGATACGGAAACGGATTCCCACAAAGCCTTACCCATTATCGATTCATTTAAGGAAGAACTGGATTCCATAGAATTATTTCCCTTTAGAAAAGCCATGGAAAATGGACTCAGTTCGGTAATGGTTGCCCATTTGGATGTTCCAGCCTTGGAAAGCCGGGAAGGACACCCTTCCACCTTGTCCAAAGCCATTGTCACGGATTTGTTACAGAAGGAATTGGGTTTCCAGGGGTTGATTTTCACCGATGCCCTGAACATGAAGGCTGTTTCACAATTTGCTCCCGATGGGGAAGTGGAATTGCAGGCTTTTTTAGCTGGTAACGATGTGCTCCTGATGCCCGAAGATGTGGACAAGGCCAAAGTAAAGTTGATGGAGGCGTACAATAAGGGAATCATCTCTGAGGAACGGTTGGCCCTTTCCGTAAAGAAAATATTGAAAGCGAAGTACAAGGTAGGGTTGAACGATTATCACCCCGTATCTCTGGAAAACTTATACGAGGACCTGAATTCCATTGAAAACGACGTGCTTTACGAAGAGGCCATAGAAGGAGCCATCACGGTGGCCAAAAATAATTTTTCGTTGATGCCCATCAAAAAACTGGATAACAAGAAAATTGCCTACGTACATTTTGGTGATGATTCCGGTTCCGTTTTTTTGAAATCATTGAACAAATATTTCAAGGTTACGGAAATTGATGCCAAAAGTATCTCGGAATACAAAACGGAACTTGCAAACTACAACTTGGTCATCATTGGTTTTCATAAGAGTAATGCCAGCCCATGGAAGGGATATAAGTTTTCACAGAACGAGTTGTATTGGCTGGAAGAAATATCGCACTTAAGGACCAGCAACACTATTCTTACCCTTTTCACCAAACCCTATGCGCTCTTGGATGTACCCAATTTAGATGCCATGGATGGTGTGGTGGTGGCCTATCAAAACAGTGACATTGCCCAAGAAAAGGCAGCGGAAGCAATTTTCGGTGCCATCGGTACCACCGGTAAATTACCCGTTTCCGCCCATACTGAATTACCCATGGGTACCGGATTGGAAATGAAACCGATTCAAAGATTGGGCTATAGTTTTCCAGAACGTGTAGGCATGAGTTCAGAGGGGTTGGCCATGGTGGACACGTTGGTACAACATGGTATCGATTCGTTGATGTTTCCTGGTGCCCAGGTTTTGGTGGCCAGAAGAGGGAAGGTCATCTATGACAAAAATTTTGGTAAACCTACCTATGACTCCGAAGAGCATATTATCTCCGAATCTATTTATGACCTCGCATCGTTGACCAAGATATTGAGTACCCTGCCCATGATCATGAAGATGGAAGAAGAGGGGAAGATTGCCCTAAATGACACTTTTAAGGATTTGATACCGGAATATGCGGACACAGAGCTGAAGGATGTCACGGTTTTAAAGGCACTGTCCCATTATGGCAGATTACCTTCATGGATAGCCTTTTATCTGGACACCCTAACTAAGGATAGGAAGCCTTCAACTGAATTTTACAGGAACAATCCATCCGAGGCATTTCCGTATAAAGTGGCCGATCATTTATACCTTACGCGGTCCTACAAGGATTCTATTTATAACAGGATTGGAAGACAGACTTTAAAGTCCAATCGCTATCGGTACAGTGATGTGGGGTATTACATTTTCAAGGAATATATTGAGAAGACCTATCAACGGCCCATTGATGAATTGGTCGACGAATTTTTCTATAAACCGATGGGGCTTCAGCGGACTACTTTCAATCCCTTGAAAAAATTTCAGGTGGATGAGATAGTTCCCACAGAAGAGGACGACTATTTCAGATATCAGCGGATACAGGGTTATGTGCATGACATGGGAGCAGCCATGCTGGGTGGTGTTGGGGGACATGCAGGACTTTTCAGTACAGCCAATGAAGTGGCAATAATTATGCAGATGTACCTGCAGGGTGGATATTACGGAGGTGAACAGTTTTTGAACGAACGAACCATTAAAAAATTCAACACTTGCTATTTCTGCAATAAAAATGTACGAAGGGGAGTGGGTTTTGACAAGCCCCAATTGGAGGAAAAAGGACCAACCTGTGGTTGTGTTTCGAGCAAGAGCTTTGGCCATAGTGGTTTTACGGGAACCTATACTTGGGCCGATCCAGATGCCGAGATTGTATACGTGTTTTTGTCGAACAGGACGTATCCCTCTGCTGCCAATAACTTGTTGATCAATTCCGCATTGCGGACACGGATACAGCAGGTTATTTATGATTCCATTATTAACTAGGCACGGATTATTGCCTTAGATTTGTTTTTATGAAAATTGCGATTGTTTGTTACCCGACTTTTGGTGGTAGTGGAGTGGTGGCCACGGAATTAGGGATTGCCCTTGCAGAAAGAGGCCATGAAGTCCATTTTGTGACTTATAGACAGCCTGTGCGGTTGGAACTCTTGGGCAATAACATCCATTTTCACGAGGTGCACGTGCCCGAGTACCCACTTTTCCATTACCAACCCTATGAACTGGCACTCTCGAGCAAATTGGTGGATACCATCAAAATGTACGATATAGAACTGTTACACGTACATTATGCCATTCCACATGCCTATGCAGGCTATATGGCCAAGAAAATGCTCCAGGAATCTGGCATTTTCATCCCTATGATCACTACGCTTCATGGTACCGATATCACCTTGGTGGGCAAGCACCCATTTTACAAACCAGCTGTTACCTTTAGTATCAATAAATCCGATGTGGTTACTTCCGTATCCGAAGCGTTGAAAAAAGACACGATGGAATTGTTCGATATAGAAAAGGAAATCGAAGTGGTTCCCAATTTTATAGAAATTTCCAAATACCGCCCCGAATACACCGATTGCCAAAGATCCATGATGGCTAGGGAAAATGAACGGATTGTGACCCACATCAGTAATTTTAGAAAGGTGAAGCGGATTCCTGATGTAATCAAAATATTTCACAGGATACAAAAAGTGGTACCTGCCAAATTGATCATGGTAGGTGAGGGACCGGAAAAGGAGAGGGCAGAAAAAATGTGTGAGGACCTTGGATTGAAAGACAAGGTGCTGTTTTTGGGCAACAGTAACGAAATTGACAGGATTCTTTGCTTTTCGGATCTGTTTTTGTTGCCTTCGGAATCCGAGAGTTTTGGTCTGGCCGCTTTGGAAGCCATGATCAACAAGGTTGCCATTATTTCCAGCAATACCGGTGGTATCCCAGAGGTGAATATTGATGGGGTTTCTGGGTATTTGGCCGATGTGGGGGATGTGGAGACCATGGCCGCAAAGGCCATTGAAATTTTGAAGGATGATGCCGTTCTGAAGAAATTCAAGGACAATGCGTTCAAGGTAGCCTCCAAGTTTGACATTGTCAACATACTTCCCCTTTACGAGGAAATTTATGAAAAGGCCTACAAATCCCGTTTCAAGAATACCTTTTGATGTGCGATATTTCCTTTTCATAACCTGTATATGTCTACTGTCCTGTAAAGCCCAGAAGGAATCAAAACCAATGGGGCAAGAAATAAAAGATTTGGTTTTGATCGATCAAGATAATTTCAGTACGATAACCGATTATGAGGTTAGGATTATCCAAGACCAAAAATCCCTTCAAAAATTCTACGCCAAGATTAACATGACCCGTAAGCCGGGGCTTCCCGTTCCCATGGTGGATTTTTCAAAGGATATGCTGATTTTGGTATGTTTGGGTCAACAACGAAAGAAAGTTGTTCCAATGCTTTCAAAACTTCAAGAGACTGACCTCTTGGTTTCCATTGCGGTACAGTTAATCGATAAAGAACAAGTTGAACAAACAAGCATTCAACCCATCTACTATCCCTTTTACCTGTATAAAATGCCGATTATCGATAAGACCTTCGATTTTCAAAATATTGAAAACTAGACGTTTAAGAATATTTCTTACTTCTTATCGAAAATTAACGCACTTGAAAGTGCAAAATTTCACTTTTAGGTGATTAGACATAGTTTTGGTTCTCAACCCCAAATCAAAATTGTGTGAAAAAACTTAACCTAAAAGTGTTTGCATTTTTGTCTACTCTTGCCCTGAGTTCCTATGGGCAGAATCTGGATCTGACCAAAAAGGACAGTATTGTTGAGAGTTATTGGCTGGTTAGTTTAGGAACTAATATAGTTGATGATTCGGGCGATGAATTCAGGGAATTGTTCGACATAAAGGAAGCATGGAACATCGCAAAATATCCTTCCCGGTTGAGTTTTGGGCGCTATTTTAAAAATGGGATGGGCATTGAAATGATTGGTACTTTTAACAAATATCGAGAAGGTAAAATTGTGGATGATGTGGTGAACCCAACTGATATCAATTTTTTTTCAATCGATTTAAGAACTAGCTATGACCTAAACATGATAATAGGCGACACAGGTTTTTTCGATCCTTATGTTGGAATTGGAGTTGGGTATACAAATGCCAACAATCAGGGGAGAGGAACTTACAACGGTGTATTGGGATTTAGAACATGGCTTTCTGACCATTGGGGATTGGATTTTAATACCACGGGAAAGTGGACCATGAATACTGACAACGCAACCAATCTCATTCAACACGCATTTGGTGTAGCATATAGGTTCCAAGTAGAGAAGGGACTCTCTAGAAAAGGGCTTGAAAAGTTGGCTCTTTTGGAAGAAATCCAAGAAAAACAGCAAAAGGTTAAGGATTCCATCGCCAAGTTAGAAGAAGATGAAAGGTTGTTGGCGGAACGCATGCAAAAAGAAAGGGAAGCTGTAGAACTTGCCGCAGCCGAACAATCCAAGCAAAAAGCTGAGGAGGCAAGACGAGAGGCACTACAAGATGAGGTTAATAGTCTGGGGAACATACTTTTTGAATTCAATTCATCATATCTAACGGATAAGGATAAAGAACTGTTGGACAAACTCACCAATGTTATGAGGAATGAACCCGACCTGGTCATAAAAGTGATGGCACATACGGATTCTAGGGGGACCCAGAAATATAACCAGTGGCTTTCAGAACGAAGAGCGCAAAGAACTGTTGAATACATGGTATTAAAAGGGGTTTCTGAAGCGAGGATAAGCCATGAGGCATATGGGGAGACCAAGCTGGTCAATGAGTGTAAGGATGGAGTTTATTGTACTGAAGAGGAGCATGCTAAGAATAGAAGATCTGAGTTTGTCATTCAGGAATATTAATTCTTAATGTTCATCGATTATAACTTGATTTTAACGAGTATTTGATTCTTGCTAGAAAAAAGATTCTATTTTCTGTGACCAAAATATACAACACGAACAATAGGTCTTTTCACTAAAATAGGTTAATCTTTTTGCATGGTCATTCTAGGCTTGAACTACTATTTTCATGATTCCACTGCATGTATTGTTGTGGATGGTAAATTAATAGCGGCAATTGAAGAGGAACGGTTGAACAGGGACAAGCACACCCGCGTATTCCCCCAAAAGGCTGTGGATCGCTGTCTCAAAATTGCAGGCTTGAGCTATAATGAAATAGATTACATAGCCGTTTCCATTAAGCCTTCACACAATTTAGGTAAGAAACTGTTGCATTTAACAGGTAACCTCAATAGGTTCAAACCCTTTGTCAATCATGAGTTTGTACATGCCTACAATAAGCAAAAGGGGTTTTGGAACTGGTTCAAATATCATTGGGAAAATAAAAAAAATGGACCTAAAGTCCATTTTATCCCCCATCACTTTAGCCATGCACCTGGATCTTTCTTTGTGTCCCCCTATGAGGAGGCCGCGTTATTGGGAATAGATGGTTCTGGAGAATGGGCAACCACATGGATGGGTTATGGAAAAGGGAATAAAATAGACTGTTTAGGTGAGAGTTTCTTTCCACATTCCCTAGGATCCTTTTACGAGTCCGTGACCCAATTCTGCGGTTTCAGGACAAGTTATGATGAGGGAAAGACCATGGGGCTGGCCCCAATGGGTGACCCTGAAGTGTATAAAGAGGAGGTGGGTAAAATGGTAAGTGTGGATAAGAATGGCCAGCTACATTTTGATTTAAGTTACTTCAATTTTCAGAATATGCACTGGAGAAGACTTTCTCCAAAATTTTATAAGATATTCGGTCCCGGCCGTAACCATGGTGAGCCATTTGAAAAGCGCCATATGGATGTGGCTGCTGCATTTCAAAGGGTATTGGAAGATAGAGTGTTGGAAATCTGTGAGATATTACATCAAAAGACCAAAGCCGACTATCTTGTTATATCCGGGGGAGTTTCCTTGAACAGCGTGATGAACGGACGGATCGTTCGCGAAAGCAAGTTCAAGGATGTGTATGTAATGCCAGCAGCGGGGGATAATGGAACTGCCATTGGAGCTGCTTACTATTTGTACAATGGACTGTTGGGGAATGAGAGAAACTTTGTCCACCTAGATCCTTATGTAGGCACTAGCTATACCAATGAAGAGATTGAGAAAGTGCTCAAGGGAGCAAAACTGCCTTACGAATACCATGAGGATGTTTGTGAGAAGGCGGCTTCTCTGTTGCATGAAGGTCAGATTATTGGGTGGTTTCAAGGGAGAATGGAGATTGGTCCCCGGGCCCTTGGTAGCCGTAGTATTTTGGCCAATCCTGCCATAAAGGACATGAAAGATAAAATCAATGCTGAAGTAAAGTTTAGGGAAGCCTATAGACCTTTTGCCCCTTCGGCAATTGTTGAGGCAAAAGACGACTTTTTTGATTTGGAGGTAGAAGCACCCTTTATGCTAAAAGTATGCAATGTTCTCAAGGAAAAGCAATCGGTTATCCCAGCGGTCACTCACGTTGATGGTAGTGCCCGTTTGCAAACGGTTCGTAGGGAACTGCATCCAAGGTATTACGACGTAATAGAAAAGCTTGGTAAAAAGACCGGTGTTCCTGTAGTGTTGAATACAAGTTTCAATATACAAGGGGAGCCAGTAGTTGAATCACCTGTTGATGCTGTTAGATGTTTTTGGTCTACAGGATTGGACAGTCTAGTGATTGGTAACTTTGTATTAACAAAACGTCATACAAAGGATTAAGACAATATTGGATGTATGATGAACCATCTGTTCTTGATTTTGACATAGTACCGCCCCTTGGACAAATCTGTTTTATAAATCTCAATATTCTTTCTGGGGCTTTCTTCTTGATAGAGCAGATCGTTCAATGTTTTCTTGTACCCTATTTGGTTGCATTCGGCAATTCCACACGGAACCAAATCATTTTCAGAAGGGGGACTTTCCAACGTCTTAAAACCATACGATTCTTGTGGAACTTTGTTTTCCTTGTTTTCTTTCGCCTTCCCAATCAGAAAATCACGAAGGTCGTTCACCTTTTTGGATTTCAAGTATTCTTTGATCACTACACGGTAATGTTCCATCATTCCAATCAACTTGATCAACGGGGACTTCTTAGGAATCATTATCCAATGGTTGAAACGATAGATATGATTGCTCCATTTTTGTTTATAGTCCATACCACCTACGCCCATTTCAAATAGCTTGTATCCGTTATTGATACACCACTCCAATTGTTTGTAGATTTCAACATGACCAAGGCCAAATTTGGCGTAATCCATATCATATGAGGAGACTGAACTGAACAAAACCGGGCCCAGATGGTAGTTCAATGAAATTTCAATAGGGGCAGTATCATCATATATTACAAATAGGGAAGCTTGTTTCTGGAGAATTTGGTCATATGTGTTTTTTTTGAGTTCCATCCATCTCCACATTTCTTTGTGGGTTTCATTTCTTTGATTGAAACGTGCTTTGATCATATTGTGAAGTGCATCAAAAACTCTTTCATAGTCTGTTTGATCCATATCCCCATAATATAATCTATAGGTTATGGGAAAACAGGTTTCCAACCTCCGTACATATCTCCTTATAATGCTTCTTGTTTTCGATTTGAATTGGGATTCAAGATATTGATCGATCGATGAAGATTCCGTAAGATCTATGGAGTATCCCCAATTGTCTTGAGGTACAATCTTGATGTTATAATGCTTCGGGGGTTCATTTAACTTGAAATAGTCAGGGACCAAGCGGAGAGACAGCACAGCTTTACCTTTCTGGTTTAAACCATATTCGTCAGCTTCCAAAGGAGTTCCCATGACAGATGCACCAATGAGGTTTGAAGGTACGGATTCTCTTTCGTAAATGGATTGGAACACATTGTATTTGTGGAGTAGACTCATTAAAGACGTTAGTAGTTGATGGAGTTGAAAACTATTTTTACTGTTTATGCATCAGCATGCGCTTGGCCCTATACCTCCATAAAAATAATATTTTGGCCAATTGATGGACCCTCAGTTTTTTAAGGAATATAATTAAATAAAAACGAATGTTGTTCTTTACCCAAGAGCTATAGGCTTGGAGAATTGCGGTAAGGTTTTTTGGATCGAACAAGTTTATCTGTAAATAGGTGTATTGGGAATTGACCCAGTACCTTTTGTGCAAGAAATCCCCCCGCCCCATATCCACGAAGGCAATATTGTTCTCAAAACACCATTTGAGAACATCTATCATCAACTGGTTTCCCAAGCCATATTGAGAATACTCAACATTATAGGCAATGTTGAAGAGATACAAAGTTTTATCGTCTATAAATCCAATACCGATACATATCGGCATTTCTTTATCAAATCGAGAAAAAATAATTGCATTTCCATCAGGGAGCAATTTTCCAAACATTTTCCTGTAGAGGGGGAGAATGGGAATCTCATAGTTCTTGGCTTCTTTTTGATCAAAACGATTTTCCAGAAAGATCTTTAATTGGTCGAACAAAAGGTCAAGAGTGGATTCTTTTATTTCTCCACAAAATATATTCCTTTGGTGTTGTTGTATTTCATTTTGAAGCTTTTTACCCTGTCTTCTATAATTTCTCCTCGCCTTGGCATCAAAATGGGATTGAAAATAGGTATCGAAATTCTCAAAAGGTCTTAGATCGATCAGGAAACCTTGATATAGAGGTGAGGTTGCCCTTTTGAACTGTTGCAATTGCCCAGCAGGCCTAATTTTTTGATAGGAGGGTATATCAATTATGGTATAGTAAGACTTTATTTCAGCTCCTTGGGTTAAATAAATCTTGAAGATTTGTGGATCCTCATCTTTACTTTTGGCAGCAATCTGGGGAAAGGTCAAATGTGAAGAACCAAATAGTATATCGAGAAGAAATCGCATTTTCACCATGCTCAACTGTTATAGTACTGGTTCAATTTACTTTTAATAAATAGTAATTGCTTTGGAAGTGGGCATAATATTCATTTTCTGCCCCATTCTTTCGGTATACCAAAATTTCTTCTATCGGACATTGAAGGGTATACCCGAGTTGGAAAATGGCCTTGGCCAATTTTTTTCTTTCGAGGGGGTCAATGGGCTTTTTATCCAAAGATACCTCGGTTTGTATATGTTCATCCAAATCAATGATTTCTACATCCATTTTTTCTTGATCATGCAATCTGCTTTTTTTCCATAATTTGATGACCCTGTCCAGTTGAAGTAAACGAATAAATTTGAGTAGCCTGATCTTTAGGCTGTTTACCCATACTAAAAAAAGGGACGTGGATTTTCCCCACAAAGACCCTTGGTCTGTTATGATGACCAACTCATTGGCATAAACGGTGTCTGCCCATTTCTCTTTTATGTATCCATAGCCTTTTAGCAAGTCGTATTTTGAATACCCCTGCGCAATCAACCACTCTATATTTTGCCACATATCCAATTTGCCCAACCGAAAAAGATCATAATCAGGGTCAAATGCGCTTAAAATGTAAAAGGCCAATTTTGCTTTCATCATGTTGATTCGTATACTTATGGGGGTATCATTGGCATAGATTACGAACAGACTGGCTTGCTTTTGTAGTAATCTGGGATAAACATCCTCCTTGATTTCGGTAAGATGTTGTAGTTCATAATTCTGTTCATTTTTTTGTCTGAATCGTCGGATCATCAGCCCTTCCAGACTCCCAAAAATATCATCGTATTGTTTTCGCTCCATTGCTCCATAATATGCTTGGTAGCGTATGGTGAAACATTTTTCCAAACGGTTTTTATAGCGTTTAAGTGCCGATCTACTCTTAGCGCCAAAGTGTTTGGATAAATATTCCGATCCATCTGTGTATTTGTCAAGATTTACTACATATGTTTTTTGGGTGGATACCTTTTTTAAAGAAAACTTATTTTTATGGGAATCTGTATGAAGCCTAAAATAACTGGGAACATCTTGGATCACAATTGTCTTGGGAGCTTTTATGGATTTTTGGTTTGAGGATTTTTTATAGATCGGCTGCCCATCCCTAGTGTCCTCTATCATGTTGACGACTTCAGGAAAGGTATCTGTGGCCAAAAATGCCTTTAAGAATATTATTTTTTCAAGACTCCAAATCCCCATTTCTTGTTTCAGATTGATTAAAATGAACTTTCTTCATGGTTTTAAGCCCCTTTAGATAAAAAATGTTTGGAGTGACTGGGTCCCGATATACCTTGAGATTTTCCAGATTGTCTTTCGAAAGGTATAAAAAATGATATGCTGCCCTTTTCAGATAAATTTGGGGGTTTGAATAAAGATTGACTGTTTGGTACGTCCCCTGTTCCAATTTAGAGCGTTCTTCACCCGATACTTCATCCAAATAATATAGTGATTTTATCTGTCTTCGGCGTTTGGGCAAAAAGGGAATTTTCCGGTAGATACCTTTCAATTTGTCAATGACAGGATAATATACGTCAAACTCAAGAGAAATGGAAAGCCACTGCTTTAGGGAGGCAACTTTTTTGTATACCGGTTTTTGGGGATAAACTATGTGCGTTCTGTATAGATAGGTGCAATCTGCAAAACGTAGCTTATATTCCATGTTTTCGCGCAAAAGGTCGTAGATTTTAAACTGGTTTTTAAAGCACCAATCCAGTTGGAGCAATATATCTATGTACCCCAAATAAAATTTGGAATAATCCACATCGAAGCCCCTGACATATCCAAAGACCAATTTTTCCCATACATAGTTAAAGGAAATGTGTATGGGATGATCACCATGTTGAATCACGATTATGGCCGCTTTTTTTTCCTGAATCAATTTTCGCCCATTTTCTTTAAACTTGTCCCATTCCATTAGTGCCAAATGTTCCAACTCCTTCTCATGGAACCTTTTTGTGATCATACTCTTTAATGAATCCATAAGTTGACCATAGGTAGTATCATCAATATTCCCATAATAATAATTATAAGTGATGGGAAAGACCCGCTCCAAATTTCTTTTATAGGCTTTGAGCCTGGAAATTCGTTTTGAACTGAGTTTGGCTTTTAAAAACTGGTCAATATCAGTGTATCGGCCAAGATCAATATAAGACCCTTCAAAAGTGGCGACCGATTTTTCATTCTTGTTCGTTTCTTGTCCGAAAAACGAAACCCTCATGTAACCGGGGACATCTGTGTAAATAAGAGTATCTTGGCTGGCCCAAAATTTGGGTTCTACAGTAGAATGATGAATTTTATTGGAACTGTCTTTAAATGATATGGAACTGACATGTTCATCAATACAGCCTTTTTCGAGAAGCTCCTCTAGGAATGAGATTTTTTGTGTCATTTTATTGAACTGGGAGCTTTAGGTTGGACAAAGGTAAAGAGAAAGGATTCTGATGGAGCGATCATTTTAATGTAGCTTTCATCTTCTTTCTTTGCATATATTGAAATGGACTTCAATGGCTTTCTGTGCAAGTAACAATAATCACAAACTGCTTTTTGCAAATATTTGTTCCTTACTTCATTCAGACTGACTTTAAACTCACCGGTTTCAATGGATGATTGATCATGTAACGGGATTTGGTCTACCATTGGGGTAGATGCTGAGCGATTATGCAAAAAAGTTTGCCTATTTCTTGATCTGCGTAGTCCCAGCCACTTGGCCCCGTGATAAATAAAGTAAAAAAACTGCAACACCCAAAAGGCTGTGGTTCCCCAGAGTCTTTGCTTTAAAGTATTGCGGGAATACATAATTTGGAGCGAAAATGGATAAGCATGGTCTATAAACCTGTTTTTGTAATCGTATTCCCCTTTCATAAAGTCCAGTACCTCAAAACCTTCGTCAATGCACCAAGAAATCATTTTTAAGAGCTCCACATTTCCAATGCCGAATTTGGTGTACGCCATATCAAAGGTTTTGGTAAAACCGAACATCATTTTGCCGAGAACATAATTCAGGCTAATTGCAATAGGGTTGTCCCCATCGTAAATGACCGATATGCAAGCTTTTTTGTTCTGGACAAGTTCCAAGGTTTGCTTGTAATAGATGGGCCACATATCTGCAGCATCGTCTTGGGTTCCCAATTGGTCGAACCTGAACGATTGCATTTCCTGGAAGGCCTTGAAAACAGTCTCGTAGTCACTTTTTTCCATTTCCCCGTAGAATACCCGATGTTCAATATCGAAGCAATCATATAGTGTTTCTTCGCTTCGCAAGAAATTGGCCTGTCGTTTTTTATTAAAGTTTTGATCTAAATAGGCTTCAAAATTTGGGTAGGAGGAAAGCTTGATCAGGGAACCTGGGTATGTTTTCACCTTTTTAAGGGTAGTTCTGGAACCAAAGACCGGGACAGTTTCCAAATAGCCGGGAACACTGGTGATGATCAGGGGCTTGATGTGTATGGGGTAAGGTATAGTGGAAGAGCTTTCTTCTGGAAATATGTCACAACCAGTGTACGTGTTGGACAATGACTTGTACACGGTTCCCGCACGATCATACAAAAGCATGAATTCATGAAAATCCAATTGATTGCCCAGTATTTTAAAAAATTGAAGCATATACGCCTCTGGTTTACTTTGTGATGGCTTTGAGTCTTCCCTTGTTCTTAAAATAGAGCCATTTATCAACATTCACAATATTGCCCAACAACCCTATGTCCCTTAGCTTTTGCATAAGGGACAATCTGTATCCAATATTTTTTGCCTTTAAAGCCATTAAGAAAGAACCTTTGGGGTATACAATTTCATAAAACAAACGATAGGTATGATTACACCATTTTTCTTTGTAAGGGTTTCTGCCTTTAGAAACGTCAAAAATGTCAATATTATTGATAAGGCACCATTCGAGTTGGAAAAGCATGTTTATATCTCCCATGTTGTACTGCGAGTAGCCCACATGGTAGGTCTGTATGTGACTGAACATACTATTGCCCAATATATAGTTTAATGCAATACAAATAGGCTCATTATCCTTAAAGATAACAAAGAGCATTGCTTTTTCTTGGACCAGTTTTGGATACGTATGCGCATACAATTCTTGCCAGTGAAAGAGATCTCTATTGAAAATCTTTTTTTCATCAAATCGTGTGAGCAATAATCTTTTGAAATCATCAAATATGTTAGAATATATGGACTCTTCTATGGGACCTGTCAGTACCTTGTACTCAATAGAACCTTGGAGTTCCAATTTTCTTTTTTTACTGTGAAGATTCTTTGTGTTCCTTTTACTGAGTTGGCTATTTAAAAAATCCTCAATCTTTTTATAACCCTTTAGGTTAATGAGATATCCATTATACTGTGCAATTCGTAACAGTTTGGAATTTTGGGGGATATTCCGTTCGAACCTAAGGTAATCGGGAACATCTTTTATGATCTTGAACTTTCGATGGTCGACAATATTGTCCAGATTCACATCAAGGGTATGGTCCAAAAGTTTATTGATTACCTTCCCTTGGTAGATTTCATGGACTTTGTGTTCCAAGTATAGCTGGAAGAGGCAATGGTCTCTATATGGTCCAGGGAGGTCTGACATTTTCTAAATGGATTATTAAGGTTTATTGCCCAGCCGATATCTTATTTTGTGAATTAGCTTAAATAGATTGTGTTTTCGTGCCCAATATTTAAGTTTAAATTTTAGGGCTAGTGCATTGGCAATTGCCAAGCTGGCTATTTTTTTTGGGTCGTACCAGATATGATAATGGAACTGGTATGAATTGGTACTCCATCTTTTTTTGTAGTCATAATACCCTTTCGAAAAATCCAGTGTTTTAAAATTGTTCTGGATACACCAATCAAGCTGGTGCATGATACTGATACTTCCTATTCTGTACCTTGAAAATTCAATATCAAAAACGCGGATTACATCATAAACATGGGTGCCCGAAAAGTTGAGCAATGTAATGGCAACAGGTTGCTCCTCAATATAGGTGACAAAAAGCCCTGCTTCCTTTTTTCTCAACATGGGCAATGTGACATCTTTATAAAATGCCCATTCGGTGGGGTCCAAGTTATTGTTTACAATCTGTTTGTCTTCAAATCGTTGTACCAGTAATTCATGGAAGCGATCAAAGAGAACGTCAAATTCCTCTGAATCGATATCTCCCCAGACCATTTTACAATACGCTTTATGGTCTCTGTTCAATCGATTGATATAATTTCTGAGTTTGGAACGACTGCGGCTACTCAGATTTTGCTTTAGATATTCCTCTAAAGAGCCTACTTGGTTTAGATCGCAGATGAAACCTTCATATTGAGGGACCGTCTTTAATTTGAGTCCAGCAAGTTTTAGTTCCCCATCCCCATTATGTTGGGGCACATCATAAATCAAAAAAACACTATTGGCAATGTCTTTTACTGAACTATTTTGGTCCAGTTCATATATTACGCTCTTTGTATTGGTGGCACCAACATTGACATAAATAGGGGGGAAGGCCTGTTTGTAAAAGGAGATACCTTTAAAACATTCAAATGTATAGGTAGCCTTGTTGGCTTGAAAATGTTTCAACCAAATCTGTTTGAACCCTTCCTGTTGGTAGGGACCATCAAGTTTTCTTGAAATGATATGTATTGAATTGGTTGACAAGTTTAAGGTTGGTTTTTAAGATGTCTCAACATATCCCTGGCCAAAATGGTAGAGAACTCTTTTGCTGATTCCGAATAGAGGTGTGAACCATCATATGTCCCAAACGATTTGTTGCCTATGGAATAGTCAAGATAGGGAATCTGGTATGCATGGGTAATGCTATCCATCAATGTTTTGAAGGTTGGTAAGTTTTTGTTTTCAAACTCAATGACCTCTTTGTCGGCAGGCATTCTCACCAAGAATACATCTCCTTTGCTTTTTAAGTGTTCCAACGTTTTTCCAAACCATTCCAATCGATATGGTTTAACCTCTTCCTTGGGCAGTCTGCGCTCAAAATAGGCCAGGTTCTTTCTTTTCCAATCCTTTATGACTTCTTGGGTAATGTTGAATGTGGGCGATTCAAGGGAAACTTCGTTCCAGCCATTGGTATGGGTGGTTAGGTTGCCCCCGGAATAGGAATCTATAAAGGCATTATAGAGACCGTTGCCGTAGCAGTTCATAATATAACTATAATTGGGCATCGATGTAAAATCATTGGCCCTTCCAATGGCCGTTTTCCGATCCATGGCTTCAATTCCTTTAGTGCCAAAACCTTTTGGAGCGGTAAAGCTGCCGGGCGAGACTGTCACGATAAAAAATCGTTTTTCGCTATTCCCGGTATCTACTAATTTTTCCTTTATGGCATCCAGGTATACACTGCCAAAATAGTTCTGATTCGAGGCAAAATTGACTACTGGTCCGTTGTATTCCTCTGGTAGGCCATTCTCTAAAGTATATGGATCTATTCCTTCATCCGCCCGGGACAGTCCGATTATCAAGCTTTTCGCACTTTGGGTGAATTTGGGATAGTACATGTCCACATATCCTTCCGAAAGCTTATGGACCATTGCAAGATATGACAAGACCAAAAGTGCACAGAACAAGGTTATTTTTAGAATAAATACTTTCATAATAGGATCAAAATTGAAAATATATGAAGCTTTCCTGTCTGTTGATGCCGAACAGTACAATTATTGCCACGTATGCCACATACATGGACCAACGCATCCATTTGGGTTTGTTTTCTATCAATTCATAAACCTTATCGTTGCCTTTGTAAAAATGGACCAGTTGAACGCCGATGATCAGTATAAAACTGAGAAACAGCTCAAAATAATTGTTGAGTATGTTCACGTGCAGGTTGGGCAGCACAAACAGGTTTTGAATATATGTAAGGGCATCCTTTAGGGAAGGTGACCTAAAAAAAATGAGGGAAACCAACATCAAGGTAAAAGAAGTTCCCCATCCGAGAAATGCCCTTATATTAGTGTTTATCCGCAAAAGGTCAAAAATACGTTTACGAGCAGGATTGGTAGCTACCTCAATAATTAAAAACAAGGCATTGATGAGCCCCCAAACAACAAATGTCCAATTGGCCCCATGCCATAATCCCATGATAAAAAAGACAAGAATAACGGAGAACATCCGGTTTATTTTACCATTTCTTCTGAGCGGCCTGTACAAATAGTCCCGAATCCATTGGGTGAGCGATATATGCCAACGTTGCCAGAATTGTGAAATGTTTTGGGAGAATAAGGGCCTGTTAAAGTTGTTGATCAAGGAAATCCCCATGGTTTTTGCCGCGCCAATGGCAATATAGGTATAGGCAGCAAAATCAAAGTATATCTGAAAAACAAAAAAGGAGGCAGCCAGTATCGATGGCAGCCCTTTGTTCCCATCAGGGTCGGAATAAACAGCATCTACATAGAGGCCAAGTCTATCTGCAACGACCAGTTTCAAGAAAAAACCCCAGGCCATAATAATCATCCCACGCTTGATCAGCTGTACATCGGGTGCGATGTTTCTTTTTAGTTGGGGCAACAATCTGGTGGCTTTTTCAATTGGGCCGGCAACAAGCTGTGGAAAGAAGGCAACAAATAGTGCAAACCGTCCAAGATGTCTTTCGGGCTGCATATTGCCCCTATAGACCTCAATGGTATAACTCATGGTCTGAAACGTATAAAAACTGATTCCGACCGGCAATAAAACCTGATCAATTCTAAAGCTCTGTATTTTTTCTGAGGAGGATACTTCAATTCCAAAATATTCAAACAACCCGTTAAGTGAATCTATAAAGAAGAACAGGTACTTAAAAGTGACAAGAATGCCCACATTTACCAAGATGCTTATCCACAGATAAGCTTTTTTCTTTTTTCCATTCTCAAACTCCCCAATCTTCAATCCACAATAATAGTCCACTAAAGTGGAAATAAGCAACAATACAATGAGGTAAGGTTCTGAGGCGGCATAGAAATAATAGCTCGAAACCAACAAGAACAGCCATCTCGATTTATAGGGCAATAGGTAATAGATTACCAAGACCAATGGGAAGAAAATCAGAAAATTAAATGAATTGAAAAGCATATTCGAGATAAAGTGCTATTTGAATGTCGATTCTTTGTTAATGGAATAAAATTAGGATATGTATAGGAAACGAGATGAAATATAAGATATCGTCTACCATTTAAACGATGAAAATGTTTTATAAGTGCTGTTAAACCGAAAATATGACGATCTAAACAAAAAAGAAGTTTATGACTATGGATATTTACTATTTTCGGACCCGTTGTAAAAAACAAACGAACATGAACCAAAAACGGCCAGATGATATTTAATTCGATTGAATTTTTCATATTTCTACCCTTGGTCTTCTCCATTTTTTGGGTATTTGCAAAAAGGGGCGTAAAAACCCAAAACTTTATACTATTGGTGGCCAGCTATGTTTTTTATGGATGGTGGGATTACCGATTTTTGTCCCTTATTGTTCTATCTACTTTGGTAGATTATGTTGTGGGACGTAAAATTTATGCATCCCAAGATCGATCTCATCAGAAAAAATGGTTGACTTTGAGTTTGGTCTTTAATTTAGGACTGCTGGGTTTTTTTAAATATTTTGACTTTTTTGTTCATTCCTTTATTACAGCCTTTTCCTTTGCTGGTGCCAAAATGGAACACCAATGGACATTGGACATTGTTCTTCCGGTTGGGATTTCTTTTTACACTTTTCAAACCCTTTCGTACTCGCTGGACATTTATAGGGAACGATTAAAGCCCAGTGAAAATTTTATTTCTTTCGCCACCTATGTGGCCTTCTTTCCTCAATTGGTGGCGGGACCTATTGAGCGTGCCTCTCAATTGCTGCCCCAAATTGACGGGGATAAGAAATTTAAGTACGACCAAGCTGTTCAAGGACTTAAGTTGATGCTATGGGGACTCTTTAAAAAAATCGTCATTGCTGATGCCTTGGCACCTATAGTAGATGATATTTTCCAACATGCGGATAGCTATCCATCTACCACGCTTGCATTGGGTGGAATTCTGTTCGGTTTTCAAATTTATGGGGATTTTTCCGGTTATTCGGATATAGCTATTGGCACGGCCAAGTTGTTCGGCATAGAGTTGATGTCCAATTTTAAGTTTCCTTATTTCTCACGTAGCATTGCAGAATTTTGGCGTAGGTGGCATATTTCACTGTCCACATGGTTCCGGGACTATTTGTACATTCCTTTGGGAGGTTCCAAGGCAGGAAGAACCAAAGCGGTTCAAAACATATTCATCATATTTTTAGTGAGCGGTTTATGGCATGGTGCCAACTGGACCTTTGTGATATGGGGATTGTTCCATGCAATTCTTTTCTTGCCATTGTTCTATTTGAACTTGAACCGAAATTTTCTGGAGACGCCAAATCTGTTCAGTTCGGTCCGTACATTTTTTGTTGAGGGAACACAAATTTTATGGACTTTCATTTTGGTGACCATTGGTTGGATATTCTTTAGAAGTGAGACACTGTCCAATGCCCTTTTGTACTTGAAGCGGATGTTGTTTGACTTTAGCCATTCCGAATACCATCATCCCAATGGGTATAGAATGTTGGATTATTACCTTCTTTTGGTAGGCTTTTCCATTTTTGAATACATTATCCGGGCAGATGAGCGAAACCCGATTGG
The DNA here is from genome assembly GCF_003584165.1 of Flagellimonas aequoris. Classification (GTDB taxonomy): domain Bacteria; phylum Bacteroidota; class Bacteroidia; order Flavobacteriales; family Flavobacteriaceae; genus Flagellimonas; species Flagellimonas aequoris. Next base: position 126,039 of record NZ_QXFJ01000007.1, on the reverse strand, counting down.
TTTTAAAAATAGGTATGTAAGATTCCTTGTCTATTTGATCTTGATTTTCATTATGGCATTGTTCTATGATGATGGTGTAGATCGTTCATTCATTTATTTTCAATTTTAGATTATGAAGAAGTTCGTTTTTAAAATAGGGCTCTATGGGATGCTAATGCTCTTGGGAATAGAGTTGCTTGTACGTGTATTCCATGTATATACCGAAAGGCCTGAAAGATACTTGGACGGCTATGATGTAGAGAAGTGGGTGCCCAACCAAACCGGATTGTCCGTGACCGGCAATCGAAAACAGAATGTTGGAAAGTATAGGATCAACCAGTTTGGTTTTAATTCAGTATACGACACTTATGACCCAAAAGGCGACGGATTGGATGTGGCCCTGGTCGGCGATTCCTTTATCGAGGGATTTCATCAAGATTATAATAATTCCCTTGGGCAAAAGGTGGAACATTATATGGGTGATAAAGTCAAGGTATGGGAGTTTGGATATGCAGGGTACGATTTAGCGGACCAATTACACCTGATCAAGGCTTATGATTCTATATTTAAAAAAATGGATTGCACCATCATTTATATGAGATTTACCGATGATTTGACCAGGTCGGAATATAAGATTTCCAACCGACTTTCATTGGACACCCCCGTAAACCGGATATTAAAAGAAATCAAAACGGTTGTTTACCTAAAAGATATCGGATTGTTCGACCCCATTACTAAAACCGTCGGGTCTGTCTTATCCCTGCTTAAAGGGAAAACTGATGGTCAAGGTACCCCGCAGGCTCCAGATAAGGAGGCAATCGATGAAAAGAGATTGGAAAACTTCAAGGCATTGGTAGAAACATATGGCTATGATAAAAAGAAGAATATTCTTCTTTTGGATGGAAGGTTGTGCTCTGAGGATTTTTTGAACTATTTAAAGGGCAATGGTTTCAAGACCATCGATTTCAGCAAAACGTTCTTGGCATCAGAAACTCCTACGGACCTTATTTATGACCAGCATTGGAATGACCATGGTAGGGAACTGTTGGCAGAGCTTATCTCCAATTATTTAAAGAAAAAGGGATAGGGGAGAGAGTTGCCAAGGCCAATAAGAATATCGCCCAAGATATTTTTATGGTTTAGGATTTATTTAAACTACTCCTATATTTAGGAAAGTAATTTGGCTTATCCAAATCCTGAATAGGTGGATACTCCCTGCAAAGCTGATGATAGACTTCACTGTTGGCTATAAATTTCCAGACCTTAAAAGGTGTCCTGTTTTTGGAAAAGGATGCCTTGAATTCGAATAGAGTGTCATTTTTACTACCGACCCCACCACCTAGATTAAAGAATTTTGAGTTTTCGGCGATGCCTTTCTTCCTCACATGGTCAATAATGGTACGCACAGGTGAAAGGTGCCTGTATTTGTCCAAAGTTCCAGACAGATGGTATTGGATGATTTGGTTGGTGCGTACTATAAAGGCCGCAGAAATCTCTTTTCCATTATCTTTTGTGGCAAAAACGAAATAGGCATCACAACTTTTGCTGTTCAACAAATCCATGAAATACTCGAGATTGAAGTAGTACTGGGAATCTGCTTGGATCCGATCCATACTTCGGTAGTATATCTTAATGAACTTACGGGCATCTTCCTCGGATTTGCCTTCACGAATATCAAAAAGGTTCTCATTGCGTTTAATGTACCTTTTTGTAGTTTTTGAATAGTCTTTAAAGTGAGTTTGTGGCCGTTCAAGGTCAAAAAAGACAATATCGCCAAGCTTTTCAATTTCTCCAAAGATAGAGAGCAGTTCCATCTGATGTTCCACAAAAGGGTTAATACTGGAAAACACACTGACAATCTTGTTCTCGGTAAAGTAGGAGAGCATCCGTGTTTTCCACTCCACAAAGTTAAAATCCTCGTTCAGTTGGGAAACCAAAGGACCAGCATAGCCGTACACCGAGGCGGCATCAAAATAGCCACTTCCATTTATAGGTCGTACAAGTAGGGGAAGGGCAATGGTAGCACCACTTGCCTTATAAACCAAGAGCTTGGCAGCTTCTTTTTCTTTAAGGCAGGCCTGGTGGTAATCGTATGAGTGATAAAAATCGGATTTATCGAAACTATCGACCACATGGTCCCATTCTTTTTTTTTGGTTACTACCTTCAACATGAACTCATGGTTTCAATCTATACAACTGTTTTTCGATACACTGGAAAATAGGAAACTTCTTCCAATCCTTCGAATGGAAGGCCGGCCAATGCACTTAATTGGTTATATTTTTCTAGGTTGATTATTTTTCGACCTGTATAAAAAATTCGATCTGTGGAATTGGGAAAAAGTGATTTCTTGAATTTATATAATCCATCCCCATTATTGATACCACCTCCCAATATATAGTGGCTTTTTCCTTTTTCAATGCACCATCGGATTACTTCTACCCGTAAAAAATCATTGGGTCTATGGTCGAAATAATCTGCTAGGGTACCTCCAAGATAGGCAAACATTGAATCCTCTAAATGGATGATTAGTTCAGTGGATACTGCTACTTCGCCTTTGTATACAAGGGCAATACTGAAACTTTCCTTATGGGAGAGTACCAAATTCTCGAAGTGCTCCAATGAAAAATAGAGTGATTTGGAAGCGCCATTTCGTTTCATGGTGCTCACATAGATGTCATAAAAAGTGGCAACATGATTGCGATCGATCTCCCCGTGCTCATAAAACTTTATGGTTAAATCAGCCTTGGCCGCTTTACGGTAATTGTTCCTGACCTTGGGCAGAAAGGAGTCCCACTGTTCTTCAAAAGAAGTCATGAGTTTACCAAAAACGTTGTCAAGTGTAGGTACACAATATCCAGAATAGCCCTCGTGGTTTCCGTTCAGGTGAAATCTAACAAATTCTGAGACCACGTTATTTTTTTTATACCATTCATCTATTGCTTCCCAGAAGCTTCCTATGATTCCTGATGTTGTTTCATTTCGGTATAGAGGTCCACTATATCCATAAGGGGAGATGATGTCAAAAAGAGGTTCTTTGGTCAATTCTATTTGTCGCATTACCATGGGCATGATCACAGTCGATTTTGACCCAACCTTGAAGTTAAAGGCCAGGAGCTTGTTTTCCTCCGATTTATGATGTGATAGGTGTTCGTAAACGTAATATGGGTTGTTGTCCCACTCGGATTTGATCAAACTCTTATAGGCATTTATGCCTTCACTATCCTCAAGATCAATTATTTCCAGTTGAAAATTATTTTCTTTAGAGGTTTGTATAGTATTAAAAAGAATATCTGACAGTGTTTCCGACAGTGAGATAATTCTCCCACAATGTTCCACATGCCAAACGGCTTTGTCTTCCAACACGTTTCCCGCCAGAAGGGGACCCATTATATGAAGATTTTCCGCTGCTTCAAAGGACTCGTTTACCTTGATTCCAATTCCTGATTTGTTCGCCTGGATTATTCCTTTGATCAGTAGGTTGCGAAGTATTTTTGGTGTTTTTGGATGGGATAGTTTCATTCCCCCAATACAGTTTATGACAAGATTTACGGATTGCTCGATCTTCTGTTTTTTTCCGTGCTTGTCGGAATAAATGAGTTCATACCCCGTGCTTGTTGGTTGAAGGTCGGCAAACCGCCCCGCGATATGTACGAACCGATCTTCATCCCCCAGCAGTTTTGCTATATTTGAATAATGTTCGCCGGCACATCTTTGCCTTCTGCCGATTTCATTACCATGGAGACAAGCAAATTTTTCCAATTCGTCGTAATCAAGTTTGTTTAACAATGAGCCAAACTTTTGGGAAATGATACCAACTGTGCTTGCAGCTCCAAGTTGAATATTCTCTGCCAGGTCCAAGTCTTTATAGACCGCTTCAGCAATGTCTGATGCTTGGATGGATTCTTTCTTTTCCAAGTGGTCTAAATTGGTGGTTTCGTATTCCAACAATTTTGATTCGTCTATTTTGGAATCGGGCAGCAATCCTTGGGAGGACAACATAAAGAAATTATGAATGTTTTTTTTAATTTCTGGATGGTCATTAAGCTGATATAACATTTCAAGCCCACTTGCATTGGCACCTATAATGGCTATGTTTAATTGCTGGACTAGAGATTGTTCATCCACAAAGTTTCCAATATCTTGTAGTGTTTCTGATAGATTGGGTTTGTATGGATCGTTGATCAATAAAAAATGTTCCTTGTTGACCCGTGCTTTATTTTTCCATAAATAATTGGTTGGAAGCGACCCAATGGCCAATATCACCTTTGAAGCAACTATTGGAGATTGCTTCTTAAAGGATACTTCCCATAATCCATTTTTTTGGACCATATCGGTGGCCTTATCGTGTATATAGGATACCTTAAGCTGGTTTTCTTTTTCGAGGTATCTTGTCAAAGATTTGATTTTATTATCGATGTAGTATCCAAAAAATCGCCGTGGGATGAACAGGTCTCCCCACTGATTATGTTCGAGGGCGTCTTTATGTTTCTGAATCCATTCAAGCGACAGCGGACCACCTTCTTCCAAAAATTCCTTTAATAACCAATCTTTATTCTCATTAAGCCATGGAATAAACTCAGAAAGTTCGGGCTCTGGCAAAAAGTTCTTTAAGGAGGTGATCAATAGGGTAGTGCTCCCAGATCTTTCCCCATAGGGGATACCAGTATGAAATGTCGGATATTTTTCTATGATGGCAATGTGGTAAATGGAGGAATCATTCTTTGTGTCCAATTTGTTGAGAAAATGGAGCAAGGTATAGGTCGAAGAAATACCGGAACCGATAAATGCTAGGTCAAAGGAAATAGATTTGCTCATTTTTGAAATGGTTTTTGGTATTTGATTATTTTGCCAGGGTTACCTACCACAACGGCATAATCCGGAACATCTTTTATAATCACGGTTCCTGCACCTATGATACACCATTTGCCGATTTTTATTTTTGGGATAATCACAGCGCCTGCTCCTACAAAAGAACCCTCTCCAACTTCGACATGACCAGTGAGGGCCGCTTTTGGTGAAATATGGGCAAAATTTCCAATGACATTGTCGTGATCGACACTGGCTGATGTGTTGATAATGACATGTTCACCAATACGGGTATTGGGCTGTATTACTGCGCCTGCGTAAATGACCGTTCCAGTCCCTATTATTGCTTCTTTGCTTACTATGGCTGATGGATGCACTATGGTTTCAAAGCGCGATTTCAATTTTTGAGCCAATAGGGCCCTGGTTCTATTATCACCGATGGCGATAATGAAGGCATCTCCTTCATGAGGGAAATCAGGGTTTATCATAAGGCCCGGTCGGATTGTTCCCGATTCCCAGTAGTTGGTATTAAAGGGGTGATCGTCAAAGACTTCTACGATATCATAGCCAATGTTATCCGCAACATCTTTAATTACTTGCGAATGTCCTCCAGCACCATATAGACGGATTCTTTTATTTTGCACATCCAATTTGTTAATGCTACTAACCATGATATTGATATCCTAGTGTTTACAGATGAAAGGGGTTGCCAATCTTGATAATTCTCCCTGGATTACCCACTACAGTTGCATAATCAGGAATGTCCCTGATCACTACTGTTCCTGCGCCGATGGTACACCATTTGCCTATTTTTATTTTGGGTATAACAACAGCACCGACACCTACATGGGAACCCTCGCCAACCTCAACATGGCCACAAAGTGCGGCCTTGGGCGAAATATGGGCATAATCTCCAATGATGTTGTCGTGATCTATACTTGCCGCAGTATTTATGATGACATGTTCGCCAACTTTGGTGTTGGGCTGTATTATGGCCCCGGCGAATACTACAGTCCCCACACCTACTTCTGCATTTTCGGCTATAATTGCAGATGGATGAATGGCTTTTTCAAAATCACTCTTTAAAAATTGGGCTATTTCAGCACGTTGAAAATTATTGCCAACGGCAATTATTACCGGATCGCCATCGTGTGGAAAGGAATCCATATCATTTCTCACCCCTCCTTCAATTGTAGAATTGTCATAGGCATTATGGGCAGTTTCTGGCTTATCATCAAAAGTATCTGTGACCAAAATATTTGATAGTTCCAGTACTTTTCGGATGACTTGGGAATGGCCTCCTGCTCCATATATCCTGATTCGTTTCATATAATCTTTTCGGTAAAATTAGGAAGATTGACTCTATTATCTACTGGACAACGGTTTCGTTTCCTTCCCAACGTGGCATGGTTTCATCCGCCCCTTGGTTAACATCTTTCTTTTTAATTACCTTAATGAAGGTCTTATAAAAAATCTCCAGGTCCAATAAGAACGAAATATTGTTCACATACCATACATCCAGTTCAAATTTTTTGTCCCAACTGATGGCATTTCTCCCATTTACTTGTGCCCACCCAGTTATTCCGGGTTTTACGTTATGGCGCTGGCCCTGCTCTTGGTTGTACAAAGGCAGATAATCAACTAATAAAGGTCTGGGACCGATAAGTGCCATGTCCCCTTTTAGTACGTTGATCAATTGCAATAGTTCATCCAATGAATATTTGCGTATAAAGCCGCCAACAGGCGTTATACGTTCCGGACTGTGTGATCCAATAGTGGAGTCAGGCTCCAAATCACGCATGGTCTTGAACTTAATGATTTTGAAAACTTTTCCGTGTTTACCAGGCCGTGGTTGTAAAAAAAATGGTTTTCCCTTGTTAGCGAATAAAAGTAATATAATAAGTACCAATAAAATGGGTGACAGGAATAGCAGCAGGATCAGGGCAATAAAGAAATCAATGAATTGTTTGAAAAAATTCTTGTACATGGTCAGTGTAGTCTTTGATTTAGGGCTTAAATAAGGGTAAGTCTGCAAAACGTGACCTTATTAAGTGTTGAAATTATGACAAGTTGCCGAAATATGATCGAATAATGGTTTAAGGAACCAATATTCTAGATGAATTGAAATAGCACTTGTAAAATTATACAGAGGTATATTGTTGTTTTGCATCATTACGAATAGACCATTCATTTATAGTATGTGCTATGTAATCCATATCCTTATGGTCATATCTAAAATCGATATGGATGTTCAGTAAATATTTGTAACCAGTTTCAATGGTATTTCCAGGCCATAATTCTGATGGATATATTTGATGCGATACCAGATGGGAGCGCAATGCCATAAAATCTTCTCTGTCTTTGAAGATCAGGTCCAAACCAAAAGTAAACTTATCTTTAAAATCCAATACCTTGAAAACTTCAGATTGATGGAGTTTCCCAATCACTGCCTTTAGGTTCTGTTTCTTGTAATATGCATAATCTTTTGTGTAAAAGGCCTTCAAAGTGCCAAGGTGTTCTTGGGTCATTTTAACAAAGTCATATTGGTGGTCAAGGAAATCCTCGGCTTCCCGATACACTTCCAAATAGGCTTTATCCGAAATTTCCGCTTCCATGAACTTTTTCTTAAGGTTCATGGCTTCACCGGCCTGTCCCCATTTTTCATAAATGCTTTTATCAATGGACCCTATATCTTCAAAAAAAGTTTTTCTTGATGCTTTTGGCACCCAAAAAATACCTCCCAATGGTGTAGGAAGGGATTTTCTCAAAGAAGTAAAACAATAGTCAGCATTACTGTTCATGCATTGATTGCTCAACCAACCATGCGAATGATCTTCTATAAAAATGGTTTCTTTATGGTGTCTAGGATAGTCCATGTTGGTAATGCCAAAAAAATTGTTGATGATCACTATATCTTCTGGCCCTACCTCGCTCAGGTCAGGATTACTATCCTCAGTGAAGGGGGAAACCTCATATAATTTAATGTTGGGATAGACATCTTGCAACCATCTTATAACATGATGGCAATAGTAAGCGGGCACCCAAATGTAGCGCACATGTTGTTTGTTGAGTATGTGGTCTATAATGTGGCGCACCGCATGCCGTCCGGTATAAAAGAGCTTGTGGTCTCCTAAAAAGGAAAGACTGTCCAATTCCTTTAGGTTTGAGGGGTTTATTTCATTGAAAAAGGAACCGATACCTTCTGGTTTATCCATCATGGTAGTTTGCATGGTAATATGGTTAGAAAAATTTTTGCGATAATAGACTATACGGGATAACAACGATAAATAAATTAGATAAACCTTTATCCTTCATCGTCCAAAAACATTGGATGGGCAGAAGCTGGGAAAGATATAAGCCCTATACACCTCAATTGTCAATCGGGGTATCTAATTCCTCATATTCCTTCAAAATTTCATTCCAAATAAAAGACCTCTCATAGCGATTTTGGATTAATTTCCTATAGGTTGATTTAGCTCCCAATAAAAGCTCTTGATTGGCCAAAACATATTTCATGGCCCTGTAGATTGCTTCTGGGTCTTTGGTTGGGATGATGGTCCCATTTACACCTTCTTGTATTATTTCATTACAACCGTTGATGTTGCTCACGATGCTGAAAAGTCCCATGGCTCCAGATTGCATAACCACATTGGGAAAACCTTCCCTGTAGCTAGGAAAAGCCAAGCAATGGCTAATGGAAAAATAGGGGCGTACATCGTCTGCCCAGCCAGCTGCAATGACTTTTTCCGAGGTGGCTATAAATTCATCGGTTTCAGGCAAAAGGGGGTCCAGTTCCTTTTCATGGCTACCGACCAACAATAGCTGCACCTTATCGTGCTCCTTAAGGATCTTCTTAAAGGCACTTATCAGCTCATTGACACCTTTATCACCTACCAACCGACCTACATATACAAACACAAAGTCATCATTGGCCAATCTTAACTTGTTGCGAAGCTCACTCTTTGTGTTTTCAGAAAACAATTCCGGGTTAAAATATGTAGTGTCTATGCCATTGGAACTCCCATGACCGATGACCTTTAATTTTTCCTTACGTGTAAATTTATGGTCCAAAACGATTTGCTGTAGCCCTACAGAGTTTGGATAAACTTTGGTAGCACAGGCATAGGTTATTTTTTCAACCGTGTTCAACAATTTTCTTTTAAGTCCAGTGGCCTCTACCAAAGGTAATCCTGCAATGGTATGTAGACGATGCGGCACACCTGCCAGTTTTGCAGCCATCATGCCTATGGTGCCGGCCTTTGGGGTATGGGAATGCACAATGAACGGTTTTTCCTTTCTTAGAATACGCCATAAGTGTGCAAGGGCAACGAGGTCTTTTATAGGAGTGATTTTTCGGGTGAGTTCAACGGGAATTACACGCATTCCTTCTTGCTGTCCTACTTTTTTAAGTTTATTGGGGTCTGAGGATATGCCTATGACCTCGTAAAATTGGCCCATAAACCTAGACTGTCCCTGTAGTAATCCGCTCAATGAAATTGGTACGGTGGTAATTCTGACTAATTTTTTTTTCATGTGTTGGTCAATCAATCTGAAAAGTGGTCTTTTTTTCAAATTTTCTGGAAGTAGGGGGAGTTCTTTTTTCCATGCTGTAAAGTTAGTTCCTTACACCAGCTAAATGATAAATAAATGTAAAATTTTAGATTTATGTGAATAAAAATAGGATGAAATGTAACTATCTTTCCACTCGGTAAGATTCTGGAAATCTGCTAATAAAAATGCATTTCATCGATTTTTTTGTTAAAACCAACAATCTGGGAATCCAAATTTATGACACCGTTCGTACAAGGATGTGTATTTCATCGAAAAAAAGACGCTTTTTGTCGTTTTTTGAGTTAAAAAAAACAAATTTGTTATTAATAAAAATTGTGTGATGCAGACAAACACCCCAAAATTGCTTTTATTTACTACCCTTTTTTTGCTATTTACCCAGACAGCCCTTATATCCTGTTCTAAAGACGAAGCCTTTATCGACCTTGTTGGGCTTGAAGACCCCAATGCAACAGATTCAGAAAATATCGATAATCAAGATTCCAATGATGAAGGCAATGGGAACCCAGTTTCTGAGGATGCCCAAGATGACACTCCCTCTTTTGATTCTTCCGAAGGTTTAAAAATAAATTCTACACCTTGTGGCCATGGCTTGGAAGTTTTGGTGGCGAATGAATCATTTAACATAAGTTGCCAGATAGACCTTAATGGAGGTGTTGTGGATTTGCCTAATAACGTAACATTGGATTTTGATGGAGGAGAAATAATCAATGGAACTTTAAATTTCCATGGTGGGTATATTTCTGGAAATTTGTTGAATCATACACTATCCATTGAAGGAGATACTGAACTCATAGAAGATTCTTTTCTTTTCTATCCGCAGAGATGGGATATAACTCAAGGAGAGACTACAGACGAAAAGGCCCGTATCAATAGGGATAATTTAAGAAGGGCCATGACTTTAGTCAAATCTTTAGGAGTCAATTCTTTTGAGATTGATGAAATGGATGCATATTTTAATGTGCATATAGCGATATCCAATCCGAAAATGCTTGCAGAAGAATCCATACTTATTCCTGAGAACTTTACTTTAAAAATGTCAGATAAGACACATCTAAGGGTCCAACCTAACGGTTCGCCCGGATATACTTTGATGGCTATATATAAAAGTAGTAATATACATATCATAGGAGGCAATCTCTACGGAGATCGTTGGAAACACGATTATTCCCCCGTTAACGATATAAAGGGAAGACCTGCGGATAGTCATGACTGGGGGCACGTAATGAGTGTTAGTGGAGGAAAAAATATCTTGATAGAGAACATCACTCTTTCGAACTCGACAGGAGACTGCTTTGGAGTCCATGGGGCCAATATAAGAAGTGCTGATGGGGTTCATGGCGACATAAACAATATGTCAGAAAATGTTACCCTTAGAAATGCTACCATTAAAGAAGCGAGAAGAAATGGAATGAGTTTATTGGATGGTGAAGATATATTGATCGAGAATTGTAATATAATGGATACTGGTCAAGGAGACAATCCACCAGGTGTGGAATATTCTTCTGCAGGGACATTGCCAAAATATGGGGTTAGTTTCGAGGCTTATAGGGAGAGAACCTCAACTGGTGAATTACTCGAATATAACCGCATTGAGCATGTTGTTTTAAGAGGAAATACGTTCCACGGAAATGCTCAGGGAGATGTTGTATTGTTTACTTGTTCAAATGTTACTTTAGAGGGTAATCATTTTGATAGTAGGGTAGCAAATATCGCATCTAATACCATTACGATTGTTGATAATACTTTCCAAGCAAGAAAGAATGAGGATAATACACCATACAACTATGCCATATTATTGCAGTCCAAGACAAATGAATGGGATGGGGAGCTAAATTATAATTATAACATATTTAATAACACGATCAAAGGATATGGAAATGCCATGATATTGGCAGGGAAGGATTATACAATTAGTGGTAATACACTCATTGACAACAAGAACAATATTGGAATAGGAGATTTGGATGGTGCAGAGTTTTCAGGTAATAAAATATCAAGCAATATTGAATATGCTACAGGTTATTTTACCCGTGGAAGCATTCCAAAAAATGTTTCGATTCAAAACGAAGAAATAAACATTTCTTACAGGGCAATAAATTTGAGACAGGTAGAGGCAACAAGTTCAGACCCACTTATTTTCAAAAATTGCAAATTTATAAATAATGGCGGAAAGAATAATTTTATAGAGAACTGTAATAATATTACCATTACTAATAATATTATAAATACAGATTTTGATATTTATAGTTCAAACAATATTATTATAACAAACAACAGTTCTAATTAACAATCTCGTTAAGAGTATTTTATAATAAAAAGGCAGAATGAAAAATTTCTGCCTTTTTTATTTCTTAAACACCAAAATATCTACAAAAATAGATTAGAAAAATCGAAAAACCCACGTCTCCAATCCATTACTTGATTTAAGCTCTTGATTAAGGACCATTTTATGAATGATTTGTATAATACCATTTTTGGAAACAATAATAGGTCCAGACTTGAAAAGAGGAATCTTCTTTTCCGTTCAAGTGGTTTTCGACTAATAATTGCACGTTATTAAAATTAAAAATACCTTGGGTTTCTATTTTCGATTTATCTAAATAACCCATAAGTTCTTTTTTCAGAGAGGTCTTAAGCCAGTCCCCGACAGGTGCTCCAAAACCGCTTTTACTTTTATTGAGAAAATCTGTGGGGAACTGATCTTTAAAGGCTTCTTTTAATATGAATTTTTTATTCCATCCATTAAGCAAGTATTTTTCAGGTAGTTGCATCGTATATTTCCAGATACTCTTGTTTAGGAAAGGAGCTCTGCATTCTAGAGAATTCAGCATACTGGTGCGATCAACTTTGACCAACATGTCTCCTTCCAGGCTTATCAACTGATCTATTACCCTATAATCAGTTAGGTTTTTAGGGTTTTTTATCTGACTTTTTTCTTTATAATATTCAAAAATTGATGTTTGATACCAAGTTGGAGAAAGAATGGACGTAATTTTTTCCTTAGAAAAACCAAGGGAGATAATGTCCCAATAAAACTGATTATCGTAGTCGAAAGAGTCCAACATTCTCCTCATTTTAAAACGAATGCCACGTTTATCACTCGAAGTTTTTAGCATTGGACTGCCAATTAACCTAATGGTGTTATGGAGACTTTTAGGGATGATCGTGGTGTATCTTTGGTTTAGTTTACCAATGTAATACTTGTTATATCCTCCAAAAACTTCATCGCCTCCATCACCGGTCAGGGCAACTTTGACATAATTCTTTGTCTTGTTTGAGACAAGATGTGAGGGTAGTGCTGAGGAATCTGCAAATGGTTCATCAAAATTCACAAGAATATTGTGAACATCCTCTTCTAGATCTTTCTCGTCAATGATAAATTCATGATGATTACTTTTGATGAGATTGGCTACTATTTTTGATTTATCAGTTTCATCGAATGCCTTGTTTTTAAATCCTATGGAAAAAGTTTCAATAGGGCTAGGGTTATTTTTGGCTAAACATAACGAAACGATTGAAGAATCAACTCCCCCTGATAGAAAAGTACCTATTGGGACATCAGCAATGGACCTACTAACCACACTTTCTTCAACAAGGCTTCTTATGGAAGCCTGGGCTTCTTCGAGTGAAATGTCTTTTTTTACATTTCTATCTGCAAAAACTAAATCATCTATTTGATATGTATTGATTTTCCTATCATCTAGGTCATAACATAGATAAGTGTTTGGTTCTAGTTTGTGGACATTTTCATAAATGGTATACGGGGCTGGGATATAGGTAAGCCTAAAAAATAGGTTTAATCCAATTCTTGAAATTGGATACTTTTCTTTTGAAACATTCAAAATGGATTTTAATTCAGAACACCATATTAATCCATCTGGAGTCTCTGTATAATATAGAGGTTTTTCCCCAAAAAAATCCCTGGCTATAAATAGTTTTCCTCGTCCTAGATCACAGATACTGAAGGCGAACATTCCATCTAGCTTTTTAAATCCAGAAGTTCCCTGCTGCTCATATAATTTTAAAATAACCTCGGTATCACTGGTTGTTTTGAATGTCACACCCGAATCGGAAAGTTCTTTTTTAATCTCTCTATAGTTATAAATTTCCCCATTGAAAACAATACTTATTTTATTGTCATGAGAGTACATGGGCTGCTTACCACTGGAAAGATCGATGATTGAAAGGCGTCTCATGCCCATTGCCACAGAAACTGAATCGGTATCGCTGATAAAAACCCCATCATCATCCGGACCACGATGAATGATGAGATCATTCATTAAATTGATATCATTTAAAAGTTCTTTTGTTTGAGCTTTGCCATATCTTACAATTCCATTGATACCACACATATTGCTTGTTATTTAGTTTTGTTCTTTTTAATTGGATTTGCTTTCACTTGATCAGCTAGTGAACCCATGGTCATGTTTGAAAAGTCATATTGCCCGTTTAATTTTTTGTAGTGTAAAAAAATTGATTCTAGATTAAGAAGATTTTTATCCAGATTGGCTCCAAAATTGTGTGGGTGCCACCATAAATGAAATACTTGATTCCTCTTTGCGGCAATCGACATCGCCTTTTTAATTCTTCTTAATTTGAGTGGTTCCAAAAAGCGTAAAAGAGGAGTATATGGTCTCAAAAACCTTGAAGAGGGTATATTCACCAATCCATCATCGTTCTTTGATTGTATGTCTCCCAAGCTATATGTGTGATATCCATACAGGTTTATATAACTATCTAATAGGCGAAGTCCTTTATTTATAAATTCTGGACGCTTATTTGTAGTGCCATAATAATCATAAATTTTAACTCTCTCATTTCCTCTGTATGAACCAATACCATGTTTTTTACAAACTTCAAGGTATTCAGGATTCACTTGATTTCGAGGAAAGACAATACTTTTCAGTTGAATATCATTATGTTTGGCAATATCTATTGCAGATAATAAATCAGACTCAAAGGTTGTTATGTCTTGTCCCGATTCCAGGCAGTAATAATGAGAAAAGGTATGTGTCCCTATTTCATGTTGGGCATTATCCCGTATTTCAATCAAAATTTTTCTGGCATAGTGATAAGGATCTAAATTTTCATCCAATCCTAGGTTGACGTTATTGTACGGATTTAATTTGGGGTTTTTATAATATGGTTTATTTTCTGGAGAAAATGATTGCAGTTCCTGAAGGTTTTCAGCAAATAAAAAGCCAACAGTGGCATATGTCATTTTGATGTCATATTGCCCACATAGTTCATTCATACCCTGAATGGCCTTACGGGTATTCGTAAGATTAACTTCATATTGTTCTGTTGACATTAGGTCGAATACTCCCCAATGCAATTCGAAATCCAGTGAAATGACAAAGGCTCCGTTCTTCATTTATTAGGTTTATTTAATCCCTTTTACAAATCTATAGTAAAGGTATTGCCAAATGGTAGGATGGTAATAAAGCTTACTCGGCAAATTATTGTTTATAGTATTTACTTTTCCTTCTTTAATATAATTGATGGATTCTTTTAGGCATTCAACACCTTTAATGGCTTGCAATATGGGATAGGTGGAATAATTGTCGCTTCGGGTTGGTTCTATTGTTTTTTGAGATAGTACCCCTCCGGTATCAATACCAGGATCGATTAAATGTACGGTAACCCCACAATTTTCTTTATCATTATTGCATAATGCCCAATAACCTCCGTGTACTCCTCTATATTTTGGCGTGATACCGACGTGCATATTTATAATGGGGACTCTAATTGAATCAATAATTTTTTTACTGATTAAACGAGTTCCACAAACGACAATGAGGTCTGGTTGAAATTTGTTGACTATGTCAATGGTTTCAGATGAATTAATACTGTCTGGGAAGTGGATTTTGGAGCTTTTGAAAATCGAACTTTGGGTGAAAGGAGCCAAAAGTTTTTTTCTACGATTCCTACTTTCCCAATTAAGAATGGGTACAACTCCTTTCATGAACAACAATTGAGAAAAGACTTTTGCCATTCCCAATCTCTTGATCCGTCGTTTAATCATTGTCTTCTTGGGGACGGGACTATCAATTATGACAGCCTGAACAGCATAGTTTTTTTCTAGGAAGTCGTAGACGATTTCACATAAATCTCCTCCTCCAGTAAACATTATTATATTGAATTTGTCCATTTTTTTTAAAAAATTTTATGGGAACAATATGACATAATTAAGTATGAATAGACCAGCAGCGCCCAAAGTTGCGTAATACAGATGCTTTTTGGGAGAAAGGTTCCGTATGGTTGTAAAAATGAGAAAAGGAAGGGAAATCCAACTGTATAGCCCAATTCGGTCAGAAAAGGGTATAGAGAAATTCAAATAAAAAATTGCAGATGTAATCATAAAATATTTTATTAGAAAAGTTTCTTCTCTTGACCTATTCTTTAAAAGAAAAAGGGCCACTACCAAAAAGAATGTATTGTAGAGAACAAAATCGGGCCGGAAACCAAGTCGGTAGTTGGTTTCACCTGCAAATGACAACCGTTCAAAATAACCATCGTTTATACTGCTCAAAATAGGTATGGAATGGAAACCGAAACCGGCTATCGACACCCCTATCGTCATTATATAGAAAAAGATATAATATTTTATTGGCGTGTTCTTTGCGATGAGAATCAAAAGAATCGCTGCGATAGGTATTAAACTGGTGCCGTGGGATAAATAACTGATTATGAAAAATATAAACATTTTTTTATATTCTTCTTTGATAGCCTCGTTTAGTGCCAATAAAATAAAGGCAATGGAAATGCCATTTCTGATTATATTGATTTCTAATTGAACAAATGAGAATAAGCTCGCAAAAGTCAGAAAGAGCAGTAAACTACTTCCGTTTTTTCCATAATTGGTAAACCTTCTAATGGCAATATAGAGTGTGGTATTGAACACAATAGCCGTTGCCATGGTGAAAATGGTAAAATTTCTAAATGGAAAAGTAATGAACATAATTACCTCGAAGAGGAAATCTGATTGAAAATATGTGAAGAATTCAATAATGCCAGAGATATTCTGACCTCTTAAAAAAAAGAATTGGTAATAGTTTCCCGTGTCGGTCCCAATGTTTAATCCTCTGGTTCCCGAAAAGAAAATCATTAAGGAAACGAAAACGATCAATAGGTTTCTGTCTTGTCTAAAAAAGGAATCACTGGTTTCGTCCTTACTTCTCAATATCAAAGAACCCAATAATATAAAAGAGCCAAGTATTATTTTAAATAATACCTCATAATCATATTGGGTAAAATGACTGAAGAAATATTTCATTATTTCATTACTTGTAATGCAACTTTACTTTTGACAGCTGTTTCCAATATTTCCTTATACTCTTGGTATGAGTTGGACTCCAGCTTAAACGATCTCCTATCTATAAGACGATCCGTTAAATTGAATAAATTATATATGAAATAAATAAAAAGCTTTACAAGTTTTATGAAAATAAAGATAATAGCTTTCATGGAACCTATAATTTCCCTGTTTTTTACATAAATCTTGATAGAGTTAAAAGCAGCAATCTTATATTTTTGTAATGATGGGGTACTGGCTTCTCTATAAAAAAGCAAGGGTTTTTCAATTTTTGAAAGATGACTTGTTTGAATTGTTCTTATCCAAAGGTCATAATCCTGTGCCCTTTTAAGATTCGGATCATATTTATTTTGTTTAAACCAAACAGTCTTACCTGCAACTGTAGGGTGTACACACCAATATCCATTAACAATATCGTTTAGAGAATAAAAATCTTTGTTTAAACCTTTTCTTAGACCTATAATTCGATTTTGATTGTCAATTGCTATTAGTCCAGAACCTACAAGGTCTACGGTTGGGTTATCAATTAAATAAGCCAGTTGAGTTTTAATCCTTTCAGGATGCATGATATCATCGGCGTCCATCCGAAAATAATACTCACCTAGAGCCAAATCAGAAAGTTGGTTTAACCTGCTGGGTAATCCAAGATTTGTGCCATCACAGTACAATTTTATGCGAGAATCTATATTTTGATACTGTTCTGCTATTTTGGTTGAAGAATCAGAACTACCATCATCTACAAGAATAAGTTCCCAATTGGAATAGGATTGGTTTATTACTGAATTTATTGCATCCTCTAGGTAATTTTCGCAATTGAAAAAAGGAATTCCAATGGAGACCAGAACATTATTGTCAAGTACTTTCTCAGTCATTCTTTAGCTTTTGCATATAGATGTTCTGAAGTTTTATGGCACTATCAGCGGCGTTAAAGTTTTTTTCGCTCATCTTGGCCTTAATGGTATCAAAGGCGAAAGATTTTTTGCCAAATGCTTCATTGAGCTTACTTTCCCAAGTATCGAACCCACAATTAAGATCTAGGAACGTTATCAGATTGAGTCCCATGTCTACTTCCGAAGAAATATTGGTGGAAATGATGCAGGGTAGGCCGCATGCCTGTGCTTCAACCAAAACTACCGGAAATCCCTCTAAGTTAGAAGGCATGAAAAAAATGTCTGAACTATGCATGATTGCAGGAATTTCAGAACTGATCCCATAGAATGTAACATATTGGTCAAGATTTTTGGCAGTCACTTTTGCCTTAAGTTTGTCTTCCAATGGCCCAGTGCCTAAAAACACAAAATGAAAATTGTCTTGCTTTTTCTTTAAGTGTTCAATGAAGTCAATAGTAAATTCAAAGTTTTTTTGATAAGTAAAACGACCTATTTGCAATATGATTTTTTTATCCGAGTCTAGTTTTAATTCTTCGTGCAGTTTTGTCCTTGAACTCGAGTAGCTTTGAAAGCTAGAAATATCAATGGAATTGGGAAAAACTATGACTTTATCGTTCGTCACTTTAGGATAAAGATATTCTCCCGCAGCTTCTCCACAAGCCATGTATATATTAGCAGATTTCAGAATAATATTTCTTGTTAAAGCTCTATATATACCAGGAATAACCCCCTTTTTTCCTTTGGAGATATGGGAATGTGAAACACGTATTTTTTTATCGTACCGCTTTGCCAACCATAGAAAAAAGGCTCCATTTAAATTAATATGGGAATGAACAATTTGGTGTTCATTTAATCCTTTGATGAGTTTAATATAATCCAAGTATCTCCGTACAATTCTTAATACTCGGTTACGAGATTTCGGAGGAATTCTATATATTCTGCCTCCGAGATCTATGATTTCTTGGTCATAATCACAAGGTTCGTCTGTGAAATAGAGAAAGTCAAACTGAAAATCATCACGATTTATATTTCGATACAGATTCATTAGAAGAGTTTCTGCGCCAGCTCTTTTCATTCCACCTGTAATATGTAGTATTCTAATCATACTCTATGCTTTTTTTCAATACCTGCCAGACTTATCCAATCTCCCATTAGTTGATCATAGGGCTCTGGTTCATAATGCAGCAATCCACTTCCAGGATCATAGGTAATTTCCCCAAAATATATTTCATCATTGTTATGATAGAAATCTATTCTGGCAAAAGGGTAATGATGACTGAGTTTTCTAGCTAGGTCAGCCATTTCTGCCAATCTTTTTGGTTTTTCAATTGGGAAAGGGTTGTTGTTTGAGTATTCCTCATACTTGAGAGGTATTTTTTTCCATTCCAAATCAAAAAAGATGACATAGTGCACATTATCCCTTTTGATACTGACATGAATTGCTTTGGGTTCCCCATTGAAGCAGTAAAATTTATAGTCCAATGGTACATTTCCCTGGTTATCCATCAAAAGTTCTTCAATTATGATTTTTGGGACTATGTTTTTATATTGCCATTCCCTGGATTGGTAATAATAATTTTGTTTGAGTAGGTTGCCAAATTTGATGCGTTCTTTTTTCCAATTGACTGTGCTTTTATCCCTTACAATGGTATATGCGGCACTATTGTGATTACATTTAACAATGAACGGATAGTCAGGTAGGTTTTCTGGCTTGAGTTTTTTTACATCACCAAAGACTAGGGGTTGTGGGATGAGATATTTAGCTCCGATTACTTTAGATACGTAGTCCCTAACATTAACTTTATCAGCACATTGGGTTTGTATGTCAAGTCTGTGATATAGTTTTAGCCATTGCAGTTTTTCCTGATATGTACTTGGATGTTCCCAATTTAGTGCACGATGGAATTTTTTTCTATAGGCGTTTTCCATAAACTTCTTATCAGATACAAACCAATACTGTATCTGCATATATAGACGGAAGAACCTACTCAAAATATATGATTTGTCTACTTTCTTTTTATCTAAGATTTTCCCCATGATTCTTATTTGAACAACAATTTATAGGTTCTTGCCAATACCCCATAAACTCTATGGTATAACGGTAAGTTTATAGCCAATAGTTTATCGTAGGGGTAATTAATTTCTGATTTCTTTTCCGCAGTTTTTAGTAATTTCCATAAGGATCTACTGGAATGGGATAATTTAATTCCCGATCTGGCTGCCATTTTGATTGTACCCGCAAAAGATTCTATGCAGGTATATAGGAGAGCGTTTCGATATAGGTTTGAACTGGTTGTTTCTTTATATCGTTTATAATGATTTTCAAGAATAAAAAATCGGTTCTCCACATTTTTGGCTTTTACCTTATTAACTATACTTCCTTCCCGCATCAGATAAAAGTAAAAAGAGTCTGTAAGGGTAATACATCTTTGAGCCACTTCAAGAGCCCTTGGTGTAAACTCCAAATCTTCATAGAGTAGCCCTTCATAAAAGAAGAGATTATTATTACTTAGGAATTCCCTGCTGTAAATGAACTTCCAGATATAGTACAAACCTTGTAGATGGTGTGCAAAAAACTCATCCCCGGCAACAGGCTCATCAATAGGAGCGGGGATGTAAGTTCGTATTATCTCGCCATTATGTACTACTGAGTGCCCAAGCCATAATAAATCCGGGGACTTAATTTTTAGAGTATCAACAATCTGTTTCAGGCAATTGGCAGGTAACCAGTCATCAGAGTCTACAAACCAAACATAATCTCCTTTCGCATGGCTGAGCCCTGTGTTACGCGCACCGCTCAGTCCTTTGTTTTCTTGACTTATAATCTTTAAATCTGTGAATTCTTTTTGTAGTACCTCGCAGATTTCCAAGCTTTTGTCCTTAGTGCCATCATTCACCACGATTACCTCAAATTGAACAGGGGAAAGGTCCTGATTATAAACACTGCGAAGACATTTTTCAATGTATGCCTCCACATTATAAACAGGGACGACTATAGACAGGAAGGGTTTCATAGGTTGGGCTTTGCTTCTTCAAGAAAATCCTGATACTTATTTTTCAAATCTAAATAAGGAGCTGGGCTTTTCACATTCTTTTTTATCTTATCCAGTAGATCCTTTATGGCCATTTCATCAAAGTCCTCTATAAGATAAATGTTTCCTGTGTCAACAATCCATTTGTATGAAGATTTTATCTTATGATTGTTATTGAGGAAAACCAAGGCTGGAGTACCAGTGATATAGCAAAATATCATGCCATGGAGCCTGTCTGTCACAACACATTCAACGGAACTGAAATGTTTCCATATTTTAAATAATTCACTGGTTCGTTGTCTTAATGAAAACCGATCACCACCAATATGAGTATCTCTGAATTCCGTAGTATTAAATGCATTATTGAATAAATCAGCCAGTTTTTGTTCCTGCTCCCTGTTTAATTTCTTTTCCCTATCATCTCTAAGGCAAATCAAGCCTCCCTTTCGTGGGGAATTCTTTTTTTGCTGGAATAAAGTCATGACGATATCTGGAACTTCAAATGATTTATTTTTGGAAAAATGCTCTCTGAAGAAGCTGTAGGATTTCTCTTCTCTTGCTAAGAGCGTTAGATTCGGATGGGCACTATATACCTTTTTGGCTTTTTCCAGCGCTCTTTTTCCTTTTGGATTCACACTGAAATCAACGGTCTGTGGAAAGCATATAATGGGATTCTTTTTAAAGCTTTTGATGACCAATTGCCTGAAGTATTCAATCATAGGATATAAGTCACCCATGTTGCCTCCTCCAACAGTGGTAATAATGTCTCCTGGTTGAATACAGTTTTTTACAGCGGCCACACCTTCCAGAGTGCAACTTATAGGAATCTCGATAACTTGGTATTCCTTAAAATTTTCTTGAAGGAACTTATGCTGGGCATATGTAATGGCAACATCCCCCAGATTTCCATAGTCTGCGGCAAGAAAAATAAATATATGTCTGTCATGTATTCCTGAAACTGAAATGCCAAGATCAGCAAGAGTCTTATTGCGGTTTAAGAACAGTTGAGCTTGTGCTTTCCAAGAAAAGGGAATAAGTCTTTTTATCATTTCATTTGAAATTTTAAGGCATTTTGAAGAATGATTAAAAGTTTTTTCCTGAATAGGAAAACTATAATTTTTTTCTTCAGTGGCAGATAGGTGGAATACTCATAATGCACGGCGCAAAAATTAAATAATACACTTTTTCGAATCATTTTGAGCCAGCCAATTGTTATGCCGTTTTTTGATTGACTTTCATTTTGAAAAAGATAAAATAGGCTGTGCTGCAAATAGTACCGCGCCAAATCTTTATAGTAAGGTTTTGAATTTAGCCCATGACTTTCAAGGATATTTTTTTTGCTGGAAAATTGTAGCTCAATATTTTCAAAAAAATTTTCCCTATAGGGTTTTTGTGTCAATGAATTCTCATTGTAGTAATAATTATACAAAGCATTATTAATGGAATAAATACCATCGGCATTTAAAAAACAACTGAGATTAAAGGTACTGTCAACCCCAACTTTTAAACCATCTGTATGGTAAATGTTATTGTCTATGATGAGATTTCTTTTTATTAGATTAATCGTTGAAAACCACAATAATTCTTTTTTATTTGGAAAATCTTCTTTGAGTAGTGATTTGAAATCCTCTTTTTTAATTAACTTATTTTTTGGAAAAACACTTTGTCTCTTTTCCCGAACTCCTTTCCTTATATAATTGTATGAATAGTTGACAATATCAGCCTTTGTCTCTTTTTGGGTTTTTAGCAATATTTCAATAGTTTCAGGTTCAATGGTATCATCTGCATCAAGAAAAAATATAAACTCTCCTGTGGCCAATCTGATTGCTTTATCCCTAGTTTTGCCTGGCCCGATATTTTTATGTTCAAAATATTTAAACCGTACATCCCCTTTGGTCAAGTTCTCACAGGCCTGTCTTGTGTGATCACTTGAACCATCATTGAACAAGATGACTTCAAGATTGTTATAGGTTTGGTTCTTTATGGAATTCAAGCATTTGTCGAGCTTGTCTCCTACGTTGTACATTGGGATTATGATACTTGTCAAGGTGTGGGTCATAAATTTTCTTTTTTTGTATTTATCCCAATAAATGCCAATACTTTCCTGAACTCTCTTTTTTCAAAATCGGTTGATGTTTTAATGAAAACCATTAAAAAGCCGATTAAATAAATAGAGAGGGTTAAAATAATTCTCTGAATTATTTGTAGGTTCATCAATAACAAAGAAAGAGTGTATATAAGAAGGACCAACATTGAAACAGAGAGATAAATTGGTAGCACTTTTTTAAAATATCTTCCCATATCAAGATCTGCTTTCTTCTTATAATAGAAATTCATGATAATCCTTTCCAGTAGCATAAAAACTACAGTTGTGATAATGAATTGCATCACTCCATAGTACTTCAAGGCAAATATTCCAGCTACCGTTCCCAAAATTGTAAGCAGGAGAAGAAGCTTCCCTCTAAAAGAAATCAGATTTTTACCTTCCAGAACATTATTTGCAAATCCTTGTGTGAGTATTGGGGTCAGCCCTACCATAATGATGAGGACGTAATAATAGGCCTGATCGTATTCTTTGCCAACCCAGAAGTGTATGAAATCTCTACCAAATAGAATAAAACCACCGAATATAAAAAGTAAGATGAACAATAAGATTCGTGATATTTTGATGAACATATTCGTTAATTCTTCAGTGCCACTATTAAGTACCCCCATCTTTGTGGCACGAGGTAAAAAAACCCCGGCAATCGCTCCAGAAAATGCCCCGTAATAGTTCCCAAGCGTTATACCTACTGCATAAATGGCCACTATTGAAGTATTGTAAAAAATACCAATAAGAAATTGACCGAATTGCCATCGTAATTGGTGAACAATTGCGTATACAAAAATCCAGAAAGAAAACCTTAATGTGGTTTTAAAAATCATAGAATCAAATAGATGCATTTTGATCTTCACATTAAGTATTCTCAAGGCAATAAATGCATTCGCGAGGATGAGCATAATATTCATAATGGTGTCTATTATAACAAGACTGATTGAGCCTCCTCCGTAATACAAGATGGTAATCACAAGTATACTTCTTAGCAAATAGCGTACTATAGTGGTTATTTTTGGCAATATGAACTGTTCATAACCGAAACAAATTCCTGTGAATGCCCCTCCTGGTAATGATAATGCCAAATTGAAGATGAGTATCAACATCATGATTTTGGCTTTATTTAATTGGTCAGGGCTCAATGTGTTTTCATAGATAGATTCTAGATTTAGATAAATGATACCACCAATTATTATGACACCAAGAGAGATTATAGAATAAAGAATAAAAACATGGGCCAAAAAATTTTCCTCGCCAAAAACATCTTGTTTGGCTCTATATTTAGCGACGAAACGAACAATAGTATTACTTAACCCAAAGTCTAGTAAGCTTAAGTAGCCCACTACAGCCCCAATCATAGTATAAAGCCCATATTCAGAACTCCCAAGACTTCTAATAATAATTGGGGTTATGACCAACCCAATTACATTCGTAAGAAATATACTTGCGAATGATAGTGCAGCTCCTCCTTTTAATTGGCTTATTTTTCTCAAAGTCTATATGCAAAATCGGTTGAAAGGACTCCCTTTACGTCATAGATTATGCCATTCTCTTTAACAAGAGATTTGAGATCCAAACTATTGTAATCTTTGTGGGCAACAGTTAACACAATGGCATCGAACTTACCATTAGGTTTGTCCGCGACGGTTTCCAGACCGTATTCGTGTACCACTTCTTTAGGGTTGGCCCAAGGATCGTAAATGGTAACTTCAGTTCCATAGTCCATTAGGTTTTTTATTACATCCACAGCACGTGTGTTTCTAACATCAGGACAATTCTCTTTAAAGGTTATCCCCAACACTAAAATTTTGGCTCCTTTTACACGCAGGTCATTTTTGACCATCAATTTTATGATTTCAGATGCCACATATCCTCCCATACTATCGTTCAATCGCCTTCCAGCGAGGATAATCTCGGGATGGTATCCAAACTCTTGGGCGCGTTGGGCCAAATAATAAGGATCCACACCAATACAATGCCCACCAACCAAGCCTGGCTTAAAAGGCAAAAAGTTCCATTTGGTACCAGCCGCTTTTAACACGGCATGGGTGTCGATTTCCATCAGATTGAATATTTTGGCCAACTCGTTCACAAAAGCGATGTTGATATCCCTTTGGGAATTTTCTATCACCTTGGCGGCCTCGGCAACCTTGATGGTGGGGGCCAAGTGCGTTCCGGCCGTAATTACCGAAGCGTAAAGTTCATCAACAGCCCTTCCGATTTCCGGTGTCGACCCTGATGTGACTTTGAGAATTTTTTCTACGGTATGCTCCTTATCACCCGGATTGATACGCTCTGGGGAATATCCAGCGTAAAAATCCTTGTTGAACGTTAGACCACTTACACGTTCAAGTACAGGAATACATTCTTCTTCCGTGGCACCAGGGTAAACGGTGGATTCATAGATGACAACGTCTCCTTTTTTAAGCACTTTCCCAACAGTTTCACTGGCCTTGTACAATGGCGTAAGGTCAGGCCTATTGTTCTTGTCCACCGGGGTAGGTACTGTAACCACATAAATGTTGCAGTTAGAAATATCCTCAAGTTTATGGGAGCAGTACAAGCCTTTGGTTTTTGGTAAAGTATCCACCAAAGCGGATTGCAATATGTCATCTTCCACTTCAAGTGTTGTGTCCTTTCCGGATTGTAGCTCCTTGATGCGGTTTTCGTTGATGTCAAAACCCACAACAGGATATTTTGTGGCGAAAAGACGCGCCAAAGGCAAACCCACATATCCCAGACCTATTATGGCAATTTTAATATTGTTCATGTTTATTTATTATTAATCGTGTCTTCAGATACCAGTTTCAAGGCCAAATTCACTCCTTCCCAATTTGATGGTATGTGAACCCAAGATTCTTTAGTCTTTCACCATCATATTGGTTACGCCCATCAAAAATTATTGGGGTCTTTAGATTTTCTTTGAGGGATTTGAAATCAGGTGAACGGAATTCCTTCCATTCAGTAAGCAATAAAAGGGCATCGGCGTCTTTTAAAGCTTCGTATTTGGACGAGACATACTCGATATTCCCCACATCCTTTAAATAAAATTCTTTGGCCTCATGAATTGCTTTGGGGTCGTAGGCCTTTATCTTGGCCCCAAGAGCGGTCAATTTTTTAATGATATAGATTGAAGGGGCTTCCCGCATATCATCGGTACCCGGTTTAAACGACAATCCCCAAACTGCAAAGGTTTTACCCTCCAAATTTTCACCAAAATAATTGACGACCTTATTGGCAACAACAAATTTTTGCCTATCGTTCACATCTTCCACGGCATGCAATAGTTGGGCACTGTACCCATGTAGCTCGGCAGTCTTCTTCAATGCTTTTACATCTTTTGGGAAACACGAGCCACCATAGCCACTACCCGGATATATAAAACTATACCCGATACGACTATCAGAGCCTATGCCTATACGGACTTTGTTTACGTCGGCTCCTACCAGTTCACAGATATTGGCCACCTCGTTCATAAATGAAATTTTGGTGGCTAGCATGGCGTTTGCCACATATTTGGTCATTTCTGCAGAACGAACATCCATGACCAGCATACGATCCATACTGCTTCTAAAAAAGGGGCTGTACAATTGGCGCATTTTTTCGGCGGTTTCTTTGTCCTCCGTTCCCACAACCACACGGTCAGGTTTCATGAAATCGCTGATGGCGTCCCCTTCTTTAAGGAACTCAGGGTTCGACACTACATGGAATTCAATGTCTTTTCCCCTCTTTTCAAGCTCTTGTTGTATGACTTCTTTGACTTTGTCCGCTGTTCCAACGGGAACCGTGGATTTATCCACAATGATCAAAGGGTGGCTCATATGCCTGCCAATTTCAGCCGCAACATCGAGTACATATTTCAGGTCGGCCGATCCATCTTCACCCATTGGGGTTCCCACGGCAATAAAGGCCATATCACAACTTTCCAAGCATTCTTTCAGTTGTGTGCTGAAAAGCAGAGTTCTGTTATCCACATTACGTAGTACCATGGCTTCTAGACCAGGTTCGTATATGGGGATAATGCCTTGTCTTAGGTTTTCAATTTTTTTGTTGTCAATATCAACACAGGTAACCGTGTTTCCCATTTCGGCAAAACAGGTTCCCGTAACCAAGCCCACATAGCCAGTTCCAACAATTGTTAAGTTCATTTTCTATGGTGTTTAATTCTATTTTAAGTTCTCCCAATACCAGTTAACGGCTTCTTTTAGCCCTGATTTCATATCAAACTTTGGATCGTAGCCTAAAAGTTTTTTTGCCTTTTCTATGGAAGCGAGCGAGTGGGGAACGTCTCCCTTGCGATTTGGGCCATACTTTGCCTCAACATTTTTAATCTTGGGGTCGAACTCTCCAAGATATTCTTTGAGAAGGCCGACAAGTTCGTTCAAGTCGGTCCTTTCACCGTATGCTACATTGTAAACGGTGTTCAATGCCATTTCATTTTCGCATGTAATTGCCCTTACATTCATCTCGATTACATTATCGATATATGTGAAATCCCTAGAAAAAGAGCCATCCCCATTTATAACAGGGGGTTCATGTTTCATGAGTTGCATTACAAATTTCGGAATAACGGCCGCATAGGCACCGTTAGGATCTTGTTTTCTTCCAAATAC
This sequence comes from Flagellimonas aequoris, assembly GCF_003584165.1. Classification (GTDB taxonomy): domain Bacteria; phylum Bacteroidota; class Bacteroidia; order Flavobacteriales; family Flavobacteriaceae; genus Flagellimonas; species Flagellimonas aequoris. Next base: position 98,736 of record NZ_QXFJ01000007.1, on the reverse strand, counting down.
ATTGAAATATCGCAAGCCAATGGAAGAAAAACCGTAAGTTCTGGAGAAGACATCGGCATAAAGCTCATTTACATATTTAGTGATGGCGTAGGGGGATAATGGCTTGCCGATTACATCCTCTACCTTTGGTAAAGATTTGGAATCGCCATAAGTTGAAGAACTGGCGGCATACACAAATCTTTTTACTTGGGCATCACGAGCAGCTACAAGCATGTTCAGGAAACCTGAAACGTTGACGTCGTTGCTGGTAATGGGATCATTGATGGATCTTGGTACCGAACCAAGGGCTGCTTGATGCAATACGAAATCAACATTCTCACAGGCTTTTTCGCAGTCCTTCAAACTTCGTATGTCACCTTCGATGAGCATAAAGTTTTCATTCTCCAGTAAATGGGCGATGTTGTCCCTTTTTCCTGTTGCAAAATTATCAAGACATGTAACCTTGTTACCATTTCCCAATAAAGCTTCACAAAGATTGGATCCTATAAAACCGGCTCCACCAGTGACCAATATATGATTGTTTTGATTGAGGTTAAGATGAGATATATCCATAAATGATTAAGGGAGTTTCAGGCAAATATCAAGAAAACATATCAAAACCTTGCTGGTTTTAGATGAACTTTTCATAAAACGGATAAACTGCAATTTTAGTGCTTAACACAAAGGATTGCTTAAATTTTAAAGAAGGAGAACACTGGTCACTCGGTGCAGATGTTATGAAAATCTTACTGGGTTATTCAAGGAGCCATTTTATTGTAGTCTTTGTACCAGGCAACAAATTTTGATATACCGTATTCGACAGGGGTATTGGGTTTATAGCCATAATCGTTTGCTAGATTATCAACGTTGGCCCAAGTTTTTTCCACATCACCAGGTTGCATTGGTAAAAATTCCTTTTTTGCATCAATGTTTAGACTTTTTTCAAGGGCTTTTATAAAATCCATTAGTTTTACGGATTTGTTGTTGCCTATATTATAGATCCTATACTTAAATTTTTCATTATCAGCTCCAATATACTGATCCTCGATAATTTTGGTAACACCCTCCACAATATCATCAATGTAAGTAAAGTCCCGTTCCATTTTTCCATTGTTGAAAACTTTAATGGCATCTCCATCTAGGATTGCCCTTGTGAACAAGAAAAGTGCCATATCGGGCCTGCCCCATGGGCCATACACTGTAAAAAAACGAAGCCCTGTGGTTCTAATACCATATAAATGGCTGTAGGTATGGGCCATCAGTTCATTGCTTTTTTTGGAGGCGGCATACAAGCTGATAGGATGATCTACACTATCTGTGGTCATAAATGGGATTTTCTTATTGAGACCATAAACACTTGAGCTACTGGCATAAACCAAATGTTCAACGCCATGCTTTTTACAACATTCCAAAATGTTCAAAAAGCCAACAATGTTACTATCAATATAGGCCTCCGGATTTTCAATACTGTAGCGTACGCCAGCTTGAGCGGCGAGATTGCACACAACGGTGAAATTTTCCTTTTTGAACAACTTGGGGAGCTGTTCGCGATCTTCTAGGCCCATACGTACAAAATGAAAACCACTATATTTTGAACTAGAGGCCACTTTATTGAAATCTTGTGCATCTTTTGAATTTATTCCCAATTGTCCCAGACGAGCAAACTTTAGATTGATGTCGTAATAATCATTGATATTGTCCAATCCTACTACGGTGTGACCATTGTTTAGTAATTTTAGTGTTACGTGATAACCTATAAATCCAGCAGCACCAGTTACCAGAATTTTCATGTCCTAGATTTTGTTTATGTGCAAAGATTAAAAAATACAACCAATTTGTTAGATACAAAATCCACAAGTTAGAGTAAAATGCAAATTTTTGGTATCTGTTGCCCGCGTGAAACTCTAGTGGATAGTTTCGGGCGAAGTATCTTAAGATTATGTAAGAAAATGAGATAGATAAGCCATAGAAAATCATCTCCTTGTGTCCAGTGCCTTATTGTGATATATTGACTGGTTTCAGAAAGGATTTTTTGTTTTGAACACTTAATCGATTTTTTTTTGTCTTGGGCGAATACTGGGTAGAAATGGTGATAGGGGAATTTTTTACCATTACTTTTACTGTTGAGAAATAAAAGCTCACCTACTTATATCAACCCAAAACTGAAATGGAAACCACGGTATTGAAAAAAATATGGCTATCGCCACCGCACATGGGCGGGAATGAAAGGGCATATGTAAATGATGCTTTTGAAACAAATTGGATTGCGCCACTTGGACCCAATGTGCACGAGTTTGAGAATGCCATTGAAGAATATGTGGCAAATGGTGTACACGCGGCTTGTTTGACTTCCGGAACAGGGGCAATCCATCTTGGGTTGCAACTATTGGGTGTGGGAGTAGGCGATGAGGTCCTTTGCCAGAGCTTTACTTTTGCTGCTTCTGCAAACCCAATTACTTATCTCGGTGCTTCTCCAATATTCATCGATAGTGAAAGGGATACTTGGAACATTTCGCCAAGTCTCTTGGAAGAAGCAATAAAGGATAGGATTGCAACAGGCAAAAAGCCTAAGGCCATAGTGGCTGTCCATTTGTATGGTATGCCCTATAAAATTGAAGAAGTACATGCCGTAGCCCGAAAATATGAGATACCCGTTCTTGAAGACAGTGCAGAAGCGCTGGGCAGTGTATATAAAGGATTTCAATGTGGAAGTTTTGGGGACATTGCTATTCTGTCCTTTAATGGAAACAAGATTATCACTACTTCGGGAGGAGGGGCTCTTCTTTGTAAAGATAAGCTAATAAAAGAAAAAGCAGTTTTTCTGGCCACACAGGCAAGGGACAATGCGCCGCACTACCAACATTCACATATTGGCTATAATTACCGGATGAGCAATGTGCTTGCAGGAATTGGAAGAGGCCAGATGGAAGTCTTGGAAGAAAGGGTAGCGGCAAGAAGGGCTAATTTTGAATATTATGAAAAGAATTTGTCCAACATTTCTGAAATATCTTTTGCTAAAGAACCCCAAGGAAGTTTATCGAACAGATGGCTTACCTGTATATTGACCCCATCATTCGATGTGAGGGAAAAAATACGAATGGCTCTTGAAAAGGAGAATATCGAATCCAGGCCTTTGTGGAAGCCCATGCATTTACAGCCAATTTTTGAAAAATCCATTTCTTACATCAACGGCGTTAGTGAAGATCTTTTTGAAAAGGGGCTTTGCCTCCCAAGCGGCTCCAGTATGGAGGTAAGCGATCTTGAAAGAGTTTGTGAAATCATTAAAAGCGAGCTTAAATGATAAAGGACTACTTTTTAAGGACGGGTAAGCGCTATGCCTCTAAGTGGACGGTACTGTTCATAGATCTTTCTATTGTTTCGGTTTCATTCATCTTGGCTTATTTTATCAGGTTCAACCTTAGCTTCAATTTTGAGGTGCAAATGTTATGGACGCAACTGCCCATAGTGGTACTGTTGTTCTTAATTGGTTTTCTGATTGTAGGCAGCTATAAGGGTGTGGTCAGGCATACAGGGATAAAGGATGTATATGCTATTTTCAATGCGGTTTGCTTGGCCAGTATAGGGGCAATTGCCGTTGTAATGGCGAACAGGTATTTTGATTTTGTGGATAGGTTCACTATTCCACTTTCCATAATCATCATTAACAGTCTGCTCACATTTTTGTCATTGGCAGCTTCTAGATTTGTGTTCAAGATTGCTTATGAAAGCTTTATGAACACGAACAATGCCCCAACTAAGAACTTGTTGATCTATGGTGCAGGGGAATCGGGTATCATTACCTATAACACTTTGACCAACCACTCCAAAATGAAGGTGAAGGTTGTTGGGTTTGTTGATAATAGCCAACACAAGGTTGGAAAACAGATAAACGGGGTAAAGGTTTACAACAAATCGATACTTACCGAGGACTTTGTAAAGTTCAATAACATTTCAGAGGTTATTTTCTCCATCCAGAGCATAAGACCCAAACAATTGCGTACGCTGGTAAATGAGATAGTGGATTTGCCAGTTAAGGTAAAGATTGTACCTCCAGTTGAAGATTGGATAAATGGGGAGTTGAAAGTATCGCAAATCAAGAGGGTTCAAATCGAAGACCTATTGGACAGGCCTCCTATCGAAATCAAGAACAGTAAAGTATCCATGGATTTCGAGGATAAGGTAATCATGGTGACAGGAGGAGCGGGTTCTATCGGTAGTGAACTGGTAAGGCAGATATGCAAGTATAACTATAGGGCTCTCATAGTGATAGATCAAGCTGAGTCTGCACTATATGATCTTCAACAGGAATTAAAGCAAGCAGGTTTTTTCAACTTTGTTCCAATTGTTGGTGACATTCGCGACAAAAACAAGATGAGAACTTTGTTTGAGGAATATAGGCCCAATCGTATTTTTCATGCGGCGGCCTATAAGCATGTTCCTTTAATGGAGCATAACCCATACGAAGCAGTCAAGATCAATGTTGCTGGGACCAAGACCATTGCTGACCTTGCTTTGGAATATGAAGTGGAAAAATTTGTTTTTGTTTCAACGGACAAGGCCGTTAACCCAACAAATATCATGGGAGCCACCAAGCGCATTGCGGAAATGTACATTAGCTGTAGACAGCAAGAGGATAGGACCAAGTTTATTACTACTCGATTTGGAAATGTCTTGGGATCCAATGGATCGGTTATTCCATTGTTCAAAAAACAAATTGAAAAAGGAGGGCCACTTACAGTTACACATAAAGACATCACACGTTATTTCATGACCATTCCCGAAGCATCCCAATTGGTTTTGGAAGCAGGTGCCATGGGCAAGGGAGGTGAGATTTTCATCTTTGATATGGGAGAGTCCGTCAAGATCATGGATTTGGCCAAGAACATGATTCGGTTATCCGGATTGCATTATCCTGATGATATTGATATAAAGATTACTGGGTTACGTCCTGGAGAAAAGTTGTATGAGGAACTACTGGCCAATGGGGAAAATACATTGCCGACATATCATGATAAGATTATGATCAGCAAGGTAAGGGAAATCGATTATACCCAGACACGAACCATGATCGATGAACTCTGTATATCAAATCTTTTCTTTAAGGACAATGTGGTACATTTGATGAAAAGCATCGTGCCAGAATACATTTCCAACAATTCCGATTTTTGTATATTGGACCAGCAGAACCAAAAACAAAAGAATTTGAAAAAAGAAACCCAAATACGGTTCTCCCAACTCAACAACTAAATATGTATCCAATGTTCCAAAAAATTAAATGGTTGATCAGCGTGTCAGCGATTGCATGCCTAGTGGTTTCATGTACCTCTCCCCAAAAGATTATTTATTTTCAAGATGCGACTGATTTTGAAACTTTGGTTGATGATGGTAATGCATATTCATCCAGATTTAAAGTTGACGATGTGATAAGTATATATGTTTCGACTTTAAACCCTGAGGCCAGTTCTCCTTTCAACCTTACTGTTGGGGTAGCTGGTGATAGTGGAACTACGGTACAACAAGTCGATTATCTTGTTGATAAAGAGGGGAATATAGATTTTCCTGTTGTTGGAAAGATAAGGGTTGCCGGTCTTTCCCCTGAAGAACTTAGATTATTGCTGACAGAAAAACTCAATGACTATCTAAAAGACCCCATCATAAATATACGTTTACGGAATTTCACCGTTACTGTCTTAGGTGAGGTTAGCCGTCCTGGAACTTATCCTGTAAATGGAGAACAAATAACGATACTTGAAGCACTTGGATTAGCTGGGGATTTGACGATCAAAGGAGAAAGAAAAAATATACTGGTTATTAGAGATTTTGGGGGTACAAAGGTTTATAATAGAATTGATATCACGTCCAAGAATGCAGTGAAATCCCCCGTGTTTTACCTTACACAGAATGATGTTATTTATGTAGAGCCAAATAATTCTGCTGTTGCATCGGCCTCTCTTGACAGTAGAACTACAATTGCCATATCAGTTTTGTCCTTGATCATCACCACAACAGTAATTTTGATTACAAGGAACTAGTTTCTTGGGAGATTTTTTACCAAACAAAACAAAGTTTATACATAATTATTAAGTTTTAATAGATTGGATTTAAAACAACTGATAAGTAATTACACAAAACGATGGCCTTGGTTTTTTGGCGCAGTTTTATTTTCACTTTTTTTGGCATATGTATATATCCGTTATTCAGTTCCTGAATATTTAATAGAATCTAAAATTATATTGCAAGATGAAGGGGGAAGTTCACCGGAATTGAGCCTGTTTCAAGATTTAGAAGTTTTTGGTGGCGGTTCTTATACAAACCTTGTTGAAGATGAGATAGAAGTAATCAAATCTAGGTCAAATTTCATAGAGGTTGTTGACAAGCTTAACTTAAATACTCGATTCTATCTAATTGGAAACATACTCGACTCCGAACTGTATGAAGGTTATCCGTTAAAGCTTAATTTTATTGAGAACGACTCGATTATAGACAACTCCAGACTAACCTTGTACATTCGGCCAATCAGTACAACAGCCTTTAGAATGGGTTTCAATGAGGAAGAATTTCCTCGTGAATATATATTTGGGCAAAATATTGAAACTCCAATAGGGGATTTGATAATTACCCCAGATAATCAAAGGTTGGAACATTATTTGGATAGAGATATCAAAATAGTGATCAGTCCTGTATCCTCTGTTGCGGAAAGCTATCTTCAACGCATCAACATTTATCCTACAGAAAAAGGGTCTAATGTTATCATTTTATCCTTAAATGACCACATTCAGCAAAAAGCCAAAGACTTCATTAATTCACTGGTTGATGTGTATAATGGCAACGCAATTAATGACAAGAAAATGATTGCGGATAAAACCTCGGAGTTTATCAATAATAGAATTGTTGATATAGCATCGAATCTTTCAAATGTTGATCAATCGGCAGAGGAGTTCAAGTCTTCCAGGGGTTTGACTGATATTGCTTCTGAATCAAATGTCAATTTGAACATCAGTGCAGCAACAAGTCAAGAATTACAAAATACCTCGACGCAGCTTGATATTGCATCATCTATGATGGATTATGTTGATAATGAGGATGATTACGAGGTATTGCCATCAAATATTGGGCTTTCCGATGTAACTATTGCTAACACGACATCCAAGTATAATGAACTTGTTTTGGAACGAAAAAGGCTACTTAAGAGTTCCAATGAGAGTAATCCAATAATTGTAAATTTGGACCAAGAATTACAAGGGTTAAAAAATAGTTTAAGGTCTAGTCTTTCTAGCATGACAAGTAATTTAACGATGCAGGTCAACAGTTTAAGCCAGCAACGTAATCGCATCAATTCACGTATATATGCAGCTCCAAGTAATGAAAGAGCTTTGAGGGACATAACCAGAAAACAACAAACTACCGAGTCTCTCTATCTGTACCTTTTGCAAAAAAGGGAAGAATCTCAGATTGCTTTTGCGTCGGCATCGCCTAAGTCAAAAGTGGTGGACAGGGCATATGAGCCTTTTAATAGACCAATATCCCCAGATAAAACAAAAATATTTTTAGCTGCTATTTTTTTGGGATTGTTTGTCCCATTTTCAATCATTTATGCTAAAGAGTTATTGGATAATAAAGTGCATAACAAATTGGATTTGGAAAAGATTGCAGGACATGATGTTCCCGTTATTGTTGAAATCCCTAAACTTGGTCGAAAAGAAGAAAGGTTGGTTAAGAAAGATGATAGGTCTGTTTTGGCTGAATCACTAAGAATTTTACGCACCAATCTGAACTATATTCAAAAATCACAAAAAACATCTTCAAACAATAATTTGATATTTCTAACTTCTAGTATTCCGGGAGAAGGAAAAACATTCATCTCATCAAATTTGGCAGCTATTTATGCTAACACGGGGAAAAAAGTCTTGTTGGTAGGGGCAGATATCAGAAATCCTAAATTGTATGACTTCTTCTCTACGGATATCATGGGTAATACCAGTAGTTCAAAGCAAAGAACACTTAGTAAGAACGGTTTAACAGAGTATCTTGTAAACCCAAGTCTCGGAGTGGAAGATATAGTGGTGCCTACTAAAATCAATGAAAGTACAATTGATATAATCTTTTCAGGTAAAATACCACCTAATCCTACTGAACTGTTGATGAGTGACAGAGCGGGAGAGTTGTTCAAGGAAGTATCTAAGAAGTATGATTATGTAATTGTGGATACCGCCCCATTAATGGTTGTGACTGATACTTTGCTCATAAGCGAATATGCAAGCCAAATTCTATATGTGGTAAAGGCCGGGGTTACCGAGACCAAAGCATTGGAATTCCCATTGAAATTGAAGGAAGAAGGCAAATTGAAAGGCTTGTCATTTGTTGTGAACAATGTTAAGCAGACCAACCTAGGATATGGGGGAAAATATGGTTATGGCTACGGAAAAACCGTGAAGAAATGGTGGAGCTTTTCCTAATCAATAAAAGGTCTGGATGGTATTTTCTATCACAGGCAGTAACTGGTTCAGAACCTTGTTCGATAATTTGATTTCTTTCAACAAGCTCAGTTGTCTGGTATTGTGTATATCAGTGCCCACAAAGTCAATCAAACCATCCCCGAGAAGTTTTTCAGCCATTTTTGTTATACTGGTTCCATAGGATTCCGAAGCAAGGGACAATAGATTTAGCTGGAACATGATACCATTCGATTTCATGGAAGGATATTTGCCATATTTTTGATGAAAATACATATAGCGTTCCGGATGGGCCAAAATAGGGAAATACTGTTGCCGTGCAACTTCATCTATGGCCATTTCAAAATTGAAGGAAGGTTGCAAAAACGACATTTCTACCAATAAATATTCCTTATGGAGAGGCATCACTTGTTGGTCCTTAAGAATATTCTCAAAATTATCATCGATCATGTGTTCTGCAGCAATATCCAGAGAGACATCCGTAATCCCCCTTTTTTCAAGTTCTGCCTCAAGATGTTGATAGGATTTCTTGATTGTTGCGGGCGTATTATCGTAATGGTTGTGCATAATGTGCGGGGTGCATATAAAACTTTTCACCCCTAGTTCGGCAAAGCCATTGATCAGCCCAATGGAATCTTCCACCGATTTTGCCCCATCATCAATACCCGGAAGAATGTGGTTGTGGATATCCACAAGTCCATGCAGATAGTCGGCCAAGTAAACCTTCTTTTGAAAAAAACTGAACATGTCTAAAATTTGGACTGCAAAGATAATGATATGCTAGGGCAAATGACAATGAAATGTTTTTACACCCCAGTTCTACAAAACAAAGGGCCGATCCACATGGATCGGCCCTTTGTTTACACTACAATATATTTCTTAACTAAACTCATGGCTAAGATAAATCTTAATGGTGTGCCTAGGGATTAACAATCGATCAAAAAGATTAATGAAAGATTAATAGGGTTAACCAAGAGGTAAATAGCTGGTGTTTTTTTGTTTATTTAGCACCATGCTGACCAAAAGAAATGTATACGTACTTGTTTTTGTGGTATCGGTTATTGGCCTTTTGGTGGTGCAATATCAATACTTGCGTGTGGGCTTGGGACTGGCAAGGGTACAGTTTTCAGAAAAGATGGACAGGGCAAGGACAAACATCGGCAAAGAACTTTCCGAAGTCAACTCTTTGACATACACGCTTGGCAATGCCATTGAAAAGGATACTTCGGAAGTTAATATAGGTTTGGATAGTTTGGAGAAGGCTTCCCAGTTTTATCTAAACGATTATATTGCCTACCAATTGGGTGTTTCCGGTATTGATGCCCCTTTTACCTATGCTCTATATTCGAGGGATTCCATACAGTATTTGACTTCAGTAAGACCCCACATACAAAGTGAGGATGCCTTGACCTATCCTATTAAACTCAATGGTTACCTTCCAGAGTTGCTGAACAAAGAAGTGATTCTTGAGTTGGGTTTTGAAGATTTGAACAAATATTTTATGGGTCAAATAAAAGGGCTTATTATTCCTAGTTTTATATTTCTGTTGGCTATAATCGTGGTGGTGATATGGGTATTGAGGTCTTTTTACTGGCAGAGCAGTTTGATTACCACAACGAACGATTTCATCAATAATCTGACCCATGAACTCAAAACCCCAGTGTTCTCCATAGGTCTTGCCAGCAAGATTTTGGAGGAGGGGATATCGGAGGAGAAAAGACCAGTTGTGGAGCTTATAAGACGTGAAACGGATAGGTTGCGAAGTCATATCGATAAAGTCTTGGAATTGGCCAGCTTGGAGTCGGGAAAAAAACTGATGCAGTTCAAAGAAATAGACTTTAAGCCGGAATTGGAACGTATCTGTATGGATTTTAAAATTTTGGCAGCCAGTGAAAACCTTGACTTCGACTATGAACTTTTTGGAGATTACTATATAATCAAGGCGGAAAAGTTCCATTTGGAAAATGTTATTGCCAACCTGTTGGAGAATGCCAAAAAATACTCCGATGACCCGGTCATTCGTCTGAAAGCATTTACCCAAAAAGGAAAACTTTTCATTTCCATAGAGGATAACGGACAGGGAATCTCCAAGCAAGACCAAAAAAGAATTTTCCAAAAATATTTTAGGATTAAGAATGGCGATGTGCACAGGGTGAAAGGTTATGGTCTTGGATTGTCCTATGTACAAAAAATTGTAAGGATGCATCGGGGAAAGATCTCGGTGGAAAGCGAATTGGGAAAAGGGACAAGATTTACCCTTTCCTTTAAATTGACCAAAAATGGATAGAAAGTACAAATTGATTCTGGTTGAAGATGATACCTCTTTAGGATATTTGCTCTCGGAATACTTAGGAATGAAGGGGTTTGTAGTCACATGGGCAAAGAATGCGCAAGAAGCCCTGGTGAAGACCGAGACCAATATATTCGACCTGGCAATTCTGGATGTCATGTTACCTGACATGGACGGTTTTGAACTTTCACAAAAGATCAAGAGCATCAACCCGGATCTACCTTTTATATTTTTAACGGCCCGATCGCTGAAGATAGATGTTTTAAAAGGCTTCTCATTGGGTGCGGTGGACTATCTCAAAAAACCTATTGATGAGGAAGAACTGGTGGTTCGCATCAATGCCTTGTTGATGAGATTGGTTATGGATTCTGAAGAGCAGCAGCAGGCTGCCGAGTATAAAATTGGGGACTATTTATTGAATACTGAAAATTTTGAACTCCGATACAAGGGAGAGTTGATAAAGCTCACGGGCAAGGAATTTGACCTCTTGACGCTTTTGGCCATGAACCAAAACCAATTGTGTACGCATAAGGAAATCTTGACGACCATATGGGACAAGAATGATTACTTCAACAAAAAGAGCCTCAACGTTTTTGTGTCTCACTTACGAAAACATCTCAGTAAAGATCCCAGGGTCAGTATTGTAAATGTTAACCGGCGTGGGTTTATGCTCCGTGTGGAAGAATAATTAAAAATCTATGGTTGGCGTGGTTTTTGTGGCAATTTAGGAAACCAACCAACTGTTTTTTCAAATGTTCAATTTTCTAAGAAATAAACCGGATTGCCCCCCATTGTGCCAATTGGATCAATTGTACAAGCACACCATTTCCAAATTGCCCATCAACGAAAAGATAGCCTATTGCGAACGACTTCTTGAAAGTTCACAGTTCCAACTATCCCATTCTTGCCCCAAAAAGGACCTTGGTCATTTTAAAAATCTGGTATTGGCTGCTGAAGCTGAACTACAACAGTTACGTTCTATCAGGTAGTTATCCTTTTGACGAGTCTTTCGTCTGTTGCCAGTTTTTCCAACATCAAATAATGGTCTGTAGAATATGCTTTATTGATATAGGTCAATAGGAATATTCTCTTATGCCAATATTTTTGGGACATGATGTAAGAAGGATGTAACAAATCATATTTTTTGAGTCTAATGGGGCAGCAAAGAAAAATTATTCCGTTGGCCATTGCAAATTTCAGTTTGCATCCAAACCCCAACAACAAAAACTTATGGAACCAAAAAAACTTTTGATGATTAAAAATATTGCTACCCTAACCTTTTCACTTTGTTTGGCTTTTACTTATGGTCAGCAAGCCATCGCTCCTGGTAACAATCCCTTTGACTCCACATGGATCAAGGATGAAAATTATACCATGAAATGGCTTGTGCTTCAGGATACCATATCCCATGAATTGGGCGAGGTCACCACAAGTATTCAACATGATGGCGAAAAACTGACTTTGATTACCCATGTGGCCATGCCACAACTTACTGAACCTTGGGTAGACAGTACCATAGTAAAATTGAAGGATCTTGCTCCGCTATACCACTCTTCTTATAACCAAAACAGGGATATGGTCATTCATTTTGAAGATCGTTTGACTGGATATTACAACGATAAAAAGACAGGTAAGAAAACGGAACTGGACCAAGAATCGGCAGTCTCTTTTTTTGATAGCAACAGCTACCCTCAATTGATCAGATGGTTGCCCTTAGAAGATGGATACCAACAGGTCATTTCCATATTTGATTTCAACCCGAATACGCAAACCGGAGTGATTACTGCCACTATTAAGGCAGTGGATTCCGAAGTCATGGAAATCGATGGTCAACCCAAAGAAGTATGGAAAGTACTGGTCACGGATGATATCAGCAATAATCAAATGCCAAGCTATTACTACATCGACAAAAAATCAAGGATACTTTTAAAACAGGAAATCGAGATGCCCGGACGCAAAATGGTCATGGAACGGGTAGATTTTAAATGATACAACAAACTAGATAATGACAAATACACTATTGAATCCAAAAAAGAAGTACCCCATGGTCATGCCAAACGGGAACGAAATCCAAACGGTTGTACACTTAAATCAAGTAGTGGACCATCCAAGGATTGAAATAGGGGATTTCAGTTACTTTGGACATTTTGAGGTTTTGGACAACTACGCAGCCTTTTTGGCACCATATCTTTTCCCGTTGAGCCCGGAAAAATTGGTTATGGGCAAGTTTTGCCAGATTGCCCACGGTGTCCGGTTCATCACCAGTTCGGCCAACCACAATATGAGTGGTTTCTCCACATTTCCATTCAACAACTTCATGATGACGCCAGAAACCACTGTGGCGGAGATACAGGCGATGTTTCAGGTCTCTGAGAAAAAAGGGGACACGATTATTGGTAACGACGTTTGGATCGGGATGGAAGCGGTAATCATGCCGGGGGTTACGGTAGGGGATGGTGCCATAATCGGGGCACGTTCCGTAGTGGTCAAGGATGTGGAACCGTATACCATTGTCGGTGGAAATCCCGCAAAAGCATTAAAGAAGCGATATGATGAAAAAATCATTGCATCCCTTTTGAAAATTCAATGGTGGAATTGGCCCGTGGAAAAAATTGAAAGTAACCTGGACACTATTTTAGGTACCGATGTTGAAAAACTAGCCAGTCTTTAAGAAGACAACTTGTGAAAAAACACTAAGTTTAGGGACAGAAACCAATATACCCATCATGAAAAGATCAGTTCTCTTCGCCGTACTTTTTTCACTATGTCTACATGTCTTTGCTACCGAAACCAAACTTATGGTCAGGGCTAAGGCAAAGGATGCCAAGTTTGTGGGAAGTTCCATTGGAGGGGCCCACATAATTGTTAGGAACACCATCAATGGACAAATCCTGGCCGAGGGCATTACCACGGGAAGCACGGGCAATACCGGCTTGATCATGAAAACCCCAAAAGACAGGTTTACCCAGTTGGCAGATGATAAAACCGCTGGTTTTTTGGCCGTGGTGGATATTTCCGAACCCACCTTTGTCCGTGTGGAGGTAATATCGCCCATCAGTAGAAAAAATGCCCAAGTGCATACCAGCACGGAGCTTTGGCTCATTCCAGGAAAGGATATTTTGGGCGACGGGGTAGTGCTGGAAATCCCAGGATTTGTAATTGATATCCTTACCCCAAATACACATCAATACATTCCTTTGGAATCCATTAAATCTACTGGGTTGGATGTCAAGGCCAATATTGTGATGATGTGCGGCTGTCCGATAGAAAAAGGCGGTATCTGGGATTCCGAGGCCATGGAAGTGAAAGCCGTTGTGAAAAAGGATGGACAAGCTTTTGGCGAGTTGACCTTGGCAAACCCTTCGCGAAACCTGTTTGAAGGAAATGTCAAGATAGATGGTGCGGGGAGTTATCAGGTCTTGGTATATGCCTATAATCCCGCTACCGGAAATACGGGGGTGGATATCATCAATTGCGTGGTTACGGAATAAACCCCATGCGTTGGCCTTCTTTTTGTATTCGGTTCCGTTGATGTGACATCAACAAAAATTGGTACCTTTTGGGTCCTAAACCAAACGCTCCAAAATGAAAAGGAACCAAACATTCCCCCTTTGTGCTCTATTGCTTTTTGCCGCATGCCAGACCACCCCTAAAATAGATTTATTGGATGTGGGTATTCCCTTAAAAATGGCAGAATACCGGCATTCTCAAGTTTCAAATGTCATTTATACGTTGTCCTTTGATATTCCAGAGGAGAAGGCATCGCCCATACCATCAAGGCTAGACCTTAAACTTGACCTGCAGGATCTGTCGCAACCTTTATATCTTGACTTCAATGCCGATGGATCTTTGTTGAAAGAGTTGGTGGTTAATGGAGAAAAGCAAGACATCAATCATCAAAAGGAACATGTGATCATTACGGACCATCTGCAAAAAGGTCAAAACGCTATTCAAATCACGTTTGATGCGGGAGAGCTGTCCCTTAACCGAAATGATGATTTCCTTTATACACTTTTGGTTCCGGACAGAGCCAGCACTTTGTTCCCATGCTTTGATCAACCCAATATCAAGGCAAAATATATTTTGGACATCAAAGCACCCAACGGTTGGAAAGTGCTATGTGGTGCACCTTTGGAGAAAAGCTCGGAAGAGGATGGCAAGACCCACTATCAATTTAACGAAAGCGATCCCATGAGCACCTATCTCTTTTCATTTGTGGTAGGAAAGTTTGAATCGGTGACTGAAAACCCCGGAATTTTTGATATGACCTTCCTGTACAGGGAAACGGACACCACCAAGATCAAATTGAGTACTTGGCCCGTTTTCGACATACACCAAAAATCCATTGATTTCCTCCAAGGCTATACCCAATATCAATTTCCATTTCAAAAGTTGGATTTTGTGGGTATTCCCGGATTTCAATATGGAGGCATGGAGCATGTTGGGGCCATTCAGTATCGGGAGCCGTCATTGTTCTTGGATGAAAGTGCCACGGAGAGACAAAAGTTGGGTAGGGCCAAGCTCATTGCCCATGAAACCTCACATATGTGGTTCGGCGACTTGGTCACCATGGATTGGTTCAACGATGTTTGGATGAAGGAAGTCTTTGCCAATTTTATGGCGGATAAGATTGTCAACCCTACATTTCCGGATATCAACCATAGGTTGCAATTTATGACTTCCCATTATCAAGGAGCTTACGGAGAGGATAGGACCAAGGGAACCAACCCAATCCGTCAGGATTTGGACAATCTGAAAAATGCGGGAAGCCTGTACGGCGGTATCATTTACAACAAAGCCCCTATCATGATGCGTCAACTGGAAGCCGCTATTGGAGAGAAAGAGTTTAGGGAAGGCATTCGTGAGTATATTTCCAAATACGCCTATGGGAATGCCACTTGGAACGATTTGGTGAATATTTTGGATGCCAGGTCGCCCAAAGACCTCCAGAAATGGAGCGAGGTTTGGGTGAACCAATCTGGGAGGCCTATATTCAAGGAAGACATCAGTTATGAAAACGATAAGATCAAAAGTTTCTCCCTTAGCCAAAAGGCAGAGGATGGGAGCCAAAAGATTTGGCCCCAAGCTTTTGATGTTACCTTGGTGTACCCGGACAGTACTTTGGTGATTCCTGTGGCTATTGATGAACGTACGGTAAAAGTGGAAGAAGCCATTGGGCTTCACAGGCCGGAAGCCATCATATTCAACTCCAATGCCTTTGGTTATGGTGTATTTCCGGTTGAGGTGGATGATTTACAAGTTATACCCCATTTAAAGGATGAGGTTGCCCGTGGTTATGCCTACTTGAATACTTATGAAAACATACTAGCTGGCAATTTGGCTCCCGAGGAAGGACTCGATTTGTTCCTGAAAGGGGTTCAAATGGAGCAAAATGAACTGGTACATGGTTTAATATGTGGACAGATCAGTAGTGTTTATTGGAGTTATCTTTCCCCAGAAGCGAGAGCTGCACAACAACCTTTGCTCGAAGCGATGCTTTGGAAGGAACTGACCAAAGGAAAGCATGCTGCCAACATCAAAAAAAACATTTTTGGTCTCTGGAAGGGTATGGCCTATTCGGATGAAGCCAAGAACAAATTGTACCAGATTTGGAACAAGGAACAACAAATCCAAGACCTAAAGCTCAATAAGGACGATTATACCAGTATGGCCATGACCTTGGCACTATATGAGCATCCGGAGGCGGAAGAAATTCTGGAAACCGCTAAAAAAGCATTGGATAATCCGGATAAACTAAAACGTTTTGAGTTTTTACTACCGGCCCTATCTTCGGATGAATCGGTTAGAAGTGCTTTTTTTGAATCGTTCAGGGAAGCCAAAAACCGGGAAAAGGAATCATGGGTCTTGGCGGCCTGTGGCTATATCCATCATCCGTTACATCAATCTTCCTCCATTAAACAACTGCCTTTGGCATTGGATCTTCTAGAAGAAATACAAAAGACAGGGGACATCTTTTTTCCAAAGCGATGGCTCAGTGCCACTATTGGCCAATACCAAGCCTCAGAGGCTTATGAACTTATGGAAAAGTACTTGGCGGACCATCCCGATTTAAACCCTTCATTAAAGGGCAAGCTTTTGCAGGCCACGGATGATCTGTATCGTTATGTGAAGCAATAAAGCGATAGTCCTTATGTAACATTTGTTACTATTTAATCATTCTAAATAACTGACAATAAGTGGTTTAGTGACTAAAATCATTGTTGCTCGTTTTCTTTGAAAATACCTTTGTACCAATAAGTTTTTAAAGACGAGTACCATGAAAAAAGTAGTTTTAATGGTGTTGGCTGTTCTGGGAACAGTGACACTACAGGCACAGGACCGGGATAGGGACAGGATCCAAGATCCCGATCAAAATCGAGACCGTTTAATGTTGGTCGATGGGGACGTGCTCCAAATACGTGACCGCGACCAAATACGTTTGCAAGACCCTATCACTTTGAGTGATGGAACGGTTGTTAACCTCAACGGAACCTATATGACCCAAGACCGAGATCGGCTTAGATTACGGGATGGGGAATGCTTGGACAATGACGGCATTAAGTACCGTAACGAGTATCAATATCGCTACAAAATTATGCAAGAGGACCAAGGACTTACCAATGCCCAAATCCAAGCAAGGAACCAAAACAGGTACCAAGTGATGCTCATTGATGGGGAACTCTACCAAATCAGGACCCAATCCCAAAACAGGTTGCAACAACAATTGGAATTGGCGAATGGCACGACCGTAAACCCAGATGGTTCTTATATGAACCAAGATCGTCAGCAGTTGAGGTTACAAAACGGCGAATGTTTGAACATTGATGGAGTGAAATTTAACAACATGTACCAACATCGTAAAATGATGCTCCAAAAAAACATGATGAACATGAAGTCCAAAAAGGCTAATCTTCAAAAGAAGAAAGCTGGACAGATCATGTAGTTGTATTTTGGTTTGGAACCATGCCGCCAATTGCGGCATGGTTCTTTTATCTTAAAGACCAAGGCTATGAAACGTTGTGTTATTATCGTAGTGATGTTAGTGTTGGGTACTGTTGGGGCATTTGCCCAAAAAACTACCAAAGAAAAGTCCAATGAGGAAGCATCCTATGTGCTTGCGGATTTGAGTTACATGAACGATGCTATCTTTATGGGGCGAAGGGATTCCATTGCTGCGCCCTATTTACTGCCTTCCATTGGATATTATGACAAGTCGGGGCTGTTTGCCGATATAACGGCTTCCTACCTGACAAGCTCAGGTAATCAGCGTGTGGACCTTTTTTATGTCACCGGGGGGTATTTGTTCGAAGCCAAGAAATGGAGCGGTGGCCTTTCGGGAACCGCGTATTTTTACAACCAGGACAGTTATAATGTGCAATCGGAAGTAGTGGCCGATATTACTGGTTTGCTCAGTTATGATTTTAAACTGATGGAGCTTTCCGTTTATGCCAGCTCATATTTCAACAAGAATGGCTCACCAGACCTGTTTTTGGGATTCATAGTGGACAAACCCATATATGCATTGAAGAGGAATCTCCTGATCGACCCAAGGTTTTCGGTCTTTGCCGGATCACAATATTTTTATCAGGAATACTACACCACAAGTCGTTTGGGGAATCGAAAAGGACAGGGCAATGGTCAAGGTGGTACCTCAACTGCAGATGTCGTCACCAATGTGGAAATAGCGGAAGCCTCGGAGTTCAATGTACTTAATTTGGAATTAAGCCTTCCACTTCATTACCAATACAAGCATTTGATTTTCTCGTTTACTCCCACTTGGGCTTTCCCACAGACAAGCGCAACACTCACCACGGATGATGGTGTATATGAAGAAGATTTGGAAAGTGTTTTTTACTGGTCCGTAGGCATCAGCTATTGGTTCAAGACCAAAAAGAATTGATGGGATTTATTTTCGCTTAGGTAGGTACAATTTATAGGAAGACGGCTTTGTGGTGATTTCATCCAAATGTCCCATAAACGATTTGTCTCGCTTCAAAAAATGGATGTGAACAAAACTATCGGCATGGGTAAAAACCCCCTGATGGTTTTCAGAATAAAATCCAATAAGTTCTCCTTTGGTATCCTTGAACGAAAACTTCTGCGATTTGATACCTTCTCGGTACCCTTCAACCTCTGGATTTCTGGGCGTTACAATATGGCCCGTTAGACCATCAAATGGACCTTTGATGACAAATGGGAAAGGCTGTTTTAGATTATATCCGTTGGCCTTGGCAATGGATGCCACAATATCTTGAATACCTTCCACACAATTGAAAGAACTGGTTATTTTAAAAACCGACCACTCCTTCACATCGGAATACACAAAAAAAGGTGATCGGATGTTCCAATCGGTACCGACCTTATATTCTCCATCCACAAAAGCAGAGGCAAAATAAGGTTTGCCATCAACAACGGTGATTTCTCCCTTCATTCTATCATACGGACCCATACCATACAAATGTGATTTAGGGGAGATGGTATCCAATAAAATATGCAGGTCGTAGGTGCTTCCCATATCTTTCATGGCACCTATGGAATGCACCTTGGGCATTTGGGCGTTCAATTGGAAGGCCAATATTGAAATAAAAATGGTAAGCAGCAGATTTTTGATCTTCATGAATGCTGTTTTGAGTTATAATATAATGTTGAAAAGATAGCCCGAAACCATGATACAGAGCATGACCACACCAAAGAATATTCCAATTAATTTTAATGTCATGACCTTTTTCAGTAGCATGGCCTCTGGCAAAGAGAGTCCAACGACCCCCATCATAAAGGCGATGGCCGTTCCCAAAGGAATGCCTTTGTCTACCAAGACTTGTACTACGGGCAGAATACCGGATGCATTGGAATACATGGGCACCGATAATAGAGTTGCTATAGGAACGGCAAATAGATTGTCCTTGGCCATGTATTTTTCAAAAAAGCCGGATGGGATGTAACCGTGCATCAACCCGCCGATGGCAATACCAATGATGACATAAGGGAGTACTCCTTTCAATATTTTTATGGCTTCCTGCCAAATAATGGGCAACCGCTGTTTGAACGAGTGTTCTTCCTCTTCAAACACTTCCTGCTCCTTTTGGGCATTGGTAAGAACCTCTTTGACCCAAGGAGTCAGATATCTTTCCAGCTTTAATTTTTGAAGGATAAACCCTGAAATCGTTCCCAACAACACGCCGCTCAACACATACAACACCGTGGTTTTAACCCCGAACAATCCCACAAAAAGTCCAATGGCCACTTCGTTCACCAAAGGTGAGGTGACCAAAAAGGCAAAGGTGACCCCCAAGGGAATGCCCCCTCGAACAAATCCGATGAACAAAGGAACCGAGGAACAGGAGCAAAAAGGGGTGACCACCCCAAAAAGGCTGGCCATTAGATATTCGGAACCATAAAGTTTTTTCCTCGATAAGTAGTTTTTGACCTTGTCAATAGGAAAATAACTGTTGACGATTCCCATTAAAAAGACTACGGCAAAAAGCAGCAATAGTATTTTAATACTGTCGTAAATGAAGAAATCAAGGGCTTTGGCCAAATGATCATCGGGATTCATCCCAAAAATGCCATAGACCAACCATTGGGCCATATGTTCCAACCAATCGAACATGATGCCTGTAATAAGGAAATTTAATTTAAAAAGTCCAAAACTTCTTCTTTGGAGGGTATCCGACCCTTCATGACCACTTTTTCATCTACCACCAATGCTGGAGTAAGCATCACATTATATTGCATAATGGCCATGATATCTTCCACTTTTTCAACAGAGGCATCCAACTGGTTTTCGGCGATTACCTCTGTTACAACTTTGGTCAGGTTTTGACACTTGGGGCAACCGGTACCCAAGATTTTCACTGTATGTTTCATCGCAATATGTCTTTAAATTCAATAGGAATCCATTTAAAGGTACGTTGGCCTTGTGAGGCATACTGTGACATTTGTCACATTGAAATTCAAGGTAAAAGGGGATGGTCTTAGGCTCTATCGGAAGGATTTTTAGATTTTCTAAAGAATTGGATCCTACATTTATTCCTTAAATTTAAATGATGAAAATCCTTATAGCCGAAGATGAGATTGAACTTCAAAATTCCATAGTAACCTATTTGGAAAGGGATGGAAATGTTTGTGAATCGGCCTCCGATTACTATGAGGCTTTGTACAAGATCGATTTGTACGAATATGATCTTTTGGTCTTGGATATTAACCTGATTACCGGTAGCGGTCTTGATATCCTGAAGGTATTGAAAAAGAATAAATCCCAAACCCCTGTCATCATCATCTCCGCGAACAATTCATTGGACGATAAGCTTGAAGGGCTGGATTTGGGTGCGGACGATTACCTGACCAAACCGTTTCATTTGGCAGAACTCAACTCGCGTATTAAAGCGGTTTTAAGGAGAGGTAAGTTTGGTGGTACAGAGCGGATTGAATTCAATGAAATTTCCATTGATACCAATTCAAGAACGGCATATGTGGACAACAGCCCAATCGTATTGACCCGAAAGGAGTACGACCTGTTGTTATTCTTTATAACCAATAAAGGGAGGGTACTTTCCAAGGAAATTATTGCGGAACATTTATGGGGGGACCACAGTGATTTGGCCGATAATTTTGATTTCATCTATGTGCATATCAATAATCTGCGTAAAAAGTTGACCGAGACAGGAGGTAAGTATATCAAAACGGCATATGGGAGTGGTTATAAATTCATGGAGGACTGATCTATGGCGAAGAAAATCAAGAAAATTCCCCTGATTCAGAAAACATCCAAAACCTTTCTTTGGATAGGCCTTGTTTTGATGTTGGGCAGTACTGTAATCCTGTACTACTATCTTCGAGTTGTATTGCAGGCCGAGGTTGAGGAAGAATTGCGTTCAACGGAGTCCAGGATTGAAAAATCCATCGAGGAGGGAGGCATGGTCTACCAATTACCTCCTGTTGCGGAAGTGGTAAAAGTTGACAAACTGGACATGGAAACATTCAAGGATACCCTTATCTATGATCCGTCCCAGAATGAATTGGAAGAATTCCGCGAACTGTCCTCTTTTTCTTCCATCAATGATCAAAACTATAAGATTACCGTTCGGGCATTGGTGGTTGAATCGGAAAACATTTTATTGGCTGTGGTACTTTCCTATCTGGTCATTATACTGGTGGTCTTCATTTTCTTGTTTTATCTCAATAAATCAAGGAATCAAAAAATATGGTATCCTTTTTTCAGGAATCTGGAACAGATGAAGAATTTCTCCCTGACTTCCGAGAACCCCATTGAGTTGATGGACAGTGATGTTTTGGAGTTTTCCGAATTGAATGATGAGATGACCACCTTGACCAACAAAGTACGTGCAGATTATAAAAATTTAAAGCAATACACGGAAGATGTCTCCCACGAAATGCAAACGCCTTTAGCTATTATTCAAGCCAAAATAGAGAATGTGATCAATGGCGAAATGTTGGAAGACACCCAATATGAACAATTGACCTCCATACAAAAGGATATCCAACGGCTTACCCAAATGACCAAACGCTTAACCTTGTTGACCAAGATTGAAAACAACCAATTCTTGAAAAAGGAAAGATTGGATATTTCAAGGCAACTGAAGGAAACCATTCAGGATTTCAGTGAAATCTCAGCCGTTTCTATTGACTTTGAAGTTCACGAATCCATTTGGGTGAATATGGATCCCTTTTTAGCTCAGGTACTTTGTAGTAATTTGATTTCCAATGCTATAAAATATTCAACAGGCCATAAAAATATTTTGGTCAACGCTCAAAATGGAAAAGTAACGATTGCTAATGCTGGTGAAAAGGCAATACGGCACCCTGAAATGCTCTACTCTCGGTTTTATAGGGAATCGGATGGGGCTAAATCAACCGGTTTGGGCCTTGCCATTGTTAAACGTATCTGTGATCTGTATGGCTTTACCATCTCGTATCATTTTGAGGCGGGGATGCATCATTTCACCGTTTCTTTTATAGAGTAGCCAGAGTTCAAACCAAGATTATCGATAACTTTAAATTCCCTTTAGGATTGGGGTTTAGTTTTGGTGGCAAACAAATACGTTATCCCATGAGCAAAGTGCTATCCATCCTCCTGATTATCATTTCGTGCCAAACCTTATTTTCCCAAGAAAACATAACCATAAGCGGCCAATTGCTTGATTTTAAAACCCAACAACCTCTTTCCTTTGCCAATGTGGCCGTTCATGGTTTGGAGGATGACAGGTTGGTCACGGGAGCCATCACGGACGAGAATGGACGGTTTAAAATCATTGATCTTCCCATAGGAAAGTACAGGCTCTATTTTACTTTTATCGGATATACGACCACAGAGCGGACGATGGTATCAGGAGGATTGAATTCCATTTTTGATATGGGAAAGATCTCTCTTGAGCCAAGTACCCAAAATCTTCAAGAAGTTGAGATTGTCGGAAAAAAAGCCACTACCAATGCCGCACTTGATAAAAAGTCCTTCAACTTGGAAGATAACATAGCCCAATCTGGGGGTTCGGTCATGGATGCTATGAAAACACTCCCTGGAGTAACGTTTGATCAAGATGGAAAGGTGATTTTAAGGGGAAGCGATAAAGTTGTGGTGCTTATCGATGGAAAGCAGAGCAGTCTAACGGGTTTTGGCAATCAAAAGGGTCTGGCCAATATTCCTGCCTCCAATATTGAAAAAATCGAAATCATCAATAATCCTTCTGCCAAGTACGATGCCAACGGATTTGCAGGTATTGTCAATATCATCTATAAAAAAGAAAAGCAAACGGGACTCAATGGAGATGTTGGACTTTCATTTGGCCTAGGGGCCCTTGGAAAAAGACGGGCAGATACGCCCACCGATTTGGGAAGCTTTTCGGCCAACCCAAAAGTGATACCCAGCCTCAACCTAAATTACAGGAAGGATAAGGTCAATTACTTTCTCCAGTCCGAGTTCATTTTACAAAAGGCTTTGCCCAATAATGAGTTTACCACACGTGACTATGATGACGGCAGGAACATTGTTTCACAGGTCCCCGAGAACAGAAAGCAGTTTCGATCTATAGTCAATGGTGGGGTTGATTATGAGATGGACGACAAAAATAGTTTCACCTTTTCGGGGCTTTATGATCGTGAGCGGCATATCGATTCTGCCCAAGTTGCCTTCATCAACCTAAATACCAATGATAGAAATCGTTTCTATAGTTGGCAAGAAGAAGAAATCACCCGTTTCATTAATGCTGCAGTAAACTACAGACATAAATTTGAACAACCTGGTCACACACTGAGTGCCAGTGCCCAATATACCCAAGGATTGGAAGATGAAACCTATTCCCTTAATGATAGTTCTTCAGTGAGGATAGGGACGGATATGACCAACATCCGGGCCATTGAGAACACCACTTCCCTTGCTTCGGATTATGTTCGCCCCTTGAGCTCAGGGAGATTGGAACTTGGGGCCAAACTGCGGATCAGAAGATTGCCAGTGGATTATACGATCACACCAGGGAATCAATCCATTATTTATCCTGATTTGGGAACGTTTTCCGATTGGGGTGAAAACTTGTATGCCGGGTATGTGAACTATGTTTTGGAGAAAGAGAAGTATGATGTGGAAACCGGACTTCGCGCAGAACAAACAAACGTTTTTTATGATTTGGACCCGGCCAATGCTTATTATCCCAACAATGACAAGTATGATTATTTTGAACTTTTTCCCAACGTGCGTTTCACCTACAAGTTAAATGACCACAACAAAATCTCGGCATTTTACAATCGAAGAATTGATCGTCCCGGAGAGCCGGAACTTAGGATTTTTCCAAAATATGACGATCCTGAACTATTAAAAGTAGGGAATCCCTATTTGCGTCCGCAATTTACGAATGCCTTGGAACTGGCGCATAAATATACATGGGGGAGTGGCTCATTGTATTCTGCCATATACCATCGGATGATCCAAGATCAATACATGCGGATTTATAGCATAGACAATTCCAATCCAGAATATGACATTGTGAACCGGATCTATCAAAATACCGGTAAAGCCACCAATACTGGTATAGAACTGTTGCTGGGACAGGACATCACCAACAATTGGAAGGTTTCTGCTACGTTTAACTGGTTCTCCAACATCATTGATGCCTACCAAGGAACCCTTTTGTTTCCCTATGAGAGAAGTTTTTCTACCGAGAAATCAACTGCCGACGCATGGAATGCCAAGATGAGTACAGAAATGGTTCTGCCCAAGGATTTCTCAATTCAGGTAACTGGCATATATTATTCCGATAAGAATATTCCGCAGGGCAAGGAACTTTCCCGTTCCTCCATTGATCTTGGGTTGAAGAAGCGACTTTGGAACAAAAAAGCGGAACTGACCTTTTCCGCCAGTGATATCCTGAACAGGTTCGGGATTCGTCAGCGGATATATGATCAAGGGGTTACGGCCATTTACCAGAATTATTTTGAGACCCAGATTTTCAGGGTCGGGTTTAAATACAAAATCTAATTTTTCGAAAATGAAGACACTGAACAAAGTTGCGGAGATTACCCTGTTGTTTTGGTTGATGAAAATTGTGGCGACCACCTTGGGAGAAACTTTGGGGGATTTTATTCCCCAAACCTTAGGTTTGGGATATGCTACGGGAATTCTGATCACCCTAATTTTTTTCGGGCTGGTACTGGGTATTCAATTGACCAGAAAAGCATACATTCCGGTATGGTACTGGCTCGTTATCATCGGTACTACCACCTTGGGGACCGAAATATCCGATTTTATAGATAGAAGCCTCCACTTGGGTTACACCTGGGGAAGTCTATTGCTGTTTTCTGGATTACTCTTGACTCTTTTTACCTGGCATAAAAGATTTGGGAACCTGGAGGTATACCCCATATTTGACCGAAACAAGGAAATCCATTATTGGATGGCCATCCTGTTTTCCAACAGCTTGGGGACCGCCTTTGGGGATTACCTGAGCGATGTTGTTGGGTTGAGTTATTTATATGGTGCCTTTGTTACCGCTGGGATTATTGTTTTGGTGATACTCTTGCATTATTTTACCAAGATGAACCAGATTGTACTCTTTTGGGTCGCATTTATATTCACAAGGCCATTTGGGGCAACCTTCGGGGATTTTTTGACCAAACCTATGGCCAAAGGTGGATTGAACCTGGGCACCTTGCCCGCAACCATCGTATCCATAATATTGATCGGGTTGATGATCTACGTTTCTCATCGTCACATGGTTACTGATAATACTGAAGAGCAGAAACAACTTTAAAGCGACTTTAGAATTGCTTAAAACCATCTTTAGAATTGGGTTCTAGATTTACTAAAGAATTTTAAATCAGTAGATCATGAAGAATAAAAAGTATGTAATCGGATTGCCCATAGCATTGATTTTGGGATTGGGGATTTATGCATTTGCACAGCGGACTTCGGCTCCCCTTCGAGTACAAGCATCCTTTGTAAAGAAGTTCCCGAATGTAAAAAAAGTTACTTGGGACAAAGAATCGGAAAAGGAGTGGGAGGCGGAATTCAAAATGGATGGTATTGAATATTCCGCCAATTTTTTGGAAGATGGTACGTGGAAAGAAACAGAACATGAAATCAAGAAAAATGATATCCCTGAAAATGTGGTCACAACCTTAAAAAAACAATTTTCCGAGTACAGTATTGATGAGGTTGAATTTATAGAAGACCCCAACGGTTCCCAATATGAGATCGGATTGGAAAAAGGAAAAGAGGAAATTGAGGTTTTGATCGGAACCGATGGTCAATTGATCAAGACATTGGATGAACCACGTGATTAGTTGAAGAAACCCGATGGCAGCAAGATTTATAATTTGTACAGCCCTATTCTTTGTTCTAACAGGTAAAGCTTTTGGCCAGCAAACAGATTCCGCTGAAGAAATTGCCAGGGAAACGACCATTGAACGGGTAGGGGACTATGCCCAATTTGCCCCAACGACTTTTTCCCTTATTACAGTTTTGGTCAAGGGAGATAAGGAAGGATTTTGGCAGTTGGGAAAATCGATGTCTGCAAATTTGACCGCAACCTGGATATTAAAGTATGCCATCAATAAACCCAGACCAGAAGGGAGAACTGATGGGCATGCCTTCCCATCCGGACATACTTCCTTTGCATTTCAAGGAGCATCCTTTCTTCAAAAAAGATATGGGTGGAAATATGGAATCCCAGCCTATGTCACTGCAGGTTTTGTAGCTTACAGCAGGGTGGAAGGATTGAACGACCGGCATGATGGTTGGGATGTTCTTGGGGGAGCCTTGGTCGGTATAGGAAGCACATATCTGTTCACAACTCCCTATATGCAAGAGCATTTTGAGCTTAGTTTTCAAAGTGGAGATGGTTCCTATGCCTTGGGTATGGTCTACAAGTTTTAGCTTCGAATACTACTTAAGTATCCAAAAATTATTGAAAAACAAAATTATAGGTTAGTGAAATCAATGGGCTGTTGATAATGGAAAGTTCGTAGGCACCCAAAGGACTATTTAGGAACACCTCGGAATTTTCGGTGCCGTTACGTTGTGTGTAATAAATGCTGTACGGGTTTTTTCTTGCGTACAGGTTATAGACGGTAAAGGTCCAGTCGCCCGACCATCGCTTGTCCCTGCTTTTTACCCCTCTGATGTTCCATGAGAAATCCAACCTATGGTATATGGGCAAACGGGCATTGTTTCTTTCCAAGAACAAAGGCGTTTCTATTCCTTCTATGGTTACAATACCATTGGCCGCTGTATAGGGTCTTCCGGTCTGCGCGGTGAAATTGAAGCTCCATGTATTGAACTTGTCAGACTCAAAATTTACGGTCCCGTTAAAAACGTGTGTTCTATCGAAATCGGAAGGGTACCATTTATTGTTATTGATCCTGTCCCCGATCTTATCTACTTGGGATCGTAAAAGACTTCTGGACCACGTGTAATTCATCCAACCATTGACCTTCCCTGTTGATTTTTTGAAACTGAGTTCCGCTCCATAGGCCTTGCCTTCACCTTGAACAACATCTTGATTGATGTTATCACTTAGAAAGAAGTCGGCCCCCGGTCTATAGGTCAATACATTTTGTGCCTTCCGATAATAACCCTCCAAGGAAATTTCCAGTTCATTGTTCATTAGATTTTTGTAAAGCCCCAGACCGTAACTGTCACTTCTCTGCGGTTGCACATAGGGATCTGCTGTCTTCCAGCGAGAGGTAGGTACCGGGGTGGTGCTATTGTATATGTTTTGTAGGTATTGGTTCAGCCTTGCATAGCTCGTCTTCAAGGAAGTGGTTTCCCCCAATTTCAAGTTTAGGCCCAGTCTCGGCTCCACGCCATTGTAGGTCTTGACCCCAGCGCCCTTTTCGAATTCTGTAAAACCCAATGGTTCCCCCGTAACCTCATCAAAAAAATTCTGGGTGTAGGGACCGACCAGCACAAAATGACTGAAACGGAGACCTCCCGAGAGGGAAAGCTGTTCCAGGGGAGACCAATCGATATTGGCATAGCCGTCGAATTCATAGCTCGTCTCTTTTTCCAAGGAGACGGACAATACGTCCGAAGTACCGGGGTCCAAAGCTCCCGGACTGATCGTATACCGATTGGCCTGTACCCCGATATAATAATTTAAGTCAACACGGACATTTTTAGAATATTCGGATATAAAACTGAGATAATTGATTTTCGACTTGTAAACAATCTCATTGTCGATGTCCCTTTCCGGGAAAATTATTTTCGGGGTATAATCACTGGCGAGTAACACCGTCCGGAGATTGGCATTGTTGGAAAAACTGTGGGACCAGTTCAGGGTACCGTTGAGCGTACTGAAATCATATTGATTGTTTTCTGCATTGACGTTTTGGATCTGGGTAACAAGATCAAGTTGGTAAAAATCCTTCGACACAAATCCGGTAAGTGAAATTTGGTCTTTTTCCGATGCTAAATACAAAAGCTTTAAAGTGCTATCATAAAATCTGGCCTTTGTATCCTTAAGACGTTCCGAAAGGAGTGGCAATAAAAAATCGGTAAATCCTGCACGTGCCCCTGCGAACAACATCAGTTTGTCCTTTACCAAAGGAGTCTCTACATTCAACCTACTGGAAACCAGACCGATTCCCCCCGTCAGTTTCAATTTGTCCACATAGGGATTTTTCACTTTTAAATCGAGCACGGAGGTGGCCCTTCCGCCATAGCGGGACGGAATGTTGGCACGATATAGCTCCGTAGAGGATATGGCATCTGGGGTAAAGACCGAAAAAAGGCCAAATAGATGGGTAGGATTAAAGATGGGAGCATAGTCGTAAAGGATCAGGTTCTGGTCTAAGGAGCCTCCCCTAACAGAAAGCCCATTACTGATTTCCCCTGCATTGTTAACGCCCGGCAAAAGGACCATTGAGCGCAGTACATCTGATTCTCCCACGGCAGAGGGAATCATCTTCAGGTCCTTTGGTGTTAAACTTACCACTCCCATTTGCGGCAAATTGAGGATTTCATCCATTTTCTTTGCCCTTACAATGACCTCGGAAAGTTCTTCATGTTTTTCAATAAGCATGATGTCCAAGGAAATATTCTGGTTCAGTTCCACTTGCCGAACCTCGGAGCCGAAACCAATATAGGAAATGGTAACTTGGTAGCTGGCTTCGGGAAGGGTGATGGAGAACCTTCCCTGTTCATCTGAGACACCTCCGCATCTGCACGGTTCAATGGCTATTTCTGCATTCTCCACACCGATACCCGTTTTCGCACTCAAGATTTTGAATGACATCTGGTATTCCTGAGCATGCACTTCCTTTACGAAAGAAAAGACGATCAAGGCGGTTAGGAGATAATATGGTCTCATTTGTTAACTCTATTTTCCATCACCAAAAGGCGCAAACTAATTACCGATCCAGCCTTCTGGACGAACTGCAGTCCTGGTCCGCGATTCATTACAGGGTGCTGTCGTAATATTTGGCCTATATGGTGGGTCTGTTTCCGATATCGGGTCCAGGGTACTTTCAATCATATCTTCCAATATTTGGCCCCGCTCTATAAAAATGGAAGCCTGTGAGGCGGCGGCGGCAGTGAACCTGCCCAGTATGATTTCGTCGGCATTGCCCGGATTGAAGATGTTTCCAACTACCGCAGAGGGTGGCGGAGCGTCAAAATTTCCGTTGTTGTCAACAATATCCTTAAGTCTTTTGTAGTACTCATAGGCATCGTAAGAAACAGAAACCTGTTCCAATTGGACCAAAATATTTTCCTTGTTGTACAATAGTACGTTGCCTACGGGCAGCTTACGGATAGAGGTGCCATCACTAAATTTGTCATCAAAAATTTCAATGTTTTCGTTGAACCGTATCCGCCAACAGTTCTGCTCGCAATAGTAGACAAAATAATACCCCGATAATCCTGTGTTATCCGGCTTACATTCGCCATCCCTGAAATTACCCCCGTAGCAAACCTCACAATATGTTTGCCTTTCGAACGAACGGAAACGCCAGAAATAGTAATTTTTCTTGCTCTGGGGATCGTCAAAATCTACCAAAATGGAATGGCCCGGAACAAATTTCCCTGAGTCTTCCCTAAAAATAAGTTCTTTGTCATACTCGGCCCGAATTTCAGAAACCTCCACCGGCTCAACAACAGTTTCTGGTCGGGATTTGTAATTTCTCCCATCGGCCAGGACCACATCCAGTTCCCAAGATTCTCCAGGCTTTACGGCAAAATCGTCTGAAGGCACATACACATCCTCTCTTTCTTCCAAGAGTAACGTTTGGCCCGTATCAACATTGGTAAAGGATACCGTGGCCCCTTCCTGAAAGAGATTGCGATAAATACCAAAATCAGAACTTGTCTGATTTATAGTTACATACGAAGTGCCTGGTATGGAAGAAGCCAATCCTTCTATGATTATTTGATCCCCTATAAAAATATATTCAGGAGCTACAGGATCCACACATCCGAAGTAGAGGATAGAAAGTAAGCAGGGAAACAAAACGCCAAATAGCTTTTTAAACATACAGAGCCGGATAAAAGGGGATTTTAAATTTTGAAAAAATAGGATTGTTTTGATTTACCAATTGTTGATACCGTTTATTTCAATATGATATTTTTTAATCTTGAACATAAAGACTCCAGCTTTCATTTTTTGGAGAATTTCTCCAGATATCTTGCCTACATACGATGTTGTAAGATAAAAAGTAATAAAATGATATGGAAAATACCACGAATGAGTTATCAACAAAATATTGATAATCAATTAAATATAAATAAAAAATAATAGGCTTACTTCCCGATGCAGAAATTGGAGAAAATGTTGCCCAAGAGATCATCGGTGGTGACGCTGCCCGTTATTTCTCCCAAGTGGTACAATGCCTGTCGGATATCGATGGCCATCAGATCACTGGATAGGTCCATATCCAGTCCTTCCTTCACTTTTTGGATTTCCTCCAAGGCTTTCAACAGGGCATCATAGTGTCTGCTATTGGAGATGATGGTGGTATCGCCACTTAACGCTCCCGAATCTACCAATGATAGCAATTGACTTTCCAGTTCTTTGATACCGATTTTGTGCTTGGCAGAAAGGAACAACACGTTGGGTATGGCCAGTTTGATGCTTTCCATTTGAGCGCCGCTCAAAAGGTCCATTTTATTGCAGATGGGCAGAATTTGCTTATTGGGGTATTTTCTTTGTAGTTCTTCCAATACCGAAGATTCAAAATGTTCTCCTTCAAACAGATAAATGATCAGCCTGGCCTGTTCTATCTTGCCAAAGGTTCGTTCAATTCCGATCTTCTCCACTACATCTTTTGTTTCACGGATGCCCGCCGTATCGATGAACCTAAAATTGATGCCTTTAATGCTGATATGATCCTCCACGGTATCACGGGTGGTCCCCGCAATATCACTGACAATTGCCCTTTCTTCATTTAGCAGCACATTGAGAAGGGTAGATTTACCCACATTGGGTTGACCCACAATGGCCACTGGAATGCCATGTTTGATGACATTTCCTAAAGCAAAGGAATCAATGAGTTTTTTTAAAACCTCACTGATTCTTTCCAATAATTGATTGAATTGGGTTCTGTCGGCAAATTCCACATCCTCTTGCGAAAAATCAAGCTCGAGCTCTATGAGCGAGGCAAAATTGAGCAGTTCTTCGCGCAATTTTTGGATTTCATTGCTAAACCCTCCCCGCATCTGTTGCATGGCAATGTCGTGTGCCGCTTCACTATCGCTTGCAATCAGGTCGGCCACGGCTTCTGCTTGACTCAAATCCATTTTGCCATTGAGAAAAGCCCGAAGGGTGAATTCTCCGGCCGAAGCAGCACGGCAGCCCTTTCTCAACAAAAGTTGAATGATCTGTTGCTGAATATACGGAGAGCCATGGCATGAGATTTCCATCACATTTTCTCCGGTATAGGAATGTGGCCCTTTGAAGAGCGACACCAAAACCTCGTCCAAAACCTTTGCGTCATCCACAATATGTCCCAAATGGACGGTATGACTTTTTTGCCCGGTCAATTTCTTGCTTTTTACCGACTGAAATATGTTATCCACCAAGGTGATGGCATCAGGGCCTGATACCCTTATGATGGCAATGGCCCCTGTTCCTGAAGGGGTGGCTAGGGCAACAATGTTATCTGTGTGCGACATGTTAGCAAAAATACGAATTAGCTGGCCCGATGTAACATTTTTGCAAAAAGGCGTACTAATAAGTTAAATCATCAAAATCAATCAAAAATGGAAGTTATTAATGAAAAAGTGGTTAGAACGGATAATACGTTACTGGCCATTACGCACTTGACCCAATTATTGGGTTACGCTATAGGCTTTGGGAGCCTTATTGTTCCTTTGATTATTTGGTTATCTTCTAAAGATAGGGTAGAAGGAATGAACGAACACGGAAAGTCGATAATCAATCTTCAATTGAGTTTGATACTTTATATCATCATCAGTATTCCTGCCATATTATTATTAGGCTTGGGAATTTTAGGATTGATAGCTGCTGGCATTTTAGGGTTTGTCTTACCGATAGTGAATGCAGTCAAGGCGTCTAATGGAGAATCTCCCTCGTATTTTCTTACGATTAAATTTCTCTAAAAAAGAAAAGCTGGAATTTTGTTCCAGCTTTTACATATATGGTTGGTATTGTTCTAATTGTTTAACATTACAGGCATGACAAGCATGGTTACGTGCTCCCCTTCATCCAATCCATCAATGGGTGTAAGGATACCGGCTCTGTTGGGTAAGCTCATTTCCAACGAAACATCATCGGAGGAGAGATTATTGAGCATTTCCACCAAAAACCTGGAGTTGAAGCCAATCTGCATATCATCCCCTTGGTAGGAGCAGGAAAGCCTTTCCTCTGCCTTGTTGCTGTAATCCACATCCTCTGCGGAGATATTCAACTCGGCCCCAGCAATTTTAAGACGGATCTGATGTGTAGTCTTATTCGAGAAAATGGAAACCCTACGCACTGAACTCAAGAACTGGTTCCTTGAAATGGTCAGTTTGTTCGGGTTTTCTTTTGGAATGACCGCTTCATAGTTGGGATACTTACCGTCGATCAAGCGACAGATAAGTTCGGTATGGTCAAAAATGAACTTGGCGTTGCTATCGTTGTATTCTATGGTCACCTCGGATTCGGAACCGGCCAAAATACCCTTCAATAAGTTCAAAGGTTTTTTCGGCATGATGAATTCCGCAACCTGGGAGGCGCTTACATCCTGTCTTTGATATTTCACCAATTTATGGGCGTCCGTAGCAACGAAGGTCAAATTTTCCGGAGAGAACTGGAAGAACACACCGCTCATCACTGGGCGAAGGTCGTCATTACCGGCAGCAAAAATGGTCTTGTTGATGGCCGTGGCCAAAATATCGCCCAAAAGAGTAGTGGAGCTTGGGTTGGAAACTTCCACTGCCTTGGGAAACTCGGCACCATCGGCATAGGCCAAGGCATATTTACCGTGGTTGGAACTGATCTCTACTGTATTGTTGTCCTCAACCACAAAGGTCAATGGTTGTTCCGGGAAGGTTTTTAAGGTATCCAACAACAAACGGGCCGGTACGGCAATGGCACCCTCGGAATCGGAATCCACTTCCAAAACAGAGCTCATGGTGGTCTCGAGATCGGATGCGGATACCGTTAGTTGATTCTTTTTAAGATCGAACAAAAAATTGTCCAAGATTGGCAAGGTGTTGCTGTTGTTGATAACTCCTCCCAAAACCTGTAGTTGTTTCAATAAATATGTACTGGATACGATAAACTTCATCAAAGAAATTCTTTAGCATTTTGGCCTGTTCAAGGTATATTCAACCGTAAACGGGGCTGTTAAAATCGATAAAAGCAAATATATCTTAAATGGTATTAGCAAAGAAACAAAATTATCAACACTTAGGCGCTAAATTTCCGTTTGCGGTAAAAACCGAAAAAAAGACCGAAGACCAAGGTCAAAAGTACTGGAAGCCCAATGTTTATGATTTGCCACTTTGTTTTTTGTTCAGCAATCTTCTTTACATCGAGTAGCGGAATGGCCACTTTTTTGTTCCTTATGTTGATAAGCCCAGTATTGTCCAAGAGGTAATTGGTGCTGTTCACCAAGAATTCCTTATTGCCGTAAAAGTTGCTGGTCCATTTGTCATAACCAAGTTCCAACGGACGGTTGTTCCTGAGTTGATTTTTTATAATGTCCCCATCGGATATCACAATCATTTTGTTGGCCGGACCTTCTTCCATGGCATTGGCCAATTTTAGGGGTTTTACTCTATTCTTGTACATGGAAGTGAAGTTCCCCTCGATCAAAACAGCTAGAGGAAGGTTCCCATTGTTATAGGTCGCTTGATCAGGCTGGGTCATGATCATATCCAAACTGATCTGCCTTGGAACCCCGTCTGTTTTGGACAATGGGGAGCTCTGTAGCAGAATGGTCTTTTGGTAATCGTTTTCCAAAACATCCATGGGGCTTGTGAATTGGAGTCGCACCGCTTCAATATTGGTATTGATGGGGTGGTTGTTGCGAGAAAACACCATCGGATAATAATACCATGGCAGGGGATTGTATTGGGAATCGTTTCCTTCGCCCGTGGCCAAGACGATTTGGGTAAAATACAGGTCGTTTACCAAAACGGGATTGATTCTTACCCCATATTTAAAGAACAGGTCTTTCAGGTTGAGTTCTCGGGGCAAGGCAAAGGCACTTCCGCCGCCAGCATAAATGCTGTCCATTTCCATGGCCACCTGATCGATCATCCAAATGGATTTTCCGCCTTGAACCATGTATTGGTCCACCACGTATTTTTCCTCATCCGTGAACGCTTCGGTGGGTTTGGCGATGAGCGCCATATCAAAGTTCTTGAGCTGGTCCAAAACCTTTTGGGGATTGCTGGCTACTGAATCCAAAGTAATGGCACCTATGTTGTAATATTCCCGAACTGTGGATAAATAATCGGCAATGTAGATGTCGCCCAATTCTCCATTGCCCTTAATAACGGCAATACTTTTTTTATCGGTAGTGCTTAATTTGGTAAAAGCATCTGCAAAGGCATATTCCAGTTGTTGTACGGAGTTGTTGATGCGCTCTTCGGCCGTGGATCCCTGCTTGTTCTTGAGCAGCGGAACCTTAACCGTCTTATCTTTATAATTGACCATGGCCCAAGGAAAAACCAGTTCGTTGGAAACTTTTCCGTTTTCTTCAATGGTGACATTTGCAGGTTTTAATCCCAAACTTTGGAGCTCGGCAATGGTCTGTTCTGCCTGTTCCTCATCTTCTAGGGGATTAACTAAGTCATAGGTAATGTTGCTATTTTTTGATGCAAAGGATTCCATCAATTGAACGGTCTCTGCCTTCAATTTTGAAAATTCCGCAGGAATATTGCCATCCAACAAAATATCGATGATGACTGGGGAATCAAATTTTTGGGCTACTTCCACAGCAGGTTGTGAAAGGGTATAACGTTGGTCTTCGGTCAGGTCAAAACGTGTGTACACGAAACCCGCCAAGATATTCAATACGATCAGCGCAACCACGGCTTTCAATATGGCTATCCAAAACTTTCCCATTAGCGTGGCAATTGTTTTAAACGTTGAAACGTGAGATACAGGAACAATAAGGTCAGCGATACAAAATAAACAAGGTCCCTCGTATCGATAACCCCACGGGCAATACTGTCGAAATGGGCCTTGGCACCGAATCCTTTTAAAACCTCTTGGGTTTCCCCGTTGGAGAAAAGTGAGGCAATGGCATCAAACCCGTTGAAAATCAAAAAACAAATCAGGATGCCCACCAAAAACGCAATGATCTGATTGTCCGAAAGGGTAGAGGCAAAAACGCTGATGGCCGTATAGGAACTGATTAAAAAGAGTAGTCCAAAATAGGATCCCAATACAATTCCCAAATCATAATTACCTTCGGTCATGCCCAATTTGGAAATGGCAAAAACATAGACGATTGTGGGCACTACAGCAATCACACATAAAAGAACGGCTCCCCAGAACTTGCCCAAAACCAGTTTCCATACCGAAATAGGTTTGATCAACAAGAGTTCCAAAGTCCCCATTTTGAGTTCTTCCGAAAAACTCTTCATGGTGATGGCCGGAACCAAAAAAATAAAAATCCATGGAGCAAGCAAAAAGAAATTGCCCAAGTCGGCAAATCCATAATCAAAAATGTTGTACTCTCCTTTAAAGACCCATAGGAAAAGTCCATTGAGCAATAAAAAGGATCCCACGATCAAATAACCAATGGGCGATGTAAAAAAGGACCGTACCTCTCTCTTAAAAATTGCGAACATTAAGATGGATTTGTAGATTGGACTTTATTTACGCTCCAGGCTTGCGGTTTATCGGAGAACAGCAATTTGGTCTTGCCCCAAACCGTTTTGAAAAAATCGGAGTTCCTGTATTTCTCCAGATCCGCGGGCGTATCCCAAAAACTATAGGTGAAGAAGATATGGGGATTATTGATATCCTGATACAAATCCACCATGTTACAACCTTCAAATGCCAAGATTCCGTTTTTAGTTTCCGCAAAGATTTGCTCAAAACTAGGAATATTTTCGGGTTTAAAGGTCAGTTTTACGATACGGGTCAACATTTATAGGAAATTTATGGTTACGGTGTCTCTGTAATTCAATCCGAGTAGGGAAGAGGCCCCACCTACGGAATTCAGGTCACTCTTATAAATGGCAAGTTCTATATAACCTGCGGAGTTGAAAAGTGCCAAGGCATCCCCTGGCCCCATCCGCTGCGAACGATCTAGGTTGTAATTGATGATTCCGTTGTAACTATGGTGTATCTTCTTAATCTTGGTGGTACGGGCGATGATTTCGTAATCCCTACCATTGCGATAAGCTTCAAAAAGACCTTTTTGAATGTTGGTGACCACGTTGCCATAGTTATCGATGTAGATCACGTTACCAGAAATGGACTTGCCATTGTTGATAATTCGTGGTTCAAATTCACGGAGTTCTTTCAGTTCATCAAAACTTCTTCCGATGACTTCAAGTTTTCCACCACGGGCAATGTGGCAGGCCACCTGCACGAAAATGTTCAATACAGGGAAAGAGCCGGGTTCTGCATTGGGCAAGTTGATCTCTACCACTTTTTCGGGCTTCACTTCGGAAGTGATCAACGAAATCACACCACTGTTCGCACTTACAAAATAATGACCATCCACCTGCACCACAATATGCTGATTTTCAGGAGACCATTCCGAATCGACACCCACCACATGAACCGTTCCCATCGGAAACGACCGATAGGCGTTTTTAAGGATATAGGCGCACTCTTGAATATTGAAGGGATTGATGGCATGTGAAATATCAACAATGGTAGCATCGGGGAGGTTACCCAGAATCGCCCCTTTAACAGCACCCACAAAGTGATCTTTGTAGCCAAAATCTGTTGTTAAGGTTATGATTGCCATGCAATACTGTTGATATGTTTTTGCCCGCTCAAATTGATTTTTGGTTAAGTTTGCGTTGTAAAATTAGTTAAAAAAGAAAGAATATAATTCTTCAAAAACAACTGTAACACCTCACTTTTTTTGAACGAACTTATAATAGAACTTACGGACATCAGCCCCCAAGAATTTTTCGGGCAGCAAAACGAAAACATCGAACTGCTCAAAAAATACTTTCCAAAGTTAAAGATTGTAGCCAGGGGTAACAAGATCAAAGTTTATGGTGATGAAGAACTCCTTGAGGAGTTTGACAAGCGCTTTGATGAGATTACGGGCCAATTTGCCAAGTACAACAAGTTGGACGAGAACATGATCGAGCGTATCCTTACCAGTACCAGCGAGGAGGATTATACTTCTTCCAAGAGCAGTGGGGATGTTTTGGTCCATGGCGTCAATGGTCGCTTGATCAAGGCACAGACAGCCAACCAACGTAAAGTGGTGGATGCCTGCAAAAAAGACGATATGGTCTTTGCCATTGGTCCGGCAGGTACGGGAAAAACCTATACGGGGGTGGCCTTGGCCGTGAAGGCGCTCAAGGAAAAGCAGGTACGACGTATCATATTGACGCGCCCGGCGGTGGAAGCTGGGGAGAACCTTGGATTTTTACCCGGTGATCTCAAAGAGAAATTGGATCCCTACATGCAGCCGTTGTACGATGCCCTTAGGGATATGATCCCGGCGGAAAAACTGGCCAAATACTTGGAGGATGGCACCATCCAAATTGCGCCCATGGCCTTTATGCGGGGCCGTACGTTGGACAATGCCTTTGTGATTTTGGATGAGGCCCAGAATACCACCCACGCCCAAATGAAAATGTTCTTGACCAGGATGGGTAAGAATGCCAAGTTTTTGTTGACAGGTGATCCAGGACAGATCGATTTGCCTAGAAGGGTCATTTCTGGTCTTAAGGAAGCTTTGCTTATTTTAAAGAATGTGGATGGTATCAGCATTATTTATTTGGATGATAAGGATGTGATCCGCCACAGATTGGTCAAGAAGGTCATCGATGCCTATAAAAACATAGAGCACCAAAATCAATTCTAATATGGGACTGAATACGTTGATGTCCACGGACTTTGATTTTCCGGGACAAAAATCCGTTTATAAAGGAAAGGTAAGGGAGGTCTATACCTTACAAAATGATGTTTTGGTGATGGTGGCCACGGACCGTTTGTCCGCATTTGATGTGGTCATGCCCAAAGGCATACCCTACAAAGGGCAGATTTTGAACCAGATTGCCACCAAAATGATGAAGGATACGGAGGACATTGTTCCTAATTGGTTAATGGCCACTCCTGATCCCAATGTGGCTGTAGGGGAAGCCTGTGAACCGTTCAAGGTGGAAATGGTGATCCGTGGATATCTTTCTGGACATGCAGCAAGGGAGTACAGGGCTGGCAAGAGAATGTTGTGCGGGGTACCCATGCCCGAAGGAATGAAGGAAAATGACAAGTTCCCGAACCCCATCATTACCCCAGCAACCAAGGCGGAAAAAGGCGACCATGACGAGGATATTTCCAGAGAGGACATTTTAAAGAGGGGTATCGTTTCCAAAGAGGACTACGAGGTGCTGGAAAAGTATACCAAGGCTCTTTTTCAAAGAGGAACTGAGATAGCTGCAAAAAGAGGATTGATTTTGGTAGATACCAAATATGAGTTTGGCAAAACCAAGGATGGTAAAATCGTATTGATCGATGAAATCCACACACCCGATTCTTCCCGATATTTTTATGCCGAAGGATACGAAGAGCGCCAGGCCAAGGATGAGGCACAAAAGCAATTGTCAAAAGAATTTGTTAGACAATGGCTCATTTCCAACGGATTCCAAGGATTGGAAGGGCAAACGGTTCCCGAAATGTCCGATGATTATATCGAGTCGGTGTCTAACCGTTATATCGAATTATACGAAAATATTACGGGTGAAAAATTCGTAAAAAGCGATATTTCCAGTATCGAAGACCGCATATTCAAGAATATAAGCGATTATTTGTCCAAACAGACCTAAAATTGCCTTCCTTTCAATAAAACTGGGCTTAATTTGACGAATTCATTATTCTAAAAGCACTTTTTGTTTAAATATTTAAAGCTAAATTGGTATATTTATGCTAATTAAATATATTCAATGCAAAGCTGCCCAAATTGTTCTTCCTCCGAATTCACCAAAGCAGGCGTCATTAATGAGAGGCAGCGCTATAAATGTAAATCCTGCGGTTACTATTTTACGGTTCCCAAATTGGGAAAGCAGATTGATGACTACTACGTAAACAAGGCCTTACAGCTTTATTTAGAGGGGCTTACGTATCGTGAAATTGAAAGAATCTTGGGTGTCTCCCATGTTTCGGTGATGAATTGGGTCCGGAAGTACAACATCAAGCGGCCATACAATTCAAAATACCATCCCACCTATAAGATCTTGAATCTGGGTGAGCTCCAGAAATATTTTAACAATCCAGAAAATCTAAAAGGGGCCGG
The DNA here is from genome assembly GCF_003584165.1 of Flagellimonas aequoris. GTDB lineage: Bacteria > Bacteroidota > Bacteroidia > Flavobacteriales > Flavobacteriaceae > Flagellimonas > Flagellimonas aequoris. Next base: position 58,620 of record NZ_QXFJ01000007.1, on the reverse strand, counting down.
TCAATTGGTGACCGAACTTGGGGATAAGTTCATGCTTATAAATTGGGACCGTTTCAAAGATTGAGTATAGGTATTTAGCAAAAATATATATTGATTTTGCTTTCAGTACTTTTTTTTAGGATGTTCGTGATGCACATAACTCACTAACATCCAAACTGAAATGAAAAGAATCCTTCTTGGAATGGTACTAACACTTCTGTTCATTCCTAAATCATTCTCGCAGGGTAACACTGAATATACGGGGGGTTACAAAATCAATTTTAACGAAGATGGTTCAAAATATCTTCGAATCATTGCATGGGGTCAATTTTGGGCCCAATACAGCGATGATGTTCCCGACGATGCCAGTAACCTGAACCTAAGTGTAAGACGGGCCAGGGTATTGACATTTACCCAATTGAACAAAAAGTTTTTGATCCTTACCCATTTCGGATTGAACAGTTTGAATGGAAGTAACCTTAGCCCGACAGGGAAAGGAGAATCTTCCCAATTGTTCTTTCATGATTTCTGGGGAGAGTGGCAAATTGGAAAGAACATTGCCGCAGGTTCTGGATTACATTACTGGAACGGAATTTCACGACTGAACAACAGTAGCACCCTGAACTTCATGACTTTGGACAATAATAGGGAGTCATGGGCCGCTTTGGGCCTTAGCGACCAGTTTGCCCGTCATTTGGGTGTTTACCTAAAAGGTAAAGTAGGTAGGTTACAGTATCGGGTTTCCTATAATGAGGCCATTACCACTACTTTGGACTCCGGGAATGACCCGACCCCCAATGGTAGGGCGGTATATCGTGGTAGGGAGCTTTTGGGAGCAGGTAATGCCGGCAAGGTAGTACAAGGATATTTTGACTACCATTTCTTGGATGAAGAATCTAATTTCCTACCTTACAAGGTGGGAACGTACCTAGGCAGCAAAAAGGTCTTCAATATTGGAGCTGGTTTCTTGAACCATCGAAATGGAGTTGTGGTGATGGATGGAACAGGAAATTTGGAAGGAGAGGACGTGAATATTTTCGCTGTGGATGCTTTTTATGACGCTCCCTTGGCTGATGACGGTTCGGCCATCACGGCATACGGGGTTTTCCAAAGCAATGATTACGGACGCAATTTTGTCTTGGGACCTTATGGTACAGGTAACATGATTTACGGACATGTAGGCTATTTGATTCCTGGAGCGGCGAATAAGTCAAGGGTACAACCTTATTTGTCTTATCAGACCAGGAGCATTGATGCGATTGATGACAATGCGACCCGATTCGGGATTGGGGCCAACCTGTTCATGACAGGGCACCATTCCAAACTCACACTGGAATATGCCAATTCCAAAGTTGGAAACGGTAATAGTTCCGGGGTTTTAACACTGCAAGCACATATCTATTTATAATCACTAAACCAACAAATTATGTCAGAAAAACAGAAAAAGGCAACAGCTTATTGGAAAGAAAACCTGAGGTATCTGGTTATTCTTTTAACCATTTGGTTCTTGGTCTCCTACGGGGCCGGCATCATGTTCAAGGATGCTTTGAACAACATTCGCTTGGGCGGATTCAAACTTGGATTCTGGTTCGCACAACAAGGGTCGATTTATGTATTTGTCATCCTCATTTTTGTCTACGTTCGATTGATGAACAAACTGGACAAAAAATACGGCTACGACGAAGATTAACTAACCAACAAAAACTAGAATTATGAGTGTACAAGTATGGACATATCTATTGGTGGGCATTTCTTTCGCCCTATATATCGGCATAGCCATTTGGTCCAGGGCCGGATCTACTAAAGAATATTATGTTGCTGGCGGGGGTGTTTCCCCATTGGCCAACGGAATGGCCACGGCAGCGGACTGGATGTCGGCAGCTTCCTTTATTTCCATGGCAGGGATTATCGCCTTTGCCGGGTATGATGGTGCCGTTTATTTAATGGGTTGGACAGGAGGCTACGTGCTTCTGGCCTTGTTGCTGGCGCCTTACCTAAGAAAATTCGGGAAGTTTACGGTGCCTGATTTTATCGGGGAGCGTTATTATTCCAGAACAGCACGGATCGTGGCCGTGATATGCGCCTTGATCGTTTCCTTTACCTATGTGGCTGGGCAAATGCGTGGCGTGGGTATTGTTTTCTCCAGATTCTTGGAAGTGGACATCAACACAGGGGTAATCATCGGTATGGTCATCGTTTTGTTCTATGCCGTGCTTGGTGGAATGAAGGGAATCACCTATACCCAAGTGGCCCAATATTGCGTATTGATTTTTGCCTTTATGGTGCCCGCTATTTTCATTTCCTTCCAAATGACAGGAAACCCAATTCCACAATTGGGGATGGGTGGAACAGTAGCGGACGGAACTTATCTATTGGATAAATTGGATGGACTTACCACCGAATTGGGCTTTGCAGAATATACGGATGGTTCTAAAAGTTTGGTGGATGTTTTTGCCATTACCCTAGCCTTAATGGTGGGTACTGCTGGTTTACCACACGTAATTGTTCGTTTCTTCACTGTAAAACGTGTTAAGGATGCCAGAAAATCAGCTGGATGGGCCTTGTTGCTCATTGCCATCCTGTATACCACAGCCCCTGCGGTTGCCGTGTTCGCAAGGACCAATTTGATCGAGACGGCTAGTGAAAAGGAATATGCTTCTATGCCACAGTGGTTCAAGAACTGGGAAGAAACCGGTTTATTGAAATATGATGACAAGAACGGTGATGGCAAGATCCAATATGTAGGTGCTGCCGATAAAAATGAATTGACTGTGGATAGGGATATCATGGTATTGGCAAATCCTGAGATCGCGAACTTGCCTGCTTGGGTCATTGCCTTGGTTGCCGCAGGAGGTTTGGCAGCTGCCCTTTCCACTGCAGCCGGATTACTATTGGTGATTTCATCCTCCATTTCCCATGACTTGATCAAAAATGTATTCAATCCAAAACTATCAGAAAAAGGAGAGCTTTGGGCCGCAAGGATTTCTGCAGCGGTTGCCGTAGTGATTGCAGGGTACTTCGGAATTAACCCACCCGGATTTGTAGCGGCAGTGGTCGCCCTAGCCTTCGGGTTAGCGGCAGCATCGTTCTTCCCTGCTATCATCTTGGGTATTTTCTATAAGAAAATGAACAGCAAAGGGGCTATTTCCGGAATGATCGTGGGTATCTCCCTCATGCTTTTCTACATGCTTAAATTCAAGTTTGGTTTGTTCGATGGAGGAAAAGAAGCGGTTGCTGGATTGCAAAGTGATTGGTGGTTCGGTATTTCGCCTGAAGGTTTTGGAACCATTGCCATGATCGTCAACTTTATTGTGGCACTTACGGTGAACCAATTTACCGCAGAGCCTCCAGAAGAAGTCCAAGAAATTGTGGAACACATTAGAATACCTAGCGGTGCAGGTGAAGCATCGGCACATTAATTTAGTTGGTTGTGATAAACGGTGCGGTGATTTGATACCGCACCGTTTTTTGTAATTTTAGTAAGCCGACGAGCAATAGAAAATGAAGAAAAGGCATCAGCAAAAATTGATACTCATTTCCATAGTCCTATTCTTTTTATGGAACGTTCCCTTTGTGGCCATTTTTGATGTGGACGGACATGTTTTTGGTTTTCCCATTCTATATGTCGCCATTTTTTTGAGTTGGTTGCTGTCCATCATTTTTGCCTATATCATTTTAAGGAAGTTCTATGAGTAATTACGTGGTAGGACTTATAATTGTGATGTATTTGGCCATGCTTTTTGTATTGGCCTATTTTGCTGAGAAGAACCCCCGAGGCAAGTGGACCAACAATCCATACGTGTATACCCTTTCCTTAGCGGTGTATTGTACGGCATGGACCTATTATGGGAGTGTGGGCATTGCATCTCGGTCGGGTATCAGCTTTTTGGCCATTTATTTGGGTCCTGTGATTTCTTTTCCGCTATGGATCGTAGTGATGAAAAAGGTCATTCGCATTTCCAAGCAGCATAAAATATCAAGTATTGCAGATTTTATATCGATGCGGTATGGAAACAACAGATTTTTGGGAGCCTTGGTGACCATCACCTGCTTGTTGGCCATCATTCCCTACATTTCCCTACAATTGAAGGCCGTTTCGGAAACATTTTCTCTGATTTCAACAGAAAACAGTTATGTTTCCACTGGGTTTCTGGACGATTCCACTTTTTATATTGCATTGCTCATTGCGGTTTTTGTCGCTTTTTACGGTACCCGTTCCACGGATACTTCTCAACACAAAAAGGGTATTATTGCTACTGTGGCGTTCGAATCCGTTTTAAAATTGGTGTTCTTTCTGGCCATTGGTATTTATGTAACGTACTATCTTTTTGATGGGACCACCGATTTGTATGAACAGGCTTCCTTGAGAGACAATTTTCATCAGCTTACTTCCCTTGGAGGGTTGGAAAATGGCTTCAATTGGTTGTTTACCATTTGTCTGTCTTTTTTCGCCATTTTTCTATTGCCCAGGCAGTTTCATGTGGCTGTGGTAGAAAACGACAATGAAAATTATTTGAAAAAGGCCATTTGGCTGTTTCCCTTGTATCTTTTGCTCTTCAATCTTTTTGTGATTTTCATTGCATGGGCGGGGAACATTCGTCTTCCTGATGTGGTCAACCATGATTATTATTCGCTTTTACTACCCTTACAACAAAACAACCAAGGTCTAGTATTGATGGTGTTCATTGGTGGTTTTACCGCTGTGATTTCCATGATCGTGGTCTCTACCTTGGCACTGTCCACCATGGTGAGCAACAATATTGTGATTCCCTACGGTTTTATCAAAAAATTGGTGGAAGGCAATCCAGAGGAAAACACCAAAAGAATCAAGAATATACGTCGTGTAGCTATTTTTTTCTTGATCGTTATCGCTTATTTCTTCTATGTGAATTTCTCAGCCCAACTTTCACTCTTTTCAATCGGGTTGATTTCTTTTGTGCTCATTGCCCAATTGGCCCCTTCCTTTTTTCTTGGGTTGACCTGGAGGAGGGGAACGGCACGGGGAGCTGAAATAGGTATTTTAATGGGATTGGCAGTTGTGTTTTATACGCTTTTGTTACCGATTATCAGTCAGGTAATCATGCCCAATGTCAAGTTTGTGGAAGAAGGTCTTTTTGGTTATTCTTGGCTTAAACCGGCACAACTTTTTGGACTGGATTATTTGACACCGGAAAGTAATGCCTTTTTGTGGAGCATGTCGTTCAATACCTTGTCATTTGTCGGCTTTTCACTCCGCACCAAAGGTAATTATAGGGAGCGGAACTATGCCGAAATGTTTGTGAACCAGTCCAATTACGAAAATTTACAGGAAGGTGCCTTCGTGTGGAAAGGAGAGGCCTATGTGGCAGATATCAAAAGATTGTTGAGCAGGTTTTTGGGAGAGACAAGGACCAATCGAGCACTGCGGGTATTCAATAAAAAACACAACATTTCTGATACCGAGGAAAAAGCGGATGCCCGTTTGATCAACTTTTCGGAAAAGTTGTTGACCGGAAGTATCGGTAGTGCTTCTGCCAAGATTTTGTTGTCTTCGGTATCCAAGGAAACACCGATTAGTTTGGTAGAAGTGCTCAATATTTTGGAAGAAAGCAAAGAGACCAAAGCCAACAACAAACTCCTCTTTGAAAAATCCGAACAGCTCACCGCCATGGCCCATCAACTCAAGGAAGCCAATGAAGAGTTGCTGTTACAGGATAGACAAAAAGATGAGTTCCTGGATACCGTGGCGCACGAGTTAAAAACCCCGATAACTTCCATTAAGGCCGCTTCCGAAGTATTGGAAGACGATGACATGCCACCAGAACTGCGCAAACAATTCCTGGAGAACATCAGTCGCGATACGGATAGGTTGGATACGTTGATCCACAACATCCTTGATCTTGAAAAGTTGTCGGACAACAGAACAGAACTCGATATTAAAAAACGTAAGATCAACAAGACCATAAAAAAAGCAATCAAGGGCGTAGAACAAATTGCCGCTAAAAAACAAGTGGGCATCGAGTTCACTGAACAGGAAATTGTGGAAGTACCCTTTGATGAGGACCGAATATTGCAGGTTTTGACGAATTTGCTGTCCAATTCCCTTAAATTTACGGAACCACATACAGGAACCATCAAAATCCATTTGGAGGATGGGGATAAAGCTTTGAGAGTATCCGTTGAGGATAACGGACGTGGCATTCCGGCAGAGGATCAAGCCTACATTTTCGATAAGTTTTATCAATCTAAGAACCAGAACACCAAAAAGCCACAGGGTAGTGGGTTGGGCCTTGCCATTTGTAAAAAAATCATGGAGGGCCATAAGGGTTCCATTTGGGTGGACAAAGGATTTAAGAAAGGGGCACGTTTGGTTTTTGAACTGCCCAAAAGCAAGAATTGAACATGAAGAAAATTTTGATCGTGGATGATGAGCCCAACATTGTAATGTCCTTGGAATATGCTTTTAAAAAGAAGGATTTTGAGGTATTCATTGCCCGGGACGGAACAGAGGCCATGGAGATTGCGGAGCGGGAGAAACCGGATTTGATTCTTTTGGATATCATGATGCCAAAGATGGATGGTTATGAAACCTTGAAGAGAATTCGCGAAAGCGAAAATTTAGGACACACCAAAGTGGTGTTTCTCTCCGCAAAGAGCAAGGAAAAGGACATTGAAAAAGGATTGAAAATGGGTGCGGATGGATATATGACCAAGCCCTTTTCCATAAAAAAAATCATCAGTGATGTGGAGGAAATGATCACATAACATAACTCCTATCATCAAACTTATAACGAAACTAATATTAACTAAACATATCATTAGATGAGTAATTATCATATCAAACATCTGGAGGAATATTTTCAGGTGTACCGTAAATCGGTCAGAAATCCAGAAGGTTTTTGGGAAGAGGTTGCGGAAGAACATTTTCTCTGGAGAAAGAAATGGAATTCGGTATTGGAATGGGATTTTAGCAAACCAGAGATCAAATGGTTCGATGGGGCGAAACTGAACATCACCGAAAACTGTATTGATAGGCATTTGAGCATTCGGGGCGATAAGACCGCCATTCTTTTTGAGCCCAACGACCCCAACGAACCTGCCGAGCATATCACCTATCATCAATTGCATGAAAGGGTTTGCCGGTATGCCAACGTGTTGAAGGACCAAGGTGTGGAGAAAGGGGATAGGGTCGTCATCTATTTACCCATGATTCCGGATCTGGCCATTGCGGTATTGGCCTGTGCCCGAATTGGCGCGGTCCACTCAGTGGTTTTTGCTGGATTCTCATCCACGGCCTTGGCCACGAGGATCAACGACTGTGGCGCAAAAATGGTATTGACCTCTGATGGGTCTTATCGCGGAAGCAAAGCCATCGATCTTAAAGGAATTGTGGATGAAGCTTTGAAACAATGTCCGGATGTGAAATCGGTCTTGGTTTCCAAAAGAACTGGAAGTGAGATCAACATGAAAGAAGGTCGGGACCAATGGGTTCAACCTCTTTTGGACAAGGCTTATGCCGATTGCTCGCCTGTGGTCATGGATTCCGAGGATCCTTTGTTCATTTTGTACACTTCGGGATCAACGGGTCGCCCAAAAGGGATGGTACACACCACTGGAGGATACATGGTATACACAGCCTATACCTTTAAAAATGTGTTCCAGTATAAGGAAGAGGACATTTATTGGTGTACTGCCGATATCGGTTGGATTACCGGACATTCCTATATCGTGTATGGACCATTGGCAAATGGGGCCACAACGGTGATGTTCGAAGGAGTGCCTTCCTATCCAGATTTTGGAAGGTTCTGGGATGTGGTCCAAAAACATAAAGTGACCCAATTCTATACGGCACCAACGGCTATTAGGGCCTTGGCAAAAGAAAATTTGGATTTTGTGACCAAGTACGACCTTTCCAGTTTGAAGGTATTGGGTACCGTTGGGGAACCCATTAACGAAGAAGCTTGGCACTGGTACAACGACCACGTTGGGGATAAAAAATGTCCTATCGTAGATACATGGTGGCAAACGGAAACCGGAGGCATCTTGATTTCACCCATACCATATTCCACACCGACCAAACCCACTTATGCTACCTTGCCCATGCCGGGCATCCAGCCAGCGTTGATGGACGAAAACGGAAAAGAGATCAAAGGCAACCAAGTGGATGGACGATTGTGTATCAAATTTCCATGGCCTTCCATAGCAAGAACCATTTGGGGCAATCATGAGCGCTACAAGGACACCTATTTTTCAGCTATTGAAGGAAAATATTTTACTGGTGATGGTGCCTTAAGGGACGAAGTGGGCTATTATCGAATTACCGGTAGGGTAGATGACGTGATCATTGTTTCCGGACACAATCTTGGAACCGCACCTATTGAGGATGCCATCAACGAACACCCAGCCGTTGCGGAATCTGCCATTGTTGGTTTCCCACATGATATCAAAGGAAATGCCTTGTATGGCTACATTATTTTGAAGGAAACCGGAGAATACCGTAATAGGGAAAACTTGGCCAAGGAGATCAATCAATTGATAACCGAGCATATCGGCCCGATTGCCAAACTGGATAAAATCCAGTTTGTTCCCGGATTGCCCAAAACCCGGAGCGGTAAGATCATGCGACGTATTCTTAGGAAAATTGCCTCCAAGGATACCAGTAATTTAGGGGATACATCAACCTTGTTGAATCCAGAAGTGGTGGAACAGATCATGAAGGAAAGTCTGTAAATCCAATTTTATAGACCAAATCGTAAAGGGCCTTGTTTTCGGATAAGGTCCTTTAATTTTTTGGGCTTCAATTTTTCAACGGTTCTTAGAAAAGCAATAGCGGTGATAAATGCATCTCCCAAGGCGGTATGCCGATCCTTCCTGGAGATGCTGAATTTTTTGGCCAGATCATCCAGCGTATAGCGATCCTTCTTTTGAACAACGGTAGAAATCAATAAAGTTCGCTCGTACAGGGATTCGGTATCCAAATTTTCGTTTTTCAATTTGGGAAGGCCGTTTCTTTTCAAAGCGGCATTGATCATGTTCACATCGAACATGACATGGTGCCCCACCAACACATGGTTTTCAACATAGACCAAAAACTGCTTGAGTGCATCCAATTCGGATATCCGTTCCCTTTTACTCTTTTTTAAAATGCCATGTATCTCGGCACTTTCCACATCGTAATGTTCTTGTTCTATGTAGACCTCAAAACTGTCTTTTACCACAATATTGTTGTCCTTTAGTTTTAAGGCCCCAATGCAAAGCATTCGATCTCGGGTCAAATTAAAACCAGTGGTTTCCGTATCGAATACGATGAAGGTATTGTCCTTGATCAGCTCAGGCAACGGATGTTTGAAGTGCTCCTCGTAGGCCCACCAAAAATCAGGAAACCCCAGTTGTTTCTTTTTGGAGAAAAACCACATCAGCGCAGCAGGTTTTTAACTTGGAACCGAACTTCAATAAGGGATTGGATTTCCTTAATGGTTTTGAAGGTCCGCTTCAGTTTTATTTTTTCTTCCTTGTTCAATTGGTCCAAAGCTATGAACCTCCCCGAATCGTTGTGCAGCAGCCCTTGGCGGGTCCTAAATTTCAATAAGGCCTTACTGGCATACGAACACGCCAAAAAGAGTTCACGGTTATTGGGTTCCAATTCAGCCAATTTCTCGTACCGCTCTGCCGTATTGTTGATGGACTTTATGGAGTGGGAGAGGATAAGAACCCTTGCCGCATCAATAATGGGCATCAAGGCCCGAAGTTTTAGGTCGAAAAAATCCTTGTGCTCCCCATCCTGTTCCACCAAAAAATCCCTAAAGAACCCTGATGGCGATGGGTTTTGCATGGCACCACTGGCCAAGTGCGTCAAAAATTGTGGATAGTGGTTGGCATGGTCAAAAATGCTATGGGACAGTTCATCGGCCAAGGCTTTGCTGCCGTAGGTCACATTATAGTCAAAAAAGATAGAAGAAAGCAGAATTTCCTCCGGGCCGGGATTGTTGATCCAATGTGAGGTAACATGTTTCCACTCACTGAGACTATGGCACCACGAAGGGTTGGAAGCCATCATCTCCGCAGGGCAGTACTCAAAACCAACGGTATTCAACTCCTTGGAAATTTGAGAGCCCAATTGTAAAAAATAAGCTCGTGTCTCCTCTAGATTTTCTTCTGGGACATCCTCAAAAAGAATGGCATTGTCCTGATCGGTATTCAACAGTTGTTCCCCTCGACCTTGACTTCCCATGGTAAGCCAGGTAAAATCCACAGGAGGCTTTTTTTCCATGGAATCCAAAGTGATTTCAATTATGCGCTTGGTAGAGGCATCATTGAGTTCGGAAATGATCTTGGACACCAGGCCAATGGGGATATTCTGTTCCAAATATCCTTGTAACAATGTCATGATGCCATGCCTGATACTGCGCAGCCTTTTGGAGTCCGTAGCTCTTTTGATGGCGCGAAGCAATACAGCAGGGTTGTTGCCCAAGGCCAACATCACATCGTGTTTGGAGAGGATGCCAACAGCTTTGGCATCGGTAGTGCCGTCTTCGGTAAGGACTAGATGGCTGATGTTACTTTTCATCATGGCCATTTGTGCTTGGGCCACGGTCAACTCCTTGGGATAAGTAATGACGGGAGACGACATGATGGATTTGGCACTTCCGGTAATGGGAAAATTCCCCGTCGCCACTTTTTGTCTAAGGTCTTTATCCGTGATGATTCCCAAGGGTAAATCGCCATTCATTACTAAAATGCTACTCACGTTATGCTTGGCCATGGTCGTTGCCACGGTCTTGATCTTGGTCCCTTCGGTACAGGTAACCAAATCAGTGGAGTACCGAACCGGTTGAAGGTCCAATATTTTAGTACTAGGATTGTTATCGCTAGTATTGGCCGTCACCCCATAAAGTTTGCCCCGGTGTTTTATGGAATAGGGGTTTCGGGTATTGGAAGCAAAGCTTTCGATCAAAAAATTCCCGACCCTCTTGTTCTCCAAGGCCAAGGGTTTAAAATCCTTGATAGGCACCGCGTAAAGAATGGTCTCTTCATAGGCTTTGGCTTCCAATTTATAGCTTTCCTGGGCCAGTAGGGGGCGCAGCCCAAAAACATCCCCTTCATCACAAATGTCTAGAATTTGGCTTGAACCCTTTTTGGTAAGCGCTATGGCGCCTTTGTTCACCACATAAAAATAGGCATGGGGCTCTTCCTTTTCAGTAAAGACCACGCTGTTACTTTCCTTATGGATAATGGTCACCTGGAGGGAAAGCAGGTCCAATTGCTTAGGATCCAATGCATTGAAGGGAGGGTAGTTTTTTAGGAAGTCCGCTACGCGTTCAGAAATGGTATTTTTCATGGTACCCTAAATTTAGGGGTAAAACCTGTTGGTTGGACTAGGAACAATAAAAAAAGACCATCAATTTGATGGTCTTTTTCTGTAGCGAGAGGGGGACTTGAACCCCCGGCCTCCGGGTTATGAATCCTGAGACATTTGAACCCATTTGGTCTAATATGAATTGATAATCAATTGTTTATGAGTTATTTGACTATTTCTATTTGCTCAATAAAGCCATAAAAATTCAAGAAAAACCACCAAATGTTTTACCTATGTTTTACCTAAAATTTGTATCTTTAGGTAATAAAATTGGGGTTTATGGCTACTATACAATCATTTTTAATGAAAAAACCAAATAGCGCTGGCCTTTTTCCAATCGCTATTCGAATTACCAAAGATAGAAGGTCGTCATATTTATTCACTGGACAGTATATTGAAAGCAAATTTTGGGATGATAAATTTAAACGCGTTAAAAAATCTCATCCCAATTCAAAACGTCTAAATAGTTTAGTCGCAAAGAAGATAGCAGAAGCAAACGACAGATTAATTGACAATGAAAATCAAAACAATTCCCAATCCGCAAAAAAAATAAAGAAAAAGATTATTGGAAAAACCAAAATGGATTTTTTTGAAGCTAGTAAGCTGTTTTTGTCCAATCTCTTAAAACGAAAGAAATTCAATCAGCACTACAATCAAGAAAAAAGACTAGACATTTTCAAAACATTTTTAGGGCGTAAAAAACTTTTTTTTACGGATCTGGACGTTACTCTGTTAAAGGATTTCAAAGCATATCTCTTGTATGATAGAAAGGTTGCTGAAAGGACTGCGATAAATTACCTAATGCTTATTCGAACCATCTATAATTTTGCCAGAAAGGAATATCATGTAGATGATGGCAATTATCCATTTGGTAAAGGTAAAATACAGATCAAATTTCCCGAAAGCGAAAAGATTGGATTGAATAGGGAAGAGGTTCTATTGCTTGAAACGGCTAATAATTTAACAAAAGCACAACTTCATGCCGTCTACGCTTGGCTAACTAGTTTTTACTTTGCAGGTGTTCGTGTCGCCGATCTCATAAAGCTAAAATGGAAAGATTTTAAAGATGGTCGTTTATATTATCGTATGGGGAAGAACAGAAAACTTGTCTCATTGGTCGTTCCAGATAAGGCCAAAGAAATACTAGCATATTTTGCTGCTCAGAAGACAGGAAAGGATGATTTAGTTTTTCCTTTTTTAAAAGGTACCGATTTGAAAGATGAGAAAAGGGTGGCAACCAGAGTTAAGACCATTACCCGTAATCTAAACCGTCGATTGGAAATTGTCGGCGAAAAGCTTGGTATTGAGAAGAAGATATCTATGCATATTGCGCGGCATAGTTTTGGAAATATTTCCGGTGATAAAATACCTATTCAAATGCTCCAAAAATTGTATCGCCATTCTTCGATTACAACTACGGTTAATTATCAATCGAATTTTATGCACAAAGAAACTGATGACGCTTTGGAAAAAGTCATCAATTTCTAAATCGCTAAAGTTCCATACAACCAATAAATCGACCGATGGACTTCTTTACGGGGAACAGATTTCGGAAAATCTTTAAATTACGGGGATAATAGACCCAAAAAATGGGGTAATCCATTTTGGCAAAGAATTAATACAATGCAAGTAGTTTGCCTACAAGAAGAAGCTTTCTATGCCTTATTTGATAAGGTAATCGAACATGTAGAATCCAAAAGAAAAGATAAACCTGACAAATGGATCGATGGGGAAGAGGCAATGTTCCATCTAAAAATAAAGTCTACCACTACTTTGCAAAAGCTTAGGGACGAAGGTAAAATCAGATTTTCCCAACCTCAAAAGAAAGTAATTCTATATGATAGGGATTCTATTAATGAATATATTGAGGCGCACGTTCGTGAAACTTTTTAGCCATGGAAGAAAATATTAAAATTGATGAGGAGTATAAAAAAGCATTTAATCTTGGCTATGAATTGGCGAAAGAGTTAAATCTAACAACTCCGATGTTCAAAAACGTTGCGTCAACCGACGATCACATGAATGCTATGCAAGCAGGAATGATGCAATACTCTAACGAACTAAATAAAAATCTACATAAAGGAAATGTCCGACATCAGGAATCAAATGTAAAACCACAAAATATAGCCATTGTTCAATCAAACAAGAATAATAAGGATATGGGAAAGGGATTAGACTTTTCCAATTGAGAAGACCATTGCTAAATACCCTATATCCTGATATCCTGAATTGAAATATCCTGAATTGAAACATGATGTATCCCAAGGGTAGTTGGAATTGGTAAAAAGGTTATTTCTTAAGTTTTGACGCAAAAGCGTAGACTACCAATTCTTCAGCCTTTCAAGTTTTTGCACAACCTGTGCATCGATTAATTCTTACCTTTGTTGAAATTTATGAAAACACTTTTTTCCATATCAATGTCGCTATTATTCTTTTTTCAGGGAATTAGTATTGATATGGACTTTTGTGGACCCATTAAAGAAATTTCAAGCATCCTAATCCATTACCAAGACCATAAAGTTTATGGTGACTCTTTCCTTGAATATGTAGTTGAAGATTACTTTGGTAACGTAGCAAAAGCTGAAAGGCACCATAATGACTCTGGTAAGCAGAAAACACCAATCCATTCCCATCAGCAATGTTGCCACCCTTTAGTATTAATTATTGCGAACAACAATTCGGCTTTAATTAATCTATTAAAGTTTGAAGGGAAAGAACAGTTTAACTTATATAAAGTAAACTTCACTTCCAGATATTTGGAATCGCTTTTCCAACCACCTAAAGTATAATTCAGTTTTTTTAAGGATAGCTATATCCTTACGTGATGCTTTTCAAAATAAGCATCACATTATAAACGCATTGTATCTCATTGCATTGCGATGTTTAAACTGAATTAATACTTTTACTATGATTAACAAAATCATTTCATTTTCCATTAATAACAAGTTTATTATTGGGCTCTTCATAGTGGCACTGGTAGGTACGGGCATTTGGTCTATGGCCACTATAAATCTGGGTTCTGTCCCCGATATTACCAACAACCAAGTACAGGTTATTACAGTAGCCCCAAATTTAGGTACTGAGGATATTGAACAATTTGTTACCTATCCTGTAGAATTGGCAATGGCCAACCTTCCTGACGTTATCGAGCTGCGTTCGGTATCTCGTTTTGGGCTGTCCGTGGTTACCATTGTTTTTAAGGACGAAGCAGGCACCTATCTTCCCCGGCAATTGGTGCAAGAAAAATTGACCGAAGTCGCCGGGGAAATTCCCGAAGGTTTTGGTACGCCTTTTATGGCACCCATTACTACGGGTCTGGGCGAAATATTCCAATACACTCTAAAGGTAAAAGAAGGTTACGAAGATAAATACGATGCCATGGAGCTTCGTACCATTCAGGATTGGATCGTCAAACGCCAAATGGCATTAGTCCCTGGAGTGGTAGAGGTCAATGCTTTTGGGGGCTATGTGAAACAATATGAAGTTGCCATAAATCCTGATAAACTAAAAAGTTTTGGCATTACAATGAATCAGGTTTTTGAAGCCCTGAAAGTAAACAACGCCAACACGGGCGGTGCCTATATTGAAAAAAACCATCAGGCCAACTTTATCCGTGGCGAGGGGTTGGCCCGTAGCCTTGAAGATTTGAAAAATACAGTGGTTACCACCCAAAACGGAACTCCCGTATTGGTACGGGATATCGCCGAAAAAGTGGGCTATGGCAACCAGGTGCGTTATGGTGCGTTTACCCAAGATGGCCACGAATCCGTGGGAGGTCAGATTTTGATGTTAAAGGGAGAAAGTCCAAGTAATGTGATCAATAATGTAGAAAAACGAATTGACGAGATACAGAAATCGCTTCCCGAGGGCGTTTATATTGAACCGTTCTTAAGCCGTGCCGAACTTATAGCCAGGACCACAAGTACGGTAGAGAAGAACTTGATTGAAGGTTCATTGATTGTGATCTTTGTGCTTGTACTGCTCTTGGGGAGTTTACGTGGCGGATTGATTACCGCTTCGGTAATCCCGTTATCATTACTGTTCGCATTTATCCTGATGAAACAGTTCGGCGTATGGGCAAATTTAATGTCCCTTGGTGCCATCGATTTTGGGATCATCGTGGATGGTGCGGTAATCATTGTGGAAGGTATGGTATTGCATATCCATCAACGGATGAAAAAATCAAAAGCAGCGATAGGTCAGGCCGAAATGGATGAAATGGCATACGAATCTGGAAGTACGATGATGAACTCTGCCTTTTTCGGTCAGCTTATCATCCTTATCGTATTTACACCGATCCTTTTCCTTACTGGAGTTGAAGGAAAGATGTTCCGTCCCATGGCATTTACCTTTGGTTTTGCCGTACTTGGGGCGATTATCCTCTGCCTTACCTACGTACCTATGGTTTCGGCCTTGTTCCTGAAACCTGCAAAAAACCCGGACCATTGGTTCGCCAAATTTGAAAATAGTATCGATAGGTTCAGTGATAAAATCATGGCAGGGTTGAACAAAGCGTATAAGCCATTGCTTTCGTTTGCATTGCGTTTTAAGGCAGGTATTGTTTTAGGGGCAGTTGCTTTACTGGCAATCGCAGGATTTATTTTTAGCACTATGGGCGGGGAGTTTATCCCAAAGCTGGATGAAGGCGATATTGCCATGCAGGCCCTGATAAAACCTGGCAGTAGCCTTACCGAATCCATTGAAGCTTCAAAAAAACTACAAAATCTGGTAAATGAATTTCCCGAAGTGAAGACCATGATCTCGAGGATCGGGGTGGCAGAAATCCCTACCGACCCCATGCCCATGGACATTGCCGATAGTTACATCATCCTTGAAAAGGATAAGAGCAAATGGACCAGTGCGGAGAGCAAGGAAGAACTCATAGAAAAAATAAAGGAAAAGATTTCGGTTATCCCCGGTGTGAACTTTGTGTTTACCCAACCCGTAGAGCTCCGTTTCAATGAACTGTTGACGGGTGTCCGGGAAGATGTTGCCATCAAGATCTATGGTGAGGACCTGGATGTTCTGGCCGAAAAGGCGCAAGAAATGGCGGCAATCATACAAACCGTAGATGGCGCTGGTGATGTACGGGCGGAAGCGACCAGTGGCCTGCCACAGATGACCGTTGTCTATAACCGGGCAAAGATGGCGCAATACGGGGTTACCATTGACAAGCTCAACGATTATGTGAGTGCCGCCTTCGCAGGGGAATCGGCAAGTGTCATATTCGAGGGCGAAAAGCGCTTTGAAGTGGTCATCCGTCTGGCCGAGGCCTATCGAAAGGATATCAACAACCTTAAAAACCTGTACATAGACCTGCCCAGTGGTAACCAAGTGCCCCTAAAGGAATTGGCGGACATCAGCTATAAACCCGGGCCCATGCAAATTTCCAGGGACAATACCTACCGGCGAATCTATGTGGGGGTAAACGTTCGGGGCAGGGATGTCAAGTCCATGGTCGAGGAGGTTCAGCAAAAGCTCGATGCCCAGTTGAAACTGCCCCCGGGCTATTATATAACCTATGGCGGTTCTTTTGAGAACCTTCAAAGGGCGACCGACCGATTAATGATCGTAGTGCCTATTGCACTGTTCCTAATTTTCATATTGCTCTACTTTGCCTTGAGCTCGTTCTCACAGTCGGTAATGATTTATATGGCAGTACCCCTGGCAGCCATTGGTGGCGTGTTTGCCCTTTGGATACGGGGAATGCCATTCAGTATTTCCGCAGGTGTTGGGTTTATCGTGCTCTTTGGGGTAGCGGTATTGAACGGATTGGTACTGATCAACAAATTCAATGATTTAAAAGAAAGTGGTATGACAAATTTAAAAGACAGGATCTACGAGGCAACCCACGAGCGCTTGCGCCCTATATTGCTTACGGCAACGGCGGCCATTATGGGCTTTATCCCAATGGCGATTTCTACTTCCGGTGGTGCAGAAGTGCAGCGACCATTGGCAACCGTCGTTATTGGTGGCTTGATTACGGCAACCTTTTTAACATTGGTGGTAGTCCCGGTACTTTATAGTTGGTTGGAATCCCGTAAGGAGCGTAGAAATAATGGTGACAATACGGGTTATATCAAAAAAAGTCAAGCCATCATTCCAGTTTTATTGTTGGTTGGAGGATTTTTATCATCTGGTAACCTATCGGCCCAAAACAATCCCATCGCTCAAACCTTGACTTTAGATGAAGCTATAGTAATGGCAAGGGAAAATTATCCCACCCTAAAGGAAGGACAAGCGTTCATAGACAGGGAACAGGCCTTGAAGGGCACCAGTTTTGACCTGGGCAGCACGTTTCTATATGCCGGCAGGGAAGACCAAGGCCTGAATCAGGGAAATCTGCGTACCTTCGGGGTACAACAGGGCAACATTGACCTGCTCTCCGGGTTTTCAAAATCCAGGTTCTATAAGGAACGCACCAAGCTGGGCGAGAAATTCTATGACCTTAGTGAGCAGCAGCTGTTACGGGATGTGATGCAGGCCTATTACGAGATTGCCTACAATAAGGCCCGCCTGAAACTCGCCGAAAGGCTGGACAGCATCTATGCCGATTTTGAAAGTGCGGCCAAATTGAGGTACGATAGCGGTGAGACCGGAAAACTCGCCTATATTTCGGCTACCTCGGAGTACCAACAAATACAGGTATTAAAGCAACAGTCCTATGATGATATCGAGATCGCCAAAAGGGCATTGAAGCAATATCTGGGAATCGATGGTTCCATTGATACGATGGATGGGCCTTATGGGATCATAAACCCAATATCGGTTGTAGACACTTTGGATATAAGCAATAACCCGTTGCTGCAGTTCGACCTTCAGAACGCAGCAGTGGGCAAAGCGAACGTAAAGGTCGAAAAATCCCAGTTCCTGCCAAAGTTCAGCCTGAGCTATGACAATCTCAAGTATAATGATGTTACGGGGTTCAATGCCTATCAGGCGGGCATCAGCATCCCTTTGTGGTTCCTTCCGCAAAAAAATAGGGTAAGGGCGGCCAAGGCAGATGCCATGGTGGCCGAAAACCAGTATTTGACACAAAAGGCGACCACCGAGAGCCTGGTCTCCCAACTGTACAAAGCCCAGGACAAAACGTTGAAGTCGTTGAGGTACTATGAAGAAGCGGCACTGCCACTGGCAGAGGAACAGTTGACCACTGCCGAACTGGCAAACAAGGAAGGTGAGATAGACTACATTAGCTATATCACCATCCTCAACAGTGCCATCAACATCAAAATAAACCATTTGGATTTCATCAACCAATATAACCAACAGGCCATTGAGATACAATATCAATTGGGCAATCTATAATCTTAAAAAGAAAGAAAAATGAAGAATATACTATTAGTTAGTACCGTATTATTGACACTTATGTTTCTGAGCTGTAACGATGCCCCAAAATCCGAGCTTGGGCATAACGAAACGGAAGGCGTATCAAAAACCGAAGCACCTGGAGAAGATGCGCACGGAGAAGAGGGTCACGACGAAGAAGAAGGTGGCCACGAAGGGGAAGAAGGGGAAGAAGGTGTTGTTGAACTTACAAAACAACAGGCCGAAACCATCGGTCTGGAAACGAAACCTCTGGAGGAACGTAATTTAGGGAACAACATTAAGGTAACAGGAACACTCGAACTCTTCCCACAGGACAGGGCAAACATTAGTCCCTTTATTGGTGGAAATGTTAGCTCGATCAAGGTAGTACCGGGCAACATTGTGCGCAAGGGACAGGTGTTGGCCTATATAGAACACCCGGATATCATCGCCATGCAACAGGAATACCAGGAAAAGAATGACGAACTGGTATTTTTAAAGCAGGATTTTGAGCGCAAAAAGACCCTCTATGACAAAGGGGTTTCCTCTGGCAAGGAATTCCAAATGGCGCAATCCAAATTTCGTTCCACCACTTCCAGTGTAAACGGCCTAAAGTCCAAACTACGCTTGTTGGGACTGGACCCTTCCAAAGTGGCCGAAGGGGAGATCTATTCTGCCATCCCCATTATTACGCCCATTAGTGGCTATGTGGGCGAAGTAATGGTAAGCCTGGGCGATTATGTGGCCCCACAATCCAAAATGTTCTCGATAAGCGATAATTCGAAAATCTATGTCAATTTCAAAGTATATGAAAAGGACATCAAGCAGGTCAAGGAGGGACAACAGATTTATTTTTCAACAGCCTCAAAACCTAATGAATTGTTAAAGGCCACCGTGCGTTCCATAGGGCAGACGTTTGAGAGCGATCCGAAGGCCATAGAGGTATTGGCAGATATCGAGAATAAAGACAAGGACCTTTTGCCCGGAATGTATGTGGAGGGAAGAATTGTACAAGGAGAAAAATCAGGCTTTGCTGTTCCCGAGGAAGCTATTGTCCAGGAAGGTGAACAGTCTTATATCTTCATCATGGATGAGGATGAAGAACCTGTTGAAAATAAAATGAAATATAAACGCATCCCCGTGAGCACGGGGGTCAACGATCTGGGGTTTGTAGAAGTTAACCTGCCTGCAGGAACACCCGAAAATATCAAAATAGTAACAAATGGGGCCTATACTCTTTCTTCAGAAATGGTGAAAGGCGAATTGGAGCACGGACATTAATTCTCTAAAAATCAAGGATTTTGATTCCGAGTTTGTTTATCGACTTAATTTAGTTAGTTAAAAATTAAAGAACAGGCTCGGTTCAAAATCGATTAAAAATTTAAACATTTTAAAAATGAAAGAAATAAAAGCATTTGTTAAACCGAACAGGATACAAAGGGTCATCGAAGCCCTTAGCGATAAAGGTTTTAAAAGTATGACGCTTTCACAGGCGGAGGGTACTGGAGCATTCAAAGCAAAAGGCGCGAAGCCCTCATTGGATTTTCACGTAACCGATAGTCCGGTGGTAAAAGTGGAGCTGGTATGTCAAAATGAAGAAGCACAATCGGCAATCGATATTATTACGGAAAACGGTAAAACGCCCGACCCAGGGGACGGTATCATCTATTTATCGGATATTGAGGATGCCTTCCAGATCAAAACGGGGGAATCCTTAAAACGGTACGACCTCTGACCCATCGCACATGGAAAAAATCGTCAAAAAATTGGAGAGCAAGGGAATACGACCCACCCCGATGCGTCTGTTGACCTATAAAAAGTTACTGGAAAACGAGGTGGCCATCAGTTTGGGCGAATTGGAGAGTTTCTTCGAGAAGTCGGAAAGGAGTACCCTTTTCCGGACGATGAAAACATTTGAGGAAAAAGGCATCGTACATCAAATAGAGGACGGTACGGGCATTATGAAATATGCGCTCTGTGAGGAAGACTGTGAATGTGAGGTGGGCAACGACCTGCACCTGCATTTTCATTGCACCCGGTGCAACGAGACCGTTTGTTTGACCGACCGTAAAATCCCGCAGGTAAACCTGCCCCAAGGATATATGGCGGAGGATATCAACCTGGTCGTAACGGGAGTATGCAATAAATGCAATGGCAATTTGGAGTAACCTTTAAGGACAATAACATCAAAAGAATACGACGATGATAGCAATCTATAAAAAAGACCAAATCTTATATACCATCGCAGATCAAGAGCTGGATGCCGATGATGGGGCGACCTTGGTCAAGGCCCTGAATGAACATTTGAAAAGCAATGAACGGGCCGCTTGGTATATGGAAATGGAGCCTCCCAAAAAAGGAGTGAAGAAAAGCAGCGGTGAGAGGTTGGATATTTCCTTTCCCGAAGAAGCACGGCTTAAGAAAATAGCCTTGGTGGGCGAAAAAACATGGCAAGAACGGTTTACCGAATCGCTATTGCCGTTTAGTGAAGCCCACATAAAATATTTCGGACCTGAAGATGGAAACATGGCCAACAACTGGCTCGAACAAACAAGCAATAGCAATAGTAACTGAAACATGAATCTTTAAATCTAGAAAATTATGATGGACGATTGGTATTTTGGGGGAATGCACTGGATATGGTGGGGGTTATGGATAATCCTCATCTTCTGGATATTCCTGATTCCCTACCCCACACCGGGACAGAAAAACAGAAAGGACAGGGCAATGGAAGCCCTGAGGGAGCGGTACGCCCGCGGCGAAATCGACGAAGAGGAGTTTGAGAAACGCAAGACGTTCCTGTTAAAGGACAAAAAATAACAGTGTTTTGCTTTTGACCGAACGACCATAACACCGTTATCTATGCAAAGAAGAAAAATAGGGATATGGCTTTTGGCAGGCTTTGCCTTTGGGGTCTTTATACTGCAACCCTTGGGCCTATCCCTTTTTCTCTTTGACCGGTCGGGCGATTCCGGTCACTGGCCAAGCTATCTTGGCGAGGCTTTTGAAACCGTATGGGGTTTTACCGATGTTGACCAAGTCCTTAAAAACCTGTTGTTCGGAATATTGGGAAGCAGCCTTGCCTTGATGGTCTTTTTCAGAAAAAAGATTTTTCAACTGAACAGGAAACGGATGGATGGGCAAACCCTGCTGGAACTCATTAAAAAAGGCGAGAATGATTTGGTGGAGTTCAAATCAAGTCTGCGATGGGATTTACGTCAATCCAAAGTGAATAAACAGTTGGAATTTGTAATTATCAAGACCATAGCGGGTTTTATGAACACCAACGGTGGTAATTTGCTTATAGGAGTAGACGATAACGGCAACATCCTCGGTCTAAACCAGGATTTTGAAACCTTGAAAAAACCAGATAGAGATGGTTTTGAACAATACCTGATGCAGTTGATATCTCTAAAATTGGGCACCCATTTATGTACGGCTGTAAATGTATCTTTTTACAGATATGGAGAAAATGATGTGTGCTACATAGAAATAGACCCGGCCAAAACACCGGTCTATCTAAGTCAAGACGGGAGGTCACGGTTTTATATTAGAACCGGCAACGGAACGCGCGAACTCGATTTGCCCGAAGCCATCTTGCACTTAGGAAAAAAGAAGGCGCTTTATAATTAAGAAAAGCAAGTGTAAAGCCAATGGATATTTGCACTTACAATGCACTAATAATAATATTAATTTTAAAAGATGTTACAGATTACAGACATAAAGAGCGAAAATGTGGTTACCACAAAGGCTAGCGGTAAACTCAACCAGTACGACTTTGAAAAAATACATCCGCTTATCCATAGTATTCTTGAAAAAGGATTAAAGGTTCGGTGGTATTTTGAGATGAACGATTTTCAAGGCTGGCATATAGATGGGCTATGGAAAGATTTCTCTAAAGATGTTGACCACGAAAAGGAGTATGAAAAAATAGCATTGGTCGGCGAAAAAAAGTGGCGAAAGTGGGCCACCCAATTTATGAAACCATTTTGCAATGCCGAAATCAAATATTTTGGTTCAGACCAAAAACAGGAAGCCAAAATATGGATTGAAAGTGACTGATGACAGGTATTGGCTGGTTAATAAAAGAATAAACTAAAAGATATATTGATATGGGATTTTTAAAACATTTATTTCGAGGCTTTCAAAACGGAGGCCATCATTCCCGTGGGCATCACAATAAACGCGGTTATGGCTATAGGGAAGATAGTTCAGATGCAAAGGTTATGATTCGTTGCACAGCCTGTGGTGAGAAAAATGATGAAAATGCAGCCTTTTGTAAAAAGTGCGGTTCACCTTTAGGCAAGTCCAACTGCAGCAATTGTAACGAGAGTGTGCCAGTCGAAGCAAAATTTTGTCCTAATTGCGGTACTGAACGCATCAATAAATAACAACCGATGAAGTACTATATATTGATAATTCTATTTTTTGGTATTCTCAATGCGAACGCCCAAAAAATTTACAGGACCGAAGAAGGCCACGTTGAGATGATGGCAAGGGTCGATAGTGTACCCTTTAAGGCAGAAAGCCACAAACTGGCCTTATATCTCGACTATGATTCCAAAGTGGTCAGTGGGGTACTCGACCTTAAAACGCTATCGACCAACAACCCTGAAATCAAAGCTATGCTGGCAGGGGAGGAAGACCCCTTAATGCTTCGGTTTACCGGTACGGTGCCTTCTGTTGATTTTTTGTCAAAACGGCACGACCCTATCGACTTTAATTGGCTGATAGATGTTACTTATCAAGGAAAAGCCTTTAAATCACAATTTAAAGCAACCATTACACATATTGAACAAGGCGTAAGTATGTCGTGTTTGATAAGTGCCAGAGGACAGGTTTTGGTGGCTGATACAGGCTTGGATTCCATCATAAAAGGTATAGATGATACCATAGAAGTGCAGTTTGCACAAATGGTTTTAAAATTGGACAACCAGTAATTTAACAAATAAAAAATGCTCTTAAATAAACGGATATCCATCTGGTCCTTTCTTAAATATATTAAATATGACATTTTATTTATTGTGTTTTATGCCATAACTATGGGTATTTTAGACCAATTCGGTTTTCTAAGTAAAATTTCGATACCTATAGCCGTTACAGGGGTTTTCGGGACTGCTGTGGCACTACTGTTAGGTTTCAGGACCAATCAAGCCTATGAACGCTGGTGGGAAGCCCGTATTATTTGGGGCGCCATTGTCAACGACTCTCGTACTTTGGTACGACAGGGCATAACCTTTTATGACCGGCAGGATAGTCAGTATGAATTTAGGATTAAAGAAATAGTTTTACGACAAATTATGTGGTGCTATGCACTGGGTGAGTCTTTAAGGAAAGTGGACTTTTCCCCTAAGGTAGCTGGCTATTTAAAAATTCAGGACATTAATGACCAAAATGTTCCTAATGCTATTCTATTAAAACATTCTGAAGCCTTATCAGAAGCCCGCAACGATAAGGTGATCAATAAATTCCAACAGGTACAAATTGACAGTACTATTGCGCGTCTTTGCGATTCAATGGGCAAATGCGAAAGGATTAAAAACACGGTATTCCCCAAGGCACATAGCCTGTTGATCCACCTCATCATTTATGTATTTGCCACAATGCTTCCGTTTGGTTTGTCCGATAATTACCTCTCTGTGGAAATTGGGCTTACCGTCGCTATCCCTATCATCTTTATAGCCATTGAGAAAACATCAATTTTAATGCAGGATCCTTTTGAAAACAACCCAATGGACACACCAATGACCGATTTGGCCCAAACTATAGAAATTAATCTAAAGGAGATGATAGGTGATGAGGACATCCCACAGAAAAAGAAACCTGAAATGTTTTACATTCTATAATATGGATTTACAAACTGAAATAACGCTGATTCCCAGATTATTGGTTGCCTTGTTACTGGGCATCTTGATTGGGCTTGACCGTGAAATTCACGGTCACGATGCAGGTATAAGAACCTATGCTTCCGTTTGTTTGGGAGCTGCACTTTTAACTATCATCAATACACATACTGAGATGGCAGACCAAACCAGGATTGTCGCCAATATTGTTTCTGGAATTGGTTTTTTGGGAGCGGGTATCATTTTTAGGGACAGTTCAAAAAATACCATATCAGGGTTAACAACGGCCGCTACTATATGGGCCAGTGCTGGTGTTGGCATTGCGATAGGATATGGGATGTACTTAATTGGGATAACCAGTACACTATTGATTATACTATTGCTGGTTTCGCATCATTTTCCATTTTTTAAAACAAAGTACGGTAAAGAAAGAAACAAGGGGTAACAATGAATAAACAAAGTGTAATTGTAATCAGAAAATTAGTGTGACGTGTAGAGCGTATCATTTGCACATACAACGCACTAATATTTTAAATAGATGAATATAAAGATATACAAATATGTTACAGATAATAAACTTGGAACAAGAACATCTTATTGCCGCTAAAATCAGCGGGAAACTTACGGAAAAGGATATGGAAAAGATGCATCCGCTTATCCACAACATCATAGAAAAAGGCCATAAAGTGGATTTCTATTTTGTAATGGAAGATTTTGAAGGCTATACCCTTAAAGGCTTTTGGGAAGACCTAAAGATTGATTCGGCTCACTTGGGAGATTATGGCAAGATGGCCTTTGTGGGCAATAAAAAATGGCAGGAATGGGCCGCGAAGGCAACTGATTTTTTCATAAAGTCTGAAGTTAAATTTTTTGATATTAAAAATAAAGAGCAGGCAATGACCTGGGTCTCAACAAAAGGATGAAAAAGAAAAAACTACAGCTACGGGAGCTAAAAGGGAAACAGTCCACTGTAATTTCAGCAAGCGAAAAAAAGCTCAAAACCTATTTACCGGCAATTTTCAGCTTTGTGATGCTCATAGTTGGTATTGCCATTGACTATTTCGATGCCTTTCCTTTCTTTAAGGGATGGGTCAGGATTGTGTGGTACACGGTGGCTTACATCCCTGTTGGCTTTCCAGTCATCAAGGAGGGATGGGAAAGTATTAAAAATGGCGATTTCTTTACAGAATTTTTCCTGATGTCCATCGCAACCTTGGGAGCATTTGCCATAGGCGAATATCCAGAGGGCGTTGCCGTGATGTTGTTCTATGCCGTGGGCGAACTGTTCCAAAATGCTGCCGTAAACCGTGCCAAAGGAAACATTAGGGCACTTCTGGATGCACGACCGGACGAGGCATTGGTCTATCGTAATGGGGACTTCGTTTCCGTCAATCCCGAAACGGTCAATATTGGCGAGAAGATACAGGTACGGGTGGGCGAAAAAATCCCATTGGATGGCAAACTGCTATCAAACAAAGCATCGCTCAATACAGCTGCCATTACTGGCGAAAGCAAACCCGACACCATAACACAGAACGAAAAAGTCTTTGCGGGAAGCATCAATCTCGACGGTGTCATCGAAGTAGAAACCACCAAGAAATTCAAGGACAGTTCCATCGCCCGTATTCTGGAGATGGTACAGAATGCCACGGCCCGGAAATCGAAGACCGAATTATTTATTAGGAAGTTTGCACGGATTTATACGCCCATCGTGGTTTTCCTTGCTATCGGACTCACTTTGTTACCATACTTTTTTGTCGATGAATATGTGTTTAGGGATTGGCTATACCGAGCTTTAATTTTCTTGGTGATTTCCTGCCCTTGTGCCTTGGTCATTTCCATTCCACTGGGCTATTTCGGCGGTCTGGGTGCGGCATCGCGCAACGGAATCCTGTTCAAAGGCGCATCCTTTCTCGATGCAATGACCAAAGTGAATACTGTGGTGATGGACAAAACCGGAACCGTTACCAAAGGGGTCTTTAAGATTAAGGAAGTGATAAATACATCCGCTTTTGCGGAAGTGGAATTTATGAAATACCTGATGGCGATGGAAGAACAATCTACTCACCCCATTGCAAAGGCAATTCTGGAATACAAGGCGGACGGTACTGATTTTAAGGCATCCGAAGTTTCTGAAGTTGCCGGTAAGGGATTAAAGGGCACAGTCAACCATAAGCAGGTCTTGGTCGGCAACAAAGCATTGATGACTTCCAATAGTGTTGATGTTCCCCCTGAAACCGATGTGATAGTCGAATCTATAGTGATGGTCGCCATCGATGGAAAATTCGCAGGCTATGTGACCATTGCCGATGAACTTAAGGAAGACGCGCATCACACCATTCAACAGATTCGGGAGGCCGGAATAGCTAAAATCATAATGCTCTCAGGAGACAAGGATTCCATAACCCAACAAGTTGCCAAGGAACTGAATATTGATTGGGCCAAAGGCGGCTTGCTACCCGAAGATAAGCTCAACGAGGTCGAAAAGCTCAAGGAACAACCTGAATCCACGGTAGCATTTATGGGCGACGGCATCAACGATGCACCCGTGCTTGCAGGCAGTGATGTGGGTATTGCAATGGGTGGTTTGGGCAGCGATGTGGCCATAGAGACCGCAGACGTTATCATCCAGACCGACCAGCCGAGCAGGATGGCCCGAGGAATCCAAATTGGACGCTCAACACGCCGTATCGTATGGCAAAATATTGGTCTTGCTTTTGGGGTAAAAGGGATTTTTCTCATTTTGGGTGCCATCGGTTTGGCTACGCTGTGGGAGGCTGTGTTTGCCGATGTAGGTGTTTCGTTCGTTGCCATTCTCAATGCAATACGTTTGCAAAAAATGAATTGGAAATAGCAAAAGTGTTAACCTTTAACAAAATACAAGCCCAAAAGCGGATTAAACCTGAATTAACAATAACAAAACCATTAATAATATGAAAGACAAGGAAAAACATAGCAAAGACGATGGCCACAATCACGACCACGGCGGCATCTTCGGCAAAAACACCGAACTCTATTTTGCTATTTTAAGCGGGGTCACACTAATTACGGGTTTCCTATTGGAGAAATTTACCGGGGTTTCAGCTAACATCCCTTTTGGACTCTATATTGCGGCCTACTTTTTTGGAGGTTATTTTACCCTAAAGGAGGCCATTACCAAAGTGTCCAAAGGCGAATTTGAAATCGATTTCCTGATGCTGGTCGCAGCTGCAGGAGCCGCCTATTTGGGCGAATGGGCAGAAGGTGCCTTGCTGCTGTTCCTTTTCAGTCTGGGTCACGCACTGGAAAACTACGCAATGGGCAAGGCAAAAAAGTCCATTGCAGCGTTAACAGACCTTGCGCCTAAAACCGCACTATTAAAGAAAGATGACGATACCATTGAAGTGGGTATTGAAGAACTACAGGTGGGCGACATCATCGTGGTGCGCCCCAACAGCAAGATATCCGCCGATGGTGTAATTGTAAAAGGTAACAGTAGTGTTGACCAGGCACCCATTACCGGGGAAAGCGTTCCGGTGGACAAAACACCAATAGAAAATCCGGACAAAGAGTATACCTCAAAAAGCAATATTCCCAATGAGAACCGTGTATTTTCAGGAACCATCAATGGTAACAATACCCTTGAAATAAAGGTAATCAAAGAGGCAAAAGATTCTACCCTCAACCGCTTGGTCACTATGGTTCAAGAGGCCCAGGACCAGAAATCGCCCACCCAGTTGTTGACCGACAAGTTTGAGCGGTACTATGTGCCAGCGGTCATTATACTGGTCGTTGCACTGAATTTTGCTTTTTTGGTCATCGATGAACCGTGGAGCGAAAGTCTGTATCGTTCGTTGGCTGTACTTGTGGCAGCAAGTCCGTGCGCGCTCGCCATTTCTACGCCATCTGCTGTATTGAGTGGCGTGGCACGAGCTGCACGTGGCGGCGTTTTGATAAAGGGTGGTCGTCCATTGGAAGATTTAGGAGTGCTTACCGCATTGGCCTTTGACAAGACAGGAACGCTTACCGAAGGAAAACCAAAGCTGACAGACGTCGAAAGCTTTGGCAGCATAGATAAAAAGGAACTGTTGGAAATCGCGATCGCGGTTGAGGAACTAAGCGACCATCCCCTGGCAAAGGCAGTTGTACGGGACGGAATGGAACAGCTCGGGAAGGACACCAAGATTCCGGATGCCGATGATTTGGAGGCCGTACAGGGCAAGGGCATAAAGGCAAACTATCAAGGGAATTCCATTTACATTGGTAACCTGGAACTCTTCGAGGACATTGATAAGGGCGTACCCGACGATGTATCAGAAAAGGTAAGAGCGCTTGAAGGGGAAGGAAAGACCACGATGCTAATAAAAAGGGGCAATGAATTTATAGGGATGCTGGGGCTGATGGACACCCCACGGGAAAAAGCCAAGGAAACCCTTGCCCAACTAAAGGAAATAGGCATCAAGAAAATGATAATGCTTACCGGCGACAACCAGAAAGTGGCAGATGCCGTAGCCGAGGAAATTGGGTTGACCGAAGCTCGCGGAAGTCTGCTTCCCGAAGAAAAAGTGGAGGCCATCAAAAAACTTGCGGAACAGGAAAATAAACTGGCAATGATAGGTGATGGGGTCAATGATGCCCCTGCTATGGCAAACAGTACTGTTGGTATTGCAATGGGAGCAGCGGGCAGCGACGTAGCTTTAGAAACCGCAGATATAGCACTAATGGCAGACAAACTGGAAACCTTGCCTTTTGCCATCGGGTTGAGCAGAAAAGCGAAGGCGATAATCAAGCAAAACTTATGGGTTAGCTTGGGGGTTGTTGCCCTTTTAATTCCTGCGACAATTATGAGTTGGGCAAGTATAGGGATAGCCGTCGCCATTCACGAGGGCTCTACGTTGGTAGTGGTGGTTAATGCATTGCGTTTGCTCGCCTACAAAAAATAAATTCAATAAAGGAGATTGCCTTTGAATCAAGGTTAAAAATGAACAAAACGGAAAAAATATTGTCAAATTACGGTATTCGCCCTACTCAAATGAGGTCCAAGATATACAGGTATCTGAGAAGGAAGCAAAGTGCCGTGTCCTTTTCCGATTTAAAAAAGGTCTTTGCTGAAAAGAGCGAAACCAATAAGACAGCAAACAGAACGACCTTTTATCGCAACCTCAAGATTTTTGAGGATAAAGGACTAATTCATCAGATTAATGATGGTACGGGCGTAGCAAAATTTGCAATTTCTGTTGAAAACACCAAAGGTGATTACGGTACAGATTTACATCTGCACTTTCATTGTACCGAATGTAAGAAAACAATCTGTTTGCCAAATAAAATACCGGAAGAAAGTTTACCAGATGATTATAAAATAAACGATGTCAACTTGGTATTAAAAGGGATATGCGTGAAATGTAATGGAAAATAATAAGTGGGAGTTCCAGAACTTTGAATCCTTGCGCCTAAGAGTCAAGTTCAAGGTTCTTCCACCTTATTTAACCAAAAAAATACAACTATAGAAAAATATGATATAACAATTATTGGTTTGTGTTTTGGCGATAATGGAATTCAGGGCAGCGGCAGAGGATATTGCACGGATGTCCCACGGACACCCTACATTTTCATAAACCTTTAAGGAAGTCTGCTTGGCTGCTACCGAAGACAGGGCGTTGCATATATAAAATTATTAAGAAACTAAGATGAAGAAAATTCAAAAGCTAACCCAAGAAATCAACGAATTGACAGTAAGGATAGAACAAGAATATCCCGAACTCTATCGCTATTTAGATGAGAATCCCATAACTATTCCCGTAGATGATGAAGCAAAACCGACTTATAATTCGTTCGTCGATTATTTGGAGAGCTTAAAATCGATTTTGGAAAAATATATGGAATCCCATAATAAGTAAACATTTAAAACACCAAACTTAGAATTTAATACAGATTATTTAAATGTCCACCATAAACAAAACCACTTTTAAGGTAAGTAAAATGGATTGCCCTTCAGAAGAACAGATGATAAGGATGAAACTGGAGTCAAATCCTCAAATCAAATATCTGGACTTTGACATTCCAAATAGAAAGTTGGATGTGTACCATCAGGGGAATGCCCAAGAAATAAACGTGGAATTGGGTGCATTAAAGCTGGGAGAAAAACTCTTAGGAACAGAAAAGGCAGAAAAACCTATTGCCGAAGACGAGACCAAACAAAAGAAGATACTCTGGTGGGTCTTGTACATCAATTTTGGTTTTTTCGTTATCGAAATGACCACGGGTTGGATTTCTTCCTCGATGGGTCTTATTGCCGATTCGTTAGATATGTTGGCTGATTCCATTGTATATGCATTGAGCCTTTTTGCCGTAGGCGGCGCTATTTCCAGAAAAAAGAAAGTGGCGAAATTCAGTGGCTATTTTCAGATGGCGTTGGCCCTGCTGGGATTTTCGGAAGTCGTGAGAAGGTTTTTGAGTAGTAGCGAAACCCCTTTGTTCCAATGGATGATCATTGTTTCCATTTTCGCCCTTATCGGCAACCTCGTTTCCCTATGGCTCATAAACAAAGCCAAAAGCAAGGAGGCGCATATGCAGGCAAGTGCCATCTTTACCTCAAACGACATTATTGTGAACGGTGGGGTAATCCTGGCAGGGGTGCTGGTTTATTTTTTGGACAGTAAATGGCCCGATTTGGTCATAGGCGGTATTGTGTTCGCCTTTGTGATGCGAGGGGCCATTAGAATTTTAAAATTGTCCAAATAACGTATTGGGAAGAAAAGAAATAGTAAAAGAAAGATTTTGGAAAGGAATCCAAATGGCATATCCCGAAGAGGACTCAAAACTACCCTTGTAGGTATTTTAATCAGTGCATTATTGGCATTGATCAAAGGTTTGGGCGGGGTGTTCGGGCATTCTTATGCCCTTATTGCCGATGCGATCGAATCCGGGGCGGATGTGCTGACATCCGCACTATTATGGGCCGGGTTGAGATGGTCGTCAAGGCCGCCGGATGAAAACCATCCCTACGGACACGGTAAGATAGAGGCCCTGGTGGCGGTGGGTATTGCCATAGCCTTAACCATTGCAGGCGGTATAATCATAAGGGACAGCATCAACCATATTCTGGTACCCCACAAAACTCCTGCACCCTTCACACTCTTCATACTGGTATTTGTTGTCCTCACGAAAGAGGCGTTGTATCGCTATGTCATGAAAACAGGTAATGAAATCAATAGTTCGGCCGTCAAGGCCGATGCATTTCACCATAGGAGTGATGCCATTACGTCGATAGCCGCTTTTATAGGGATTTCCATAGCATTGATCGGTGGCGAAGGGTTTGAGATAGCGGATGATTTCGCGGCACTCATTGCAGCGGGCATTATTCTGTTCAATGCCTATAAAATAGCTAGGTCATCGGTAAGGGAGTTGCTGGACGAAGCTGTTGAGCCCGAATTTCGAAATGAGGTTATCCGACTGGCCGAAGCCGTTCCTGAAGTGGTAAGGGTAGAGCGCTGCCATTCCCGAAAGATGGGAACGGCCTTTCATATCGATATGCATATTTGGATCGATGGGGAATTAACTGTGACCGAGGGCCATGATATTGCACACAAAGTAAAGGAGAGATTGTTCAGGTCATATTCCGAGATACTTGACGTGCACATCCATATCGAACCTAGCAAAGAGAGAAATGTTAAAATGACAGAATTATGAACAGTTGGCTATGGGTACTCGTTTTGGGCCTAGCGGCCTGGGCAGCACACTGGGGTGCGGACCGATTGTTGACTCCTTTAAAGTTGCTCCGCAAGCAATGGGGGCTTACCGCATCCGCTGGAGCCGCTTTTCTTGCCCTTGTAACGGCCAGTCCTGAAGTTGCCATCAATGTAACCAGTGCGGCACGGGACGTTTCCGATATTGGCCTGGGCAACTTATTGGGTTCCAATATTATTTCCATTCCCTTGATGGTGACCATAGCTTATTTTGCTTCCAGGAAACAATTCAAGAACAACAAGGAACATCAAGAACATCTTGATAAAAACATTCTGGCGTTGAACAAACGTTCGGTTTCCGTACTGTCCCTTCCTTATCTGGGCATTATCGCCCTTGTGGCCATTTTAACTCTGCCAAAGCCCTGGCGTGGCCTGCAACATGTGGACGGGTGGATTATGCTGGCGGCCTATGCTGCGTTCTTGACCCACGCAATCATAAAAGGCAAGGAAAAGGGCAAAAAAGTAGAATGGAACAAAAAACAGGTCTGGTTATCGATTGCCGGGGCCTTTGCGATAGCAGTTGGCGCTTTTTTCATAGTGAAGGCGACCGAAAATATTGTTTCTGCCCTAAATATTTCTGAAATCGTGGGAGGCCTTTTCATCACGGGCATAATGACCACGGCACCGGAAATATTCAAGACCTGGAGCGTGGTAAAAGGGGGCGAGGTGACAGCGGGCACCACCAGTGTTATTGCAGACAATGCCGTAACGATGACGGTGGCATTTTTTCCGCTGGCTTTGGTAACCACCCCCATTGAGGACTTTGAACTGTTCTGGGTCAACATGGCCTTTGTCGGGCTTATGCCGCTGCTTTACACACTATTTGTGCACCAAAGCAAGGAACTGCACGGTTTCTCTCGTTGGCAGATTTTTGTATTTGATGCGGCATATATAGTTTATTTATTGGTCATGGTTTTTTACGTGTTGAAACTTTTTTGATAGATGAAAGACGAACTTTTTAAAGATTGCTCGATGAGGCTCAATATGCTGGATGAAAACATCCACAAATTGGCCGTAAAGTATGCTGAAGAATACTATACGACAAACCAATGCTCCAAGGAGGAAGCCCTTGAACGCGGCATTGTAAAAGCAGAGATGGAAGGGCGAAAGCTCTAAAAAAAGTATACAATATGGACTGGACATTTGAAGATTTCAAAACAAAACTTGATGGCCTACAGCCGTCAGTTCGGAAGAAGGCCCTCAAAATTGCACAAGAATTGGTAAAGGAGAATGGGTATTCTCGTGAGAAGGCCATTACGGAGGGAATCAAACGTGCAGAAGAATGGTTTTATGACCTTAGGGGATAGCATTGGTGCGTTGATTTTAGTAAAGCACAGTATAATATGTCACGGGAAAGGAGAAAGCGGAGACTAGAGGAAAAAAAGGGGAATTCAATAAACAGGAAAGTAAGAACCAGAAAGGAGAAAGGGTATTGCCTGTTGGTTTTTGTGGCAATGTTCCTTGCGGTGCTGACAATTGCCTTTCTAGATGCAATTCTATATGGTTTTTACCTACTTTTCAATTGAATAATTAAACCTAAAAAGAAAGATTAATGGAGTCAAATCAATAAAAACAAAATGATATGAAAGATGACGGAATTTTAATACCTGTAGATTTTACACAGGTTTCAAAAAATGCGGTGAGCTACGCAATTGGGCTAGCACAAAAATTGAAATCAAAACTGGTTTTTGTCCACGCCTATTCAGTGGCATATCCATCCGGTACGCCCATCGGGATGGCAACTATGGCACACAATGTAACAGATACCACAGCATCACAAGAAAAAATCAATAAAGAAAAATTGGATAAGTTTCTAAGAGGCTTTCCTGAACTGGACAAGTTGGAATTTCAAGCAATGGTCGGTTTCGGGGCAACGGTCGATGTGATTTCTAGCCTGGCTAAGGAAATGAATACCAGTCTTGTCGTTATGGGTACCAAGGGTACGGCTTCGGGATTTGATGAAATTTTTATTGGAACCGTTACCGAAAAGGTGACACAAAAGGCACCTTGTCCTGTACTGGCCGTACCTGAAGATGCCAGCTATACTGCGTATAGGCGTATCGGGGTCGCAGTGGATACGGATAGTACGGATTATAAAATAGATTTTGAAATATTGTCCAGATTATTGGAAAACTATAGTGCACAGTTGCACTTTGTACATATAGCGGACAAACAGGAAAGGGTGCTGGAGAAAGCATTTATTCGTGAAAGATTTGGCAAACTTCTTGTACCTAAGCAATGGTTCTTTACAGTTATCCAGGAAGACAAACCCGAAGAGGGTATCGATGAATTTTTGACTGAAACCCCAATAGACCTATTGGTTTTGCTTTACAGGGAACACGGATTTTTTGAGGCACTTTTCAAAAAGGGGCTAAGAAAAAAAATGCTGTATGCCTCCAAGGCCCCATTGCTGATAGTTAAGTAGCTTTTCTACCTATGTGATACTCTAGTAAATATTAGGTATAGCTTACTATGCGAAATTATCGTGCTCATTCTGGGTGCAGGTGGATTGGCTACCATGTGGGAAGCAGTGTTCGCAGATGTTGGTGTTGCAATGTTGGCTATTTTGAATGCGATTCGATTGCAGAAGATGAAGTGGAAAAGTTCCTAATGGATATCGAAGGGGTCGAAGAAGTACACGATTTACATATCTGGGCAATGAGTACCACGGAAACGGCACTTTCTACCCATCTGGTCGTTCCCGATGGACACGAGGACCAATTTATATACGACATCCGGGAACAATTGCACGATAAATTTGAAATAACGCATACCACCCTGCAAATCGAAAAAGAATTTGGGGACAAAGAATATAAACCCTATCAAGGTCTGGAATAATAAAATCACGATGAAGAAAAAACAAAATCTTAGGGATATCGATACCCGGAAACATTCTGGCGAACACAGCCACGATGATGGCCATAACCACAGTAGTCCGGAAAAGGCATCAAAATTTAGAACCTACCTACCTGCTATTTTTAGCTTTGTAATGCTGATTGTGGGTATTGCCATCGATTTTTTCGATGCCTTCCCATCTTTCACGGGTTGGATTCGTATTCTTTGGTATGTTGTAGCCTATATTCCTGTTGGGTTTCCCGTTATTATTGAAGGCTGGAAAAGTATAAAAAACGGCGACTTCTTCACGGAATTTTTCTTGATGTCTATTGCCACTTTGGGGGCTTTTGCCATAGGTGAATATCCCGAAGGTGTGGCCGTGATGTTGTTCTATGCCGTAGGCGAACTGTTCCAGAATGCCGCCGTCAACCGTGCCAAGGGAAACATCAAGGCTTTGCTCGACGTACGCCCCAATGAAGCACTGGTACATCGTGATGGTGACTTTGTTTCAGTTAATCCGGAAACTGTTTTCATTGGCGAGAAAATTCAGGTACGTGTCGGCGAGAAAGTACCGCTTGATGGCATCCTACTTTCGGAAAAAGGCTCGTTTAATACTGCGGCGTTGACCGGAGAAAGCAAACCCGATACCATTGCAAAGAATGAAAAGGTCTTTGCAGGTAGCATCAACCTCGATGGTGTTATCGAAGTGGAAACGACCAAGGAATTCAAGGACAGTTCCATTGCGCGTATTCTCGATATGGTACAAAATGCAACGGCACGAAAATCAAAGACAGAATTGTTTATCCGAAAGTTTGCACGGATTTATACACCTATCGTTGTTTTCCTAGCTATCGGTCTAACATTCTTGCCCTACTTTTTTGTTGATGATTATGTGTTTAGGGATTGGCTGTATAGAGCATTGATATTTCTCGTGATTTCGTGTCCCTGTGCATTGGTCATTTCGATTCCATTGGGTTATTTCGGTGGTTTGGGTGCGGCATCTCGAAACGGGATTCTGTTCAAAGGAGCATCTTTTCTCGATGCAATGACCAAGGTAAATACCGTTGTAATGGACAAAACAGGAACGGTAACCAAGGGGGTATTTAAGATTAAGGAAGTGGTAAACAGCTCGGCTTTTACCGAAGCTGAATTTATGCAGTACCTAATGGCCATGGAAGAACAATCTACCCATCCGATTGCCAAAGCAATTTTGGAATACAAGGCAGACGGTGCGGATTTTGAAGCGACCGAAGTTTCAGAAGTAGCCGGAAAAGGTTTAAAAGGTACGGTCAACGGAAAGACCGTGTTGGTCGGCAACAAGGCTCTGATGACCGCAAACGGAATAGACGTTCCCTCTGAAACCGATAGTATTGTTGAGTCTATCGTCATGGTCGCCAATGACGGAAAATTTGCAGGCTACGTGACCATTGCCGATGAACTGAAGGAAGATGCGCATCAGGCCATAAAGCAAATTAGGGAATCGGGTATTTCCAAGATTATTATGCTCTCCGGCGATAAGGATTCCATAACTCAAAAGACCGCAAAAGAATTGAAAATCGATTGGGCAAAAGGGGGTTTGCTACCAGAAGATAAGCTTAACGAAGTGGAAACGTTGAAAAAGCAACCCAATACCAAAGTTGCATTTATTGGCGACGGCATCAATGATGCACCGGTGCTTGCGGCAAGTGATGTAGGTATCGCAATGGGAGGCTTGGGCAGCGACGTGGCAATAGAAACAGCAGATGTTATCATCCAGACCGACCAACCAAGCAAAATAGCAAGAGCGATTAAAATTGGACGCTCAACGCGTAAGATTGTTTGGCAGAATATTGGTTTGGCATTTGGAGTGAAAGTTATCGTTCTTATTCTCGGCGCAGGTGGTTTAGCAACAATGTGGGAAGCTGTTTTTGCAGATGTTGGGGTTGCATTGCTGGCTATTTTTAATGCGGTGCGGTTGCAGAAAAAGAAGTGGGAATGATATATTATAAAAGAAATACTATATTCCATTATGCCTAAAAATGAACCAATAAAACAGCATTATATCCCTCGCTCCTACCTTAAAAATTTTGGTGTTGAGGGTAAAAACGGAAACTATTTCGTGGATGCCTACAAACTAGAAGACGAATTTCTTTTAGAATACATCAGCACGAAAAGCATCTGCTTCAAAAAAAACCTCTATACTATTCCCAATGCAGAGGTCGATAAGAAATATGCTTTGGAACTTCATTACGCTGAACACGTAGATTCAGAATTTCCAAAGATATATGCTCTGCTGGTAGATGAAAAGACAATAGTTCTGACACCTGAACAAAAAAGACAGGTATTATACGTTTGCCTATCGCTCTACTTCCGCACCCCGAAAGTTCTTAATCATCAGAATGCGTTCACTGACCAGATTTTAGATAGGATGTTGCTCTATGCTGATGCTAATGGCGATGTAAAGTTCTCATTTGAAGAGGAAAAATACGAATTCAATAAAAAAGACATTGATAAAGTTAGACACGAATTCAAAGAGCGCAATAGACTAAAATTCATAGTCAATCATCTGGAAAGATGGAAAGAATTTGTGGACTTCAAATATGATTGCACCATAAATGTACATCAAATAAATGATGCCAATGCGCCATTGATTACTTGCGATAATCCCCTTTCGATACGTGGCATGAATTCAACACGATTCGAAGGTCTGTTCAATCCCGATTCGGTAATAACCTTGCCTTTGGACACAAAATATTATCTGGAAATCTTTCCCAATAATATAGCCGATGGTCAGACAAGAATTAATAGAATGGTTCATGATAGGGATTACGTTTTTACTACGAACGCAATTATCCAGAGTAATGCGGAAAAATTAATAATTGGCAAGCCGGGAACGATTGAAAGACATTTCGAGATTCAATCAAGCTATGAAGAGGATGACAATGCCGAACGATTTGTTGAAAAAGCAAAGTTTAAGCTTGAAGAAATGCAAAAGTTTCACAAACTTTGCGAGACTTCAGGATTTCCTTCAGAAAAAGCGACTGCTCAACTAAAAACAATGTTGGCTCACGAACATTTTAAAAATGAAAATCAACTGCTACAATTAAAACGATTGCTCATTGTTTTGGGTAAATGGAAATAGCGCAGAATGCAGAAACCCTGAAATTAAAGTTCTGTTAATCACAATAAGAACTGTTAAAATTTTGTAATTTTACATCGATGAAAAAGGTTTTCCATAAAATATTATCCGTTTTGATGGCATTTGTGGTGTTGTTCACTACAATGTCGTTTACGGTGGATATGCACTATTGTGGGGACTCTCTGGTCGATTTTAGTCTTTTTACAAAAGCCGAAGGTTGTGGGATGGAAAAAGCACAGCCGGCCAAAAGCTGTGAAAATCCTTCGATGACCGAAAAATCTTGTTGTACCGACCAACAGATTGTCAAGGAAGGACAAGACGATCTAAAAACTTCATTCAACAAACTGACATTCGAGCAACAGACTTTCGTTGCCACATTTTTCTACACCTATATCAATCTCTTTGAAGGACTTGATGAAAACATCGTTCCCTTCAAGGATTACTCACCCCCCTTTATTGAACGGGACGTGCAGACCCTGTACGAGACATATTTAATTTGATTTTTAGACAGTAAATTATTTGCCCTTCGGTACTTCCGTTTTGGGCTCGTTTTGTTGTGTTCTATTTTCAGAATGCCGCAAGACAATCCCTTTGTATAACTGTCTAATTATCATCCAATATGCTGAATAAAAGCATAAAATTTCTTATCGAAAACAAGCTAGTTGCAGTTTTGATGCTCGCCCTATTTGTGGGCTGGGGCATCGTCAACGCACCATTTAGTTGGGAAACAGGATTATTGCCCAGCGACCCTGTAGCCGTGGATGCCATACCCGATATCGGCGAAAACCAACAGATTGTTTTTACCAAATGGCAAGGGCGTTCCCCACAGGACATCGAGGATCAGATTACCTATCCGCTTACCACATCCCTGTTAGGGATTCCGGGTGTTAAGACCATCCGCAGTTCCTCGATGTTCGGGTTTTCGAGCATCTATATCATTTTTGAAGAGGATATCGAATTCTACTGGTCGCGTAGCCGCATCCTTGAAAAGCTAAATTCTCTTCCAAGTGGTCTATTGCCCGATGGTGTGAATCCCGCCTTGGGTCCGGATGCTACGGGATTGGGTCAGATTTTCTGGTACACCCTCGAAGGTCGTGATAAAGATGGAAATGTAACGGGCGGATGGGATTTGCAGGAACTTCGCAGCATACAGGACTATTACGTAAAATATGCACTCTCTTCTGCAAGCGGCGTATCGGAAGTGGCATCCATAGGCGGTTATGTTCAGGAATATCAGGTAGATGTTTACCCCGAAAAGATGCGGCAGTATAATATCGGTCTGGCCGATATCGTAAAGGCGGTCAAGGAAAGCAATCAGGATATTGGTGCACAGACCTTGGAAATGAACAAGGCCGAATACCTGGTACGCGGTCTGGGTTATGTAAAATCCATTTCAGATATCGAAAATGCCGTAGTCGATTCCGAAAATTTCACCTCCATCAGAATTAAGGATGTGGGCAATGTCCATTTAGGTCCGGCTACCAGACGTGGGATATTAGACAAAGAAGGTGCCGAAGTTGTAGGCGGTGTGGTTGTCGCTCGCTACGGTGCCAACCCTTTGGAAGTCATCAATAATGTAAAGGAACAGATCAACGAATTAAGTGCGGGACTTCCCTCAAAGGAACTGGCAGACGGTAAAACCTCACAAGTAACCATAGTCCCCTTTTACGACCGTACCGAACTCATTCAGGAAACTTTGGGTACGCTCAACGAGGCCCTGACCTTGGAAATCCTGATTACTATTTTGGTCATTATCATTATGGTTTTCAATCTTCGAGCCTCTATCCTGATTTCTGGACTGCTACCTGTGGCGGTATTAATGGTATTTATCACGATGAAACTTTTTAATGTAGACGCGAACATCGTCGCCCTCTCTGGAATCGCCATTGCCATCGGTACCATGGTCGATGTGGGTGTCATCCTTGCCGAGAATATGATCCGCCATCTGGAAGATGAAGGCTTACGAGTAAATGAAAACGGCAAAGCCTATACCACTAACGAAATCGTCTATAATGCCACCGCCGAAGTTTCGGGCGCTATCGTTACAGCGGTAATGACTACGATAATCAGTTTCCTTCCGGTGTTTACAATGGTAGGTGCCGAGGGAAAATTGTTCCGACCCCTTGCTTTTACCAAAACAATGGCACTCGCTGCGGCATTGGTTATTGCACTGTTTCTTATACCACCTTTTGCGGCAACTTTTTTTAGGGAAAGGAAAATGCGGGAGCGGCTCAAATATGCCATCAATGGAATTTTGATTCTATTGGGATTCACTTCCGTAGTCTTCGGATATTGGATAGGATTGGTACTTGTCGCTTTTGGTGCAGTAGCCTTTCTATCAATGCGTGTTACGCTTTCGCGAAATCGAGCTGGCGAGATTCACGACCAAAGGGAGAGCGTAGCGGTAAAGCAAAAAAATCTCATCAATACGGCTATTGCCACAATCGCAGTTGTATTCCTATTGGCGGAATACTGGCGACCCCTCGGGTTTGACCGTAGCCTGACAATGAACCTAATTTTTGTGGCTGTAAGCTGTTTTGGGGTTCTGGGCATCTTTTCGTTGCTCAGGAAATACTACGACCGTATCTTGAAATGGGCATTGCAAAACAGGTTGTTGTTTCTTGTGATTCCTACTACGCTGCTTGTTCTCGGTTTCTTCATTATGCGCAACACGGGCAAGGAATTTATGCCAGCTCTCAACGAGGGTTCGTTCCTGCTGATGCCTACCTCGCTACCGCACTCAGGTGTAGCCGAAAATAAACGGGTCTTGCAACAATTGGATATGGCGGTGGCCACCATCCCTGAAATCGAGACCGTGGTCGGAAAGGCAGGCCGCACCGAATCCGCGCTTGACCCGGCACCGCTTTCGATGTACGAGAACGTGATTCAGTACAAGTCGGAATATATGCGCAACGCTTCAGGGGAACGGCAACGCTATCGGGTAAACGACGACGGACTTTTTGTATTGAAAAATGATAGGTTCCATATTAATCCGAACAACGAAGTAGAAAACGATGCCAGTTATGAAGCATCCCAATTGCAAACTACCATCACAAGAAACGAATTGATTCCCGATGATGATGGCGAGTACTACCGAAACTGGCGACCTGAAATCCAGAGCCCGGATGATATCTGGAACGAAATCGTCAGGGTCACTAAACTGCCCGGTATTACTTCCGCCCCTAAGTTACAGCCTATCGAAACCCGATTGGTGATGCTGCAAACGGGTATGCGCGCGCCAATGGGCATTAAGGTCAAGGGGCAGGACTTACGGGAAATCGAAGCTTTCGGCTTGGAACTTGAAGAAATATTGAAACAGGCCGAAGGTGTAAAAGAACAGGCCGTATTTGCCGACCGTATCGTGGGCAAACCCTATCTGTTGGTGGATATCAAACGGGAACAGTTGGCGCGTTACGGGGTTTCGATTATGGACGTACAGGAAATCCTGCAAGTAGCCGTAGGTGGGATGCCCCTGACCCAAACAGTCGAAGGTAGGGAACGCTACGCCGTTAGGGTACGCTACCCACGAGAGCTGCGTGATAATCCGACCGACCTAAAGAATATCTACGTTCCCGTGGAAAAAGGAAGCCCCGTTCCCCTTGGCGAACTCGTGGACATCCGGTATGAGCAAGGTCCGCAGGTCATCAAAAGTGAGGACACCTTTTTGGTCGGCTATGTTTTATTTGACAAGCTGGACGGCTTTGCCGAAGTGGATGTGGTGGAAAATGCCCAGGCCTTGATTCAAGAAAAGATAGACAGCGGCGAACTGACCGTACCCAAAGGCATCAGCTACAAGTTTACGGGCACCTATGAAAACCAGTTGCGTGCAGAGAAAACCCTGTCCATCGTGGTTCCGCTATGCTTGATTATCATATTTCTCATTCTATACTTTCAGTTTAAATCGGTCACCACCTCATTGATGGTATTTACCGCCATTGCCGTAGCATTTG
The DNA here is from genome assembly GCF_003584165.1 of Flagellimonas aequoris. Lineage (GTDB taxonomy): Bacteria > Bacteroidota > Bacteroidia > Flavobacteriales > Flavobacteriaceae > Flagellimonas > Flagellimonas aequoris. Next base: position 16,528 of record NZ_QXFJ01000007.1, on the reverse strand, counting down.
CAGGTGGCTTTGTGATGATTTGGCTCTATGGACAAGACTGGTTTCTCAATTTCAATTTGTTCGGTGAGAACCTTCGCGAGTTGTTCAATATCAAAACTATCAACCTGAGCGTTGCGGTCTGGGTCGGATTCATCGCACTCTTTGGTATTGCTACCGATGACGGTGTGGTGATGGCAACCTATCTCGACCAATCTTTCGATAAGGAAAAACCGAATGACAAACCGGGCATTCGTCAAGCTACCCGTGAAGCGGCAGGCAAGCGTATCCGTCCCTGTTTGATGACGACCGTAACGACCGTTCTTGCCTTGTTGCCAGTGCTAACATCCACCGGAAAGGGAAGCGATATAATGATTCCAATGGCCATTCCCATTGTGGGTGGGATGCTCATTGATGTAACCTCATATTTCCTGTTGCCCGTACTATATAGCTGGCGGGAAGAATACCAACTTAAACGAGCGAGCAAATGAAAAATGTAAAAATCATCATCGGATTATTGCTTGTTTCTTTTTACGCGGAAGCGCAAGAGCTTCAATCTTATATACAGGAAGCAGAAGCGAACAATCCAGATATTCAGGCTTACGAGCTGCGGTACAATATCGCCGAAGAAAAAGTGAACGAAGTCAATACGCTACCTAATACTGTGGTAAGCGCAGGATACTTTGTAAGCGAACCCGAAACCCGAACGGGTGCGCAACGGGCACGATTTTCGATTTCGCAGATGTTGCCGTGGTTCGGTACGATAACGGCACGGGAAAACTATGCCAGCTCAATGGCGGAAACCGAGTTTGTTGAAATTGCCATTGCCAAACGAAAACTGGCACTTTCGGTCGCCCAATCCTACTATCAACTATATGCCATCAATGCGAAACAGGATGTACTGGACGAAAACATCCAACTACTACAAACTTACGAACGGTTGGCATTGACCTCTGTGGAAGTGGGCAAGGCTTCCGCAGTTGATGTTCTACGGTTGCAGATTCGCCAGAACGAACTGCAACAACAAAAAGAGGTCTTGCAGGAGGAGTATTTGGCGGAACAGGTCAGCTTCAACAATCTTTTGAACCGAAAGGAAAGCATTGCCGTTGAAATCGTCCCAGAAATGACCATCCCAACGGAAGACCCGATATACAGCGATGAAGGATTGGCGCTTAATCCCGAACTGCTCAAATATGATAGACTTTACGAGTCCATTGAACAATCCGAATTGCTGAACCAAAAGGAAAGTGCCCCGAACATCGGTTTTGGATTGGACTATGTACCCGTTTCCGAACGTCCCGATATGACCTTTAGCGACAACGGCAAGGATATCGTGATGCCAATGGTATCGCTGTCCATACCTATTTTCAACAACCGCTATTCATCGGTTTCCAAACAGAACGAACTGAGACAACTGGAAATCGAATCACAAAAAACAGAGCGTTTGAATGTACTTGAAACCGCTTTCGCGAAAGCAAAATCACAGCGCAATCAAGCCCGTATTCAGTTCAATACCCAAGAAAAGAGTTTAATGCAGGCTAACGATGCCGAGGAAATATTAATAAAGAATTATGAAACGGGAACCATCGATTTTAACGATGTGCTGGACATTCAGGAATTGCAACTGAAATTTCAGATGAACCAAATCGAATCCATAAAGATGTATTACGTGCAATCAGCACTTTTAAACTATTTAATAAATTAAAAATGAAAATATTACAAATCACCACCCTATTGCTGTTTTCTTCTACTGTATTTGCTCAAGTAGGCACAAACGGTGCGGACAGAAATGAAGAAGGTAGACCTGTCAAGGAGTATAACTTAACCATTGAAGAAAATGAAATGACGCTCGCTGGTGTAACAGCAAAAGGAATGACCATCAATGGTAGTATTCCTGGACCAGTCTTGGAATTCACCGAGGGCGACCTCGCCATTATCAATGTTACCAATAAAATGGATGTGGAAACCTCTGTACATTGGCACGGGTTGATATTACCCAATTTTTACGATGGCGTTCCCTATTTGACCACGCCACCTATTAAACCAGGAACAACTTTTCAATACAGAATCCCAATCAACCAATCAGGCACCTACTGGTACCATTCCCACACGATGCTACAGGAGCAAAGCGGTGTTTATGGGTCTATTATTATTCACCCAAAAGAAAAAACTCTGGAATATGACAAGGATTTGGTTGTGGTACTCTCTGACTGGACCAACGAAAAACCAATGAACGTACTGCGAAACCTTAAGCGCGGGAATGAGTGGTATCAGGTCAAAAAAGGTACGGCGGTTCCTTTGGGCAGGGTTATCAAGGAAGGCGCATTTGGTGCACAACTGAAATTTTGGAGAGACCGTATGGAAGGAGCAGATATAGCCGACATCTATTATCCGGCATTTCTGACCAATGGAAAATCATTGGCCGAGTATCCCGAATTCAAAACAGGCGAAAAAGTACGGCTTCGCTTTATCAATGCATCCGCCTCTACCTATTACTGGATGGATTTTGGCGGTGGCAACCCTATGGTCGTTGCGTGCGATGGTATTGATGTGGAACCTGTACCTAAAAGCCGTTTCCTTTTTGGTATTGCCGAAACCTATGATGTTATCGTAACCATCCCTGAAGGTACTTTGGAAGTTACCGCCACCGCTCAAGACGGTTCTGGTAGCACCTCGTTGCGCTTGGGACAGGGAAGCCTGTATCCAGCAAAAAGAATTGAGAGACCGGACAAGGTTGCAATGATGAAACAAATGGCCAAAATGGATATGAAGATGGGCGCCCCTGCAATGGTGGGTAACAAAAAGAAAAAAACACCCGAGTTTTTGAAGGAAAATTACGGGATGAAAATGGATATGAAAGATGGCCAGATGAATATGGGAATGCAAGACAAAATGTCAATGAATAAAGGCGAAATGGGCGACAATATGAAGATGGACGACCATAAGCAAATGAAGATGGATAAAAAGATGGACGGTATGGCAGGAATGAAAAAAGATTCAATGCCAATGAAATCTACCGAACCTTCGCATATGATGGGAGGCCATATGGGGCACGATATGCCTATGATGCAAAAAGACACTTCCTCTTTTGATTACGATACCCGTAAAACCTATTTCAACTATGATTTCTTAAAAGCGAAGGAAAATACCACCTACAAGGCTGATTTGCCCGTAAACGACATTCTATTAAACCTGACCGGAAATATGCAACGCTATGTGTGGAGTATTAACGGTGTGCCACTTTCAGAAACGGATAAGATTAAAATCAGGGGTGGTGAAGTAACCCGCATTACCCTTAACAACCTAACGATGATGCACCACCCGATGCACCTTCACGGGCATTATTTTAGGGTAATCAATGAAAATGGTGAGCGCTCGCCGTTGAAACACACCGTCAATGTGCCACCGATGCAGAAAGTGGTTATCGAGTTCTATAACGAGGAGTATGGCGATTGGTTCTTTCACTGCCACATCCTGTACCATATGATGGGCGGTATGGCTCGCGTATTCAGCTATGATACCCCAAGGGATGAAAGGATGAAAAACTTTCCCTTTCAAAAACTGATTGACGAAACAGACCATTACTATTCTTGGGGATTGTTGCGTGCAGGCTCAAACTTTAATGAACTATTTCTGATGTCAAGCAATATTCGGAATGAATTTGGTTTAAGAGCAGAGTTCGATTATAACAAAAACCTTGAAGCCGAAGTAAACTATAATAGGTATCTCAATGATTGGGTGCGCCTCTATGTAGGAGTAAATACCGAAACTTCTACACCCGACTCGTATGACACCTTTAATACAGTAGGTTTGGTGGGTTTAAAATACTTTACTCCGTACCGCTTCAATGTAGATGTGAGTATGGACCACCAACTAAGGCCAAGAATTCGTCTGGACCGGGAATTCTTGATTTTTCCGAGAATTTTTCTGGAAGGTGAATACGAATACCGGGCAGACTTTGGTTGGGTGAACGATATAGGCGATACATCCTATCAGGGCGAAACGCAATGGTTGGTGGGAACCTCTTATATCCTATCCCGAAATTTTTCAATACAAGCAAATTACAATAACCGATATGGCTGGGGTGGCGGTCTTTTAGCCCGATTTTAACAAAGTAACAATTTAAAACAAACACAAAATGAAAACAGTAAAGAGAACGATAGGTACAATGGCACTTGCTACCGTAGTGATGGTAACAGTTTCCTGCAAGGACGGAAATAAGAACGAACCCGCCAAGCCAATGAGCAATGAAATACATCAAGAAAAGATGGATGATAAGGAAGATATGGCTATGGATAACAGCCAAGATGCCAAGGCAGAAGCGATATTGAAGGACTATTTCAACTTGAAGGACGCTTTGGTCAACGATGACAATTCCAAAGCAAAGGAACTGGGCAACACCTTGGCACAATCGCTAAAATCCTTTGATGCATCGAGCTACTCGGACAGCGAGCAGAACGAACTAAACGATATCATTGAGGATGCCACCGAACACGCCGAGCATATTGGCGAGAGCAATATAGCCCACCAACGCGAGCATTTTAAAACGCTTAGCAAGGATATGACCGATATGGTGGCGATAACGGGAACTTCAATGACCATTTATGAGCAGTACTGCCCAATGTACGATAACAATAAAGGCGGTGCTTGGCTAAGTATGAATGAAGAAATCAGAAACCCCTATTTCGGTGCCCAAATGCTAAAATGTGGTAAGGTGCAACGTGAAATCAACTAAGTGAAAATAGTAAAAATCATAGCGTGGATAGCATTGGTTGCCTTTGTGGTCATCCAGTTTTTTCCTGTGGACTATAACCAGAGTGAAACCGTACCACAAACCGATTTTATGCTCGTGAACAATGTACCTGCAACGGTAGAACAATCGTTGCAGGTTTCCTGCTATGATTGCCATAGCAATAATACCGATTATCCTTGGTACAGCAAGGTACAACCCTCTTCTTGGTACTTGGAACATCATATCAAAGAAGGAAAGGCAGAGCTGAATTTCAACGAATGGGGCAACCTTTCCGACCGAAGGAAAAATAGCAAATTACGGTCTATCATAAACCAGATTGAGGATGGGGAAATGCCTTTGGACAGTTACACGCTAATTCATCGGGATGCAATTTTTTCTGAGGCGAACAAAACAGCAGTAATTGACTATATAAATAAACTAAAAGATAGCTTGGAATAAAGTCCTGCTGCGGGAAGGGTAGTATGATGGTTCGTAGTAACCCTTTCCGTAACAGACACAAATTAGTAAAGTAATGAAACACACCTATCACATACACGGAATGACCTGTAACGGTTGCAGAACCCACGTCGAGAAAACGCTCTCTAAAGTGGACGGTGTAATTGATGTATTGGTCGATTTGGAAAAATCTGAAGCGGTCATTGAAATGGAATCGCATATTCCTATCGAATCATTTCAGGAAGCTCTAAAGCAAGATGGTGGTTCGTATAGCATTCACAAACCGGGCAAACATCATCACAAGGATGATTCGGCTAAAGTTAATACTGAGCATAGTCGAAGTACGAAAGCGAAAAAGCAAAAACCAAAAGGCAAGGGAACCGGAACGTTCTACTGCCCGATGCACTGTGAAGGCGATAAAACTTATGACAAGCCAGGCGATTGCCCTGTCTGTGGAATGGATTTGGTGGAAGAGCAAAGCTTTTCCGCCAGTTCCCGCAGCGAACAATGGACGTGCCCAATGCATCCTGAAATTGTAAAGGATGAACCGGGAAGCTGCCCCATTTGTGGGATGGACTTGGTACCGATGAAGCCAGATTTGTCCGCAGAGGAAAAAACCTATAAAAAACTGCTCAAAAAGTTCTGGATAGCCACGGCCTTTACACTGCCTATTTTCATCATTGCGATGTCCGAAATGGTCAGCAACAATCCGCTATACGATATTTTGGAACTGAAATACTGGAACTGGATTCAGTTTGCACTTTCCCTACCCGTGGTGTTCTATGCCACTTGGATGTTCTTCGAGCGTGCTTATCGAAGCATAAAAACGTGGAACCTCAATATGTTCACGCTCATTGGCATCGGTGCTGGTGTAGCTTGGTTGTTTAGTGTATTCGGGATGCTGATGCCGGACTTTTTCCCAGACCAGTTCAAGACCGAAGCGGGCACCGTACACGTGTATTTTGAAGCGGCCACGGTCATTCTCACGTTAGTTTTACTTGGCCAACTATTGGAAGCCCAAGCCCATAGCAAGACAAATTCCGCGGTCAAGGAACTTTTAAAACTGGCGCCAAATAAGGCAGTTAAAGTCGTGGATGGTGAGGAACAGGAAGTGGCCATCGACCAAATTGAATTGGGCGATATTCTTCGGGTAAAACCGGGCGATAAAATTCCCGTTGATGGTGTTATCACCGAAGGCGAAACATCCATCGATGAATCGATGATAACGGGCGAACCCATTCCAGTCAACAAGTCAACCGATGATAAAGTCAGTAGCGGAACTATCAACGGCAACCAGTCTTTCCTTATGAAAGCGGAAAAGGTAGGTTCCGACACTTTGCTTTCACAAATCATCCAAATGGTCAATGATGCCAGTCGTAGCCGTGCGCCTATCCAAAAACTGGCCGATACCGTTTCAGGTTACTTTGTGTCCATCGTGGTCATCATCGCCGTAATCACTTTTGGGATTTGGGCAATTTGGGGACCAGAACCAGCTTATGTGTACGCCTTGGTCAATGCCATTGCCGTTTTGATTATCGCCTGTCCCTGTGCATTGGGATTGGCAACACCGATGTCCGTGATGGTCGGTGTGGGTAAGGGTGCACAAAATGGGGTGCTCATCAAGAATGCAGAGGCACTTGAAAAAATGGATAAGGTAGATACCCTTATCGTGGATAAAACGGGAACGATTACCGAAGGAAAACCCACGGTGGAAAAAATGGGGTCTTTTGATAAGGGTTTCAGCGATAGCGAAGTACTGCAATACATTGTTTCCCTGAATAATCAAAGTGAGCATCCCCTTGCGGAAGCCACCATCAAATACGGCAAAGAACAAAAAGCTGATTTCTTAAAAGCCGACGGGTTCAATGCCGTAACCGGTAAAGGTGTTGAAGGTAATGTAAACGGTAAAAAGGTGGCTTTAGGAAATGCCAAAATGATGGAATATGCAAAGGCGACGCTTTCCAAAGAAATGGAAGAAAAAGCCCAATTCTTCCAAAAGCAGGGCAAAACCGTTTCCTATCTCGCGATTGATGGAAACCTTGTCGGTTATGTAGTAATTGGTGATAAAATTAAGAAAACGAGTGCCAAGGCCATCAAGGAATTACAGGACAAGGGAATCGATGTGATTATGCTCACGGGCGACAACTACGATACGGCAAAGGCCGTGGCGAACGAACTCAATCTTGCGGACTTTCAGGCGGGAATGCTTCCCGAAAACAAGCTGCAGGAAGTTGAAAAACTACAAGAAAACGGAAAAGTCGTTGCTATGGCGGGTGACGGTATCAACGATGCACCGGCTTTGGCAAAAAGCGATGTGGGTATCGCAATGGGAACGGGTACCGATGTAGCCATAGAAAGTGCATCCATTACCTTGGTAAAGGGCGATTTGCACGGTATCGTTAAAGCGCGAAACCTTAGCGATGTGGTAATGCGAAACATTAAGCAGAACCTATTTTTTGCGATGATTTACAACACCTTGGGAATACCCATTGCTGCGGGATTGCTATATCCATTTTTCGGGATTTTACTTTCCCCAATGATAGCTGCCTTGGCGATGAGCTTCAGTTCGGTTTCGGTCATAGCCAATTCCCTTAGGCTTAAAAGTTCAAACATTGATTAAATGATATGGTAAAAAGGAAAACAGCGATTAAAATTAGAAAGGCACACCGCTACCTGGGCATCTTCTTGGGCATCCAGTTCTTGATGTGGACGATAAGCGGTATGTATTTCAGTTGGACGGACATTGACGAAATACACGGTGACCAGTTTCGGCAAGACCCGATAGAGGCATCTGCTTTTACAAGTTTGATAAGTCCATCCGAGGTAAATCTTGAAGAAGCGATAGTTTCAGTAGAACTTAGGGAAATTGATGGTAAGCCGTTCTACTGGATTAATGACAAAAAGCTTTTTGATGCCAAGATAGGCAAAGAAAAGAAAGCGATTTCAGAAAATGAAGCCCTTAAAATCGCTGAACGGAATATGCTACCAGAACTTCAAGTGAAAGGCATAGAACGCATCGAGCAAGTGGGTAGCCATAGTGAGTATCGTGGCAGACCGCTTCCGGCCTATGTCATAAGTTATGAAACGCCTGAAAATATCAAGGCCTATGTTTCGGAAAAAGATGGGGCGTTTCAAACGCTACGCCATCGGGATTGGCGCTGGTTCGATTTTCTGTGGATGACCCATACGATGGACTATGAAAGTCGGGACGATTTCAACACTATTGTTCTACGTGCCTTTTCCCTACTGGGATTGATAACCGTATTGAGCGGATTTTCGCTATGGTACATCAGCTCACCCACAATCGGAAAAATAAAAAAGAGAATCAAATAACACTGAAAATTCAAAAAAATGGAAAATTCTAAAGAACACGAAAACAAAGGAAACTACAAAACCTTCTTCATTATGCTCGGTTGCTCATTTGTAGCAATGTACATCACGATGTATCTCAACACCTATGAATTCGACCACGTACGGTTCAGTTTAACGCGTTTTTATATGGTTTGTTTAGGTATTTCTACAATGGCTGTGATTATGTGGTTCTTTATGCGCAAAATGTATACAGACAAGAAAAAAAACATGGCCATTTTATTGGGTAGTTTGATTCTATTTTTGGGAGCATTGTTTTTGGTTCGCGACCAAAAATCTACTGTAGGCGATGTTCTATGGATGAAAGCGATGATACCCCACCATTCTATAGCAATTTTGACCAGTGAACGTGCGAATATCAAAGATCCAGAGGTTAAAAAACTAGCCGAAGAAATCATTAGTGCCCAGCGTAGGGAAATTGCCGAAATGAAAGAAATGATTGAACGATTACAGAACGAAAAATAACAATCTATGAAATGAGCCATAACAAATCTTGATTTTTACTGAGATTATTAATGGCGAATTACATCTGACCTATGAAAAACAATAAGAAATAAACAGATGAATAAGAATATCATATATATCGCTATTGCTGTCGTTGTCGGACTGCTTGGTGGTTGGCTCATTTTCGGTGGCTCGTCAGAAGAATCTATGACAGATAAACACGACCATTCCACAGAAGCGGAAGGTCAGATGTGGACCTGCTCTATGCATCCTCAGATTATGCAACCCGAACCGGGCGACTGCCCTATTTGCGGGATGGATTTAATTCCTGCGGAATCGGGTGCTGACGGACTGGCAATGAACGAGATTAAGATGACCAAGAATGCAATGGCATTGGCTAACATCCAAACATCCATTGTGAGAACCGCTTCTATAGAAGATGAGAATATAATTTCCCTTTCGGGAAAAATCAAGATGAACGAGGAAGAGAATGCAGTCCAGGCCAGTTATTTCGATGGTAGGATTGAACGCCTCAACGTCAACTTTGAAGGTCAGGAAGTACGAAAAGGGCAATTGCTCGCTACCATCTACGCGCCCAGTCTTATCGCGGCACAGCAAGAATTGATTACAGCGGCATCGCTCAAAGAATCGCAACCCTCGCTATACAATGCCGTACGCAACAAACTGAAACTTTGGAAACTTTCGGAATCCCAAATTAATAGTATTGAGGAATCAGGAAAAGTCAAAGAGAACTTTCCGATTTACGCAACTGTATCGGGCACGGTTTCAGATAAGATGGCTGCCGAAGGCGACTATGTAAAACAGGGGCAACCTATTGTAAAGGTGAGTAACCTGAATTCGGTATGGGCGGAATTTGATGCTTACGAGAACCAGATTTCAGATTTTAAAAAAGGACAAAAAATAGAGGTAACGACCAATGCCTATCCGAATAAGGAATTTGACGCAATAATTTCATTCATAGCCCCTATGTTAAATACCCAAACACGAACCGTAACGGTGAGGGCCAATCTCAAAAATAGCAGTGGTTTGCTAAAACCGGGAATGTTTGTTACGGGTAAAGTTGAAGGAAAAACGGCAAATATAAAATCACACCTGACCATACCCGCAAGTGCAGTAATGTGGACGGGTGAACGGTCTTTGGTGTACATCAAGACCAATCCCAACGAGCCTGTTTTTGAAATGAGGGAAGTAACCCTGAGCAATCGAAATGGTGATGTGTTTACAGTTACCTCTGGTTTGAAAAATGGTGATGAGATTGTTACCAATGGTACGTTTTCCGTGGACGCTGCCGCTCAACTACAGGGTAAGAAATCAATGATGAATCAAAGTGCTGAAGAAAATAAAAAAATGATGGCAATGGAACTATCACTTTCAACTTCTTTTCAAGAACAGTTTGTGAAAGCTTTGCCCTCATACCTTGAACTCAAAGATGCGTTGGTAGCCAGTGATGCTGAAAAAGTTTCCGCTTTCGCGAAAGCAACTTCCGAAAAAATGAAGGCGATAACTCAAACAAACCTAGACAAGATGCTTAAATCCCATCTATCCAAAAGTATAGAAATGTTGGATGCCATAGCAAGTAATTCCGATTTGGAAAACCAACGTAGTCATTTCGTTATACTCAATGAAAACTTGGTCGCAATAGTAATGAACCTCGAAGGTTTGGATGATACTCTTTACGTTCAAAAATGTCCAATGGCCAATGACAATGAGGGTGCAGTATGGCTAAGTTTAGAAGAAGAAATCCGTAATCCCTATTATGGTGATGCTATGTTAACCTGTGGAAGTGTGATTGATTCCTTGCCATATCATTAAAGTTCAAAAAAAGGATTTTCTGCCCGTCTAAGATTTAGTAGTTTTATACAAGAGAGATATTCGTTATTACGGATATCCAATTGTTGTAAGCAATTTGAGAAAACCGCCTAAAATATAAAGGTGTTAAGATAAAATGAAATTAAACGAATACTTAGCTAACCGACTAAAGGAAATTTTTACTGAAGGAAAATGGGTTTTAGGTACAAATTTCAAAGAACAAATAATTGACCTTGATTGGAAACAAGCAACTCAAAAAATAGATGACTTTAACACTATTGCTGATTTGACTTTTCACATTGATTACCATATAGCTGGCGTGAAAAAAGTTCTAAAAGGCGGAACACTCGATATACGAGACAAATATAGTTTTGATTACTCACCCATAAAATCTGAACAAGATTGGCAAAATTTAGTGAGTAAGTTTTGTCTTGACGCAGATGAATTTATCGAACTTGTTGAAAATATGTCAGAAGAAAAAATATTGTCGGACTTTGTAGATAAACAATATGGGAATTATTGCCGGAATATTGACGCTATGATTGAACACTCATATTATCATCTCGGACAAATAATACTCATTAAAAAACGAATTAAATAAAAACTGCTTACAATACCGGCTATAATTCATTGCTGCATTTTCGCTAAATTTAAACCCAATAACCATTAACAGGGCCCGATTTCTCCCGGACAAATCCTGCCGGATTTTTCCGCAACGAAATCATAGCCCAACCGTTGAAAGTTCAAAAAAAGGATTTTCTGCCCGTCTAAGATTTAGTAGTTTTATACAAGAGAGATATTCGTTATTACGGATATCAAATTGTTCTCAGCAATGAATGAAAAATGAAGACCAAAGCAGAAATAAAATTTAATGAAATAGTAAAATCTTGTTTTCACGAAAGATTAAAACCTTTGAAGTTCAAAAAAAAGGCAAACAACTTCTATCGTGACTTAGGCGAAATTGGACAAATAATTAACATTCAAAAGAGTATGTTTCGGTCTAAAGAAAATATTTCATTTACAGCTAATATTGGTATATTCTCTCCAATCTATTGGGATTCCGAATATAATTTTAAAGTAGACCCTGAACCTCCAGCATACCCAACTGAACCAGTTTCAATAATTAGGACTCGAATTGGAAGGTTTATAGATGGAAAAGACAAATGGTGGGATTTAGATGAAAGAGCAAATGTTGGAAACATTAAATCAGAGTTGACTGAAACGCTTGAAAACAAAATTTTACCATATTTCGAGAAGATAAAAAGTAATGAAAGCCTCATAAAATTCATAGAAACTGAATATCAGAATTATAATTCAACCTATGTGAAATTTGTGATGTATGGTGAATTGGGAATGAAAGATAAATTAGAACAGATATACCCGATTTTGATAAATGAATGCACGAAACATCAATTAAGTCATATCAAAGAAAGAGCGAGTAAATATGGTATTCAAAAAGAACACAGCTGAGAACAATGTGTAAAATGTTCATAGTGGCTAAACGCCACTACGCCATTTACACTAACCGTTGAAAGTTCATAAAAAGGATTTTCTGCCAATTCTAACTTATTATGGACTATCCATTACTATTGTTTTCATTTTTTATTCAGTTATAATAATCAGTGCGTAGAATGAATGGTTTAAGGTAAAGTATCATATTAGTTAGTGTATTTAGATAGTCCATTAAATCTTTAAATTTATTTTTCCGAAAGTTTTAATTTGATTTAAATTCTAGCAGTGCTACTCAGGGCAAACTTAAAGGCTTGTATCTTTTCACGGTTTGGGTACCACTAACTTATCATCATCAGAAACTATAAAAAAGACATAAATGAGGAAAAAAATAGTATTCTTAATAAGCTTATTTCTATTAAATACAATCCTTTATGGTCAAAATACTGATCAAGCTTTAAGGGTGGGCATCATAGGCTTAACACATACCCACGTGCATTGGATTTTTGGTAGTGAGCCGCGTGGCGACATTGAAATTGTCGGTATAGTAGAGTCCAATAAGGAGCTTGCTCAACGTTACGCGGATGAACATAATTTTTCAATGGATTTGGTGTATACTTCTTTAGACGAAATGCTGGATAAAGTAAAACCAGAAGCGGTAACCGCATTTGGTACTATTTACGAACATTTACAGGTGGTTGAGGCGGCTGCGCCAAGAGGCATCCATGTAATGGTAGAGAAACCACTAGCGGTTAGTGTAGATCACGCTACAAAAATGAAGGCCTTGGCAGAAGAATACAAAATTCACCTTTTAACCAATTATGAAACAACTTGGTATCCTACAACTCATAAAGCATATGAAATAGTTAAGAACAAAAATAAAATTGGTGCTATTAGAAAGATAATGGTTCATGACGGTCATAAAGGACCAAAAAAGATTGGTGTTAACGAGGAATTTTTAGATTGGTTAACAGATCCCATTCAAAATGGTGGTGGTGCAGAAGTGGATTTTGGTTGTTATGGGGTTAATATTTTATCGTGGTTTATGGACGGTAAACGGCCTAATAGCGTAACCGCTATCTCTCAACAACTGCAACCCGAAAATAACCCCAAAGTAAATGATGAATCTATTATACTGTTACAGTATGATGATGCGGTAGCGGTAATACAAGGCTCTTGGAATTGGCCTATCGGAAGAAAAGACATGGAGATTTATGGAACGGTTGGAGCGGTATATGCAGATAATAGGCATGACCTGCGCTTGAGAATTTCTGAAGGTTACGATGGTTACCAAGAAGAGGTGATGAAACTAGAAGAAAGAAAAGCGCCTTATGATGACCCTTTTTCACTACTGGCAGCAGTTATAAGAGAAGAAATTACACTGAATGAATTTGATCTAAACTCGCTTGAAAACAATATGCTAGTTGTGGAAATACTAGATGCAGCTAAAAAAAGTGCAGAAACGAAAAAAACCATTTTCCTTAAATAATTGGTAGAAGATATGTTGTTATAAAAAATAAAATGTTACTACGTAATCTTTTATTATTTAATAGAGAATCAAATGTCCAAAGTTAGCGTTTAAAGAGGTCCAATGGATTTTCCGAAACATCTTACATAAAAGTTCAAAAAAGGGATTAATTAATCTTCTTAAAGTAAGTTTTGAATAGGTATCAAGTGGTACATTTATCTGTTATCGTTTGGGGCTAAAGTCTTTCTTTATTGGAAACGCCGGACATAGTATACCACCCTCGCCGGGTTAAAGTGACCATAGCTGGCCGGACGAAAGTGACCCACCCCCGCCGGGCCAAAGTGACCCACCTTTAGATTAGATCTATCTGTAAAAAGTCTAAGTGCTTTTTTTGTTAAAAAGCACCATGGCGAACAAGCAGATAGACATGCGAAAAACAAAACTGATTTACAAACTGTACACCTCCGGTACGAGCAAGCGTGGGATAAGCCAACAATTGGGCATATCCCGTGTCACGGTCAGGAAGTACATCGAATTCTTCAGGCGGTACCGTTTTACCGCCTACGAAGTGGAGAAGATGACCCTAGAGGAACTCCACAACCTTTTTAAGGACGGGCAAAAGCGCAAGAGCCAACGTTTGCTGACCTTAAGGCAGTACTTTCCCTATTTTGACAAAGAGCTTCGCAAGACCGGGGTGACCAGACAATTGTTATGGGAAGAATATTATGCCAAGCACCCCGATGGCTTCAAGCTCTCACAGTTCAAGTATTGGTACGCCGAATGGCGCAAGGAGACCTCTCCGGTAATGCACATGGAGCACAAGGCCGGCGACAAGCTCTTTATAGACTTCACGGGAAAGAAACTCCATATTGTTGACAGGGACACCGGTGAACTGAAGGAACTGGAGGTGTTCGTGTGTATACTCGGTAGCAGCCAATACACTTATGTAGAGGCCTGTGCAAGCCAAAAACTGGAGGACTTCATCCGCTGCACCGAGAACGCACTATGGTTCTACGGCGGCGTACCAAAGGCCTTGGTGCCGGACAACCTTAAGTCGGCGGTTACCAAGAGCAGCCGTTACGAGCCCAAGGTCAACGAGGTGTTCGCCGACTTTGCCGAACACTACGAAACGGCAGTACTGCCCACACGTACCTATAGGCCAAGGGACAAGGCCATAGTGGAGAACGCCGTGAAGATAATCTACACCAGGGTGTTCGCCCCTTTACGGAACCAGGTCTTCCATAGCATGACCGATATCAACATCGCGATAAGGGAACTGTTGGAAAAACACAACGCAATGTCGTTCAGGGGAAGGGAATATTCCAGGTGTTCGCTTTTTATGGAGATCGAGAAGGACGAACTGATGCCGTTACCGGCGAAACGCTATGAGGTAAAACGCTATGCCCAGGCCACCGTACACAAGAACAGCCATGTTTATTTTGGGAAGGACAAGCATTATTACAGCGTGCCCTACAGGCATATAGGCAAACAGGTCAAGCTGGTCTATACCGACAGTATCGTCGAGATCTACCATAAGCACGAAAGGTTCGCCGTACATACAAGGAACAGGAAGAAATACGGCTATACCACCTTGGCCGACCATATGCCCTCGCACCATCGTTTCATAAGCGAGTGGAGCAGTGAAAAGTTCATCGATTGGGCAAGCGATATCGGCGGACACTGTAAAGGGTACATCATTGCCATCCTGGAGAAGAAGCAACACCCGGAACAATCCTATAAGTCCTGTCTGGGCGTGCTCCACCTTGCCAAAAAGTACGGAAGGGAACGTCTTGACGGTGCCTGTAGGCGTGCCGCGGAATATGGTGCGTACAATTACAATATGGTCGAGCGCATCCTGAAAAAGGGGTGGGACCAGATCGATGAAGGTATCGACGGGGACATGGAAATGCCCGAGCACAACAACATAAGGGGAGGAAAATACTACGAATAGGAACAATACTTAAAAACAGAACATATGAACGAAAAAACAATGCAATCGATGAAAGAAATGAGGCTCTATGGAATGCACAGGGCCTTCACCACAACAATGGAAACCGGCGGTCCGTCCACCGGTTACACCAACGATGAACTGATCGCCTATCTCGTCCAGAGCGAATGGGACGACCGTCACAACCGTAGGATAGAGCGATTGACCAAGTCCGCAAGGTTCAGGTATACGGCCGTCATGGAAGCTATAGACTACCGACCGTCGCGCCAACTGGACAAGAACCTGGTCCGGCGGCTCGGTTCCTGCGGGTTCATCCAAAAAAGGGAGAACATACTTATTACCGGTAGTACCGGCGTGGGCAAAAGTTACCTGGCATCGGCCATCGGCCACCAGGCCTGTTCCATGGGGTCAAAAACGATGTACTTCAATACTGCGAAGCTCTTTACCCTGCTCAAGACATCAAAGGCAGACGGTTCCTATCCAAAACAGATAAACAAACTTGAAAAACAGGACTTGCTCATCTTGGATGACTTCGGCCTTAAACCATTGGACAACATCAATAGGCATGCACTTATGGAGATCATCGAGGACAGGCACGGCAAAAAATCCACTATAATAGCATCACAATTGCCCGTATCAAAGTGGCACGACATTATCGGGGAGAAAACACTGGCCGATGCCATCCTCGACCGTTTGGTGCATACAGCCCACAGAATAGATATAAAAGGAGAATCAATGAGAAGAAAATTGAAAAATAAAAACTAAGTTTAACCCAAGGATAGATCAAATCTGGGCAGTCCATTTGCCATGGTCAGTTTCATCCGGCGAAGGTGGGTCAGTTTACCCGGCTTATCCA
>NZ_QXFJ01000006.1 GCF_003584165.1 Flagellimonas aequoris | reverse complement strand
CCTCCGCAAGGCATGGCAGGAGCGCATGAGGCGTGCCGGTATGGTTCGCATCCACTGGGTGACCGAATGGCAGCGCCGCGGCGTCCCGCACCTGCACGTCGCTATCTGGTGGCCCGATAAGTACCGCCTCAGCGACCCCATAGAGGCGTGGCTCGCGCTCGCGGCGGAATATGGGGCCGGGGCAAAGGGGCAGCACGCGAAGCCCATAGACGGCCCTGTGGGCTGGTTTCAGTACCTGTCGAAGCACGCAGCACGGGGCGTGAAGCACTACCAGCGCAGCGGCGACAACATGCCGACCGGATGGCAGGAGAAAACGGGCCGGGTCTGGGGCTATGGCGGCGACTGGCCACTACAGGAGCCGGTCAAC
>NZ_QXFJ01000005.1 GCF_003584165.1 Flagellimonas aequoris | reverse complement strand
CGGGCAGGGATTGGAAGCGTTAAACCCTTCCGCCCTGAATAATGATAACTTTAATTGTGGATGGAATAGATGATTAAATTAAAAATGGTATTATCTGGCACAATTTTTTTTGTTGTTCTGACAAATCAAGTTTTTGCTCAAACGAAATATAATTCAATATTATCTTTGCCTATGGCACTACCAGACGAAAAAACAATAAACATTTCTAATTTACCTAAAATATCTGAATGGTATCAGTCATGTAAAAGATCTGAGGATATTAAAAACAAGAGTGACTGGGGGTTTTGTAGCGCTTATCTGTACGCCGTAATGCAGCATCATTATGATACCTCACTAAAAAAGTGTCCTAATATATCAGTACAAGAAGTTCTAAATGCAGTTGACAAAGAGGCGTTAGAATATCAAGAAATGTATTCAAAGCCAGCAAAAGGAAGAGACGGTAAATTAATTGAAGGTGCAAGAACTTATCAACCAAACACTATTTACGAATGGAATCGACCTGCATTTTCGGTGTTATCTTCTGTTTTGGAAAAGGAATGCATATTGTGATTATTTGGTCTATCCGTAATAAACCTGAATTATGTTAACTCTGGGAGTGCCTGTATTTTAAGGCAGGCACATAGCTTGACGCATCAATCAATCTATAATAGAGAGTTATTGATATAATTATTCTTCTATTTTTTGTTGTCGTTCAATCACTGTTGTAAATGCAATTCGATCTCCATTAAAAACAAAATTTGGGTTAATGAAGTAGCGGCCTTGCCTCATTGTTTTTGCAACAATCTGCGCTTTCTCCAACTCGTTAATACCCCGTTTGAATGTTGCAAGGCTTAAGCGTAGTGGTTGTTTGTTTGTAGATCCCTGGGTTTCAAGAAAGTCTTCTAAAACAAAACTATCCAAATCAACTTCGTCTTTTGAAAGCGCCTTGTTCTGAACAGCCCAAAGCAAAACTCCAAACGCTTTAATCCCCGCAGATGATAGCTCAAAGGTCAAACCGATATTTGCTGTGAAGAGTTTCACAAACTGTTCACCATCAACTCGCTTGAAAGTCGCTACATGAGTGCCTTGGATCTCCCCCGTTGATTGGTTTACTAGGATGTTTTCATCACGACCAAGACGCGAAAGTCTAACTTGCTTCCCCTTGACTGGAACAATCATATCTTCTAAAAATGGGTTTATTTTGTAGCGAGAGAAGCTCATTTTAACCACCTTAAATGATCGACAGGATTCGATTTTAGATAGACGGTAGCTCAAAAATCAAGTTTTTTTTGAGCTACCGTAGTACTAGGGTTGAGCTACCGTAGTACAGATCCTGAAAATACGATCCCCATTTCATGCGGGCTGAGAGTGATCTCCTTCTTAGTTCTTAACGAAAAAAATTAATCAGGCGGTTTTCTGTCAGTCTAGAGCGTACGGATTTCTATGTCCGGGGAGTGGAAATTCCGCTTCCTCGAACGGACAGACTCGCGGCGATGCCGCTCCCTAATCCGTTCTTGCGGCGAGCGGTTCCTGCTCTTTCAAAAACGATATTCATTGCCTGATTTCGTCAGGGGCGAGCGAAGCGAGTGCCATTTACCCTTGACGACTCACCGGATAAAACAGGCTTGGCAGTGGTGGGGGGTGGCGCGGAGCGACGCCTTCCACCTGCCAGACCGCTGTTGAACTTGACCTTTAGGCAGCTTGCTGCCCGAACGATTTTGCAAAGCAAAGTCTAGTGAGTACACTATCATCCTGATAGTGGCCCGCCGGAGGCATCGCAATGCGATCCCCCGTCTGGCCGGATGGACGCCGGAACGAGGGGGGGAAGCATGGCGAACTACGCGATAATGCGCTGTAAAAAGCTGACGGGAATGGGCAGTGTGGCCAGCGCGTTGCAGCACTGCTACAGGGAGCGTGAGACGCCGAATGCTAACGCTGAACGGACACCAGAAAACTACTGCTCTGTATCCGAATCAACGGATCAGGCAATGGGGCGTGTCCGGGAGCTGCTGCCTGAAAAACGCCGTAAAGATGCTGTACTGGCCGTTGAATACGTTATGACTGCAAGCCCTGAGTGGTGGAAAGAAGCGACACCGCAGCAACAGGCGGAGTTTTTCGCCCGCTCTGAGCAATGGCTGGAGAAGAAATACGGGAAGGATCGTGTTGTGGCGGCGGTGGTTCACCGGGACGAGGCCACCCCCCACTTGTCAGCGTTCGTGGTGCCATTGACGCAGGATGGACGGCTGTCCGCGAAAGAGTTTATTGGCGGGCGGTCAAAGATGCGTGAAGATCAGAGCACCTACGCTGAATCAGTAAAAAAACTGGGTCTTGAGCGCGG
>NZ_QXFJ01000004.1 GCF_003584165.1 Flagellimonas aequoris | reverse complement strand
GCCGGTTCGACCGTTATGCCATCTATCTCACCTCCACAGACATCTTGAGCGTTCAGCGTCAGCTGATCGCAATTCCGTCAGATTGATGCTTCCTGCGATTGATACACATCACCGCGCCGAAGGATCGCCCAAGCGACTCGGGCAAGCTTCGCAGCGAGCGCCACCACCACGACATTTGGATGCGCACGGGCAAGTAGGTTGCGTAGCCATACTCCCATGGCGGTTTGCTTTTCGACGAAGTGCCGCATCGCTGCTCGTGCGCCGTGGATAAGTTGGGTTCGTAGATAGCGGTTGCCCCGCTTGCTGATGCCCAGCATTTTGGTCTTGCCGCCAGTTGAGTGTTGTCGTGGTGTCAAACCGAGCCATGCGGCCAGATCACGCCCCTTGGCAAAGGCGCTGGCATCACCCACTGCGGCGACCAGTGCCGTGGCATTGATCGCCCCAATGCCAGGAACCGTGACCAGACGCTGAGCCAGATCATCTTCACGCGTCATGGCCATCAGTTCGTCGTCATAGGCTCCTATCCTGCGGTCAAGCTCTGCCCATTCATCGCGCAGGTCCCGAAGCAGGCGCAGCATTCTGGCGCTGATTGGCAAATCGCCCCCCATAAGATCATCAAGCCGCCGGATAAGAGGACCGCGCCGCTGAGGCAGGATTATGCCGCGTTCTAACAGGACGGCGCGCAGTTGGTTGGTCAACCGCGTCCGCTCCGCAACCAGCCTTGCACGCGCCCTGTGCAGGATCTGCAAATCGAGCTGAGCTTCGCTTTTTGGCGTCACCAGGCGCATGGTTGGCCGGGTCGCGGCTTCCGCGATGGCCTCCGCATCTCGATCATCGGTCTTCTGCGCTTTGACGTAGGGCTGAACATATTCCGGCGACATTAACCGCACCGAATGACCATGCGACTGGAATGTCCGGGCCAGAAAATGTGCGCCGCAGCACGCTTCCATCGCTACCACGCATTGCGGCAGCTTCGAGACAAACTTGATCAACCCTTCACGCGTCATTCGTCGGCGCATAATTACCGCACCTGCAGCATCAAGGCCGGCCACG
>NZ_QXFJ01000003.1 GCF_003584165.1 Flagellimonas aequoris | reverse complement strand
TAATCGGTCGCGGCGACGCCCTATGGCCGCCTGCGCCGGTACGTCGCGCCTGCAAACCGCTGTAGGAGGACCGTACTGGCCACAACGGAGCGTTATGCGACGGTGGGGCCGGGACGGGCCGCACGCCCGCGCATGAAGCCGCCAAGGGACGCCGTAGCCGGGCCGGTGGGTGCCGCCTTGATTAGTAGTTACATAACGGCACGCACCGGGGTACGCTGTGGCTGTTCGGTGGCAGCCCAGAACGCCCATAGGGGCCGGAAGAGGGAAAGGGAGCCGAGCAAAAAAGAACCCCGCAGCGCGCCAACG
>NZ_QXFJ01000002.1 GCF_003584165.1 Flagellimonas aequoris | reverse complement strand
AGCAAAAAAGAACCCCGCAGCGCGCCAACGCTCGGGGTCATGACCAGCACGGGATAGGACCGATGCCAGTAGTGACAGTGTACCGCCACGGCGGTAAGGGCGGTGTAGCGCCCGGACGGAATGACCATACCCGGATGAAGCGCGGCGACGTCGAGGGGTGGAGCTTAGGGGCCACGCGCCGGAACACGCAGTTCCTGATGAGCGTGCGCGAGACCGAGCTAACAGGGGCAGGCGTCGCCCTCACTCTCACGCTTCGAGACTGTCCCGCATCGGCCCAGGACTGGACGAAGCTGCGGAAGCGGTGGATTGAGCGCCAGCGGCGTGCCGGTATGGTCCGGCTCCACTGGATCACGGAGTGGCAGCGTCGAGGCGTGCCGCACCTGCACGTCGCCCTGTGGTGGCCCGACAAGTACCGCCTAAGCGATCCCGTGAACGACTGGGTGGAGCTGGCAGGGGAGCTTTACGGGGCAGGGCACCGGGGACAGCACGCCAAGGTGATCGACGGCCCGATCGGCTGGTTTCAGTACCTGTCGAAGCACGCCGCCCGCGGGGTGAAGCACTACCAGCGCAACAACGAGAACATCCCCGAGGCGTGGCTCCGCAAGACCGGCCGCGTCTGGGGTCACTCCGGCGATTGGCCCCTCGATGCGCCCCGGAAGTTCGGCCTACAGGGCGCCCAGGGCGATGCAGGCTGGTACTGGATGCGGCGCATGGTCCGGGGATGGCGGCTGGCCGATGCACGGGCAGCAGGGGACCGCAGGCGCATCCTCTACGCGCGTGGGAGCTTCCGGTCGCCGGAACCCGAGCTGTCGAAGCTGCGGGGCTATCAGGACTGGATGCCGGCCGAGCCGGTGCAGCTGCGGATGCTGGCCAACCTCGCTGATCGGGGCTGCACGATCGTTGACCTGGACACCGGCGAAGTGCTCTTCGGCGGGTCGTAATTTCCAGCTGCCGCGTTCCCTATCCTGCACTGGGGAAAAGGGGGTGTAGGGGCACAGCCCCTACGGTGACGCTCTGGCTGTCGTGTCGGTCGATGTACCTGGCT
>NZ_QXFJ01000001.1 GCF_003584165.1 Flagellimonas aequoris | reverse complement strand
ATGAGGTCAGGAACCCCGCCAAGCCGATGAACAAGGTAGCCATGGGCAAGGAGAAGCCCATCACCTTCCCAGCCAGACCCCCCAGGACAACAGTGAGCACACGTCCAGCCATGGCCAAACCTGTGGGGCCGTTGGCTGGTGGGCCACGCATGAAGCGATGAAAAATCGCGCCCGCCGTTTTGCTTTGCTTGGGCAAAGAGCCT